>NZ_PPHF01000139.1 GCF_002904335.1 Amycolatopsis sp. CA-126428 | reverse complement strand
AGAACCGGCCACAGCCGCCCCGCCCCGCCGGTCGGCGCCCTCAAGACCCCCGTTCGACACCAGCCACCTAGGAGCTGTCCGGTAGGGCATCGAGCCGGAGCACGAACTGGTTGAGCCGGTTGAAGCAGCGTTCGACCACGTTGCGCTGCCGGTAGGCCGCGGGATCCGAACGTCGGTGGTCGCCCGCCGCGGGCGCCTTCGGCCGCGCGGTGGGCGGCGCCGGTGCCACGTCCGCAATCCGAGCGAACGGCAGCTGGATCGCCTACCGGACAAGCCTCAGTCGGCCGTCCCGACCGCTTGGACGCCGCCGGGGGACGCGGCCAGGGTCGGGCGGAGTGCGGTGACGACCGCCGTGGTGACGACCAGGTGCATGAGCATCAGCCCGATGACGTTGGCGGCCGTGGCGCCCACGTTCAGCAGCATCAGGTCCGGCACCCAGGTGAGAACCAGGACCGCGGGGACGACCACGCGCAGCGCGTTCGGCGCCCGGCGGGCGATCACGAACCAGCCGACGGTGCCCAGCAGCAGCCCGATGGCGGTGGCCGGCAGGTAGGACGCGGGGGACAGGCCCATGCGGATCCCGCCGTCGTCGAGCGCCACCGCCCCGAGGGCGATCACGGTGTTCACCGCGGCCGCCGCCAACAGGGCGAAGCCGAGGCGGACGGCGGTGGTGGCGGTGGGGGCGGCCGGTTTGGCGGTGGTGAGCATCGCTCCTCCTTGGGTTTAACGTGCAACCCAAACGGTAGGTTGGGTTGCGTGTTAAAGTCAAGCCGTGCGTGACGACCAACCGTTTCCCCGGCTCGGCGAAGGCGAGCAGCGGGCGTGGCTCAACCTGGTGAAGGTCCTGCTGACGCTGCCGGGCGCGCTGGAGAGCCAGCTGCTGCGGGACGCCGACCTGACGCTGCTGGGCTACATGATCCTGGCGCGGCTCTCGATGATGCCGGGCGAATGCCTGCGGATGAGCCAGATCGCGGAGATGGCCAACGGGTCACTGCCGCGCATTTCGCACGCGGTGGCGCGCCTGGAGGACCGGGGCTGGGTGACGCGCGAGGTCTGCACCGGCCAGGGCCGCCGGTTCACGACCGCGACCTTGACCGACGCCGGCCGTGCGCATCTCGCCGCCTCCGCGCCCGCCCACGTCGCGATGGTCCGCCGGCTGGTGGTGGAGCCGCTGGGCGACGACTTCGTGGCGGTCGGTGACGCCGTGGGGCGGATCGTCGAGACCCTCGGGCTGCCCACGGAAGTGCTCAAACGCCGGGAGGAACCGGTCAGCGGGTCCGGTGGCGGTACAGGAGCCACCCGAAGTACGGCGCGCCGATGATCGCGGTCATCAGGCCGGCCGGGAGCTGCCCCGGGGCGATGACCGTGCGGCCGGCCGTGTCCGCCGCGCAGACCAGGATCGCGCCCAGCAACGCCGCCGCGGGCAGCAGGCGCGAGTGCCGGCTGCCCACGATCGCGCGGGCCGCGTGCGGGGCGACCAGCCCGACGAACGTCAGCACCCCGATGCCCGCGACCGCCGCGCCGGTCAGCAGGACGGCGCACGACAGCAGCAGCAACCGCGTCCGGGCCACCGGCACGCCCAGGACCCGTGGCGTCTCGTCGTCCAGCGACAGCAGGTCGAGCTCGCGCCGCAGGCGGACCAGCACCGGTGCCACCAGCAGCAGCGCCAGCGCCATCGGCACGAGGTGCGGGAACGTCCGCCCGTAGGTCGAACCGCCCAGCCAGGTCAGCGCCTTGGTCTCGTTCCACGGGTCGGACAGGGTGATCAGCAACGTCACCAGCGCCTGCGACGCCGCGTGCACGCCGAAGCCGATCAGCACCAGGCGTTCGCCGGCGAACCCGCCCCGGGCGGCCACGGCGAACACCACGGCCATCGCCACGGCGGCGCCCACGCCCGCGGACCCGGTCAGGGCCCGGAATCCGACGCCGGACACGCCCGTGAGCACGGCGACCGCGCCGAGGCCCGCCCCGCCGACGACGCCGATCATCCCCGGTTCGGCCAGCGGGTTGCGGGCGACCGCCTGGGTGAGCGTGCCACCCAGCGCCAGTGCCGCGCCCGCCAGCAGCGCGGCCACCACGCGGGGGACGCGGGTGTCCAGCACACCGGTGACGATCGGGCCCGCCTGGCCGCTCACCCAGTTGACGACGTCGCCCAGCAGCAGCTTCGCGTCGCCGAGCAGGACCGCGCCCACGGCGGCACCGGCCACCGCGAGCGCCAGCACGACGAGAACCACCCGGTACCGCAAAGCGCTCACGCCGGCTCGCGCGCCGGCCGCGGGCGGTGCGGCGGTCGCCGGACTGATCCGGGCCGTCCGGGCGAGGACCACGAGGAACAGCGCGCCGAGGATCGTCGTCACGACGCCCGTCGGTACCTCCAGGGCTCGTTGCGGGCCGACGAGCGCGCGCAGCAGCACGTCGGCGCCCAGCAGGAGAGCCGCGCCCAGGGCCGCGGAGCACGGGAGCAGCGCGGCGTGCCGGTGCAGGCCCGGCACCACCGACGCGAGCAGCCGGGCCACGGCCGGCGCGGCGAGGCCGACGAACCCGATCGGGCCGGCCAGGGTCACCGACGTCGCGGCCAGCAGCACGGCCAGGGTGATCGCGGCGAACCGGACCCGTCCGATGTGGACACCCAGCGTCCTGGCGTGGTCGTCGCCGACGTGGATCAGGTCGAGCCGCCGGGCCATGGCGAGCAGCGCGGCCAGCGCCACCCCGGCGACGGGACCGAGCGTGCGGAGGCCACCCAGCCCGTTCTGCTCCAGCGATCCCTCGCCCCAGGCGAAGAGACCGCGGGTTTCCTGGGCGTACAACAGCAGCAGGACCTGGGTCACGGAGATCAGGGCCAGCGCGATCGCGGTGCCCGCCAGCACCAGCCGCACGATCCCGGTGCCGCCCGTCCCGGACAGCGCGAGCACGAACACCGCCGCGGACAGCCCGCCCGCGAACGCGACCCCGGTCGCGCCGAGCAGGGGCAGCGAGACGCCGAACGCGGCCACGGCGACGACCGCCAGGTGCGCCCCGGCGTTGACGGCCAGCGTGTCCGGCGACGCCAAGGCGTTGCGGGACACCGACTGCAGCACCGCGCCGGCCACGCCGAGCGCGCCCCCGACGACCAGTGCCGCGAGCAGGCGCGGCAACCGCGACTCGACCACGACGGCGGCCGTGTCGCCGGTCCCGCCACCGAACACCAGCCGCAGCACGTCCGGCCCGGCCAGGTTCGCGGTGCCCTGCGTCAGGTGCACCGCCGAACCCAGCAGGATCAGCGCGGCGAGCGAGCAGCCGAGCAGCGCGAGCCGCCCGCGCCGCCGGACGGCGACCACGGGCGGCCCGGTCCGGGTGACCACCGCTATTTCTCGAGCGCGGCGACGGCCGCGTCGACGAACTGCGCCATGGACTTCGGGCCGCCGAACATCCACAGGGAATCCGGGAAGCGGTGCACCTTGCCGCTCTTGACGAACGGGAGGCTCGTCCAGATCGCGTTGCCCGCCAGCTGCTGCTGGTACGGGTCGCCGTCGGCGTTGTTGGCGATGTACCAGAACCGGACGTCGGGCAGCCGGGTCAGTCCCTCGACGTCGGCCTGCGCGAGGCCGTAGACCGCGTCGCCGTCCATCGGCCAGGCGGTCTCGAGGCCGAGGCGGCCGAACACGGCGGAGACCAGCGCGCCCTTGGTGTAGGGCCGGATGCTGACCGAGCCGGAGGTGACGTAGGCGTCGGAGAACGCGACTTTCTGCCCCAGGGCGCCCCGGTTCGCCACTTCGGCGCGGCCCGCGGCGAGCTTCTGCTCGAACTCGGCCTTCAGCTGGGCGGCCTTGGCCTCGGTACCGGTGGCCTTCGCGATCACGTCCAGCCCGGCGTACATCCCGGCGACCGGGTCCTGGGCGTTGCCCCCGTTGATGACGACGACCGGGACCTTCGCCTCGATCTGCTCGAGCGCGCCTTCGGTCACGCTGTCGGTGACGACCACCAGGTCGAGCCCCAGCGAGCCGAGCGTGTCGAGGCTCGGCTCACCGCGGGTGCCGATGTCCTTCGGCGTGCCGTCGAGCTTTTCCGCGCTGACCCACTGGCCGTAACCCTTGATGTCGGACACGCCGACCGGCATGACGCCGAGCGACACGAGGTGCTCGACGGCGTTCCACTCGGTCGCCGCGACGCGCTTGGCCGGGCCGGGCAGCCGCACTTCCTTGCCGCGCGAGTCGACGACCGTGACCGGGCCGGCGCCGCTCGTGGCGGCGGCGTTGTCCGTGGGCGCCTCGGTGGTCCCGCAGCCGGCCACGAAGAACGTGGCGGCCGCGGACAGGCCGAGGAGCAGCCGGGTGATCCGCATGTCTCTCCTGGGTTTTCGATGACGGCGCACCGGTCAGGCCGACGCGGTGCGCGCGCTGGTGTCGTTGAAGCGGCCGACCGCGCGGGTGTGGATCCGCCCGCCGGCCGGGTCGGGCACGACGTCCACGCGGATGCCGTAGGCGCGGGTGAGGTTTTCCGGGGTCAGCACGTCGGCGGGGGAGCCCTCGGCGGTGACCCGGCCGCCTTCGAGCAGCAGCACCCGGTCGGCGACCGCCGCGGCCTGGTCGAGGTCGTGCAGCACCACGCCGACCCCGACGCGGTGCCGGTCGGCGAGGTCGCGGACGACGTCGAGGATCTCGACCTGGTACCGCAGGTCGAGGAAGGTCGTGGGTTCGTCGAGCAGCAGCAGCCCGGTGTCCTGGGCCAGGCAGGCGGCGAGCCACACCCGCTGCGCCTGGCCGCCGGACAGCGCCTGCACCGGCCGGTCGGCGAGCGCGGACAGGCCGGTCAGCTCCATCGCCCGCGCGACGGCGGCGGGTCCCCCGGGGTCGCGGCCGCCCCACCGCGACCGGTGCGGGTGCCTGCCGAACTCGACCAGCTCCCGGACGCACACCCCGCCCGGCGCGGTCCGGTGCTGCGACAGCAGGGTGATCCGCCGGGCCACGTCCTTTCCGGACAGAGCACGCAGGTCGGCTCCGTCGGCGAAGGTGACCGAGCCGGCGACCGGCGGGTGCAGCCGGGCGAGCGCCCGCAGCAGGGTCGACTTCCCGCTGCCGTTCGGGCCGATCAGCGCGGTCACGGTCCCCGCGGCGAGGGAGACGGACGCGGCACGCACGACGACGTCGTTGCCGTAGGCGACGTCGACCTCACGGGCGTGCACACCGGGATCGGTGCGGTGGGGCAGGGACACACGAGGACAATAAGGTCAGCCTTACCTAACCTACAAGGTGGCGGACGGCACAATCCGGACGTTGCCCGCCCGAGGTGCGCTCCCGCAGCCGGGCTTCCTCAGTGTTCCGCGGCGCCCGCCGGAACACCGAGGAGCCGGCCGAGGTAGAGGTCCCTGGCCACGAGGCTCACCGCCAGGTGGTCGGCGAGCGGGTCGAAGAAGGCGCTGCGGTACTTGGCGTCGGTCACCGTCGACGCGGCGAAGTACAGGCCGGAGAACGCGGCGATGAACAAGGAGACCTGCAGCAGCTCCTGCGGTACCGGCAGCTGGATGCCGAACAGCGTGCCGCCGGCGGGGTCGCGGCCGATCCACGCCTTGATCACCGCGTGCTGCACCGCGACGATCCCGAACACCACGAAGAAGACGAACACCAGCGTGGCCAGGACGAACGTCTGCAGCACCTGGGTCAGGACCAGGACGAGGACCATGTTCGCCCGTTCCAGCTTCGTGAGCGGCGGCCGATCGGCGGGGACGTCGTCCGCCAGGAAGGCCGCCAGCGGGGTTTCGCGCAGCTTGTCGAGGCCGACCGGGGCGGCGCGCGACTGGGTCAGCCGGGTGACCTCGTCCTTGAGCATCGCGAGCAGGAAGACCACGGCGACCCCGGCCAGGAGCCCGGCGACCAGCCACATCCGCTCCCGCGGCAGGGCGGCGCCGACCTGCCAGATCTCCGTGGTGAAGAAGCCGAAGACGGTGAACAGCAGCAGGAGCGGCAGCGCCCGGCTGGTCAGTTCGCCGAGCAGCCGGGCTTGGCGGTAGGCGGCCCGCAGCGCCCAGCCGACGATCGAGCCGACCCCGGCGAACGCGGCCGCGAACAGCCCGGCCAGGATCGCGAGCTGGGTGAGCAGGCCGAGCGCCACCGCGTCGCCGTCGACGACCCGGTCGACGACGGGCACGACGACCACGAACAGGGCCGCCATGACCGCCGCGGGCACGGTCCCGCCGCGCTCGACCAGCTTGCGCCGCACCCACCGGGCGGTGAGCCAGGAGCCGAGGCCGGGACCGACGACCAGGCTCAGCAGCAGGCCGCTGTAGCCCAGCGCGAAGAGGCCGTTGTCCATCAGCCGGTCGAAGTCCGCGTCCGTTTCACCGTCCACAGCGGACAGTACGGCGGTCAGCACCCGCCAGCCCCCGATGAACACGACGGCCGGCGCGATGCGGACGAGCAGGTGGGCGGGCCGCCCCCGCACCACGGCGGGCAGCCCGCGCCGCCGGAACCACTGCTCGACGGCTTCGACGCCGCGTTCGTCCGCCATGTTCGCCTCCTGGTCGGCGCGGTCGCCGCCGGGATGCTAGCGCGCGGCCGGCCCCGGCCGGGGAGCCGGGCCGACCACGGACCACCTCCACGCGCTTCCGGTTACCTCTGCCGGTTCACCGCGCTGATCTCGTCCTGCACCCGCGTGCGCAAGGCCGCCGCGGCACCGGTCTGTCCCGCTTGGACGGACATCGCCGCACCGCGCACCGGGCCGGCGACCGGGTACACCTGGTCCTCGCCCGGGAGGGGCACGCCCGGACAAGTCGTCGCGCGCGGCCGGGAGTTCTTGACCAGGAACACGTTCACGAGACCGTCCACGCACGGGTTGCCCGCCAAGGCGTACTGCCCGTGGAACGGCGAGTCGTCCACCGACACCAGGGGGACGCCGGCCGCGCGGGCTCCCGCGGTCGCCTGCTCGTAGCCGGTCTGCGGGTCGAACTCGCCCTGCACGACCAGGATGTTCGCCGCCGCCTCGGGGGGCACGTCCGGGAGTTCGTGGCGTGGCTTGTCGGACCAGAAGCCGCACGTTTCGCCCAGGCCGTACGCCCAGCCGAACAGCGGGTACCGCGGGCCTTGCCGGTCGCTGAGCCGCTCGTACCAGGCCGCCGTGCGGGTGGGCTGGTCGCCGCACGCCACGGAGAAGCGGGTGCCGGGCCGCTGCGTGTAGTCCGGGGCGAGGTCCGCGGCCACCACGCGGTCCGTGGTCAGCTCGGCCGCCGGGACGCCGAACGTCGTGCGGGACACCGCGTCCAGGTCGCCGGAGAGGGCCGCCGGGTCCGCGGGCGGCGTTCCGTCGAGCGCCTGTGCGCCCAGGAGGAAGATCAGCGCGCCGAGCAGCCACCGGACGCGGCTGCCGTTGCCGACGAAGACGCCGTCGTAGGTGTCGGGGGCGAGGCCGTGCGTGCCGTAGTACGCGCGCACGCGCTCCCACTTCGCCTTGACCTCGGCGGCCGTGGAGCCCAGCTGGTCGGCGAAGTTCCGCGCGAGCCACGGCAGGTAGACGTCGTCGAACTGCCGCTGGTCGATGACGGGGAACGCTTCGAAGTCGGCCTGCAGCCGGCCTTCGAAGTCGACGCTGGAGTCGAGCACGGTCTTGCCGGTGTGCGCCGGGAACAGTGACGCGTACTTGGCGCCGAGCCACGTTCCGTAGGAGTAGCCGAGGTAGTTGAGCTTCTCGTCCCCGAGCAGGGTGCGGATCAGGTCCATGTCGTGCGCGGTCTGCCAGGTCGTGACGAACGGCGCGAGCGCGTCGCTCTGGCAGGCCTCGGCGATGGCCCGGGGGACCTGCTGGTGGGCCGCGATGCTCGCCGCGGAGCGGTCGCGGGCGTCGAGCGGTCCCGCCGGCAGGCGGCCGACCGGCACCTGGCACTGGAAGCCGTTGTCGTCGGTGCCCGCGTGGCCGGTGCCGCGGGGGTCCATGCCGACGAAGTCGTAGAGCTCGTTCACCGTCGGCTGCAGGGCGGCGAGCGCGCCCGCGAGCGGGGTGCCCTGGCCACCGGGACCGCCGGGGTTGAGCAGGATGGCGCCGTGCCGCTCGCCGGTCGCGGCGACCCGGCTGATCGACACCTCGAGCTCCGGCCCGGCGGCCGGGTCGGCCCAGTCGCGCGGGACCGTGACCCGGGCGCACTGCGCGGGCTTCTCCTCCGCGGCCGGCTTGAACGGGCAGTCGCCCCAGCTCAGCTGCTGGGTGGTGTACGGGGCGAGCGGGTCGGCGGCCGCGGCGGGCACGGAGGCGGCGAAGAGGGCGGCCGTCGCGGCCGCCAGTCCTTTCAATCCTGTCCGGGAGAGACGCACCGGGATCCTTCCGTCGGCGGGTGGGGTGCGCCCGAGCCTGGCCCGGCGGCGTCCGCCGGTGATCAGCCCGGAGGACGAACTCGCCGCGGCCGCCTCGGCCCCGGGTATGAGACGCACCCGGCGTGCGCCCGGCGGCCGCGGCGGAGATCATGGAGCCATGACCGGTTCCCGCCCGGGGCTGGGCGTCGTCGGGCGCCGCCTCGTGCAGTTCCTGCTGGACGAGCTGCTCGTCTTCGGGCCGATGCTGCTGCTCGCGATCGCGGTGGCCTGGCTGTTCCGCCCGCACGGCCCGGGACTGCTGACGTTCCTGGAGGTCGTCCTCTACACCATGCTGGCGCTGGACCTGGTGGGCCTGTGGTTCGTCACCGCGTGGTGGCCCTACCGGCACGGCGGCCAGACACCGGCGATGCGGTGGCTGCGCCTGCGGATCGTGACGCTCGAGGGCACGCACCCGTCGCTCGGCGCGTTCTTCGTCCGCCAGCTGCTGATGGTGGTCGACGGCTTCGCGTGGGGGCTGGCCGGGATCGTGGTGATGCTGGTGACCCGGCGGCGGCAGCGGTTCGGCGACGTCGTGGCGCGCACGGTCGTCGTGCGCGTCCCCCGGTCAGCGCACCAGGCCGCTTTCCCAGGCCCAGATGGCGATTTCGGTGCGGTTGCGGACGCCCAGCTTGCGCTTGGCCGCGCCGATGTGGGTCTTGACCGTGGGCATCGACACCACGAGTGAGCGGCAGATCTCGTCGTTCGTCTCGCCGCGCGCCACGGCCTTCACGACGTCGAGTTCGCGCGGGGTGAGCGGGTTTTCCGGCGGGGTGACGCGCCGGGGACCGCGGCGCGCGTAGTGCGCCAGCAACCGCGTGGTGATCGCGGGGGAGACCAGCGCCTCGCCGTGGGCGGCCGCGTGCACGGCCTCGACGAGCAGGTTCGGCCCGGCGTCCTTGAGCAGGAAACCGCAGGCACCGGCCCGCAGCGCCGCGTGCACGTTCTCGTCCAGCCCGAAGGTCGTCACCATCACGACGTGCAGGGGCTCGGGGACGTCCGGGCCGGCCAGCAGTTCCGTCGCCCGCAGCCCGTCCACGCCGGGCATCCGGATGTCCATCAGCGTCACGTCCGGGCGCAGCTGCCGGGCCAGGCGCACCGCCTGGTCGCCGTCCGCGGCTTCGCCGACGACCTCGATGTCCGGTTCGCCGTCGAGGATCAGCCGGAACCCCGCGCGGACCAGCGCCTGGTCGTCGGCGATCAGCACTCGCGTCGGCACCCGGTCTCCCCTCGGCTCAGCCCGGCCGGAGCGGCAGCCGCGCGACGACGCGCCAGCGCCGGCCCGCCGCCGGACCCGCCTGCACGGTACCGCCCACCGCGGCCACCCGCTCCGCCATCCCCAGCAGCCCGTAGCCGCCGCGGCGGGCGGCCCGGCCGGCGCCGTCGTTGACCACCTCGACCAGCAGCTCGCCCGGCGGCTCGTGGCGGACGAGCACCCGGACCTCGGCGGCTTCGGGTGCGTGCCGGCGGACGTTGGTGAGCGACTCGGTGAGCAGCCGGTGCGCGGTGGTGACGACTTCCGGCGCGACCTCGAGCCCGGCGAGGCCGGGGCCGACGTCCAAGTGGATGCGGTCGTCGTCGGGGACCGCGCGGTCCACGGCGGTGGCGAGGTCGGCGGGCGGGACGAAGAGGTCTTCGTCGCCGGTCCGCAGCGCTCCGACCAGCCGGCGCATCGCCGACAGGGCCGCGGCGCCCGCGGTTTCGAGCTCGGCGAACGTCGCGGTGTCGCCGCCGGTCCGCTCGGCGACGCGGTGCGCGGCCTGGACGCGCACGACGATGCCGCCGATCTGGTGGGCGACGAGGTCGTGCAGCTCCCGGGCCAGCCGCAGCCGCTCGGCGGTGCGGAGTTCGAGCACCTCCACGCGGTGGCGGACGTCGGCGTCGCGCAGGACCAGGCCGCCGGCCAGCGCGCCGCCCCAGGCGACGGCGGCACCGGCGGCGTAGAGCGCGGACGTCGTTTCGGCGCCGTAGCGCAGGATCGGGGCGAGGGTCGCCGCGCAGCCACCGAGGATCGCCTGCGCGGTGGCCGCCCTCGGGGACAGCCGGTGGCAGCACGCCCCGACCATCAGCGCCAGCGCGAGAGCTTCGGCCGCACCCGGCTGCGGCGGCAGCCGGGCGCCCGTCGTGGCGAGCGCGGCGGCGACGGCCGTGCCCAGCAGCGACAAGCCGGACACGGCGGTGGCCAGACCGGCGATGTGGCCGGGAAACCGGCGGCGCAGCACGGCCAGCAGCGCCACCACCGGGCCGACCCCGGGCGCGAACTCGATGGCGACCGTGGCGAGCTGCCCCTGTCCGGGACCGGCCCGGGCCGCGACGACGGTGTCGAGGACGACCAGTGCCCCGAGGACGACCGCCTCGGCCACGAGCGGGCCACGGCGGCCGGTCCACGGGATCCGCGGGTGGCCGGCGAAGGTCATCCGCCGATGGTGCCGCACCGCGCGGCCGCGCGCCCCCCGCACCGGGCGAAACTCCTACCCGGGTACGAGACGGCGGTGCGCATCTCGTACCGGCGGCCGATCGCGCCGCGGTGGTTCCGCGGAAGACTCGGGCCGATGGACGATCGAAGCGAACAGATCCCGATGCGGGAGGCCGGTTCCCGCGGGACGCGGCCCGTCGAGGGCACGATCGAGGGCTTGCCGGGCTGGTACTTCGTGCTCGTCGGGCTGCTGGTGGCGAGCAATGACCTGAGCCGGCAGTTCAGCGACCGGTACGGCTGGGTCGCGCTGCTGCCGCTGGTGCTCGTGGCGGTGCACCTGACGCTGTGGTTCACCCTGTTGTCCCGCCGGCGGCGGTACCTGCGTTCGGTGTGGCGGAGCAAGCAGGCGCTCGCGCTCGTCGCCGTGCTGTTCACGGTGCGGCTGCTGCTCCAGTTCGGGCTCGCGAAGCTGACCGACGAAGCCGCGCCGCTGCACAGCTACACGCACCTGGTCATCGGGCTGGTGATGCTCGTCGTGACCACGGTCGGGGCGTGGTTCGACCAGTGGCTCGTCCTGCGCGTGGTGAACCGGGACGCGGACCGCCGACGGTGATTTTCCGGCCAACCGTCGTCGATTTCTTCCCGGGCTTCCGGAAACGGTAAAAGAATCATCGGAAAGCGCGGCCGGATTTTCGGCCGCCGGCTTCGCGCCACGCCGGAATCAGGTGGTTCGCCATCGCCAGGACCACCCCGGCGGCCACGCACGCCCCCCGGTCCGGGGCCGCCGCGGGCGCCCCGAGAACCACGCACCCGGCGCTGCCCGCGGCGAGCGCGACCGCCCGGGCCACCACCGCCCACGACACCGCCGCCGTCCCGAAACACCCGCACGGCACACCGGCCCGGCGCGTCCGCAGCACCGCCGCGTAACCCGCGAAAGCGCAGTACAGGGCCGTTTGTGCGACGGCGGGCGGGACCACGGCCGCCGGCTCGGTGAGCAGCGAGGCGAGCGTCGCCGTGCCCACGAGGACCTCGGCGCCGGCGGCCGGCGCGGCCACGAACGGCGGCAGCAGGCGGTGGGCGCGCAGCACCGCCCGGTGCTCCCGGGGCCGCGCCGCGTGGGCCACGCCGGCCACCGCGAGCAGGATCGCCCCGAACGCCGTCAGCGCGGTCATCGCCGCGGACCAGAAGGGGTGCACGGACCCACTGTATTCGCGGACACCGCAATAGTGGACAGAAGTACCGTCCCCGTTCGGAGCAATCCGAGAACCGTTGGAAAACGATCGTGGCCACCGCGGAATCCGTCGGCTAGTCTCACCGGGGCGATTC
The DNA here is from genome assembly GCF_002904335.1 of Amycolatopsis sp. CA-126428. Lineage (GTDB taxonomy): Bacteria > Actinomycetota > Actinomycetes > Mycobacteriales > Pseudonocardiaceae > Amycolatopsis. The sequence continues at coordinate 109,831 of NZ_PPHF01000139.1, read as the reverse complement.
CGGGAATCGGAGGTCTCATGGCGACACAACGGCTGCGATTGGTGGCGCCGGGCGGCGATCGGGTGACCGTGGGCCTGCCCGCGGCGGCCCCCGTTTCCCACGTGGTGGCCGGTGTCCGGTTCGTCGGCGGTTCGTACGGCACCGGATTCCAGATCGGGCCGCGCGGCTACCACGATTTCGCGTGCACGCACGTCGCCCCGGCCGAAACCCGGGAGCGCCTGGTCGTGCACGGCCGGGAGGTGGCCGTCGCCGAAGCCCGTGACGGGCAGTCGTCCGTGGCCACCCTGTTCGGCGCCTACCACGAGCTGATGACGGTGTACGCGGGCCCGGCGCCCCGCCGCGAGCGCGTGCTGGCCCTGTTCGGCTCGCTGCGGATCGGAGACCACGTCGACGGCATGACCGTCGTGCCCCGCGCGGAGACGCTGCTGGACCCGATGAACGAACACTTCGTGGTCGTGGTCAAGGACCACGGTTCGCTCTCCATCCCCACGCCGCGCCAGGCCGCCGCGCTGATCCCGCGGCACGCGGGCGCGCGCACGCGCTACGGCGAGGTCTGGAAGGCCGGGTACGCGAAGGAGTCCGCGCGCTCGTTCGTCCTCGGCTGCCCGGCGGGCCTGGCCGAGGTCCACCTCGCGACCACGGCGGCGAAGACCGAACGCGAACGGCTCGACTGGCTCGACGGGATCGACATCGCCTGGGACCGCCGGTGACCCCGTCGATCGCGGTCACGCTCCTCACGTGGGCGGCGATCATCCTGCTGTTCTTCGGGTTGGCGGCCGTCCTGCGCGAAGTCCGCCTGCTGCGCGGGGTGGTCACCCGGACCACGGACGGCTTCGTGGCCGCGCCGCCCGATCTGGTGCTGGGCCCGCGGTTCGCCGGGGACGGCGGCCGGATCGTGGCGGCGGTCGATTCGGGCTGCCCGCTGTGCCTGACGGTGGTCGAGCGGCTGGCCGGGCTCGGCGCGGACGCGACCCTGCTGACCCACGAACCCCTGACGACGTGGGCGGACCTGGCCCACGGCCTGCCGGTGATCAGCGACGGCGAGGCGTGGCGTTCGGTTTCCCACCTCGCGCCACCGGTGCTGATGTCGCTCGACGGGACCGGCCGCGTCCGCCGGATGCTGCTCCCGGTCCGCGCGGCCGAAGTGGACACGGCACTGGCCGGCTGGGCCGGCCCGAAGGAAGGAGGCGAGACCGGTGACCCTGGAGTTGGCGCACATTCCCGACTTTGACCGCCCCGGCCCGGCGGCCGAGCCCACCCGCGCGGGGCGGAAGCTGACGGCCCGCGGCACGCGCAGGACGTTCCTGCGCGCGGTGACGCTCGGGGCGTTGACGATCGGCGCGACCGCGCTCGACTGGTCCGGCCTGTCCCGTGTCCGGAAGGCGAACGCCGAGTCCAGCCCGTACGGCATGCCGGGCTTCGACCGCAACGACTGCCGGGACGCCTACCCCACCGGCTACGCCGAACTGACCGACACCAGCGGCACCTACGTCAACACCTACGCCGCGTGCTTCGGCGGGTTCTGGCGGGGGAGCACCTACTGCGAAGCGGGCTGGCACAAGTACGGCACCTGGAACGAGGGCGGCATCCAGGTCGACCACCAGCCGGTGGCCAACACGTGCGGCCAGTTCGTGGGCAAGAACGCGTGGCGGTGGACGACGCCGGACATGAAGGTCTACCGCTGCTCCGACGGCTTCTCCACCTTCTGGGGTGGCGGCTACACCGGCCAGACGTACCTGACGATCTGCCGCGCCGCCCTGTGACCGAAGGGATCGCGCGGCGCCGGTGGCACCCGGTGACGCTCGCCGCCGGGCTCGCGCTGGCCGCGGCCGCGGTGACGATCGCGCTGGTGGTCGCGCCGGGCCGGCTGCTGCCGGGCGCGTGGCTCGTCCTGTGCGCGGCCGCCGGGTTCGCCACCAGCGGCTCCAGTTGAAGCCGGAACTCGGCCTTCGTGCTGAGCTCGCCGGTCTGGCGAGGCACTCCGACACTGGCGTTCTGCGCCGGGCTCGTCTGCGGCGGCGCCCTGAGCGCGCTCGTCCTGACCGTGGCGGGTTCCCTGCTGCGCGCCCCGCTTCCGGCGCTTCTGTGCTGGGCCGTGGTGGCCGCGGCGCTGGGTGCGGTGCTGCTGCGCGAAACGGGGGTGTGGTCCTTCCGGCTGCCCGAAAACCGCCGGCTGGTGCCGGACACGGTGTTCCGCCTCGGCCGCCACCTCGGCCCGCTGCAGTTCGGCTTCGAGATGGGCACCGGGGCGCGCACCTACCTGCCCAGCGGCCTGCCGTACGTCGCCGCGATCGCCGTGGCCCTCACGGCTTCGCTGCCCGCGGCGTTGTGCGCGGGCGCGGGGTTCGGGCTCGGCCGGGCGTTGATGACGACGGCGAACCTGCGCTACGACGGCGAAAGCGGCTGGGACGGCGAATGGCGGGCCCACGGCCGGAAGCTCAAGCTCCTGACCGGGGCCGCCTTCGCCGGCCCGCTCGCCGCCGTCGCCGTCACGGTGTTGTCTGGTACGCCCTGATCACCGTCTGGGTGACGGCGTTGCCGTCGGTGTCCCGGGCGGTGATCCGCAGCGACACGAACCCTCCGCCCGGCGGGTTGTGCACCACCGCGAGCCCGCCGTTGCCGAGGCGGGCGGTGGGCGTGGACGTCCACTTCGCACCGTCGTCCGTGGACGTCTCGACGCGCAGGTCCGCCAGCCGGAACTCGCCCGCGCCCGGCTGCCGCTGGGCGGTCAGCGCGAGCACGAACGGCTTCCCGGCCGGGGCGCGGCTCTGGTCGTCGACCGCGCCTTCGGCCCGGACCACCAGCAGCGGCAACGGTTTCGCCGGTGCCGCCGCCCCCGGCTCCCGGAACGTCCAGGCCACGTCCACCGCGGTACCGACCACCGACCACGGCACGCTGCGCGTGGCCACGGACCGCAGGGTGTAGGTCCCCGCGGCGTCCGGCATGGTCAACGCCCCGAAGGCCGGGCTCGGCGTGGCGGCCAGCGCGACGCCGTCGCGCGAAAGCGTCGCCGAGCCGGTGAGGCCTCCTGGCGGCGAGGTGTACTGCTCCGGGTCGCTGCCCGAGACCAGCGGGATCGCGTACGTCAGCAGGTTTCCGGCGCGAACCACCCCCCAGCCGTCCTGTGGTGCGCCGAACGCGGGCCCGACCGGGGCGCGGTTCCAGCCGGAGTGCTGCGGCCCGGGCCGGTAGGTCCGGTACGAGTAGTTGCTTTCCGCGTCGGTCAGCGGGTCCGGGTACACCGCCAGGAGGTGCTGCCAGCTCACCCCGGTCGTGTAGTACTCGGTGCGCCGGCTCGGCAGCGCTTGCGCCGCGACCTGGTAGGTCCCGCTGTCGGCGCCCGGGAACCCGAACGTGACGTCGTCGAGGCGCAGGCTCCCGGCCGGTTTCCCCTGGGTGTGGTAGCGGGCGTCGACCACCGCGAGGTCCCGGTCGCGCACCCGGAACACGGGATCGGCCGGCACGCGGCCGCGCTCGAGCAGCGCCAGCTGGTAGACGTACCCGTTCGGATCCACCCCGGGTGGCCGGGCGGCCAGCGTCGCCCGGAAGTACAGCGCGTAGGTGTGGTCGGTGACCTCGCGGTCCGAACCCACCGCGTACAGCTCGGTGCCCGGCTGGGCGATCCAGGCGAGCGTGTTCGTGCGGGTCCCGCCCGGATTTCCGGACACCAGGCCCAGTTCGCCGCCCTGCAGCCGTGCGTCGGGCCGATCGACCGCCGCCCGCAGCGGTTTGCCCGCCCGGGCGTCCAAAGTGAACGAAACGTCACCGGTCACCGGCTGGCCGGGCCGCGACAGCAGGGTCACGGCGGCGGGCCGGGTCTGGCCCGACGGGTCCCCGGACACGTCGAACGCGTTGAGGTCGTAGCGCCCCTTGGGTACCCGGACCACGGCCGTGCCGTCGGCGCGGAACGGCCGGACGCCGAACGCGGCTCCCGTCGCGGTGTCGACGAGCGTGGCGACCCCCGCGGTGAACCGCCCGTCCCGGCCGATCAGCCGCACGGACACGTCGTAGCTTTCCGCCTCCAGGAAGGCGCCGAGCGCGGTCTGCACGGTGATCCCGGGCGCCGTCGCGGTCAGCCGGGCGCCGTGCTGCCCGGCCGTGGCCGTGCCCGCTTGAAGGGTGACACCGACGTCGGCATCGCCGTGCGCGGGGACGACCACGGACGGCACCGAAGGCGTGAACAGCGACGCCGTCGTGGTGAGGGCCAGGGACACGGCCGTGTCGCCGTCGTTGTGGTAGGTCACGGTTTTCGTGACGGGTCGCGTGCGCGGCCAGGCGACGAAGCCGTAGCCGAGGCTGCCGGTGGTGGCGGTGACCTGCTGGGTGACCGCGCGCCCGGCGTCCACCCGGCCGGCGCCCTGCTCGGTGACGTCGGCGGTGGGGGTGGCGGTGCTCGTCAACGTCGTCTTGAGCCGGCCGGCGAGCCAGTCCGGGTGCCGCTGGACCAGCAGGGCCGCCGAACCGGCGACGTGCGGCGCCGCCATCGACGTCCCGGAAAGCCGGGCGTAGTTGTCGTCGACCGGAGCGGTGTCGCCGTCGCGCGTGCCCTCGGCCCGGGCCGAGACGATGCCTTCGCCCGGCGCCGCGATGTCGGGCTTGACCGCGTAGTCGCCGAGCCGCGCGCCCCGGTTGGAGAACGAGCTGGTGGTGTCCTGCGCCGACACGCTGCCGACGGCCAGCGCCGCATCCGCCGCGGCGGGCGCGACCACCGGTCCCGGCTCGGGCAGGTCGAGCGAGCGGTCGTTGCCGGCCGCGGCGACGAACAAGGTGCCGTACCGGCTGGTCAGCGCGTTCACCGCCTGGGACACCGGATCGGTGCCGTCGGTCGTGTCGCCGCCCAGGCTCAGGTTGACCACGCGGGCCTTCGGCGCGATCCACTCCATGCCGGCGATCACCGCGGATTCCGGGCAGCCGTAGGCGACGCAGACCTTGCCGCTGATCAGCCGGGCGTCCGGCGCCACCCCGCGGTAGCGCCCACCGGAGGCCGCGCCGGTGCCGGCGATGATGCCGGCGACGTGCGTGCCGTGCCCCAGGTCGTCGCCCGCGTCCGGCCGGGTCCCGGTGAAGTCCTGCGCTTCCACGACTTTGCCGGCGAGATCGGGGTGGTCGGCCCGGACGCCGGTGTCGAGCACGCCGACCGTGACGCCGCGGCCCGTGTAGCCCGCCTGCCACGCGGCCGGGGCGCCGATCTGCGGCACGCTGACGTCGAGTGCCGGGGTGGCCAGGCCGTCCAGCCACACCCGGCCGATCCCGGCCCGCAGCGCGGACCCGGCGGTGAGCCAGGTCCAGAACTCCGTGCCCCGGCGCCGGTCCTGGCGCAGGGCGGTGCCGCGCACGCTCGGCAGCTCCCGGACGGCGGTGGTGGCGGGCGGCGCGGCCGCGGGGGAGCCGGCGGACGACGTGACGATCAGGGGGAGGCTCCCCGCCGGGTCGCCGAGGTGCTGCCGCAGCAGTTCGGAAATGTCGAACAGCCGGGAATCGAGCCGGCCGGAGGCCACCAGCGCCAACGCGTCCGACGGCACCACGGTGATGTCGCCGGGCTTCGCGGGTGTGTGCGTTTCACGAAAGAAACCGATCCGCTCGCGGCCCGGGCCGGGTTCGACCGTGACCGTGTTTTCCCCGCGCAAATTCGGCAGTACCCGCACCCGGTCGCCGGTGATCAGCGTGACGGATTGGCCCGAATCGCGGGAGGCGCCGGGTGTGGCGGCCGGTTCCGCCGCCGCCGAAACGGGCAGTGACCAGCCCGCTACCACCACGGCCGCCAGTGCCAGCTGTCTTCGATGCATGTCAGGGCCCTCCGGCTGAGATCGTTTTCCCCCGGATTTCGTCTCGGCAAATGCGAGCGGGAAAAACAGCCGCGCGGTCGCCGCGGTCACGTTAACACCGGCCCGGGTGGGCCGGGCAATACGTCATTTCCGTGAACCAACAACCGACAATTGATCACCACAATACCGACCGTGGCAAAATGTCGGGAAAGTTATTCGACGCGCGGTGTCACAGCAGGCGTGGCGGTGCGGTGCTGGCGCGGGCGGCCAGCTTCGGCGCGAGCAGCCGGGTTCCGGGCGCGGTGCCGTCGTCGAGCTGCCCGATGACCGTTTCGACGGCCAGCGCGCCGATCTCCCGCGCCGGGATCGCCACGCAGGTCAGCTCGAGCAGGCTGTGCGCGGTCAGGCTGTCCGGGCAGACCGCGACGAGGGAGACGTCCTCGGGCACCCGCAGCCCCCGCTGGTGCAGCCCCGCCAGCACCGCGGGCAGCGCCGTTTCGTTGTGCACCACGAGACCGGTGACCTCGGGGTGCCGGGCGAAGAGCGCGTCGAGGCCGCGTAGCGTCCGCCGGTGGGTGGTCCCCCAGGCCAGCGTCGTCGAGCGGACGCCCCGGCGCGCCGCTTCCGCCGTGAAGCCCAGCGCGAGCCGGGCCGCGGAGCTGCTGCCGCGCCGGTAGGCCGCGGGCGGTGAGCCGATCAGGGCGACGTGTTCGTGCCCGAGGCCGGCGAGGTGGCCCAGGCTCAGCGCGCCCGCCGCGGCGAAGTCGAGGTCGAGGCAGCCGAGCCCGCGCGGCCGGTCCGGCAGGCCGATCAGCACCGCCGGCCGGCCCAGCCCGAGCAGCACGGGCACGCGCGGATCGGCCGCTTCGACGTCCATCACCACGACGCCGTCGGCGACGGACGAGGACACCGCGCGGCGCAGCGCGGCGGGACCCTCTTCGGCGGTGAGCAGGAGCAGGGCGTGGTCACGGGCGCCGGCCGCGGCGATCGCGGCGGCGACGAACTCCCGCACGACGACGTCGTGGGCGCCGGCGCGCAGCGGGACGACCAAGGCCAGGACGTTCGTCCGGTGGCCGGCCTCGAGCCGTGTCCCGGCGTGCCGGTGGTGACCGCGCTTGCGCATGGCGTTCTCGACTGCCCCCCAGAGACGGCGATCCGGCACGATGTCGTCGAACCGCATCGACGAAAATCGAACGTAGAGCACTCGCCGGGGATGTGCAAGCAGATCTCAGCTGGTCCGCCGGGTGTTCACCGGGCTCGGTGAAGATCGAACCGATTCGATCATCCGGGGGTGGACGGCAGGCCTGTGACGCCGCCGCGGTGACCAGACCGGCCAGCACGCCGGGCCGTTCCAGGGCGATGAAGTGGCCCGCTCCCGGCAGCTTGTGTGAATGCGGCCTTCGGCAGCAGATCGGCGTTGGCCCGGCGGCCGACCTGGAGCAGTTCGGCCAGGTAGTCCTCGCGCAGGGCGCTCTTGTCGCCGAGGCCGCCCCGCAGGATCCGGCGGAGCGCGGCTTTGGGTTCCACCCCGGCGATCGCCGGGCCCACGCCCGGCGCGAGGACGCCGGCCCCGGCAGGTCGAGGGCGTACACGGTGAGCCGGTCCGCGACGAGGGGGATGAGGTCGCGGAAGTGCTCGGCCTGGGTGCGCACGGTGTGCAGCAGGACCAGGGGAGCGTCGGTTGCCCGCCTCGAGGGAGCGCAACGTGCCTTCGGGGGCCCGCATGCGGGAAGGACGCGGCTGGTCGCGCCGGGGATGGGGAGCGTGGGGTGGGCGTTCGCGTCGGGCATCGCGCCGGCTTCCTCCCGGGAGCGGTCGGAAACCGATCGGTTTCCGACCGCAAGATGTGGTGCTACGGTAGGGAAACCGATCGGTTTACCGGGCGCCGCGGCGGCGTCCCTCCCGGGGAGGTCCGATGACTGTCACGCACGACGGCGAAGGAGAACCGGCGCTGCCGGCGAAGCTGGCCGCACACCCGTCGGTGCGGGCGGTGCTTTCGCGGCGCAAGGCCGGGGAGGACGCGGGGCCGCCGCCGGTGCTCGACGCGGACTGGCTGCGGGAGCTGTGCCTGGCCGCCGGTGCGGACGACGTGGCCGCGGTCGGCCTCGACCACCCCGACCTGGCCGGGGAACGCGAGTACGTGCTGGGCGCGCTGCCCGGCACCCGCACCCTGATCGCGATGGCGTTCCGGATGAACCGCGACAACTGCCGCTCGCCGGCCCGCAGCGTGGCCAACCAGGAGTTCCACCAGACCGACGAGCAGGCCAACCACGCCGCCCGCGGCGTGGTCCAAGCGCTGCAGGACGCGGGCCACCGCGCGATCAACCCGTCGGTCGGCTTCCCCCAGGAGATGGACCGCTTCGGCACGGACCGGATCTGGATGGTGGCGCACAAGACGGTCGCGGTCGCGGCGGGGCTCGGTGTGATGGGCCTGCACCGCAACGTGATCCACCCGAAGTTCGGCAGCTTCGTGCTGCTGGCCACCGTGCTGGTGGACGCGGAGGTGAGCGAGTACGGGACGGCGCTGGACTACAACCCCTGCATCGACTGCAAGTTGTGCGTCACGGCCTGTCCGGTCGGGGCCATCGGCAAGGACGGGGCGTTCGACGGCCTGGCCTGCACCACGCACAACTACCGCGAGTTCATGAGCGGCTTCACCGACTGGGCGCAGACCGTGGCCGACAGCGCGGACGCGGCCGACTACCGCTCCCGCGTCCCCGCCGCCGAAAGTGCCTCGATGTGGCAGAGCCTGAGTTCGCCGCCCGGCTACAAATCCGGCTACTGCCTGGCCGTCTGCCCCGCGGGCGAGGACGTCCTGGGCCCGTACCTGGAGGACCGCAAGGAGTACCTGAAGACCGTGCTGCGCCCGCTGCAGGACAAGCGGGAGACGCTGTATGTCCTGCCGGGTTCCCGCGCGCAGGAGTACGCCCGGCGCCGCTTCCCGCACAAGCCGCTCAAGGAAGTCACCGGCGGCTGGGCGCCGCCGGAGTGACGGACCTCAGCGCAGGCCCGCGGCGTCGAGCAGGGTGGTCACGGTCGGGACGATGAGCCCCTTCAGGTCGTCGACCCCGATGCCGGCCCGGGCGCTGGCGCCGTCGAAGACCACGAGGAGCTGCCGGGCCAGCAGCTCCGGATCGGCGGCCCCGCCCTGTTCGGCCTGCCGGCGGAAGAAGCCGAGCAGGTTCCGCTTGACCCGCCGCGCCACCCGGCTGGCGGGGTGGCGCTGGTCCTTGAGCTCGATCTGTGCGTCCAGGTACCGGCAGCCGTGGAAATCGGGGGTGCGCGCCTGCGCTTCCAGCCGCGCGAAGACGTGCATGATCCGGTCGCGGGGCGAGCGGCCGTCGTCCGCCGGCGGCAGCAGGCCGGCCACGAAGGCGGCCGCGCCGTCCTTCAGGCTCGCCGCGAGGAGTTCGTCCTTGCTTGCGAACAGCTGGTAGAGCGACCGCTTCGACACGCCCGCGGCCTTGCACAGCGCCTCGACGCCGATGCCGACCCCGTCCCGGTAGGTGAGGGTGGCCGCGGCGGCCAGCAGCCGTTCGCGGGAGGTGGGTTTCGCCTCGGTGGTCATCCCGCGAGGTTAACCCGGTTCGCCCGGGTTGAAAACCGATCGGTTTACCTCGTCGGCTTTCCCGGGGCGCGGCCGGGATTCGCTGCCACTGGCCGCCCTGTCGCGGAGGCCGGCCCGCGCGAAGGCGAGCACCTCCTCGACCAGATCGGACAGTTCGCTCGTCGCCGACCGCGACTGGCCCTCGCGGGTCACGTAGATCTCGCGGAGGCCGGTGACCACGGTGACGGCGGCGAGCCGGGGGAGCAGGGCGTCCGGCGGGAGGCCGATGTCCTCGCCGATGCCCGCCGCGATGAGGAGTTCGAGGTCGCGGTAGCCGGCCCGGGCGCGGCCGCGGAGGTCGTCGTCGGCCATGAGCAGGCCGGCGCGCAAGGCCCGGCGCTGCCAGATGTGTGCCGGGTCCACGCCGGAGCCGTGGTCGCGCGCGTCGAGTTCGCGCATGGTCGCCCGCATCCAGTCGCCGACCGCGTCGAGGGTGCTCTCCGCCTTCCGGGCGCGCAACCGGTCCCCGAGCGACTCCGGGGTGAACGGGTCGTCGGCGAACAGCAGGTCGTCCTTGGCCGGGAAGTGCAGCGTGACCGTGCGGGTCGCGACGTCGGCGCGCGCGGCGATCTGCGCGATCGTCGTTTCGCGGTAGCCCTGGCTCGCGAAGAGGTCCAGGGCCGCTTCCCGGATGCGGGTCCGGGTCTCGGCCTTCTTGCGCTCCCGGCGGCCGTCAGTCGCGATCATGACGGCAACTCTACCAGCCATCATAAAAATGCAGTCTGTGCTACTGTTAGCTTGAAAGGTAGAGAAGCTAACGGAAGGGCAAGTCGTGACGAAGAACTGGTTCATCACCGGGACGTCCAAGGGCTTCGGCCGTGAGTGGACCGAGGCCGCACTCGAGCGCGGCGACCGGGTCGCGGCCACCGCGCGGGACGTCGAAAGCCTGCGCCCGCTGGTCGACCGGTACGGCGACGCCGTGCTGCCCCTGAAGCTGGACGTCACCGACCGCGCCGCCGCCGTCGACGCGGTCGAGCGGGCGGCGGCCAGGTTCGGTTCGCTGGACGTGCTGGTGAACAACGCCGGCTACGGGCACTTCGGGATGGTCGAAGAACTCACCGAGGAGGAGGTCCGGGCGGAGCTGGAGACGAACTTCTTCGGCACGCTCTGGCTGACGCAGGCGGCCCTGCCGATCATGCGCCGCCAGGGGCGGGGCCGGATCATCCAGGTCACCAGCGAGGGCGGCATCCGCGCGTTCCCCGGCATCGGCGCCTATCACGCCTCGAAGTGGGCGGTGGAAGGGCTTTCGGAGTCCCTGCGGCAGGAGGTCGCGGCGTTCGGGATCGACGTGATCTGCCTGGAGCCGGGCCCGTACCGCACGGACTTCGGCGGCGGCAGCGTCCGGCAGAGCGAGCCGGACCCGGCCTACGAGGCGGTCCGCGAAGCGGGCCGGATCGAGTGGGACCTCGGCGACCCGCGGGCGACCCGGGCGCCGATGCTGGAACTCGCGGACACCGACGAACCGCCGCACCGGATGTTCTTCGGCAAGTCGTTCGCGGCGGTCGAAGCCGAGTACCAGGCCCGGCTGGACGGCTGGCGCAAGTGGGAACCCCTCGCCCTGGCCGCGTTCGGCTGAGGTGCCGTCGGCGCCCGCGGATTTGTGTTCTGACAAGCGAACGGCCCCTCGCCGCGAAGCGAGGGGCCGTACACCGGAGCGAGCTCAGGCGAGGGCCGCGTCCATGGTGATCGTCGTACCCGCCAGGGCCTTCGACACGGGGCAGGTCTTCTCCGCCGTCTCCGCGTACTCCGCGAACTGCTCCGCCGTCACGCCCGGGACCGAGGCGCGCAGGGTGATCGCGATGCCGCTGATCTCGAAGCCGCCGCCCTGGGCCGGGCCGAGCGTCACCTCGGCGCTCACGTCGATCGAGTCCGCCGTCAGCTTCTGGGACTCCAGCACGCCCGACAGGTTCATCGCCAGGCAGGACGAATGCGCCGCCGCGATGAGCTCCTCCGGGCTCGTCTGGCCGTCCGGGTCGCCCGCCCGGGTCGGGAACGAGACCGCGAACGTGCCCGCGTTGGACGAGTCCAGCGTGACCTCGCCCTTCCCGCTGTTCAGTCCGCCGACCCAGTGGGTGGTGGCGTCACGGCTGGGCATAAAGCCTCCTCAGTGCTCGGATGAGTCAGTGCTCGGATGAGTTCGAATACGCGGCGGCCGACGCCGTCAGCCGCCGCAGGGTGGTGATCAGTTCCCGCCGCTCCTGCTCGCCGAGGCCCAGTGCGCAGCCGATCGCCGAGGGGACGCCGGCGGCGCGCGTGCGCACCGCCCGGCCCTGCTCGGTCAGGCTGATCACCACCGTGCGTTCGTCCGCGGGCAACCGCACCCGCGTCACCAGGCCGTTGGCCTCGAGCCGCTTCAGCAGCGGGGAAAGCGTGCCGTAGTCCAGGTGCAGCGCCTCGCCGATCTCCTTGACCGGCCGGGCGTCGGACTCCCACAGCACCAGCAGCACCAGGTACTGCGGGTAGGTGAGGTCGAGCTCGCCGAGCAGGGGACGGTACGCGTCCGTCACCGCGCGCGACGCGGCGTAGAGCGCGAAGCAGGCTTGCTCGTCAAGAAGGAACTCGTCCGGCACGTCCGCAAACCTAGCCCACGATTACATCGTGCACAAGGTATTCCGGAGAACCTGTCGGTGGTGCCTGGCAGACTCCCGGCCATGACCGAACGACCCCAGCGCCCCGAAGTCCCGCTCACCGGTGGCGAGCGGGAAATCCTCACCGGCCTGCTCGACTACCACCGCGCCACCGTCGCGTGGAAGGCCGGCGGGCTCACCGAAGCCCAAGCCCGGCAGGTGCACCTGCCGAGCGAGCTGACGACCGTCGCCGGGCTGGTCGCGCACCTCACGCTCGACGAGTGGTTCTGGTTCGGCGTGGTCGTCGACGGCGAGGAGGACACCTGGGAGGAGCGCTTGAAGGACGACCCGGACGCGGAGTTCCGCGTCCCGGCGGACACCAAGCTCGAAACCCTCCTCGCGGACTACGAGAAGCAGTGCGCCCGCAGCCGCGAGATCATCGCGAAGCGCGACTTGGACGATCAGGTGACGCACAAGGACGAGACCTTCAACGTCCGCTGGGTCCTCACGCACATGATCGAGGAGACCGCGCGGCACGTCGGTCACCTCGACGTGCTGCGCGAACTGACCGACGGTCTCACCGGGGAGTGACCTTCTTCGGCGGCAACGGGAAGAACCCGCTGGTGCGCTCGACGTAGTGCGCGTACGCCGGGCGCGTGCGCGCCATTCCCTTCTCCAGCATGGGTTTGCCCGTTCCGCGGGCGAGGGTGAACGTCATCGCGACGGGGGAGAGGATCGTCAAGGCGCCCGGCCACGTCGAACAGGCCAGCAGGTAGAGGCCCCACCAGACGCACGCGTCGCCGAAGTAGTTCGGGTGCCGCGTGTAGCGCCACAACCCCGTGTCGAGCACCTTGCCCTTCGACGCCGGGTCGGCCTTGAACCGGCGCAGCTGGTCGTCGCCGATCGTCTCGAACGCGAACCCGACCAGCCACACCGCGACCCCGAGCCAGCCGAGGACGCCGATGCCCGTGCCGTCCACGGCGAACTGCACCGGCAGCGACACGAAGTACAGGACGACGGCCTGGAACAGGTACACGCGCAGGAACATCTTCAGCGGCCCGTGGCCCATCCGCGCGTACCGCGGGTCCTCCGGCAGCTTGTGGTTGCGCAGGTGCAGGTGCACCGAGAGCCGTACGCCCCAGACAACCGTCAGGAGCACCACCAAGAGCCGCAGCGGCAGCGGGCCGTCGCCGAACGGGAAGGCGGCGAGCGCGACGATCGCGAACCCGAGCCCCCAGAACGTGTCGATCGTGTCGTACCGGCGGCGCGCCCGCGCGATCCCGAAGGTCACGGTCACCGCCACGAGCGTGACGACGGCCGTGACGAGCAGCTGGGGCATCCTCACCACTCCCGCGTGGCCGGCAGGCCGGAGCCACCGTGCTGGCCGGGCCGCACGGCCAGGATCTGATCGACGCCCATCCGGTTCTCCTCGAACGCCAGCGCCCCGCCCACCAGGTACAGGCGCCAGACCCGCGCGCCCGTCTCGCCGATGAGCGCGACGACGTCGGCCCAGTTCTCCTCCAGGGTGGCCGCCCAGGCCCGGACCGTCCAGACGTAGTGCTCGCGCAGCGCCTGCACGTCCCGCACCTCGAGCCCGGCCGTCTCCAGGTGGTCGATGGTCCGCCCGACCGGGCGCATCGTCATGTCCGGCGCGATGTACCGCTCGATGAACGCCCCGCCGCCCGGGGCGACGTGCCCCCGGGACATCTGCTGCAGCAGCACCCGCCCGCCCGGCTTCACCATGCGGTGCAGCGTCGCCGCGTACGCCGGGTAGTTGACCTCGCCGACGTGCTCGCCCATCTCGATCGACGCGACCGCGTCGAACGGCGCGTCCGGCAGCTCCCGGTAGTCCTGGCGGCGCACCTCGACGCGGTCTTCGAGGTCGTGCTGGGCGAGCCGGCCGCGGATGTGCTGCAGCTGCTCGGCCGAGAGCGTGATGCCGACGGCCTCGACACCGTGGTGCTTGGCCGCGTGGACGAGCAGCGAGCCCCAGCCGCAGCCGACGTCGAGCAGCCGCATGCCCGGCCGCAGCCCCAGCTTGCGGCAGATCAGCTCCAGCTTGTCGTGCTGCGCCTGCTCCAGGCTCGACGAGCCGGAGGTGAAGTAGGCGCACGAGTACGCCATCGACTCGTCCATCAGCAGCTGGTAGAAGGCGTTGCTCAGGTCGTAGTGGTGGGCGATGGCGGAGCGGTCGCGCAGCAGGCTGTGCAGCTTCCCGGACAGCCGGGCCTCTTCGGCGGGCGGTTTCGGCGGGAGCCCGGCGACGCCGAGCCGGGCCGCCAGCCGGACGGCTTCGGCCCATTCGCGCGGTCCCAGCTTCGCCCGGTTGAGCTCACCCGCGCGGGTGAAGGCCCAGATCCGGCGGAAGCCGTCCGCCAGATCTCCTTCGACGTCGAGGTCGCCGGTGACGTAGGCGCGGGCGAGCCCCAGCTCGCCGGGCGCGTAGAGCAGGCGGCGCAGGGCACGGCGGTGGCGGAGCACGATCGTGGGTGCGTCCGCCGGGCCGGCCCGGGTCCCGTCCCAGGTCCGGAGGCCCACGGGGAGCGGGCCGCCGAGGAGTTTCGCGGCGAACGAGGCGAGGCGGTGCGCGGTGGTGTGCGGCATGACCGGGATTCGCTCTCCCCACCCCGGTGGATTGGTCGCCCGGTCGGGCAATCCGGGCGGGCCGCGGTCCCGAAGCACCGGTGTGGAGATCACCGGAGAACGCATCGGCGTCATCGGCAGCGGGGTGGCCGGGCTGACCGCGGCATACCTGCTGCAACGCAAGTACGAAGTGCTGCTGTTCGAGGCCGACGACCGCCTGGGCGGGCACGCGCACACGCACGACGTGCCGAGCACCCTCGGCGGCACCGTCGGGGTGGACTCCGGCTTCATCGTCCACAACGAGCGCACCTACCCGACCCTGCTCAAGCTGTTCGGCGAGCTGGGGGTGGCCACGCGCGACACCGAGATGTCGATGAGCATCCGCTGCGACGGCTGCGGCCTGCAGTACGCCGGCGCCAAGGGCGTGAGCGGCCTGTTCGCCCAGCGCGCCAACGCCGTCCGCGGCCGGTACCTGCGGATGCTGACCGAGGTGAAGCGGTTCCACCGGCACGCGAAGCGGCTGCTGGCGGCGAAGGACGCCGGCGACGTCACGCTCGGCGCGTTCCTCGCCATCGGCGGCTACACCCGCTACTTCGTCGACCACTTCATGCTGCCGCTGGTGTCCACCGTGTGGTCGGCCGACCGCGCCGACACCCTGCGGTACCCGGCGCGGTACCTGTTCGAGTTCCTCCGCAACCACGGCATGCTCTCGGTGCAGGACTCGCCGTCCTGGCGGACCGTCGTGGGCGGCTCGCGCGAGTACGTCGAGCTCGCGGCGAAGCAGCTGACGGCGGTGCACCTGTCGACGCCGGTGCGGTCGGTGCTGCGGACCGCCGGCGGTGTCGAGATCCGCGACGACGCCGACACGCCCCACCGCGTCGACAAGGTCGTCGTCGCCACGCACGCCGACCAGGCCCTGTCGCTGCTGGCCAACCCGACCGCCGCCGAGCGCGAGGTGCTCGGCGCGTTCCGCTACTCCGAGAACGAGGCCTGGCTGCACACCGACACGAGCGTGCTGCCCTCGTTGCCCCGCGCCCGGGCCGGCTGGAACTACCGCGCGCCCGCCTGCGGCGCGCCCACCGGCGCGGTCCAGGTCAGCTACGACATGAACCGCCTGATGCGCCTCGGCGAGCCGACCGGCTACGTCGTCACGCTCAACCCCGGCGACGGCCCCCACCAGGACCACGTCGTCGCGCGGATGCGGTACGAGCACCCGGTCTACACGCCGGAATCCGTGGCCGCGCAACGCCGGCTGGCCGGGCTCAACGACGGCGTGCTGGCGTTCGCGGGCGCCTACCACGGCTGGGGTTTCCACGAGGACGGCTGCGCTTCGGGCGCCCGGGCCGCGGAAAGCCTGGGGGTGAGGTGGTGACGAACGCGCTCTACGACGCCACGGTCGCGCACGTGCGGCGGATCGACCCGCCGCACGCCTTCACCCACCGCGTGTACCTGTGGCGGGTCGACCTGGACGACCTGCCGCGGCTGCCGTGGTGGCTGCGGCCGTTCGCCCGGTTCGACCCCCGCGACCACTTCGCGGCCGGCGACCCGCGCGGCATCCGGGAAAAGCTGGACGCCTGGCTCGCCGAGCGCGGGGTCGACCTGCGCGGCGGCCGGGTCGAGATGCTGGCCGCCGCCCGCGTGCTCGGGTACGCGTTCAACCCGATCAGCGTCTACTGGTGCCACGATCCGGCGGGCCGGCCGGCGTGCGTCGTCGCCGAGGTGCACAACACCTACGGCGGCCGCCACGCCTACCTGCTTCACCCGGACGAGGCCGGCCGCGCCCGCGCGGCCAAGGCGTTCTACGTCTCGCCGTTCCAGGAGATGGACGGTGAGTACCGGATGCGCCTCCCGCACCCGGAAGCGCTGCTCGACCTCACCGTGGCGTTGCGCCGCGGGACGGCCACGCCGCTGGTCGCTACGCTGCGGGGAGTTCGCCGCCCGGTGAACCCGCGGTGGCTGGCCCGGCTGGTCCTGGCCCGGCCGCTGCTCCCGCAGCGGGTGTCTGCGCTGATCCGCCGCCACGGCGTCGCGCTGTGGCTGCGGAAGGCCGCGGTCGTGCCGCGCACCCCGCAGAACGCCGGAGGACAGCTTCATGGATGAGCCGGCCCGCCCGCGCCACATGGCGCCGGTGCCCTCCGAAACCCCGGCCGGCCCGACGGCCGAGGAACTCATGGTGCGCGTCGCCAAGGGCGACGAGCGGGCCTTCGAGCTGCTCTACGACCAGTTCTCCGGGCCGATCTACGGGCTCGTCCGGCGGATCGTGCGCGACGCGGCCCAGTCCGAAGAGGTCGCCCAAGAGGTGCTCGTCGAGCTGTGGCGCACCGCCACGCGGTACGCGCCGGACAAGGGCTCGGCGCTGAACTGGGCGATGACGCTGGCGCACCGCCGCGCCGTCGACCGCGTCCGCTCGGCGCGCGCGAGCACCGAGCGCGAGCAGAAGGCGACCTTCGAGGCCGCCCGCGGCCGCCCGTTCGACGAGGTCGCGGAGTCCGTCACCGCGCGGCTCGAACGCTCCCAGGTGCGCCGGTGCCTGTCCTTCCTGACCGACCTGCAGCGCGAGTCCGTGCTGCTCGCCTACTACCAGGGCTATACGTATCGCGAGGTGGCCGAAGTGCTGTCGACGCCGCAAGGAACCGTCAAGACGCGGCTGCGGGACGGGCTGATCCGCCTGCGGGACTGCCTGGGGGTGACCGCTTGAGCACGCCGGAGATGCACACCCTGGCCGGCGCCTTCGCGCTCGACGCCGTCAACGACGTCGAACGCGCGGAGTTCGCCCGCCACCTCGAGCAGTGCGAGTCGTGCACGCAGGAGGTCGCCGAGCTGCGGGCGACGGCGGCCCGGCTGGGCGCGGCGATGGCCGAAGAGCCGCCGCCGGAGTTCAAGGACCGCGTGCTGACCGCCATGCACGCCACCCGCCAGCTGCCGCCGCGCACCCGGCCCGGTGCCCCGGAGCGGCACCGCCGCTCGGCGCGGGTGCCGCGCTGGGCGGTCGTCGTGTCGGCCGCGGCGGCCGTCGTGGGGCTCGCCGCGGGCGGGGTGTTCGGCGGGATCGCGCTGACCCAGCAACAGGAGCTGCAGGCCGCGCAGAGCCGGCTCGACCAGGCGAAACAGCAGTTCGCGCCGGTGGCGGCGCTGCTCGCGGCGCCGGACGCGAAGACCGCGCACGGCGAGGCGCCCACCGGCGGCGGCGTCACGGTCGTCCTGTCGCGGTCGCTGAACCGGGTGATGGTGATGGACGCGGGCCTGCCGTCGCAGCCGGGCGGGAAGGTCTACGAAGCCTGGCTGATCAGCGGCGCGGCCGCGCCGCGCCCGGCCGGGGTGATCGCGGCGGCGGACCAGGGCGGCCTGGTCGTGGCGGACGGCGTCGCCGGGGCCGACAAGGTGGCGGTGAGCGTCGAACCGGCCGGTGGATCGACGACCGGAGCCCCCACGGAAGTCCTCATGAGCATGCCCGTTCCCGCCTGATCCGGTGGCCATACCAGATCGGGCCGAAGGGGTGCTCGCGGCCCGTCGCTCTTGCGCGCTCGAACGTGTTGTGGCAAAACACCTTTGCGACACACGGCGTGCCTACTGGATTAGAGCCTGCCTGGTGCCTACCGTCCTGCCTAACGTCGGCGGTTGACATAACTCTCGATCTGGGGTTGAGGTTGAGGGTTGATCACCGGCGACGGGCTGTACGGGCACAACGATCAGGAAGGCGGACTTCGATGACGCCCCCGCACAACTACCTTGCGGTGATCAAGGTGGTCGGCATCGGCGGTGGCGGCGTGAACGCCGTGAACCGCATGATCGAGGTCGGCCTCAAGGGTGTCGAGTTCATCGCGGTGAACACCGACGCCCAGGCACTGCTCATGTCCGACGCCGACGTCAAGCTGGACATCGGCCGCGAGCTGACCCGCGGCCTCGGCGCGGGCGCCGCCCCCGAGGTCGGCCAGAAGGCCGCCGAAGACCACCGTGAAGAGATCGAAGAGGTCATCAAGGGCGCCGACATGGTGTTCGTGACCGCCGGTGAAGGCGGCGGCACGGGCACCGGTGGCGCGCCGGTCGTGGCCCAGATCGCCCGCAAGCTGGGCGCGCTGACCATCGGCGTCGTCACCCGCCCCTTCACCTTCGAGGGCAAGCGGCGCGGCAAGCAGGCCGAAGACGGCATCCAGTCGCTGCGCAACGAGTGCGACACGCTCATCGTGATCCCGAACGACCGGCTGCTGCAGCTCGGCGACATCGGCGTCTCGCTGATGGACGCGTTCCGCTCCGCGGACGAGGTGCTGCTCTCCGGTGTCCAGGGCATCACCGACCTGATCACCACGCCGGGCCTGATCAACCTGGACTTCGCCGACGTCAAGAGCGTCATGTCCGGCGCGGGCTCCGCGCTGATGGGCATCGGCTCGGCGCGCGGCGAGGGCCGGGCCATCCAGGCCGCGGAGAAGGCGATCAACTCGCCGCTGCTGGAGGCGTCGATGGACGGCGCCCACGGTGCGCTGCTGTCCATCGCGGGCGGCTCCGACCTGGGCCTGTTCGAGATCAACGAGGCCGCGTCGCTGGTCCAGGAGTCCGCGCACCCGGACGCGAACATCATCTTCGGCACGATCATCGACGACTCCCTCGGCGACGAGGTCCGCGTCACGGTGATCGCCGCCGGGTTCGACGCCGGCGCGCCGACGCACAAGAAGCTGGACCCGTCGACGTTCGGCTCCGGCTCCCGCGCGTCGTCCACCACCGCTTCGGCCTCGGCAGGGCAGGTCTCGAACTCGCAGGGGCCGCCGTCGGGCGCCACGCCGGTGCCCTCCGCGGGCAGCTCCGGCTACCCGGTGGCGCCGCCGCGGTCGCACTCGCCGCTGCCGCCGGCCGGCGGCAACCAGCCCTCCGGCGGGCTCCCGCAGCCCGGCGGCGGCTCGCGCGGCTACTCGCCGCTCGGCTCCAACGCGACCCAGGGCAGCCTGCCCGGGCGCGCGATGCCGGTGCACGACGACCCGTCGGACGACGAGGTCGACGTCCCGCCGTTCATGCGGCGCTAGCCACCACCTCTGAAGGCCATCACCCGCGAACTAGAGTCGGGGGTGATGGCCTTCAGTGACGTCCAGGAGGATTTCGTGCGGGTTCGGCGAGTGGTGACGACCAGGGCGGGCGGTGCGTCGCGGCCGCCCTACGACACCTTCAACCTGGGTGACCACGTCGGTGACGACGAGGGCAACGTCTTCGCCAACCGCAAGCGCCTGGCCGCCGAGCTGGGCCTGGCCGAGGACAAGCTGGCCTGGATGGAGCAGGTCCACGGCCGCACGGCGACCATCGTCGACGGTTCGGAGACCCGCGCGGCGGAGGCGACCGACGCCCTGGTGACCGCGACCCCGGGCGTCGCGCTGGTAGTGCTGGTCGCGGACTGCGTGCCGATCCTGCTGGCCGACGCCGAGGCCGGGGTGGTCGCGGCGGTGCACGCCGGGCGCGTCGGCACGCGGGTCGGGGTCGTCCCGGCCGCCGTCGCCGCCATGCGGGAAGTGGGTGCCGAGCCGCACCGGATCGAGGCCCTGCTCGGCCCGGCCATCTGCGGCGACTGCTACGAGGTGCCGGCCGCCATGGCCGCCGACGTCGAGAAACACGTCCCCGGCAGCGCCTGCAAGACCCGCAAGGGCACCCCCGGCCTCGACCTGCGCGCCGGGCTCTGGCGGCAGCTCGCCGACCTGGGTGTCGGCAAGATCGGTGTCGACCCGCGCTGCACGAACGAGGACAAGACGCTGTTCAGCTACCGCCGCGACGGGACGACCGGGCGGATCGCGGGCATCACCTGGATCGAAGCGTGACCGCCGACGTATTTCTTCCCGCGGAGGCGGCATGAGCACCGACCGGAAGGCCGAGCTGGCCGAGAACCTGGCCGAGGTCGAAGAGCGGATCGCTGCCGCTTGCCGCGCGGCCGGGCGCCCGCGGGACGAGGTCAAGCTGATCGCGATCACCAAGACCTTCCCTGCGTCCGACGTCGCGCTGCTGGCCGAGCTCGGCGTCACCGACGTCGGCGAGAACCGCGACCAGGAAGCCGGGCCGAAAGCGGCCGAAGTCGCCGCCGGGCTGCGGTGGCACATGGTGGGCCGGCTGCAGCGGAACAAGGCGCGGTCCGTGGTCGGGTGGGCGCACGAGGTGCAGTCCGTCGACTCCGGGCGGCTCGCCGACGCGCTCGCCAAGGCGGTGCACACCGAGCGTTACAGCGGTAAACGTGAGGAACCCCTCGACGTCCTGATCCAGGCCAGCCTCGACGACGACCCCGGGCGCGGCGGCTGCCCGCTCACCGAGCTGCCCGCGCTCGCCGACCGCATCGCGCAGTCCGGGGAGCTGCGGCTTCGCGGCCTGATGGCCGTCGCGCCGCTGGGTGCGGACCCGGCCGCCGCCTTCGAACGGCTCGCACGCGCGGGTGAAGCCCTCCGAAAAGATCACCCGAATGCCGCAGACGTCTCGGCCGGGATGAGCCATGATCTCGAACAGGCGATCACGCACGGCTCGACCTGTGTGCGTGTCGGAACCGCGTTGCTCGGGGGACGCGGTTTAGCCTCGCCGTAGGGAGCTCGCGCGGTCGTCACGTTTCGTGGCCGCCCGTGCGGGGCACTGACGGCGTGGAGATCGAGTCAGTGCGGGAGCGGCTAGGGCTAGGGAGAGGCATGAGCGCGCTGCAGAAGCTGAAGGCCTACTTCGGGATGGTGCCCGCTGATGACGACGGCTACGACGTCGAAGACGATTACCGGCGCGGTTACGCGGACGACGACTACGACTCCTACGAGGAGCCGGCACCGCGGTCGTCCCGCTCACGGTACCGCGACGTCGATGACACGTACGACGAGCCCGTCAGCCGCAGCCGGTCACGCTCCGTGCCCAGCTCCGAGCCCGCTGTCCACGGCGCGCTCGCCATGGACCGGCAGCCGGAACCCGTGGCCCGGCTTCGACCGGTCACCGAGCCGGTCGTGCGCCAGCCGGTGCGTGATCCGTTGAGCCGCATCACCACGCTGCACCCGACCAGTTACGCGGAGGCGCGGGCGATCGGGGAGCACTACCGCGAGGGCATCCCGGTGATCATGAACCTCACCGAGATGGAGAACGCGGACGCGAAGCGGCTCGTCGACTTCGCGGCCGGGCTGGCGTTCGCGCTCAGGGGGTCGATGGACAAGGTCACCAACAAGGTGTTCCTTCTCTCACCGCCCGATGTGGACGTCACCGCGGAAGACCGCCGGCGGATTGCCGAGGGCGGATTGTTTTTGCGGGGCTGAAGTCGCCCGTACCGCTGAGCGCAAGCAGACGTGACTTTGCCGACCCGGGGCGAGGTCGGCCCCCTCAACTGCGTCTTCGGAGAGGACGCCCGGTTAGAGTAGGTACGTGGAAGCTGTGTGGCTGGTCGTCTGGTACGTGCTGTTCGCCTTCTGGCTGCTGCTGACGGCGCGGATCGTGGTCGAACTCGTCCGGACCTTCGCGCGTGAGTGGCATCCGGCCGGAGGGGTTGCGGTCACGCTCGAGACCATCTACACAGTGACGGACCCGCCGGTTCGTCTGTTCAGGCGAATCATTCCGATGGTTCGAATCGGCGGCGTCGGACTGGACTTGTCGATTATGGTGCTGCTGTTGGTTGTGTTCTTCGCGATGCAACTGGCGACTCCAAGTTGATCGGGGAAACTTGGGTGGACCCTGCAGGCCATGGAGTGCGTGAGGTGATCTGATGTCGTTGACCCCCGCTGACGTGCATAACGTTGCGTTCAGCAAGCCGCCCATCGGCAAGAGGGGCTACAACGAGGACGAGGTGGACGCGTTCCTCGACCTGGTGGAGACCGAGCTGGCCCGCTTGATCGAAGACAACAACGAGCTGCGCCAGCAGATGGAGCAGCTCGACGCCGAGCTCGAGTCGGCTCGGAGCGAGCTCGACAGCGCCAAATCCGCCCCCCCGATGCGGGAAGAGCCGTCGCGCCGGCTGGCCCCGGTGCCGCCGCCGCAGTCGGCCATGGAGCAGACCCAGGCGCACTCGACGCACTCGATGGTCGGGGACAGCACGGAGCCGAACGTGCAGGCCGCCAAGGTCCTGGGCCTGGCCCAGGAGATGGCCGACCGGCTGACCGCCGAGGCGAAGACCGAGTCCGACGGGATGCTGGCCGAGGCCCGCACCAAGTCCGAGCAGCTGCTTTCGGACGCCCGGGCGAAGTCCGACTCGATGGTCAACGAGGCCCGCACCCGCGTCGACACGATGCTGAACGACGCGCGGACCCGTGCCGAGACCCTGGAGCGCCAGGCGCGCGACAAGGCGACCACGCTGGAGCGCGAGTCCCAGCGGAAGTACACCGAGACGATGAACAGCCTGAACTCCGAGAAGAGCGGGCTGGGCAAGAAGATCGAAGAGCTGCGCACGATCGAGCGGGAGTACCGCACGAGGCTGCGCGGGTTCCTCGAGTCCCAGCTGCGCGAGCTCGACGACCGCGGTTCCGCGGCCCCCGCGTCGGCGTCGTCGAACTCCGGGCAGTCGTCCGGTTCGACGAGTGGCGGCCAGGGTTACTCCTTCGGCCCGCGGGCCGAAGCCGGCTGAGTTTCCGTTCCGCGTCCACCCCATCGGCCCCCGCCGGTGGGGTGGACCACGGTTCGGAGTCGATCCGGTACCACACGTGGGCGGGTCGTGGTCCGCTCCCGGCCGGTTCGTGCTGTAATTCAGCGTGCTTTACATCGTGCTGGTCCTGGTACTGGCGGCTCTGGGGTTGCTCGTCACCGCGCTGATCACGGCTTCTTCGCTGTGGGCGTGGGTTTCCATCGGCCTGTCCGTGCTGGCCGGGCTGCTCCTGGTCGCCGACTGGCTGCGCCGCCGTCGCCGAGCTGCCGCGCCTCCGGCCCCGGCCGCCGCTGCGGCAGCTCCGGCCGCTTCGGCCGTTTCCCCGCCGGAGGCCGAGGCACCCGAGTCACCGGCCGAAGAACAAACCACCCTGATCCCGGCCTCCGGCGACCTCGGTGACCCAGCCGACACGCCCGACACCCCAGACACGCCCGACCCCGAGCCTCCCGAAGAGGCCGACGCTTCAGCCGAGGCCGAAACGAAGCCCGATTCCGACCCGGGAGTGGAAGAGACCCCGGAGGCCGACGTCGCGGTCCTGGCCGACCTCGAGGACGAGGTCGTGGTCGTCGACGAGCACCCCCGCTACCACCTCCGCACCTGCCCCTGGCTCGGCACCCGCGACACGATCCCGATCGGCGTGGGCGAGGCCCGCCAGCTCGGCTTCACCCCCTGCGACCGTTGCAACCCCGACGCCACCCTGGTCGCCGCCCACCGCTGACCGTGTCGACCCCCCAATCACGTGTGATGCCCCTCCAATCACGCGTGATGCCTCCCCAATCACGCGTAGTTGCCGCCGGAGCGGACGACACGCGTGCTTGAGGGGACGACACGCGTGTCTGGAGGGACGACACGCGTGTCTGGAGGGACGACACGCGTGTCTGGAGGGTCGGGCGTGGCCGGCCCGTTCGTCACGGGTCTGCACGAGGTGGGCACGCTCTGGCTGGTCGCGATCGTCGTGACCGGATGTGCCCCTCGTGACAACCCGGTTGCGCGGGCCGGTTAACCTGGTAGGCAACACGGCGTCGATCCGGCCATCACCGGGGAGCCTCCGGAAGAACCGAGCTTCACCGCTCTCAGTAGAACCGGACGGGTTCGGCCCGTGACAGCCGTCGAACGAAGTGGCCTGCGTGAGCGGGCAAGCGGGGTGGTACCGCGGAACGCCGAGGCGTCTCGTCCCCGTGTGGGTGACCGGTGCGAAGCCGGTCGTCCGTACGCGAGCGACGAACCGAGGAGCACCCGGATGTACCCCCAGGCCCAGCTTGGCGACGGCGCAGGAGTCCCGTCGCAGCCGTCGTTCCCCGCACTGGAGAAGCAGGTCCTCGCCTACTGGGAGAGCGACCGGACCTTCCAGGCGTCGATCGACGCGCGCCCGGCCGGCGAAAAGGGCGAAAACGAGTACGTCTTCTACGACGGCCCGCCCTTCGCCAACGGCCTGCCGCACTACGGCCACCTGCTCACCGGGTACGTCAAGGACCTGGTGCCGCGCTACCAGACGATGAAGGGCCGCAAGGTCGAGCGCCGCTTCGGCTGGGACACCCACGGCCTGCCCGCCGAGCTCGAAGCGATGCGCCAGCTCGGCATCACCGAGACGTCCGAGATCGAAGAGATGGGCATCGCGAAGTTCAACGCGGCTTCGCAGGAGTCCGTCCTCCGCTACACCGACGAGTGGCGCGAGTACGTCACCCGCCAGGCCCGCTGGGTCGACTTCGACAACGACTACAAGACCCTCGACGTCACCTACATGGAGTCGGTGCTGTGGGCGTTCAAACGCCTATGGGACAAGGGACTCGTCTACGAGGGCTACCGCGTCCTGCCGTACTGCTGGCGCGACGCGACGCCGCTGTCCAACCACGAGCTGGGCATGGACTCCGACGTCTACCGCAACCGCCAGGACCCGGCCGTCACCGTCGGGTTCCGCTTGCAGGGCAACGACAACGACCTCGACGGCACCTACCTGCTGATCTGGACGACGACGCCGTGGACGCTGCCATCGAACCTCGCCACCGCCGTGCACCCCGAAGTGCAGTACGTCGTCGTGGAGAGCGAAGGCAAGCGGTTCCTGCTCGCCGAAGCGCGGGTCGCCGCGTACGCGCGTGAACTCGGCGAAGAGCCGACGGTCGTCGCGCGCTACACCGGCACGCAGTTGCTCGGAACCCGTTACGCGCCGCCGTTCCCGTACTTCACCGGCACCGAGAACGCCCACCAGGTGCTGGCCGCCGACTACGTCACCACCGACGACGGCACCGGGATCGTCCACATCGCCCCGGCCTACGGCGCCGACGACAAGGTCGTCACCGACGCCGCCGGCATCCCGCCGGTCACGCCGGTCGACGCGCACGGCAAGTTCGACGCGACCGTGCCGGACTACGAAGGCCAGCAGGTCTTCGACGCGAACCCGAACATCGTGCGGGACCTCAAGAACGGCACCGGATCCGCGGCGCAGCAGGGCGCCGTGCTGCTGCGGCACGAGACCTACGACCACAGCTACCCGCACTGCTGGCGCTGCCGGAACCCGCTGATCTACCGCGCGGTCTCGTCGTGGTTCGTCGCGGTGACGCAGTTCAAGGACCGGATGGTCGAGCTCAACCAGCAGATCACCTGGTACCCGGAGAACGTCAAGGACGGCCAGTTCGGGAAGTGGCTGGAGAACGCCATCGACTGGTCGATCTCCCGCAACCGGTACTTCGGCACGCCGATCCCGGTGTGGCAGTCCGACGACCCGGAGTACCCGCGCACCGACGTCTACGGCTCGCTCGACGAGCTGGAGGCCGACTTCGGCGTGCGGCTGGACAACCTGCACCGGCCCTACATCGACGAGTTGACCCGGCCGAACCCGGACGACCCGACCGGCAACTCGACCATGCGCCGCGTCCCGGACGTCCTCGACGTCTGGTTCGACTCCGGCTCGATGCCGTACGCCCAGGTGCACTACCCGTTCGAGAACGCCGAGTGGTTCGAGCACCACTACCCGAGCGACTTCATCGTCGAGTACATCGGGCAGACCCGCGGCTGGTTCTACCTGCTGCACGTCCTGGCCACGGCGCTGTTCGACCGGCCGGCGTTCCGCACCTGCGTCGCGCACGGCATCGTGCTGGGCTCTGACGGCGCGAAGATGTCCAAGTCGCTGCGCAACTACCCGGACGTCAACGAGGTGCTCGAGCGCGACGGCTCCGACGCCATGCGCTGGTACCTGATGGCGAGCCCGATCCTACGCGGCGGCAACCTCGTCGTCACCGACAAGGGCATCCGCGACGCCGTCCGCCAGGCCGTGCTGCCGCTGTGGAACTCGTACTACTTCCTCGCGCTCTACGCGAACGCCGAGGGCATCGAAGGCCAGTGGCGCACCGACTCGCCGAACGTGCTCGACCGGTACGTCCTGGCGAAGACGCACGAGCTGGTCACCGACGTCGAGTACGCGATGGACCACTACGACGTCGCGGGCGCGTGCCAGACCGTCCGGGACTTCCTCGAAGTCCTGACGAACTGGTACGTGCGCCGCTCGCGCGACCGCTTCTGGGCGGGCGACAAGGACGCGATCGACACGCTGCACACCGTGCTGGAGGTGACTTCGCGGGTGGCGGCGCCGCTGCTGCCGCTGACCACCGAGGTCGTCTGGCGCGGGCTCACCGGCGGCCGTTCGGTGCACCTGACCGACTGGCCGAACGCGAACGACCTGCCCGCGGACGCGGCGCTGGTGACGGCGATGGACCGGGTGCGGCAGGTGGCGTCGTCGGCGCTGTCGCTGCGGAAGGCCAACAAGCTGCGCGTGCGGCTGCCGCTGTCGTCGCTGGTCGTGGCCGCTTCGGACGCGGAGACGATGGGTGCCTTCGCCGACATCCTGCGCGACGAGGTGAACGTCAAGGCGGTCGAGCTGACCACCGACGTCGGCGCGCACGGCGGGTTCGAGGTCGCGGTGAACGCCCGCGCCGCCGGCCCGCGCCTGGGCAAGGACGTCCAGACGGTGATCAAGGCCGTCAAGGCGGGGGACTGGTCGTTCCAGGGCGGCGCCGTGGTCGCGGCCGGGATCGCCCTGCAGGAGGGCGAGTTCGAACGCCGGCTGGTCGCCAAGGGCGGCGGCGCGGCGGCGGAGCTGCCCGGTGGGTCCGGGCTGGTCCTGCTCGACACCGAGGTGACGCCGGAACTGGCGGCCGAGGGCCTGGTCCGCGACCTGGTCCGGGTCGTGCAGCAGGCTCGCCGGGACGCCGGGCTCGACGTCGCCGACCGGATCGCGCTCACCATCGACGCGCCCGCCGACGTCGTCGAAGCGGCTCGGACGCACGAGGAGTTCCTCGCGTCGGAGACGCTGGCGACGTCGGTGAGCCACGGCCCGGTGGCCGAGGGCTTCGCCGGCACGGTCGGCGAGGGCACGAAGGTCACCGTGGCGGTCGCGAAGGCCTGACACCGGTCGTGAGTGGTAAGTAGGGTTAGAACCCGACTTACCACTCACGACGGTGGTGGGCTTGGGGGAGGGGAACGGGCATGAGCCCTGGTAAGAGACGCGGCGTCCTGATCGGTGGCGCGCTGCTGGTCGTCGTGGTTCTGGTGGCCGCGTTCTTCGTGCTGAACAGCGGGGGTTCGACGCCGGAGGCCGCCGCGGGCGCGACCACGGTCGAGAGCCCGGGCGCGCACGACCCGAACTCGGCGATCACCGAGTACCTGCAGGACTTTTCCGAGAACAACCCCGACGCGGCGGCCCGGCTGACCGACGACAACGCGGCGGCCGCGGTGGCGTTGCGGGCCACGCGGAACGCGCTGACCCCGTCGTCGGTCACCGCCAAGCTGACCGCCCTGCAGCCGACCCCGGCCGGCGGGAAGCAGACGGCCGGGACGTTCAGCCTCTCGTGGGTGCTGAAGCCGGGCAAGACGTGGACCTACGACGTGCCGTTCCAGCTCGCGCAGAACGGTGGGCAGTGGCTGGTCCACTGGGCGCCGTCGCTGCTGCACCCGAAGCTGGAGGCGGGCCAGCGGCTGGTGATCAGCACCGCCGCGCAGGACACCACCGCGGTCGCCGACCGCGACGGCAAGCCGCTGGTCGTCAGCGGGCCCGGCGGCGTGCGGCCGGTGGAGGGCAACCCGGCCCCGCTGCTGCGCTCGGCGCTCACCGGGCAGGTCACCGCCGCGGCCGGCGGGGGATTCGCCGTCGAGCGCGTCGACGCCGGCGGCAAGAGCCTCGAGACGCTGTTCGGGAAGGCGTCGGCCGAGGGGGCGAAGCCGCTCGTGGCGAGCCTGAGCCTGGACGCGCAGAACGCCGCCCAGGCCGCGGTGGACGGTTACCAGGGGTCGGCGATGCTCGTCGCCCTCGACACGGGTTCGGGCGACATCCTCGCCGTCGCGCAGAACGCCGCCGCCGGGAACTCGCCGAAGGCGCTCAACGGCCTGTACGAGCCGGGGTCGTCGTTCAAGATCGCGACCTCGGTGGCGGCGGTCCAGCAGAGCGGGCTCAACGCGACGTCGCCGGTCGACTGCCCGGGCGTCGCGACGATCGGCACGCGGACGGTCAAGAACGAGGGCTTCGAGCTGGGCGCGACCAACCTGCAGACGGCGTTCGCGCGTTCCTGCAACACGACGTTCGGGCAGCTCGCGCTCGGCCTGCCCGCGGACGGGCTGAAGAAGGCGGCCGACGAGCTCGGCCTCAACGCCGACTACGAGATCCCCGGGCTCAAGACGGAGCTGGGGAAGGTCGAGCCCGCGGCGAGCAAGGACGAGCAGGTCGAGGACGGGTTCGGCCAG
The DNA here is from genome assembly GCF_002904335.1 of Amycolatopsis sp. CA-126428. Classification (GTDB taxonomy): domain Bacteria; phylum Actinomycetota; class Actinomycetes; order Mycobacteriales; family Pseudonocardiaceae; genus Amycolatopsis. The sequence goes on along the minus strand of NZ_PPHF01000139.1, from coordinate 81,019 downwards.
GGCCGCATCCAGGCCAGCGCCCTCGGCGGCACGCTGATGGCCGCTACCGTCGCCTCCGGCAAGGCGATCACGCCGCGGCTGTGGCACGACGCCGAGACCACGGTCGTCAAGGGCTACTCGCCGCCGCCGGCGTCGGTGCTCGGCGAGGTGCGGAAGATGATGCGCGCGGTGGTCACCAGCGGCACCGGCCGCGCCGCCGCCGCGGCGGGCAACGTCTTCGGCAAGACCGGCACCGCCCAGTTCGGCGACGGCAAGCAGGCCACGGGCTGGTTCGTGGGCTACCGCGGCACCATCGCCTTCGCGGTGGTCCTGGAAAACTCGAACGACTCGGGCCCGGCCGTCCAGGTCGCCGCCAAGTTCCTCAAACCCCTCTGACCCCGCGTCCCCAGAGGGTCGGCTCGCGTACCCACAGGGTCGGCTCGCGTACCCAGAGGGTCGGCCGGCGAGCCGACTGCCCAGGTACGCAAGCCGACTGCTCAGGTACGCGAGCCGACCGTCCAGGTACGCGTGTCGTCCGGTGGGGTGCGATGGTTCGGCCGCGGGCGAAGGGTCGGGGCCGTAGCGTGGGGGTATGGAGACGATCGCGCTGGCCGAGGTGGCCGCGGTGCTCGCCGACCCGAGCCGGGCCACCATGTGCCTCGTGCTGCTGGACGGGCGGGCCTGGACCGTCGGCGAGCTCGCGAAGGCGGCCGGGATCGCCCTCTCGACGGCCAGTGAACACGTCACCCGGCTGGCCGGTGCCGGCTTCGTCGTCCGGGTCAAGCAGGGGCGCGCCAGCTACGTCCGGATCGCCGACCCGCGGGTGGCCGAGCTGATCGAGCACCTGGCCCAGCACGCCGAGCACCGGCCCGTGACCGGCCTGAAGTCCTCGCTGCGGGCGCGACGGCTCGGGTTCGCGCGGACCTGCTACGACCACCTCGCCGGCGAGCTCGGCGTGGCGCTGCGCGAAGGCATGCTCGCCACCGGCCTGGTCGACACCGCCAACGGCCTGGCGCTGACCCCGCGCGGGCGGACGGTGCTGGCGAACCTCGGCGTGCCGGTCGCCGCCGGGCGGCGGCCGCTGCTGCGGGACTGTCTGGATTGGACGGAGCGCCGCGACCACCTCGCCGGGGCCCTGCCCGCGGCGTTGCTCGACCGGGCGGTCGACGCCGGCTGGGTGGCCAGGGACGGCCACCGCGCGGTCAAGGTGCTGCCCGCGGCGGGGGAGCCGTTCGCTGCTCTCGGTGTCGATCTCGACGCGCTCGGTGGTGTCGCGGCGCCTTAACACACCGGGTGTCCGGCGCCGGGCAGCGGTACACGAACGAGTTAACGTCCGCGCCTCACTATTCTGAGGGCCCCACGGCACTCGGGAGGAGGCGGGCATGGACCAGCTTCCCGTGCTGCTCGGCGTCGGCGGCGTCGTGCTGCTCGCCTCCGTGCTGGCCGTGCGCGTGTCGATCCGGCTCGGCCTGCCCTCGCTGCTGCTGTACCTGGGGATCGGCGTCGTGCTGGGCGAAGCCGGCTTCGGCATCCGGTTCGACAACCCCGGGCTCACCCAGTCGCTCGGCCTCGCCGCGCTCGTCATGATCCTCGCCGAAGGCGGGCTGACCACCCGGTGGTCGGCGGTGAAACCCGCGCTGGGCCGCGGAATCGCACTGTCCACAGTGTCCGTGGTGGTGAGCATCGCGGTCACCGGCGCGGCGCTGCACTGGCTGCTGGGCCTGGACTGGCGGCTGGCGCTGCTGTGGGGCGCGGTGCTCGCCTCGACCGACGCGGCCGCGGTGTTTTCCGTGCTGCGCACGGCGGGGATCGGCAAACGGCTCACCGGCGCGCTCGAACTCGAGTCGGGCATCAACGACGCGCCGGCCTACATCGCCGTCGTGGTGCTGGCCGAAGGCACCACTGTGGACTGGACGCTGCCGCTGCTGGCGGTCTACGAGCTGGCCGCGGGCCTGGCCATCGGGCTGGCCTTCGGCTGGCTCGGCGGCCACGCCCTGCGCCGGGCCGCGCTGCCGGCGACGGGCCTCTACCCGCTCGCCACGGTCGCGGTGTGCGTCGTCGCGTACTCGTCCGGGCAGCTGCTGCACGCGTCCGGGCTGCTCGCCACCTACGTCGCCGCGCTGGTGCTCGGCAATTCGCGGCTGCCGCACCGATCGGACACGCTGTCGTTCGCCGAGGGCCTGGGCTGGCTGGCGCAGATCGGGCTGTTCGTGCTGCTCGGGCTGTTCGCGTCGCCGGGCCGGCTGCTCGACGCGATCGTGCCGGGCCTGGTCGCCGGCGCGGTCGTGCTGCTGCTGGCGCGGCCGGTCTCGGTCGTCCTGGCGATGCTGCCGTTCCGGCTGCCGTGGCGGGAACAGGCGTTCCTGTCGTGGGCCGGGCTGCGCGGCGCCGTGCCGATCGTGCTCGCCATGATCCCCCTGTCGCAGGGCCTGCCGGGCGCGCAGCGGCTGGTCGACGCGGTGTTCGTGCTGGTCATCGTGCTGACGCTGGTCCAGGGGGCGACGCTCGGCCCGCTCGCGCGCCGGCTCGGGCTGGCCAAGAAGTCCGAGCCGCACGAGGTCGAGGTCGACTCGGCGCCGCTGGACGAGCTGGGTGCCGAACTGCTGCAGGTCCGGATCCAGCCGGGATCGAAGCTGCACGGCGTGTACCTGTCCGAGCTGCGGCTGCCGATCGGGGCGACGATCAGCCTGGTCGTCCGCGACGGCGCCGGCTTCACGCCGCAGAAGACCAGCCGGCTGCAGGAGAACGACCAGCTGCTGGTCGTCACGACGAGCGCCGTCCGCGACGACGCCGAACGCCGGCTGCGCGCCGTCGACCGGGCCGGGCGCCTGGCTCGCTGGAAGGGCGAATCCGGTCGGTAACGAAGCCACCTCGGGGCGCTGTGCGCCGCGGCTGCGAGTGCTCACCGTCTGTGAACGGCGTCTCAGAATGTGAGGCGGGGGTTGGCCACCGGCCGCGTTCTCGGTTACCTTCTGACTCAGGTCATGAGTGCCAGCGCGAAGCCCCGGCTTGCTGGCCGGCAACCCTCCTACCGCGGTGGGGTGCCCCGGGTGAAGACCGGGCCGGTCGCGCCGTGCGACGGGCAAGCGCGGGCCCCTCGCCGGGGTCCCCCGGATCGCCGAGGAGGCACCCCGATGACTCTCGCCATCGACCGCACTCCGCTCGAAAGCCCCGCAAGCCCCGAAACCCGCGCCATCCCCGCCGTCGCGGGGGCGTCGCTGCGGGTGCCGCTGGTGACCGGCGGGGACATCGGCTACGCCAACCTCGACCACGCCGCGAGCGCCCCGTGCCTCGAGGCCGTCCGCGGCGCCGTCGACGAGTTCCTGCCCTGGTACGCCAGCGTCCACCGCGGGGCCGGCTTCGCGTCGCAGGTCTCCACCAAGCTCTACGAGCGCACCCGGGACGTCCTGCGCCGCTTCGTCGACGCCCGGCGGACCGACACCGTCGTCTTCACCCGCAACACCACCGACTCCTTCAACCTCCTCGCCCGCAGCCTGCCGCGGCACACCACGGTGATCGTCTTCGACACCGAGCACCACGCCGCGCTGCTGCCGTGGCCGGGACCGAACGTCCGGCGGATCCCGACCCCGCGCACCCGCCTCGCCGCGGTGTCCGCTGTGGACGAAGCACTCGCGGACGCCCCGCAGGGACCGCGGCTGGTCGTCGTCACCGGAGCGTCCAATGTGACCGGTGAGCTGCTTCCGGTGGCCGAAATCTCCGCTGTGGCGCGGAAACACGGCGCTCGCATCGCCCTCGACGCCGCCCAGCTCGCCCCGCACCGCCGGATCTCGCTCAAGGAACTGGACGTCGACTACATCGCCCTGTCCGGCCACAAGCTGTACGCGCCCTTCGGCGCGGGTGCGCTGATCGGCCGCGCCGACTGGCTGCGCGCGGCCCGGCCGTACCTCGCCGGCGGCGGCGCGACCAAGCTCGTCACCGAGGACGCCGTCGTCTGGAACACCGGCCCGGAGCGCCACGAAGCCGGTTCGCCCAACACCGTCGGCGTGTACGCGCTCGGCGTCGCGTGCGAAACCCTCGGTGACAACTGGGCCGCGATCGAAAACCACGAGCAGGCCCTGCTCGCCCGGCTGCGCAAGGGCCTCGAGGCCGTCCCCGGCTGCGCCGAGCTGCGGTTGTTCGACGCGCCGGTCGACCGGGTCGGCACGGTCAGCTTCGTCGTCGACGGCTTCGACCCGGGCTGGCTCGCCGCGGTGCTGTCCGCTGAGTACGGCATCGGCGTCCGCGACGGCGCCTTCTGCGCCCACATCGCGGCCAAGCGGCTGATCGGCGTCGCCGGCGGCGACGGGCAGCAGGCGGTCCGCGTCAGCCTCGGCCTCGGCAGCACGGCGGAACACGTCGACCGCGTGCTGCTGGCGCTGCGGCAGATCGTCGCCCGCGGAGCCCGCTGGGAGTACGCGAAGGTGGACGGCCGCTGGGCCCCGGTGGGCGACCCGCGGGAGCTGCCGCCCTTCTGCTGAGCGCTAGCCTGGACCGATGGGGAGAGGGCCGCGTTTCTGGTTTCCGCTGGCACTGCTGGGGTTCGCCCAGATCGGCCTGGCGGCGGTGCAGCTGGTAGCACGCCGTAGCCGGGCCGAGGACGAAGCCGCGAACCTCTTCGGGCCGTACTCGCTCCCGCCCGGCGCGACCGAGCACAGCCAGGCGTTCCGGTTGCCCCTGGACGATTTTTCACGTGGTGGAGAGCGGCTTGCCGGTCGGGCCCGCGTGGCTGGTCACGCTCGGCGTGGTGCTCGGCGGCACGGCCGTCTGGTACGCGCTCGCCCTGCGGCCCGTCCGCACCGGCTGGTTCGTTCTCGGCACGATCGGCGCGCTGCTCGCCGTCCCGCTGCTCGACCTGGTCGGGTCCTGGCAGTTCCGGCTCGGCGAGGGGCTGCGCGGCCCGCTGCTGGCCACGCTCGGCCTGCTCGTCCTCGCCGCCTACGAGCGCAGCCTGTTCCTCCTGCTCACCACGGTCGCGTTCGCCCTGGTCGCCGTGGTGCTTTCGGCGGACATGGCCGGCGTGCTGATCTCGTCGGTGATCCTGCTCGCCGCCGCCTTCATCGCCCTGCTGCGGGGAAACCCGCGCTCGATACCCTGACGCGATGGGGTGTGCACGGCGGTCCTGGTTCCCGTTGGCCGCGCTGGGGTTCGCGTTGCTGGTGATGGTGGCCGTCGAAGTGGTCCCCGGCGGCATCGAAGCCGCCCAGGGGTACCAGCCGTCCCCGAACTGGTACGGCCTCGGGACCGGCGGAGTCGGCGGTACCGGCCGTCCGGCCGGGAACGAGGTGCGGGCCGTCGCGGTCTCGGTCGATCCCACGCCCGCGACGAAGCTCGGCTGGCTCGCGGGTCTCGCCTGCGTCGTGCTCGCCGTGGCCGCCTGGTACTGGCGGGAGCTGCGGCCCCCGCGGCCCGGCCGGTTCCTGCTCGGCACGCTCGGGGCGCTGGCCGCCGTCCCGCTGCTCGACCTGGCCGGCGCCCTCCAGCTCCGGCTCGGCGGCGATGTCCGCGGCGCTCTGCTGGCGACGCTGGGCCTCCTGCTGGCCGGCTACGAGCGCAGCCGGTTACTGCTGGCCGTAGCCGGGGTGTTCGCGCTGGTCGCGACCGTGTTCCTGCCCCCGGTGGCCGGTGCGCTCGCCGCGGCGGGCGTGCTGTTCGCGGCCGCCTTCGCCGTCCTCCTGCGCCCGCGGCCGGACGGGCCCGACGCGGCCTGACCAGCGCCGTGGACAATGGACCGGTGAGCACCGAGCCCAGCCACTCCGAACCCGACACCGCCGTGCCCGCCGACGCGGTGCCCGATCCCGCCGCGGACGCGCCCGAGAACCCGGAGGTCCCGGCGAAGCCGCTGCTGCCCAAGCGGCGGGTCGGCTGGGTCTTCGCGGTCGCCGTCGTGTTCTGGGCGATCGACCTGGTGACGAAGAACCTGGTCGTGGCCAACCTGGAGGGCAAGGAGCCGGTCAAGGTCCTCGGCGGGCTGATCTACCTGCAGGTCATCCGCAACCCCGGTGCCGCGTTCTCGATGGCCACCGGCATGACGTGGGTGCTCGCCCTGGTCGCGCTCGCCGTCGTCATCGCGATCATCTGGCTGTCGCGGCGGCTGCGGTCGATCGGCTGGGCGATCGGCCTCGGCCTCGTGCTCGCCGGCGCCACCGGCAACCTGACCGACCGCATCTTCCGCGCGCCCGGCGGGCTGCAGGGCCACGTCGTCGACTTCATCTCGGCGTTCGCCCCGAACGGCAAGGGCTTCGCGATCTTCAACATCGCCGACTCCGCGATCTGCGTCGGCGGCGCCCTGATCGTGCTGCTGTCGCTGCTGGGCAAGGACTACGACGGCACGTCGACCAAGGACAAGAAGATCAAGCAGGCGGAGGAGCAGGCGTGAGCTCGCGGATGCTCCCGGTGCCCGACGGGCTCGACGGGATGCGGGTCGACGCCGGCCTCGCCAAGCTGCTCGGGCTGTCCCGCACGGTCGTCGCGGAGCTCGCCGAATCCGGGGACGTGCTGCTCGACGGCCGTCCCGCCGGCAAGTCCGACCGCCTTTCCGGCGGCGGCCTGCTGGAGATCACCCTGCCGGAGCCGGCGAACCCGGTGGAGGTCGTCGCGGAGCCGGTTGCGGGCATGCAGATCCTGCACGACGACGACGACATCGTCGTGATCTCGAAGCCGGTCGGTGTCGCGGTGCACCCGAGCCCGGGCTGGACCGGCCCGACCGTCGTCGGCGGCCTCGCCGCGGCCGGCCTGCGCATCGCGACCTCGGGCGCGGCCGAGCGCCAGGGCGTGGTCCACCGGCTCGACGCGGGCACCACCGGCGTGATGGTGGTGGCCAAGAGCGAGCACGCGTACACCGTGCTGAAGCGCGCGTTCAAGGAGCGCGCGGTCGACAAGGGCTACCACGCGATCGTCCAGGGCCACCCGGACCCGATGCGCGGCACGATCGACGCCCCCATCGACCGCCACCCGCGCCACGACTACAAGTTCGCGGTGGTCCAGGGCGGCCGCCCGAGCGTGACGCACTACGAAGTCGTCGAGGCGTTCCGGGCGGCGTCGCTCGCGCACATCAAGCTCGAAACCGGGCGGACGCACCAGATCCGCGTCCACTTCTCGGCGCTGCGGCACCCCTGCGTCGGCGACCTGACCTACGGCGCGGACCCGGTCCTGGCCCGCCACCTCGGGCTCAGCCGGCAGTGGCTGCACGCGAAGACCCTGGGCTTCGCCCACCCGGCGGACGGCCGCTGGGTCGAGTTCGAGTCGGAGTACCCGGACGACCTGGCGAAGGCCCTGGAAAAGCTGCGCGACGAGAGCTACTAGTCCTCGATCGACCAGGTCAGCGTGCGCTCGTCCGGCTCCGGCCGCGGGCTCCAGCGGACCGAAACCACGCGGGTGGTGTCCGGGAGGACGTACACCGTGTGGCCGCCGAGGGTTTCGCCCGGCTTGACGCCGATCTTGTGCGGCGGCCGGGACGTCAGCGACACCGGTGCCTTGCCGATCGCCTGGCCGTCGGCGGCGAGCAGCTCGAGGTAGTTGTCCGGCAGCGACGCGAACGGGATCGGCCCGCGGTTGGTGATCTCCGTGTGCACCACCACCGCACGCTCACCGGCTTCCAGGCGGTAGCCGGCCGCGCTGAACAGGTAGTCGGCCGGGTCCTGGACTTCCAGCAGCTGCACCGACAGCTGCTCGCCCTCCAGGCCCTGGGTCTCCATCACCTCGCCGAGCCGGCCCTGCTTGCCGGCGGCGGGCCCGCTCGGCCGGGCGGGGTCGTCGCCGCGGGCCCAGGACGCCGTCTGCGGCACGCCCCACGTGCTCACGGCCGGGTCGAGCGGCACCGGCGGCGGCGTGAACGGCCGGGGCGGGCGCGGCGGCTGCTGCGGTGGCGGGCCGGGGTAGCGCCCGGACGGCGTCCCCTGGACCTGGTGCGGCCCGGACGGCGTGCCCTGGACGGTGTAGGGCCCCGAAGGCGCGCCTTGCACGGTGTACGGCCCGGAAGGGGCGCCCTGGACGGTGTACGGCCCCGAAGGCGTCCCCTGGACGGGCGGGGGCATCGGCGGCGCGGGCTGGTGCGGCACCGGCTGCGAAGGCGGGGGGACCTGCGGCCGGTTCGCCCACGACGGCGGGGCGCCGGCGATGGCCGCGCGCAGGCCGTTCGGGTCGCTTTCGACGCCGACGAGCAGGGGGAGCCCGCTGCCGGAGAGGGCGACCAGCCGGTAGGCGACCTCGCGGGGATCCATGCCGACCTTGGCCGCCAGCTCGTGCACCGCCGCCTTGCCGAGGTCGGCGAGCGCGGCGAGCAGGCGGGCATCCACGGGATCGGTCACGGCCACATCGGAAACGCTACCGCCTGGCCGGTCCGCGCCGCCCGAGGCGGTCCGCCCCCGGCGAACGGTCCACCGTTTCTGTCGGTGATCTCCGTTAGGGTCGGCCGTGAGCACATCAGCCGAAGCTGGGGGTCCTGCCATGACCGCGGTCACCGAACTCGCCGACGAGTTCGTCGAAGCGCTGTTCGCCGCCGATCCGCTGACGCCGGCGCTGCTGGGCCTGCGGCCGGCGGCGCCCGGCTTGGCGGACCTGTCCGCCGAGGCCGAGCGGGCGTTCCGGGCCCGGCTCGCGGAGTTCCTCGGCCGGGCCCGCGCGCTCGAGACCGAGGGCCTGCCGGCCGAGGACCGCGTCACCCGCGAAGTCCTGATCACCACGGCCGAGAACCGCATCGCGGCGATCGACAGCCGGATGACCGAGTTCACCGTCACCGACCTCTCCGTCGGGATCGCGGCCGGCCTGCTCATGGCGTTGCCGATGACGACGGTGACGCCGGGCGAGGCCGCGGAGGCCCAGCTCGGCCGGCTGGCCGCGATCCCGGAGTACCTGCGCCAGGCCGCGCGGCGGCACGCGGACGGCATCGCCGACGGCCTGCTCCCGGTGGCCCACCTGGTCGACGCGGCGATCGCGCACCTCGACCGCTACCTCGCCGATCCCGACGCCGACCCGCTGCGCCGCCAGCCCGCCCCGGACGAGGAGTTCGAGCGGCGCCGGGAGGAGCTGCTCGCCGACGTCGTCCGCCCGGCCTTCGCCGGGTACCGCGAGTTCCTGATCACCGAGGTCAAGCCGCACGGGCGGCCCGCGGACCGGCCCGGCCTGTCGTGGCTGCCGGGCGGGGACGAGACCTACACCCGCTTGGCCCGGATGCACACGACCACCGAGCTCACCCCGGAAGAGCTGCACCGGATCGGCCTCGACACCATCGAGGCGCTCGCCGCCGAGTACCGCGAGCTGGGGCTGAAGGTGTACGGCACCGACGACCTCGCCGAGATCTTCGCGCGCCTGCGCACCGACCCGGCGCTGCGCTGGCGCGGCGCGGACGAGCTGCTGGAGACCGCCCGCACCGCCGTCGCCCGCGCGGCCGCGGAGGCCCCGAAGTGGTTCGGCCGGCTCCCGGAGCAGCAGTGCACGGTCGAAGCCGTGCCGGCGGAGGTCGCGCCCGGCGCGCCCGCGGCGTACTACCTGCGCCCGGCCGCCGACGGCTCGCGGCCGGGGATCTACTTCGCGAACACCCACGAAGCCACCGAACGGTTCCGGCACATGGCCGAAACGACCGCGTTCCACGAAGCCGTGCCGGGCCACCACTTCCAGATCAGCCTCGCGCAGGGGCGCACCGAGCTGCCGCTGCTGCGCCGCATCGGCATGTTCAACGCCTACATCGAGGGCTGGGGCCTCTACAGCGAGCGCCTCGCCGACGAAATGGGGCTCTACTCCGACGACATCGCCCGCCTCGGCATGCTGGCGGGCGACTCGCTGCGGGCGGGCCGGCTGGTGGTCGACACCGGGCTGCACGCGCTGGGGTGGAGCCGGCAGCAGGCGATCGACTACCTGCTGGAGTACACGCCGGAGTCGCGCGCCGAGGTCGAGTCCGAGGTCGACCGGTACATCGCGTGGCCGGGCCAGGCGCTCGGGTACCTGGTGGGGCGGCTGGAGATCCAGCGCGCCCGGGCCCGCGCCGGGCAGCGGCTCGGTTCGCGGTTCGACGTCCGCGCGTTCCACGACCTCGTGCTGGCCGGCGGCCCGCTGCCGCTCTCGGTGCTCGCCACCGTCGTCGACGAGTGGGTGGCCGGGCACGGCGACACCGTCGACGGCCTGGCGAGCGAGCTCGTCGAGCTGTCCTTCGAGCAGGAGCCGCTGAACCCGTCGATCCTCGGCCTGCCCGGCGACCACGATCGGCTCGCCGACCAGACGCGGGAAGCCCAGGAACGGTTCCGGGCGGCCTACACGGATCTCGCCGCCCGCGCGCGGGCGCTCCCCACCGGCGGCCTGACGCCGGAAGAAGCGGTGACGCGCGAGGTCGTGATCGCCTCGGCCGAAGTCGAGGCCGACCGGCTCGGCGCACGGGCCGCCGACATCGCGGTCAGCGACGGGCTCACTTCGCCCGCGCTCGGGCTGCTGATGGCCCTGCCGTACTACAAGCTGGACGACGAGAAGAAGGCCCGCGGCTACCTGACCCGGCTCGGCGCGATCGAGCCGTTCCTCGCCGATCTGACCGAGCGGCTGCGCGAGAGCCTGGCCGAAGGGCTGGTGCCGCCGGCGTACCTGGCCCGCGTCGGCGTCGAGTACGTCGACCGCTACCTCTCCGCGCCGGACACCGATCCGCTGAAGCTGGGCACGACGGCGGCCGTCGAGGGCTTCGAGGCCGAGCGGGACAGGCTGCTCGCCGAGGTGGTCCGCCCGGCGTACGCGCGGTACCGGGACTTCCTGCGCACGGAGGTCGAGCCCGCCGGGCGCCCCGACACCGCACCGGGGATCTCCCACGTGCCGGGCGGGGCCGAGCGGTACGCCGCGCTGATCCGCGCGGAGACGACCACCGAGCGCACGGCGCAGGAGCTGCACGAAACCGGGCTGGCGCTGATCGAGAAGCTCGCCGGCGAGTACCGCGAGCTCGGCGCGAAGGTGTTCGGCACCACCGAGCTCGGCGAGATCTTCGAGCGCCTGCGCACCGATCCGGCCCTGCGCTGGCGCGACGGCGAGGAGCTGCTGTCCGCGGCCCGGGACGCCATCGCGCGGGCCGAAGCCGTGGCGCCGCTGTGGTTTTCCCGCATCCCGGCGGAGAAGTGCGAGGTCGCGCCGGTGCCGGAGGCCGACGCGGCGAGCGGCACGATCGCGTACTACCTCCAGCCCTCGCTCGACGGTTCACGGCCGGGCACGTACTACGCGAACACCCACGAGGCGGCGAAGCGCCCGCGCTTCACCAGCGAGGCGATCGCGTTCCACGAAGCCGTGCCGGGGCACCACTTCCAGCTCAGCCTGGCCCAGGAGCTGCGGGACCTGCCGCTGCTGCGGCGGATCGGCATGTTCAACGCCTACGCCGAGGGCTGGGGCCTGTACGCCGAGCGGCTCGCCGACGAGATGGGCCTGTACTCCGACGACGTCTCGCGGTTCGGCATGCTCACGCAGGACTCGATGCGGGCGGGCCGGCTGGTCGTCGACACCGGGCTGCACGCGCTGGGCTGGAGCCGGCAGCAGGCGATCGACTTCCTGACCGACCACACGCCGATGGCGCCGCTGGAGATCGAAGCGGAGATCGACCGGTACATCGGCTGGCCCGCCCAGGCGCTGGGCTACATGGTGGGGCGGCTGGAAATCCAGCGGCTGCGCGCCGAAGCCGAGCAGGCGCTGGGCGAGCGCTTCGACATCCGCGGGTTCCACGAGGTCGTGCTCGGTCACGGCATGCTGCCGCTGTCCGCGCTGGCCAAGGTGGTCGAGGACTGGGTGGCCGGCCGGCTCGACACACCCGGCCGGCTCGCCGACGAGCTGGTCGCGCTGCACTTCGAACGGCAGCCGCTGTACCCGTCGGTGTTCGGCCTGCCCGGCGACCACGGCAAGCTGCCCGATCCGGGTGCCGAAGCCCAGGCCCGGCTCCGAGCCGGGTACGCGGCGATCGCCGCGCGCGCCGAGGCCCTCGACACCACCGGATTGCCCGCCGACGAGCGCGTCACCTCGGAAGTCGTGCTGTCCCAGGCGAAAGCGGCCATCGACGAAATGGATTCCGGCCGCGCCGACATCTCGGTCAGCGACGGGCTCGGCGCACCTGCGCTGCAGCTGCTGCTCTACCTGCCGCAGACGGTCCTGGACGACGAGCCGAAGGTCCGCGGCTACCTGAGCCGGCTCGCGGGCCTGGGCGGCCACCTCGACGCGCTGATCGACCGGCAGCGCGCGGCGGTGGGCGCAGGGCTGGTGCCGCCGGGCTTCCTGGTGCGCATCGGCATCGAGTACGTCGACCGCTACCTCGCCGCGCCGGAGAGCGACCCGCTGCGGGTGACACCGCCGTATGCGCTCGACGGCTTCGAGGCCGAGCGCGATCGCCTGCTCGCCGAGGTGGTCCGGCCCGCGTACGCGCGTTATCGCGCGTTCCTGGCCGACGAGGTCGCGCCGGTGGCCCGGCCGGAGACGTCGCCGGGCATCGGTGCCCTGCCGGGCGGGCCGGAGCGGTACGCGGCGCTGATCCGCGTCGAGACGACCACCGAGCGCACGGCGCAGGAGCTGCACGAAACCGGGCTGGCGCTGATCGAGAAGCTCACCGCCGAGTACCGCGAGCTGGGCGGGAAGCTGTTCGGCACCACCGATCTCGGGGAGATCTTCGACCGGATCCGGACCGATCCGGCGCTGCGCTGGCGGGACGGCGAAGAGCTGCTGGCCGGGGCCCGGGCCGCCATCACGCGGGCGGAAGCCGTGGCCGGGCAGTGGTTTTCGCGGGTGCCGGAGCAGCGGTGCCAGGTCGCGCCGGTCCCGGCGGCCGAGGCCACCAGCGGCACGATCGCGTACTACCTGCGGCCGTCGCTCGACGGCACGCGCCCGGGCGTCTACTACGCGAACACGCACGAAGCGGAGAAGCGGCCGCGGTTCACCAGCGAGGCGATCGCGTTCCACGAAGCCGTGCCGGGGCACCACTTCCAGCAGTGCCTCGCCCAGGGCCTCACCGGCCTGCCGCTGCTGCGCCGGATCGTGCACGTCAACGCCTACGGCGAGGGCTGGGGGCTCTACGCCGAGCGGCTGGCCGACGAGATGGGCCTGTACTCCGACGACGTGTCGCGGCTGGGCATGCTGACCCAGGATTCGATGCGGGCGGGCCGGCTGGTCGTCGACACGGGCCTGCACGCGCTCGGGTGGAGCCGGCAGCAGGCCGTCGACTACCTCGCCGAGCACACCCCGATGGCCCGGCTGGAGATCGAGGCGGAGATCGACCGGTACGCCGCCGATCCCGGCCAGGCGCTGGGCTACATGGTGGGGCGGCTGGAGATCCAGCGGCTGCGCGCCGAAGCCGAGCAGGCACTGGGGGAGGCGTTCGACATCCGCGAGTTCCACGACGTCGTGCTGGGCAGCGGGACCCTGCCGCTGCCGGTGCTGTCCGGCGTGGTCGCCGAGTGGGTGGCGCAGCGCCGTGACACGCCCGGCAAGCTCGCCGACGAGTGCCTGGAGCTGATGTTCGAGGCGCAGCCGCTGCTCCCGTCGGTGCACGGCCTGCCGGGGACGCACGACAAGCTCGCCGACCAGACCGCCGAAGCGGCCGCCCGGTTCCGCGCCGGGCTCACCGGCGTCATCGCGCGTGCCGAGGCGATCGACCCGGCCGGGCTGACCTCGGCCGACCGCGTCACCCGGGACGTCGTGATCTGGCAGGCCCGCACCCAGGTCGACCTGCTCGACTCCGGCCGGGCCGACATCGCGGTGAGCGACGGGCTGGACGCACCGGCCCTCAGCCTGCTCACCGAGCTACCGCAGACGATCCTCGACGACGACGTCAAGGTGCGCGGCTACCTGAGCCGGCTCGCCGCCGTCGGCACCTACCTGGACCAGGTGATCGAGCGGCAGCGGGCGGCGCTCGCCGAGGGCCTGACGCCGCCGGCGTTCCTGGCGCGCATCGGCGTCGGCTACGTCGAGCGGTACCTCGCCGCCCCGGAGAACGACCCGTTGAAGGTGCCGGTCCGCGGCCGGGAAGCCGAGCGCGACCGGTTGCTGGCCGAAGTCGTGTGGCCCGCCTACCGGCGGTACCGGGACTTCCTGGCCGACGAGGTGGTCCCGGTGGCCCGGCCGGAGACGTCGCCGGGGATCGGCGACCTGCCGGGCGGGCCGGAGCGCTACGCGGCGCTGATCCGGGCCGAGACGACGACCGAGCGCACACCGCAGGAGCTGCACGAAACCGGCCTGGCGATCATCGAGCGGCTGGCGGAGGAGTACCGCGAGCTGGGCGCCGAGCTGTTCGGCACCACCGAGCTCGCGGAGATCTTCGAGCGGATCCGCACGGACCCGGCGCTGCGCTGGCGGGACGGCGACGAACTGCTGGAGTCCGCCCGCGCGACGATCAAGCGGGCGGAAGCCGCGGCGCCCCGGTGGTTCTCGCGGATACCGGAGCAGCGGTGCCAGGTCGCGCCGGTGCCCGACGCGGAGGCCGAAAGCGGCTCGATCGCCTACTACATCGAGCCGTCGCTCGACGGTTCGCGGCCGGGCACGTACTACGCCAACACGCGCGAGGCGGACCAGCGGCAGCGGACGCTGAGCGAGTCCGTCGCCTTCCACGAAGCCGTGCCGGGCCACCACTTCCAGCTGACGCTCGCCCAGCAGCTCACCGGCGTGCCGATGCTGCGCCGCATCGGCATGTTCAACGCGTACGCGGAGGGCTGGGGGCTGTACGCCGAGCGGCTCGCGGACGAGATGGGGCTGTACTCGGACAACACGGCGAGGCTCGGCCTGCTGACGCAGGATTCGATGCGCGCGGCGCGGCTGGTGGTGGACACCGGCCTGCACGCGCTGGGCTGGAGCCGGCAGCAGGCGGTCGACTACCTGGTCGAGCACACGCCGATGGCCCGGATCGAGATCGAGGCGGAGATCGACCGGTACGCGGGCCTGCCGGGCCAGGCGCTCGGCTACATGGTGGGCCGCCTGGAGATCCAGCGGCTGCGCGCCGAGGCCGAGCAGGTGCTGGGCGAGGCGTTCGACATCCGCGAGTTCCACGACACGGTGCTGGGCAGCGGAACCCTGCCGCTGCCGGTCCTGGCGGACGTGGTGGCCGAGTGGGTGGCGGCGCGGGCCGCCCGGGACGAGGAGTGACTGTGACCTGGCTCGAACTCGCCGACGACACACCGTTCGGCCTGGACAACCTGCCCTACGGCGTCTTCTCCGTCGGCGGCGCGCCCGAGCGGCGGATCGGCGTGCCGGTCGGCGATCAGGTGCTCGACCTGACCGCCGCGGCCGCCGGGACCGCCGCCGCGTTCGCCCCGCTGCTCACTTCCGGGGTGCTCAACCCGCTGCTCGCCGCCGGGGCCGCCACCTGGCGCGAAGTCCGCGAGAGCGTCACCGAGTGGCTGACCGAACCCCGCTACGCCGACCAGCTCCGGCCGCACCTCGTGCCCCTGGCCGAGGTGACCACGCACCTGGCGTTCGAGGTCGCCGACTACGTCGACTTCTACTCCAGCGAGCACCACGCCCTCAACGCCGGCAAGATCTTCCGCCCGGACGCGACCGAGCTCCCGCCCAACTGGAAGCACCTGCCGATCGGCTACCACGGCCGGGCGGGCACGGTCGTGGCGTCCGGCACGCCGGTCGTCCGGCCGCACGGGCAGCGCAAGCCCCGCAACGCCGATGCCCCGTCGTTCGGCCCGTCGCAGCGGCTGGACATCGAGGCTGAGGTCGGGTTCGTCGTCGGCACTCCGTCCACTGTGGGCACCAGTGTGTCCGCAGCGGACTTCGCGGACCACGTGTTCGGCGTCTGCCTCGTCAACGACTGGTCGGCGCGCGACATCCAGGCCTGGGAGTACCAGCCGCTCGGCCCGTTCCTCGGCAAGTCGTTCGCCACGTCGGTGTCGCCGTGGATCGTCCCGCTGGCCGCGCTGGAGCACGCGCGCGTCGACGGCCCGCCGCAGGACCCGGAGCCGTTCGAATACCTCCGGACCTCCGAAAAGTGGGGGCTGGACCTGGCGCTGGAGATCCGCCTCAACGGCCACCTGGTGTCGAGCCCGCCGTTCGCGACGCAGTACTGGACGGCCCCGCAGCAGCTGGCGCACATGACGGTCAACGGCGCGAGCCTGCGCACGGGCGATCTCTTCGCCTCGGGCACGGTGACCGGCCCGGAGCGTGACCAGCGAGGCTCGTTCCTGGAGCTGTCCTGGGGCGGTCAGGAGCCGCTGGAGCTGCCCGGCGGCGTGGCGCGGACGTTCCTCGAGGACGGCGACGAAGTGGTGATCGGCGCGACCGCGCCCGGCCCGAACGGCACGCGCATCGGCTTCGGCGACGTGCGGGGGACGGTGGTTCCGGGCTGAACCGAGCCAGAAGTGGCGGTGCGCACACCGGAACGGGCTGGGGAGCGCGCATAATGACGGCGACTAAGCGCTTGCTCACCACAGGAGGACGCCCATGAGGATCGGGACCGGCATCAGCTACTCCGGAGGCTTCGCCGAAAGCGTCGCCGACGTCGTCGAACTGGAGAAGGCCGGCCTCGACGTCGTCTTCGTGCCGGAGGCGTACTCGTTCGACGCGGTCAGCCAGCTCGGCTACCTGGCCGCGAAGACCGAGCGCGTCCAGCTGGCGTCCGGCATCTTCCAGATCTACACCCGCACGCCGACGCTGACCGCGATGACCGCGGCCGGCCTCGACTTCGTCTCCGACGGCCGGTTCATCCTCGGGCTCGGGGCGTCCGGCCCGCAGGTCATTGAGGGGTTCCACGGCGTGAAGTACGACGCGCCGCTGGGCCGCACGCGGGAGATCGTCGAGGTCTGCCGCCAGGTGTGGCGCCGCGAGCGCGTGGTGCACGAGGGCAAGCACTACACGATTCCGCTGCCGCCCGAGCAGGGCACCGGGCTCGGCAAGCCGCTCAAGCTGATCAACCACCCGGTGCGGGAGCGGATCCCGGTGCTGCTGGCCTCGATCGGGCCGAAGAACGTCGCGCTGACGGCCGAGATCGCCGAGGGCTGGCAGCCGATCTTCTTCCACCCGGAGAGGGCCGCCGACGTCTGGGGCGCCTCCCTGGCCGAGGGCAAGGCCAAGCGCGACGCGGCACTGGGCGAGCTGGAAACGTTCGTCACGGTGGCCCTGGCCATCGGCGACGATGTGGAGCCCCTGCTCGACTACGTGCGCCCGGTCCTGGCCCTGTACATCGGCGGGATGGGTGCGCGGGGCAAGAACTTCTACAACGACCTGGCCTGCCGCTACGGCTACGAGGCCGAGGCGAAGCTGATCCAGGACCTGTACCTGGACGGCAAGAAGGAAGAAGCGGCGGCGGCGGTCCCGGCCGAGCTGCTGCGCGCGATTTCCCTGGTCGGCCCGGCGGGCTACGTGAAGGAGCGCCTGGCGGCCTTCGCCGAGGCGGGCGCGACGACGCTGGTGGTGAACCCCCTGCAGCCCGGCCGCGAGGCCCGCGTGGCGGCGGTGTCACAGCTGCGTGAGCTGATCGACTGAGGTCAACGCGCGGCGGCCACCTCGGGGAAGGTTCTCGAGGTGGCCTTCGCGCGTTTGAGGTGCGGGGGTCTTCGCGCCGCTCGGCCGGCGGGGTCGGGTGCGGTGCCTGCGCTGTGCTGCCGGAAAGCCGCAGCCGCACGGCCGCAGTGACCGCCGCCCCTGCCGCTAACCCAGGGTTGCGTAGACCGCGACCCTCGTACCGCCGAGACCGGCACTGTCGTACGTTCCGTCGCTCGTGATCAGCCGCAGCTCCGGCCCAGCGCCCTCCGGGGCCACCAGCGTCGTGTCCGGCTCGGTCGCCGGGAACACCGCCGTCCTGCGGACCGTGAAGCGGGACTCCCGGCCCCTCGCGTCGCGGATCGTGATCGCCGCTTTCGGCGGGAGCTTGTCCAACCGGGCGAACGCGCCGGCCGTGTAGCCGAAGCTCGCGTGGGCCGACAACACCGCCACCCCGGGGGCTCCCGGCGGCGGCCCGTCGGCGAACCAGCCCACGCCCGATGCCGTGCCCGGCTGCTCGCGGCGGCCACCCACGTAGCCGAGGGCCACTACGTGGTTGAGCGTCAGGCCCAGGTCCGGGATCAGCACCACCGCCGGCGGGGCTCCGGCGGCCTCGGGGCGGTCCGCGGCCGGGGTGGCCGCGGGCGCCGGTGCGAGCACCGACGTCACGGCGAGGAGGACGCAGCCGAGCCCGGCCACGACCGCGAACACGACGGCGGCCGGCCGCACGAGCTGCTCGGGTCGTTGCATCTCTTTCCCCTGCTCGACGCCGGTTCCGATGTCCGATTAATCGCAGGGCCGGCGCGGGCGTTACCGAATCGTGTCCGGTTGCCCAGGGGTTCACTCGATCGGGTTATCTCACTGTGACCTTCGCATCAGGAATGCGCCCCCGGAGGGCTTCATTCGCGGAAACGCCCGGCAATGACGCGTGAGATCGGACATGATTAGTGGTTTCGAGCCGTCGAACTGGGGATATTCACCTAGGCGGAAGTGAGGTGCGCCGAGCAGTGCGTAAAAGAGCTGTGCCCGCGGTGGGCGTGTTGGACGTCGGTTCGTTCAGCGCCCGGCTCGTGGTGGTGCCGGTGGACGGCTCACCCCGCGAACCCGTGGTCAACCACCAGACGCGGCTGCGGCTGGACCGTGAGCTCGACGTCCGCGGCCGCCTGTCCGAGCGCGGCATCGACGCCGTCACGGCGGCCGTCGCGGCGGGCATGACCACCGCCTACCGCCACGGCGTCAGCGACGTCTACCCGCTCGCGACCTCCTCGATCCGCGACGCGGCCAACGCGGCGGACGTCGTCCGGCACGTCGCCGGCGAAACCGGTGTCGAACTGCGGTTCCTCTCCGGCCGCCGCGAGGCCGAACTGACCTACCTGGCCGCCCGCCGGTGGTACGACACCGAACCCGGGCCGATGCTCGTGCTCGACATCGGCGGCGGGACGGTCGAACTGGCCGCCGGCTCGGGCGAGAAAGCCACCTTCGCGCGCTCGCTGCCGCTGGGGGCCCGCTCGATGACGCGGGACTGGCTGCCGTCCGAGCGCGTGTCGAACAAGCAGGTCAAGGCACTGCGGGCGCACGCCCTCGACGTCGTGACCACCGCGCTCGGCGCCGCCGACGTCGACGATCCGCGGGTCGTCGGCTGCTCCAAGGTGCTGCAGCAGCTCGCGCGGCTGGCCGGCGCCCGCCCGGGCAAGTGCAAGGAGCTGCGGCTCGACGAGCTCCGCGCGTGGATCCCGCGGCTCGCCGCGCTACCGCCGTCGCGGCGGGCGGAACTGCCCGGCATCTCGCGCAACCGCGCCCACCAGGCCCTGGCCGGCGCGATCGTCGCGGAAGCACTGCTGACGGTCGCCGGCGGCAAGGTGACGATCTGCCCCTGGTCGACCCGCGACGGCCTGCTGCTCACCCTGCAGGACAAGGCGCGGGCGGCGGCGGGGATGCACGCGGCCTGATCCGCTGGCCGTCACCGGGAAAACCGGGTATTCCGGAAAGCATGAGCGAGCAACAGCGCCTCCACGGCCGCGACGACGAAGACGAAGAGCTCCCGAAGCTCCCGACCCCCGGCAAGCTGACGCACGACGTGCCGACCGCGCCGGACCCGGACGTGAGCCCGGGTGGGACCGAGGACGTCCAGGTCCCACCCGGCCGCGAAGCCGCTAGCGACCTTCCTCGGTGATCGGGTTGGCCGGCTCCGCGTACTGACGCACCGCTTCCGAGTCGCGCCGCATCGGGGCGCGGCCGGGTGGCTGCTTCGGCGGCGTGCCGGCGTCGATCTTCGGGATGGCGTACCGCTGCGGCTCCTTGGTGATCGTGATGCGCTCCCCGTGGTGCACGACCTCCAGGGGCGCACCGGCGACGACGTGGTAGGTGGCCTGGTCGGGATCGACCTCGACCTGGAACCGGGTGCTGCGGAACATCAGGCGGAAGGTGATCCGCCCCAGCTGCGGGGGCAGCCGCGGCGCGAACGCGAGCGCCCCGCCGTGGTCGCGCAGGCCGCCGAACCCGGCCACGGCGCCCTGCCACGCGCCGGCCAGCGACGCCATGTGCAGGCCGTTGCGCACGTTGTTGTGCACGTCGTGCAGGTCGGTCAGCGCGGCTTCGGCGAGGTAGTCGTAGGCCAGCTCCAGATGCCCGACCTCGGCCGCCACCACCGCCTGCGTTCCCGCCGACAGCGACGAGTCGCGCACGGTCCTCGCCTCGTAGTAGGCGAAGTCGCGCGCCTTCTCTTCCGCGCTGAACGAGTCGCCGCACAGGTGCAGCGCCAGCACCAGGTCCGCCTGCTTGACGACCTGCTTGCGGTACAGGTCGAAGTACGGGAAGTGCAGCAGCAGCGGGTACTGCGCCGCATCGGTGTGCTCGTAGTCCCACTCGTCGTGGTCGAGGAACCCCTCCGACTGCGGGTGCACGCCGAGTTCTTCGTCGTAGGGCAGGTACATCGCCGCCGCGGCCGCGCGCCACGAGTCCAGCTCGACGGTGTCGACGCCGAACCGCGCGGCCACGTCGGGGTGCCGCTCGCACGACTGCGCCGCCGCCTGCAGGTTCCGCCGCGCCATCAGGTTCGTGTAGACGTTGTTGTCCGCCACCGCCGAGTACTCGTCCGGCCCGGTGACGCCGTCGATGCGGAACGTGCCGTGCCGGTCGTGGTGGCCCAGCGACGCCCACAGCCGCGCGGTTTCCAGCAGCAGCTCGGTGCCGTAGTCGCGCTCGAACTGCTCGTCGCCGGTGGCGTTGAGGTAGCGCAGGACGGCGTCGGCGATGTCCGCGCTGACGTGGAAGGCCGCCGTGCCCGCCGGCCAGTACGCCGAGCACTCGGCGCCGTTGATCGAGCGCCAGGGGAACGCCGCGCCGCGCAACCCCAGCTGGTGCGCGCGTTCCCGGGCCTTGTCCATTGTGGAGTGACGCCAGCGGAGGGCGTCGCGCGCCGCGTCCGGGATGGTGTAGGTGAGCACCGGCAGGACGAAGGATTCGGTGTCCCAGAAGGCGTGCCCGTCGTAGCCCGGCCCGGTCAGCCCCTTGCCGGCGATCGCGCGGCTCTCGCCGCGGGCCCCGGCCTGCAGGATGTGGAACAGGGCGAAGCGGACGGCCTGCTGCAGTTCGGGATCGCCCTCGATCTCGATGTCCGAAGTGGCCCAGTAGTCGTCCAGGAACTCGCGCTGCTCGGTGAGCAGCCCCTTCCAGCCCGTCTGGCGGGCGCCGGCCAGCGCCGCCTCGACCTGGGACCGCAGCGCGGGCACCGAGCGCTGCGCGGACCAGCCGTAGGCGAGGAACTTGGTGATCCGCAGCCGCCCGCCCTTGGGCACGTCGACGGCGACGGTGAGCCGCGCGAGGTCCTCTTCGCTGTGGATGCGGGCGCGGATCCCGTCGTCCACCTCGATCTTGTGGTCCATCGCCGCGGCCATCCGCAGCCCCGACCGGCGGGTCTGGTGCACCAGTACGGCGTTGTAGTCCGACGCGCGGTGGAACTCGCCGACCAGCGGCGATTCCAGCGCGGCGGCCACCCGCGGGTCACTCGTGTCGGACTCGATCGGCTCGTTGGCCAGCAGGTCCGACTGGACCACCAGCTGCAGGTCCTCGTCGAGCGGCTCGACCTCGTACCGGATCGCGGCGATCGCGCGCTGGGTGAACGACACGAGCCGCTCGGTGCGCACGCGGACCCGCCGCCCGGTCGGCGACGACCACTCGGTGTTGCGGCTGAGCGTCCCCGTGCGGAAGTCGAGGACCCGGTCGTGCGCGGTGGCGGCGCCGTAGCGCATGTCGAGCGGTTCGTCTTCGACGAGCAGCCGGATGATCTTGCCGTCGGTCACGTTGACGACGGTCTGGCCCTCTTCGGGGTAGCCGTAGCCGGCCTCGGCGTAGGGGAGTTCGTGCTGCTCGTAGAACCCGTTGAGGTACGTCCCGGGCAGCCCGCGCGGCTCGGCCTCCTCGAGGGTGCCGCGCAGCCCGATGTGGCCGTTCGACACGGCGAACGCCGATTCCGTGCGCTGCAGGGCGTCGACGTCCATGCCGCGCCACCGCAGTTCCCAGGGCGCGCACTCGTAGCCGTGCGGTTCGGTCATCGGTCCTCCAGCAGGTCGGCGAGGTCGTCGACGACGATGTCGGCCCCGTGGGCCCGCAGTTCTTCGGCCTGGTCCGCGCGGTTCACGCCCACTACGTACCCGAAGCCGCCGGCCTTGCCCGCCTGGACGCCGGACTGGGCATCCTCGAAGACGGCCGCGTGCGCGGGCTCGACGCCGAGCGCCTCGGCGCCGGCCAGGAACGAGTCCGGCGCGGGCTTGCCGCGCAGGTGCCGTTCGCGGATCACGTTGCCGTCGATGCGCGCCTCGACGTACTTGCTGAGATCGGCGCCGTCGAGCACCTTGGCGCCGTTCGCGGACGACGTCACGACGGCGATCCGCAGCCCGGCGGCCTTGGCCGCTTCGAGGTAGCGCACCGAGCCCGGGTACGGGTTGACGCCGCGCTCGTCGATGATCTTGAGGACCAGCTCGTTCTTGCGGTTGCCGATGCCGTTGACGGTCGGGGCGTCCACCGGGTCGTCCGGGGTGCCCTCGGGCAGTTCGATCCCCCGGGACCGCAGGAACTCCCGCACGCCGTCGGCGCGCGGGCGGCCGTCCACAAAGGTCGCGTAGTCGTGGTCGGTGAACTCCGCGAACCCGGCGCCGTCGCGGGCGCGGAGAAATTCGTCGAATGTCCGCTTCCAGGCCTCGCGGTGGAGGACCGCCGTGCCGGTCAATACTCCGTCGAGGTCGAACAGGCAGGCGGTGATGGTCTCGGGCAATCCCGTCATGCCCGCACGCTACCGGTCTTCGCCGGCGTTCGCGGGTTGTTCGGGGGTCCGGGTGGCGGAGCCCCCGGCTCGGGGCGAAGCCCCGGTTGTCTCAGCTTGTTCGGGGTGCGGGCGCACGTGGTGGATCAGTTCGTGCACGGTCGCGTCGGCGAGCCGGTACCGGACGACCCGGCCGACGCGCTGCGGCGTGACCAGGCCGTGGGCCCGCAGCAGCCGCAGGGCCTGCGATACCGCGGTGTCGGTCATGCCGGTGGCCGCGGCGAGGTCGGTGACGCTGATCTCGCGGGCGTAGTGGATGGAGACCAGCAGGGCCAGCCGGGACGGGTCGGCGACCACGGAGAAGCGCCGGGCCCATTCGTCGATGACGGCGCGGTCGCCGAGCCCGTCGACCGCCGCCGCGACGCGTTCCGGGTCGATCAGCTTGCGGTCGGTGCTCACCCCCGGATGATTCCACCCGTCGCGCGCGCGGACCACGGGTGGTCTGGGTCACGCCGCGCTTGACGCCGCCCGTCCCGCGGGCGACGCTGGCGTTAAGACAGTTGTCATAGTCGAGGAGCCGGGATGACCGACGTCGAAGCGCAGGTCCGTTCGAAGACCATCACGTGGCAGGACCCGCTGGAGACGGCTCGGCTCGGCGCCACGATGTCCGGCCTGGAGTACATGCGGGCGATCGCCGACGGCAGCGTCCCGCCGGCGCCGATCGCCGCGCACTTCGGCATGCGCTGGGAGCGCATCGAACCGGGCGAGGTCGTCGCGGTCGCCGAGCCGGACGAGTCGCTGTACAACCCGATCGGCATGGTCCACGGCGGCGTGGCGGCGACGATGCTGGATTCGGTGGTCGGTTGCGCGGTCCACACGACCCTGCCGGCCGGCGTCGGGTACGCGTCGGTGGAGCTGAAGGTGAGCTACCTGCGCGCGATCCACGCGGGCCGCGGCGAGATCCGGGCGACGGGCCGCGTGGTGAAGGAGGGCTCGCGGATCGCCTTCGCCGAGGGGGAGATCCGCGACGCCGGGGGCAAGCTGCTGGCCACGGCGTCGGGGACCTGCGTCATCACGCGCTGAGGGGTTGCTTGACGTCCCAGTGCTCGACGAGGAGACCGTCCTCGACGCGCAGGACGTCGACGACGGCCGTGCCGGCCACGTGCAGGTGCACCATGACGAGGTCGTTCTCCGCGACGACGTGCTGGATCCGCGCGGCCGCGCCGGCCAGTGGCGAGTTCTTCACGGCGTCGGCGAACGCCTCGCGGCCGGAGGGCAGGCCGGGGCTGTGGGTGACGAAATCGGGGTGCAGCGCGGCTTTCGCCGTGTCGAAGTCCTTGTGCACGAACAGGTTTTCCAGGCAGTCGACGACGATCCGGCGGTTCTCGGCGGTGGCGGCCGGACGCGGCGGGCGCGGATCGCGTCACCGCCACCGAAGCGGCCGATGACCGCCGCCAGCAGCGCCCGCGCGTCGTCGACGCGTTCGGTGCCGTGCTCCGCGATCAGTTCCTCCTGGAGTTCCCGCCGCAGCACCCGCGTCGCTTCGACGGCGGCCAGCGCGTGCTCGGTCAGGTGCAGCAGCTTCGTGCGCGCGTCGGCCGCGCCGGGCTCGCGGCGGACCAGCCCCCGGCGTTCGAGGTCGGCGACCGCCTTCGACGCCGCCTGCTGGGTCACGCCCATCCGCTCGGCCAGCGCGGTGATGGACAGCGGCGCGGCCAGGACGTGCTGGATCACGACGCCGTCGTTGAAGCGGAGTTCGCCGAAGCCCTGCCCGGCGAGCCGCCGCTGGACCTCGTCGGTCATCGCCCAGCCCGCGAAGAGCGCGGTCAGTGACAAGTCGAGGGTGTCGGCGCTAGGATGCACAACCATGGTTGTGGAATCTAGCAGAATTCCGGCCGAGCTGGCCGAAGCGTTCGTGCGCGTGGCGCACCGGATCGTCTGGTGCACGTTGGTGACGGTCGACCGGCGGGGGAGACCGCGGTCCCGGGTCGTCCACCCGATCTGGGAGCGCACCCCGGACGGACTGGTCGGCCGGCTGTTCACCCGGCCGACGCCGTTGAAGCTCGCCCACCTGGCGGCGACGCCGTACGTGTCGTGCTCTTATTGGGATCCGCAGCACGAGGTGGCGGTGGCGGAGTGCCGGGCCGAGTTCGAGGACGACGAGGAGACGCGCAAGGACCTGTGGGACCGGTTCGCATCGACGCCCGAACCGCTCGGCTTCGACCCGAAGATCCTCGGCGGCGAAGACCACCGCGACCCGAAGATCACGGTGCTGCGCTTGACACCCTGGCGGCTGTCGGCCGGTGGCGAAGCCTGGCGAGCGGCCTGAACCGGGGCGCGGCCGGCCGCGCCCCGGTGCCCGGGCTAGCAGTGGTACGGGCTACCGCGGTGTTCCAGGAGGCTGTCGTTCACCCAGCCCCGCGAACCGCTGCTGTAGACGAACGTCCACGTCGGCGTCCCCTGGACGTCGCCTCCGTCGACCCAGCACATGTACGTCGCGGCCGCCCCTCGCGCCCCGACCTTGTTGATGGCGCAGTCGAGATACGGACCGGAACGGATGTTGGTGGGGTCACCGGTCAGGTGACCGTAGGTCGGCTGGTCTTCCCGCCAGCCCGGGTGTGCACACGGATTGAGCGAGGTGGCCGAGGCGGTCGCGGGCCCGGCGACCGCGATCCCGGCGAGGGGCAAAGCCGCGAGCGCGGCGGTGGACAGCAACCGCCTGAAATGTGCTGACATGGTTTTCCTCCCGAAGAACTGAATGCGGAATCGTGCACCCGCCTGCCGGCTTTCCGCGGATTCGCGGTTCCGTTGCCGCGCGGGCAAAGCCGAGCTTCGGGCATCGGCGGCCACCTCTTCCACAACCTTTCCTCCTGGGGAAAACTTGCCGGGGGAGGGGACGATGATTCGTATTCATTTCACGGCGGCCGACCTGGCCAGGACCAGGCTCGTGCTCGAGCCGGCTCCGCTCGTCGAGGCGGCGTTCAGCCTGGAGTTACTGCTGCGTCGCCGGGGTGGCCCGGCCTTCGCGCCCTGGCGTGCGCTGGCGGCGTCGCGCGTGCGCACGCCGCTGCCGATGTTGCGGCAGCTCATCGGCCCGTCGGGGCTCTGGCCCGCGTTTCTGTGCGTCACCGAACCGCGGCTCGACACCGCCTGGGACCACGTCCGGAGCACGCCGCGGGGCCGCCTGCTCCCACCCGCGCAGTACCTCGAACGCCGCGGGCGCCTCCCGGCCTGGGGCCGGCCGCTCGCCGACGGGGATCGTGAGGTCGTCGACCGGGTCGTCGACGAGTACTGCGGCTACCACGACGCCGCGATCGCCCCGGTGTGGCCCACGATCACCGAGCACCTGCGGGCCGACCTGCGGCGACGCGCCGCGATCCTCGCCGAAGGGGGCGTCGAGGGGCTTTTCTCGAGCCTGCACCCGGCGCTGAGGTGGCAGGCACCGACGTTGTGGTGCGCCGTGCCGGAGATGCCGGACGCCGACGTCGAGCTCGGCGGGCGCGGGCTGTGCCTGGTGCCGTCGGTGTTCGCGCGGACCCCGGATTTCCTGGTCGGCGTGGCGGTCCCGACGATCACCTACCCCGCCGGCCCGCTCGACGGAGCACGCTGGTGGCCCGAGGCCCAGGTCGCCCCGGGGAGCCTCGCCGACCTGATCGGGCGAACCCGGGCGAACGTCCTGCGGGCCATCGCCCGGCACCCCGGCTCGAGCACGAGCCGGCTCAGCGGCCGCCTCGGCATCTCCCTCCCGGCGGTGTCCAAACACACGGCGGTGCTCCGGGCGGGCGAGCTGATCGTCAGCCACCGCCGGCGCCACCAGGTGGTCCACTTCGTCACGTCGCTCGGCGAGCGGCTGCTCGGCGAGGCCCACGCGGTCTAGCCGGCACCCACCCGGCGGTCGAACACCAGCCCCTCGGCCGCCCGCAGGCCCACGCTGATCGCGCCGGTCAGCACCGCGTCCTCGCCCAGCTCGCCCTGGACCACCTTCGGCACCAGCGGCGTGAACGCGCGCAACGCGCGGTCGATCGGCTCCAGCAGCAGGTCGGCCGCCGTGCCCATGCCGCCGCCCAGGACGATCAGCTCCGGGTCGATCACCGCCGCCACCGAGGCCACCGTGTACGCCAGGCGGTCGGCTTCCGCCGCCAGTGCCTGGCGGGCCAGCTCGTCGCCTTCGCGGGCCAGGCGGAACACCTCACGGGCCGATTTCGCCGTGCCCAGCCCGAGTTCGCGGGCGCCCTGGACGACCGACTGGGCCGCCGTCGCCTCTTCGAGGTGCCCGCGCGCGGGCGGGGTGCCGGGCTCGTCGGCCGCGCGCGTGCGGCCGTACGGGAGGTAGCCGATCTCGCCCGCCGCGCCGGTCGCGCCGCGGAACACCCGGCCGTCGACCATCAGGCCCATGCCGACGCCGGTGCCGATCGTGATGCAGCCGAACACCGACGCCCCGCGCGCGGCGCCGCTCTCCCACTCGCCGACCGCGGTGAGGTTCGCGTCGTTCTCCACCATCAGGTCCGGGCCCAGCGCCGCTTCGAGGTCGTCGATCAGGCCCGCGCGGCCCCAGCCGGGCAGGTTCGGCGCGTGCCGGAAACACCGCTTCTCCGGATCGGCGACGCCGGGGGAGCCGACCACGCGGACAACGATGTCGCCCGCCGCGAGGCCGGCCTCCGCGACCGCCGCGGCCGCGATCTTCCCGACCGCCGTCACCAGGGCCGCGCCGGACCGTGCCGTGTTGCGCTCGTCGCGGCGCGCCACGAGCGTCCGGCCGAGGTCCGACACCGCGACCCGCAGGTGCTCGCGGCCGATGTCGACCCCCAGCACGTACCCCGCGGTGGGGTCGGCTTCGTACAGCACGGCCGAGCGCCCGGTGCCGGTGGACGTCTGCCCGGTCGGCCGGGCCAGCCCGGCCGCCTCCAGCGCCAGCAGCGCCTGGCTGACCGTCGGCTTCGACAGCCCGGTGTCCTTCGCCACCTGCGGCCGGGTCGCCGGCCCGCCGCGGCGCAGCAGGTCCAGCACCGCCCGCTGGTTGATCTTGCGCATCCCGGCGGGGGTACCGACCGTGGGGATTGCTGCGCCGGTCACCCGTGCCCGCCTCCTGTCGTCCTCGTGCTGCCTGCCACGCTAGCCGTCCAGCCCCGGAGCCCGCCGGAATACCCGTCCTTCGCGGCCCGTTGAGCGGTGCATGAGCACTCCGGGACGCGGCCGGGTCCGCGTGGCACAAGGCGCGAAGCGGGTACGGGTGTTCCTCGGCGGGCAGGTCGTCGCGGACACGGTGCACCCCCTCCTGGTGTGGGAAGTTCCGTACTACCCCACGTACTACATCCCGCGCGCGGACGTCGTGAGCGGTGTTCTCACCCCCTCCGGCCGGACGGCGCACTCGCCGAGCCGCGGAGAAGCTGTTCTGTCGACGATAAAGGGTGCCGGAGCCGAGGCGGTGGACGGCGCGCTGGAGTACCCGGATTCCCCGATCGAAGAGCTCCGCGGCCACGTCCGCTTCGAGTTCGGCGCGTTCGACTGGTTCGAAGAGGACGAACAGATCTTCACGCACCCGCGCGACCCCGGCGTCCGCGTCGACATCCTGCCGAGCTCGCGGCACGTCCGGATCGAGGTCGACGGCGAGACCGTCGCCGACACCGTGCGGCCGCACCTGCTGTTCGAGACCGGCCTGCCGACCCGCTACTACCTGCCCCGCGTGGACGTCCGGATGGACCTCCTGGAGAAGGTCGACGTCGTGACGCACTGCCCGTACAAGGGCGCCGCCGAGCACTTCGACGTCGCCGGGCACGAGGACCTCGCCTGGAGCTACCCGACGCCGCTGCCCGAGAGCACCCGCGTCGCCGGGCTGGTCGCGTTCCTCGACGAGAAGGTGGACGTCTACGTCGACGACGTCCGGCAGGAGCGCCCGAAGACCAAGTTCGCCTGAGCGCTCACGCGTCCGGCAGCCAGTTCCCGTGGAAGCCCGCGGGCACCCGCTGTGGGAGGTGGACGGTCGCCACCGGCGCCGCGGCGAGGTTCCCGGCGTCGAGCACGACGAGGTCGCTGCGATCCTCCGCCGCGTCGTGGACGTAGGTGAGCAGCCAGCCTTCGCCGTGCTCGGCGG
Source organism: Amycolatopsis sp. CA-126428 (assembly GCF_002904335.1). Classification (GTDB taxonomy): domain Bacteria; phylum Actinomycetota; class Actinomycetes; order Mycobacteriales; family Pseudonocardiaceae; genus Amycolatopsis. The sequence continues at coordinate 52,274 of NZ_PPHF01000139.1, read as the reverse complement.
GGACGAACACCGCCTCGCCGGGGGTGCGCCCGGGCGCGAAGACGTGCTCGGTGGCCGTGTCCGTGTGCAGGTCGTGGCGGCGCAGGACGTCGCGGCCGGTGACGTGCCCGAAGCGCGCGTCGGACCCGGTGAGCCGGTCGTCGATGCGGGGGAACTCGCCCGGCCGGTCGTCGAGCCGGTCCTCGGTCACCGTGCCGGCCGCGAGGTCGATCGTCCAGCGCCACAGCGACGCCGGCGGGTCTTCGTGGCTGGCCCACCACTGGTGGTCGTAGCGCATCACGTGCACGACGATCCGGCCGTCGGGCGTATCGAACGCGTTGAGCGTGTGGAAGACGTAGCAGGGCTCGATCGCCAGCCAGCGCACGCCGGCCTCGGGCCGGTCGCGGCGCAGCACGCCGAGCCGGGCGCCGTAGCCGGGGTCCCAGCGGTACGGCATGCCCCGGCCGACCGACGCCCGGTCGAACACCACCGGCAGGTCGTAGAACACGACGTTCGCCCCGGTGAGCGCGAAGTCATGCATCATCGTCAGCCCGGGCACGTCGATCGGCTGTTTGACGACGAGCTTCCCGGCCGCGTCGGCGCGGTAGTAGCCCACGTGCGGGGCGGTGATGCTGCCGTAGCCGAAGAAGTGCAGTTCCCCGGTCACCGGGCAGATCTTCGGGTGCGCGGTCATCGCGTCGGCCAGTTCGCCGCCGAAGTCGTACACGCCCACGGTTTCGAGGTCCGTCGTGATCTCGTACGGCAGCGACGACTCGACGAGCGCGAGCGTGCGGCCGGCGTGGTTCACGACGTGCGTGTTCGCGACGCTGCTGTGCAGGTTCCGCGTGCCGTCTTCGTTGTACAGCTCGAGATCCGGGTCCGCGAAGCTCTCGGTGCGCACCCAGCGGTTGCGGTACCAGGCGGCGCGGCCGCGCTCGAGGCGGACGCCGTGGACCATGCCGTCGCCGGTGAACCAGTGCTTGCTGTCCCCGCGCGGGTTCGGGCCGTTGCGCAGGTACCAGCCGGTCAGCTCGGGCGGCAGGGCGCCGGTCACCGGGAGGTCGAACGCGGTCAGCTCGTCGTGGACGGGCGCGTAGGCCCCGGTGAGGTGGAAGGCGGAGGTGGTCATGCGGCTTCCCGGGCGGCGCGGGCGCGCACGATGCGCGGGTAGCGGATGGTGAAGGCGACCGGGACGGCGAAGCAGAGGACCTTGAGCGCGATCAGCGCGAAGGTGGCGTGCGGCGCGAAGTTCAGCAGGACGATGCCCGCGATGCCGCCGACGGTGAAGCTCGCCGCCCACACTGCCGTGATGATCACGTTGACCCGCTTGAAGATCGGGTTGTCCCAGAGCGCCTCCGGGGTCGACGTGCGGGCGATGCCGAGGGTGAAGGGCTTCCCGATGGCGAGCGAGCCCCAGGCGGTGAGCGCCAGCCACGCGTCGGTGAGCGCGCCGGTGTAGGTCTTCAGCGGTGACGCGGGGAAGCCGAACGCGACGGCGGTGAGCAGGGCGAAGAAGGCGAACCCGCTCCATTCGATGATCAGCGTGCCGGCCTTGCGGCCGTCTCGGCGGGCGAGCAGGAGCAGCGCGGCGGAGATCACCAGGCCGGTCAGGGCCGACCAGCGCCAGTCGAACTGGGTCGCGACCACGGCGAACGCGATCCACGGCAGCAGGCTCTTCAGGTAGTTCACGAGAGGTTCCTCCCCGACATTCCAACTTTGACAGGTCGAAGTTAGAACGTGTCGGTTGGACATGTCAATAGTGGAATGTCATGATGGCGGTATGAGCCTTCGACACGCGGTGCTGGGGATGCTGGCCGACGAGCCCGGAAGCGGCTACGACCTGCTGAAACGGTTCGAGCGGGCGATGGCCGACGTCTGGCCCGCGACGCAGAGCCAGCTCTACGGTGAGCTCGGCAAGCTGCAGGCCGCGGGCATGATCCGCGCTCGCGCCGAGGGGCCGCGCGGGCGCAAGGAGTACGAGATCACCGAAGCCGGGCTCGAGGAGCTGCGGCACTGGCTGGTCGAGGCCGACCCCGGGGGCCCGCCCCGCAGCGCCGGCCTGTTGCGGGTGTACTTCCTCGGCTCGGTCGCCCCGGACCAGGCGCGCGGCTACCTGGCGGCGATGGGGGAGTCGGGACAGGAGCGCGAGCGGCGGCTCGAGGAGCTGGAAGCCACGATCGACTGGGGCGAGGACAACCAGTCGCGGTACGGCCGGCTGGTCCTGGAGTGGGGCAAGCGCTTCTCGGTCATGCAGCGCGAGTGGGCGGAGTGGGCGGTGAAGCAGGTCGAGTGACCCGCTGGGTGCTCAGGCCGTGGGCCTGCCGCCGGAAGGGACGGGGGCGCGGCCGTCCCGCCGCCGGAGCGTCCACAGTGGACTCGAGCGTCGCGGTGCCGTCGCCGGCCGTGGCCGCCGGGAACGGAGTGCCCCGGTGCCGGTCGGCCCGGTGCACCGCGTAGAGCAACGCCAGGCCGAGCACCACGAGCACGTGCGTCGTCACGCGCGACACCGCGACCTGGCCGGTGGCGAGGTCGCCCGCCGACAGCCCCAGCAGCACTCCGACGAACCCGGTCAGCAGGGGCAGCTGGCCGCCCGCCGTCTTCGGGCGCAGGGCCGCGGTCAGCAGCCCGATGCCCACCGCCAGGTTCCACGCGCCGCTCTCGTGGCCGAGGTGGACGAGGGGGACGCCGTCGTGCGCGTGGGCCGTCCCGAGCAGCTGCGCGAACGCCAGCCCGAGCTGGGCGATCGCCACCACGGCCAGCGCGATCCGCCACCCCCAGCCCTCGCCGGAGGGGGCGGGCGTGCGCTCGAGGATCGCCGCGGTCAGATCCGGCACCGGCGGGGCCGGGCGCAGCAGCATCGCGCGCCGCAGCCGGTCCGCGCCGGCGAACCATTCCCGGCACGCGGCGCAGGACGCGAGGTGCTCGTCGGGCGAAGCCGGCTCCGCCTCGCCGTCCAACCGCGCCGACAGGGCTTCCCGGCATTCCTCGCACCTCATGGTCGAGTAGTCGGACGGCGGCTCCGCGAAGTTCCCCGTCACTGCTAACGCCGCCTTCCTCCCCACCACCACCCTCAACGGAGGCGCTTCGCGCCGCTGTATGTTTCCGGATCATGACCCACCGTGAGGACGACGACCGCGTCACGGCTCTCGCCCTGGCCGCCGGTCGCGGCGATCGGCGCGCGCTGGAAGCATGGGTCCGCGCCACCCAGGCCGACGTCTGGCGCTTCCTCGCCCACCTCACCGACGCCGCGGCGGCCGACGACCTGACGCAGGAGACCTACCTTCGCGCTTTCGGCAGCCTTCGCCGCTTCGCGGGCCGCTCGTCTTCGCGGACGTGGCTGCTGTCGATCGCCCGCCGCGTCGTCGTCGACCAGATCCGGGCCGCCGGTGCGCGACCCAAGATCGCCGGCACCGACTGGGCAGCCGCCGCCGAGCGCACCCCGGATCCCGCGGCCGGCTTCGAGGAGCTCGTCGCACTGCGCCTGCTGCTCGACGGCCTGGAACCGGACCGGCGCGAGGTGCTCGTCCTGACCCAGGTGCTCGGGCTGTCCTACGCCGAAGCGGCCGACGTCTGCGGCTGCCCGGTCGGCACCGTCCGCTCCCGCGTCGCCCGCGCCCGCGAGGACCTGATCCGGGCCCGGCGCGCCCGCGGGGCCGGCTGAACCAGCCCGCTGGGCCGTCCGGCGCTGTGGCGGCGCACACATTCGGGCGCCCGGACTGTCATCTCGTCACAGAGATGGGCGAACTCGACTACTCCGCGTTGACGACCGGCCAACGGCTCCTTAGCGTGGCGCGCACCCCGCCACCACCCAGCAAGGGATCCCCGATGGCCAGTCCCACCACCGAACAACCGGAGCCCGGGCAGGTCGGCCGCCGCCGCTTCCTGACCTACCTGGTCGCCGCGCCCACGCTCACCGTCGCCACGAAGCTGACCGCCGACGCCGTCGCCCCGGCCAGCGCCGAAGCCGTCGTCCCCACGCTGCCGCAGCCGGCGGAGATCCTCGACCTCGGTGACGTCCTGACCCTCTCCTGCGTGCCGACCGCCGGGATGCTCGTGCTCGAGATGACGTCCGGCGGCCGGGCGCGGCTGCAGCTGCCGCGCGCCGAGGTCGGCCAGGGCATCACGACGGCGACGGCCATGCTCGTCGCCGAAGAGCTGGACCTGCCGCTCGACCGCGTCGACGTCGTGCTGTCCGACGCCCGCACCGAGCTGCTGTTCAACCAGCTCACCGGCGGGTCCAACACGATGCGCTCGCTCTACGACCCGGTCCGCGCCACCGCGGCGACCGCGCGGGCCCGGATGGTCGCCGCGGCCGGGGCGCAGTGGGGGACCGGCGCCGCCCGGCTGTCCACACGCGACGGTGCGGTGTGGGCGCCGGACGGGCGCAGCGCCTCCTACGGCGCCCTCGCCGGGCCCGCGTCGCGCACGGACCTGACCACCGGGACCATCGCGCCGAAGGCCGAGTCGGCGCACACGCTCGTCGGGACACCGACCGCGCGCCAGGACGCCCGCGCGATGGTCACCGGCAAGCAGGTCTACACGCTGGACCTCGACGTCCCCGGCGCGAACCCGGTGATGGTGCGGCGCCCGCCGACCATCAACGGCACGGTGCGGACGGTCAACAACGAGGCCGCCGTCCGGGCCATGCCCGGGATCATCGACATCGCGGTCGTGAAGACCGGCGTCGCGGTGATGGCCGAGACCTTCGGGCAGGCCCTCGACGGCAAGGACGCCCTCGACGTCACCTGGGGTCCCGGCACGGTCGACGGCGAGGACAACGAGACGATCAAGAAGAAGCTGCGGGCCGCCGCGCTGCCGTTCGTGGTGCCGCCGCTGCTGACCCAGTACGTCGACGGCGAGTTCGACTTCGCCTTCGCCAGCCACGCGCCGATGGAGTCGAACTCCGCGGTCGCCGACGTCCGCGCGGACAGCGCGACCATCTGGGCCGGGCTGAAGTCGCCGATCGTGGCGAAGCAGACCATCGCCCAGGAGCTCGGGCTGCCGGAGAACAAGGTCACCGTGCACGTCCAGCAGGGCGGCGGGTCGTTCGGGCGGCGGCTGTTCTTCGACGCCGCCCTCGAAGCCGCGCACATCTCGAAGGCGATGAAGAAGCCCGTCCGGCTGATGTGGAGCCGGATCGACGACATGCGCCACGGCCGCGGGCGCGCGGCGAGCTACCACCGGATCCGCGCCACCTTCGCGCTCGGGCAGGTGCTGACGTTCGAACACCGCGTCGCGAGCGTCGAGACCGACTGGAGCCACGGGCTCGGCGAAATCCTCACCGCGTTCGCGGCGAAGCTGCCCGTCGGCGGCAACCTCAGCTTCGCGCAGACGGTGTTCCTGCTGACCGTCAAGTCGCCGTACAACTTCGGCGTCACCACGCAGCTGCTCAACGAGGTGCCGCTGAAGTTCCACACCTCGGCGTGGCGGTCGGTCTACTCGGCGAACACCCGCGGCGCCGAAGAGATCATGGTCGACGAGATCGCGAAGAAGCTCGGCAAGGACCCGGTGGCCTTCCGCCGCGAGTTCATCAAGTCCGACCGCCAGCGCGCGGTGCTCGACAAGGTCGCCGAACTCGGCGAGTGGGGCAAGAAGATGCCCGCCGGGTTCGCGCAGGGGATCGCGGTGCACGGCGAGTACAAGTCCTACACCGCCTGCCTGGTCGAGCTGGACGCCCGCGACCCGAAGCACCCGCGCGTCACGAAGGCGACCATCGCGGCCGACGTCGGCAAGCCGGTGAACCCGCGCGGGATCCAGGCGCAGATGCTCGGCGGCCTGACCGACGCGATTTCGACGACGCTCACCGCGGGGCTGCACATCGACAAGGGCCTGCCGCTGGAGGGCAGCTACTCGCAGTTCCACTACGCGCGGCAGAAGAACTCGCCGATGGACGTCCGGGTGCACGTCATGCCGGCCACCGGCGAGGACATCGGCGGGGCGGGCGAGCTGGGCGTGCCGGCGCCGGTCGGCGCGATCGCCAACGCCTACGCCCGGGCGACCGGGATCAAGCCCCGCAGCTTCCCGATCACCTTCCCGGTCGACTTCGACCCGTTCCCGCGCTGAGGAGAACCCCCATGCCGAACTACACCTTCGTGGTGAACGGGAAGACCGTCACCGTCGACGCGCCCGCCGACCTGCCGATGCTGTGGGCGCTGCGCGACAAGCTCAAGGTCCGCGGGCCGAAGTACGGCTGCGGCATCAACGTCTGCAAGGCCTGCACCAGCCACCTCGACGGCGAGGCGTTCAACCCCTGCGTCACGCCGGTGTCGGAGTGCGCCGGGCGCGAGGTCACCACGATCGAGGGGCTGGCCGACGGCGACGAGCTGCACCCGGTCCAGGAGGCCTGGCTGGAGCAGGACGTCGCGCAGTGCGGCTATTGCCAGCCCGGCCAGATCATGGCGGCCGTGGCGCTGCTGAAGAAGACGAAGAACCCGACGGACGCGGACATCGACGCCATCCAGAACGTGTGCCGCTGCGGCACCTACTTCCGGATCCGGGAGGCGATCAAGAGCGCGGCCGCGAAGCTGGCCTGACGCGAATGCGGAGGTTCCACAAAAGAACCTCCGCATTCGCGGGTGCTGTAGAAAGTTCACCCGGACGTGGCGGCCTCGTTCGGGTTAGCTGTCGGTCCCGGACCTCGACGAGGAGGCCGGGGACCGGAGGCCACCATGCACTACCAGGCGCTTCTGTCCGACGGGCTCGCGCCGCGCGTCGCCCTCCTCGCCACCGAGGTCGAGGCGGCGATGCCGGAACTCGTCGAGAGCACCGTGCGGCAGATCCGCGCCGAAATGCCGGTCTACGCCGACGCCCGCTTCGTCACGCACACCGAGCTGCGGAACTCGGTGCGGGCCAACCTCGAGCACGTGATGCGCACCCTGCGCGGCTCGGACGTGCCGGACCTGTCCCAGGCCCGCGCGACCGGCCGCGCCCGGGCGTTGCAGGGCGCGCCGCTGCCGGAGCTGCTGCGGGCCTACCGGATCGGGCTCACCGAGGTCTGGCACCGGTTCGTCGAGCTGACCGCCGGGGCGCAGGACCTGGCCGGGCTGGTCGCCGCGACGACGGCGATCTGGGCGCTGATCGACGACCTCGCCGAGGCCCTCACGACGTCCTACCGGGACACCACCGCGGAAGTCATGGTGGCGCACCAGAACCGGCGCTCGGCGCTGGTGGAGGCGCTGTTCGCGGGCGGCGCCGCGACCGAGGGCACGTTGTGGGACATCGCCCGCGTGCTCGACCTGTCCCTGGACGGCACGTTCGTCGTCGTCGCCGCGGAAACCCCGCGGCTGGGCCAGGAGCCGCTGCCGCAGGTCGAGGCGCGGTTGCGCGCGCTCCAGCACGCCTCGGCGTGGCGGCTCACGCCGGACCTGCAGGTCGGCGTGGTGTCCCTGCGCAACCCCGCGGCGGCCCCGGCGATCGTCGACCTGGTCCGCGAGCACCCGGTGGGCCGGGTCGGGATGAGCCCGGTGTTCACCGGCCTCGGCAACACCGCCCGCGCGCTGCACCTCGCGCGGGTGGCGCTGTCGAGCATGACGCCGGGGACGCCCGGGCTGGTGCAGTTCACCGAGTCGCCGCTGGCCGGTCTGGTGGCCAGCGCCCCGGAGGCCTCGGTGCAGCTGGCCCACCACGTGCTCCAGCCGGTGCTCGACCTGCCGGGCGACGACCGCAACGTGCTGCTGCTGACGCTGCGCGCGTGGTTCGACTGCCAGGGTTCGACGAAGCTGACGTCGGAGCGGATGTTCTGCCACCCCAACACGATCCGCCACCGCCTGAAGCGGATCACGGAAGAACTCGGCCGGTCGCTGACGAACCCGGCGGACATCGCCGAGCTGGGCGCGGCCCTGCGGGCGCTGAACCTCTTCCCGGAGGCGACCCACCTGCCGGCGCCGCGTTAGCGCACGCCGGGCCCGTACCGCCGTGCCATCCCGGTCAGCCACTCGCGGCCGGCCGGGTTCGCCGTGTGGACGCGCACCTCGGCCGGCCGGCGGTCGTGCTCGCACAGCCAGAGCACCACCGGGCGGGTCGTGTCGTCGCCGCGTTGGCGGCCGCCGGGCGGCACGGAATTGTCGGTGCTCGCCGGTAGAGTGGAAAACGGGGGGCGCCCCGCGGCCGGGTGAGCTCAAGCGTCCGGGGCCGCATGCGGGGCGTCGACCCAGAGATGGTTCACGGGGCCAGCAGTTCGCGGGTGCGGGCCTGCTCCTCCGCCGAGCCGAACGGCATCACCAGCAGCTCCGTCGCGCCTGCCTCCTCGAGGGACTTCACCTGGCGGCGCACGGTTTCCTCGTCGCCGATGAGCACGCTGTCGGAGACCCGCTGGTGGCCGTCGCGGTCGAGGATCGCCCGGTACGCCGGGATGCTCGCCGCTCCGCCGTAGGTCTCCTCGACCCAGTTGCGGCGTTCGTCCACTTCGGACGTCACGCAGATCAGCTGACCGGAGACCACCCGGGCCGGCCGCCCCAGCGCCGGCACCACGAACTCGCCGATCGCCCGCGGGCCGGCCCAGGTCGTGATGACGCCGTCGGCGAGCTCGCCGGCCAGCCGCGTCGACTGCGGGCTCACCGAGCCGATCAGCACGGCCGGCGGCTGCGCGCCGGGCGCGTTCACCGCGCCCGCGGCCGTCAGCGACTCGCCGTGAACGTCGGCCTTTTCCCCGCGCAGCAACGGGTGCAGCGCCTGGAGGTACTCGCGCAGATGACGGATCGGCCGATCATAGGAGTAGCCGAACTCGCCTTCCACGATGAACCGGTGGCTCAGCCCGAGACCGAGGTGGACCGGCACCCCGGCCGCCGCCTGGACCGTCAGTGCCTGCGCCGCCATGGTGATCGGGTGCCGCGAGTACGTCGGCACGACGCACGTGCCCAGCCCGGCACCGGGGGCGGCCGCGGCGAGCGCGGGCAGCGCCGTGAGCGCGTCCCAGCCGCCGCGCTGCGCGACCCACAGCGTGCCGTAGCCGAGCTTCGCCGCTTCGCGGGCTTGGGCCGTGATGGCGTCGAAGCCGACGCCGAGTTCGTCGATCAGGATTCCGGTGCGCACGAGGTCCTCCAGGGTTTCAGTAGGCGCGTTCGAGCTGTTTGCGGTCGAGCGCGACGGCTTCGGTGAACAGCGCCAGTGCCCGCGGTGCCACGGCGCGCAGCTGCCTCGTCGACACGGCGAGCGGCTCGAAGGCGTGCGCGACCGTGTCGGCGAGCAGGGCCGGTTCGGGGGGCCGGGAGGCGCCGAGGAACCCGTGCAGCACGGCCGAGAAGGCGACGACGAGCTCACGGGCCGGCCGGTCCGCGCGGAGCAGGTCGTTGGCGGCCAGCAGCTCCAGGTACTCGACGAAGGCTTCCCCGTGGCGGGGGTCGAGTTTGCCGTGCAGCTTCGGCAGCAGCTTGCCGAGTGTCTCGGTGTCGTCGGCGTACCCGGCCCGGAGCAGCGGACGCTTCAGCACGTTGGCGTACTGGATCTCCGTCAGCCGCGAAAGCCGCACGCTGAGCGGATCGGCCGCGATCGCCGCCACGAGCTCTTCGAGCACCCGGACCGACTCGCGGAGCAGGACGGCGAGGAACAGCTCTTCGCGGTTCTTCCAGTGCAGGTAGACGGTGCCCTTGCCGACGTCGGCCCGCTCGGCGACGTCCTCGATCGTCGTCCGCCGGTAGCCGGCGCGCAGGAGCAGTTCGGCGGCGGCGTCGAGGATGCGCTCGGCCCGTTCGGCCCGGTCTTCGGCTGGAGGCACGTTGGCAGCATATGACCAAATATGAAATTTGGTCAAACGTTGAGGTGGCGAGTGATCGGCGTCACGGCGGCGCGGCTGTCACGGGCGTCCGGCCGCCGGTGTCCTGTGGGCGATCGGATGTCACTGCGGAGAACGGAACATCATGAGCAAGGTCTGGTTCGTCACGGGTTCGTCGCGCGGCTTGGGCCGCTGTTTCGTCGAGGCCGCCCTGTCCCGAGGCGACCGGGTGGCCGCCACCGCGCGGTCCACCGGGAGTTTCGACGACCTCGTCGCCCGCTACGGCGACGCGGTGCTCCCCCTGGAGCTGGACGTGACCGACAAAGCCGCGGTCTTCGAGACCGTGAAGCGGGCCGCCGAGCACTTCGGGCGCTTGGACGTCGTCGTGAACAACGCCGGCTACGCGCAGATCGGCGCCATCGAGGAACTGACCGAGCCCGAGCTGCGCGCCCAGCTGGAGACCAACGTGTTCGGCCCGGTGTGGGTCATCCAGGCCGCCCTGCCCGTCCTGCGCGAACAAGGCGCCGGGCACTTCATCCAGCTGTCGTCGGCCGCGGGCCTCATCGCGATGCCGCTCGGTGGCGCGTACCAGGCGTCGAGGTGGGCGATCGAAGCCCTGAACGAAACCCTGGCCAAGGAGGTCGCGGACTTCGGCGTCAAGGTCACGATCATCGAGCCGGGCGGCTACGCCACCCGCGACGGCAAGAACCCGGACCCTCTCGCCAACGGCCACGTCGCCGAGACCAGCCCGGTCTACGACGGGCTCCGCCGGCGCATCGCCGAGGTCGCGGGCAAGCAGCCGGCCGGGGATCCGGCCGCCGCCGCCCGGGCCCTGCTGAAGGTCGTCGACGCGGCCAACCCACCCCTTCGGGTGCTCTTCGGGACGGGCTTCTACCCGATGGTCCAGCAGGCTTACGCGGACCGGCTCGCGACCTGGGACGAGTGGCAGGACCTGTCGGCGGAGGCCCAAGGCGGCGACGCCGAAAGGGAAGCCCGCGGCGGCGACGCCGAAGCGGAGGCCCGCCGCGACGACGCCGAAACTGTCGGTGCTCACCGGTAAAGTGGAAAACGGGGGGCGCCCCCGCGGGCACCCCCCGCCGGCTGGGCTCAGGAGTCGGACGAACGCTTCCAGAGGTTGATGTCCGCGTCGGTCGCGTGGCCGTCGATCTCGGTCAGCTCCTCGGACGAGAACTCGAGGTTGCCGAGCGCGCCGACGTTGTCCTCCAGCTGCCGCACGCTGCTCGCGCCGATCAGCACCGACGTCACCCGGCTGTCGCGCAGCGCCCAGGCCAGGGCCAGCTGCGCCAGCGACTGCCCGCGGCGGCTCGCGATGTCGTTCAGCGCGCGGACCCGGCCCAGGCGGTTCTCGTCGAGGGTGTCCGGATCGAGGGACTTGCCCTGCGCCGCGCGGGAGTCGGCCGGAACGCCCTTCAGGTACTTGTCCGTCAGCAGGCCCTGCGCGAGCGGCGAGAACGCGATGCAGCCGGCGCCCGCCTCTTCGAGGGTGTCGAGGAGGCCGTCCTCATCGATCCAGCGGTTGAGCATCGAGTACGACGGCTGGTGGATCAGCAGCGGCGTGCCGAGTTCCCGCAGGAGCCGCGCGGCCTCGGCCGTCCGCTCCGAGTTGTAGGACGAGATCCCGACGTACAGCGCCTTGCCGGCGCGGACGGCGGCGTCGAGCGCCCCGACCGTCTCCTCCAGGGGCGTCTCGGGGTCGAAGCGGTGCGAGTAGAAGATGTCGACGTAGTCCAGGCCCAGCCGGCCGAGCGACTGGTCCAGGGAGGACAGCAGGTACTTGCGGGAGCCCCACTCGCCGTACGGGCCGGGCCACATGTCGTAGCCGGCCTTGGTGGAGATCACCAGCTCGTCGCGGTACGGCTTGAAGTCCGTGGCCAGCAGCCGCCCGAAGTTCTCCTCCGCCGAGCCGTACGGCGGGCCGTAGTTGTTGGCCAGGTCGAAGTGGGTGATGCCCAGGTCGAACGCGCGGCGGGTGATCGCGCGCTGGGTTTCCAGCGGCCGGTCGTGGCCGAAGTTGTGCCAGAGCCCGAGCGAGATCGCGGGCAGCTTGAGCCCGGAACGCCCGCAGCGCCGGTAGGGGATCGAGTCGTATCGGCCGGAAGCGGCAACGTAGGTCACGAGGCCGATGCTAGCCCGCTGTTCGGGTACGCTCCTGGTGAGCGACCGCTTAGGAGGCACGTGGTGGGCACCGGATTCTTCACCTCCGTCGACGACGTGTCGGCCCGGCTGGCCGAGGCGGGCTACCTGGCGTCCACGGCGGTGGCGACCACCGTGTTCCTCGCCGACCGGCTCGGCAAGCCGCTGCTGGTCGAGGGGCCCGCCGGTGTCGGCAAGACCGAGCTGGCCAAGGCCGTCGCCCAGGTCAGCGGCTCGCGGCTGGTGCGCCTGCAGTGCTACGAGGGCATCGACGAGGCCCGCGCGCTGTACGAGTGGAACCACGCGAAGCAGCTGCTGCGGATCACCGCCGGCCGCGACGAAACGTGGGAGGCCGCGCGCACCGACATCTTCGGCGAAGAGTTCCTGCTGCGCCGCCCGCTGCTGACGGCGATCTCGTCGGACGAGCCGACCGTGCTGCTGATCGACGAGACCGACAAGGCCGACATGGAGGTCGAGGGCCTGCTGCTGGAGGTGCTCGGCGACTTCCAGGTCACCGTCCCGGAGCTCGGCACGATCACCGCCACGCGCGCGCCGTTCGCCGTGCTGACGTCCAACGCGACCCGCGAGCTGTCCGAGGCGCTGCGCCGCCGGTGCCTGTTCCTGCACATCGACTTCCCGGACGAGGACCTCGAACGCGACATCGTCCGGCTCAAGGTCCCGGGCATCGACGCCGCCCTCGCCGATTCCGTCGTCCGGGTGATCGCCGCGTTGCGCGCGATGGACCTGCGCAAGCTGCCGTCGGTCGCGGAGACGATCGACTGGGCGCGCACCCTGCTCGCGCTCGGGGCGACCGCGCTGGACGAGCGGGTCGTGCGGGAAAGCCTCGGCGTCGTGCTCAAGCACCAGGACGACATCGCCAAGGCCGGCGCCGGCCTGAAGCTCGAACAGGTCCTGGACGCGTCGTGACCGGCGGCGTGCCGGAGCGGCTCGCCGCGTTCGTCAAGGCGCTGCGCGCCCAGGGCATCCCGGCCGGCCCCGCCGAGACGGTCGACGCCGCCGCGGCGCTGGAGGTGCTCGGCCTCGACGACCGGGCGCTGGTGCGCGAAGGCCTGGCCGCGGCGCTGGTCCGGCGCGGCGGGCAGCGCGCGGTCTTCGACGCCGCCTTCGACCTCTACTTCCCGGCGGGGATCGGCACCCCCGAGCGGGCCCGCGAGGAGCGGCCGTCGACGCTGGAGGAACTGCGGGAAGAGCTGGCCGCCGCGCTCGCCGACGGTGACCAGCAGGCGTTGTCCCAGCTCGCCGGCCTCGCCGTCGACATGCTGGGCCAGTACGGCTCGGCGTCGGGTCCGGGCGGCGGCTTCTCGGCCCACCAGACCCTGGAGCGGCTCCAGCCGCAGACGCTGATCGCCCGGGTGCTGGCCGCGGTCCGCGGCGGCGGCGCGCGCGGCGAGTTCACCGACCGGTTCGACCGCGACGAGATCCGCCGCCGCGTCGAGGGCTTCCGCGGGCAGGTCCGCACGGAGGCGCGGCGCCGCGCGGCCGAGATCCGCGGCCGCGAACGCGTCGCCAAGCACGCCATCGCGCCGTCGCCCGACCGGGTCGACTTCCTCATCGCCAGCCGCACCCAGCTCGCGGAGCTGCGGCGCACCATCCAGCCGTTGTCCCGCAAACTGGCGACGCGCCTGGCCGCCCGCCGCAAGCGGACGACGCGCGGCCAGATCGACCTGCGGCGCACGCTGCGCCGGTCGCTCTCGACCGGCGGCGTGCCGCTGCGCCCGGCCTACCGCCACCGGCGGCCCGGACGGCCGGAAATCGTGCTGCTGTGCGATCTTTCCGGCTCGGTGGCCGGGTTCGCGAACTTCACCATGCTGCTCGTGCAGGCGCTGCGCGACCAGTTCGGCAAGATCCGCGTGTTCGCCTTCGTCGACAGCGCCGACGAGGTCACCCACCTGGTCACCAGCGGCGCGGCCGACCCCGAACACCTGGGCGCGCGCATGCTGTCCGAAGCGGCGCTGGTGCGCTGGGACGGCCACAGCGACTACGGCGGCTCCCTGCGCCAGTTCACCGAGAACTGGCTGGACGCGATCGGCCCGCGGACGTCGGTGCTGATCCTCGGCGACGCCCGCACCAACGGCGGCGACCCCAACCTCGACGCGGTCCGCGCCATCAAGTCCCGCGCCCGGCACGTCTACTGGCTCAACCCGGAACGGCGGTCGCTGTGGTCCACCGGGGACTCGGCGGCGCTGGAGTACGCCGAGGTCGTGGAGATGCACGAGTGCCGCACGGTGCACCAGCTCGGTACGCTGGTCACCCGCCTGCTGCCGGTGTGAGCCAGGCGTCGATGCCGCGCAGGATGGCCTGTTTGGTCGCTTCGGGCGCGAAGGACGCCGTGACGCTCGCACGGGCGAAGTCCGCCATCGTCGTGTCGTCGTAGCCGAACGCCCGTTGCACCCGGGCGTACTCCTCGGCCAGGCCGGCGCCGGTGACCGACGGGACGTCGGTGTTGAGCGTGACCGTCAGGCCCGCGTCGAGCAGGCGGGGGAGCGGGTGTTCGGGCAGCGACGGCACCAGCCCCAGCGTCACGTTCGACGACGGGCACACCTCCAGGGCCAGGCCGCGCGCCCGCACTTCCGCGACCAGCGAAGGGTCGTCGAGGACGCGGATGCCGTGGCCGAGCCGTTCCGTGCGGCCCACTTCGATGGCCTCGCGGATGCTGCCGGGCCCGGCGTCTTCGCCGGTGTGGTGCAGCAGGTGGATGCCGGCCGCATGAGCCTTTTCGAAAAGCGTCGCGAACGGCCGGAGCGAGTGGTTTTCCTCGCCCGCCATGCCGATCGCGAAGACTTCGTCGTACTTCAGCGCGAGGTCGAGGGTGCGCCCGGCCCGCTCGACCGAGCGGCGCCGGGAGTGGTCGAGCAGCAGCCGCCACGCCAGGTCGGTGCTCTGCGATAGTCCTTTGAGGACGGAGGCCAGCGGCATTTCGAGGTCGCCCAGCCGTTCCCCGTGCGAGGCCGCGGTGAAGGTGACTTCGGCGTAGCGCGTGCCCTGCGCGGCTTCGTCCTCACAGTACTCGCGCGCGATGCGTTCGAAGTCTTCCGGACGCCGGAGGCAGGACCGGATCAGCGCGTTGTAGTCGGCGAAGGCGCGGAAGCCGTCGAACACGGGGGGCTCGCCCGGGACGTCGACCCCGTTCGCCTCGCCCAGTTCGCGGAGCGTGGCGGGGCGGATCGTGCTCTCCAGGTGGACGTGCAGGTGGGCCTTCGGCAGGGCGGCCAGGTCGCGCATGATCGCGAGCCTAGGGCCGCGCGGCGGCGGTCCGCGCGGCCTTTTCCGGGGCCGGCCGCGGCGGGCCCAGGTTTTGGCCCTCGTCACACGGGGAACCTCCGGGTGGTTCGTCCGCGTTGTCAGGATGACCGCAACCGACGAGGGAGGGCCACCGTGCCTCTGATGAAGAAGCTGACCATGCTGGCCGGCGCCGCCGGTGCGGCTCGCGCCTACGCCAAGAAGAACCCCGAAAAGGTGAACCAGGCCGTCGGCAAGGCCGCGAAGTTCGTCGACGGCAAGACCAAGGGCAAGTACCACCAGCAGATCGCCGGCGCGGTCCGCAAGGTCAACTCGGTGACCGGGCAGCCGGGCCACCCCGGGCCGGCCACCGGCCGGTAGCTCACTCGGCGGTCAGGACCTCCAAGAGCCCCTCGCCGTACTTGGCGAGCTTGTTCTCCCCGACGCCGCTGACCGTGCCCAGATCCGCCAGCGACGCCGGCCGTTGCGTGGCGATCTGGCGCAGGGTCGCGTCGTGGAAGACGACGTAGGCGGGCACGCCCTGTTCCTTCGCGGTGGCGGCCCGCCAGGCCCGCAGGCGTTCGAACAGCGGGGCCGCCTCCGCGGGCATCTCCACGACCGCGGCGGCGGCCTTCTTGGCGCTGCGGACCTTCGCGGCGGGCGCCCGCTCGGGTTCGCGCCGCAGCAGCACCTGGCGACCGCCGCCCAGCACCTCGGCGCTCGTCTCGGTGAGCACGAGCGAGCCGTAGTCGCCTTCGACGGCGAGCAGGCCCTGGGCGAGCAGTTGCCGCACCACCGCCCGCCATTCCGGCTCGCGCAGCTCGGTGCCGATGCCGAACGTCTTGAGCGTGTCGTGCTGGAACTGCGTGACCTTCGGCGTGGACTTGCCGAGCAGGATGTCGATGACCTGGCCGGCACCGAACTTCTGGCGCCGCTCGTTGCGCAGCCGCACGACTGTCGACAGCAGCTTCTGCGCCGGGATCGTGCCGTCCCACTTCTCCGGCGGGTTCAGGCACGTGTCGCAGTTGCCGCACGGGCCGGCCGGCTGCCCGAAGTAGTTGAGGATCTGCACGCGGCGGCACTCGACCGTCTCGCACAGCGCGAGCATCGCGTTCAGGTGCGCACCCAGCCGCCGCCGGTGTGCCTCGTCACCCTCGGACGTGTCGATCATCTTGCGCTGCTGGACGACGTCCTGCAGCCCGTACGCGAGCCAGGCGGTGGACGGCAGGCCGTCGCGGCCCGCGCGGCCGGTTTCCTGGTAGTAGCCCTCGACCGACTTCGGCAGGTCGAGGTGCGCGACGAACCGGACGTCCGGTTTGTCGATGCCCATCCCGAACGCGATCGTCGCGACCACGATCAGCCCGTCCTCGCGCAGGAACCGCGACTGGTGCTTCGCGCGGGTGCGCGCGTCGAGCCCCGCGTGGTAGGGCACCGCCGGAATCCCGTTCTGCACCAGGAACTCCGCGGTCTTCTCCACCGAGTTCCGGGACAGGCAGTAGACGATTCCCGCGTCACCCGGGTGCTCGGTGCGCAGCAGCTCCAGCAGCTGCCGCTGCGGGGAGTTCTTGCCGACGATCCGGTACTGGATGTTCGGCCGGTCGAAGCTCGCGACGAAGTGCCGGGCCTCGTCGAGGTTCAGCCGGGCGGCGATCTCCTTGTGCGTGGCCTCGGTCGCGGTCGCCGTCAGCGCGATCCGCGGCACGTCCGGCCACCGCTCGTGCAGTGCCGAGAGCTGGAGGTAGTCGGGCCGGAAGTCGTGGCCCCACTGGGCGACGCAGTGCGCTTCGTCGATCGCGAACAGCGAGATCTTGCCGCGGTCGAGCAGCCGCACGGTGGATTCCACCGAAAGCCGTTCCGGGGCCAGGTAGAGCAGGTCGAGCTCGCCGTTCAGGAACGCCGACTCCACCTCCTGCCGCGCCGCGTAATCCTGGGTGGAGTTGAGGAAACCGGCGCGGACGCCGGCGTTGCGCAGCGCGTCGACCTGGTCCTGCATCAGCGCGATCAGCGGCGAGACCACCACGCCCACGCCGGGCCGCACGAGCGCGGGAATCTGGTAGCACAACGACTTCCCGCCGCCGGTGGGCATCAGCACGAGCGCGTCGCCGCCGGCGATCACGTGCTCGACGATCGCCGCCTGGTCGCCGCGGAAGCTGTCGTAGCCGAACACGCGCCGGAGGGTCTCCAGCGCGTCGGACGCGGGTGCGAGGTCGGTCTCTGCCACCCGCCCGACTATAGAGCGGGGGTCCGACAGTTCCGGCCCGCCCCGCCGCGGGGTGCCAGAATGGGGGCGTGCAGTACTGGCCGGTTCCCGATCTCGCCGCGTATTTCGGCGGCGCCTGGCGCCTGGACCGGGAAATCCGCACTACGGACGGCGACCCCGCGGGCGAGGTGACCGGGACCGCCACCTTCACCGAGGCCGGCGGCGTCCTCGTCTACCACGAGGAGGGCGAGCTGCGGCTCGGCGGTCACACCGGGCCGGTCACCCGGACCCTGCACTACCGCCCGGCGGGCCCCGGCCGCGCGTCGGTCCACTTCGACCACGGCGGCTTCTTCCACGACCTCGACCTGCGCGAAGGCCACTGGACGGCGGACCACCCCTGCCGGGCCGACCACTACCGCGGGGAGTACCGCGTGACCGGCGCCGCCCGCTGGCGGCAGGAGTGGGCGGTGCGCGGGCCGGCGAAGGACCACGTCATCGTCAGCCGGTTCACCCGCTAGACGATGCCGCCGTTCGCGCGCAGCACCTGGCCGTTCACCCAGCGCGCCGGACCGGCCAGGAACGCGACGACCTCGGCGATGTCCTCCGGCTGCCCGAGCCGCTCCAGCGGCGGCTGCTTGGCCATCCGGGCGATGGTCTCCTCGTCCTTGCCGTCGAGGAACAGCGCGGTCGCGGTCGGGCCGGGCGCGACCGTGTTCACGGTGATGTCGCGGCCGCGCAGCTCGCGGGCCAGGATCATGGTGATCGCCTCGACCGCGCCCTTCGTCGCGTTGTAGACGCCGTAGCCGGGCAGGTTCAGCCCGAGCACCGACGTCGACGTGGTGATCACCGCGCCGCCGTCGCGCACCCGCCGCGCGGCCTGCTGGGCCACCGCGAACGTGCCGCGGATGTTGGTGCGGTGCACGCGGTCGAGGACCTCGAAGTCGGTGTCGGCGATCGGGGTCGGCGGGTTCATCACGCCGGCCAGGTGGGCCACGACGTCCACGCCGCCGTACGTGCGTTCCGCGGTGTCGAACAGCTCCGCGACCGCGGCCGGGTCGGCCACGTCGGCGCGGGCCGCGATGGCCCGGCCACCGCGCGCGGTGATGGCCTCGACGGTGGCGGTGGCCTCCTTCTCGTTGCCCGCGTAGTTGACGACGACCGCCATGCCGTCGGCGGCCAGGCGCTCGGCGACCTGGCGGCCGATGCCGCGGGAGCCGCCGGTGACGATCGCGACGCGGGACTCGGTGGGGGTGCTCATCGGTTCCTTCTTTCCGGTCCGGGCGGCATCGGTGGCCGCCGCTTCACTCGAACTGTTATCAACGATACTACTATATTGATAACGCTGCTAGCTACGCGGTGTCATCACCGTCACCTCGCCGTGCGGGTCGCGGGCATCCGGCCGTATCGACGCCGCCGGACGGCCGAATCCCGAGGTCAGGAGCCCCGTGCCCGTTTTCGGCCGAGGTAATCCGGGAACACCGCTCGCATCGGGGGCTTGACATCCTTGAAGGAGTTTGAGCGATGCCCACATGGCTGATCGTCTTGATCGTCGTCGTGGCCGTCGCGGTGCTCGGCGCCGTGATCTGGCTGGTGACGCAGGAAATGCAACGAAAACGGCTGCAGCAGCGGTTCGGTCCCGAGTACGACCGCACGGTCGCCGAGAAGGACAGCCCCCGGGCCGCGCAGCGCGAGCTCGCCGAGCGGGAACGCCGGCACAAGGAGCTCGACATCCGGCCGCTTTCGACGTCGGCGCGCGAGCGCTACGTCCGGGAATGGGCGCAGGTACAGGAAAAGTTCGTCGACGAGCCGGCCCCGGCGGTCGCCGAGGCCGACCAGCTGCTGAACTCGCTGATGGCCGAACGCGGCTACCCGACCGAGGGCTACGAGCAGCAGGTGGCCGACCTTTCCGTGCGGCACGCCAAGACCCTCGAGCACTACCGGGCCGCGCACACCACGCAGCAGAAGCGGGACGGTGCGTCCACTGAGGACCTGCGGGACGCGATGGTGCGCTACCGCACCGTGTTCGAGGACCTGCTGACCGACGGCGCCGGCGAGGAGCAGCACGACCACCACGACCGCCGGAACGGGCACGACCACGATCGTGACCGCACCGAGCAGCGGGCGGCCGACCGCCGCGACGCCGGCCGTGACGACAGCAACCGTCACGAGGCCGAGCTCCACGAGACCGACCGTCACGAGACCGAGCGCCAGGCGTCCGCGAACCCGCGGACCGAGTGGAATGGAGGACGTTGACCATGACCGAGCACCTGACGCGGCACGACGCCGAGGACGACCGGGACCTGACGGGGCGTGAGGACGTGCACGAGACCGGCGGCTACCGGGACGACAGCACCACCGATGTCCCCGGCCACGAGCGGGCGGACTTCCGCGAACCGGACACCGCCGACGACGAACAGAACCTGAGCACCGCCGACCTGGCCTCGGCCGGGCGCCACGATGCCGACGACACCGCCACTTCCTACGGCTCGGGCGGGGACGTGGAAGCGCCCGCCGGATCGGGCGGGGACGTGGAAACGCCCGCCGAATCGGGTGGCGACGTCGAGACGCCCGCCGCGTCGGGTGGCGATGTCGAGACGCCCGCCGGCTCGGCCGGGAACGGGGAACGGCCGGCGGCGTCGGGTGGCGACGTGGAGACGCCGGAGCTGATCGACGAGGAGAAGGTCACCGGCTTCCGCGAGCGCTGGCAGAACGTCCAGACCGGCTTCGTCGACGACCCGAAGCAGGCGGTCCGGCAGGCCGACGAGCTCGTCGCCGCCGTGATCAGCGCGCTGGCCACCACCTTCGCCGAGCACAAGAGCGAGCTGGAATCCCAGTGGCAGCAGGGCGAACCGGCCACCGAGGAGCTGCGGATCGCGCTGCGCCGCTACCGCTCGTTCTTCGACCAGCTGCTGCCGCGGTAGCGGACGCGGTTTGCCGGCGGGCATGATCGGGTAGCACCGCGGGAAACGGTGTCAGCAACGGGAGGCAACCGGATGAACGTGGCCGATCTGCTCGTCGAAGGGTTCAGCCGGGTCCAGGGCACGGTGCACGCGGCGGTGGACAAGCTCACCGCCGGGCAGCTCGGGACCCGGCCGGACGACGAGGCCAACTCGATCGCCTGGCTGGTGTGGCACCTGAGCCGGGTCCAGGACGACCACGTCGCCGACGTGGCCGGGACGGAGCAGGTGTGGACCGGCCAGGACTGGCTTTCCCGGTTCGGCCTCCCGTTCCCGGCCGGTGACACCGGCTACGGCCACCGCCCGGCCGACGTCGAAGCGGTCCGCGTCGAGGAACCGGACCTGCTCACCGGCTACTACGACGCCGTGCACGAGCAGACCGTCCGGTTCGTCGCCGGTCTCGGCGAGAAGGACCTCGACCGGATCGTCGACGAGGCCTGGGACCCGCCGGTTTCGCTGGGCGTGCGCCTGATCAGCGTCCTCGACGACGACATCCAGCACGCCGGGCAGGCGATGTACCTCCGCGGTCTGCTGGAGCGTCAGTCTTCGTAGCCGCCCCCGCGGTGGTCGGCGAGGCGCCGCGGCCCCGGGCCGTCGGCGCCGAGCCGGTCGCCGGGGTTGGCGAGCCGGCACTTGGCCAGCGACATGCAGCCGCAGCCGATGCAGTCGTCCAGCTGGTCGCGCAGCTGTTCCATCTGGCGGATCCGCGCGTTCAGGTCGTCCTGCCAGCACCGGGAGATCCGGGCCCAGTCGGCGCGGGTGGGCGTGCGGTCGTCGGACAGCAGGCCGAGCACTTCCCGGATCTTCGACAGCGGCATGCCGACCCGCTGGGACATCCGGATGAACGTCACCCGCCGCAGCGTGTCCCGGCAGTAGCGCCGCTGGTTCCCCGCGGTGCGGCGGCTGTGGATGAGACCTTCGTCCTCGTAGAAGCGCAGGGCCGACGCGGGGACTCCGCTGCGCCGGGAGAGTTCGCCGACCGTCAGGTCGGGCAGCGGCCGGGCCGTGGCGTTCACCATGGGCACAGCCAACCACAGCGGCGCCCTTGACCTCAAGCGAACTTGAAGTCTCACCCTTGGTGCGAGAGCAAGAACGTCTGCGTGTCAAGGAGGAAGTGTGCCGGAAGCGCCGAGCCGGGTCGCGTGATCGTGGGAAGTGTCCGGGAAGGACGGTTCGGGCCGGTGGTGGCGGACTGGCTGGCCGGGGTCGCGCAGGCGCACGGCCCGTGGAAGCTGACCGTCTCGCGGATGGTCACGGCGTGCAGCTCCGCGAAGACCGCCCGCAGGTGCTCGACCGCGCGCAGCCCGCCCGAAATCCCAGCGCCCAGGCGCGGTTCGGGGACGACGGCGTGCCGAACGACGCCGCGGCGGGCGTCGCGGCGAAGGCGATGCTCGACCAGCTGGGCTGGTGGGCCCGGTCGCTGGCCGAGGCCCGGGCGGCGCGCCCTTACCCCGGCTGAGGCTTTGGCGTCATGTCGACATCGGCCCTCACGCCTGGCACGTCTGGTAGGGCAGCAGGACGTCCGGGCCGGCGAGGGCCACGGTGCCGTCGGCGGTGTACCCACCCTGGGCGGCCAGCGCCGCGAACGCGGTGCAGACCAGCTGGTTGATCCCGGCGCCGGTGATCGGCCGCAGCGGGAACGGGACGGTGATCGTCGTCGGCGGGCCGGGGGTCGAGGTGATCCTGCCGGAAAGGCGGGGGAGGTCCGTCGTGTACCCGCCTTCCCGCTCGTCGGCGGACGGTCCGTCCATCAGCAGCGCCAGCGCGGACTCGATGCCTGTCACCCCGCCGGAGGGCCGCACCACCGGGGTCACCCGGTCGGCGAGGACGAAGTAGAGGATCGGTTCGGTGCCGCGGCCGTCGCTCGCCGGGCTCCGCAGGGTCGGCGCCGGGCCCGCCTCGAGCACCGGTGTCGGTTGGATCCCGCACCCGCTCACCAGCAGCAGCACCGCGAGGACGGCGAGTTTCTTCACGGCGCCTCCCGGGGCAGGCGCAGCTCGAACCGGGCACCGGTGCCCGTGTTGGCCGCGACGATGTCGCCACCGTGCAGCCGCGCGTTCTCCCGGGCGATGGAGAGCCCGAGGCCGCTGCCCTCGGACCGGGTGCGGGCGATGTCGGCCTTGGTGAAGCGGTCGAACACCTTCGGCAGCACGTCGGCGGGGATGCCCGGGCCGTGGTCGGTGACGGTGAGCACGACGTCACCGTGCTCCTGCCGCAGCACCACCTCGACCGGCGGCGCGCCGTGCCGCAGCGCGTTGCCGACCAGGTTCGCCACGACGATGTCGAGCCGCCGCCGGTCGAGGCCCGCCCTGATCCCCGGCGGCAGGTCGGCGACCAGGTCGGTCCCCGGTGCCCAGCCCCGGGCGGCGAAGGTGTCGGTGATCGCCGCGGCGACGTCCAGCCCTTCCCGGAGCAGCTCCGCCCGCCCGGCGTCGAACCGGGAGATCTCGATCAGGTCCTGCACCAGCCGGGTCAGCCGGCGCGTCTCGGCCGACACCAGCCGCGCCGCGACCGCGGTGTCCGGCGGCAGCTGCTCGGCGTCCTCGTCGAGCACGTCGGTGACCGCGTTCATCGCCGCCAGCGGGGTCCGCAGCTCGTGCGAGACGTCGGCGACGAACCGCCGCGCGTCCGCCTCCATCGCGCGCAGGCTGCCCATCGTGCGCTCCAGCTCCGCGGCGGTGTGGTTGAACGTCGTGACCAGCTGCGCGAGCTCGTCGGAGCCCTTGGCGCGCAGCCGCACGTCCAGCCGGCCGCGGCCGAGCTGGCTCGCCGCGGCGTTCAGCGCGCGCACCGGCCGCAGCACCTGCCGCGCCGCCAGCAGCGCGACCCCGACGGCGACGGGCAGGGCCAGCGCGGAGAACAGAAACGCGTTGCGGGCCAGCTCGTCGATCCGCTCCTGCTGGTCGATCAGCCGCGTCATCGAGTAGACCTCGAGGCCGCTCGGCCGGCCGCTGGGGGTCTGCACCGGGACACCGACGAAGAACAGCGGGAAGCCCTGGACGTCGACGCGCTGGAAGTGGATGTCGGTGGTGGTGGCCACGGCGTGGCGCAGGTCGCCCGGCACGTCGTCGATCGACAGGCCCGAGGTCGCGTGCAGGTCCCGGTAGACGACGAGGGCGTTGCTGGACTTGAGCGCCGTCGCGAAGGCGTCGAGCGTGGGCTGGGTCGGCGGCAGCGACATGGTGGGCAGGTAGGCGGCGATCTGGTCCCGCAGCTTCAGCATCGTCTGGTCCTGGACGCCTTCCAGGATGGCCCGGCGCGCGAAGACGTAGCTCACGCCCGCCGCGGTGGTGGCGCCGAGGATCATGATCACCGCGAACGCGGCCACCAGCCGGGGCCGCAGCCCGGCGAGCCAGGACCGGATCCGCGGTGCCGTCACGACCGGCCGAACCGGTAGCCGAACCCCCGGACCGTCTGCACGTGCTCCGGGTGCGCCGGCACGTCCTCGATCTTCGCGCGCAGCCGCTGCACGCAGGCGTCGACGAGCCGGGAGTCCCCGAGGTAGTCGTGGTCCCACACGGCGGAGAGGATCTGCTGGCGGCTGTACACCTGGCCGGGTGTGCGCGAGAGCTCGAGCAGCAGCTTGAGCTCGGTCGGGGTCAGCGACACCGGCGTGCCGCGCTTGGTCACCTGGAGCGCGGCCCGGTCGAT
The DNA here is from genome assembly GCF_002904335.1 of Amycolatopsis sp. CA-126428. Lineage (GTDB taxonomy): Bacteria > Actinomycetota > Actinomycetes > Mycobacteriales > Pseudonocardiaceae > Amycolatopsis. The sequence goes on along the minus strand of NZ_PPHF01000139.1, from coordinate 28,384 downwards.
CACCAGGTCGCCGTGCCGCTCCTCGGCCGCGGCGGGCTCGCCCGGCCGCTCACCGATCGCCCGGCGCAGGACGGCCCGGATCCGCGCGTCCAGCACGCGCGGCTCGACCGGCTTGGCGACGTAGTCGTCCGCGCCCGCTTCGAGCCCGGCCACGACGTCGAAGTCGTCGCTGCGCGCGGTGAGCATGATGATCGGGACCGGGCCGGACGCCCGCATCCGGCGGCAGGTCTCGAAGCCGTCCATGCCGGGCAGCATCAGGTCGAGCACGACGATGTCGGGCCGGTGGCGCACGAGCCCCTCGATGCCGAGCTCACCCGATTCCGCGGTGTGCACCACGTGCCCCTGCCTGCGCAGGGCCAGCTGCAGCCCCTCCCGCACCGCCGCGTCGTCCTCTACCACCAGTACCTCGGCCACGGCGCCATTATTCGGAAAAGCGCACGTCATGGCGACCCGGGCGGATCTTGTAGCGAAACCATGACATCGCGTTGACGGGATCCCGAAAAGCTCGTTCCAGACTCGGGGACATGGCAGTGATCCTCACCGACGCACCTTCCGCGACCCGCCCGCCCCGCCCCGCGCTCGTGACCCGGGCCGCGTCCCGCACGGCGGTCCTGGCGGCGAGCGCGGCCGGGTTCGCCCTGGCTTTCGTCGCGGCCTACCTGCTCTTCGTCCGCACGGAGGCCGGCCGCGGCGTCGAAAACGGCGTCGTCCGCAGTGCCCAGTCGGCGGGGACCACGGTGGACTGGGCGGCCCCGCTGCGGGAGACCGACCTGGTGGTGGCGCTCGGCGGGGTCGCGGTCCTGATCGTGGCGATCGCCCTGGTGCGGCGGCGGCCGGCCCTCGGCGTGCCGGCGCTGGTGCTGCTGGCCGCGCCGCTGGTGGTGGCGCAGCTGCTCAAGCTGTACGTCCTGGAGCGCCCGAGCACCGGCGACCGCCTCGGCGTGGCGAGCCACAACAGCTTCCCGAGCGGGCACGCCAGCGCGGCGATGGCCGTGCTCGTGGCGCTCGCGATCGTCCTGCCCCGCCGGTTCCGGCGGCCGGCCCTGGTGACCGGGGGCTTCGGCGTCGCCTGGGTCTCGGCGGCCGCGGTGGCCCTGGGCTGGCACCGGTTGAGCGACACCGTCGGCGGCTGCTTGCTGGTCGCGGCGGTCACCTGCGCCGGGGCGGCGGTGGTGTCCGCCCGCCGCCCCGACGGTGACCGGGTGCCGCTCGTGCCGGTGGTGACCGGCTTCCTGGCCCCGCTCGTCCTGGTGCTGGCCGGCTACGCGGTCCTGGCCACGGCGACGTCGGGCGCGGCCCAGTTCGTGGCGGCGCTGGTGCTGGCGGCGCTGTCGTCGATGGCGGTGGTGCTGCTGCTGGCGGCCCCGTTGCGCCGGGTGGCGTTCGACCCGGCCGAGTCCCGGGTCCGCCGGCTCCGCAGGCGCTGACCGGACCAGTTTCCGGGGATTGGCCCGCGACAACGGGATGCCGCCGAGCCTAGCGTCGGCGAGATGGACCCGAGGCTCGCCGAAGACCTGCACGCCCTGCCCGATCTCCTCGGCGCCGCAAGCAAACTCGCGGCGGAGGCGCTCGCCGGGCTGGACCGCCGGGCGGCGGCCGTCCCGCCCCGCCCCGTGGTGCCGGCGCCCTTGCCGGCTGCCGGCGCGGGTGCGCGGGGTGCGCTGGACGAGTTCGCCCGGCGCTGGGAACCGGGCTTCGCCGCCAGCGCCGGTCCGCGGTACCTCGGCTTCGTGACCGGCGGGGCCACCCCGGCCTCCCTGGCCGGCGACTGGCTCACCGCCGCCTACGACCAGAACCCCGCCAGTGGCATGGACTCCTCGGCGCAGGACCTGGAACGCGAGACCGTCGGCTGGCTGGCCGAGCTGTTCGGGCTGGGCCCGGAGTTTTCCGGCGCGTTCGTCACCGGCGCCACGATGTCCACGGTGACCGGGCTGGCCATCGCCCGCGAGTGGCTCGGCGAACGGGCCGGGGTGACCGTCTCCACCGAAGGCGCCGCGGCGCTCGGTCCGGTCACCGTGTTCTCCGGTTCACCGCATTCGAGCGTCCTGAAGGCGTTGTCGTTCCTCGGAATGGGGCGTTCCGCCCTGCGGCAGGTGCCGGTGCTGCCGGGCCGCGAAGCCGTCGACGTCGCGAAGCTCGCCGAAGCGCTCGAGACGCTCGACGGCCCCGCCGTGGTCGTCGCGAACGCGGGGACGGTCAACACCGTCGACTTCGACGACCTGCGGGCGATCGCCGCACTCAAGCAGCGGTACGACTTCTGGCTGCACGTCGACGCCGCGTTCGGCGGGTTCGCCGCGCTGGCCCCGGACCACGCGGCGTTCACCGCCGGTCTCGACCAGGCCGATTCGGTGGTCGTCGACCTGCACAAGTGGCTCAACGTGCCCTACGACTCGGCCGTCCAGTTCACCCGCCGCCGCGACCTGCAGTTGCGCGTGTTCAGCAACAACGCGGCCTACCTCGGCGAGATCGGCGACACCCCGGACTTCCTGCACCTGACACCGGAGAACTCCCGGCGGCTGCGCGCACTCCCGGCTTGGTTCTCCCTCGTGGCGTACGGCCGTGCCGGGCACCGCGAGATCGTCGAGCGCTGTGTCGCGCTGGCCCGCGACCTGGGCGCGCGCATCGACGGCTCGCCGCACTGGCACCTCCTCGCACCGGTGCGGCTCAACGTCGTCTGCTTCACCCCGGCGGCCGAACGGGACATCGATGCCCTCGTCCGCGCGATCGCCGAGGAGGGGACCACGTTCCTGACCCCGACGGTGTACGACGGCCGTCCGGCGTTGCGCGCCGCGTTCAGCAACTGGCGGACGACCGAGGCCGACGTCGAGCGGGTCTTCGCCGCCCTCCAACGCGTGGCCGCCGGCTAGCTGCGGTCCGAATTCGGCATCAGGTACTTCCACGGCGACGCACCGACGCCCAGTTCGCACGGCACGTGCACCACCGCCGGCCGGCCCGCGGCGAACGCCTTGTCCAGTGCGCCGCGCAGGTCGTCCGGGGTGCGGGCGGTCAGGCCGAGCGCGCCGAACGTGTCGGCGAGCCGGGCGAAGTCCGGGTTGCCCAGCCGCCCGCCCAGCGCGCGGCCCTCGAACAGCCGCTCCTGGTCGAGGTGGACGTTGCCGTAGTAGCCGTTGTCGAACACCACCGCGACGACGTTGAGTCCGTATTGGACGGCGGTGGCGAGTTCCTGCGCGGCGAACATGAACCCGCCGTCGCCGGCCACCGCAACCACCGGACGGCCGGGGAAGGCCGCCTGCACGCCCAGCGCCGTCGGGTAGCCGAAGCCGAGCGTGCCCTGGTGGCCACAGGTGACGAACGTGCGCGGGGCGTAGACCTCGAACCCGAAGTAGGACGCGAAGCCGACCTGGCAGATCTCCTCGACGAAGAAGCCGTCGCGCGGGAGCACGTCCCGGATCGCCCGGAGGTACTCCAGTTCCGGCCCGACGTCGGTGACGCGCTCGGTCACGGTGGCTTTCAGCGCGGTGAACTCCGCCGTCCGGTCCGTCCGTTGTGGACCGGCGGCGGCGGTGAGCGCGGCCGTCGCGTCGGCGGCGTCGGCGATGATCGCGACGTCCGCTTCGAGCCGGGTCGCCTGCCGCGGGTCGATGTCGAGCAGGATCGTCTTCAGGCCGGCGGGCTTGCCCGGCCAGCGGAACCACGACAGCTCCATCCGCGAGCCGATGCCGATCACGACGTCGGTCTCGGCCCACCGTTCGAAACCCGAGACGCAGGTGAAGCCGAGCGGGTGGTCGTCGCCCACGATGCCGCGTCCGCCGCGGAACGGCACCACCGGCGCCTGCAGCCGCTCCGCCAGCGCCCGCACCTCGGCGGCGGCGTGCCGGGCGCCGCCCCCCACCATGATCATCGGGTGCTTCGCCGAGCGCAGGAGTTCCGCGGCTTCCTCCACGCCGGCCGGGTCGACGGCCGGCCGGGGCAGCGGCAGCGGGCCGGTGACCGCGGCCGGCGCGCGCAGGCCGAGCACGTCCCACGGCACCGCCAGCGAAACCGGCCGGGGCCGCCCGCCGGCCGCTTCCCGGAACGCCGTCGCCAGTGCGTCCGGCACCTCCACCGGGTGCTCGACCAGCGCCGACCACTTGGTGATCGAGCGCAGGGTCGCCAGCTGGTCGGGCATTTCGTGCAGGTGCCCGAGCCCGCGGCCGAGGTACGCGCGCGGGATCTCGGCGGTGAGGCACAGCACGGGTGCGCTGGCCCCGTGTGCCGAGAGCAACGCGGCGGATGCGTTGAGGACGCCGGGGCCGGGGACGACGGTGCAGACGCCGGTGCGGCCGGTCGCCTGCGCGTACCCGAACGCCATGTAGGCGACGGTCTGTTCGTGCCGGGCGCCGATCACGCGGATGTCGCCGCCGGTGCGGGCGAGGCTGTCGAACAGGTCGTAGGTCTGCACGCCGGGCAGGCCGAAGACGGTGTCGACGCCGTGGGCGCGCAGCCCGCCGACGATCAGATCGGCCGCGGTCGGGATCACCGGGGACATCGGCATCGCCTCCTGGGGGTCACTCGCCGGCGGACCATATATGGTTTCCTACATGATTGGCGCGTCCGCGGGAAGACCGGTCACCAAGTCGCAGCTGGCCTACGAGACGATCAAGGCCCGGATCCTCGAAGGGCGCTACGGGCCCGGCTATCGGCTGGTGCTCGACCAGATCGGCCGCGAGCTCGACGTCAGCGCGGTGCCGGTCCGCGAGGCTCTGCGCCGGCTGGAGGCCGAGGAGCTGATCGAGTTCGAGCGGAACGTCGGCGCCCGGGTGGTGGCCATCGATCCGGTCGCCTACCAGCACGCGATGCAGACGGTGGCGATCGTCGAGGGCGCGGCCACCGGCCTCGCGGCGCCGCTGCTGACGGCCGAGGCGCTGGGGCGGGCCCGCGCGCTGAACGACCGGATGCGCCGCAGCCTCGCCGAGTTCGACCCGGTGGCGTTCACCGCGCTGAACGCCGAGTTCCACGAGGTGCTGTTCGGCGCCTGTCCCAACCCGAACCTGGCCGACCTGGTCCAGCGCTGCTGGACCCGGCTGGCGGCGGTCCGCGACAGCACGTTCACGTCGGTGCCGGGCCGGGCGCCGGAGTCGGTCGAGGAGCACGAGCGGCTGCTGGCGCTGATCGAGGGCGGGGCGGAACCGGACGAGGTGGAGCGGTTCGCGCGCGGCCACCGGATGGCGACGCTGGAGGCCTATCTAGCCCGGGAGCGGTGAAGCTTGTTTCCCCGGGCCCGGGGATGCCAGGGTCGGGGCGTGCCGATCTTCTCCGCGCCGGACGGAACCGCGCTCGTCGTCCACCTCTCCGGGCCGGGCGCCGGGCCGCCGGTGGTCTGCCTGCCCGGCGGCCCGATGCGGGCCGGCCGCTACCTCGGCGACCTCGGCGGCCTGACCACCCGGCGCCGCCTCGCCGTGCTGGACCTCCGCGGCACCGGCGACTCGGAAGTGCCCGCCGACCCCGCCACCTACCGGTGTGACCGTCAGGTCGAGGACGTCGAGGCGCTGCGCAAGCACCTCGGCCTCGAACGCTTCGACCTCCTCGGGCACTCGGCCGGGGCGAGCCTGGCCGTCCGGTACGCGGCCCGCTATCCGCGGCGCTTGAGCCGGCTCGCGCTGATCGCGCCGAGCCCGCGAGCCGTCGGCTTCGACGTACCGCCCGGGGAACGGCGGCGGATCATGGCCCGGCGGGCCGGCGCTCCCTGGTTCGCCGGCGCGGCCGCCGCCTACGAATCGATCGCCGCGAAGAAGGCGACCAGCGCGGACTGGGCCGCCTTCGCGCCGCTGTACTACGGCCGCTGGGATGCCGCGGCCCGGCAGCACCAAGCCGGCGAAGCAGGCCAGCGCAACGGTGCGGCCGCCCGGATCTACAACTCTGACGGCGCCTTCGAGCCCGAGACGACCCGCGCCGAGCTCGGCGCCGTCACCGCTCCGGTGCTGGTGCTGGCCGGCGAACTGGACTGGATCGCCGGCCCGGCCGTCGCGGACCGCTTCGCCGCGCTGTTCCCGGACGCCCGCGCGGTCGTCCTGCCCGGCGTCGTGCACTACCCGTGGCTGGACGACGCGCCCGCGTTCGGGTCAGCCGTGGGCGGTTTCCTGGCCTGACCCGGGGTTGCGGCGGGGTTTGATGCGGACCGCCGGCAGCGGGGGAGCGGGCAAGCGCTCGCCCGCATAGCCGGTGACGCTGCCGAACTGTTCCGACCCGGCTTGCCACGCTTCGCGGAACGCGGCGATCTCTTCGTGGGTGCGGCCGACGAAGTTCCACCACATCAGGATCTCTTCGTCGAACGGCGTGCCGCCCAGCAGCAGGAACCGGGCCGGTTCGGTGCCGCGGTTGCTCAGGGTCAGCGACCGCACCCCGGTGCCGACGTAGCCCAGCTCCGCCGTCCGGACGCGGGTCCCGGCCACTTCGACGTCGCCGGTGTCGGCCAGCACGCCGTGCTCGAAGCCGGGGTCCACGCCGAGGGACATGTGGGCGTCCGGCCCCAGCACGACTTCCGCGCCCAGCAGCGGGCTGAACGTCGGGATCGGCGACGTCCGGCCGGCCAGCGAGCCGAGGAACACGCGGATTTCCGCGCCCTCGATCCGGTTCACCGAGGGGACGTAGTGGTCGAACGCCGGCGCCGTGTCGCGGTGCCGCTCGGGCAGGGCCACCCAGAGCTGGACGCCGTGCAGCGTCTTCGTGGCGGCGGTCGAGACTTCGGAGTGGCAGATGCCGTGCCCGCCGGTCATCAGGTTCAGTTCGCCGGGCCGGACCATCGCGTGCGTGCCCAGGCTGTCGCGGTGTTCGATCTCGCCGGAAAACAGCCAGCTGACGGTCTGGAGCCCGGTGTGCGGATGCGGCGCGACGTCCATCGCCCCGGGCCCGCTGACCTCGTCGGGGCCGTAGTGGTCGGCGAAGCACCAGGCGCCGATCAGCGACCGCGACCGCTGCGGCAGGGTCCGCCGCACCCGCATCGCCCGCGGCCCGCCGAGCGGCACCGCCCGCGGAGCGAGCACCTCGACCACGGGCCGATCGGGATCGGCGGCCGCGGGCCGATCGCCACAGGCGAGTTCGGCGGGGGCGGCCTCGGTGTTGCTCATGCCCGCCACGGTAGTCGGGATGGCCGCCGGGGCGCGGCAGGGCGGCGTCCTGAAGGTGTTGGGTACCGGTCGGCCAGCCACTGCGCCCCACCGACCGAGCGGTCAAGCCTCGACCGGCGTGGATCCCTTGGCCCGGCGCCCGATCCTGGCCGCCGTCGCGGCGAACCGGCCGTAGACCGCGGCGAGCAAAGCGAGCTCCACCGCGAAACCGGCCGCGCGCGGTCCCTCCCGGCCGTCCGCCCACGCCCGCACCTCCCGCTCGGCCGACCCCACGAGCGACACCGCGTCCCCGAGCCCGGTCCCGTCCCCACCGACCAGCACCACCCGCAGGGCCCGCGCGGCGGCCACCGCGTGCCCGCCGAGCCGGCCCAGCGCGGGCCGCACCTCCGCCGGCACGGGCCCCCGCGCCTCGGCGACCTCCCGCGCAAGACCACCCATCCGAGTGAGATCCGCGGCGGTGTGCACGGCCGCGACGACCGCCTTCACCTCCGCCTCCCGCGGCGCGTGGAGGGCCAGCAACGCACACGCCTGGTCCTCGCACGCGGCCCCGAGCGAGGTCACCGCCGCCCCTTGCTCCCGCGCACGTCCGCCCAGCGTGTGGTCACTTTCCAGCACCGAGCGAGTGGCCTCCTCGAGCGCGATCGCGACGAGGTCGCACAGGTCCGCGAGCCGGTGGGCGAGCGTGACGAGCTCCTTCTGAAACGCCGTCGGCATGGCGGCAGGTAACCAGCCCGGCCGGGTGCCGGCATCTCGTCGCCCGGCCCGGAATTGTCGGACCCCCGTGCTCTCCTCATCGGCAAGAGCGGTGCACCCCGCACCCGGAAGACGAGGAGAGACCGATGGCAGGCGAAACGACGGTCACCGTGGTCGGCAACCTGACGGGCGACCCCGAACTGCGCTTCACCCCGGCCGGCTCGGCGGTCGCGAACTTCACGGTCGCGAGCACCCCGCGGCTGTTCGACCGCGAGTCCGGCGCCTGGCGCGACGGCGACGCGCTGTTCCTGCGCTGCAGTTTGTGGCGGGAGTACGCGGAAAACGTCGCCGAGTCGCTGGCGCGCGGCGCTCGCGTGGTCGTCCACGGCCGGCTGAGACAGCGGTCGTACGAAACGAAGGAGGGCGAGAAGCGCACGGTCGTGGAGCTGGAGGTGGAGGAGATCGGGCCGTCCCTGCGGTACGCCACCGCCAAGGTGACCAAGGTCAGCCGCGCGACGGGTGGCGAAGGGAGCAGCGCCTGGACGCCGGAACCGGTGGGGGCGGGCGGGCCACCCTTCTGAGCCCCATCCGTTCGCGCCCGGCCTCCGAACACCTGTCGATGAGGCTTCGACCCGCGCTGGATCGCCTGCGGTGACGATGAGGGAACGCTCCGGCCGCACCCGCTGTCGAAATCCCGCCCACCGGTTCGACGCAGGTATAGAGGCCGAACCACGAGCGGGAGGGACCGACATGAACGGGAACGAGAAGACCGGCTCACCGGCAGCGCACCCCGTCGTCAACCACCGGGTGCGGGCGATGCTCCGAGCAGTCGGCGCGGGCCGCGGCCGGGTCTCCTGCAGCAGCGAGCCGGACCTGTTCATCGACGGCCTGTCGTGCGGCGACCAGTTCGCCGCCCACGCACTGGCCCACCAGGGCCTGGTCCGCGCGGCCCGCCCCGGCCACCCGGGCCAGCTCGTCCCGGCGATCCTGACACCGGCAGGCCAAGCCCTGATCAACCCCGAGCACAGATCGGCCGCCTGACCCGGCGACCGGCGGATGTTTGACAACTGCACAGAGAAGTCCCACCGCCACGAAGACGGCTGGCCCGCAACGGCGCGAGTCGGCCGCCGGGATGAAGGCGCCGGGCGACCTGCCAAACCCCTTGCCGCTGCCGGAAATTCCCGAACCGAAGACAGGCGCGGCGGCGGTCCGGGCATTCACCAGACCGCCGCCGACGGGCCGATGCCTACTGACCCTGCTGCGGGAACTGGCCCTGCTGCTGCGGACCCGGCTGCGGGAACCCCTGCGGCTGGGACGGGTGCTGCGGGTACCCCTGCTGCGGGAATCCACCCTGCGAAGCACCACCCTGCGAAGGGTGCGGCGGATACCCCGGCGCCGCCTGCTGCTGGGCCTGGCCCTGTTCCTCCTGGGCCTGCAGCCGGAGCGCGTCCTCCTTCGGGATGCGGTTCTCGATCCCGCAGAACGTGCACTGCGCCGTGTACTTGACGCTGATCGGGAACAGCGGGATGAAGAACAGCGTGAACTTCGTGACCGCCTTGCGCACCGCGTGCGAAGCCGGGTTACCGCACCGGCCGCACAAGAACGTCGTCATCGCCAGCACGTAGATGCGCGTACGCCAGCCCCAGATCAGCATCGGTCTTCTCTCTTCCGGTTCTTCCTTCGCCGCGCAGCCTCGCACACCGTTGCCGGTTGCCGGGGCGGTTTTGCCGATCCTGTCCGGACCGGCCTCCGGCGAACCGGACATTCGGGCCGTACCGCGACGCCGGAAGCCGCGGGACTAGATTGGGATCATGCCAAGCGACTTCGCTCTGAAGGCGATGAACACCGTGCACCGCGGCCTGATCAAGCTCACCGGTGGGCGGGTGGGCTGGCAGGTCGCCATGCCCGTCCTGGAGCTCACCACCGTCGGCCGCAAGAGCGGGCAGCCGCGGTCGGTGCTGCTCACCTCGCCCCACCAGGAGGGTGACGCGGTGGTCGTCGTGGCGTCGCGGGGTGGCGACGACACGCACCCCGCGTGGTTCCTCAACCTGCGCGCCAACCCCGACGTCGAGGTCTCACTGAAGGGTGGCCCGAAGCGGCCGATGCGCGCCCGCGTCGCCGACGCCGACGAGCGTGCCCGGCTGTGGCCGAAGATCACCGCCGACTTCAAGAACTACGCGCAGTACCAGACGAAGACCGAGCGCGAGATCCCGCTCGTCTTCCTCGAACCGCGGTAGGTCACGACCGCGCCGCCAGGTACGCCGGATCGGCGGGCGGGATCGGCTGGTCGGGGACCCCGGCCAGCAGCCGGCTCATGGCGTGGAAGTACGGCGGCGCGGCGACCGTGCCGCCGAACGCGCCGTGGCCGCAGTCGCCGAGGTGCACCGGCGTGCCCGGGCAGATCTCCCGCGGGTGCGGCCCGTCGGCGAACACCATGGACGACACCGCGTAGCCGTCGACACCGCCGACGAAGGCGACCGATTCGCTCAGCTGCGTGGTGCCCGTCTTGCCGATGTCGGGCCGGGTCCAGCCGGCCGCGCGGGCCGCTTCGGCGGACGTGCCGCTCGTGGTGTCCTTGCTCAGCCCCGCTTCCAGGGTGTCCGCCACGCCCTGGGGGATGACCCGCTCGCACGCCTGCTGCGCGACCGGCACGGCGTTGCCGTCCCGGTCGGTCACCGACAGGATCGGGTTCGGCGGGCACCACACGCCGCCGCTCATCAGCGTCGCCGAGACGTTGGCCATCTCCAGCGGGCTCACCGGGCTGTTGCCGAGGGTGAACGACAGCAGGTTCCGGAAGTACTGCGACTGCGGCTCGCGGTACTGCGGGTTGCCGGACTTCGGGTCCGGCGTGCGGCCGGCGTCGTTGGTCGCGAGGGTGGTGCGCAGCCCGAGCTTGTAGGCCATGTCGAGCACGGCAGGCATCCCGACCTGGCTCTCGAGCCCGACGAAGGCGACGTTCGGCGACGTCGCCAGCCCGTCGGCGAGGGTGATCGGGTCCGCGTAGTGGCCGTCGTTGTGGACGGTGTAGCAGGACGAATGCGCGTCCGGCACCGGGAAGCACTGGCTGTCCGGGTTGGGCAGCGGGGTGTTCAGGCCCGCCTGGCCGGTGACGAGCGCCGCGGCCGAGGTGAAGATCTTGAACGACGAGCCCGCGCCGAACTCGTTGCTCGCGTCGGCGACGATGTCGGTCGACGTCTGGCCCCGCGCCGGATCGGTGCCGTAGTCGCGGTTCGCGACCATGGCGAGCACCGGGTGCCCGTCCTGGCCCGGCTGGACGACGGCGAAGGTGTTGGCCACGCCGTCCTGGGTGGTCGGCACGTTCGCGTCGACGGCGTCCTTGGCGACCTGCGAGACGCGCGGGTCGAGGGTGGTCTTGATCGTGTACCCGCCGGTGGCCAGCCGGTCGGCGGTGAACCCGGCGTGCACCAGGTAGCTTTCCGCGTAGGCGCAGAAGAATCCGGCGTCCGGGGCCGCGCCGAGGCACGTGCCGGACGGCGTGACCGGGCCGTTCGGCAGCAGCCCGAGCGGGGCGGCCTTCGCCGTTGCCGCGTACGAGGCCGGGATGGAGCCGTTGGCGACCATGCCGTCGATGACGAGGTTGCGGCGCTGCAGCGCCTTGTCCGGGTGGGTGTACGGGTTGTAGACGCTGGGGTTGTTCACCATTCCGGCGAGCAGTGCCGCCTGGGGCACGGTCAGTTTGTCCGCCGTTGTCCCGAAATACGCCTGGGCCGCCGCGCCGACCCCATACACGGTTCCGCTGAATTCGACCACATTGAGGTAATTCGCCAGAATGTCGTCCTTGCTCATGGTGTCGTTGAGCTGGACGGCCATTTTCGCCTCCCGCAGCTTGCGGGCGAGCGAATCCTCGCGGTCGGCCTGCTGGGCCGCGGGGTCGTTCCGGTCGACGACGTTGATGAGGTAGTTCTTGACGTCCTGCTGCGTGATCGTCGACGCGCCCTGCAGTGCGCCGCCGGTGCTGTCGTTGACCGCCGCGCGGAGCATGCCTTGCAGGTCGACGCCGCCTTCGGTGTAGAACCGGCGGTCCTCGATGGCGATGATCGCGGCCTTCATCGTGGTCGCGATCCCGGCCGCGGTGACCGGGAGGCGGTACTGCGCGTAGAGCGTCGCGATGGGGGTGCCATCGCGGTCGGTCACGGTCGTGGTCAGCGGCAGGTCGGCCGCGGCGAGCCGGGCGGAAATGGCGTCCACCGAATCGCTGACCTGATTGGACAGCAGGCCCGCCCCGATGGCGGCGGGCGCCATCGTCCCGGCCACCAGAATTCCGGCGAGCGCACACAACCCGGCAAAAGGGACCACGCCCCGGCGACGTTTCACGAATTCGAGATTAGGCATCGGGTGATAAAGGTTCCGTTCGGTGAGACATGTCCCTCACCGGGCCAACCTGCTGAGCAGGGCCGAGGCGACCGAAACGGCCACCGCCGTCGCCACGGCCAGCACGGCGAAGTCGGTCCCGAGGTGGGCCGGGGTCCCGATGAGCAGGCCGCGCAGCGCGTCGACCTGGTAGCTCAGCGGGTTGACGTGGCTGAGCACCTTCAGCCACGGCGGCATCAGGTCCACCGGGTACAGCGCGTTCGACCCGAAGAACAGCGGCATCGTGATCGCCTGCCCGATGCCCATCAGCCGTTCCCGCGACAGCACGATCCCGGCGATCACGATGGACAGGCAGCAGAAGAACGCCGAACCGAGCACGAGGACGACGGCCATCGCGAGCAGCTTCAGCGGGTTCGCGGTCAGCCCGACGCCGAGGATCGCGGCCAGGATCAGCACCATCAGCGCCTGGACGAGCGCGCGGACCCCGGCGGCGAAGGCCTTGCCCGCGACGAGCGCCGCGCGCGGGGTCGGGGTCACCAGGAGCTTGGCGAGCACACCCGCGTCGCGCTCCCAGATGATCTGGATGCCGTAGAAGATCGCGATGAACAGCGCCGACTGGGCCAGGATGCCCGGCGCCAGGAAGTCGAGGTACGGCGTCGAACCGGTCGGGATCGCGCGCAGCCGGGTGAACGTCTCCCCGAAGATCAGCAGCCACAACGCGGGCTGGATCGCCCTGGTCAGCAGCTCGGTCTGATCGCGGCGCAGTTTCTGCAGCTCCACCAGGCACATCGCGCCGACGCGGGCGCCGAGCAGGCGCACCCGGCGCAGCGGGCCCGGGTCAGCCGAGGCGGCGGGCGGTACGGCGAGTGGCACGGACACCGCGGATCCCTCCTTCTTCGTGGTCGAGGCGGTTCCCGGTCACCGCCCGGAACACGTCGTCCAACGTGGCCTCCGGGCCGAGGTCGGCCTCCAGCTCGGCGGGCGTGCCCAGCGCGCGGATCCGGCCGGCGTCCATCAGGGCGACGCGGTCGCAGTACTGCTCGGCCTCGTCCATGTAGTGCGTGGTGACGAGCACCGTCATGCCGGTCGCCCGGCGGATGGAGGCGATGCGGTCCCACACCGACGACCGCGCGACCGGGTCGAGCCCGATCGTCGGCTCGTCGAGGATGAGCAGCCGCGGCGAGCTCACCAGGGCCTGGGCGAGCTCGAGCCGGCGGATCATGCCGCCGGAGTACGTCTTGGCCGTGCGGTCGGCGTCGCCGGCCAGCCCGACCAGGTCGAGGGCGAGCCGCACCTGCTCGGCCCGCCCGCGGCGGGGCACGTCGAAGAGCCGGGCGAACAGGGCGACGTTCTCGCGGCCGGTCAGCGCGCTGTCGGCGGACAGCTGCTGCGGGACGTAGCCGATCAGCCGCCGCACGGCCATCCGGCGGCGCGCGACGTCGACGCCGAAGACCGTGATGCGGTCCGGGGCGGCCGGCAGCAGGGTGGTGATCATCCGGAGCGTGGTCGTCTTGCCGGCGCCGTTCGGGCCGAGCAGGCCGAACACCTCGCCCGGGTGGATTTCGAGGTCGACGCCGTCGACCGCGCGGGTCGCGCCGAACGAGTGGCTCAGGCCGGTGCAGCGCACCGCCGCGGGGTCGGTCATGGCTCCTCCTTCAGGATGCCCATGAGCTTTTCCAGTGCCGGCAACGCCTGGCCGATCGCCGCGGTGTCCTCTTCGGACAGTTTCGCGAGGGCGTCGGCGACGAGCCCGGTGCGGGCGCGGCGCCAGGCCGCCATCCGGTCGGCGGCCGCGGCGGTGACCTCCAGCCGGGCCGCGCGCCGGTCGGCGGGATCGGCCTCGCGGCGCAGCAGGCCGGCGTCGGCGAGCTGGTTCACCAGCGTGCTGACCGAGTTGTTCGCCAAGTGCAGCTCGCGTGCGGCCGCGGCGACGCCGATGCCGGGGTGGTCGGCCACCACGCGCAGGAGCTCGACCTGGGCGCCCGGCAGCGGCACGCCCGGCACGTCGGCGCGCACCCGGCGGCGCACCACCCGGCGGATCCCCTGGACGGCCCCCAGCAGCCGGTCGGCGAGTTCGGTCATGCCCTCGACGGTAGCTCTGCCCCAGATCTATTAGCAACGCTAAATGTCTGGTTGGCGAGGAAGGGGAGAATCAGCCGCGGGTGGCTTCGGCGAGAGCGAGGTCGAGCAAGCCGGGGAAGCGGGTGTCGAACTCCTCGCGGCGCAGGGCGTTCAGCCGCTGCGTGCCGCTGTCCCACTGCCGGAGCAGCCCGGCCGCGCGGAGGATCTTGAAGTGCCGGGACGCGGCGGGCTTGCTGACCGGCGGCATGATCGCGCCGCACGACTGCCCGGGTTCCCGGGCGAGGGCGGCGACCATGGCCAGCCGGTGCGGGTCGCGCAGGGCTTCCAGGGCTGCGCTGAAGGGGACGTCCTCGAGGGCCGGGTGGTCCAGGGGAGTCGCGGTGCGGCTGGCCATGCGCCGAGTATCCCCGGTTGCCGGGCGGTGCGGCGTTGTGCCATGGTCGATGTTAGTCGATTGATTAACATGAGGAGGCGTGGTGCGCGTTTACCGTCCCCGGTCCGGCCGCCTGGCCCAGCGCGAAGAGCCGACGCCCGAGCCGCGGCGCGGCGAGGTGCTCGTCCGGGTGCGGGCCGTGTCGCTGAACTACCGCGATCTGCTGATCCTCGACGGCGACCACTTCGCCGCCGGGGCCGGGGGTGGGGCCCTGATTCCGGTGTCGGACGCCGCCGGTGAGGTCGTGGCCGTCGGTGAGGGGGTCACGCGCTTCGCCGGCGGAGAGCGGGTGATCAACGCCTTCCACCCGGACTGGATCGCCGGGCGGATGCCGGACACGATGGCGGGGTACGGCAACGGCCGGGACGGCTGGCTCGCCGAATACCGCGCCGTCCCGGAGCAGGCGCTCGTCGCCCTGCCGGATTCGCTGACCTTCGAGCAGGGGGCGACGCTGCCGTGTGCCGCGGTCACGGCGTGGACGTCGCTCGACGGCGTGCGCCCGGGCGACGTCGTGCTGACCCTCGGCACCGGCGGCGTCTCCCTGTTCGCCGTGCAGCTGGCGAAGGCGCGCGGGGCGCGGGTGGTCGCGACGACGTCGAGCGCGGCCAAAGCAGCCGAGCTGACCGGACTCGGCGCGGACACGGTGATCGACTACGTCGCCACCCTGGAATGGGGCAAGGCGGTGCTCGACGCCACCGGCGGGCGGGGTGCGGACCGGATCGTCGAGGTGGGCGGGCCCGGCACGTTCGCGCAGTCGCTGGTCGCGGCCGGAACGCACCACGCCGAGATCGCGCTCGTCGGGTTCGTCGGCCGCAGCGGGTCGCCGGTCGACTTCATGGAGCTGTTCCGCAGCGGGGCGACCGTGCGGAAGATCTGGGTCGGCAGCCGCGAGGACACCGAAGACCTGCTGCGGTGGCTCGACGTGTGGCCCATCGAGCCGGTCATCGACAGCGTTCACTCGTTCGAGGACGCCGGAGCGGCCTTCCGGCGGTTCGGGAGCCGGGAGAACTTCGGCAAGGTGGTGATCGCCGCCGCGTGAGGCGAGAGGGATACCGCTGATCGGCGGAACCTACCCGGAGTGACCGTTCGGCGGCGGGCTGGTGCCGTTCGCCGCGTCGCGGGCCGGTCGCGGTACGGAATCGGCGGCGCGGGCGCATGCTGTCCTTTCCGGTCCCGCGTCCCCGCGTCTGACGTCCACAGTGGACATTGCCAGTGCGCCCGGTCCGGCGGCCTCCGAAATGAGGATAGGAACGTTCGTCGTGACCCTGCTGGACAGCAAGCTCGTCCGGTGCTGGACCTCCCGCCCGCACCTGCAGTCCCTCTACACCCTCGCCGCGGCCGCCCCGCGGATGCGCGCCGCGCTCGGCCTCGCGCCCACCGGCGGCGGCACGGTCGACTTCAAGGTGGACGGGGACGCGCTGGCCCGGACCGCGGCGGAGCTGATCGCCGCGACCTCGGCGCGGCTGCCGGTGCACCCGCTGGTGACGCAGGACCTCCAGGGCCGGTCGACGGTCCGGTGCTGGCGCCGCAACCGCGACCTGCGCGTGCTGACCGGTGACCTGGTGGACGTCGCGGACCGGCTGGCCCGGGCGGGTTACGGTGGCTGCCTGCGGTTCGCGACCGTCGAATTCGGCGAGACGTCCGGGCGCCGCGAGGGCAAGCTCGCCCTGGTGTACCTGTTCGACCGCGGCACGTTCCACACCGCGGCGCCGGGAGCCCGGCCGCTGGACCGGGCGCTGGAGCTGCGTGCCCGGGCCGCCTTGCACGGCGCCCTGCCGATGGAACCCGTCGCGCAGCGGCGGTTCGTGCTCTGACTGAAAATCCGCCGATTGGCGCAGCCCGGGCATTCTGCGAGGATGCTGCTCTCGTCCGATCGAAGGAGATGGCCGTGGCTTCTCGTCTCAACCCGTACCTGAGCTTCCGCGACGACGCGCGGCAGGCCATGGAGTTCTACAAGGGTGTCTTCGGCGGCACGCTCACGCTGAACACGTTCGGAGAATTCGGTTCACCCGAAGGGGCGGACTCGGACAAGGTCATGCACGCGCAGCTGGAGGCCGAAAACGGCTTCACGCTGATGGCGTCGGACACCCCGGCCGGCATGGAGCACAACCCGGGCACCAACATCTCGGTGAGCCTCAGCGGGGACGACGCCGACGACCTGCGCGGCTACTGGGACAAGCTGAGCGACGGCGGCACCGTCACGGTTCCCTTCGAAAAGCAGATGTGGGGCGACGAATTCGGCGCCTGCGTCGACAAGTTCGGCATCCCGTGGATGGTCAACGTCGTGCACGGCTAGCCACGAGCCGTTGCAGCCGGTGCCCTCGTCGGTGACGATGGAGGGACCGGCGTGGCGTGGCGCCGGGCCGAAGGAGGCCCGATGGCGGGTTTTCCCTGGACGTGTGCGCAGTGCGGCGCGGTCAACGACCCCGCCGCCCGGCGCTGCGGCACCTGCGCGGGCCTGGCGCCGGGCCGGGCTCGCGCGCGGGCTCTGTGGGTGCTGCTGGCCCTGATGGTGGTGGCCGGCGCCGCGGTGGGCGGGGTCCTGCTGTTCAGCGGCGACTCGCGGCCCTCGCCGGCCGCGTCGGGGCCCTACCCGGAGTACACGACGCCCGCGCTGCCGACCACCAAGACCGTGGTCACGACCGCGAACGGCGTCACCCCGCCCGTCACGCCGCCGACGACCACGGCGACGCCGGCGGACAAGCCGTGTCCGGGGGACGCGGCGCGCTACCTGCCCGGCGGCACCGGGACGGCGCTGCTCGTGGCGCAGACCGCGAAATCCCTCGTCACGATCTGCCGGACCCCCGACGGCCGGATCTTCTACGACGGCCAGGCCCGCGGCCAGGCCGCCTCCGACGACACGCACATCATGCTGCCGGCCCAGGCCGAGGGCGGCGGCTTCGTCGCGGTGAACGGCGACTACCGCTACCGGGTCGACGGCGGCCGGCTGGTCGTCTCGGCCGGCGCCGAAGTGCTCTCCGACGAGGAACTGACCACGGTCGGCTGAGCACTGTACAGCTCGTCCACCGGTTCGGCGTCGAAGCCGAGGTCGGCCCGCATCCGGGCGCGCATGACGCGGTAGCCGCGCTGGCCGGCCTCCCAGGCGGGCCGCAGCCGGGTGCGGTCGCCGCCGGGCTCCAGCAGCATCATGGCCAGCCGCATCCGGGGCAGCGTCGCGTCGCTGACCAGCCGCCGGACCGCCTCCGGCGCGTGCAGCACGACGGGCCCGAGCGCGTGCTGGGCCTCGCTGCGCACCTCGCGCAGCTCGGTGATCTGGTGTTCGTCGAGTTCGCGCTCCGACTCGACGATCGCGCGGGCTTGGAACAACACGCCGTCGAACGCTTCGAGGACGCCCATCAGCTGGGCGTAGGCCTCGGCGCGGGTCTCGTGGGTGCGGGCCTCGCGTTCACGCTGCCAGCGGCGCTCTTCGCGGGCCGCTTCCTCGGCCATGCGCCGGGTCTCCCGCCGTCCGGACAGGATCTGGGTCAAGATCACCCCGGCGAGGCCGAGCAGCGCGACGACGATCGGAATCCACACCGGGACCTGGGAACCCACGTGCGCACCCTACCCAGGATGTGGGAGTGGCGGCGGTCACCCGGCCCGCCTCCGCATGCTGGAGCCATGGCTTCTCCGCTCGACAACCCGGCCTGGGCGTCGCTGACCGGTCCGCACGCCCGCTTCGCGGAACGGCGGGGGCGCGTCCTGCGCTACCCGGAGGACGTCGCGCCGTTCCTGGCCCTGCCCGACGACCCGGGCGAGCAGGATTGGCGGGACGTCGCCGAGCTGGCCGGGCCGGGGGCGACCGTCGTGCTCGCCGCGACCGCCGCGCGGCCGCCGTCCGGCTGGACGGTGCTCGACGAGATCCCCGGTGTGCAGCTGGTCGACGAGGGCGTCGCGGCCGCGCCCGAGCCGGAGGCCGTGCGGCTCGGCCCCGCGGACGTGCCGGAGATGCTGGACCTCGTCGAGCGGACGCGGCCGGGACCGTTCCGGAAGCGGACCGTCGAGCTCGGCACGTACCTCGGCATCCGGCGCGGCGGCGCGCTCGTGGCGATGGCCGGCGAGCGGCTGCACCCGCCGGGCTATACGGAGATCAGCGCGGTGTGCACGGACCCGGCGTACCGCGGCCAGGGCTTCGGGACGCGGCTGGTGCTCGCGGTGGCCGCGGGCATCCGCGAGCGCGGCGAGATCCCGATGATGCACGCGGCCGCCGGCAACACCTCGGCGATCCGTCTCTACCTCTCCCTGGGCTTCGCGCTGCGGCACCGGCCGGACTTCGTGGCGGTGCGCGTGCCCTTCGCGGTCGCGGTCTAGGCCCCGGTCGACACCCGGGGCCGCCGGCGATCTTCACCGAGCCGGGGGAGTGGCCGGAAGAGCGCCGACCCGCCGGGATCCGGCCGGCCGGCACCCGGGTGTCGAATCGGGGCCGGCCGATTCGACGTCCGGGTGAAGGGAAAGGGGAGCGCCATGACCGCCACGACCAGCACCCCGAGCCGGGTCCGGAGCCTGCCGGTCCTGCTCGCCACCGAGGACGACGCCGAGGAAATGGGCCTGCTCGCGCCCGACGACCGGCTGACCTGTCACGTGCACGGCCGGTGGATCCACCAGTGCGTGGCCTCGCCGGCGCACGTCAGCCCGGTCACCCGGCACCGCTGGTGCCGCGGCTGCCGGACCGAGCCGGCCGTCGCCGTCGACGAGCTGGCCCTGGCCGTGGCGATGTCCTGCCCGCGCTGCGGGCACGGCGGCAGCGCCGCCACCACCCGGCTGACCGCGGCCTGCCGCGCGAGCCTCGCCGCCGAGCGCGCCGCCCGCCGCGTGGCCTGAGGGCGTGGGTTCAGCCCGGCACCCACATCGTGACGCGGGTGCCGCGGCCCGGCTGCGAGTCCACCGTGCCGTGCCCGCCGACCTCGGCCAGCCGGGCGATGATGGACTGGCTGATGCCGAAGCCCGGTGGCCGGTCGCCGACGTCGAAGCCCTGGCCCTGGTCGCGGGCCACCACCGCGATCCCGCCGTCGCGTTTCTCCACGCGGAGCACGACCTGCTTCGTCCCGGAGTGCTTCACCGTGTTGCGCAACGCTTCCCGGACCGCCTCGCACAACGCGGTGCGCCGGTCCTGCGAGACCTTGTGGTCGTCGGCGAAGTCCGCGGCGACGAGCTGGGTGCGCAGGCCGTCGCGGGCCAGCTCGGTGGCGACGTCGGCGAGTTCGACCGCGAACCCGCGCGTCGGCCCGGTCGGCACGGGCTCGGTGATCCGGCGGCGCAGCTCGGCCGCTTCCGCTTTGGCGACCGAACGCAGCTCCGACAGCCGCGTGACGGCCTGGGCGTCGTCGCCCGGCGCCGAAATGGCCAGTGCTTCGAGGGTCTGCAGCACGCTGTCGTGCATGATGCGCCGCGTCCGGCGGCGCTCGGCCTCGCGTCCGCGCCGCAGCCCGATGTCCACCGCGAACCGCGTGCCGACGCCGAGCAGGATGAGGATCGCCACGGCGAGCACGATCGCCACCGCCAGCGCCACCATGCAGCCGATCGACCGGGTGAGGGCGAGCTGGTTGCTCAGGGGCAGGCCGCCGGCGAGCGTGAGCGCGGCCCGGAGCGGGACAGCCGCCGCGAACAGCCACAGCGCCGCGGGCAGCCCGGACGTGCCCGCCCACATGGCGACCGAGCCGACCAGCCAGGTCCAGGACACGTCGACGGCGAACGGCTGCACCGCGGCCGGGGCGGTCATGGCGACCACGAAGTTGAGGGCCACGCCGAGGGAAAGGTCCAGACCGAGGGCGCGCCCGGTGAGACGGGCCCGCAGGCCGCCCGAACGCAGCACCCAGACGACGGCGGCGGTGTTGGCCGCGACGGCGAAGAGGGTGGCGCCGAGCACCGGCCCGAGCCCGAGCACGCCGTTCGCGGCGGTGAACCCGATGAACACCTTGACGAACGCGGCGGCCCGGTACGCCAGCGGCACGGCAACCCAGTAGCGCGAGGCGCGCGCGAGCGTTGCTTCCCCGACGGCGGTGAGGTCGCTGCTGTCGGAAACGGGTTCGGCGGGGTCCGCGGGAGTGCCGCTGCGCAGCAGCGTGCGGACGAAAGCACGTGGCGGTGCGGCTGAAGCCGCCTCGGACATCGGTGGTCCCCATTCATCCGGCCGTCCGGGCGCCTGAGCGTGGCAGCGGAGCAGGGGGATAGTCAACCGTCCCGGCCCGGAGCCAGCCCGCTGGAGCAAAGCCCCCGACCGGTTCGTGATCAACCGGTCGCACAGGGAGATGAGGGGTGCGTCGGCGCCGCCCCGCGCGGAGGTTGCGGCGAGCCGAGCCCGCGGCGCGCCGTCAGTACGCGTGGAACATCGTGTCCTCGCCGGTGTACTCCGCCCAGCCCGGCGAACCCGTCGTGGCGAAGCGGTGCCAGGCACCGTTCAGCTCGGCCGCCAGCTCGTGCGGGGGGTTCTCGCCGAGCAGGCCTCGCGGCCCCGAAAGCGCATCCAATGCGCCGAACACGAACGGCAGCTCCAGCCCGTGGCACGCACCCAGCCGGCCTTCGAGCAGGGGCGAGCCCCACTCGAACTCGTACCTGAACGTCCGGCCGGTGTGGTGCTCGGCGAGGTCGCGCACGCCGTCGCGGAAGACCAGGTCCGTCAGGGCTTCCACGAGGACCTCGCCCGCCGTGCGGCCCGATCCGAGGCCGTACGCGTACAGCACGCCCGCCGGGTCCGGGTGCGAGACCGCCAGGGAGGCCACCGCCTGGTCGTCGGTGACCGCTTCGAGGGCACCCGTCGGCACCAGGTAGAGCCGCATCTCTTCGCTGCAGCTGCCGGCGATCAGGTCGACGTCCCGGCCCGCGCCCGCCTTGATCGCCTTGGCCGGGTGCTGGGGCAGGACGTCGTCGCCGACCATCGGGAGGAAGGGGCTCAGGCCGTAGCCGCGGTCGTAGCCCAGTGCGTCGCGCAGGTCGGGCGCGCCGCCCGGGCGGAGGACCGCGTCCTGGGCGTCGAGCAGCTGCTCGGTCGAGACCTTGCGGAACGCCTCCGCCGTCGGTTCCGCCTTGAGCTCGTCGGCGACCACCTTGGCCAGCCGCCGGGCCTGGACGCTGTCGCGCACCATGTCCGGGTGTCCGCTTTGGACGATCGCGCGGTGGAAGAGCCCGGCCGACAACGGCGAGCCGAGCAGGCAGGAGACGCTGACGGCCCCCGACGCCGCGCCGAAGAGGGTGACGTTGGCGGGGTCGCCGCCGAACGCGGCGATGTTCTCCTGCACCCAGTGCAGCGCCGCGAGCTGGTCGCGCAGGCCGAGGTTGGTCGCCCCGCCGTCGAGGGGGAGGAACCCGTCGATGCCGAGGCGGTACTGCACGGTCACCAGCACCGCGCCGGCGCGGGCGAACGCCGTGCCGTCGTGGACCGCGGCGGACCCGGTGCCGCCGAGGAACGCGCCGCCGTGCACGAACACCAGCACCGGCAGGGAGGCGGCGCCCGGCTGCGGCGTCCAGACGTCGACCGTCAGGTACTCCGGCCCCGGGCGCCAGCCGGTGCCGGAGAGCGGGGTCAGGTCGAGGCCGGGTACGTCGTGACGGCGTTGCGGCGCCGTCGGTCCGGGTCTCCGCGTCTCGCGGACGCCCTCCCACGGCGGGGCCGGGACGGGTTCGGCGAAGCGCAGCTCGCCTTCGGGCGCGGCGGCGTACGGGATGCCGCGGAAGAGCACCACGCCGGCGGGGGTGACCTGACCGCGGACCGCGCCGGATGTGGTGGGGACGACGGGGTCGGACATGCGGGGGTCCCTTCGTGGACTGTCGGGGGAAGCGCCCGTCAGCCTAGGACCGCGGACGGGCCGCCGTCATGGGCGTTCCGTCTCCGAGGTTGTCGCGGATGGATAACGGCGCCGGCCCGGATCGACCGGACAAGGGGCGGCACCGTGCATTCCTGGTGCGGTGCGGGCAGGGCGTCCGGGGACGCCCTGCCCGCCCCGTCAGCCTTCGAGGAGGTCCTCGATGGTGATCGGGATGTGCCGGACCCGGATGCCGGTGGCGTTGTACACGGCGTTGGCGACCGCCGCCGCCATGCCGACCGTGCCGATCTCGCCGAGGCCTCGCGCACCGACCGCGTTGTGCAGGGTGTCCGGGTACTCGACGAAATGGACGCCGACCTCGGGGATGTCGGCGTTGACCGGGAGCAGGTAGCTCGCGAAGTCGCCGTTGGCGAGCCGGCCGTTCGCCTCGATCTCCAGGCCCTCGTGCAGCGCGGCCGAGACACCCCAGATCATGCCGCCCATGATCTGGCTGCGGGCCGCCTTGTCGTTGATGATCCGGCCCGCGTCGAACACGCCGAGCATCCGCGACACCCGCGCCTCGCGCGTCCACTTGTGCACCCGGACCTCGACGAACTGGGCGCCCCACGAGGCGAAGGAGTGCTTGGTCAGCTCCTCCCCGGGCGCCGACGTCCCGGTCACCTCGAGCGTTTCGCGTCCCACGGTCCGCAGCAGCTCGCCGAAGGTCATCGACTCGCCGCCGGCGAAGACGCGGCCGTCGGCGTAGGTGACCTCCCGCCCGGCGAACGGCGAGCCGGGGTCGGCGGCGAGCGCGGTCAGTTCGTCGATCGCCTTGGTGGCGGCGAGCATGATCGCCGTGCCGGCGCTCGCCGTCGCCGTCGAGCCGCCGGACATGCCGCCCGGCGGGAGGGCCGAGTCGCCGAGGCGCGGGGTGATCCGGTCCGCCGGGATGTCCAGCGATTCGGCGCCCACCAGGGAGAGCACGGTCAGCAGGCCGGTGCCGGGGTCCGCGCCGCTCGTCGCGACGACGGCGGTGTCGTCCGCCCGCAGCGTGATGCCGACGGTGGCCGGGAACCGCAGGGCCGGGAACACCGCGGTGGCCACGCCCATGCCGACGAGCCAGTCGCCGTCGGTGCGGGAGCCCGCCGGGCGGTGCGCCCAGCCGAAGCGGTCCGCGCCGATGCGGAAGCACTCGTCGAGGTGCTTGCTCGACCACTGCAGGTCGTGGCCGGGCGGGGCGGTCGAGTTGTTGCGGACGCGCAGCTCGATCGGGTCCATGCCCAGCTTCACGGCGAGCTCGTCGACCGCGCTCTCCAGCGCGAACGACCCCGGTGCCTCGCCGGGAGCCCGCATGAACGTCGTCGGCGGGACGTTCAGCGGCACGATCTTCTGGGAGATGGACAGGTTCTTCGTGGCGTACCACTCGCGCGAGGTGCCGTGCGACGTCGGTTCGACGAACGACCGGGCGGTGTCGGTGTGGCACCACGAGTCGTGGCGCAGGGCCACCAGGGTGCCGTCCGGCTCGGCGCCGAGCGTGAGCTTCTGCACCGTCGCGGCCCGGCCGGCGGTGGCGGTGAAGACCTGTTCGCGGGTGAGCGCGGCCTTCACCGGCCGGCCGAGGGCGCGGGCCGCGGCCGCGGCCAGGAACGCCGGCGTGGACGTCCGCCCCTTGCCGCCGAACGCGCCGCCGACGAACGGGTTGACCGCGCGGACGGCTTCCGGTGCCAGGGCGAGCGCCGTGGCCACCTCCGCCGCCTGCATGTTCGACGCCTGGTTCCCGCTGTAGATGGTCAGCTCGCCGTCGTCCCACACCGCGACCGCGGAGTGCGGCTCCATCGCGGCGTGGTTCTGCGTCGCGGTCGTGTAGGTCGCCTCGACCACTACCGGGCTCGCGGCCAGGGCGGCATCGAAGGATTCGACGCCGTCTTCGAGCACCTCGATTTCCGGCGGTGCGCCGTCCATGGCCGGCGGCGCGGGTTCGGCCGAGTCGAGGTGTTCGGCGAGCGAGGTCCGGGCGGGCAGCTCGCGGTAGGCGACCTCGACGAGGGTCGCGGCGTCCCGGGCCTGCTCGAACGTCTCCGCGACGACGAAGCCGATCGGCTGGCCGTAGTAGGTGACTTCCTTGTTCTGCAACGGAACCCACGTCTCGCCGAAGGGCGGCATGCTCGGGGTCTGCAGCGTCAGCGGGTCGAACGGCGTGTAGACCTCGAGCACGCCGGGCGCGCTCTTCGCCGCGGTGGCGTCCACGGCCTCGATCTCGCCGTGCGCGACCGTGCTGAGCAGGACGTAGCCGTAGACCATGCCGGAAAAGGCGTGGTCGGCGCCGTACTTGGCCTCGCCGGTGACCTTCAGCGGCGCGTCCAGCCGGGTGATCATCGGGAGCTCCCCTCGGTCAGTTCGAGCAGCGCTCGGATGATGGTCCGCTGCAGCAGCGTCACCTTGAACCCGTTCTCGGACAACGGTAGTGCGCCGTCGGCGGCCGCGGCCGCGGCCGCTTCGAAGGCGGCCTCGGTCGCCGGGCCGCCCCGCAGGGCCGCTTCGACGGCCGGCAGCCGCCACGGCACCGTCCCGACGCCGCCGGCCGCAACCCGGGCGTCGGCGACGACCCCGTCCCGGACGTCGAGCGCGACGGCGGCGGAGCACAGCGCGAACTCGTAGGACTGCCGGTCGCGAACCTTCACGTAGGTGGAGTTCACGGCCCAGTCCAGCCGCGGCACGATGACCTCGGTGATCAGTTCGCCGGGGCGCAGGTCGTTCTCCACGGCGGGGGTGTCGCCGGGCAGCTGGTAGAAGTCGCCGAGCGCGACCTCGCGGGTGCCGGTCGCGTCCGCCAGCCGCAGGCGGGCATCGAGGGCGACCAGGGCGACGGCGACGTCGCTGGCGTGCGTCGCCACGCACGACTCGCTGGCGCCGAGGATCGCGTGCATCCGGTTCGCGCCGGTGATCGCGGAACAGCCGCTGCCCGGAACGCGCTTGTTGCACGGCATGGCGATGTCGCGGAAGTACGAGCAGCGCGTGCGCTGCAGCAGGTTCCCGCCGATGCTGGCCATGTTCCGCAGCTGCTGGGACGCGCTCAGCAGCAGGGCTCGCGAGATCGCCGGATAAACGCCGGGGTGGGCGGCGATGGCGCCCATCCGCTCGAGCGCGCCGAAGCGCAGCCCGTCGGTGGTGTCGATGCCGCGCAGCGGAACGTCGTTGATGTCCAGGACGTGGTCCGGCGTCAGGACGTCCAGCTTCATGAGGTCGACCAGGGTCGTCCCGCCGGCCAGGTACGTGCCGGGCGTGGCGACCGCCGCCTCGACGGTGGTGGGTGCGGTCAGCTCAAAGGGACGCATCGGCCCGCCTCGCCTGCTCGACGGCCTTGACGATGTTCGGGTAGGCCGCGCACCGGCAGAGGTTGCCGGACATGAACTCCCGCACGTCGTCGACGTCCTGCTCGACGGCGGCGACCGCCGACATGATCTGCCCGGCGGTGCAGAACCCGCACTGCAGGGCGTCCTGGTCGACGAACGCCTGCTGCACCGGGTGCAGCCCGTCCTCAGTGGACAGTCCTTCGACGGTGGTCACCGGCTTCTTGACGGTCGCGGCCAGGGTGAGGCACGAAAGCACGGGCCGGCCGTCGACGTGCACGGTGCAGGCGCCGCACTGCCCGCGGTCGCAGCCCTTCTTCGGGCCGGTGACGGCGAGGCGCTCGCGCAGGGCGTCCAGGAGCGTGACGCCGGGATCGACGTCCAGGTGTTCGGTTTTGCCGTTGACTTGGAGTGAGATTTCCACTGGTCTCTTTCCGCGGAGCCGGGCGGACTGCCCGACGGTGTGGTGGGGCGGTGAAGGGCGGGAGCGGATACTCATCCGCTTCACTCGGTCGCGAGGCTAGCGGATTACAATCCGCTTGGCAACGAACTGCAGGGGCTGGAGCTGCTCCAGCACTCGGCTAGATTCAGCGGGACGGCACGACCACCGGGAGGAACGATGACGACCGGATCGGTCAGCCCCCGCCGCGCGGACACGCGGCGCAACCACGAGCGCATCCTCGCCGCCGCGGCGGCCTCGCTGGCCGACACGGGCGAGGTCTCGTTCAACGCGATCGCCAAGCAGGCCGAGGTCGGCGTCGGCACGGTCTACCGGCACTTCCCGACGCCGGAGTCGCTGATCCTGGCGGTCTACCGGCGCGAGGTCCGGCACATCGTGGAAGTCGTGCCGGTGCTGCTGGAGAAGCACGCCCCGGACGAAGCCTTCCGGGTCTGGGTGACCGACCACGTCGCCCACTACATGATGACGAAGAAGGGGCTGGCCGACGCGCTGCGGACCGCGACCGCGTTCCGGGGCGAGCTGCCGGGCGACGCTTACGAGGACATGCTCGGCGCGGTGTCGGCGATGCTCGGAGCCAACGTGGCGGCCGGGACGGTCCGGCCGGGCCTGACCCCGGTGCTGGTCATGCGGGGACTGGGCGGCCTGCTGTGGCTCGACCCGGAGGGCGATTGGAAGGGCGATGCGGCGGACCTCGCCGAGCTGCTCTGGCACGGGATGGCCGCGCAGCCCGGCTAGGCTTCGCCGTCGAGGTGGACGGTCACGGTGACCCGCCCCTTCGCATCGCGGCGCGCGACCGCGTGCCCGCTGCGGCCGGTGTCGCCGAGTTCGAGGGTGAGCGGGCCGCCGTCGCCGGTGAAGTTGCGCCACCACGACTTCGCGTCGGGCATCATCACGCCGATGGTGACGACATCGCCGGCTTGCCGATAGCCGACCGGAGTGCGGAAGGTGCGCCCCGACCGCCGGCCCGTGTAGGTGATCTCGGTGAGGTGGCGGCGGACCATCGGCCCCCAGCGCGGCGACGTCCGGAGCGCGCCGACGCAGGTGTTGAAGCGGTGGACGGCGTTCTTCGGCAAGGGGACTCGGTATCCCACGGCGGCCTCCTTCGGCGGGCTGCCGCCACGGTACCGGAAAACGGAGAAGGATGTTCCGGTTGCGGCCGCCGACTCATCGCGGCCAACCACGCCGCAATCCGACCGGATCACTTGCCGGACGCGTCTAGGCGTGTCTGACAATGCCTTGGTCCAGGTGACCACGGCATGCAGGACGACTGCTGACCGGTAGACGAGGGCCAACTTGTCGTACCGAGTCGCCAGGCCACGCCACTGCTTGAGCAGGTTGAACCCTCGCTCGACCACGTTGCGGCCGCGGTAGTCAACCGCATCGAAGGCTGGTGGACGACCGCCGCAGGACCCGCGGCGTTTGCGGTGCCCCGCCTGATCGGCAGGCTCCGGGATCACCGCGGCGATGCCACGGTCACGCAGATGGCCGCGGATCGCCCGCGAAGAGTAAGCCTTGTCGGCGCGGACGCGATCAGGGCGGGTGCGGGTCCGGCCGCGTCCCGCGCGACGGATCCGCAGGTGCCGCATCAGGTGCGGAAACATCGGGGCGTCCCCGGCCTGCCCGGGCCCGACCAACGTCACCAGTGGCCGGCCGTTCCCGTCGACGAGGTGGTGCACCTTGGTGCTCCAGCCGCCGCGGGAGCGGCCGATCGCGTGATCAGGCGGCTCGGTCAGCAGATCCGTGTAGTTCGACCCAGCCCCCTGTGAGGCGGGTGATGTTGGTGGCGTGCTGATGCGCCCGCGCGATCATGTAATCCACCGACACCGACCAGTCCGCCAGACCCGCGGCATCGGCCTCGGTGAGCAGCCGTTGCAGCACGATGTCCCAGGTTCCATCGCCGGCCATCCGGCGATGCCAAGTCCAGATCGTCTGCCACGGACCGAACACCGCCGGCACATCACGCCACGCCAGCCCGCACCGATACCGGTAGATGATCCCTTCGACCATCGCCCGCGCATCCGAGAACGGACGCCCGCGCTTACCGGTCCGGACCGGCAGCAGATCCTCGATCAACGCCCGCTGAGCATCCGAAAGCAACTGAAACCGCGACGAACAGCAGCATCCCAGCACTGAGCCGGAACGTTTGTCAGACACGCCCTAGGTGGCTGGTGTCGAACGGGGGTCTTGAGGGCGCCGACCGGCGGGGCGGGGCGGCTGTGGCCGGTTCT
>NZ_PPHF01000138.1 GCF_002904335.1 Amycolatopsis sp. CA-126428 | reverse complement strand
GAGGAGTCGTTGCTGGGGGTCGGTGGCGAGGGCTTCGCGGGGGCTCATTTCGAAGAAGGCGGGGTCGAATTCGCCGGCGTCGTGGAGGAAACCGCCTTGGTTGACGTAGCTGGTGCCGGGGTGGTCCGGGTCGGGGTCGTAGAGGGTGCCGAGGTCCCAGCCGCGGTTGTCGGGGAATTCACCGATGGCGTCGGTGCCGTCGGCGACGAGGTGCCAGAGGTCGTCGGGGGTGCGGACGCCGCCGGGGTAGCGGCAGGCCATGCCGACGATCGCGATCGGTTCGTCGGACGCGCCGGCCGTCGGGGCGGCCACGGCGGCCGGGCCGGTGCCGTCGGCGAGTCCGGCCAGCCGGTCCGCCAGCGCGGCGGGGGTCGGGTAGTCGAAGACGAGCGTGGCCGGCAGAGGCAGCCCGGTGGCCGCGCCGAGCCGGTTGCGCAGCTCGACCGCGGTGAGCGAATCGAACCCCAGGTCCTTGAAGGCGTGCCCGGGATCGACGGCGTCCGCGCTCGAGTGCCCGAGCACCGCCGCGGCGGTCTCGCGCACGAGGTTCAGCGCGTGCCGGTGGCGGTCCTGCGCGGGCAGCCCGCCCGCCTGGTTTCCGGCGACGACCCGCGCGGGCGAGCGGACGAGACCCGAGAAAACGGCCGGGAGGGTGCCGGAACCGGCCCGCTCCCGCAGGGCGGCGAGATCGGGGCGGGCGGGGACGAGGTCCGCCAGGTCCCCGCCGAGGGTGACGTCGAGCAGGCGCAACGCTTCTTCGGTGCCGACCGGCCGCAACCCGCTGCGGGTCAGCCGCGCCCGGTCCGCCGCGCCGAGGTCGCCGGTCAGGCCGCTGGCCTCTTCCCACAGCCCCCACGCGAGCGAGGTGGCCGGCAGCCCCCGGGCGTGCCGGTGCCGGGCGAGGGCGTCGAGGAACGCGTTCGCCGCCGCGTAGTTGGCCTGCCCGGGCGTGCCGAGCACCCCCGCGGCCGACGAGTACAGGACGAACGTGCCGACCCCGGCGGTGAGCTCGTGCAGGTGCCACGCGGCGTCCAGCTTCGGCCGGAGCACGGTGTCGAGCTGCTCGGGCCCGAGCGCCGTGACGAGCGCGTCGTCGAGGACGCCCGCGGTGTGGAAGACGGCGGTGAGCGGGCGCGCGGTGCTTTCCAGCAGCGTGCGCACCGCCTCGCGGTCGGCCGTGTCGCACGCGGCGGTGGTGACTTCGGCGCCGAGGGCGGTGAGTTCGGCTTCGAGCTCGGCCGCGCCGGGTGCCCCGGGGCCGCGGCGGCTGGTCAGCAGGAGGTGCCGGGCGCCGTGCGCGGTGACCAGGTGCCGGGCGAGCAGCGCACCGAGGACACCGGTGCCGCCGGTGATCAGGACCGTGCCGCCGGGGTCCAGCCGCGGCGAGCTCGCCGGGACGGTGGCTCGCGTCAGGCGCGGGACCAAAATTTCGCCGTCCCGCAAGGCGAATTGCGGTTCGCCGGTGGCCAGGGCGGCCGGGAGGGCGTCCGGGGTGTCGATGTCGGCGAGGACGAGCCGGCCGGGGTGCTCGGCCTGCGCCGAGCGCAGCAGCCCCCACACGGGTGCGGTCGCGAGGTCGACGTCGTCCCCGTCGTGGACGGCGACGGCGCCGCGGGTGACCACGACCAGCCGGGACTCCGCCGTCCGCTCGTCGGCCAGCCAGGCCTGCACGGTCGTCAGGACCCGGTCCAGGACCGCCCGGACCCGGGCCGGGACCGGACCGTCTCCCACCGGGCACGCAAGCAGGGCTGCTTCGGGCACCGCCGCGAGTTCCGCGAGGTCCTCGTGGACCGGGCCGAACCCGAGGTCGGCGCCGAGCTGGGCCCAGTCCCGCGGCGGTGTGCCCGTCCCGGCCGGGACGGGCGTCCACCCCAGCCGCAGCACCGGCTCTTCCGCGCCGCGGGTGAACGGCCGGGTGCGCAGCTCGCCGACGGTCACCAGCGGCGTCCCCGCGGGGTCGTGCAGGGCGATGGCGACGGCGCCGTCCTCCCGGTGGGTGAGGACGGCCCTCGCCGCGGTCGCGCCGGTCGCGTGCAGCGTGATCGCGCTCCAGGTGAAGGGCACCTGGACGGCGCCCGGCCCGGCGAGGGCGTGCAGGGCCGCGTCGAGCAGCGCGGGGTGCACCGGGTGGCCCGAAACGTCGGTGGTTTCGGCGAGGGCGACCTCGGCGTAGACGACTTCGTCACGCCGCCACGCCGAGCGCAGCGCCTGGAAGGTGGGCCCGTATTCGTAGCCCCGGGCGGCGAGGTCGTCGTAGCCGCCGCCGAGGTCGATCGGCGTGGCGCCGGACGGCGGCCACTCGGCCGGGGGTGGCGGCGCGGCGGTCGCCGGGCCCGCGGTCCCGGTGGCGTGCCGCGTCCAGGGTTCGTCTTCGCCGGCGGCGGGGCGCGAGTGGACGCTGAGCGCACCGCCGGCGTCGACGACGACCTGGACGTGCACCGGTCCGGGGCCGAGGACGAGCGGCGCTTCGAGCGTCAGTTCCCCGATGCCGCCGTGGCCGGCGTGGTGCGCGGCGTGCAGGGCGAGGTCGACGAAGGCGGTGCCCGGCACCAGCACCGTGCCGTCGACGGCGTGGTCGGCCAGCCACGGGCGGTCGGTGAGGGACAGCTGCCCGGTGAGGACGAGCGTGCCGGTCCCGGCGACCTCGACGGCCGCCGCGAGCAGCGGGTGCTCGGCCGGCCGCTGCCCGGCGGAGGCGGCGTCCCCGCCCGCCGGGGCGTCGAGCCAATAGCGTTCGCGCTGGAACGGGTAGGTGGGCAGGTCGGCGTGCCGGGCGCCGGGGAAGACGGTGCTCCAGTCGGGGGTGGCGCCGTGGACGTGGGCCTGGGCGAGGGCGGAGGTGAACTGGAGCCGGTCGCCGTGGTCGCGGCGCAGGGTGCCGAGGGCGGTGGCGTCGGGGATGGCGGTGGTAAGGACGGGGTGGGGACTGGTTTCGATGAAGAGGGTGTGCCCGTCGGCGACGAGGTTTTCGACGGCGGTCTGGAACTGGACGGGGTTGCGGAGGTTGTCGTACCAGTAGCGGGCGGTGAGTTC
>NZ_PPHF01000137.1 GCF_002904335.1 Amycolatopsis sp. CA-126428 | reverse complement strand
GAAGATCCTGTGCGGCAACATCCCCACCAAGAACGCCACGGTCTTCGTGATCGACAAGGTGCTGACGCCGGGCACCAACAAGTAAGGAATCCGTCCGGGCCCGCCTGAAATCCTCTTGCGGGCAGGCCCGGAACGTCGCCGCCGCGAGCCTGCTCGCGGCGGCGACAGCCATGTCCGCGGAAAACTCGATACCGCGTCGGGCCCCTTGGACCCGACGGCGGGGGACGCCGAAGCGGCGGCGCCCCGCCGATCGCCGCCACGGCCGGTTCACTCCCGGGCCGTGGCGGCGATCGGCCTGGGGAAACGGCCGCTGCAGACCACCGTGCACCCGAGCGGTCTCACCAGGTGAGCGGCAGGGTGGCGAGGTAGTCGGTGAGCAGCCCCGAGATGATCTGGTGGTCGTGGCGGGAGAAGTGCCAGTCGCAGCCGAGGTGGTCCAGGCGCGGGTCGTCGAAGTTCCAGAACCGGACCCGGCTGTCGCCTTGGGCGTTGCGGTCGGAGACGACCTGCTGGGCCTGGGGGGCGAACAGGTTCGTCGCGCCGACGACGATGATCGTGCCGGCGCCGTACTGTGCGCGGAGCTTGTCGAGGAAGCCTTGGTAGGCGCTCTTGTACGCGGCGACCAGGCTGTCGGCGGTCCACGGTTCGCCGGGGTTGACGGCCGTGCTGAAGTCGTGGGTGCCCAAGGCGACCACGACCAGCTGCGGCCGCCACGTGGCGGGGTTGTGCCACACGTCGCCGGACACGTTCTGGAGCGTGCGGTCGTAGGAGGTGCGGAAGTCGGTCCCGGGGTCGCCGCCGTTGTAGTTGCGCACCATGCCGCGGCCGGAGTACGCGTTGACCTGGTAGTCGGCGTTCAGGCCGTGGGCGGCGAGGGCGGCGTAGCTGATGTCGGTGTTGGTGTTGCGGTCGATCCCGCCGGTGGCCGAGCAGTCGCGGGTGGTGGAGAGGTCGCCGTAGCCCGCGGTCAGCGAGTCGCCGATGAACTCGACCTGCCGGCTGCGGGCGGCGGGCTTCGCGAGGATCTCCCCGCCGGGTGCCGCGACGAAACCGTCGAACTCGCCGGCGACCCACGGGCTTTCGGTCCGTTTGACCAGCCGTACGCTGTGTTCGGCGTCGGTCAGCCCCCGGATCTGGCGGGTGGTGCGGCCCGGGGTGACCAGCGTGGCGACCGTGGCGCCGTCGACCTGGATGTCGTAGTCGTTCTGGGCGTCGTTGAGCACGACGTCGACGCCGGTGCCGCGGAAGCGGCCCTCGAAGGAGATACCGGGCCAGGTGTACTGCGCGGCACTCGCCGTGAGCTTCACCCGGCCCACCGTGTACACGCCGGCCAACGCGTCCACCGGCGGTGGCGACGTGGTCGTCGCCGGGGGCACCGGACCGTTGCACGGGGTGCCGTTGACGGCGAAGCCGGTGGGTACCGGGTTGGCGGAGCCGGCCAACGAGCCGGTGAACCCGAGCCGGGTGCTCGCGCCGGTGCCGAGGGAGCCGTTCCAGGCGGCGTTGCCGACGGTCACCCGGTCGCCGGACTGGGTGGCGGTGCCGTTCCAGAGCTGGGTGACGCGCTGACCGGCGGCGAACGTCCAGGTGAGCTGCCAGCTCGCGACCGGATCGCCGAGGTTGGTGACGTCGACGTTAGCGCTGAAGCCGCCCGGCCACTGGCTGGCGACCGCGTAATCGATCCGGCAGCCCGCGGCGGCCCGGGCGGCGGGAACCGCCCCCACGGTGACGGCGGCGGCCACGACGGTCAAGACACCGGCGACGGCGCTCAGGCGTGATCGGCGGATGGTGTGCATGGGCGTTCCTCCGAGACCAGGCGATGGGACGGGCACGGCGGGTCTGGAAGCGCTCTCAAACCGAGTTTACCGCCTGGCCGCCCAACTTGACTGCCTCATCCAGCCGAACCGGCACACTGAGTCGACGACCCGACGGCGGCGTCCAGATCGACGCCTTCCGCCCTTGAGTGGCGGGTGGTACCGCCGATCGGGCCGCCATTGCCCGGCTGGTGCGGACCGATGGGATCCGGGTTGCCGCGATGGTGGCTCATTTCGCCTTCGCCGTCATCGCCATTGCGGGGACGAGCTAACCCGCCTGGTCCTGCCAGGTTCCCACGCTGTCCACGAGCCGCCCGAGGAAGTCGTCGGAGGCCGGGGCGCGCTGCATGGTCGTGCGGTAGACGATCGGTCCCACGAGCATCGCCGTCAAGTCGGCGGGCTCGATGTCGGCCTCCAGTTCGCCGGCGGCGGCGGCCGATCGGATGGCGGCGTGGATCCGCTCGGTGATCGTCTTGACGGACTCGTCGTGGGGGTGTGCTGTCTGAGCGTCCGTGAGTGCGGATTGCGCCAGCGTCAGCGAAACCGCGGCGACGGCGGGGATGGCGAGCTCGTCGGCCATCTGCCGAAGCTCTTCACGCAGCCATAGGCGAACGGGCGTCTCCGGAGTGCGGAACAGCGGGAGGCCGGCGCCGCCCATGGCGTCGAGCAGCAGCTGGTCGGTCCGGGGCCAGTGCCGGTAGACGGTGGCCCGGCCGACGCCGGCTTCCTGAGCGACTCGCTGGTGCGTGACCGCGTCGAGGCCCTCCTCGGCCAGCAGCCGCCGGGCGGCGGCGAGCATCGCCTCCCGGCTGCGCACCGCTCGCGGATCCGCTGAGTAGCTCATCGTCGCATCGTACGAGACAAGTGCCTCATTGATGGGGAGCACGATCCCGGCCGCCGGGCCGGATCGCGTCGACCAGCATGCGCACGAGCTGCTCCACGCCGGCCCGCCACGTGTCCTTCGACAGGTGACCGCTGAGCTCCATCCCCGCGATACCGTGCGCACTCGACATCAGCAGGGCGCCGTAAGGGCCGGCGTCCGGCTCGCCGACCACGTCCGCGACGAGGACGAGGAACTCCTTTTCGAGGCGGCTCGCGGCCTCGGCGGCGGCCGGCGTGTCCACCGGGGTGCTGAACATCAGCGCGTACCGGTGCGGCTGCCGCCGGGCGAGCCCGATCAGCGTCAGGATGCCCCACTCGAGCCGGGCCTCGGCGGTGGTGCCGGCGTCCGCGCGTGCTTGCTCGACGTCGTCCGCCAGCGAGTTCCACGCGTTGATCGCGAGCTGCGTCAGCAGGTGCTCCTTGTTCTCGAAGTGGCCGTAGGGGGCGCCACGCGAAACTCCGGCCCGCGCTCCGACCGCGCGGAGGGTCACCGCGGCCGGGCCACCTTCGTCCAGCAGCTCGGATGCGGCACGGACGAGGGCCTGTCGCGTGGCTGCGGCGCTCTCGGCTCGGGTCATGCGGGGCAGTCTATTTGACAATGTCAGCCGAGTTCGGGGACAGTCGTTGATATGACAATGTCACATGAGTTGCCCGACCTCGCGGGACGCACGATCGTCGTCACCGGGACGACCTCCGGCCTCGGCCTCGCCCTCTCCGGCGCACTGGCGGCCGCGGGTGCCCGCGTCCTGATGACCGTTCGCGACGCCGAGCGCGGAGCGGCCGCCGTCGAACAGGTCAGGGCCGGCTTCGAGGGTCCCGGCTCGGCTGAATCCGTGCTGCTCGACCTGGCCGACCTCGCCTCGGTGCGCGCCGCGGCCGCGGACATCCGGGACCGCACCGGGGATCGAGTCGACGTGCTGGTCAACAACGCCGCCGTGTCGCTGGGGCCGCACGCGCGGACCCGGGACGGGTTCGAGCTGCAATTCGGGACCAATCACCTCGGCCCGGCCGCGCTGACCTGGCTGCTGATGCCGGCGCTGCGGGCCGCCGGAACCCTCGGGCGGCCCTCCCGGGTGGTGACGACGTCGAGCCTGGCGCACCGCACCGGCGGGCTTGATCTCACCGACCTGGCCTGGGAGCGCCGGCGCTACTCGCCCACGCGGGCCTACGGGGCCTCGAAACTGGCGAACGTGCTGTTCTCGGCCGAGCTCGACCGGCGGTTGCGGCTCGCCGGCGACCCGGTGCTGTCGATCGCCGCCCACCCCGGGCTGACGGCTTCGGACCTGCTGAACAACGCGCTCGCCCGCGGCAACACGTGGAAAGCCCGGCTGCTCGTGCTGCCGGATCGCTGGGTGTCCCAGCCGGTCGCCGCCGGGATCCGGCCCCAGCTGCTCGCGGCCACCGGGCCGGTGCGCGGCGGCGATTACCTGGGCCCGACCGGGCCGTTCGAGGTCCGCGGTCCGGCCGGACCCGCACGCCGCTCGGCGGCCGCGAAGGACCCGGCGCTCGCCGGCGAGCTTTGGCGGGCCACGGCCACCGCCACCGGCGTCACCCCGGACCCGGGCACATGAGGCCGCCCCCTGGACAGGCGCGGTCTCGTTGCGCTTCCGGGTATTGACCCAGTTGGCTAACGCCGCTAGCTTAAAGCTATCGACGTTAGCCAATCCGCTGGAGTGCATCGTGACCGAGTACCTGAGCATCGCCGGCAACACCATCGCCTACGACGTGACGGGGCAGGGACCCCTGGTCGTCCTGGCGCACGGTCTCGGCGACAGCCGCCACTCCTACCGCTTCCTCGCCCCGGCCCTGGCCGCGCAGGGCTACCAGGTCGCCAACGTCGACATCCGCGGGTGCGGGGACTCGAGCCTGGGCTGGGACGGCTACAGCCGCACGGACATCGCCGGCGACCTGGTCGCCCTCGTTCGCCGGCTGGGTGGCCCGGCCGTGATCATCGGCCAGTCGATCAGCGGGGGCGCGGCGACCATCGCGGCCGCCACCGCGCCGGAGGTGATCGCCGGGGTGATCGAGCTGGCGCCGTTCACCCGCGCGCAGTCCTTCGACCTCGGCGGGCTGGTGCGGGTGAAGCGCTTCCGCGCCGGTTACACCCAGATGGCCCAGGTCATCGTGCGCGGAAGACTCGCGAACTGGACGAAGTACCTCGACCTGGCGCTGCCGGTCAAACCGGCCGACTGGGACAGCGAGCTGGCCCGGATCGAGGCGAAGCTGAGTGAGCCCGGCCGGATGAAGGTGCTGCAGGCGATGTGCAAGACCAGCCCGGCCGACGCCGGTGCGCAGTTGGGCAACGTCAAGTGCCCGGTCCTGATCATCGAGGGCAGCGCCGACCCCGACTGGGCCGACCCTCGCGCAGAAGGCGAGAAGACTGTCGCTGACCTGCCCGACGGACTTGGTGAACTGGCGGTCATCGAAGGGGCCGGGCACTACCCGCACGTCCAGACGCCGGATCAGGTCGTCGCGCTGGCCCTGCCGTTCCTCGGCAGGACGCTGACTCGTGCCTAGGGCCGGGCTCACCCCGGCCATCGTCACCGAGGCCGGGGCCGCGCTGGCCGACGAGATCGGGTTCGCGCAGCTCAGCATGGGCCTGGTCGCCGAGCGGCTCGGAGTCAGAACTCCTTCGCTCTACAAGCACGTCACCAGCCAGGCCGACCTCGTCCACCGCATCGCCGTCCAGGCCGCGAACGAACTCGCCGACGATATTCGCGACGCGACCCAAGGCCGGGCCGGCAGCGAGGCCTTCACCGCCGGGGCGCAGGCGATGCGGCGGTACGTGAAGGACCATCCCGGCCGGTACGCGGCGGGCAACGCCGCCCGCCCGGCCGGGCCCGGCGACCCGCTCACCGCGGCGCTCGACCGGGTGCTCGCTTCGTGGGCGGCCATGCTGCACGGGTACCGGATCGACGCCGGCCAGGAGATCCACGCCCTGCGGATGCTGCGCACCATGCTCCACGGATTCGCGACACTGGAAGCGGCCAACGGGTTCCGGATCGACGAGGACGTCGAAGACAGCTTCACCTGGTTGATCGACTTCGTCGACCGCGGCCTGCGGTCCTTGGACGGATTCCGGTGAGCCGCCGCCGGTGACGTGCCGAGCGCGAGGAACCCCGTTCAGCCGGCCGGACAGGCGGCCCCGTTCACGGTGAACCCGGTCGGAGCGGGGTTCGAGGCGGCGGATGATCCGTTGAACCCCGTCGTGAACGCTTCGCCCGGCTGGAGATCCGTTTTCCAGGACGGAGCCAGGGCGGTCAGCCGGTTCCCGCGTTGGGTCCAGGTGCCGTTCCAGCCTTCGGTCAGTCGCTGACCGGCGGTGAACGTCATGGCCAGCGACCACGAGCGAAGCGTGTCGGGTCCTCGATTCGTGATCGTCGCCGAAGCGGTGAAACCGTTCGGCCAGGAATGTTCGATCGCGAAGTGGACCGAGCAACTCGGCCGGCCCGGCGGGGTCATCGGCGCGCTACCCGGGCTGGTGGCGGAGTTCGGCGCGCTCGGCCGGCTCCGCTCCGTCGACGGCGGTGTCGCCGGGGTGCGGGTAGCGCTTTCCCAGACCGGCTTGGCCGGGTGGGATGGTGCCGGCGTGGGGGATCCGGTGGCGCTCGACGAGTCGGCGGCCAGCACGGTATCCGCGGAACGCGGGGAAGGCGTGCCCGGGGTCCCGGTCGCCCGCGGCAGGGAGACGAAGGGAAATCCCGCGTGCGGCGGGTTCGACGGAGCCGTGGTGGCGCCGATCCAGGCGACGACTCCGCATGCGACAGCCGTGACGCCGAGGGCCACCGCGGCTTGTACGCTCCTGCGCCGCTTCGCGGGAGTCCGATGAGCCGGGTCTTTCCCTTGGCGGCTGCCGGGTTCCCGCGCTTCGCGAGAGGCGTCGGTGACACCGCGGCCAGGGGCTTCCGCGCCGGCCGGTCTTCGCGCGCGCTGCCCTGCGGTCCGAAGAAGTTCGTCCACCGAGAGCTGCTCGTCCTTCCGGTGCCCAGGGGGCATCACTACCGAACCTCCAACGTTCGAACAGCCTTTCCGAATGTTTGCCGTCGACCGGTGCGAACAATTCGACCGCAGCACGGACCGCCTTCACCGCGGCGAGCGCGGAGAAGGTGACTTCCTGGGAATTGCTCCGTCTGGGGGAATGGGGCTGACGGGGAATCTTGCGGCTCCCATGATCGCATACTCGCCGCGTCAAGGCAGCGACCGACCTGCCGATCCGTTGCGGTGCGGAATTCGGCTCATTTCACAAGCGGCGATCAGCCTAGCGGGCACTGGGCCAACGAAACGTACTTGTGCCGAACCGCTGAAAACAACGCCACAACGGGCGACTCAGGTGAGCCGGGCCGCGGGCGGTGGCTCCGGGCGGGCTTCCCAGCCGAGGTGCGCGGACACCTTCGCCGCCGCCTCCGCGGTGATCCGGCCCGCGGTGTCGAGGCGGTCGCCGAGCCGTTCGGCGGGAGCGGAGACGTTCACCGCGGCGACGACCCGGCCGCGGAAGTCGCGGATCGGCGCCGAGACCCCGACCAGGCCGGCCTCGAACTCCTCCCGGACACGGGCGTAGCCGTCCCGCCGGGTTTGCTCGATCTTCGCCCACAGCTCGGGCAGTGAGTGCACTTCGGACCGTGGCCGGTCGTCGGCCAAGGCCGGGAAGCGGACGTAGAGCTCGTCGGGGGTGGCGTCGAGCAGCAGGACACGGCCGGCCGACGTGCAGTGGGCCGGCACCCCGCGGCCTTCCCAGCCGTGCACGCGGAAGGAATGCCCGGACACCGACAGCAGCGTCAGGACCTCCTGGTCGCGCAGGACGCAGAGGTGGCTGGTTTCTTCGAGCTCGGCCGACAGCTCGCGCATCACCGGCTCGGCGGCCCGGGCCAGCCGGTCCTCGACCGTCCGGGCGACCAGGGAGAACAGCCGCCAGCCGAGCCGGTAGCCCAGCGTGTCCGGGTCGCGCTCGACGATGCCTTCCTCGGCGAGGGCCTTGAGGGCGCGCGAGACCTGGCTCTTCTCCCGGCCGGTGAGCTGGGCGAGGCGGACGACCCCCAGTTCGCCGGCGCGCTGGGCCTCGGGGGAGGCGAGCGCCTCCAGCAGGTCCAGGTCACGGCGCAGGCCGTGCCCCTGCTGCCGGGCACCGTCGTCCGGGAGTGTCATGTCCCCGAAATTAGCAACCGTCGGCGAGCGCGCGAGTTGGCGTCAGCGCAACCCGCGTTGCAATGTCCGGCCGGACCTTGTCCACGGTTTCCGCGCGCTCCTACCGTCGATCCCGCCGCACCCCCCGTCGACCTGGAGCCCCCATGACTTTCGCGTCCACCGCGCTCATCGGCGAAGCCTTCGTCGGCGAGGGCACCAACGCCGCCCACACGAACATCGTGCTGGGTCGCCGGGGCGGCCCGGTGGAAGCCGCGTGGGCGACCGCGCTGGCCACGCCGAGCGCGGGCCACGTGCCGTTCGTGACCGTGCTGCGCCCGTCCGTGCCGGTGCAGCCGCCGACGCTCTTCGTGCCCAAGGCCGCCGCCGGGACCGATCTGCACCAGCGGGCCACCTGGGGCGCCGCGCAGGCCGGGCTCGCCCGGGGCGTGGCCGACGCCGTCGAGGCCGGGGACCTGCCCGCGGGCGAGGCCGGCGCGTTGCTGATCATCGCCGCGATCTGGGTGAACCCCGACGTGAGCGACCTGGACGAGGCCTTCGCGAACCAGCGTCTGGCGGCCTTCCGGGCGATCCGCGCCGCGGTCCTCGGCACACCGACGATCGACGTCGTGCTCGACGCCGCGCGCACCGGGCCGGCCAACCCGTTCTACGCACCGGACCCGGAGGTCCTGGCCCGCACCGCGCCCGGGCTGGCGGCCATCCGATGAAGATCACCGCCATCGCCCTCGACCGGCTGCGGCTGGAGCTGGACCCGCCGCTCGCCGCGGCCTGGGACCCGGAACCGCGACGGCACTTCGACGCCACGATCGTGCGGGTGCACACCGACGACGGCGTCACCGGCATCGGCTCCGGCGACACCATGGCCGGCTTCGAGGCCGTCGAGCACCTGTTCCTCGGCGAAGACCCACTCGACATCGTGCGGCACGTCAAGGCCATCGAAACCGCCAACTTCCACGGCGGCCGCTACTGGCCCCTCGAGGTCGCGCTCTGGGACATCATCGGCCAGGTCGCCGGCCTGCCGGTGGCGACGCTGTTCGGGAACTCCGCCCGCTCGCTGCCCGCGTACGCCTCTTCGGCCGAGCTGAAGCCGCCGGCCGAACGCGCGGAGACGGCCCTGCGGGCCCGCGAGGCCGGGTTCCGGGCGATGAAGATCCGGATCGACCGGGACCGCGCCGACGAGGGTGTCGCCGCCGTCACCGCTGTCCGCGACGCCCTCGGCCCGGACTTCGGCATCATGGTCGACCTCAACCAGTCCTGGCGGATGGCCGGCGACACCGCACCCGCGTCGGACCTGGTGAAGACCCGCAAGCTGGTGCGCCGGCTGGCCGAACTGGACGTGTTCTGGGTCGAAGAACCCTTGCCGTACAACGACACAGCCGGCTTCAAGGCGCTCCGCGCGGAAAACCCCGGCGTGCGGATCGCGGCGGGGGAGATGCACCATTCGGTGCCGGAGCTGCTGCGCTACCTCGAAGAAGACGTCCTCGACGTCTACCAGATGGACGTCGTGCTGGCGGTCGGCATGCACCGGGCCCGGACGCTGGCCGAGCTCGCCCAGCTCAAGCACCGCGCGTTCACCCCGCACAGCTGGACCAACGGCATCGGCGTGCTGGCCAACCTGCACGTCTCGGCCGGGGTCGGCGGCGGCCCGTTCTTCGAATTCCCCTGGGACCCGCCCCGGTGGACGCCCGAGCGCCGGGACTTCATGCTCACCGAACCCGTGATGATCACCGCGGCCGGCGAACTGGAGGTCCCGCAGCGGCCCGGCCTGGGGATCGAACTCGACGAGAAGGCGGTGCAGCGGTGGCGGATCTGACCCACCAGGACTGGCTCGCGGCGGCGGAGCGGCTGACGCCCGAGACCCGGCCGTTCCTCGGCGGCCGGCACGTCGAGTCCACTTCGGACGAGACGTTCCCGAGCGTTTCCCCCCGGGACGGCCGCGTGCTCGCGCACCTCCCGGCGGGCAGTGCCGAGGACGTCGACCGGGCCGTGCGGGCGGCCCGCGAGTCCTTTCGAGGACGGACGCTGGCGCGACCTGCCGCCCCGGGAGCGCAAGCGGATCCTGCTGCGCTGGGCCGACGCGATCACCGCGCACACCGCGGAGCTGGCCCTGCTCGACACCCTCGAAATGGGCAAGCCGATCAGCGAGTCGCAGCGCGTCGACGTCGCCAAGACCGCCGAGACGATCGCCTGGTACGCCGAGACGATCGACAAGACCTACGACGAAGTCGCGCCGGCACCGGGCGACGCGCTGGCGTGGATCACGCGCGAGCCCCTCGGCGTCGTCGGCGCGGTCGTGCCGTGGAACTACGCCCTGCTCATCGCGTCCTGGAAGCTCGGCCCGGCCCTGGCCACCGGCAACTCGGTCGTGCTCAAGCCCGCCGAGCAGACGTCACTGGCCGCGCTGCTCCTGGCGCGGCTGGCGAGCGAGGCCGGCCTGCCGGACGGCGTGCTCAACGTCGTCCCGGGCCGCGGCGAAGTTGTCGGGCAGGCCCTCGGTCGGCATCCCGGCGTGGACAAGATCGCCTTCACCGGCTCCGCGGAAGTCGCACGGCTGTTCCAGGTCTACGCCGGGGAGTCGAACGGCAAGCAGGTCGCGGTCGAGGCCGGGGGCAAGTCGCCGCAGCTGATCCTGCCGGACGCGGACCTGTCCGCCGCGGCGTCGGCGGTGGCGTGGGGCATCTTCTCCAACGCCGGCCAGACGTGCAACGCCGGCTCTCGGGTGATCGTGCCCGCCGCGCTGAAGGACGACCTGCTCGCCGAGCTCGTGAAGCTCACCGGGGAGACCTTCCGGCCCGGCGACCCGCTCGACCCGGCGACCGTGCTCGGCCCGCTCGTCGACGACGTCCAGCGCGACCGCGTCCTCGGTCACCTGGACGCCGCCCGGGCCGAAGGCGGGAAGATCGTCCTCGGGGGCCGGTGCGAGGGCCTGGCGATGGAACCGACCATCGTGGACGATGTCCGGCCTGGAACGACGATCGAGCGCGAAGAGGTCTTCGGCCCGGTGCTGGCCGTGCTGACCTACGACGGTTCGCCGGCGGAAGGCGTCCGGCTGGCCAACGACACGGACTTCGGCCTGGTCGCGTCGGTCTGGACCGGCGACGTCACGACGGCCCACCGGGTCGCGAAGCGGCTACGCGCCGGCACGGTGTGGATCAACACCTTCGACGCCGGCGATGTGATCACCCCGTTCGGCGGCTTCAAGGCCACGGGGGCCGGCCGCGACAAGTCGTTGCACGCCCTCGACGCCTACACCGCTCTCAAGACCACCTGGCTCAACCTCCCGGAGACCTAGCATGAAGATCGGTTTCATCGGCCTCGGCAACATGGGCCGGCCCATGGCCCGGCACCTGATCCTCGCCGGCCACGACGTCACCGTCCACGACGTCCGCTCCGAGGCGGCGCTCGAACACCTCGAACTGGGCGCCCGCTGGGTGGACAGCCCCGCCACCTGCGCGAACGGCGTCGACGTGCTCATCACGATGCTCCCGGCACCCCACGTCGTCGAGGACGTCCTCCTGTGCGGCGGAGCGGCCGAAGCGCTCTCGCCGGGGGCGCTCTGGATCGACATGTCCACCTCCACGCCCGCGGCGGCGCGGCGCG
This sequence comes from Amycolatopsis sp. CA-126428, assembly GCF_002904335.1. Taxonomy (GTDB): domain Bacteria; phylum Actinomycetota; class Actinomycetes; order Mycobacteriales; family Pseudonocardiaceae; genus Amycolatopsis. Next base: position 35,599 of record NZ_PPHF01000137.1, on the reverse strand, counting down.
TCGCCGAAGAGGTCCTCGACGCGCGCGGCGTCCGGCGGCTCGACGCGCCGGTCAGCGGCATGGCCCGCGGAGCCGAGGCCGGCCTGCTGCAGATCTTCGTGGGCGGCGACGCGGGCGACTTCCGCGAAGTGCGGCCGCTGCTGGAAATCCTCGGCGACCCGGAGAAGATCCTGCACGTCGGCGCGGCCGGGCACGGCTACACCGTCAAGCTGATGATCAACCTGCTGTGGTTCTGCCACCTGGTGGCGGCGTCCGAGGTCCTGGCCATGGGCGTCAAGGCGGGCGTCGACCTGGGTGTGCTGCGCTCGGCGCTGCTGGCCGGCCCGGCCGCGTCGCACTTCCTCGAGAACGACGTGCTGTCGGTACTGGCCGACGGCGACTACGACGACTCGTTCGCGATGGTGCTGGCCTGCAAGGACCTCGGCCTGGCCGTCGACCTCGGCCGCGAGGTCGGAGTGCCGGCCGAGCTTTCCGCGCTCGTCGAGCAGATCTTCTGTCGCGCGAAGGCGGCCTACGGCGACCTCGCCGGCGAAATGAGCCCGATCCGCCTGTACGAAACGTGGGCCGGCCAGGACTTCCGGCTGCCGCTGCCCAGCTTCCCGGCCGTCTGAAGGAGACCAGCATGCGCCTGTCCGTCGAGCCGGCCGGCCGCACCGAATACGGCCCCGGCGTCGTCGCCGAGCTGCCCGGTTTCGTCGACAGCCTGGGCCACGGCCGGGTCTTCGTGGTCACCGACCGGGGGTTGCGAGCCACCGGGATCGTCGAGCGTGTCGAGAAGATCCTGGCCGCCGCCGGGATCGAGCACGCCGTGCACGAGGACATCGGCCCGAACCCGTCGACGGCGGAACTCGACCGCGGCGCCGCCGCGCTGCGCGGCTTCGGTGATTCGGTGGTGCTCGCGCTCGGCGGCGGCTCGGCACTGGACGCGGCCAAGGGCATCTCCCTGCTCGCCGGAAACCCGGGCGCCTCGGCCGCGGACGCCGACCGGCTGTGGGATGCCTCCGACGGCCTGCCACTGATCGCCGTCCCGACGACGGCCGGCACCGGTGCGGAAACCAACGGGTTCGGCGTCACCGAGGACGTCTGCGCGCGCCGGAAGGTCTACATCGGACACACCTCGGTCGAGCCGCGGATCGCCGTGCTGGACCCGGAGCTCACCCTCGGGCTGCCCGCCCGGATCACCGCGGCGACCGGCTTGGACGCCCTGGTCCACGGCATCGAGTCCCTGGCATCACGAGGATCCACGCCGTTCTCGGCGGCCTACGCCGCGCAGGCGGTCGGCCTGGTCGGCCGCTGGTTGCCGGTCGCCTACCGCGACGGCGGAGACCTGCAGGCGCGGTCCGAGCTGATGCTCGGCGCGCACCTGGCCGGGCACGCGCTCACGTTGTCCGGCCTCGGCCTGGTCCACGGCATCGGCCACGCGCTGACCGCGCACACGGGCACCCCGCACGGTGTCGCGCTGGCCGCGGTGCTGGAGGAGGTGATGGCGTTCAGCGCACCGGCCGCCGCGGCGGCGTACGAGGCGACGGCTCGCGCGCTGCACGTGACACCGGCAGCGGGCTGGGCCGGCGCGGCGGTTCTCGCGGTCCGGGAGATCTCGGGCGCGATCGGGATCAAGCGCCCGTTGCGCGAACTCGGCGTCACCCGCGAGGACATCCCGGCGATAGCGGCAGCCGCGGTCGCCGACGTCGTCACCAAGAACGCGCCGCGCCTGCCCTCGGAGGCGGAAGTCGCCGAACTGCTGCGTTCGGTGTACTGAGCTCTTTCTGCGGTAAAAGAACGAAGACATGTTGACTCGGCCGGAGGGGATGGCCTGTAATCGACACATGCGCATTTTCCTCGGATTGGGCATCGTGGGCATGGTTTTGGTCGGCGGCTGCGCCACCGGGCTTCACAGCCACTCCGGAAATCCGTCCGCGAATACATCCGCCCCTACTGCGGCGTCGTCGTTCACCGCCACGGACCGCGCTTGGATCGAGATCACCACAGCCATGGACGAGCAGCTTGTTCCGATGCTCGACCTCGTCGACAGTCACACCGGAACCGCAGCCGTCCGCGACCTCGGCGGAAAAGCCGGCGCCTCGACGAAATCGGAGCTGCTGGAGCTGCGGCGGCTGCACGATCAGGCCGGCCTCCCGGCGGAGAACCCCCACAAGGGAATGGAGATGCCCGGAATGGTTTCCCCGAACCAGATCACGCACGCCGGCGCTTTGCGCGAGGCGGACTTCGACGACTACTTCAAAAAGTGCCTGCGCGATCACCTGGACCAACAGGAACGTTTGGCGCTCGGCGAGAAGTCGTCCGGCAAAGAGCCGCAGACCGTGAGCCTGGCTTCGCGAGTCCTGCAAGAACAGGGCCGGCTCTCCGGGCTGGTCGAATAGCGGCCCCGGTGGGGTGTCGGGCGGCCAGCGCCATGATTCCGCAGATGAACTGCGAGGCGCCGGCGTGATTTTTCGGGTGAGATCACGTCGTTTCTCCCTGAATTCCGAGACGAAGGCCGCCGTGCCGGCCGATCGGGGCGACACGGCACGGCGGCCGCTTGCCGTCGCTCTCAGCCGCCGGTGAAGCTCGGCGTGGTCCCGCACTTCGCGTTCTGGTTCAGGCAGGTCTTGACCAGTGCGGCCAGTTTGACGTGGTCCCAGCCGTTCATGAAGTCACCGTGCATCGACGACGCCATTCCCGAGGACAGCGCGAGGCCGTCGCCGCCCAGGATGTCGTAGTTGACCATGTACGAAAGGTTCGGCACCGCGACCGGGTAGTTCCCCTGGCACTTGCCGGCGACCGGGTCGCCCATGTGCGACTTGTGGTCGGGCGAGTCGATGTGCTTGCCGTCCCAGCAATCCTTGAACACGAGCTGGTAGATCAGGTTCCCGCCAGGAGCGCAAACAGGCCAGTTCCCGTCGGCGCTTCGCCCGACCTCGGCGCTGCCCGCGCACCAGAACTGGTTTCCCTGACCCTTCTGGGTGGGTACCTGCAGCTTGGCATCACCCTGCACCATCACCAGTCCCGGCGGGAACGGCCGGACGGCCGACGGGTCGGAGACCCGGGAACCGTAGTAGACGCGCATGCTCTTGAACGGAACGGCCACACCGTTCCTCTGCAGCTGCGGTACCCAGTAAGCGGCGTTGTCACCAGGGGAGTTGCACGTCGTCGACCCGGCGGCCAGCAGCGCTTCCGTTGTCATGAACGCGTCGTTCCTCGGCCCGAAGAACGTGTGCATGTGGGAGGCGCCGGACAGGCGGGGGAAGACGATCGCGTCGTCCTTGGCTTCGTTCGCGATCGTGCAGTCGGTGTGGAACTCGGGGACCCTCGTCGTCCCGGCCGGCACGGGTGGCGGCACGATGCCCTGGTAGTCGGTCAGTTCGCGCTGGTACCGGGCCTGGTCCACGTCCACCCAGCCGGCATCCGCCGCGATGGAGTTGCCCGAAGCGGCTGCCGAGCCCGGTTCGCTGGTTTCGCTCGCGCCGGCTACGAAGGCGGTGCTTCCGGCCAGCGCAAGAGCGAGGGCGGCGGTGAGAACGGCCCGGGTCCGGAGCCGTGACTCTCGAGGCCGGCAACCGGTAGCCCGATTCACCATATTTCGCATAGGAATCTCCTCACTTTGGTGACGAAATTTTGCACAGGCACTGCGGAGATCTGAATTAATGCAATCGCGGAGGCGCGTCACAGTTGCCGAGGGAACGCACGGTCGCGCTGACATCGCTGAGCGACTGAAACGCCTGGACGTCGTTTGATATCGCTCGCGAAAACGGCAGCCTACTGCCGGGGAATGGTGTTACCCCGCGACCGCACCGGAGTTCCGCGGGAATGACTCGATTCCGCGGACACGGGACACCACTCGGCCGGTGCGAACGGCGAATGCGCCCTTCGGGCGCGGTCGGTGGCACTGCGGCGCTGCGGCGCTGTGGCGCGTCGTGGTCGGGAGAACGTCCTTGATCTCATCGAGCCCACCTGGTCGGTCGTGATCCATACGCCGAGGCGAGCGCACGGCTCGCACCGGCATTCGGGTGAGGTGGCGGATTTGCCACTGAAGGTTCGTCACGCCCCGTGAGCGAACCGACGGGCGTGACGTTCGAAGCAGTGGGGCATCCACCAACCCGAGATGCTGGAGTGTTCCAGGTGGCGGCCGCGGAACCGGTTCCATCGAGGCAACTGCCAGTAAACCGCCCGGATCGGGGTGACGTCAAGACGCTCGACGGCAAATATCCCACCAACACGGTCCGTGTTGGCGAGACCTGGCCATACCGGCAGCTCCTGGCGGGTGCCGGAGCCTTGACCGGCGCGCGGCGGTGCGGTCAGAGCCGTCGCGGGGTCCGTCCGGGGAACGGCGTCCCGGTGTGCTCGCCTTCGACCTGAGTGGCGATCCGGCTGCCGATGCCGGACAACTCGGCCACCTGCTCCGGCCGGAGCGCGTCGAACACATACCGCCGGACGGCCGCCACATGGCCGGGTGCGGCCTTCTCGGCCACCGCCATGCCCGCGTCGGTGAGGGTCGCCTCGTCGAACTGGGAGATCGCGGGATTCGCTTGAACGCCATCAGTCCCGGCTACATCCGCGCCAGGCCGGGGCAAGCGGACGCCGAAGCCTTCCAAGCCGCCGGGGCCGCCGGCATCCCGCTGCGCCGCGTCGGACGACCCGAGGAGATCGCCGCGGCCACCCTGTTCCTCGCCTGCGGCGACAGCAGCTACATCACCGGCAGCGAGTGGTTCGTCGACGGCGGCCGCACGCAGGTCTGACCCCCACCGTCCACACCGGACGCCGCCGGTTCCGGCAATGCGAGGGCAATGTCCCCACGGCGGGCGGCGTGGTGACCGGACGGCCGAAAAGCCGGCCGTCCGGTCACCACGTGCTCCTCCCGGGATCAGGAGTGCTGACCCACCTCCGCGTCCGTCAGCGCTTTGCCGGTCACTGCGACGTCGTCGACCGCGCCGCTCCAGAAGTCGACGTTGCGGCCGTCGTACTTGGCCCGTCCGACCGTGAACGCGCCGGTGCTGACGAGGGCCGGCCCGGCCGGGGCCGTCGCCACCTTCACACCGTCCACGTAGAGCCGGATCTCGTTGCCGGCCCGCACGCCCGTGAGCTCGTACCAGCGGCCGAGCTCCGGGACGACCTCGTACCGGGCCCGGTTGCCGCCGGGCGTGCTGAAGGGCAAACGCGCCCTGCCCGTACTGCAGGTAGAAGGGGCTTTCCCGCTCCCGGCCGTCCTGGCTCACCGCGGTCGCGTAGTTGCCGGGCACCTGGTCGAGCCGCACCTTCGCGGACACCGTGTAGCCACCGGTCGTGTCGACGACCGGGCCGTAGGTGTCGGCGGAGCCACCGGTGAACTGCAGCGCGCCGTCCTCGAACGCGGCACCGGACGGGGTGAGCGTCAGCGGGTTGTCGCCGCCGCTGGAGTCCCTCGCGGTCGTTCCCCGGCGCTCGTCGAGGTTCCAGGCGCCCTTGCCCGCGTACGGGTACGGCTTGCCCGCGTCGGCACCGGCCGCGATCACCCGGCGGTTGATCTCGCGGACCGGGCCCGGGTCGACCTTGAGGCGCTTGCGGTCGTACGTCCAGAGCCCGTTCAGCTCGCCTTCCAGGTCGGTGACCTGCGTGTAGACCGACGCCGACAGCTCGGCGCGAGCCTGGCCGAGGTAGAACGTGCGGGTGTTGTCGACGTACTTCGCCGTCAGCGCCGCCTTGTCCGCCACGCCGCTGTAGATCGCGATCGGCGCACCCGGCCACTGGTGACCCGGCGTGCGCAGCGTGAAGCCGCCGTGCTCGCCGTCCATCGCGACGCGCTTGCCGTCGGAGCGGGCCGGGTCGGTGTTGTTGTAGTCGTGGTGGTCGATGACGTCGCCCGCGCCCGAGTCGCCCTTGGAGGCGCAGCAGTTCACCCCGCTGTGGGCGTTGACGATCCGGCTCGGGTCGGTGGCCTTGACCTGGTCGGTGATCCGGCCGGTCGCGGCCTTGTCCCACTCGCCCCAGCCTTCGTTGAACACGATCCAGGCGTAGACGGACGGGAAGTTCTGCAGCTGGTGCATCTCTTCCAGGCCCTGGCTGAGCCACGCCTGCTGCGCCGCGGGGTCGTTGCCGTCCTCGACGGACACGAAGTCCTGCCACACCAGCAATCCGAGCTGGTCCGCGTGGTAGTACCAGCGGGCGGGCTCGACCTTGATGTGCTTGCGGACGGCGTTGAAGCCGAGGTCCTTCTGCGCCTTCAGGTCGAAGACGAGGGCCTCGTCGCTCGGCGCGGTGTTCAGGCCGTCCGGGTAGAAGCCCTGGTCCAGCTGCATCAGCGAAAAGAACGGCTTGCCGTTGAGCGTCAGCTTCGGCGTGCCGCCGACGTTCGTGATGCCGGTGGACCGCATGCCGAAGTAGCTCTTGACCTTGTCGCCGCCCAGCTTGATCTCCAGCTGGTACAGGTACGGGTCGTCCGGCGTCCACAGGTGCGGGTTCGGCACCGCCAGCTTCAGGTTCGCGTTCGCCGGCCCGGTGACCGTGCCGACCGGCCGGCCGCGCGCGTCCTTGGCGACCGCGGTGACGGTGGCGTTGCCCGCGGACTTGACGGTGAGGGCCAGCGAATTGGTGGTGAGGTCGGGCGTCGTCTTGATCTCGTCGATGCCCTGGGCCGCCACCGGCTCCAGCCACACCGTCTGCCAGATGCCCGACGACGGCGTGTAGAAGATGCCACCGGGGTTGGCGGACTGCTTGCCCTTGGGCTGGTACGGCCCGGTCGTGTCGGTGACGGCGACGACGATCTCCTGCTCGTCACCGCGCTTGAGGGCGTCGGTGATGTCGGCGCTGAACGCCGTGTAGCCGCCGGTGTGCTCCGCGACGGGCTTGCCGTTCACCCACACCTTGGCCTGGTAGTCGACCGCGCCGAAGTTGAGCTTGAGGCGCTGCCCGCCGCCGATGTTCCAGTCGCGCGGGACGGTCACCGTGCGGCGGTAGAACATGTGGTCCTCGTGCCGTTCGAGCCCGGAGAGCTGCGACTCGATCGGGTAGGGCACGACCACCTTCTCGGGCAGCCGCTTGCCGAACGTGGGCTGCTGGCCCTCCTTGGCGGCCGAGAACTCCCACGGGCCGTTGAGGTTGACCCACTTGTCGCGCTCGAGCTGCGGCCGCGGGTACTCCGGCAGCGGGTGGCGCGTGTCGGCGTTCTCGCCCCACGGCGTCCGGAGGCGTTCCGTCGAGGCGTTCGCGACGATCCGCCCGGCCTTGCCGATCTTCGTGCCGTTCACCGCGAGCGCGCCCGCGCCGTCGTAGTACAGCGTGACCCGCTGGCCCTTCAGGACCTTTTCGGCCAGCTGGATCGTGGCCCGGGTGCGGGTCGCCGTGATGGACGAGACCGGCATCGGCGTCGCGTCGACCTCGATGCGCAGGTGGTCTTTCAGGTCGTTCGTCCCCGAGACCCGGCCGTCGAAGTCGGCCGTGAGCGTGCGGCCGTCCCGGGAGATGTCCGCCGTGCGCGGCACGACCTGGTAGCCGGCCGGCGGCGTGAACGCCGAGAGCGGCACGATCTGCTTCGCGATGGCCGCGCTCGACCAGCGCAGGAACATGTTGGCGCCGCCGGTGTCCTGGAACATCTCCAGCTTGAAGCCGTACTGCTTGCCGGCGGTCAGCGTGACCGGCGCGCTGGTCTGCTCCTTGTCCCAGTCGCCGACCCAGTGGTCGATCACCGGCGTGCCGTCGATGAAGAGCCGGAACCCGTTGTCACCGATGGCGTAGAAGGTGTAGTCGCCGGTCTGCGGCACGGCGAGCTGCCCGGTCCACCGGGCGGTCGTGTTCTCGGTGCGCCCGGCGACCAGGCCGAAGACCGAGGTCAGGTCGGGGTGGTCGACCTCTCCGTCGAGCGCGGTGCCGGCCAGGTTCGCGAAGTCGTGCGCGCCCGGCGCCGACGGGGTGAAGTACTCGGCCTGCAGGCCGTGCACCGGCTCGGCGGCACCGGCGGGTGGCGTTCCCGACGCCACGCCCAGCCCCACGAGCAGGGCGAGGAAGGCGGAAGCGGCTCTTCTCATCGGCGGGACCCTTCATTTTTACAACGTTGTAAAACGTGCTGGGGCGATCCAATCAGACAAGTCGGACCGTCATCTACCGCCGAATGTCGGTATCTCGGCGACCGACTGCCGAATCACGCTGCCGCCGGTGGTCCGGGGCTTGGGCCGGCGTTCGTGGGCGAGCAAGGAGGCGGGGTCCTCGCCTCGCGGTCCGAGGTGGAGCGCGCAGGCGGCGCGGGCCGCCGGTCAACTCCATGCGCGCCGCGGATTTCGATGATCCGGCGGCACCGTCCGGCGCCCCGATCGAGCGTGGCCGGCCGGCTCAGCGTCCCCGCCGTGTCCCAGGCGGGTGGCGTTCCCGCTGGTCCGGCGGGGTGGGACCGTCCCGGCGTCCCGGGTCGGCCGCCGGAGGGGGATCGGCGGGCCGGCCGCTGCCAGCCTTCTCGCCATGCAAAGACTCGCTCTGGCCGTCGCGGTGCTGCTGGTGTTCCCCGCCGCAGCCGCGGTTGCGGCCGAACCCGTTGCGGTGTGCGGGCACACCAGTACCCAGCCCACCCTGAAACAAGGAGCGACCGGCGCCGCGGTCGCCGAGGCGCAGTGCGAACTGAACCTGGCGACCAAGGCGAGCCGGTACACGCCCGTCGGCGCGGACGGCACCTTCGGCCCGGCGACCGACGCCCGGGTCCGCGTGTTCCAGAAGTGCGCCGCCCTGAGCGTGGACGGCCAGATCGGGCCGAACACCTGGGCCGCCCTCAACTCCTGGTCCGCGCGGCCGCGCAAGTGCGCCACCCAGGGCACCGCCGACGCCGCGCAGAGCGTCGTGTGCGGCCTTTCCACCGCCCGCCCGACCTTGCAGAGCGGCTCCAGCGGCACGGACGTCAAGGAACTCCAGTGCCGGCTGAACCTCGCCATGGAGCCGGGGCACTACCCGCCGCTGACGATCGACGGCCAGTTCGGAGACGGCACCCGCACCCGCGTGATCCAGTTCCAGCACTGCGTCAACGCCAGTGCCGACGGCGTCGCCGGGCCCACCACCTGGGCGAAGGTCACCGACTGGTCCAGCCGCAACACCTACTGCACGCCGCCGAAGCCCGCCGGGCACCCGATCGACGGCGTCGACACGGCGAAGTACCAGCACCCCGGGGGCGCGCCGATCGACTGGAGCGCGGTGAAGGCGTCCGGCGTCGAATTCGCGACCGTCAAAGCGACGCGCGGCCTGAACGTCACCGACGACTACCTGGCCACCGACCTGCCCGCCGCGCGCAACGCCGGCCTGGCCGTGGGGCCGTACCACTTCTACACGGGCACCGCGGCCGGCACCGGCGGCGCGCAGGCCGACCGGTTCGTCGCCGCCGTGAAGGCCACCGGGTACACCGGCAAGCGCGCCGGTGACCTGCCGCCCGTGTTCGACCTGGAGTGGAAGGACGACGGCTCCGGCGGCTGCCCGCCGTACGTCACCGTCGCCGACGCCAAGGCGTGGCTGGACAAGGTCCAGGCGGCGTTCGGCCGGACCCCGATCATCTACACCCAGAAGTCGTTCCTGGACGCGTGCCTGGGCGGCACCACGGCCCTTTCGGCCTACCCGATGCAGCTCGCGGACTACCGGCAGTCCGTCACGCAGCCGGCGCTGCCCGCCGGCTCGAAGACCTGGCTGATGTGGCAGTACACCGACGCGGCCATCCCCGCCGGCATCCCCGCGCCGGCCACCGGCGACGTCTTCAACGGCACCCAGGCCGACCTCGACCAGCTCGCCAACCGCTGAAATCCCCGCTAGGAAAGGACGAGAATGAGTCTCCCCATGAGCCGCCGCTCGGTACTCCGCGGCGCGGTCGTGCTCGGCGCGGCCGCCGCGGTGAGTCCGCTGCTGCTGACCGGCACCGCCCAGGCCTACCCGTGGTCCCGCACGCTGAAGGAGGGCAGCACGGGCGCCGACGTCACCGAGCTCCAGATCCGGGTCGCCGGCTGGGCGGCCGACCACGCCGCCCAGAGCCGCGTCTCGATCGACGGCGAGTTCGGCCCCGGCACCGCGGCGGCGGTCCGCAGGTTCCAGGCGGCCTACGGCCTCGGCGCCGACGCCCAGGTCGGCCCGGGCACCCAGGCCGCGCTCAACGCGCTGGAGCAGAGCGACGGGTCCACCGTCCACTTCAACTTCAGCGAGTTCACCGACCGCGACAGCGGCACCTTCAACGGCGGCAAGGTCAGCGCGGCCACCGCCAAGGAGAACGCCCGGCGCTGCATGTACAAGCTGGAGGCGCTGCGCAAGAAGCTCGGGAACAAGCCGATCACGGTGAACTCCGGGTTCCGCAGCATCGCGCACAACGCGGAGATCGGCGGCGCGAGCGACAGCATGCACCTGTACGGCACCGCCGCCGACCTGAACGTGCCGGGCGTGGCCAACAAGACCGTCTACCAGAAGGCCGAGACGTGCGGGTTCTCCGGACTGGAGACCTACAACACCGACCACCAGCACGTGGACAGCCGGGCCGACCTCGGCCGGTCGTGGTGGTGGGAGAACGGCACGGTCTGAGGCGGCCGGGGCGCCGGGGAACCTGGGGATTCCCGGCGCCCGGCCGGCTCAGTGCGGCAGCGGGCTCGTCAGCGCCGCCGAGCAGGCCGGCCAGTCGTGGAAGTCGTGGCGCACGCTCCACAGGCGGTGCGCCGCATCGATGTTCCAGACGGGGTCGAACGCCTGCCGCGGCGTGCCGCCCAGCTCCAGCAGCCGGGCGTCGGAGATCTGGAAGACGCCCCAGTTGCGGCTGCCGTTCGTGTTCGGCAGCACCCAGAGCGGATCGAGGAACGAGGCGCAGCGCGCGATCGCGACCGCGGTGTCCGGCGCTTCGGTGAACACGGCCCGGACCCGCTGCTCCACCATGGCCGCCGGCCAGGTCGCCATGCTGGCCCGGCGGTCGTACAGCGCGGTCTTGGTGGCCTCGTCGACCACACCGCGGGCGGGCAGGCCGGCCAGCACCTGGAACGCGGTGACCCGGCGCAGCGTCTCCGGCCCGAACGAGCCGTCGACCGAAAGCCGCCCGTGGGCCGCGACCAGCAGGTTCTGCACCTCGGTGACGCACTCGTCGTGCTGCCCCATGCTGACCGGCGGCCGGCACCCCGGGGAGAACAGCATCCGGTCGGCGTACCGGCCGGTCGCCGGTGCGGACGCGTCGGCGGTGAGCCAGACCAAACCGGCCGCCAGCAGCACCACGACCGCGATGGCCGTCGCGGCGTAGGCGCGCCGACGGCGTGGCGGCGCGGCGTCCTCACCGGTCCCGGTCTGCTCCGCTTCGTCGACGCGGCCGGCGTCGGCCAGGGCCCACAGCTGGTGCAGTTCCCGCAGCTCCGCCGGGGAGGCGCCACAGACCTTGCCGAACGAGTGGACGACGCGGTAGTCGGCGGGGACGCTCTTGCCGGAGCAGTACCGGTGCAGGCTGGAGCCACTGGCCCCGGCCTGCTTGCCGAGCCGTTCATAGCCTTGCCCGCTGCGGTCTTTCAGCATGCGCAGGTAGGCGGCGAACTTGTCCGTGTGCAGTGTCACTGTGACTCGAACACCTCGCTCGGGCAGCGGATGACGGACGGAAGTTAACACCGTCCCGCCGGACTCCGGGCAGAAACTGACGGATTACGCCACCCGGGGGAAAGCACCGCCCGGCCCGGCTCGCCACCACGGTGCCGACCCTTGAGCGTCGCCGCGGCACGGCGCAGCAAATCTCGTAAGTCGGCGTGCCTTCCCGTTCGCGCCGGCGCACCTACTCGAGCGTCGCGTCGGGGTCACCGCCCCGCGTGCGAGCTGCTGCTGCTGCGAGGCGTTCACCGCGGGCGACCGCGTTCCGCGGAAGCGTCCCTCCGAGCGACCTGGCCGGCGAGTGTCTCCGCGTTCGCCAGGTACCGCGCCACCGGGCCCAGGGTCAGCAGTCCGCTGGCGCCGCCGGCGTCTTCCGCGTGCGCGGCGTGCAGGGCGGCCGCCGCCCTAGCGGCGGCTTCGCGTTCGCCGAGGCGAACCGCGGTGTGGGCGGTCAGGCACCACATCGCCTCCTGCAGGTGGTCGGGCGGCGGCTCCGGCGCCGCCGCCAGTGCGGTGCGGGCGTCCTCGTCACGGCCTTGGGCGAGCAGCACGTGGGGACGTGCCCAGGGCAGGTACGGCCCCCAGTCCAGGTGCCGGTCGGTGGGGGCGGGACGGTCGTGCAGCAGGCGCAAACCCAGCAGGGCGAGCGGGAACAGGCCGCGGTGCAGCCCGGGCATTCCGGCGGACCGGAGGGCCTCCTCGGCGGCGCGGTACTGCGCCGCGGCCGTGGCGGGGGCCGGTCCGCCGGGCTCGGTGCTGCGGGTGGCCGTGACGCGGGCTCGGAACCAGGCGGTGAGGACGCCGACGAGCGGCGCCTCGGTGGTGGCGGCGAGCTGTTCGGCCGCCGTCGCGTGGGCGGCCGCGGTGTCCAGGTCGCCGAGCGCCGAGGCGGATTGCAGGCGGGCGAGCCGGCCGAGGACCGCGAAGTTCGGCAGGCCGTGCCGGGTCGCCAGGTCGAGGATCTCGGTGCCGATCCCGTCGCGCGTGGCCGCGAGGCCGGGGCGGGTGAAGGACTGCAGGAACACGCCGTTGAGCGCGAACGCCAGCAGTGCGGGATCGCCCAGCTCCCGGGCCAGCGCTTCGGCTTGGTGGGCGGCCTGCCGGGCGCGGCTGAGCTCGGCCGCGGCCAGGTCGGCGGTGCGGCTTTCGACGGCGATGGTGGCCAGGAGCCGCGCCCGGAGCTCGGCGGGCTCGTCCGGGCCGAGCCGGGTGAGCGTGCGTTCGGCGGCGGTGACGACCGCCCGGGACTGCTCGGGGTCGTCGGCGCGGCTCCAGATGGCGGGCACGTCGTAGGCGCCGATGATCCGGGCGGTCAGGCGAAGGTCGCCGGTGCGTTCGGCGGCGTGGATCGCGGCGAGTCGGTCGCGCCGGGAGTGGATCAGCGCGTCGCCGCCGGCCAGCGCGAGGGTGCGGGCGAGGTCCACGGTGGTGCGTGGGCCGAGCCGGACACCGGAGCCGGTCCACGCGTTCGGCGAGCCGTGAGCGGGCCCGGCCAGGATGTCGGTCTCCAGCCGTTGCAGGTCGTGGCCGGGATCGAGGCCGAGCTGGTCGACGAGCATCGAGCGGGCGCGGCGGAGGGCCGCCAACGCGTCGGCCTGGCGGCCCGCCTGGTGCAAGGCGCGGGCCAGCAGTCCCCAGGCCGGCTCGCGCCACGGGTGTTCGGTGACGTGCGCGCCGAGTTCGGCGACGAGGTCGGCGCCTTCCCCGGTGTCGAGGAGGATGCGGGCGCGCAGCTCCAGCGCCGCCAGCCGGAGTTCCTCCAGCCGGGTCCGTTCGCGGTGTGCCCACGGCGAATCCGGCACGTCGGCGTAGGCGGGGCCGCGCCAGGCCGCGAGCGCCGCACTGAGTTCGGTCACCGCGCCGGGGGAGTGGCGGGTGCGGGCGAGCGCGTCCTCGAACCGGTGGACGTCGACGTCTTCGCGGGGCAGCCGCAGGGCGTATCCGGGGCCTTCGGTGACGATCACCCGCGGTGGGGTGCGGGGCGATCGGCCGGGTTCCAGGGCGCGGCGCAGCGCGGCGACGAACGTCCGCAGCGCGCCGACCGCGCGGGCCGGTGGCTCGGCCCAGAGGTCGCCGACGAGGGTGTCGGTGGTGACCAGCCGCCCTTCGGCGGCGACGAGGCGGGCCAGCACCTCGCGGTGGCGGGGACCGCCGAGGCCGACCGGGCTGCCGTCGTCGCGCAGCGCCCGCACGGCACCGAGCACGTCGATTCGCATGCCCCCATCATCGGTGCCGGAGGCCGGGTGCGCCCGGGCGCACTGATCCGTTGCTGATCGCCGTCACGCAGGCTCGGACAGGTCAAGTTCCCGACCTGGAAGACGGCCTTCGATGACACTCTCGATTCCCGGTTTCGACCACGTCCGCCTGCCCGGTGCCGGCGGTGTCGGGCTGGCTGCCGCCGTCGGCGGCAGCGGCAGCCCGGTGGTCCTGCTGCACGGGTTCCCCCAGACGCACCTGATGTGGCGGCACGTCGCCGAGCGGCTCGCCGGCGAGCACACGGTGATCTGCCCCGACCTGCGCGGCTACGGCGCCAGCGACAAGCCGGCGGCCACCGGCGAGGACGTCTACGCCAAGCGCACGATGGCCGCCGACGTGGTGGCTCTGACGGCCGCGCTCGGCCACGAGCGCTTCGCCCTCGTCGGGCACGACCGGGGTGCCCTGGTCGCGTTCCGGGCGGGCTTGGACCACCCGGAGACCGTCTCGCACCTGGGCATCCTCGACGTCGTCCCGACACTGGACATGTGGAACGTCCTGCACGGCGTCCCGGCGGCGGTCGGCTACCACCTGTTCCTCATGGCGCAGCCGCCGGGTTTGCCCGAGACGATGATCGCGGCCAGCGCGGACGCGTTCTTCGGTTCGTTCCTCGACGCCTGGGCCAACGATCCGGCCGCGATCCCGGCGGAGGTCCGCGCGGAGTACCTGCGGGCGAGCGCGGCGGCGGTGCCGTCGATCGTCGCGGACTACCGCGCCTCGGCGGGGATCGACGTCACGCACGATCAGGCCGATCTGGACGCCGGGTCGCAGCTGGCCATGCCGGTGACGGTCGTCCAGCAGGACTGGGGCGCACAGCTGGGCTACGACGCCGCCGGGGTGTGGAAGGCGTGGGCGCCGGACCTGGACCACCGGCTGACCCGGGCGGGGCACTTCATGGCCGAGGAGGCGCCGGACGAGATCGCGGGGGCGATCCGGGACCTGCTGGTCCGCTGATCACGCCCTGATCATCCGGGTCGCCGCCGCCACGGCGTCGTGGTGCGCGGCGATCGATATCCCTCCCCATCGTGATCAGCGCCGGATACCGGCGACGAGCTCTTCCCAGTTCCGGTAGGCGATCCGCTCGCGGCCGGCCTCGTCGACCGGTGCGGTGTCCAGGAAACGCCGTGCGGATCCGGCGCGCTCGGTGTTGAACGGGTAGTCGGAGGCGTACATGATCCGCTCGGCCCCCACCGTCTCCAGGCTCCACCGCAAATACTTGTGGCTGGAGATGCCGCCGGGGGTGATGAAGATGTTCGAGCGGAAGTACTCGGCGATCGGGCGCCGCAGGGTGACGAGCTTGTCCATGGCCGAGACGCGGTCGAGGTAGAACAGCACGACCTCGCCCCAGTGCCCCAGGATGACCTGGAGGCCGGGGAACCGGTCGAACACGCCGGCGACGATCATCCGGAGGATGGTCAGGCCGGCGTCGTAGTGCCAGCCGAACGCACCGGTGGCCAGCATGCTGTTCACCGGCTCGCCGAAGCCCCGGTAGTAGGCTTCCGTGACGGCCGGGACCGGAACGCCGGGGTGCAGGTAGACGGGTGCGCGCAGGTCCTCGGCGGCCTCGTAGACGTCCCAGAATTCGGGCGCGTCCAAAGCGCGGCCCCCCGAGTTGGCGTTGACCAGCGTGCCGTTGAGCCCGAGTTCGGTGACGGCCCGCCGCAGTTCGTCGGCCGCGGCGGCCGGCGCGGAGGTGGCGAGCGCCGCGAATCCCTGGAAACGCCCGGGGTGCCGGCGCGCGGCGGCGGCGATCAGGTCGTTCGTGGGCGCCTGCAGGGCGATCGCCTCCGCCGCGTCGAGGTTCTGCAGACCCGGCGTCGTGAGGGACAGCACCGCCGTGTCGATCCCGGCGTCGTCCATGGCCGCGATGCGTCCGCCGTCGACGTCCAGCAGTGCCGGAGTGAGGTCACTGGCGACAGCCCACTTCATCATCGGCTCGGCGAGATCGGGGTCGTGCCGCCGCCACGCCTCGATCACGTCCGCGGTGACGAAGTGTTCCTCGAGCCCGTACAGCTTCATCGAGACTCAGCTCCGGACGGTCTTGAGCGCGCCGGCCCACGACTCGAGCTGGTCGAACAGGACGGAAGCAGCGCCGTCGTGCAGCGCGGAGGGCTCGAAGGCCGAGAAGTTCTCGAAGTCGGTGAACAACGAGAACGACAGCTGCTGGCGCACGTGGGCCAGTTGCAGTTCGCTCGAGATCGCCCGCAGGTGCTCGATCGCTCGCGTTCCGCCGAGCGCGCCGTACGACACGAAGGCGGCGGCCTTGTTGTTCCACTCGGTGTACAGGTAGTCGATGGCGTTCTTCAGCACTCCGGAGGTGGAGTGGTTGTACTCCGGGGTGACGAAGATGTACCCGTCGAACTCGCCGATCTTGGCGGACCAGGCCTTCGTGTGCTCGCCCGCGTACACGCCCCGGCTCGCCGGCACGGCCTCGTCCAGGTGCGGCAGCGGGTAGTCGACCAGATCGATCAGCTCGTAGTCGGCGTTCGGCCGCTCCTTCGCCTTGCCCAGCACCCAGTTCGCCACCGCTTCGCCCTTGCGGCCGGGACGGGTGCTGCCGAGGACGATGGCCAGCTTCAGGTCGTTCATGGAGGTTCCTCACCGTCTTCTCACTTGAATGTTCAAGTGTCACGCTAGCCCTCTTGACATGAATGTTCAAGTCAAGGTCGGAGTCAGTACACTGCGCGCATGGCTGCCTCACGGGACCCCGGGGCGTCCGGGCCGCGCTGGCTCGGCGACGACC
Organism: Amycolatopsis sp. CA-126428; assembly: GCF_002904335.1. GTDB lineage: Bacteria > Actinomycetota > Actinomycetes > Mycobacteriales > Pseudonocardiaceae > Amycolatopsis. Next base: position 19,068 of record NZ_PPHF01000137.1, on the reverse strand, counting down.
AGCTGGCGGCGTGGCGCGGGTTCATGAAGCTCGCCCAGAGGCTGCCCGCCGCTCTGGAGGCACAGCTCCAGCGGGACTCGAAGCTCAGCTTCATCGAGTACTACGTGCTGGCCCACCTGTCCGATCAGCCCGGGCGCCGGATGCGGATGAGCGAGCTCGCGGTCCTGGCCAACACGGAGCTGTCACGGCTGTCACACCTGGTCGGCCGGCTCGAGAAGCGCGGATTCGTGTGCCGCGAGCCCGACCCGCACAACGGCAGGTACACGCAGGCGATCCTGACCGACGCCGGCCACGCCTACCTGGCGGACGCGGCACCCGGGCACGTCGGCCAAGTGCTGGACCTGTTCGCCGACGCCCTGACCCCGGCCGAACTGCGGACGCTGCAACGGATCTCCGGCAAGGTGCTCGCCCGCGTCGAGCGCGCACAAGGGGAAACGACGCGCGGCCACGGGGGAAGTCGTTCCGCGAAGGACGTGCGTGACTGAATCGCGCGGTGCAACAGCGGCAGGTGCGGACTGCCGACCCCGGCCAATGCCCATCGGCCGGTAGTCGCGCTGATCCCTGCTCTCAATCCTCATATCGATCCACCTCACGCGGCCGTCGCCGGCGACGGTGTGGGTCTCATCGTCTCGCCGGATCCACCGGCCCACGCTCTGCGCCGGCGGCAACAGGAAGGCGCGGTCCGATCCGTCCGAAGTGGCCGGATGGGTGGCCCGACCACGATGGCGGTCAGCGGCCTCGGCAGCTGAAGTGGCTAGTTCGTGTGCACGGCGTCCTTGCCGTACAAGGGTTTGGTGAAGCTGGAGAGGTAGGTGTGCACGTCGGCGGCGCCGAGGTTGTAGGTCAGGTACACGCCGTAGCCTTCGTTCACGGTCCGCTGGGCGAGGCTGGCGGCGGTGCTGGTGGACGTCGCCGCGATCTGGACGGCCGCGGGGGAGAGGCCGGATTTGGGGAGGGCGATGTTCGGTACGCCCCAGGTGCCGTAGTAGGGGTTCCAGGCGTAGTTGAACTTCGAGGTGATGTCGGTGCCGCCGTAGGACAACCGTGACGCCGATGGGCCGATGTTGTAGAGCGAGATCAGCTTGGTGGGCATGGCGGCGCGCAGGGCGGTGACGAGGTAGACGAAGGAGCCGGCGTTGGGCTGGCCGGTACCGTTGTTGCCGTACTCGGCGTATTCGTCGTCGAAGTCGATGCCGTCGAGCCCGTACTTGGTCACGGTGTCGGACAGCTGTTTGGCGAAGGCGGCGGCCGCCTGCTGGGACGGGAAGTTGGCGAACCCGGCGCCCTGGTGGTTGCCGAGGATCGACAACATGACCTTGATGCCTTTGGCCTGCAGCGGGCGGACCTGGGTGCTCACGTTGCTGAGGACGTTCTGCACGTTGGGGTTGAAGGACAGGTACGCCGACTTCGTCGCGGTGTCGTAGTTGATGTTGGCGGCGAAGATGACGCCGATGTCGAACACGTTGCCGCCGCCTTGGGCGAGCGCGTACTTGCCGACGTTCAGCATGCTGTTGTTGTTCACCTCGACGTAGGCCACGCTGATCGGCCCGGCCTTGCGCGGCGCGGCGGACGTACTCGCCGCACTCGTGCCCGTCATCATGCCCGCCACGAGGGCGGCGCCTGCCAGCAACGCGGTGATCCGACCAAGCTTGCCCACGGTAGCTCAACTCCTGCCGAGTGGTTTGAACCATTGTCCAGGTAGGTAGTTTTCCGCTCGCTTGTCAAGAGTGGTGATCGACTGACGGGCCCGGTACCTCGATCGGCCTACGCGGTTCGTCGCCCTCGGCGCCTCGACGTCCGGGACCACCTGTCTTGTCGGCGTGTCACGAGAGGGCTTCCGCCGCGGCGCTGCGAACGGCCCGGAACAGCTCCTCGGGCGGCCCCGCCTCCAGCACGTAGCCCCGGGCGCCCGTCCCCAAAACGCGGCCGGCACAGCTCCCGGTCTTCCGCACCACCGGCAAAAGCTCAGCGGCACGGCGGTGCGTAAGGCACCCGAGGCAGGAACAGCCGCCAGCGTTCGGCCGTGAGGGCTCCTTCCGTTGTGCTGCACACTCGGCCGGCCACGTGCTCGGGGTCGAGGTCCCACAGCCGGATGACGTTGTCGCCGCTGCCGCTTATCAAGGTGTTCGGGGTCGGGCCGAACGTCACCGAGTTGTCGCCGGCGACCGTCGGCAGCGCACGGACCAGGGACCGTGGCCGGGCCGGGTCCGTGACGTCCCAGAGGCGGATTGCGCTTTCCGCGCCGCCGGCGGCGAGGGTGTGGCCGTCGGCGCTGAAGGCCACCGTGTTGAACGTTGTCGTCTGGTCTCCCAACGTGCCCAGGGGCGTGGTGCGCGCCGGGTCGGTGGCGTCCCAGAGGCGGATCGTCTTGTCGTCGCCCGCCGTGGCCAGGAGCTTGCCGTCGGGACTGAACTCCACCGCGCTGATCGACGCCGTGTGCTCCGTGCGGGCCGGTCCGTCGGGGGTGGCGTGGGCCGGGTCGGTGATGTTCCACAGCTGCAGCGCGCGGGCCGACGTCGCCATCGCCAGCGTGTGCCCGTCCGGGGCGAAGGCGACCGCGCTGACGCTGCTGTCCGGCCGGGCCAACGGCGGCCCGAGCGGCCTCGGCCGTCCCGCGTCGCGGATGTCCCACAGCTGGACCGAATTGGCCGTTCCGCCGGTGGCCAGCAGGTTTCCGTCCGGGCTGAACGCGACCACCCGCGACCGGCGTGCGCCGGTGTCCAGTGGCGGGCCGATCGAAACGGGCGCGGCCGGGTCGGTGATGTCCCAGAGCTGCACCCACGGGCTGACGCTGGTGGCCAGGAACCGGCCGTCGGCGCTGAGCGCCAGTGCGCAGTCGGTGCCGACGCCGGTCCGCCTGCCGAGGGGGAGAGGCGCGCCGAGGGTGTGCGGCCGCGCCGGATCGGAGTAGTCCCAGAGCCGGGCGGTCCGGTCGGCGCTCGTCGTGGCGAGGATGTGCCGCGCCGTGCTGAACGCGGGCGTGAGCACCGTGGCCGTGTGCCCGAGGAGCGTGGTGGCGGGCAACGACCACAGCCGGACCGTGTTGTCGTCCCCGCCGCTGCCGAGGGTGAGACCGTCGGGACTGAACCCGACCGCGAAGACGTTGCCGCCGCCGGTGGCGGTGAGCGGCTGGCCGAGCGGCAGCGCCTGCGCCGGGTCGGTGAGGTTCCACAGCCGCGCCGTGCTGTCGGCGCCCGCGCTGGCCAGCGTTCGCCCGTCGGGGCTGAAGGCGACCGACCAGACGCCGCGGGCGTGCCCGGTGAGGGGCTGCCCGAGCGTGGCGGGCCGGTGCGGGTCCGCGACCGACCACAGGCGGACCGTCCGGTCGATGCTGCCCGAGGCCAGCGTGCGGCCGTCCGGGCTGAACGCGAGGGAGTGCACGTTGTCGGTGTGCCCGGTCAGCGGCGGGCCGTCCGGCACCGGCCGGGCGGGATCGGTGATGTCCCACAGCATGATCGTGCCGTCGGTGCTGCCGCCGGCGAGCGTGTGCCCGTCGGGGCTGAACGCCACCGAGCGCACCGGGCTGCCGACGCCCGCCAGCTTCCCGCCGGCGGCGGTGGGCCGCGCCGGGTCGGTGATGTTCCACAACCGCGCCGATTCGGTGTCGTTCGCGGTCGCCAGGAACCGTCCGTCCGGGCTGAACTGGGCCAGGAAGACGATCGCGCCGGTGGTGATCGGCGCGCCGAGCTCGACGGGGTGCGCCGGATCGGCCACGTTCCACAGCCGGACGGTGTGGTCTTCGCCCGCCGTGACGAGGGTTTTGCTGTCCGGGCCGAACGCCGCCGTGCTCACCCAGCCGGCGTGCCCGGTCAGCGGACCACCGAGCGGGTGCGGCCGCGACCGGTCCGTCACGTCCCACAGCCGGGCTGTCCCGTCCGCGCCGGCGGTGGCGAGCAGGCGGCCGTCGGGGCTGAACGCCGTGAAGTACACCGCGCCGGTGTGCCCGGCCAGTTTCGTGGCCAGCGGGGTGTTCTGGGTGGCCAGCAGCCGGGCGCGGGCCCCCTCGTCGTCCGGCCGCTCGCGGTAGGCCGCCAGGGTCAGCTGGGCGGACAGCGACGGGTCGGCCGGGAGCACCCGGTCGATGTCGGCGAGCAGCTGCCGGTATTCGGCGTTGTCGCGTTCGCGTGTCGCGATCGCCGCGGTGACCCCGGCGACCAGGGCCAGCACGCTCAAGAGCGCGACCGCCACCCGCCGGGTCCACACCGCTCGCCGGCGCAGGCGGGCCGACGCCGCGAGGAAGTCGCGCGCGGTTTCCGTGATGGCCGCGGGCGGGAGGGCGGCCTTCTGCGCGGTGTCCAGCCGGCCGGCGTTGTACAGCAACGGCTTGCCGCGGTCGTTCGCGGCCCAGGCCGCGGCGTCGTCCTCCAGCCGTTGCCGGGTGAGCAGGCCGGCGCGGTCTTCGTCGACCCAGGCCCGCAGCCGTGGCCAGGCCCGCAGCAGGGCGTCGTGGGTGATCATCACGGAGTCGGCGTCCAGGGTGACCAGCCGGGCGCCGGCGAGGGCTTCGAGCGCCCCCGCGGCGGCCCCGGGATCGGTCGCCTGGTCGACGAGCTCGGTCCTGGTGGCGCGGCGCCGGGTGTCCGGAGTCTCCGGGTTGACCCGGACCAGCTGCAGCAGGATCGCCCTCGAAGCGGCCTGTCCCGGCGGCGCGAGCCCGGCGTAAGCCTGTTCGGCGGTCACGGCGACCGCGCCCTGGATGCCGCCCGTCTCGTGGTAGCCGGCGATCGTCAGCCGGTCGTCGCGCCGGTTCTGCCAGGTGGCCAGCAGGGTGTGCGAGAGCAGGGGCAGTGCGCCGGCTTCGTAGGCGCCCCCGTCGGCGCTCTGCCCCATGACGCCCATGTCGCGCAGGATCAGGTCGACCAGCCCGGTTTCCAGCCGGAGCCCGGCGGTTTCGGCCGGCCGGGTGATCGCCTCGCGGACTTCCTGGTCGGTCATCGGGGCCAGCGCCACCGGCCGGTCGAGCGCCGCGGCCAGCGCCGGGAAACGCAGGCACGGGCCGTAGTAGTCCGCGCGGACCACCAGGAGGACGACGGCGGGCGGGCTGCCTTCGCCGTTGCGCGGCGCGCACGCGGCGGCGAGCGTTTCGACGAACAGGCGCCGCTGGTCCTCGTCGGCGCACTGGGCGAAGACCTCTTCGAACTGGTCCACGACCAGCAGCAGGCGCCGGGCGGTCGGCTGGAGCCGGGTGATCGCGGCCTTGACGGCGTCCGGTACGCGGTTCGCCGACGGCGGCCGTTCGGTGAGCGCGGTCCCGATTTCGGGCAGTTTCCGGCTCAGCTGGCCGACGGGATCGGGTCCCGGCGCCAGTTCCACGACCGGCCAGACCGCCGACCCGGGAACGGCCAGCTCTCCCCGCCCCACCGCGGGCAGGAAGCCGGCCTGGACCAGCGACGACTTGCCGGTACCCGACGCCCCGGTCAGCACGACGATCCCGCCCGTGGCAGCGGCGTCGGCGAGCCGCGCCAGCAGGGCGGCCGTTTCGCTTTCCCGGCCGAAGTACCGCTCCTCGTCGGTCCGCCCGAACGGCGCCAGCCCGCGGTACGGCGGGCTGGCCGGGCGGGGCGGCAGGCCGCCGGAGGTCTCCTCCGCCGCCGGATCGCCCCCCACGGGACTGGCCAGCGCCGCCCGCCACCACGTCCGCCACGATTCGAGGTCGTACAACCCGTCGACGGGCGCTTCGGGCACCCGGGCGTGGGCGAGCGGCACCAGCACCTCGAGCACCGCCGCCAAGGACGAGAAGCGGGCGGGGACGTTCCGGCCCCGCCGCCAATCGCTCACCCGCTGGTTCGAAACGCGGACCGGGCTGCCCCGCTCATCGGTACGCCGGGCGCGGCCGACGGCGTTGGCGACCCGGGTGATCGGCGGATCCCCCGCCGAGACATACAGTCTCGCGAAACGTTCCGCGAAGACCGCCCGCGGTCCCGGTTTCGCCCCCGAAGCGGTCATTCGGCCCCGTCCGGTTCCGGACCGGTCCCGGACCGGGAAGCCCAAAATCCCAGGCTGATCACCGTTCTGTTGTAGCAGAACTCCAGGCTGGGGTCATTTTTCACAAACGGGATGGCACTGTATGGGGTCAGGGGGCAACATTGACCTGGCGACGTTCGGGACGAGCCGGCAGCGAGTGCCAAGGCTCTTCCCGAGCCACCGGTGATGGAACCGCTCGCCGGTGAACTGGGGAAGGCGCACGACCGGGTTCGTGCGTTCCGGGAAATATCTGCCACGACGACGTGGGCCGAGCCTGAAGGCACCGGCCTGCGTCGTCGTGCGCGCGTTCGGACGGGGGTGATCGTGGTGACCGGAACCGGCGGCTGAAGAGGCGGGCTGACGCGGGATTCATCCACTGAGGGAGGCAGCAGATGCGCTACGAAATCCTGAGGACGCTTCGCGTGAAGGACCGGAACGGGTATTCCTACATCGGAGCCAGGAAAATCGAGGTGGTCCTGGCTTCGCTCCTGGTCAGAACCGGCCGTGTGGTCTCGGTCGACCAGCTCATCAGCGAGCTGTGGGGCTCGGCGCCCCCGCAGCGGGCGACGGCCGCGCTGCACGTCTACGTGTCCCAGCTCCGGAAGTTCCTCAACCGGCCGGGCGAGGGCACCAGCGTGATCGTGACCCGTTCCCCCGGGTACATCCTGGAGCTGTGCGACGACGAGCTGGACGTGCACGAGTTCCACCACCTGGTCGACCGCGGCCGGGAGCTGACCCGGGCCGGACGGCACGCCGAGGCCGTGGACGTGCTCGAGCGGGCGCGGGACATGTGGGAGGACCCGGTCCTGGGCGACCTCCGGGACGGGCCGATCGTCTCGGCGTTCGTCAGCACCCTGGACGAAATCCGGTTGCAGTGCCTGGAGCTGCTGGCCGAGGCCCACCTGGAACTGGGCAGGCACAGCCAGATCGTCGGGTTCCTGCGGGCGATGGTGGCCGAACACCCGCTGCACGAAGAGTTCTACCGGCTGCTGATGCTGGCCCTGCACCGCTCGGGCCGCCGGGCGGAGGCGCTCAACGTGTACTTCACCGCCCGCGAGGTCACCCGGCGCGAGCTGGGCTTGGAGCCGTGCCGCGCGTTGCGGGAGGCGCAGCAGGCGATCCTTTCCGCGGAAGCCGGGCTGGAAGCCCAGCACGTGCTGATGTGACGCGCCACCGGGAGCGGGCCCGCGCCCGCTCCCGGTCCGGTCACCAGGTGACCGGAACCGCGTAGACGCCGTAAAAGGTGGCGTCCTCCTTGTAGGAGAGCTCGGCCGACGGCACCGTCAGGCGCAGGTCCGGGATGCGCGAAAACAGCGTGGTGAACACCAGCTGCAGTTCGAGCCGGGCCAGGTTCTGCCCGAGGCACTGGTGGATGCCGTAGCCGAAGGCGATGTGGTGGCGGTCCTCGCGGCCGAAGTCCAGCTCCTGCGGTTTCGGGAACGCGTTCTCGTCGCGGTTGGCCAGGGAATTGAGCACGATCACGCCCTCGCCCGCGGGGATGACGACGTCGCCGATCTCGACGTCCTCGGTCGTGACGCGGCTGGTGGAGGTGTCGGCGATGCTGAAGAACCGCAGCAGCTCCTCGACCACCTGCGGGGCGCGGGCCGGGTCGGCCAGCAGCTGCTCGCGCTGCTCGGGGTTGTCCAGCAGCGCGATCGCGCCGAGCGCGATCATGTTCGCCGTCGTCTCGTGCCCGGCGACGAGCAGGGCCATCGACAGCCCGATCATCAGCTCGTGGTCGAACGTGCCCGCTTCCTGGTACTTCTGCACCAGCCGGCTGAGCAGGTCCTCACCGGGGTGGCGCACCTTGTCCGTGACCAGGTCGCCGAGGTAGACGCGCAGCTGCCGCCACGCGGCGACCCGGTCCTCCGCGCTGGTGTCCCGGTTGAGGATGGCGATGGTGTACTTGCCGAACAGGTCACGGTCGTCGTAGCGCACCCCGAGCAGCTCGCAGATCACCAGCGAGGGCACCGGCAGCGCGAAGGCCTCCACGAGATCGACCGGCCGGTCACCGGCGAGCAGCCGGTCGACGCAGCCGTCGATGATCTCCTGGATGCGCGGCTGCAGCGCCTGCAGCCGGCGCGTCGTGAACTCGTTGACCACCATGCGCCGGTGCTCGGTGTGCTCCGGCGGGTCCATCCAGGTGAGCAGGCCCTTCGCCTGGGCCTTGGTGACCGGTTGGCGGGGCAGGACCGCGGGGTAGGCGGGCAGCGAACGGTCGGCGGTGGTGCGCGCGTCGGCCAGGAACTGCCGAGCGTGCTCGTAACCGGTGATCAGCCACGCGGTGTTCCCGCTGGGCAGGGTCACGCGGGCGATCGGGGCCCGTTCGCGCAGTTCGGCGTAGGCCGACGGCGGGTCGAACGGGCAGCTCCTCGGTTGCGGGAAGCGTGGCAGCTCTTCGGGGGGATTCTGGGTCAAGGCACTGCCTCCGGGGCTGGACCGATGGTGACGGATGACGAGGACCAGCGTCGTGTCCGCCGCTAAAGGCGGTCTTTCGCGGTCTTGGCCGCGCTTTAGCCGGGCGCGTTAACGTCGGCGTCCGGAATCCCGGGAGGAGCGAGCGCTCATGAAGGTGGAAGTGCGGCGCGATGTCTGCGTCGGGGCGGGCCAGTGCGTGCTGACCGCCCCCGCCCTGTTCGACCAGGGCGAGGACGACGGGCTGGTCGTCCTGCTGAAGGAGCCCGGCGACGCCGATGCGGGCGACGTGCGCGAAGTCGGGATCCTGTGTCCTTCGGGCGCGGTGCGGGTCGTCGAGGACTGAGCCGCACCGCGCGGGGCCGTCGTCACCCGGCGTCGGCGGCCCCCTTGATCGCCGGGTCGCCGACGGCCTCTTCCGGCGGGGTGCGCTTGCGGCGGGGGAGAAGCAGGGCGGGCGCCACGGCCAGGACGACGAACCCCGTCGTCCACCAGAAGGTCCCGGCGAACGCGACGTCCGGCGCCCCCGGGTGCGCCGCGGTCTGGCGGGCCAGCAGCAGCGCGATCACCGAGGTGCCGAACGAGCCACCGATCTGGAGCAGGATCCGGGTGGTCCCGCTGGCGTCGGGGATCTGCGCGGGCTGCAGGCCTTCGAAGGCCGCCGCCAGGACGCCGATGCTGGCGGCGCTCACGCCGGCCCCGAACACCAGCAGGCAGGCGCCGATGAGCACCAGGTTGGTGTGCGCGCCGAACTGCGTGAAGACGGCGACGGGCAGCGTGGCCAGCACGACGCCGGCGAGCACCACGGGCCGCGGCCCGATCCGGTCGGTGAGGCCGCCGACGGACCGCCGCGCCAGCAGCGCGCCGATGCCCTGGGGGACCAGCAGCAGCCCGGCCTGCAGCGCCGAAAGGCCCCGCACCTGCTGGAGGTAGAGCGGTACCAGCAGGGTGCCGCCGAACAAGGTCAGGCCGGACAGGAACATCAGCGCGGACGCCGAACCGAAGGACCGCACCGCGAGCGGCCTGATGTCGATGATCGGCTGACGGCCGGTGCGCAGGGCGTGCGCGACGAAGGCGGCCAGCAGCACCAGCCCGAGCACGAGCGGCACGGTCACGGCCGGCTCGAGGCTGTGCAGGGTGCTGAAGCGCGAGAGGGAGTAGAGGACCGCCGCTAGCCCGGGGGACAGCAGGACGAGCCCGAGGACGTCCAGGCGGACGTTGCTGCGCTGCCCGGTGTCGTCGAGGCGGCGCCCGGCGAGGACCAGCCCGGCCAGGCAGATCGGGATGTTGATCAGGAAGATCCATCGCCAGCTCGTGTTGCCGACGATCAGGCCGCCGAGCACCGGGCCGACGATGGGCGCGATGACGGCGGGCATGCTGACCGCCGCCATCAGCCTGCCCATCTGCCGGCCGCCCGCGGCCTGCACGACGAGGGTCTGCAGCACCGGGATCATCACGCCGGCGGCGACGCCCTGCAGGACGCGGAAGGCGATCAGGCTGCCGATGTCCCAGGCCGCGCCCGCGAGCGCGGAACTGACCAGGAACAAGGCCAGCGAAATCAGCCAGGCCCGCTTGCCGCCGATCCGGGTGACGGCCCAGCCCGCGAGCGGGATCGCCATGCCCATGGCGAGCAGGTAACCGGTGGTGATCCACTGGACGGTGGACACCGTCGTCGTCAGGTCGTGCGCCAGGGTGTTCAGCGCGACGTTGACGATGGTCGTGTCCAGCAGGGGCGCCATCGCGCCGATGATGAGGATCGCGATCAGCCGCCGCAGCGCGGGGTCGAGCCGATCGGGGTTGTTCTTCGTCATGTGGCGGAACTCCTTGTGGCGGGCGGGAACGCCCCCTGGCGCCGCCCTGCTGGACAGACCTTCGGCGGGTTACTGCATGAGCGACTCGGCGAACTGCTTGAGCACGCCCGCGATCTGCGCCCCGCGCAGGATGTTGGTGTAGTCCGTGTAGTGCACGATCTTGCCGTGGCGGACCCGGATGATCCCGACCGAAGACGGCAGCACGAACGAGTCGCCGCTGGCGACGACCTTGCCCTCGATGGTGAACTGCGCGGTCGCCACTTCGTGGTCGGCACCGGGGTAGACCTGCACCGAGACCTTGTGGAACTCGAGCAGGTTCTTCATCGGGTTCTCGGCGCCGAGCACCTTGCTGATGGTTTCGAAGCCCTCCAGCCGCGACGGTTGCCCCTCGAGGACGAACGGCGTCTCGTACACGGCGTCTTCGGCGAACTGTGCGATGAACCGGCTGTCGTCGCCGGTCTCCATGGCCTCGCGCAGCACCTCGATCACTTCGCCGGTGGTCGCCACGGTCTTTTCGCTTGCCTCGGTCACGAAACTCTCCTGAATGGCTGAGCAGCCGGTGGTAGTCTGCACTGAACTGGAAGATGTCCTCCGGTTGGAACAATACGGAGAAGGCTCTCCGGATGTCAACCCGGCCGGGTGAGGTGGTGTGCTCATGGGCAAGGCGGCAGTGGACCCGAAGCGGGCCGACGCGCGGCGCAACCGCGCGCGCCTGCTGGAGGCCGCGGCGGATCTGCTCGCCGCGCAAGGCGTCGCGGTGTCGTTCGACGAGATCGCGCGGCGGGCCGGCGTCGGGGTCGGCACGGTGTACCGGCACTTCCCGGCCCGGGAGGAGCTGTTCCGCACGGTCGTCGACTCCGGCCTGCGGCAGCTGGCCGAGCAGGCCGACGCGCTGGCCGGCGCCGAGGACGCCGGCGACGCGTTCTTCCGGTTCTTCTACCTGATGGTCGACCAGACGGTGATCAACAAGGCGTTGTGCGAGGCGTTCGACACCCAGGGCGCGGCGGAGCTGCTGCCCGACCGGGACGCCGACCGGTCGTTCGAGGCCGCGCTGGGCGCGCTGCTGGCCCGGGCCAAGGCGGCCGGCCGGGTGCGCGCCGACCTGGATGTGGCCGAGGTCCGCATGCTGGTGGTCGCCTCGGTGATGGTGGCCCGCGGTCACCACGGCTTCTCCTGGCGGATGGTGGCGCTGATCGCCGGCGCGTTGCGCCCGGACGACGGCCGGGCCCCGGTCCCGGCACCCGATGTCACGAAACTGATGGTGCTGCCGGTCGAGCGTAACGAAACTCGGCAGGCGGCCGAGCCGCGTAACGAAACCACGGAACCGGCCGGCGGCCCCCGGTGCACGGTGTGCGGGACGCCCATCGAGCCCGGCAGTACCGGGCGGCCGGCCCGGTACTGCGGGGCCACCTGCCGCCAGCGCGCCCACCGCAACCGGGCGAAGACGGGGTGACCGCCGGGGTTCCGGTGCGGGCGGGGTGAGTGCGGGGCGGGTGGTGTGCCCGGTCGTGGTTGCTTGGGGGCTCGGGCTCGTTGGTGTGAGTGGGCCGGGTGGTGTGCCCGGTCGCGGTCGCGGAGGGCGGGCTCGTCGGCGTGAGTGGGCCGGTGGTGTGCGGTCGCCGGAGGTTCGGGCTCCTGGGCGGGATGAGCCGGGCGGCGGCGGTTTCGTCGTCGGCTGCCTGCTCGACCCCCGCCGAAACACCCGCTCGACCGCCTTCGGGGCGCAGGCCGTGAAGAGCGGCGTTCCGCCGGTAAGCCCCCTCGGCCTTTCTCCCGATCCGGGCTCGCTTTAGCCGTTCTTTGCGCGCCGCCGCCACGATTCGGCTGTTCCGGCGGGAAAGCCGCCGGGACATCGGCGGGTGCCACTCCGGGCGGGACCGGGCCGCCGATGCGGGCGCAACCGGAAGAGGAGTGGATGATGGCGATCAGCCGGAGGTCCGTACTGCGGACGGGAGCCGGAGCGGTGGTGGCCGCGGGGCTGGCCGCGTTGCCCGGCGCCGTCGCCCGGGCGGGCGGGCCCACGATCGACTGGCCGCAGCTGGGCCGGCACCTGCAGGGCACCCTGGTCCTGCCCGGCAACAGCAGCTACGCCGAAGCCAAGCAGCTGTTCTTCAGCGAATTCGACGCGATCAACCCCGCCGCCATCGCCTACTGCCGCTCGGCCGCGGACGTCGCCACCTGCCTGAAGTTCGCGCACGACAACAGCATCCGGGCGACCGCGCGGTCCGGTGGGCACAGCCCGGCCGGGTTTTCGCTCACCAGCGGGCTCGTCATCGACGTCTCGCGCCTCGACGCCGTCTCCGGCGACGCCGCCGCGGTGGTGCTCGGCCCCGGTGCCCAGCAGGTGGACGTGCTCGACGCGCTCGCGCCGGCCGGGCTGGCCTTCCCCGGTGGGCTGTGCCCGACCGTGGGCGCCGGCGGGTTCGTGCAGGGCGGCGGCATCGGCATGCTGACCCGGCGGTACGGGCTGGCCTGCGACCACCTGGTGGCGGCCGAAGTCGTGCTCGCGGACGGCCGGCGGGTCTGCGCCCGCGAGGACGAGGAACCGGACCTGTTCTGGGCCCTGCGCGGGGGCGGTGGCGGCAACTTCGGCATCGTGACCTCCTACACGGTCACCCCTGTCCCGGTCACCCGGATGATCAACTTCAGCACCTCGTGGTCGTGGGACGACGCCGCCGCCGTGCTGTCCGGCTGGCAGCACTGGGCGGCCGGCGGCCCGCGGCAGATCGGGTCCGGGCTGACCATCCAGCTGAGCGACGCCGCCCCGGGGAACGTGCCCATCGTGGCGATCTTCGGCGCCTGGACGGGCACGCCCGAAGACCTCGACGCCGCTCTCGACGACCTGCAAGCGAAGATCGGGCGTGCGCCGGCGAGCCGGGTGACCCAGGACCTGACCTACCGCGACGCGATGATGCAGCGGTACAGCTGTTCGGACAAGACCGTCGGCCAGTGCCACCGGGTCGGCACGTCGCCCGGGGCCCTGCTGCCCCGGACCGGCTTCACCGTCGAACGGAGCCGCCTGTACGGCACCGCGCTGCCGGCTTCGGCCGTCGACGAGGTGCTCACCGCGTTCGCGGCGGACCGGCGGCCCGGGCACGGCCGGGGCATTCACGGCGCCTGCCTCTTCGGCGGCCGGGCGGGCGAGGTCGCGCCGGACGCCACCGCCTTCGTCCACCGCTCCGCCGAGATCAGCCTCAGCTTCTCCGCGGCGCTGCCCACCAGCACGCCGGCGGCCGAGGACAAGGCCGCCGCGGAGGCCTGGGCGGCCACCGGGCTGGGGGTGCTGAGCAAGTACTCCGGGTCGACGTACCAGAACTTCGTCGACCCTCGGCTCGCGGACTGGCGTTCGGCCTACTACGGCGCCAACTACGACCGGCTGGCCGCGGTGAAGCACGCCTACGACCCGTACCGGTTCTTCACGTTCCCCCAGGCGATCGGCTGATCCCGCGGTGCCGGCCGAATCGTCCACAATGGATCGCCGGCTTTAGCGGCCCTTTGCCCGGCCGGTCGACGATGGTTCCGCATTGGGCATTCGCGGCCGGCGCGTCCCGCAGGTGTCCTCCCCGTCGAAGGCGAGATCCCATGACCGACACAGAAAGCAGCACCTCGACCCCGGTGACCGAGGTGCCCCCCTTCCCGGAGCCCCGGACGTGCCCGTACGCCCCGCCCGACAGCATGCTGCGGCTGGCGGAGCGGGGGCCGTTGAACAAAGTCCGCCTCTACAACGGCCGCCACGCGTGGCTGGTCTCCGGCTACTCGCAGGCCCGCAGCCTGCTGGCGGACCCGCGGATCTCCTCGGACCGCACCAACCCCGACTTCCCGATCCTGGCCCCCCGCTTCGAAGCCGGGCACGCCAGGAAGGTCGCGCTGCTCGGGGCGGACCCGCCCGAGCACACCACCCACCGGAAGCTGCTCAACCCGGAGTTCACCCTCAAGCAGATCCAGGCGATGCGGCCCCGGATCGAGCAGATCACCGGCGAACTGATCGACCGGATGGTGGCGGCGGGGCCGCCCGTGGACCTCGTCACGGCGCTGGCGGTCCAGGTGCCGTCGATCACCGTCTCCGAGATGATCGGTGTCCCGGTGGAGGACAGTGAGTTCTTCCGGGACGTCGCGGGCAACCTGATGCAGTCCAGCGACGCGCAGACGCTGCAGACTTCGGCGCGGCAGCTGCTGGAGTACTTGACCCGGATGGCTGTCGAGCAGGAGCGCGAGCCCGGATCCGGCCTGATCGGCGTGCTGGCCCGGGGCGTGCTGGCCGGTGAGCTCACCCGCGACGAACTGGTGCAGATCATCTACGTCCTGCTCGTCGCCGGCCACGAGACGACGTCGGGGCTGATCTCGCTGGGGGTCATGACGCTCCTGGAGCACCCCGAGCAGCTGGCCGAGATCAAACGGTACCCGGCGCTGATCCCGACGGCGGTCGAGGAACTGCTGCGGTTCGTGGCCCTGACCGAGACGGGCGGCCTGCGGGTGGCCACCGCGGACGTCGAGATCGACGGCTACCGGATCGAAGCCGGCGACGGCGTGCTGATGTCGGCGAGCCTGGTCAACCGCGACCCGCAGGTGCACGACCGCCCGCACGAATTCGACATCCACCGCACGAGCCGGCGGCACCTGGCGTTCGGCCACGGGGTCCACCAGTGCGTCGGCCAGCACCTGGCGCGCCTGGAACTGGAAGTGGTGTTCGAGCTGCTGTTCCGGCGGCTGCCGGACCTGCGGATCACGGTCCCGGTCGATCAGGTGCCGCTGCGGAGCGTGGAGTTCGGTCCGGTGCAGAGCGTGCTGGAGCTGCCGGTGACCTGGTAGTTCCCGGCGTGGTTTTCGGGACGCCTTCAGTGTGCTTGCCGCACTGGAGGCGTCCTTTTCGGTGTGTCGCCGGGCGACGGCGCTCCCGGGCCGGAGACGGCCCGGCCCCGTTCGGGGGGCCGGGCCGTCGGTGTTCGCGGTTGTGGGGTCAGTCCACTGCGCGGCCGAGTTCGTTGTCGATGAAGGCGAGCAGGTCGCCGGCGTCGAGGCTGTCCGGGGCCGCCGGGCCGGCTTGCGTCTCCTCCGGCACTTTCGCCAGCATCGCGCGCAGCAGGACGCCGATCCGCCCGCGGTCCTCCGCCTCGAGCGCCAGCGATCCGAGCGCCGTGTTGAGCCGGGTCAGCTCGGTGAGCACCGCCGTGGCCGGGGGTTCCGGGTCGGGGACCAGGGTCGTGTACAGGTAGCGGGCGAGCTCGGCCGGGGTCGGGTGGTCGAAGACCACCGTGGCGGGCAGGCGCAGCCCGGTCGCCGTGCCGAGGCGGTTGCGGAGTTCGACCGCGGTGAGGGAGTCGAAGCCCAGCTCCTTGAACGGCCGGTCCGGGGCGATCCCGTCCTGCTCACCATGGCCGAGCACCGCCGCCACGTGGCCGCGCAGCACGTCGAGCACGAGCGCCGCCCCGGCCGGCTCGGGCAGGCCGGCCAGGCGGGCCGGCAAGGTGTCGCCGGCCGGGACTTCGGCCACTCGCCGCATCGACGGCCGCACCAAGCCGCGGAGCAGGGCCGGTACCGGTCCGTCGGTGGCGCGCAGCCGGGCCCGGTCGAGCTTCGCCGCCACCAGCTGCGGACCGGCGAGGGCGAGGCCCGCGTCGAACTGGGCCAGGCCCTCCTCGGCGGTCAGCGCCGCGACGCCGGCGGCGGCCATGCGGGCGAGGTCCGTTTCGCCGAGCCCGCCGGTCATCGCGCTCGCGCCGGCCCACAGCCCCCAGTCCAGCGCCGTGGCCGGCAGGCCGCGGACCCCGCGGTGGTGGGCCAGTGCGTCGAGGAAGGCGTTGGCCGCCGCGTAGTTGCCCTGGCCCGCGTTGCCCAGCACCCCCGCCATCGAGGAAAACAGCACGAACGCGGCCAGGTCGGCCTCCGCGGTCAGCTCGTGCAGGTGCCAGGCGGCGTCGAGCTTGGGCCGCAGCACGGTCCGCAGCCGCTCCGGGGTCAGGCCGGTGAGCAGGCCGTCGTCGAGCGTGCCCGCGGCGTGGACCACCGCGGTGAGCGGGTGGCTCGCCGGGACGGCGGCGAGCGCCCCGGCGAGCGCCGCGCGGTCGGCCGCGTCGCAGGCGGCCACGACGACGTCCGCGCCGAGCTCGCCCAGTTCCGCCACCAGGCCGGCCGCGCCCGGCGCGTCCGCGCCCCGGCGGCTGGTGAGCACGAGGTGGCGGACGCCGTGCGCGGTCACCAGGTGCCGCGCCAGCCGCGCGCCGAGGGCCCCGGTGCCGCCGGTGACCAGGACGGTCCCGGCCGGATCGAGCGGCGCCGGGATGGTGAGCACCACCTTCCCGACGTGCCGGGCCTGCTGGAGGTGGCGGAACGCCGCGGGGGCGTCGTGGATGCCCCAGGCGGTGACCGGCGGCAGCGCGAGTGTCCCGTCGGCGAACAGCCCGAGCAGCGTGGTGAGCATTTCCTGGATGCGGTCGGGGCCGGCCTCGTGCAGGTCGAACGCGCGGTACCGGACGCCGGGGTGGCGCTCGGCGACGGCTTCGGGCGTGCGCAGGTCGGTCTTGCCCATCTCGACGAACCGGCCGCCGCGGGGGAGCAGCCGCAGCGACGCGTCCACGAACTCCCCGGCCAGCGAGTTGAGCACGACGTCGACGCCGTCGCCGTCGGTCCGCTTGCCGAACTCCGTCTCGAAGCCCAGCGTCCGCGAGTCCGCGAGGTGGTCGTCGTCGACGCCGAGGCCGCGGACCACGTCCTGCTTCCCGGTGCTCGCCGTGGCGAACACCTCCGCCCCGAGGTGCCGGGCCAGCTGCGTCGCCGCGATGCCCACGCCGCCGGCGGCCGCGTGCACGAGGACCTTCTCGCCCGCCCGCAGCCCGGCGAGGTCCACCAGCCCGTAGTAGGCGGTGAGGTGGACGATCGGGACGGCGGCGGCCTGGGTGAACGACCAGCCCCCGGGGATCGGGGCCAGCAGCCGCCGGTCGGTCACCGCCAGCGGGCCGAAGGCGTTGTCGAGCACGCCCAGCACGCGGTCGCCGGGCGCGAGGTCGTGCACGCCGGGTCCCACCTCGGCGACGACCCCCGCGCCCTCGGCGCCGAGCCGGGTGTCGCCCGGGTAGAGCCCCAGCGCCATCAGCACGTCCCGGAAGTTCAGGCCGGCCGCCCGCACGCGGACCCGGACCTCGAGCTCGCCCAGCGGCCGGAGGGCATCGCCGGACGGCCGCGCCGTGAGCGTGTCGAGCGAGCCGCCGGGCGCGGTGTCCAGCGCCCACGGCGACCCGGACGGCGGCGGGGCGGCTTCCGCCAGGCGCGGGACCAGCAAGCCGCCGGCCCGGATCGCGATCTGCGGTTCGCCGGTGGCGAGCGCCGCCGCCAGCAGTTCGCTGTCCGGGCGGTCGGTGTCCACCAGGACGAACCGGCCGGGGTGCTCGGACTGCGCGGTGCGCAACAGACCCCACAGCGGCGAACCGGCGAGATCGGGGACGTCTTCGCCGGGGCCGGTGGCGACGGCGCCCCGGGTCAGCACCGCGAGGCGGGCATCGGCGAACCGTTCGCCGGCCAGCCAGTCCTGCACGAACCGCAGGGCGGCGGCGGCCCGTTCGTGCCCGGCGGCCGGCACCGCGTCCCGTGGGCCGCCGGTGCCGTCGAAGACGACGGTGCCCACGGCCGGGTCCGCGGCGGGGCCGGCCATCGTGTACTCGGCGCCGGTCTCCGGTACCGGCACCGGGACCCAGCCGACCCGGAACAGCGGCCGGTGCGTGCGGACGGCGAGTGCGTCCGGGTCGACGGCCCGCGTGCGCAGCGCTCCGATGGTGGCGATCGGCGTGTTCGCGGTGTCGGTCAGCAGGACCGAGGCGGAGCCGTCCGCCAGGGTGGTGAGCCGCACGCGCAGCGCCGTCGGGTGGGTCTGGTGCAGCCCGACCGTCTCCCAGGCGAACGGGAGCCGCAGGTCCGTGTCCGTCCTCGTGACCAGCAGGGGGTGCAGCGCCGCGTCGAGGAGCGCGGGGTGGATGCCGTAGCCGGTGACGTCCGTTCCGTCGGGCAGCGCGACCTCGGCGTACCGGGTGTCGCCGTCCCGCCAGAGCCGGCGCAGCCCGCGGAAGCCGGGGCCGTATTCGTAGCCCTGGGCGGCGAGGTCGTCGTAGCCGCCGGCGAGGTCGACGGGCTCGGCGCCCGCGGGCGGCCACGGCGCCGGTCCCGCCGGCGGCGCGGGGAGCGGGTCGCCGGTCAGCGTCGCGGTGGCGTGGCGGGTCCACGACGCGTCCTCGGCAGCGGGACGCGAGTGGATCGTCACGGTGTCCCCGGTCACCGCGACCTGCAGCTGGACCGGGGCGTCGCCGAAGACCAGCGGTGCCTCGAGGGTGAGCTCGGCCAGCGCGGTGCGGTCGGTGTGCCGGGCGGCGTGCAGGACGAGGTCCACGAACGCGGTGCCCGGCAGCAGCTTCGTGCCGTGCACCGCGTGGTCGGCCAGCCACGGGTGGGTCTGCGGGGAGATCCGCCCGGTCAGCACGGTCGTGGCACCGTCGGCGAGGACGATCGCGCCGCCGAGCAGCGGGTGGTCGTCGGCGGTCAGCCCGAGGCGGCCCGGATCGGCCGCGCCGGCCGGGCCCGCGAGCCAGTAGGTGCGGCGCTGGAACGGGTAGGTGGGCAGCTCGATCCGCCGGGCCCCGGGGAAGACGGCGGACCAGTCCGGCTCGGCCCCGTGCAGGTGGGCCTCGGCGAGCGCGCTCGTGAACCGCGTCAGCCCGCCGTGGTCGCGGCGCAGGGTGCCGAGGGCGGTGGCGTGCTGGACGGCGGTGGTCAGGACCGGGTGGGCGCTGGTTTCGATGAAGAGGTCGTGTCCGCCGGCGGTGAGGTTTTCGACGGCGGTCTGGAACTGGACGGGGTTGCGGAGGTTGTCGTACCAGTAGCGGGCGGTGAGTTC
>NZ_PPHF01000136.1 GCF_002904335.1 Amycolatopsis sp. CA-126428 | reverse complement strand
GCGTGATTGAGGGGTCAACTCGCGTGATTGAGGGGTCAACTCGCGTGATTGAGGGGTCAACTCGCGTGATTGGGGGGTCGACACGACGGGGCCGTCGCGGGTGTCAGTCGCGGGTGAGGGTTCGGGCGTAGTGTGCGCGGGCCTTGGCGCGGTTTCCGCAGCGAGCCATCGAGCACCACTGGCGGTTGCGGCGGGGTGAGGCGTCGCAGAAGCGCTGGCCGCAGTCGTCGGCCGCGCAGATGCGGACCTCCGCGTCGCTGGTGGCCAGGTCGATCGCGTCCGCCGCCAAGGCCGCGAACGCCGCCGCCACCGGGTCCTTCGGGGCCGGGACCTCCCGGCGCAGCACGCCACCCACCAGCGCCAGGCGCGGCGGGGGCGCCGGAGCCGAAGCCGCCGCGTTGTTGACCAGCTCGACGTCCATCCTCGACAGGTCCTCCGGCGGCAGCAGCACCCGGTCGATCGCCTCCCGCAGCGCCTTCGCCGCCAGCACGTTGCCCGCCGTCACCGGCACCGGGCCCGTCGTGAACCCGGCCAGCGAAAGCCACTCGGCCAGCGCGTCCGGGCCGGTCAGCAGCTCCACGCCCTCTTCGTGCCGGCTGCGCTTCGTGTTGACGAGGTCGAGGCACGGCCGTCCGCCGTCGAAGACCCATTCCATGTCCGCCATTCTAACCCTTGAAGACAGTTAGAAGCAGCGGTACCGTCTAACCCTATGAACCGGTTAGAGAACATGGCCACCGTGAACGGCATTCGGATGCACTACCGGCAAGCCGGCGACGGCCCGCCGCTGTTCCTGCTGCACGGCTGGCCGCAGACGTCGCACTGCTGGCGCGAGGTCATGGCACCCCTCGCCGAGACGCACACCGTGATCGCCCCCGACCTGCGCGGCTACGGCCGCAGCGACAAACCCAAGTCCGGCTACGACAAGCGCACGATGGCCGCCGACATCGCCGCCCTCGCCGACCACCTGGGCTTCGTGAAGACCGCCGTCGCCGGCCACGACCGCGGCGGCCGCGTCGCCCACCGCTGGGCCCTGGACCGCCCGGACCAGGTCGAACGGCTCGCCGTGTTCGACATCGTGCCCACCCGCGCGATGTGGCAGCGGCTCGACGTCATCGCGAAGCCGTCCTGGCACTGGCTCTTCCACCTCCAGCCCGACCTGCCGGAACTCCTGGCCGGCCAGAACATCGCCGCCTACCTCGGCTACTTCTTCGAGCGATGGACCTACCAGCGCCACGCGCTCGACGCCGACGCGCAGGCCGAGTACGTCCGCGCCTTCTCCCAGCCGGGCGCGCTCAGGGCCGGCTTCGACGACTACCGCGCCTCCTTCCCCGACGACGCCGAACTCGACGACGCCGACTTCGAAGCCGGAAAGCGCGTCACCCAGCCACTCCTCGCCCTCTGGGGCGCCGACGGCCTGATCGGCACGCTCCCGGCGCTCGAGATCTGGCGGGAGTACGCCGACGACGTCACCGGCGAAGCCCTCGCCGAGTGCGGCCACTTCCTCCCCGAGGAACAACCCGCCGAAGTGGTCGCTCACCTGCGGAAATTCCTCCACCCCTGAGACTCCCGGGGCCCGGAGTCCCCCGAACCGGGGACCGGAGTTCCCTCGCCGCCGTGACGCGCGCCACCGGTGCCGGCGGTTAGGTTCGGCCCACAATGGGGAGCAAATCGAAAGCCGCGCTGCTGATACTGCTGGCCGTACTGGGGATCGCGGCCGGCGGCGGCACCGCGCACGCCGACGGCGCACCGGCCGGCGCCGACATCCAGGTCGCCCAGACGCTCGGCGCCCGCGAGCTGACCGTGATCATCCGCCGCGTCGACACGACACCGTCGCCGCTGCGGGTGGACGTCGTGACGCACCAGGGCACCGCGCCCGGCACGCTGCACCTGGCCGTCGCGGCCGGCGGGGTCTCGAGTTCGCGTGCCGACGTGGTCCTCGGCGCCACCCCCGGTGTCTACGCGGGAAATCTCCAAGTCGACAAACCGGGACCGTGGGAACTCTCGCTGGATGACGGCGCCGGGCCAAGAGCCACGATCCCGTTCATCGTGCCCGCGCGGGTGGTGCCGCCGTGGGAGAAGGCGACCTACGGTGGCTTCGTCGCCGCCGGCGCGTTCCTGCTCATCGCCCTGCTCGTCGGGGTGCGGGCCCGGCGGACCGCGTACGCGCTCATCCCGGGCGCCGGCGTGGTCGCCGCGCTCGCCGTCGCCGTCACCGGCGCGCTGCTGTCGGCGAGCACTCCCCCGCCGCCCGCGCCCGGCAGTCAGCTGGACCCGACGTTCGACAACGTCACCGATCCGTACGCCAACGCGCGCCTGTCCACAGTGGATTACTCACGGCCGCCGGTGAACCTCGCCGTCGAAGCCCGGCAAAGCGACCTGAAGCTGCGGCTCACCGACGGCGCCACCGGCCGCCCGGTCGACGATCTGCTGGTGCACGACAACGCGCTCGTGCACCTGGTAATGGTCTCGCCGTCGGGCCGGCTGAGCCACCTGCACCCGGTGCGCGTCGGCCCCGGCGACTTCCGCGTCCGCCTCGCCGATCCGGAAGCGGGCACGTACGCCGTCGCCGCGGAACTGGCCCGGCGCGGCGGCGGTGTCCAGCTCGCCCGGTCCACTGTGGACCTGAAGGGCAGCGCGGCTCCCGCGCCCGAACCACCCGGGCCCGGACCGCGGACCATCGACGGCACCCCGGTCGACCTCACGATCAGCCCGGGCACGCCCACCACCATCACCGCGCACTTCCCGGCCCAGGACCTCCAGCCGTGGCTGGGCATGCTCGGCCACCTGATCGTCACCGGCCCGTTCACCGGCCCGGCCGGCGAAGGCGCCGCCAAGGCCCCGACGTGGGCACACGTCCACGCGATGGTCCCGCCGGTCGTGGGCCAGCTCGACCGTCCTGATGAGACAGTCGCCGCGTACGGCCCGGACGTCAGCTTCACCTACACCTTCGCCGAGCCCGGCCGGTACCGGACCTGGCTGCAGGCCGAACGCGGCTTCCGGGTGCTCACCGTCCCGGCCGTGGTCGACGTCCCGACGACAGGAGCCGCCCGATGAAACGCCCGACGTTGCTGATCACCCTCGTCGCGCTGGTCGCCGCGGCCGGTGCCGCCTGGCTGCTGTGGGGCGGCAAGGGCGCGAACTCCACCACGCAGCAGGCGGTTTCGGGCCCGTACACCGTCCAGTTCTCCGCGGACCAGCCACGCATCGGCGGCAACACGTTCGCGGTGGCGGTGGCCGGGCCCGCGCCCGAAGCCGTCACGGTCGCGCCGGTCATGGCGCAGATGGGGCACGCGCTCGCGCCGGTGCCCGCCGGGCCGGACGGGCCCGGCCACTTCCGCGCCGCGGACGTCGGGCTGCCGATGGCCGGGCAGTGGGAGATCACCGTTTCGCTGCGCGGCCCCGGCGGGCCCGCGCAGGTCGTCTTTCCCGTGTTGGTCAAGTAGAAGGAGGGGGAATGGATCTCACCGCATCCGGCGTGCGCGGCACGTCGGTGACGAACCAGGCGCGAACCGGGTTGCTGCCGGCGAACGTCGTGCTCGGCGGGTCCCTGCTGTCGCTGGTCGGGCTCACCTGGGACATCCAGTGGCACGACGACGTCGGGCCGGACACGTTCTTCACGCTGCCGCACCTGTTCCTGTACGCGGGCAGCGCGGTCGTCGGCCTGGCGAGCCTCGCCGTCGTGCTGCTGACGACGGCGGCGCGGCGCGCGGGACGGCCGGTCGACCCGCGGATCGGCGGGCGCGTGGTCAACGTGTTCGGCCGGACGTTCGCGGCCCCGCTGGGCTACCTGGTCTCCGGGGTCGGCGCGGCGACGTTCCTGCTCTACGGCCTGTGGGACCAGTGGTGGCACGGGCTCTACGGCTTCGACGCGGTCATCGACTCGCCGCCGCACATCGGGCTGCTGCTGTCGATCACGGTGTCGCTGATCGGCACGACCGCGGTGTTCGCCGCGGCGCGTGAGCACCGCTGGGGCCGGCTCGGCACGCTGGCGTCGCTGACCGTGCTGCTGACCTTCGGGCCGGTGCTGGCGCTCGGGTTGCAGCAGGTGCCGGACGACTACGCCGACGCCGTCGCGATCGGGACGTCGATGATGGCGGTGCTGCTGGTCGCCGTCGGCGCCGGGTTCTTCCGCCGTCCGGGCGGGGCGGTCGGTACCGCGGCGCTGGTCGCGGTCGTGCAGGCGGTGTTCTGGTGGTTCTCGCCGTGGGCCGCGCAGGCGTATGCCGACCTGGTCGGCTTGCCGATGCGGGACGCGGTTTCCGGGGTGCCGGCGATGCCGTCGCTGACGCCGATGGCGCTGCTGCCGGTGGCCGCGCTGATGGAGCTGGTGTACCTCGCCGGCCGGCGCCGGGGGTGGCGCCCGGGCCGGGTGTCCGTGGTCGCCGGCGGGATCGCCGGGCTGCTGCTCGGCCTGAGCCTGCCGGTCCAGCGCTTCCTGCTCTACACCGGCGCGCACCTGCCGCCGGCCTGGTACCTGATGACGACCGCCGTGCTCAGCGCGGCGCTGGGGCTGCTCGGCGGGTTCGCCGGGTGGCGGTTCGGCGGGATGCTCTGCCTGCTGGCGCCCGCGAAGAAGGGGGAAACCGCTGATGCGTAAGACTCTGTCATTCGGAGCTCCGCTCCGGCCGGGGGCTCCGCCACCCGGAACCCCCATAAAGCGGGCCGTGCTGGCCTTGGCCGCGGTAGCGGGGCTGCTGTTCGCCACCGCGGCACCGGCAAACGCCTACGAGCCGGTCAACATCGTGCACACCGAACGGGTGCAGGCCGGGCCGTACGGGCTGACCATCGGGTTCAGCACCTGGCCGCTGAAAGCCATGCAGTCGCTGGACTTCACCTTCATCCCCGACGGCGGGATCGAGGGCAAGTCCGGCACGCTCACCATGGTCAACCCGGAAGGCGGGCAGAACCGGAAGCAGCCGCTGGTCCGGCACCCGCGCAAACTCGACGTGTGGGGCCTCGACGTCCGCTCGATGCCGAGGCCGGGTGACTGGACGTTCCGCTTCGCGGTCAACGGCCCCGCCGGCTCCGGCACCGGCGAGCTGCGCGCGCTGCCGGTGCTGGAACAGCCGGGGCCGCCGATCGGCCTGAGCTGGGCGATCAGCACGTTGCCGCTGATCGGGCTCGTGGTGCTCATCGTGGTCGCCTGGCGCCGGACCCGCGGCCGGTTGCGCGGCGGGGAGCTTCCGGCAATCGGGTGAGATTCCCCTCACATTGAGCGTCCGGACGTATTCGGGCGGTCGCGAAGGCCTCCTTCACCGTAGAGAGCGGGGAAGGGGGCCTTCACCATTTGTCTTCCGCGGTACCGGCGATCAAGCGGGCAGGTCGAACTGCCCGGCCTTGACGGCGATCAGGAACGCTTCCCACTCGGCGGTGTCGAACACGAAGACGGGGCTGGTCGCGAGCTTGGTGTCGCGGACGCCGATCAGGCCTTCGGAGCCCAGGTTGACCTCGACGCAGCTGCCGCCGTTGGGCTCGCTGGCGAACGACTTCTCCCAGGCGGCCTCTTCGAACAGGGTCACGGCCGTGTTCGGATCGTAATCCGCGAACGACGGATAATCCGCCATGGGTCGTACCTCCGAGGATCGTTGGGCGGCGCGGTCGTGACCTGGTCGAAGGCACCCGCTCCCGGCTACTCAGTGTCTCAATGGAGCAAGCCACAGGGCCAAGCGGGTGATCAACTGGGTACGGCCTCGACATGAAGATTATTCCAGGAGTAGGATTAATCGCATCGGCCGGGGCGCTGGTGTCGGTGAATGACTGCCTGCTCGCGGCGGGCGGTCGTCGAGACGGGCCGAAGTGTTGGCACGACCAGCGCCGGAACCAAACCAAAGCCAAGCCATCGCAGGACCTCATGGGGGAGGAACAGCGTGATCGTCGAGGACAGTGCGCCACCCGGCGCGCTCGCCGTGACCAGGCTCGCCGTCTCCGGACGAGCAGCCGCCACGGCCGCGACCGAGCTGGTCCGGACCAGAGGTGCGGAAGCGTTTTCCCGCCAGGGCGCCGAAGCACCGCGACGAGAGCTGGGGGTGTAGACGAAATGGCCGTCCGGGTGAACTCGCTCTTCTGCCGTGAGGACGAAGAACACCGTGGCCGCCGGGGCATCGGGAACGAACTGCGGAACCGCTTCGGCTTCAGCCTGATCCAGGCGCCGCTCCGCAAGACCACGACCTGGGCGACGGACCAGGACCTCCCGCTGCGGCGCCACGCCGACGGGGTCCGCACGACCCGCCCGCTGGAAGCCGCGATCGACCTGACGCCGCTGATGCGCGGCGGCCACGTCGGTTCGCGCGCCTGAACCGCCGTACCAGCACGAAACAGCCCCGGCTCCCTGACGGAACCGGGGCTCTTTTCGTTCGTGGCTACGGTTTCCGGAGCAACAGGCAGCCGTGCCGCATCGGGCGCTCCCCCGCGCCCGGCTCGCGGTACACCCGGCCCACCTCCAGGAGACCCGCCGCGGCGGCGAATCCGGCCAGTTCGTCCAGCGGCCAGCTGTAGGCCGTCGTCACCTTGTGGTCGAACGGCGTCAGCGGACCGCCGCCGGATTCGAAGCACCCCAACAGAACGTGACCGCCGGACGCCGACAATCGGGCGAATTCCGCGAAGTAGCCCGGCACCTCCGCCGGCGGCGTGTGGATCAGCGAGTACCACGACAGGATCCCGGCGAGCGACGCGTCCGGCAGGTCGAGCGCCGCCATCGAGCCCACCTCGAACCGCAGGTCCGGATGGGCGGCCCGGGCGAGCGAGATCATCGCCGGGGACAGGTCGACGCCGAACGCGTCGAGCCCCAGCGAACGCAGGTGCGCCGTCAGGTGGCCGGGGCCGCAGCCGAGGTCGGCGACCGGGCCGCGCCCGCGGACGGAATCCGCGAACGCCGCCCACACCGCCCGCTCCAGCGCGTGCTTGTCCCAGGCCCCGGCGGCGAATTCCGCGTACTGGACGGCGACAGCGTCGTAGGCGGCCGCCGTCACGGCTTGCGGCCGAGGCCGCAGAGGTGGCCGACGAACGCCGGGTCGTTCGCGAGCTTCCTGGTCGCCCGGGACTCGATCTCCTCCGGGTGCCACTCCGGCAGGTAGACGATGCCCGGCTCGACCAGCTCGAGCCCCTCGAAGAACGACGTGAACTCCGCGCGCGTGCGCAGGTGGAGCGGCGTGCTGGACTGGTTGTACTGCTTCATGATCTTCTCGCGGCTGTCGGCGTCGGCCATCTCCTCCAAGCCGTCGCTCGTCAGGTGCGAGGACAGGAAGTACGAGCCGGCCGGCAGCAGCGACAGGTACTTCCGGATGGTCTCGGCCACCGGCTCGTCGGCACCGAGGAAGTACAGGACGCCGACCATGATCAGGCCGATCGGGCGGTTCGGGTCGAGGACGCCGGTGTCCAGCGCGCGCTTCCAGATGTCGGCCGGGTCGCGCAGGTCGCCCTGCAGCACTGCGTGCCGGCCCGCGACACCCTCCTGCTCCAGCAGGATCTGGGAGTGGGCGACCGCGACCGGCTCGTTGTCGACGTACACGCACCGCGCGTCCGGGTTCACGTCGGTGGCGACCTCGTGGACGTTGCCGACCGTCGGGACGCCGGAGCCGAGGTCGAGGAACTGGTCGACGCCGTTGCGCGCCAGGTACCGCACCCCGCGGCCGAGGAAGTCACGGCCGGCGCGGGCGACGGTCTTGATCATCGGGAACGTCTTGACCGCCTGCTCCCCGAACTGGCGGTCGATGGCCCAGTTGGCGTCGCCGCCGAGGAACCAGTCGTAGATGCGGGCCGCGTTCGGCCGGTCGAGGTCCACGCCTTCAGGGGCTTCGGGGTCCTGCGTCGTCATTGCGTCCTCCAGGCTTGCGGCCGACACCGCCGACCACGCTCGCGAGGGGGACCGTGGCGGCGCCGGGCTCCGGGCGCCACTCTCCCACAGGCACGATCCCGGGCTCGACGACGTCGAAGGTACCGAAGAAGGCGGCGATCTCGTCGAGGGACCGGGAAACCGCGGGCGAGCTCGACTGTTCGGACAGCTTCACGAGTTTCCGGATCTGCTCCAGCTCTTCGCCTTCGACGCCGGATTCGGTCGCGTGCGAAAGCACGTACGCCGACCCCGGTGCCAGGAGCGTCCGGTAGTCGCGGATGGCTTGGCGGACGCCGGTGACGTCCGGCAGGAAGTGCAGCACCGCCACGGTCAGCAGGCAGATCGGCCGGTCCGGGTCGAGCACGCCGGTGGCGAGCGCGGCTTCCCAGACCTCTTCGGCGTCCCGCAGGTCGGCGTGCAGCACGGCGTGGCGCTCGGGGTCGCCGGCTTCGTCGAGCAGCATCCGCCCGTGCGCGACGGCCACGGGCTCGTGGTCGACGTAGACGCACCGGCTGTCGTCGGCGTAGTCGTCGGCGACCTCGTGCACGTTGCCCGCGGTCGGGATGCCGGAGCCGAGGTCGAGGAACTGCGTGATGCCCTCGGCGAGGCAGTAGCGCACGGCCCGGCCGAGGAAGTCCCGGTTGCCGCGGGCGAGGGCCTTCGCCAGCGGGAACGCCTGCACCGCCTGCTCGCCGTACTGCCGGTCGATCGCCCAGTTCGCGGTGCCGCCCAGGGCCCAGTCGTAGATCCGCGCGATGTTCGGGCGGTCGAGGTCGATGACATCGGGAAGGAAGTCGGGGTCCACGACGTCCCCTTCGGGCGGCACTTCCGGTGGATTCGGCGCAACAGAGTGACTCTACCGAAAGTTGTTCACCGCCCGGGACAGTTCAGGCCGCCATTCGCCCTATTGGAGCTGCTGCATCTGGGCGCGGTAACCCTCCGCGAGCTCCTTCAGGAACTGCCGGGTCTCCTGCCGCTCCAGCGCGGCTCCACGCAGCCGGTCCCACGAGTCGACGAAGATGTTGAAGTCCTTGACGTCGTCGAGGTACAGCCCGCCGGCGGAGTGCTCGATGTAGACGAAGTCGCGCGTGCGGTCCGGGAACCGCATGATCGTGAAGTCGTTGGGCACCGCGGCCAGCCGCGCGCCGAACGGCAGTACGTGCACGTAGACCCGCGGGTGCTTCTCCAGGGAGAGCAGGTGCTCGACCTGGTCGAGCATCACCGCGGGCGCGTACCCGCCGGGTGCCCGCCGCAGCGCGCCTTCGCTGATGATGAAGCGGTAGTAGGGCGGCTGCTGCTGCTCGAACACCGCCTTGCGGTCGAGCCGGTTGCGGACCAGCGACGTCACGTCCGTCGCGCCGGCCTCGGTGAACTGCTTGAGCATGTAGTGCTCGGACTGCAGCGGGCCCGGGATGCGCTCACCGTGCCAGGTGAGGATCTCCGCGGCCGCGGGTTCCAGGTCGGTGAAGGTGCGGAACCAGTGCGGCACCACCGAGCGGTAACCGGACCAGTGGCCGCGCTGCCCGGCGGCGGCCCGCGCCAGGTTCATCAGCGTGTCGGCTTCTTCACCGTTGATCCCGAATGCGTTCAGCATGGATCGCACATCCCCGAGCTTGACCCCGACGGCACCGGACTCGATCTTGTTGACCTTGCCCTGGGTGCAGCCGAGGACCTCGGCGACCTGCTGCTGTGTCATCCGCGCCGCGGTGCGGGCATGCCGGAGCTCGTTCCCGAGCTGCTTCCGGCGCGAGGTGACGGTGCTGGCCATCGCCCTGCTCTCCCGGACCACTACCAAGCGACGACGGCCACCGGCCGCCGTCGCACGCGAACTATCGAACCCACCCAGGCTAGTGCTTCACCTTGCGGATCTCGATGATGACATCGCGCAGCGTTCCAGGAAACGCCGCGGAATGCCAGTCACCTGCGCTATCACTCGCCTGGACCAGTGAAATTCCGAATTATTCCGCCAACCGGCGGAGCCCCGTCTCGGGCATAGTGACCGCGTGACCGATCGCTCCCCCTCCGCCGCCGCCGTCACCCGGCTGGCCGACCAGGTCCACGGCTACGTCCAGCCGGACGGCTCCTGGTACATCAACAACTGCGGGTTCGTCGACGCCGGCGACCACACCGTGCTGATCGACACCTGCTCGACCGAGCGCCGCACGCGCGCGCTGCTGGAGACGGTCGAAGCCGCGACCGGCGGCCCGGTGACGACGCTGGTCAACACCCACCACCACGGTGATCACACCAACGGCAACTACCTGGTCGCGGGCGCGACGATCATCGGCCACCGCAAGACGCGCGAGCTGATGGTCGCCGAGGGCATCCAGACGTTCGACGGCATCTTCGTCGGCAACGACTGGGGCCAGCTCGAGTCGCGGCCGCCGGAGGTCGTGTTCGACGACCGGCTGACCGTGCACGCCGGCGACGTCACCCTGGAGCTGATCCACCCGGGCCACGCGGCCCACACGACCAACGACGTGCTCGTCTGGCTGCCGGAGCAGCGCGTGCTCTACGCCGGTGACCTGGTGTTCCACGGCGGCAGCCCGTTCGCGCTGATGGGCTCGGTGGCCGGCTGGCGCGCCGCGTTGGACGTGCTCCGGGAACTCGAACCGGAAGTGATCTTGCCTGGTCACGGCGGCCCGTGCGGGCTCGACGTGGTGGACACCGTCGACCGGTACCTGGCCTTCGTCCAGCAGACCGCCGAGCGCGGGAAAGCTGCCGGGCTGTCGCCGCTGGAGGTGGCCAAAGAGACGGACCTCGGCGAGTTCTCCTCACTGAGCGAGCAGGAGCGGCTGCCGGGGAACCTCCACCGCGCGTACGCCGAGCTGGACGGCGCCGAGTGGGGCGCGCAGATCGACCTGGTCGCGGCCATCACGGACATGCTCGCCTACAACAAGGGACCGATCCGCTGCTTCTCCTGAACTGAGTGAGCTGCTCCTCCGTGGCCTCCCTTGAGGCGTCGATCGGACTAGGGTCTGAATCGAGAGAGACTTCGGAAGGATTCGGATGAGCAAGAAGGCGAGCATCGGGGTCACCGGCCTGGCGGTCATGGGCCGCAACCTGGCCCGGAACCTGGCCCGGCACGGCCACACGGTGGCCCTGCACAACCGGTCCGAGGAGCGGACCCGCGCGCTGGTGGAACAGTTCGGCGACGAGGGCGACTTCATCCCGGCGTACTCCGCGCAGGACTTCGTCGACGCGCTGGAGCGGCCTCGCCAGGTCGTGATCATGGTCAAGGCGGGCGGCCCGACGGACGCCGTCATCGAGGAGTTCGCGCCGCTGCTCGAAGAGGGCGACGTGATCATCGACGCCGGCAACGCGCACTTCGCCGACACGCGCCGCCGCGAGAAGGCGCTGCGCGAGCGTGGCCTGCACTTCGTCGGTAGCGGCGTCTCCGGCGGCGAGGAAGGCGCGCTGCACGGGCCGAGCATCATGCCCGGCGGCTCGAAGGAGTCGTACGAGTCGCTCGGCCCGCTGTTCGAGGACATCTCGGCGAAGGTCGACGGCGAGCCGTGCTGCACGCACATCGGCGCGGACGGCGCCGGCCACTTCGTCAAGATGGTGCACAACGGCATCGAGTACGCCGACATGCAGCTGATCGCGGAGTCGTTCGACCTGCTCCGGCACGCGGGCGGGTACGCACCCGCCGAGATCGCCGACGTGTTCCGCACGTGGAACACCGGGCGGCTCGACTCCTACCTGATCGAGATCACCGCCGAGGTGCTCGCGCACGTCGACAAGGCGACCGGCAAGCCCTTCGTCGACGTCGTCGAGGACGCCGCCGAGCAGAAGGGCACCGGCCGCTGGACGGTGCAGATCGGCCTCGACCTGGGTGTCCCGATCTCGGGCATCGCCGAAGCCGTCTTCGCGCGTTCGCTGTCCGGGTCCAAGTCGCTGCGCGCGGCGGCCCGCGGACTCGGCGGTCCTTCGGCCGCCCCGCTGTCGGGTGCCTCGCTGGAGCGCTTCGCGGACGACGTCGAGCAGGCGCTGTACGCGTCGAAGGTCGTGGCGTACGCGCAGGGCTTCAACCAGATCCAGGCGGGCGCGACCGAGTACGGCTGGGACATCGACCTGGGCAAGGTCGCCTCGATCTGGCGCGGCGGCTGCATCATCCGCGCGAAGTTCCTCAACGACATCACCGCGGCCTACGCCGACGAGCCGGAGCTGCCGACGCTGCTCACCTCGGGCGGCTTCCGCAAGGCGGTCGAGGACGCGCAGGACTCGTGGCGCTCGGTGATCTCGACGGCGGTCAAGCTCGGCATCCCGACGCCGGGCTTCTCGACGGCGCTGGCCTACTACGACGGCCTCCGCGCGGACCGGCTGCCGGCCGCGCTGGTGCAGGGCCAGCGGGACTTCTTCGGTGCCCACACCTACCGCCGGGTGGACCGGGAAGGCTCGTTCCACACGGCCTGGGCCGCCGACGGCCGCCCGGAGTCCGAGGCCTGACGAGCCGCTGCTCTGACCGGGAAGACCCCCTGGTCCTGCCCGGTCAGAGCAGCGTCACCAGCAGCAGCGCGAGGACCGCTGCCGCCACCAGGAGTCTCACTGCCCCCGGGCGGCGAGGATTTCCGCCAGCACCTCCACGATCTTCGCCTCGGCCTTGTCCTTCCTGACGCCGAGGCCGTCGAGCACCTCGAAGCCGGCGCCCTCACGTTGTTCCAGCAACGCCAGCAGGATGTGCTCGGTGCCGATGTAGTTGTGCCCCAGCCGCAGGCCTTCCCGCATGGTCAGTTCCAGGGTCTTCTTGGCCGCCGCCGAGAACGGCACCACGTTCGGCGCCGGGTCGACCGGCTCGGGCAGCCGCGCCTCGGCCGCTTCGCGGACGGCGTCGAGCTGCACGCCCTGGGCCAGAATCGCCCCGGCCGCCAGCGCGGCGGGCTCGGTCAGCAGGCCCAGCACGATGTGCACGGTGTCGATCTCCGGGCTGGCGTGGTCGACGGCCGCCTTCTGCGTCTCGACGATGACGTGCCGCGCCCGGTCGGTGTAGCGCCCGTAGACGCGCTCGATCGCCCCGGACGAGTCGCCGCCGGGGTCGACCTTCGGCACGAACCGCTTCTGGGCGGCCTGTTTCGTGACGCCCATGCTGGCGCCGATGTCGGTCCAGGACGCGCCCGATCGCCGGGCCTGGTCGACGAAGTGGCCGATCAGGTGGTCCGCAACTTCGCCGAGGTGCTGACCCACGTACACCGCGTCGGTCAGCTGGGCGAGGGCGTCCTGTTCGTGGTTGCTCTTGATGGCGTTGATGAGGTCGTCGAGCTTGATGTTGGTCGGCAAGGTCATACCGTCAACTGTAGGTTGACGATTAGGTTGCGTCAACCACGAGTTGACGTTGCCTTCAGGTGGGCTTTCAGATCGAACTCACTCGTCTCGAGGTCCGCGTAGGCGGGCTTCGGCTCGGCGGTGAACAGCCGGCGGGCGGCGATGTGGTCGGCGGGCCGGTTCACCGACTCGACCGCGATGAGGACGTCGTCGCGGAAGGACAGCACGGAGAACTTGCCCGCGGCCCGGTCGCCGACGACCACCGTCCGGCCGGTGCCCGAAAGGATGCCCGCGATCTGCAGTTTCGCGCCCGCCTGGTCGGTCCAGAACCAGGGCAGGCTGGCGTACGGCTCGGCGGTGCCGGTGATCGCCGCGGCCACGCAGCGGGCCTGGTCGACGGCGTTCTGCACGGACTCGAGCCGGGTCTCGGCGCCGGCCTGTACGCACGGGAAGTTGGCGCAGTCGCCGATGGCGAAGATCCGCTCGTCCGCCGTCCGCAGGTGCGCGTCGACCACCACGCCGTTGCGCACCGGCAGCCCGGCGGCCTCGGCGAGCGTGGTTTCGGGCACCACTCCGACCGCGACGACGACCAGGTCGGCGGGCAGCCGGGTGCCGTCGGACAGCTCGACTTCCCGTACCCGCGAGTCGCCGTACATGGCCGCGACACCCTGGCCCAGCAGCACCGTGTGCCCGGCGTTGCGGTGCAGGTCGGCGAAGTACGCGGAGATCTCCGGCGTCGCGACGCGGTTGAGGAGGCGGTCCTGCGCCTCGACGATCGTCACCGGGCGACCGGCGTGCGAGGCGAACTCCAGGCCGATGAACCCGCCGCCGGCGACCACGACGTTCTCCGCTCGGGAGAGGGACTCCCGGAGCCGGTCGGCGTCGTCGCGGGTGCGCAGGGTCAGCACGCCGGGGAGGTCCGCGCCGGGCACGGGCAGGGTCCGGTTGCGGGCGCCGGTGGCCAGGATCAGGAAGTCGTAGTCCAGCTCGCGGCCGTCCACGAGCTCGGCTTTCCGCGCCGCCCGGTCGAGCCGCCCGACCCGGCCGGCGACCAGCTCGATGTCCTTCTCGGCGAAGAAGTCTTCACCGCGCAGGTGCAGCTGTTCGAGCCCGGCGGTCCCGGCGAGGTAGGCCTTCGACAGCGGCGGCCGCTGGTACGGCACGCCCGGCTCGTCCCCGACCAGCACGATCCGGCCGGCGAAGCCCCGGTCCCGCAGCGAAGCCACGGCCTGGAACCCGCTCTGGCCGGCACCGACGACGAGCACGGTGGTCATGCTTTTCTCCTCACCCCATCCGGCAGCCCTCGGTCTCATCCGACCACAACCGGCTCAAGCCGTCGAGGAGCCGCCGGCCGGGCGCACCGCCCGGGGTGCCCCCAGCACCCGCGAAATCCCGCGCGCCGCGGCCCGGACCGCCGGGACCAGCGTCCGCGGGTCCGTCCCCTCCGCCGGGACGACCACCGAGATCGCGGCGACGACCTCGTCCGTGGTGTCGCGGACCGGCGCCGCCACCGACAGCGCGACCAGCTCGACCTGGCCGTCGCTGATCACGTAACCGTCGCGGCGGACGTCGGCCAGCACCCGCCGCAGCAGCGCGGGCGAGGCGATCGTCTTGGGCGTGAACGTCTTGAGCGGACCGGCCAGGACTTCCTCCTGGACCTCGGCGGGGGCGTGCGCGAGGAGCACCTGGCCGACACCGGTGGCGTGCGCGGGCAGCCGCCCGCCGACGCGGGTCAGGACGTTGACGGCGCCGCGGCCGGAGATGCGCTCGACGAAGACGACCTCGGCCCCGTCGAGCACGGCGAGCTGCACGTTCTGGTGCGTGGCTTCGTAGAGGTCTTCCAGGAACGGCATCGCGCTCTCCCGCAGCTCCGCGCCGTGCGGGGCGAGCGAGGCGACTTCCCACAGCCACAGCCCGACGCGGTAGGCGCCGGTTTCGTCGCGCACGAGGGCCCCGCGCCGGGCGAGCTCACCGGCGAGCCGGTGCGTGGTCGACAGCGGCAGCCCGGCCCGCCGGCTGAGCTCCGACAGCGTGAGCCGCGGCCGTTCGGCGGTGAAGGCGCCCAGGAGGTCGAGGACGCGATCCACCACCGACGGCGGCCGCCGCGCGCTGTGTCGCATGGGGGCAGTCTTCGCACCGGCGGAAAGAGCCGCAACCCGCGGGCTAAACCCCCCGCGCCCCCGAAGCGTGTCCCCGCCGAGACGAAAGCACGAGGGGACACCATGAAATCCCGGACCAGACTGGGCGTCGTCGTCGCGGCCGCGCTGAGCGCGGCGGCGGTCTCCGCACTGGACCGGGAAGGCCGCCGGTTCGCCCCGGGAGTACTCCCGGGGCGAACCCGCGTCAGGCCTCTTCGTCGTCCGGCAGCAGCGGACGCATGAAGGTGCGCCGGTACCGCACCACGCATCCGCTCTCGTCCCGGATCTTGTCGGCTTCGATGAAGTCCGGGTCGACGCCGAACAGCGTCCGGTACCGCTCGTACGCGGCCAGGCTTTCGAAGCTGAACAGCGCCCGGGCCTCGTCGCTCGCGCCTTCCGACGGCAGGAAGTACCCGTGGTGGATGCCGCCTTCGCGCTGCACCAGCCGCATCCACGCGGCGGCGAAGCGTTCGAAGTCGGGGAGCTTCGCGGGGTCGATGACGTAGTCGACGACGCACGTGATCATCAGTGGCCGCCCCAGACGCGGTCGGCCGTCGACACGAGCAGCTCCAGTTTGCGCAGCTGGTCGTCCGTGGTCAGGTCGTTGCCCTCCTCCGTCGAAGAGAAGCCGCACTGCGGTGACAGGCAGAGCCGGTCGATGTCGACGTACTGCGACGCCTCCTCGATCCGCCGGACCAGGACGTCCGGGTCCTCCAGCTCCGGCCGCTTGGTCGTGACCAGACCGAGCACCACCTTCTTGTCCTTCGGCACGAACCGCAGCGGCTCGAACCCGCCGGAGCGCTCGTCGTCGTACTCGAGGAAGAACCCGTCGACCGCGAGCTCGCCGAACAGGGCCTCGGCGACGAACTCGTAGCTGCCCTCCGCGGCCCACGACGAGCGGAAGTTGCCGCGGCACAGGTGGGTCGTCACGGTCAGGCCGTCCGGACGGCCCTCCAGCGCCGCGTTCATCGTCGCGATGTTGCGCAGGTGCTGGGTGTCCGGGTCGCCGCCCATCCGCGCGACGAGCTCCCGCTGCGCCGGGTCGTTCAGGTAGGCGAGGCTGGTGTCGTCGAGCTGCAGGTACCGGCAGCCGAGGCCGGCCATCGCCGCGACCTGCGCGGAGTACGCCGAGCTCAGGTCGGCGAAGAACTCCTCGAGGTCCGGGTAGACGGACTCGCTGACCGCGGCCCGGCCGCCGCGGTAGTAGACCATGCTCGGCGACGGGATGGTCAGCTTCGGCGTCACGCCCGGGTCCACATGGGACTGCAGGAACCGGAAGTGGTCGGCGAAGATCGGTTCGTCGAGCCGCACCTTGCCGTCGACCTGCAGGCCCGGCGGGCTGAACTCGAGGTCGCCCGCCAGGTTGTGGAACTTGACGTGCAGCCGCTGGTCGCTCTTCGAGATGCCGCCGAGCGCGTAGATGAAGTCCATGTGCCAGGAAGCGCGCCGGAACTCGCCGTCGGTCGCCGAACTCAGCCCGGCGGCCTTCTGCATCTTGATGACGTCGCGGATCGCGTCGTCCTCGACCGCGCGGAGCTGCTCCGCGTTGATCTCACCGCTTTCGTGCCGCCGTCGTGCGTCGCGCAGTACCGGGGGCCGCAGCAGGCTCCCCACGTGATCGGCGCGAAACGGCGGGCCCACCTGGGAAATGCCACCCGAAGTCATGCACCGATGGTCACACATTCCCGGCCGTTGCGCCGCCCCCCGAAACATGATCATCACGGCCGGGACTTGCTACCGTCACCGGCACCGCGTTGGCTGTGACACCGACCAGGCTGCTGCACCAGGTCAATCCGAAAGACGGGGGCGCTCATGACGGAATCCGCGGTCCACCCGGTCGACGCCGGCCTGCCCGCCGGCCGGCTGGCCCTGCTCGGCCTCCAGCACATGTCGATCATGTACGCCGGTTCGGTCGCCGTGCCGCTGATCGTCGGCAGCGCGCTGAAGCTCGACGCGCCGACGATCGGGCTGCTGGTCAACGCCGATCTGCTGGTCGCGGGCATCGCGACGCTCATCCAGGCCATCGGCATCGGCAAACTGCTGGGCATCCGGCTGCCGGTGGTGGCCGGGGCGACGTTCACCGTCGTCAACCCGATGATCCTCATCGCGGCCCAGTACGGCCTGCCCGCGGTCTACGGCGCGATGCTCGCCTCCGGTGTGTTCGGGCTGCTCATCGCGAGGCCGTTCGCGAAGCTGATCCGGTTCTTCCCGCCGCTGGTCACCGGAACCCTGCTGCTGGTCATCGGCGTCTCGCTGCTCGGCCCCGGCGCGGCGATGATCGCCGGCCACGACCCGACGTCACCGGACTACGCGGCGCCGTCGCACATCGGGCTGGCGTTCGGGGTGCTCGCGCTGCTCGTGCTGTTCACCCGGGTGCTGCGCGGGTTCGCCAACCAGATCGGGCCGCTGCTCGCGCTGGCCATCGGGCTGGTCGTGGCGATCCCGATGGGGCTGGTGCACTGGGACGGCCTGCGCGCGGCCGGCTGGTTCGGGCTCGCGTCGCCGTTCCACTTCGGCGCGCCGACGTTCCCGGTCGCGGCGATCCTGTCGATGTGCGTGGTCATGCTGGTGACGTTCACCGAGTCGACCGCCGACATGATCGCCGTCGGTGAGATCACCGGGCGCCCGCCGACCGACGCCGACCTGGCCCGCGGCCTGGCCACCGACGGCGTCTCGGCCGTGCTCGGCGGGGTGATGAACTCCTTCCCCGACACGGCGTTCGCGCAGAACGTCGGCCTGGTGCGGATGACCGGCGTGCGCAGCCGCTGGGTCGTCGCGGTGACCGGCGGGATCCTCGTGCTGATGGGCCTGGTGCCGAAGGTCGGCGCGTTCATCGCGGCCATTCCGGAACCGGTGATCGGCGGGGTCGCGGTGGTGATGTTCGCGATGGTCGCCGCGGTCGGCGCGCAGAACCTCAGGACCGTCGAGTTTTCGGGCAACCACAACACTTTCATCGTCGCGGTCGCCCTCGGGGTCGGCCTCCTGCCGGCGTTCGCGCCGAAGATCTTCCAGCACTTCCCGGCGTGGCTGCAGACGATCTGCGGCAGCTCGATCACGGTGGCGGCGGTCCTCGCCTTCGCGCTGAACCTGCTGTTCAACCACCTCGGCCGGCGCGCGGAGCCGGATCTGCTCAACGCGCCTTGAGCAGCCGGTCGACGAGCACGGTGCCGGTGCCCGGCTCGACCGGGCGCCGGAACAGCACGCGCAGGTAGAGCGGGGCCAGGACGAAGTCGAGCACCTCGTCGACCGACGGCACCGGCTCACCGCGCGCCGCGGCCTTGTCGAGGGCGGCCTGCAGGTCGTCGCCGCGGGCCCGGAGGTACTCGAGCGGCTTCGCGTCCGGGCGCAAGGTGGCGACGAGCGCGCGGAGCAGGATCTGGCCGTGCCGGTCGCGCATCGCGCGTTCGACGCCCTCGGCCCAGCCGAGCAGGTCACCGCGCAGCGAACCGGTGTCCGGGATCGGCGACGTCGAGCGCAGGCGCGTCACCGCCGCGTCGATCAGCAGCGCGTCGCGGCTGCCCCAGCGCCGGTAGATGCTGGTCGGGTTCACCCCGGCCCGCTCGGCGATCTTCGGGATCGCGGCGTCGATCTCGCCGGCGGCGAGCAGCTCGACGACGGCGTCGTGCACCGCGTCGCGGACACGGGCGCTGCGGCCGCCGGGTCGGGTCATCCCTCCATCTTAAAGCAAAGCCGCTTGCCTTAGTGGCCGAGCTGCGACTAGCCTTAAGTCAAATCCATTTGCCTTAAGGAGCTCCCGATGGCCCGCAAGATGACCAAGGACGAGCGCGAAGCGTTCCTCGCCGAGCCGCAGGTCGGCGTGCTGAGCGTCGCGGCCGAGCCCGGGCGGGCGCCGCTGACCACGCCCATCTGGTACCGCTACGAGCCGGGTGGCGACATCGTCGTGATGACGTCACCGGGACTGCGGAAGGCCCGGCTGATCGAGGCGGCCGGCCGGTTCGCGCTGTGCGTCCAGCAGCAGGACGGCGTCTACAAGTACGTCTCGGTCGAGGGACCGGTCGTGGAGTCGTGGCCGATGACGAAGGCGGAGCGGCACGAGATCGCGGCCCGCTACCTGCCGCCGGGCGTGAGCGAGGCCTACACCGACGCGACCGACGAAGCCCACGGGAACAACATCGCGATCGCGATGCGCCCGGAGCGCTGGAACACCTCGGACTTCAGCGACCTCGCGGAACAGCTGGCCTGATCACCAGCAGATGATCCCCAGGATGCACGACGTCGGGGTCCGCGGCGTGGTGGTCGGGGCCGGGGTCGGCGAGTGCCCGCCGGCCGGGGGCGGGTTCCCCGTCGGCGTCACCGTCGAGGTGCCCGACGCGGACGGACCGGAGCCGGACGGCGTGGCGGTCGGTGTCGCGGGTGCGTTTCCGGGTCCGGGACCGGCGGTTTCGGTGGCCGGGTCGCGGCCCGGCACCTCGGTGACCGTGCCGCGGTGCTCGTTCGACGCCGTGACGACGTCGCCGCCGGTGCCGCCACCGATCCCGCCGTCCGGCGGGGAGTCCGTGGCCTGGCCGGCGCCGCCCAGCCCGGTGGTGCGCTGCGGGAAGGGGATGACCTGGATCTGGTCGACCGGGGAGGCGTCCTCGCGCTCCTTGCCGCCGAAGGCGACCAGCGCCGCGGCGGCCCCGCAGCCCACGATGACGGCGAGCATCACCGCGACCACGCGCCAGCGTGACTGGCCCGGTCCCGGACGGTCGCCCCAGCCCTCGCGCACGAGCAGCTCGGCGACCGATACCTCGTCGTTCACCCCGACTGACCTTCCCGAAGGGCCGTTCGGCCGTCATCGTGGCCGTATTCTTACCGTAAAAGCCCCCCGAACGGGTGAAGGTCCGGCAAAAATTCGTCACGTAACGCAAAGTCTGACAGTGAGTGACATCCACAGCGTTTTCTAAGCTGGCACTCGTGATACTCCCAGCATGACCACCGAAGCTCAGTCCATGCTGCTGAGAGCCGAACGGCCGATCCCCTCGATCGCCGTTGCGCGCCGCAGTCCGTGGGCGTTGCTCCGGTACGTCCCCAACCCGAAGACGACGCCGTTCACCTTCGGCTACCTGGTCGTCCTGCTGGCCACGACCCTGCTGCTCGAATTCGCCGACCCGGCGGTGACGGACCGGCTGCTCCAGCTGTCCAGCACGGACGCCCACAACCTGTGGCGGCGCCCGCTCACCTCGCTGCTGAGCAGCGCCATCTGGGTGCCGGGCGAAAGCTGGCTCATCTACGCCCTGATCTTCGCGATCGCCGTCGCGCCGCTCGAACGCCGGTTCGGCGCCCGCCGCACGGCGCTGGTGTTCTTCTCCGGCCACATCGTGGCCACCCTCGCCACCGAACTGCCGGTGATGGCCCTGATCAGCGCGCACGTGCTGCCGAACTCGGCCGGGCACTGGCTCGACATCGGCGTCAGCTACGGCTTCTTCACCACTGCCGGCTCGCTGGTGTTCCTGCTGCGCGGTCGCGCGCGCCCGCTGGCGCTGGCCGCGATGGAGGCGTTCATCGCGGCGGTCTGGCTGAGCGACGACCCGGCCGCCCTCGACTCGGTCGTCACGCTGCTCGGCCACGCGTTCGCGGCCCACTTCGGGCTGCTGGTCTGCGGGCCGTGGCTGCGGGAGCGCATCCGCAGGCCGAGCCCGGATTTCG
Source organism: Amycolatopsis sp. CA-126428 (assembly GCF_002904335.1). GTDB lineage: Bacteria > Actinomycetota > Actinomycetes > Mycobacteriales > Pseudonocardiaceae > Amycolatopsis. The sequence continues at coordinate 239,763 of NZ_PPHF01000136.1, read as the reverse complement.
CCGGGTAGGCAGGGGCCGGAGTCGGTGGTGTAATCGACGAGCCACACGCCGACTTCACGGGGGACGGACGCACATGCAGGCCGACTCGCTCGCCGAACTGGTCGAGCTGAGTCCGGACGCGATCTGCGTCCACGAGCACGGGGTGCTCACCTACGCCAACCGCGCGGCCCTGGAAGCCTTCGCCGCGCGCTCCGCCGGCGAGGTCGTCGGCCGCCGGTTCACCGACTTCGTCGCCGAAGACGCCCGAGCCGCACTGGCCGGGAAGCTCGCCCAGCTGACGGCGCCGGGGCAGGCCAGCGAGCCCGTCGAGGCCCTGATGTCCCGGCTGGACGGCAGCAAGTTCGCCGTCGAGACGGTGCTGGTGTGCCTCGGGGAGGCCGCGTACCAGGTCGTCATGCGCGACATCACGGCGAAGAAGGCGGCCGCCGACGCCCTCCGCTACCAGGCCGCGCTGGTGTCGCACGTCAGCGACGCGCTGATCGCGACCACCGGCGACGGCGTCGTGACCAGCTGGAACCCGGCCGCCGAGGCGGTCTACGGCTGGACGGCGGCCGAAGCCGTCGGGCGGTGCGCGAGCGAGCTCGTCGGCGCGCCGCTGGACCTGCCGGCCATCCGGCGCGGCGGCGGCGTCGCGGAAGCGGTGCACCGGCGGCGGGACGGCGCTCCCCTGGCGGTCCGCGTCTCGGCAGCCGAGATGAACGACGGTTACGTGCTCGTCTGCGCCGACGAAACCGCGCGGCGGCGCGCCGAGCAGAACTACCGCACGGTCGTCGCGTCCCTCGACGAAGGCGTCCTCGTGATGGGCCCCGGCGGGCTCATCGAAGCGGCGAACCCGGCGGCCTGCCGCATCCTCGGCGTCGCCGAGGCCGACCTGATCGGCGTCCCGTGCCACTCGCTGACGCTGTTCACCGAGGCCGGGCAGTGGATCCCGCCGGACGAGATGCCGTCGGTGCAGACCCGGCGGACCGGGGTCACGCACAACGGCCTGGTCGTCCGCCTGCGCCGGCCGGATGGCCGCGACGTCTGGGTGTCGCTCACCTCGCGGCTGCTGGCCCCGGACGACCCGGCGGCGATGGCCGTGGTCACCTCGTTCACCGACATCACCGAGACCCGCGCGATCAGCGCGCAGCTCGCCTACGACGCCACCCACGACCCCCTGACCCGGCTGGCGAACCGGACGCTGGTGCTCGGCGGGCTCGACGCCCGCGAGCGGGGCGCGGTCACCGTGCTGTTCCTCGACCTGGACAAGTTCAAGGTCATCAACGACTCGCTCGGGCACTCGGTCGGCGACCAGGTGCTGCGGATCGTCGGGGAACGCCTGCGCCGCAGCTCGGGCCGCGACGACCTGGTCGGCCGGCTCGGCGGCGACGAGTTCGTCGTCGTCACCGCCGAGGTCACCGACCCCGCCGAGGTTCGCGCGCTGGCCGAGCACCTGCGCGCCGCGCTGGCCGAGCCGATCGGCGTGCTCGGCCGGCAGCTGCACCTCGACGCGAGCATCGGCGTCGTGCTCGTCGGCCGCGAAGACCGCCGCAGTGCCGAAGACCTGCTGCGCGACGCGGATGTCGCGATGTACCAAGCGAAAGCGCTCGGCCGGGGGCGGCACCACTTCTTCGACGTCGGCCTGCGCGAGCGGATGCAGCGGCGGCTGCGGATGGAGCAGGACCTGCGCCACGCGGTCCACGACGGCCAGCTCTGGCCCGCCTACCAGCCGGTCGTCGACCTGCGGACCGGCGAGATGGTCGCGGTGGAGGCGCTGCTGCGGTGGACGCACCCCCGGCACGGCGCGATTTCGCCGGCGGAGTTCATCCCGCTCGCCGAAGAAAGCGACCTGATCAACATCATCGGCAAGGAGATGCTGCGCGCGACGACCCGCGAGCTGGCGGCGCGGCGCGTTCAGCAGGGCCTCGACCTGACGCTGAAGGTCAACCTCTCCGCCCGCCAGCTCGACGACCCGCACCTGGTGCCCGCGGTCCAGGACGCGCTGGCGGTCACCGGGCTGCCGGCCGGCGCGCTCTGCCTGGAGGTCACCGAAAGCGCGTTGATGCGCGACCAGGAAGCGGCCGCGGAAGTGCTGGCGTCCCTGCGTGCCCTGGGCGTGCTGCTGGCGATCGACGACTTCGGCACGGGGTATTCGTCGCTCGCGCAGCTGCGCCGGCTGACGCTGGACACGCTCAAGATCGACCGCTCGTTCATCACCGGGATCGCCGAGTCGCGGGACGCGGAGGCGATCGTCACGAGCATCATCGCGATGGCCCACGCGGTGGACCTGACGGTGATCGCCGAGGGCGTCGAGTCGGCGGAGCAGCTGGAGCTGCTCCGCGCGCTCGGCTGCGACCAGGCGCAGGGCTACCACCTCGGCCGCCCGGTCCCGGCGGCCGAGCTGTTCGGTCAGTAGACGTTCTTCAGCCGCTCCAGTTCGTCCTCCGTCAGCTCGATGCCGAGCTCCTTGAGGGTGGCGTCGAGCTCGTCGGGTGCGACGGTGGTGGTTTCGCTGCTGCCGCCGGGTTTTTCGACGGTGAGCTCCCGGCCGAGGAGCCTGCGGCTGAGACCCGGCTCGATCGTCATGATCACCAGGCGGCCGGTGAACGGCGACTTCGGGTGGGTCGACGTGTAGTGGTGGTAGACCTCGTAGTCGATGGGGTGCATCTCGTTGAGGCGGAATTCGAGGATGTCCTCGTCCTCCTTCCGCAGCGTCCACCAGCCGTTGTTTTCGGTGAGGCGGTGCGGCCACCCGGCTTGGTCGACCTCGTGGCCGTCGACGAGCGGCATGGGAGCGAGGATCCCGGCCCCGAACCCGACGTCGGCGAGGAACTGCCGCCCGTCCACGTCGACGACGAGCGTCATGTGCGTGTAGGGCCCGGGCCGGCGCGGCTGCACGCGCGCGGAAAGCCGGTGCACGGTGTAGCCGAGCTGCTCGAGGACGGCGGCGAAGAGGCCGCTCTGCTCGTAGCAGTAGCCGCCCCGCCGCCGTCCGACGAGTTTCGCGCTCACGACGTCGAGCGAAATCCCTTGGTGCTGCCCGAGAACGACGTCGACGTTCTCGAACGGGATGGCGTTCACGTGGGCCCGCATGAGCTCGGTGAGCGCGGCCTCGGACGGCGCCCGCCGCGGTTGCCCGACCCGCGCGAGGTAGGCGCCGAGATCGACGGCGCCGATGCCCCATTCCCCTTCGGTGGTCATGAGTCCAGGATGGACCCTCGACCGCACTGGAGGTCAACCTTCGTGGACGACCTGCCGCACCTCGACGGCGGTGTACTGGGCGTCCGGGATCTTCGCGGCGAGCTCGACGGCCCGCGCTTCGCTCTCGACGTCGACGACGTAGTAGCCGCAGAGGAAAGCGTCGGACTCGACGAAGCCACCGGTTTTGGTGTGCGCCACCCCGTCCTTGACCTGGACGGTCTTGGTCTCGCCGGGTTCGGCGAGTGCCTTGGTCTCGACCATTTCCCCGGACTCGGTGATGAGCTGGATGAAGGCCCCGTGCCCTTCGTAGACGCCGTTCTTCTGGTCGTCGGTCAGGGTGGCCCAGAGGGCCGGGTTCATGTGGAGGGTAAGGAGGTAACGCATGATCGGCTCCCCGTGTTCGGGCGGCGGCCCCTGGTGGGCTGCCTTACGCCGGTGGGTCGAGGCTGCCGCGGTGGACCGGACACGCGCTCCAGCGGTTCACTCGTTCGGCCTAGTCGACCCACTCCTCGAGCTGCCGAAACCGGCGGGCGCCTTCCAGGCAGTACACGCCCTCAGCTCCGGCTGACGACGAGGTACCGCTCGTCCTCGATTTCGGCGCCCCACAGCGCCGGATCGGTCAGCTGCCGGACAGCCGCTTCCTGCCGGTGCGCGAGCACCAGCTCCCGGCATTCGGCCGCGGTGAGCCCGGCGCCGGTGGACCACCGGCCTTCGACGAGCAGCAGCAGACCACCCGGTTTCAGAAGCCGCACCCACCGCCCGACGGCGGCGGCCGGGTCCGGCATGGCCCACAGCACGTGCCGCACCAGGACGACGTCACAGGAGTGGTCCGGACAGGGCGGATCGGCGGCGTCACCCTGCCGCAGCTCGACCCGGAGGCCCGCGGTCTTCGCCCTGGCCTCGTCGAGCATCCGCGCGGAGAGGTCCACCCCGCAGACGTCGTGCCCCGCCTCGGCCAGGAGCAGGGTGAGACTGCCCGTCCCGCACCCGAGATCGGCGACCCCGGCGGGTGCGGGCGGTAGCAGCGGCAGGAGCAGCTCCGCCCAGGCGGCGCGGACCACGGGATCCCGCAGGCCGTGGTCGGGCTGCTCGTCGAAGGTGGCCGCCTCGGCGTCCCAGACGTTCTGCGTCATGGGGACATCGTGCCCGGGTGCGAGCCGGAGACCTCAGCCAAATGGCGCGGGGATGCCTGCCGTTGGTCCACAATGGACCCAACGAAAGGTCGACAACAGCCGCGGCCAAGAGCAACCCTGGAAACGAGGAAACCGCCCTGACCTGAGTCAAGGCGGTTTCTACCAGCGTGGCCAGGGCCGGGGTCGAACCGGCGACCTTCCGCTTTTCAGGCGGACGCTCGTACCAACTGAGCTACCTGGCCGGGAACGCCGGCAAGGAGCCGAACGATCTTGCGACCCTGACGGGACTCGAACCCGCGACCTTCGCCGTGACAGGGCGACGCGCTAACCAACTGCGCCACAGGGCCTTGCGTTACTACTGTACTGCGTACTCCCAACGGGATTCGAACCCGCGTTGCCGCCTTGAAAGGGCGGAGTCCTAGGCCACTGAACGATGGGAGCCCGGTCGGTTTCGGGTGACCGACCGACCGCGCTCTCAGGTTCCCCTGGGAGCGATTACAAGCATAGGGCACGCCGCCACCCCTTTGCACAGGGGGTTCCTTAAGCCTTCGACGAGGCTCAGACCTGCGCAAACTCCGCCAGCTCCGCCAGACGGCGAGCGAACTCGGCCTGCTCCGGCTCGGACAGCGCCGACACCAGCAGCTCACCGATCCGGTCGTCGGTCAGGGCCTCGGCGCGGTGCCAGCGGTCGCGCAGGTCCGGCTTGCGCTCCGCCGAGGCCACCAGCTCGTCGGCCGCGTCCTCGGGCCACGCCGTGCGCAGCAGGCGCCCGCGGCCACCCTCGGGGTCCGCGATCACTGCCTCCGGGACCGACAGGCCCACCGCGCGCAGAGCCGCGAAGTGGAGGCCACCACGCAGCTCTCGGAAGACCATCAGCGCGAAGCCGAGGCGCTCGACGTCACCCTCGGGACGCTCGGCGTTCTTCCACCCCGCGAAGAGCGCGAGTCCGCTGGCGTCCGCGGCGTCGACGACGCGGAACAGCAGCTCCGCCAAGCGGCCGGGCTCCGATACGGCCGAAAGGCTGACGCGTGACCACCGAGCCGATGACTCCGCGTAGGCGCGAACCGCGGCGGGTGCGTCGAGGGCCGCCGTTGCCGGCGGGAGGACGAACTCGAACAGCCAGTGCGGGAAGATGCCGAACAGCTCCGCGGCCACCTTCGGCGGGACGTCGCCGAGCACCGCCGACCGGCCCCGCACGTACAGCGAACGCGGTGGCAGGCCGACCTCCGCCTCGACCTCGGCCAGCTCCGGCGACGTCATGAACTTCCCGCCCAGCACCTGCACCACCGGCCGGATCCGGTTCGCCAGCTCCGCCACACCCTTGATCGCCGTCATGTCCGGCCCCTTTCGACGCGGCAACCGTAACACCGTTATTAAACTCGCGTCAAACAGCGGACCACACCTTGCCAATTACTTCCCGGAAACCGGCACAACCAGCGGAGATATCACCGGACGGGCCCAGCGGAACACACCGGACCCACCCGCCACCACACCCTCAACGCTGAACCGGCGCCTGACCGTCCTCATCCAGGTTCAAGCCCAGCATCTCCAGCAACTGGACACAGTCCTCGACCCCCAGCGCCCCATTCGCCACCGCCAGCCGAGCCCGCCGGACCTGATCATCCGACACCCGCTGCGCATCCGCCGCCCCACTTCGCTGCGCCGGCAACGCCCCGGCAAACGGCGCACTCCCCCCATCGGCACCTTCGTACCGAAGGAGGAACTGCCGCACTTCAACAGACCCGCTCATAGCCCCTCCACACGGCTCACAACAACTTGGCCGCGAGGCTAACCAGCGCCGGCCACCACACACAGCCCCCCGGAGAGTGAACCTGAGACCACCCTCCGCTCAACGCAGCGCAATCGGCACCACCGAAGAAGAACCCCACCCGAACGAACGTCACCCCCACAGCAAAGTGACACCACACGGGGAAATTTCCCGCTCTCCACTCGCCCAACCACCCAACTCGTGCAACAATCGAGGTGCTGACACACCCCCGGTCAGCGCCTGTGGAGATCCCCTCCGACCCCCGCGTTCCTCCCCCTGGCGCGGGGGTCCTCCATTTCTGGGCCCGCTTCGGGCTTCGCCCGTCGCCTGGGCCCGCATTTCGGCGTGCTGACCCGGGGGGCCGAGCCCCCCGGACCCCCCACGGTGCCTCCCGCTCGGCTTCCAGCGTGGTCCCGTTCTCCGCCTCGGGCGCTGCGCGCCCTGGCGGGCCGCCGCCGTTAAGTGCGGAACTCGCGTGCGGGAGTTCAGTGATCGACTCGGTGGGTTATTGGGGGGTTGCTTTGGGTTGTGGGGGGTTGGTCTTTTTGGGTGGGGGTTGGGCTGAATGGGGAATGTTTTGGGCGTGTTGTAGCTCACAGTGGTTTGTGTGGCGAGATGCAAACGTTATCGTGGCGTGGTGCCTCTTCCCTCCCTTGGCCGCTTGAGCAGCCGCACGAACCTGAAAGCCGCCGCGTCTTCCGGGCGTCATCGTGGTGCCGCGAAGCCTGCGGACGACGGTGCCGTCGAGGACACCGAGCTCACGTCGTACCTCGCCGCCCTCGCTCCGGAGAACGATCTAGAGAGCACCGGGTCCGGCAAGCGGTTCGGCGAGGCGCAGGTCTACCAGCTGCGGATGAGCCTCGTGGCCAGCCAGCAGCTCAAGGACATCGCCGCCGAGCGGGAGATCTCGCCGCAGGCGCTCGCCCAGGAATGGATCCTCGAGCGGCTCAATTGGGAGGGGCAGGCCTCCTCTGTGCAGGACCAGCGGCAGCAGCAGGCCGCCGAGGTCAGCGACCTCAGTGACCTCACCGACGAGTTCCACTTCCCCGCCGACGCCTTCGACGCGCCGGCCGTCGCCCGGCACTGAGCCCCCAGACGTCATGAGAAAGGGCCCCCGGCAGTGCCGGGGGCCCTTCACTCAGGCCTTAAGACGCGCAAAGGGCCTGTGAGGCTTGTTCAGCCTCAGTTTCAGATCGCGCGGACCTTCTGGGCCTGCGGACCCTTCTGGCCCTGGCCGACCTCGAACTCCACTCGCTGGTTCTCCTCGAGGGTGCGGAAACCGCGGCCCTCGATCTCCGAGTAGTGAACGAACACGTCGCCTTCGCCGCCGTCCTGCGCGATGAAGCCGAAGCCCTTCTCCGCGTTGAACCACTTCACAGTGCCTTGCGCCACCGCTGTACTCCTCGTTACACAGATCCGCTTCGAATGCCACCGAAGCGGCACCCCGACCGTCCCGGGCGGTTCCAACGAGACGAGTCAAGAGCGGGTCGGCTCCATGGCTCGCGTCAGAAGTTCCGCGAGTGTGAAGCCACGAACACGCAAAACGACGGCCTGAGAGCAGACTACCGGGATCTGGCCAAAGTTGAACCCCGTGATCGAGGCGAAAACCGGCTGTGCGCACCAAGGTCACCGGAACGTCGTAGGGCTCCGGCCCGGTTCTGTCGGACCCACCGGCTAGTCTGGCGCCGCACTGCGACACCGTGATCACCGGATACGGCTCGGAGTCGGCCGTGCCCCCTCCGTGAAAGCTGCCGCCGACCAATGTGACGTTAGTCACATCAATGTTGCTCAACGTACACGGTCCGCGGCGCGTCTCGAAGAGGGGAAGCACCAAAGGGGCAAAAAGGGGATGGGTGTGACGGTGAGGATTTCCACGCGGCGCCGCGGCGCTGCCGTGGCATGGGGCTTGGTCGCCGTGCTGACGCTGGGGGCGTGCAGCAGCGAACCGACGGTCTCGGCGAGCGGGACGTCGGGCGGGGGCCCGACGAGCTCGCCGGCACCCACCGCGCAGCCCGCGAAGCTGACGGTGACGCCGGCGGGCGGCGCCCAGGACGTCGCGCCCGGCGAACCGGTCGTCGTCCAGGTCGCCGACGGCACGATCACGTCGGTCACGCTGACCAACCCGGACGGCAAGCAGGTCCAGGGGCAGGCGTCGGCGGACAAGAAGAGCTGGACCACCACCGAGCAGCTCGGCTACGGCAAGACCTACACCTGGTCCGGCCAGGCGCAGGGCGCCGACGGCAAGAACGTGCCCATCGGCGGCGCGTTCACCACGGTCAAGCCGAAGCGTCAGCTGTCGGCCAGCCTGAACGTCGGCGACGGCCAGACGTACGGCATCGCGATGCCGATCGCCCTGTCCTTCCCCAGCCGCGTCACCGACAAGGCCTCCGTCGAGAAGGCGCTGTCGGTCGAGACCACGCCGAAAACCGAGGGCTCGTGGGCGTGGCTGGACGGCGACACCACGGTGCACTGGCGGCCGAAGGAGTACTTCAAGCCCGGCACGCAGGTCAAGGTCAACGCCAAGATCTACGGCGTCAAGATCGGTGACGGCGTGTACGGCAAGCAAGACGTCTCGGCCAGCTTCGCCATCGGGCGCTCGCAGATCGTCAAGGGCAACACCACGCAGCACACCATGCAGGTGATCCGCGACGGCCAGCAGATCGCCGACTACCCGGTGAGCTACGGCCTCGACTCCGACCCCGGCCGCGTCACCCACAGCGGCGTGCACGTCGTCATGGGCAAGCAGGCCACGTACGCGATGAGCAACCCGAAGTACCACTACGAAAACGTCGTCGTGCCGTGGGCGGTCCGGATCTCCAACAACGGCGAGTTCATCCACGGCCTGGCCGCGTCGGTCTGGGCGCAGGGCAAGAAGAACGTCTCGCACGGCTGCCTGAACCTCTCGCCCGCGCGCGCCAAGGAGTACTACGACGGCGTGCTCCCCGGCGACCCGGTCGAGATCACCGGCAGCACGCAGACGCTGAGCGCGAAGGACGGCGACTACAGCGACTGGACCTACGACTGGGCGAGCTGGCAGAAGCTGTCGGCACTGGCCCACTGAACCACCGAGGGAGACCGGGCGGCCGGGAAGTCCACTGCGGGCTTCCCGGCCGTTCGTGTTTCTCACCGGAAATCCGCGAAATCCGGTGCAACCCCGGTGATCACCCGCCGCATGACTAAGGGCAGAGGCGCGGCGATCCCCTGCCGCGCCACGAGAATGAGGAGCTGTCTTGCGTATCCGCATCGCCCTGACCCTCGGCGCGCTCGTGCTCGCCGGTGGCGCCCTGACCGGTGGCATCGCGCTGGCTTCGGAGGCGCAGGCGCCGGCCGCACCGACCACGACCCAGGTGACCCGGCCGGGCGAGCCGACCGTGGCCCCCGTCCCGACCACCAGCCGTCCCCGTCCCCAGGCGCCGTCCGCCGTTCCCGTGCCGCGTGAGACGACCCGGCCCGCCCGCACGGGCCCGGCTCCGCGCGTCCCGCGCGCCGTCCCGGCCGGGCCGACCGGCGACCTGCACCTGCCGGCCGTGTGGGAGACCCGGTAACCAGGTGATCTCCCGCTCCCGTCCGTCGACCGGGCCGGGCTCGCCGTGGGACGGCGAGTTCGCCCGGTACTTCGGCGAGCGCGCGCACAGCCTGCGATCGACCGCCTTCCTGCTCTGCGGGGACTGGCACCAGGCCGAAGACCTCACGCAGGCCGCGCTGCTCAAGATCTACCTCGCCTGGCCGAGGCTGTCGCGGCACGACGCGCTGGACGCCTACGCGCGCAAGGTCGTCCTGCGCACGTTCCTCGCCGAGCACCGGCGCAGCAGGTGGAAACGGGAGCGGCTCACCGACACCCCGCCGGAACTCCCGGCGAAACCCACGACCGACCAGGATCTGCTGGTCCGGCAGGCACTGGCGGTCCTGGCCCCGAAGCAGCGCGCCGTGCTGGTGCTGCGGTACTTCGAAGACCTGAGCGTCGAAGAGACGGCTCAGGCGCTCGGCTGCAGCGCCGGCACGGTGAAGAGCCAGGCCTCCCGCGGCTTGGCCACGCTGCGGAACCGGCTCGGCCCGCACTACGGTGCGCTGACCTTCAGCGCACCCACGGAGGGGAGGTGACGAACATGGACCACGAAGACGACGTCCGCGCGATCCTGACCGGCGCGGCCGGCGGCCCGCAGCCGCCGATGCGCCTCGAAGCCGCCGACGTGATCGAGCGCGGCGGCCGGGTCCGGCGACGACGCAAGCGTTTCGCCGTCGCGGGCACTTCGACCGCGACGGCGGTCGTCCTGGCGGTGGCCGGTTTCCTGGCCGGCCACCGCGCCGGCCCGCCGGAGCCGGTGCAGCCCGCCGGCCCCGGCCTGTCCACGATCGGCACCGCTCCTCCGGCTCCCAGCTCGACGTCGCCGACCGTGGTCCCGGCGACCTCGATCGCGCCGCCGACGGCCGAGCCGGGCCAGACCCGGCCACGCAGCTCGCGGACGACCCCGCAGGCGCCGTCCGCGGGCCCGCGGGCGACCTCCCGCCCCGGCCCGGCGACCTCCCCCTCCACCTCGGTTCCGACCGAGACCCGGCCGGAATCGCCGGCGGCGAGAACGACGACGCGCTAGCCGGTGACGCGGATCCGGCCCAGGGCGCACGTGTGCCCCGCCCGGTGATCCGGACGGGGCACACGGCTTTCCGGGAACCGCTCAGCTTCGAGCGGTCGCGGAGGCCAGCTTGCCGGTGTTGTCTTCGGTGTCGATCTGCTCCATCGGCACCTGCGACGTCTCCGGGATCTTGATGATCGGAATGATCGCGATCAGCGCCGCCGCCATCAGGTAGTACGCCGGCCAGTCCTCGTTGCCGGTGCTCTTGATCAGCGCCGTCACGATGACGCCACAGGTCCCGCCGAACAGCGACGTCGAGATGTTGTAGCCGATCGCGAACGAGCCGTAGCGCACCCGGGTCGGGAACATCGCCGGGAACGTCGAGCCGATCACCGCGAGCATGAGCACCAGCAGGAGCGCCACGATCAGGAAGCCGACGAAGAGCCAGAAGATGCTGCCGGACTGCATCAGCTTGAGACTCGGCCAGCTCAGCACCAGGAACCCGATGGCCGCGGTGAGCAGCAGCGGTTTCCGGCCGATCCGGTCGGACAGGGCGCCGAGCGGGATGATGATCGCCATCTGGATGACCTCGACCGCGATGATGATCAACGTCGAGGTGTTGTCGTTGATCTTCAGCGTGTCCGTGAAGTACGTTGGCATCGTCGTCAACAGCAGGTAGTCCGCGACGTTCAGCAGCAGCACGATGCCGATCAGGTTGAGGATCATCCGCCAGTTGCGGACGAAGATCTCCTTCAGCGGCGCCTTCGTCGGCGCCTCGCCCGCAGCCTCCAGCCGGCGGAACTCGGGAGTGTCCTCGAGCTTGTTCCGCAGGTAGAGCCCGATCAGGCCGAGCGGCAGCGCGACGAAGAACGGGATCCGCCAGCCCCAGGCGTCGACCTGGTCGGACGACAGGGACAGCGTCACCGACAGCACGACCAGGTTGCCGAGCACGTAACCGGCCAGCGTGCCGAGTTCGAGGAAGCTGCCGAAGAAGCCACGGCGTTTCGTCGGGGAGTACTCGGCGATGAACGTCGCCGCTCCGCCGTACTCACCGCCGGTGGAGAAGCCCTGGATGATCCGCAGCAGCAGGATCGCGATCGGCGCCGCGATGCCCATGCTGTAGCTGCCGGCGTACGTCGGCAGGACGCCGACCAGGAACGTGCACCCGGACATCAGCAGGATCGTGATGGCGAGGACCCGCTTGCGGCCGATCTTGTCGCCGAGCGGGCCGAAGAACGCGCCGCCGAACGGCCGCACGATGAACCCGATCGCGAGCAGCGCCAGCGACTTCAGCACGGCGTTCCCCTCACCGGGGAAGAACTGCGTACCGATGCTCACGGCGATCGCGCCCGAGGTGAAGACGCCGTAGTCGTACCACTCGGTGGCGTTGCCCATCGCGGACGCCCACACCGCGCGCTTGACGGTTCTCTCGTCCACTGACGGTTTGCCCGTCGTTGCTGCTGGTTCGGTCATGCCGGCGACGACTCCTCCCGTGCAGTGCCCATCGGGCCGTTCGAGCTCATCGGCCCAGTCTCGACCGGTTGTCGCAGGTCGGCAGTCTGAGCCGCGAATTGTCTACGGTGGGGAACTTTCCGGCTACCGAGAGATGTGGGTGGGACGCCGACGTCCCGGGTCGCGCGCGGCGGCCGGCTACCCGCCGGTTAACGTCAGCGCATGAGTCGTGTTTCTCAACCCTGGCCGCCGGTGGCGGTGGAGCCCGCGATCCCGCACCCGAAGGCGCCGGAGCCGGGCACCGAGCTCGGCGTGCACTTCGCGGAGTGCTTCGGGTGCGGCGACGAGGCCGACGCCGGGCTGCACCTGCGTTCGACCGTCGGCGAGGGCCAGGTCGTCCACTCGCGGTTCACCGTCACCGCGGCCCACCAGGGCGCACCCGGGCTCGCCCACGGCGGCCTGCTGGCCTGCGCGTTCGACGAGGCGCTCGGCTCGACGGTCGGCAACCTGATGCGCCGCCCGGCGGTGACCGGCAAGCTCGAGACGGACTTCCGGCGGCCCGTCCCGGTCGGTTCGACGCTGTTCATCGCCGCCCGGCTGGACGGCATCGCGGGCCGCAAGATCTACGTCAGCGCGGACGGCCGCCTCGACGCCGAGGACGGCCCGATCGCGGTCAGCGCGCGGGCGTTGTTCGTCGTCGTCGGCTTCGAGCACTTCAACACCCACGGCGACCCGCAGGCGCTGGAGAAGCTGGCCGCGCAGCACGAAAAGAACCAGCGTGAGCGCAGCGAACGCGACTGGGAGATCAACCCCTGACCCCGGCTGGTCGTGAGTGGTAAGGAGGGTTCTAACCCGCCTTACCACTCACGACGGCGTCAGGTGAGGGTGCGGGGGCGGATCGCGTTCGCCCGGTCCACCAGCTCGATGCGCTGCTCGAGCGTGCCCGCGAGCCGGGCCATCGCCCGGTAGCACCGCTCGAGGCCGAACCGCAGCTCGCGTTCCTCGAGCCGGCACCCCAGCACGCGCGCACCCGGCGTCGGCCTGCCCTGCCTGAGCCATTCGTGCGCGGCTTCGAGCACGCCGGCGGACAGGCGCGTCTGGCGTTCGACGTCCAGCCGGAGCCGCTCGAGCCGGGCGGACGCGTCAAGCAGGTCGTGCTCGGTGACCGGGGTCTCGCGGCCCTTGGCCTTGGTCGCCGTCGTCTTGATCTTGATCGCCGCGACCTGCGCGTCGACGTAGTGGGTCGACGACGGCGGCACGGTCTCCAGCACCTCGACCGCGCTCGCCCGCGCGCCCTGCGCCAGGTACACGCGGGCGAGGCCGAAGGCGGCGCTGACGTAGGTGCGGTCGGTGCGCCAGACCAGTTCGTAGAACCGCGCGGCGGCGAAGTAGTCGCCGACGCCTTCGGCGCTGATGCCCAGAGCGAGCTTCGGGGCGATTTCGCCCGGCAGATCGTCGTACACCGCTTCGAACGCGACGTGCGCGACCCGCGAACGGCCGCCCGCGAGTTCGATCAGGCCGCGGTACCAGTCGATCCGCCAGTCGTGCGGGAAGCCGTTCTTGATGGCCAGGTACTGCGCGGCCTGCAGCTGCCGCTGCGCCTCCGCGAACTCGCCCAGCTCGACGCGGGCGCGCACGATCCGCAGCCGCACCTCGATCGACTCCCGCGGCGCGCCGGCCAGCGCCTCGATCGCGGCTCGAGGGTCGAGCGCGGTCGTGGTGGCGAGCACGCCCGCCGCCGGGTCGTCCGTGTCCACCTGCGGGATCGGCAGGCCGGCGACGACTTCGTCCGCCCCGGGCAGCGGCACGCTGGCGCCGGTTTCGGGCACCACCAGCTGCACGCCGAAGGTGCGGCTCTCCGGGCCGAACACCGTCGACACACCGGGCCGCGGCTTGCCGGTGCCGAGCGCCATGATCTCGCGCAGCACCCCGGTGAGCTGGTCGGCCATCTCCTCGGCGGAGAGGAACCGGCGGTCGGGGTCCGTGTGCGTCGCGCGCCGCAGGAACCGGTAGTACGAACCGAACAGCGTGAACAGCGGGACGGCGTCCGGGCCGGGCAGGGTCGTCTTGTACTTGGTGGTGTAGCCGGTGAACTCGAAGCTGAGCACGGCGAGCGTGCGCCCGACGGTGAACAGGTCCGAGGCCACCGACGCGCCCTGCGTCGGCAGTTCCGGCGCGCTGTAGCCGGTGGTGAAGAACAGCGGGCTCTCGTAGTCGTCGGTGCGGCGGACCGCGCCGAGGTCGATCAGCTTCAGCTGCTCGTTGGTCTGGATGACGTTGTCGGGCTTGAGGTCGCAGTAGAGCAGGCCCTGGCTGTGCAGGTAGCCGAGCGCGGGCAGGATCTCCAGCCCGTACGCGATGACCTGGCCGATCGGCAACGGCTCCGGACGGCGGCTTTCCCGGTGGTGCGCCAGCGCGAGCTGCCGCAGCGACTGGCCACCGACGTACTCCATGACGATGTAGCCGGTGGTCGTGCCGCTCTGGGCGTCCGGGTGCTGCACGAAGTTGTGGATCTTGACGATGTTGGGGTGTTCGACCTCGGCGAGGAACCGCTGCTCGTTGGCCGCGGCCGCCATCGCCGTCGCGTCACCGGTGTCGATCAGTCCTTTGAGGACGACCCAGCGGTCGCTGACGTTGTGGTCCTGCGCGAGGTAGATCCAGCCGAGGCCGCCGTAGGCGATCGTGCCGAGGACCTCGTACTGGCCGCCGACGAGCTCGTGCGGCTGCAGCTTCGGGACGAACGAGAACGGCGTGCCGCAGTTCTCGCACTTGCCTTCCGGCGAACCGGGTTGCCCGTCCTTGCCGCGTCCGACCTTCGCGTTGCAGCTGCTGCAGAACCGCTTTTCCTCCGACACCACCGGGTTCGTCAGCACCGCGGACGCGGGGTCGCGCGCGGGCACCGGCGGAACGTCGACCAGCCCCGCGCCGAGCCGGCCGCGCCGCGACCGGGACGTCCGCGACGACGTCCGCCGCGAAGTGCCGGGGAACGAACCGGAGACCGAGCCGGACCCGCTGCCGGTCCCCGACCCGGTGCCGGTTCCCGTGTGCCGGCCTTCGCTGGTGCGCTCGGGCAGCACGCTTTCGGTACCGGGGTCCGGCAACGGCGTCCCCGGCCCGGTGTCCGGGCGCGGCACCGGCGGCATGATGCTCTGGGTTTCCGGCGCCGGCGCGGCGAGCACGCTCGTGGGCTGCGGCGCGTCCGGGTCCGGGCGGACGGCCTGCGTCGGCTCGACCGGCGGCGCGACGGGGTTCATGCTGCCCGGCGGGCGCGTCGGGTCGTCCGCGCCGGGGATCGGGCCGCGGACGGGAGCCGGCTGGCCGCGCGGCGGCGTCGGCGGACGGCGCACGGGCGCGTGGAAGACGGTCTCTTCGCCGCCGGTCGGCTCGCCGTCGTCGAGACGGCCGGAGATCGACGGCTCCGGCGTGTCCCACCGCACCGGTGGCGGCGGCTGCCAGCTCGGCGGCGCCACCTGCTGCTGGTCGTCCGGCGCGGCGTGCCGAGGACGGCGCGGCTCCTCCGACACTGCTACCTCCCGGATCCCCTGCGACGTGCGGAGATCGATTCTAGTCGCGCTGCGTCCTTCGGTACTGCGTTCACTGGTACTGCGACGTTCACTGGTACTGCGGCGCCGGTGGCGAAGCCGCTCCGAGGCGGGCTTCCACCCAGCGGCGGTAGCTGTCCTGCCACACGCCGTTGCCGCGGATCTGGTCGAGCACCGCGTTGACGTACCGGACCAGGTCCGGGCGGTCCTTCGGCACGCCGATGCCGTAGTTCTCCTGCGTCAGCGGCTCGCCGCGGACCTCGAGCGTCGAGTCCTGCGCGGCCATCCCGGCGAGGATCGTGTCGTCGGTCGAGACCGCGTCGACCTGGCCCTGCTGGAGCATCACCAGGCAGTCCGACCAGTTGTCCACCGAGACCGGCACCGGCTTGGCGGAGTCCGTCGCGATCTTCGCCAGCGACGTCGACTTCTTGGTCGCGCACACCCGCTTGCCGCTCAGGTCCGACAGCTTCTGCGCCTTCGACTCCTTGGTGACCAGGATCTTCTGGCCCGCCACGTAGTACACGGAGGAGAACTCGACCTCCTTCTTGCGCGCGCAAGTGATGCTGTAGGTCCGGACCACGATGTCGACCTGGTGCTTCTTCAGGACTTCTTCGCGCTGCGACGACGGGATCGCGCGGAACTGGACGTGGCCGTCGGCCGAGCCGAAGATCGCCTTGGCGACCGCGTTGACCATGTCGATGTCGAAGCCCTCGAGGTTGCCCGAGGTGGGGTTGCGGAACCCGAACAGGTAGGTGGTCTGGTCGACCCCGGCGATCAGCTTGCCGCGCTTCTTGATCTCGGACATCGTCGAGCCGTCGGGGACGGTCGTGCCGGCCGCCGGCGCCGGGCTGGCCAGGGGGTTGCAGCTGGTGTCGGAGCCGCCGCCGGCCGTCGCGTCCGGGCCGCCGACGTGCGCGGGCTGCGGCCAGGCCGCGTTGCTGACCGGTGCCGGGTCGACCGGTTTCCCCGGGCTGCCGCAGGACGCCGCCAGCAGCGCGACGACCGCCAGCACGCCCGCCCGGACCGTGTTCCGCCGCCTGCTCACCGGTACTCCCTCAGTCGCTCCCGGATCCCCATGGTGACACCGCCCGCGGCGACGATCGCCAGCACGGCCAAGCCGGGTGCGAGGAGCGTCAGCGCGCGGTCGCCGTGGTGGGTGTCGTCGAGGAAGGCCTGCCTGCCGACGTCGATCGCGGCCTGGAGGCTGTCGTCGAGCTGCCGGAACGCCGGCGCCGAGCCGTCTTTCGCGTCTTCCTGCACCGCGGAGTCGACGGCTTCCTGGTACGCCCCGGCGTTGTCCTGGTCGCGGACCTGCCCGTGCGCCTTCATCCAGTCGGCCGCGGCCTTCGACGCGGCATCGACCTTCGCGGCGCCGTCGCCGTCCTTGATCAGGCCGCGGGCTTCCCCGAGGAGACCGCCCTGGCCGTCTTGGCCGACCAGCTGGACCGCCTTGGCGGCGAAGTCCGTCTCGTACGCGCCGCCGTCGCCCCGGGCGACCAGCGTCAGCGTTTCGTCGGCACGGGCCTGCAGCGCGGCGATCCGCGCGCGGACGAGCACGTCGACGCGGTGCGAACCGTCGTCCTGGCCGCTGCCGACCAGGCTGCCCTGGAGGATCAGCGCGACCGCGCCCCACAGCAGCGACACCACGACGGCGGCCGTCGCGACGACGAGCCCGACGTTGAGCAGCCGGTTGGTGCGCCGGGTCAGGTAGACCTGGGTGACGATCAGCGCGGCCAGCAGCGCCACCACCAGGATCGTGGCGAGCCACGGGAAACCGGTGGCGCTGTCCTGTTCTTCGATGAGCCGCTCGGTGTCGACCCGGTAGAGGTCCTGGGCGGCGGGCAGGAGCTTCGCCCGCATCAGCTCGGACGCTTCGCGCAGGTAGGACGCGCCGACCGGGTAGCCGAGGCGGTTGTTCGCCCGCGCCGTCTCGACGAGCCCGGTGTAGACGGGCAGCTGCTGGTTCAGCATGTCGACCGGGGTGGCGGCGTCGGCGACGTCCGCGGCGTCGGAAGCGGCCTTCGCGAGCGCGGCGCCGGCTTCGGCGATGTCCCGCTCGTAGCGCTGGCGCAGCTGGGGCGGCTCGGTGCCGATGGAGAGGAACGCGCTCGCGGCGGTCGCGTCCGCGTCCGAAAGCGAGCGGTAGACCTGCTGCGACGCGGCGGCGAGCGGCTCGCGGTGGTCGATGACGCCGGAAATCGTGTCGTCGCGGTTCTGCACCGACAGCGTCGCGACGAGCCCGGCGACGAGCGCCAGCAGCACCAGCCCGACGGCGATCACGGTGAGCCGGCCGGGGGTGGTCGCGGCCGACCGGACGATCGCGCGGATCCCCTGGCCCGGCAGGTCGAGCAGCCCCAGCAGGCCGCTGCGGCCCCCGGTGCGGTCGCGGCCCTCCGGTGGCGACGGTGGGGGTCCGGGCGCGGGCGCCGCAGGCCCCGGGGCCGTCGCAGTGCTGGTCATCCCCGAAATTCCTCCCCCTGCCATCCGGGGCCGCGCCCAGGCCGGGGGCGTGGCCACCCGGAGCCCCCGAAAGAGATCGCTGTGAGCCTTACTCGCAGAAGGTAGCCGAGTCGCCGCGCGCGCAGCCACCGGCACCGCCCGCTGTCACCAGCACGTGATCTGGGCGGATGTGTTCCGGCGCACACCGGTGATCAGGTGCGGACTTCCGCGAGGACTCGCCAGTGGCCGTCTTCGGGACCCGAAGTCAGCGTGCCACCGACGAGGGCGAGTCGTTCGCGTATGCCGGCCAGGCCAAATCCTTCACCTGTCCGGGTGAAGGCCGCGAGGGCGTTGCGGACGTCGAGCCGGCGCCTGGCTCAACCACATCCGGATGTCCTCGCCCCGCGCGTGCTTGCCGGCGTTCGTCAGGGCTTCCCGCGCGATGCCGGCCAAGGCGACGACCGCCGCGAGGGTTTCGGTGAGCGGCGGGACGTCCTGGCGAAGCGCGGCGACGGCGTCCCGTGCTTCGGCCAGCCCGTCCTTTGCCAGCCGCCGCGAGCGCCGGATCGACCGCAGCGCGCCGTCCACATCGGACCGTTCGGTCAGCGGCGCCTCGGCGAGTTCGAGCTGCACCCCCAGTGCGCCAAGGGAATGTGCCGGGACGTCGTGGAGCTCGCGGGCGAGCCGGGGGCGTTCGTCGAGCGCGGCGGCGCGGGCGTGTTCGGCCTGGGCGAGCCGCGTCTGCGCCAGCAGGGCGGTTGACCCGAGCAGCACCAGCAGCAGCATCACCCCGGCGTCCGCGAGCGACTCGCCGAGGGACTGGCGGGCGAGCACGTGCGACGTCACCGCCAGGGCGACGTCCAGAAGGCCGGCGGCGAGGATCGCGCAGGCGCTGACCGAGGTGAGCGTCGCGAGCCGGCCGAGGGCGATGACGGACAGCAGGATCGCCGACGAATCCCCGGCCCAGCCGACGACCGCCGTCGGCAGCAGCGCACCGGCCGCGGCGAGCAGCGCGGCCGCCGTCTCCGGCCGGCGGGATGCGACCCAGCCAGCAGGCGGTGGCGACGCCGTAGCCGATCCAGGTGCGCGGGTCCGCCTCGCGCGCGGTGAGCAGGGTCGCCGCGAAGAACAGCGTGCCGAGCAGCTGCACCACGAGCCGGCTCGGGGCGATGGTGTCGGGCAGGCGTTTCGGCACGGCGTCCATGATCCCGTCCGGGTCATGTCCCGCCGGGAGGTCAGCCGCGGATGGCCGGGGCGAGCGAGTGCGGGAGCACGGCTTCGGGGTCCGGTGGCCGCCGGACCACCACCTCGACGTCGTCGGCGAAGCGGTACGGCTTCGCGCCGAGGATGCCGCCGAAGTGCCGTCGCAGCCGGGACATCTCGGCGCGGACGGTCACCGTCCGGCCGGCGTCGCCGAACAGGTCGGCCGACAGTTCGGACGCCGACCGGCCGTCGCGCCGGCTGGCCAGCACGTACAGCACCTCGGCGTGGCGTGGGCTGAGCCGGTGCGTCCAGGTCCCGGCCGCGCTGGCCACGGTGAGCTCGGGCTCGCGCGGCGACCGGACGTCGAGCACGACGCGGGTGGGCGGGGCGGCGTCGTCCTCGGTCAGCCGGAGCAGCCAGCCGCCGGGCACCGGCTCGACCGAGCAGCCGCCGTACGCGGGCAGCCAGGCTCGCCCGGGCCCGAGGCCGGTGGGCAGCGCGACCCGGTCGACCGGCGCGAGCCCAGCGGCCGCGGCGACCCAGCCGTGTTCGTCGGCCACCATCGCCCGGCCGCCGACCTTCGCGAGGACCGGGACGGCGAAACCGCGAAGCCGTTCGAGCTCGGTGAGGTGAGTGGTGCGCAGCTGCGCCTCCGCGAGCCGCGTGACGGCGTCGACCAGCGCCAACGTCGTCGCGTGGACGGTCGAGGCGGGCCCGGAGAGGTCGACGACGCCGAGCAGCCTGCCGTCGCGCGGATCGTGCAGCGGCGCGGCCGCGCACGTCCAGGAGTGCTGGGCCCGGACGTAGTGCTCGGCGGAGTACACCTGGATCGGGCTGCGCGCGATGAGCGCGGTGCCGATCGCGTTGGTGCCGACGGACTTCTCCTGCCAGTCGACGCCTTCGACGAACCCGAGCCCGTCGGCGCGGCGGCGGACCGCGGCACTGCCGTCACGCCAGAGGACGGCGCCGCCCGCGTCGGCGATCACCATGATGTGCGCGGCCTGCTCGGCGAGGCTGATCAGGCCACCGCGCAGGATCGGCATGGCCTCGGCCAGCCCGC
This sequence comes from Amycolatopsis sp. CA-126428, assembly GCF_002904335.1. Taxonomy (GTDB): domain Bacteria; phylum Actinomycetota; class Actinomycetes; order Mycobacteriales; family Pseudonocardiaceae; genus Amycolatopsis. Next base: position 219,415 of record NZ_PPHF01000136.1, on the reverse strand, counting down.
TCGCGCGGCGGCGCGCTTCCAGCTGTTCGAAGGTCAGCACGGGCGCGGCGGCCCGGCTGTCCGGGTCCACGCCGAGGCGGCGCATCCGCTGCCAGGACGCGCCGATGACCGGCCGCAGCCGGCTGGGCAGCGCCCGGCCGTTGAGGGCCGCTTCGTGCACTTGCGCGAGGACGCGCGCGTGCCGCCGTGGATCCGCCCCGGCCGGCAACGCCGCCTCGAGGTCTCGCTGCCCCAACCGCCGCTCCTTGTGCTGTGCCTCCTCGGAGTCTGCCGTTTCGGCCGGATGATCGGTAGGTGGGGCACGTCGCGGTCGGGCCGGGTTTGTCCCGCTTCAGTACGAGACGTAGACGTCGGTCCCCCGGTCGTCCAAGTCGTCCGGGGCGGATTCCGGCGCGGCGGCCGAGTCCTCGACGAGCTGGGCGACTTCGGCGTCGATGGCGTCGAGGACCTGTTCGCGCAGCTCACCGGTGTCGGTGACGCGGGTCCGGAACCGTTGGAGGCAGTCGCCGACGTGCCGTGGGAAGCCGGCCTCGAGCAGCGTCGGGCCACCGCCGTCACGGGCACGGCCGACCGCTTCGCCGGCCGCTTCGTGCACGGCGAAGAAGTCGGATCCGTCGATGACGACTCCCGGCACGCCGAGCCCGGCCACCCGATCGGCGTAACCGGGGTTCTCCGTGACGAAGATGACGGGAAGGTCCCAGGCCGACGCGAGGGTCAGCGCCTCCAGCGTCGTCCCCGGGCCGTCCCCGAGGAAGGCCACGCCGACGCCGCCGGTGTGCTGCTGTTTCGCGGCGATCGCGGCGCCGCAGATCAGGAGCGGGACGCCGCCGAGCGTGTCCGTCGCGACCAGCCGGTGGTGGCGGATCTCGGCCAGGACGGCCCCGACGTCGACGCCCTTGGCGATGCGGTGCCCGTGGCGGCGGTGGGTGCCGGCGATGGCGTCACGGCGGTCGAGGTGGAGACAGATCCCCGCGGCCAAGGCCTCCTCGCCGGCGTACCGGGTGCCGCAGGCCGGTTCGCCGGTCGCGCGCACCCGCTCTTCGACGGCCCGGATGGTCCGCATCACGCGATACGCACCTCTGAGGGCGTCCGTCATCTTCGGCGCTCCTTCCCCGGATCGGTGTCCGCGCGCAACAGCCCTTTCCGCGCCGCCTCCGCCATCGCCGCCCGGACGTCGACGACCCACGGCCCGTCCGGCTTGAGCTCGACGAACGCGCTCTCCCCGGTCTTCAGCTCGAGTTCGCGCTCGCCGTCGAGCGCGATGACGCCGCCCGCGGCAGCGAGCTCGACCCGCACGCCGGGCCGCAGGAGCCCCCAGCCGCGCACGCCGACCGGCCGCACGAGCCCGGGCGCGATCGGCGCGTGCACGACGTACGGCGTCTCCCCGACCGGCCCGAGCTGCAGCGCGACGCCGTCCGGGCTCGACCGCGGGCTCGGGCAGAGTTGGCCAGGGACGCTCGAGAGGCCGATGCCGTCCGGCTCGGCGAAGGTGCAGTACAGCTCGGTGAGCGAGGACGGGTCCCACAGCGCCCGTGCCCCGATGTGCCTGCTCAGCGACACGCAGACGTCGACGAGCGCGATCTCCCTGCGTGCTTTCGTGACGACCTCGAGCACGCTGACGCGGTGGGTGACGAGGTCGGGATCGATCTGCCCGGTGGCGATCAGCCCGGCAGCCAGGCCGGCGACGGTCGCTTCCCGCATCTGCGGGAAGGCGTTGTTGGTCCCGGTGGAGAGGGCGAGGAGGGGCACGTCCTCGCAGGCCGCGGCGGCGACCCGGGCGGTCCCGTCCCCGCCGAGCACGACGATGACCCCAGCGCCGGCCTCGACCATGCGCCGCACCGCGTTGGTCGTGTCGGCGGCGGTGCCGGTGAGGGCGTCGTCCTCGCAGAAGTCGACCTTCGGCCAGGAGCCGCCCCGGCCGAGCGCGCGCAGGACCGCGGCGGAAATCCCACCCAGATCGGTCGAGACGAGGGCCCGGTCGAGCCCGGTGACGGCGAACGCCGCCAGCAGCCGCTGGACCATGTTCGCCTTCTCCGCGGTGGGGAACACCGACGCCTGCGCGACCAGCCGGCGGATGTCCCGCCCCGAAGCGGGGTTCGCGACGATCCCCGCCACCGTTTCGCCCACCTGACCTCCCGTTCTTTCGCCCGGGAACAGGAGACTCCGCAAACAGGCGGAACGGAAGGGTTGCAGAGCGTTGCAGTACCGGTGTGAAGCGCAACGGAAGCGACGCAGATCACAAAGCGCGTCTCACCCAGTGATCTCCAGTGGACTGTCCAAGCTGGAGAATCGGAACGAAGGCCCGGCAGCGAACTACGGGACCAGGTCGGCGACGCCCTCGTAGGTGAAGCCGGCTTCTTCGACCGCGGCCCGCACGTCGTCCTCCGCCAGCGCGGCTTCGGCCCGCACGACCACGCGGCCGGCCGCGACGTCGACGTCCACTTCGGCCACTCCGGGCAGCACGGTGATTTCTTCGGTCACCGACTGGGCGCAGTGCCCGCAGCTCATCCCGGAAACGGTGTAACCATGCTCGATCATGGTGCGTAGCGTACGAAAAGGGCCGCCACCCCGTACGGGTGACGGCCCTTTCCCAAGATCAAAGTCAGATCACGGTGACCGACGTGGCCTGCGGGCCCTTCTGGCCCTGGCCGATCTCGAACTCGACGCGAGCGTTCTCTTCCAGGCTCTTGAAGCCGTTACCCTGGATCTCGCTGTAGTGAACGAAGACGTCGCCGCCACCGTTGTCGGGGGTGATGAAGCCGAACCCCTTCTCGGAGTTGAACCACTTCACAGTGCCCTGAGTCATAAAAAAATCTCCATGTGTAACACCAAAAAACAGGAAGCCACTTCAGCGACCCGGGTCGTCACCCGGACGGTTTGCTTCCTCGGTGAGGAGACACTACGCCCGCTGAGTTCTGCGAGCGTGAGGCATCACGAACACAAAAATCGAGACCGTAAGTAGTAAAGCACACCTCGAGCAGGGCGGACAAGCCATCTTCACCCGGCAGGGGTGAGCTATTCGCCACTCGCCGGGCGCAGCCCCTCGGAGGTGAACGGCGAACGCCACGTCGTGTCGTGCTCAAGGGCGACCACGGCGTCGTCGTGCGTCTCCGCACTGGCGCTGAACAGCACCGGTACGACACCGGAGGACTTCCGCACTGCTTCGGATGCGTGCTGGTGATCGGTCACGTCGAAACTCCCCTCGTTCCCTGCCCGCTTCGGCGCGGGTCATGACCGTGATGGTGCCATGGGGCACCGACAGAAACCGGTTGTTTCCCGCCGGGACCCGGCCGGGAAGGTTCAGCGGCGAACCACCACCGGAACACCGTCAGGTTACCCGAGCCAACGCCCTGCTACCACACGACATTCCCAGCTTTTCCGGAACGAAACCGTTACTGGGCGGGAGGTTGCGGACGCGCCTGTCCGAGCAGGGCCGAGATCCGCACGTCCGGCGTCACGACGTCGGGATCCGTGCGCACGTCGATGACGCACGGCCGCTGCCGCACCAGCGCGCTGGCGATGATGGGCTCGAGCTCTTCACGATCGTCCACGGTGTACCCGGCCGCGCCCAGCCCACGCGCCCACGACGCGAAGTCGGTCAACGGGATGGAGACCCCGGTGAGCCGGCCGTACGTGCGGGCCTGGTGCATGGCGAGCGCCCCGTGGACGCCGTTCTGGAAGACGACCACCATCACCGGCGCCCGGTACCGGACGGCCGTTTCGATCTCCTGGCCGGTCATGAGCGTCCCGGCGTCCCCGACCATGGCCACGACGGTCCGCCGCGGCTCGGTCAGCTTCGCCGCCACGGCGGCCGGCACGGCGTAGCCCATGGCGGCGTTGCTCGGGCCGAGCTGGCTGCGCGGCGCCGTGAAGCACCAGTAGCGGTGCATGAACTGCGCGAAGTTGCCCGCGTCGCTGGTCACGATGGTGTCCTCGGGCGCCAGCTTCCGCAGCGCCCGGACGACGTCGACCGGGTGCACCCGGGTGTTCCCGCTGGTGTCGGGCGGGGTCATGAAGGTGTGCACGGCCGCGTTCGCCGCCGAAGCCCGCCGCGTCCGCGGCGACGCCACCTCCCGCAGCTCCCGCAGGAACGGCTCGACCTCGGAGTCGACGCGGAACGTCAGCCCCCGCCGCTTCGGGCTGACATCGATGCCGGTGCCGACCATGACCAGCGTCTGCTGCGCGGTCGGGTAGCGGTAGGCCTGCGTCGTCACCTCGTCGAGCTGGGTGCCGAGCGCGAGCACCAAGTCCGCGCGCTCGAGCGCGTCCAGCTGCCGGGCCGGGATGCCGAGCCCGAGGTGACCGGCGTAGCGGGCGTGGTTCTCCGGGAAGGCGTCCTGCCGCCGGAAGGCGTTGTAGACGGGCAGCGCGAGCTCGTCGGCGACGGCGATCAGCTCGTCCCGCGCCGACCGCGCCCGCCCGCCGACGATGACCACCGGGTACTTGGCCTCGTCCACCAGCTGCGCCACGGCGTCGGCCGAACGGCCCAGCGTCCCGGACGCCGGTGGCCGCACCCGCGCCATCGGCTTGGCCGCGTCGTAGGGCATGCCCCAGACGTCACAGGGCACGCCGAGCACGACCGGTCCCGGCCGTCCTTCCTGCGAAGTCGTCAGCGCGTGCGCGAGCAACCCCGGCAGCCCGTCCGGGTCGGTCACCCGCAAGGTCGACTTGGCGATCGACTCGAACATGGCCGTGAGGTCCGACGTCGGCAGCTCCCCCGACGACGACGGCACCGGCTCGGCCGCCGGCGTCTCCAGCAGCACGACCATCGGCGTCTCGTCCTGGTACGCCGTTTGGACGCCGATGGCCAGGCTCGCCGCACTCGGCCCCCGGCTGGCGAGCAGCACCGCGGGACGTTCGGTGAGCTTCCCCTCGGCCTCCGCCATGAACGCCGCGCCCGCGTCGTGGCGCGCCGAGACCAGCGTGATCTCCCGCTCCCGCTGCAGGGCGTCGAGCAGTTCCAGGAAGGACTCACCGACCACCGCGTACACGCGGCGGACACGCGCCTCGGTCAGGATCCGCACGGCCGTCTGGGCGACGGTCGCTCCCAGTTGGTATCTAATGAGGAGAGCTTAGGCGGGCACCATTCAGTGCAGTCAAGTGATCTTCACCGAAACCGGACAAGGATAGGCCGAATGTCCGCTTTGACCGACTGGTAGCCGATCAAGGGAGCGAGGACCGCAGACTTGGCCGCGACCGAACATGAAACTGTTTTTACTTATGGCGCACCGGCGTTGAAGTACGGCACCGGCGCCAGCGACGAGATCGGCTACGACCTGACCCAGTACGGCGCGCACCGCGTGCTCGTCGTGACGGATCCGCAGGTGGCCGCGACAGGCTGGCCCCGCCGCATAGCCGACGGCATCGCCGGCTACGGCATCGAGACCGAGATCTTCGACGGCGTACACGTCGAGCCCACCGATGTCAGCATGCAGAAGGCGGTTGACTTCGCCCGCGGAACCGGTCCGTACGACGCCTTCGTGGCCGTCGGCGGCGGGTCCGCCATCGACACCGCCAAGGCGGCCAACCTCCTGACGAGCAACGACGGCGAGCTGATGGACTACGTCAACGCGCCCGTCGGCGGCGGCCGCGCACCGGCCAGCCCGCTGAAGCCGCTGGTCGCCGTGCCCACCACCACCGGCACCGGCTCCGAGAGCACCACGGTCTGCGTCCTGGACGTGTTGTCGCTGCGCGTCAAGAGCGGGATCAGCCACCTGCGGCTGCGCCCGACCCTGGCCGTCGTCGACCCGCGGCTCACCGTCAGCCAGCCGCCCGGGGTGACGGCCGCCAGCGGCATGGACATCCTGTGCCACGCCGCGGAGAGCTACACCGCCAAGCCGTACAACGAGTTCGAGCGCAAGCGCCCGGAGCAGCGCGTGCCGTACTGCGGCTCGAACCCGCTGGCCGACATGTTCGCCGAGCAGTCGCTGAGGTTGCTGTCGTGGGCCCTCCCGGCCGCGGTGCGCGACGGCGCCGACCTCAAGGCCCGCGAGGCCATGGCCCTGGCCGCGACGTTCGCCGGCCTCGGCTTCGGCAATGCCGGCGTGCACATCCCGCACGCGAACGCTTACCCGATCGCCGGCCAGGTCAGGGATTTCCACCCGGACGGCTACCCGGGCGAAGAACCCATGGTGCCGCACGGCATGGCCGTCTCCCTGACCGCGGCCGCCGCGTTCCGCTTCACCTTCGACGCGGCACCGGACCGCCACCTGCGCGTCGCCCGCCTGCTGGCTCCCGACTTCGAGTGGCCCGGCGACTTCGCCGACCACCTGCCCGCGGTGCTGATCGACCTGATGCGGCAGATCGGCATCCCGGACGGCATCGGTGCCGTCGGCTACACGGAGTCCGATGTGGACTCCCTCGTCGAGGGAACCCTCAAGCAGCAGCGCTTGCTGGCCACCGCACCCCGCGAAGCGTCCGCGGACGATCTGTCCGGCATCCTGCGCGAGTCGGTGTCCCTGTGGTGAGCGGGTACCCGCACTGGCAGACGGTCCCGTTGCGCTGGAAGGACAATGACGTCTACGGGCACGTCAACAACGTCGTCCACTACTCCCTGATGGACACCGTGATCAACACGTGGCTCATCGAGCAGGGCGGCCTCGACATCGAAACCGGGGCGGTGATCGGGCTGTGCGTCGAGTCGCACTGCGGGTATCACTCATCGGTGTCCTTTCCTGGTTCGTTGAGGGTCGGGTTGCGGGTGGCGCACCTCGGGAAGTCCAGCGTCCGCTACGAGATCGGCATGTACTCGGCCGACAAGTCCCTGGTCGCGGAAGGGCACTTCGTGCACGTCTTCGTGGACCGCAAGTCCCGCCGGCCGCAACCGGTCTCCGGCAAGCTGCGCGAGGCACTGGAGGCACTGCAGCCCGGATGACGGGCACCGCCGCCGTGTCACCTCCTTTCCGACGGTGCCGATTCCTGGCCGTGTTCTTCTCTTCCTTCCGATCATGCACCACGGCACCGACAGAACCGGCCGATCAGCCCGAGTTGTCCACAGGCGGCCCGAAACCGGCGAGTTATCCACAGATTTGCCACGAGGGGTTCCGCACCCCCTCGACGGCGATAAGCTAGGAGGCACATGAGATCGGTCCACAGTGGACGAGCTGTTTCCTCACCGGATCGGCTAGTAACACGGATGGCGACCTAGGCGTCGATCCGGTTGCGGCGGCAGAAAGGTGAGCCGACGGCTCGAGAGTGGTCCCGGCCCGTCGCCGGAAGGCGTCCCGCCGACGGTCACGGCACCCGAACACAGAAGTGGACCAAACAGTGGTGGTCACGCGTCCGCTTCCGGCAGACGCCCCGGGAGCGGACGCGCCACTGCCCATGTGGCCAGGTGGAGGTCGCGGAGTCGCCGGAAGGCGCCCCGCCGACGACCGCGCCCCCATCCGCAGTCGGCCTGGTAGTTGGTAGCGGACCCGTCGCCGGAAGGCGCCCCGGCGGCGGCCCGCGCCACTACCGCAGGCAGCGGCCACGCAGCACTGGGCGGTTGGTCCGGCCCTGAGCGGCTCGCCCCGGCAGCTGGCTGGCCCGGTAGCTGGCGGCTAAGCATGTCGACCTGGCCGTCGAGCTCTTCACTCCCGGAGGCGGCTGGACGTGAAGCGCTGCTTCGCCTTCGAGGACGCGGTCTCAAGCAGACAGCGGATTCCCTCGCCGGCCGTCGTGACGACTCCGGTCAGCGACCGGTCGCCGGATAGATCGGCGTGCCACCCAGGAAGGGCAACACCTCATTGCCGTCAAAGAGCGAAGCCAGAGAAAGGAGGATCCCCGCGCTGCCGGTCTTGACGTCCATCGAGAGCCGCAGTAACCGGTTGCCCGGGAAAGCGAGGCCGTTCTTGTACGGCACCGCATACCAGGCCAGCCACGCCAGGTTCCGGTCGATCGCCGCCGCACGGCTCGGCTGCTCCGCGCCCTGGTTCGCGGCCAACGCGACCGCCAGCCCGCAGCGGCCGTTGCGCAGGCCCGGCTGGACGACGACCTCGCCGAGGCACGCCTCACGAAGAGCGGAAAGGCTGTCAACGGCCTCCGCGTCCGGGCGGTGCCGCGCCAGCTGCTCGGCGACCAGGAGGATCCCGGCGCTGCCGATGCCCACATAGGGCAACGTGCGAGCCGCACCGTCGCGGACCTGCAGCGAGCCGTCAGCGGCCTCGATGCATTCTTCGAGGTCCCGACACAGCGCCTGGTCGGCGAAGGAGAGCCAGGCCGACTCGCCGGTGCGCTCGAAGAGCCGGATGAACAGCAACGCCGGCCCGGCCCACCCGGACAGCAGGCCGGCCCGGGCGGAGTTGCCCGGCGGCGCGGCGGTCTCCAGCGCCTCGCCCAACCGGACGGCCGTGGTCAAGGCCTGGCGCCCGAACTCGTTGTCTTGGCGGACAGTCGCGAAGTGCAGCATCGTCAGCCCGATGCCGGCCAAGCCGCTCTCCAGGGAGTGGTCGGTCGTCTGCTCGACGAGCCGCGCGGACGTCGCCAGCAGCTTGCCGGCCACGTCGTGGTGCCCGAAGTTCTCCAGCACGTACGCGATGCCAGAGCTGCCGTCGTAGAAGCCGGGCCGGGTCGGCGGCTCACGATGGACCGCTTCGATCAGCCAGCGTTCGTGCTCGGGGAAGCGGCCGGCACCGGCGACGTCGAGAGCGTGCAGCACGCCGGCGGCCCCAACCCCGAAACACGTGCCGCCGACACGGAACTGCTCGATGTCGCCGGGGAACAGCCGGTCCTGCCGCGCGGGAGTCGCGCTGGCGAGGATCGCCTCGGCGATCTGCTTGCGGACCAGCGACCAGTCCGGTTTGTCATGGTCGAGCTCGGTGTGGACCGATGTCGGCTCCGCGGGGACTTCACGCGGGGCCAGCACCGCGACCGCAGTGTCGGCGTATCCCTCGGGCAAGGGGAATCGGCGTTCGACGAAGTCGGCGATACGACGCAGCTTCGCCGGAGCGAGCTCGGCCAGGGGCGATAGCGGCAAGAAGAGCCACAGCCGCAACGCTGCGAGCGCGTGCTCGTCGACCGCGAAGCCGGTTCGGTCAGCCGGAGCGCGGAAGCCGGGCGTGCCCGGTGCCGGGCGGTCGGCGGACTCGGCGTCGAACGCCGTCCCGAAGTCGGTCAGGGAGATCCGGTCGTGGTGGTCTTCGTCGACCAAGATGCTCAGTGGATGCAGCTCACCCAGGACGATGCCGCGGGCGTGGGCCTCCGCGACCGTCTTCTCCACTCCCTCGACGATGTCCAGCGCGCGGCGCGCGTAGGCGGCGACGTCGACGGCCGTCGCGCTGCGCCTGGTCAGCGGGTAGTTGCGGGTCAGCCAGCCGGCCAGCGAGATACCCGGTAGGTACTCCGTGGTCAGGTAGTGGCGCTCGGACACGGTGAACGACTCGACGACCCGCGGTACGCCGGGGATGCCGGCGAGCCGGCCGAGCACCTCGTGCTCTCTGCGCAGCCGTTCGACGGCGTCGACCCGCGCCTCGTCGAGGCCTGCGTACGGGCGGGCCTCCTTGAGGACGACCTGGTCACCGCCCGTCTTCGGGTCCGCGAGGTAGCTTCCGCCGCCGTTCGAGACGTGTAGTGGCCGCACCATCCGGTAGGGAAACGGGGCCTGGGCACCCGCTTTGCCCGCAGTGATACTGCTTCGCAAACAGGCCGGGAGTTTAACCCAGTCGGGCATGGAGAACGTCGGTTCCCGCTTCTCTGGGACCAGCCGGCCGTCCGGCTTGCGGACGGCCGGGACGCGGTCGCCGTCGTGCTCGACCCACTGTTCGGCGAATCCGCCGTAACGCACGTAGAGGGGTCCGTCGCCGTACCGCAAGGCGCTCGGAATTCCGGGGCCGTGCTCGCCCTCCAGCCGCGTCGACAGGTCGGCGAGCACTCGCTCGAGTTCGTTGTGGTCGGCCGGGTAAATGGTCGCCAGCTCGACCTCGCTGTCACTGGATGCGTATTTCGAATTCCGCGCGAGCAACGTCAGGGGCGAGCGGAGGTGCCGGTAGGCGACCGCATGCTCGGTACAGGACCTGTATACCTGCGCGAGCACCCGGCTCGCGTTGTCCAGACCGGCCGAAACGTGGACCTGCCAGCCCTGGGCAGGGAGAACGCGGCCATCGGGGTGCCTCGAGCGCCACACTCCACGGTCCGTGGTGATCCATCCTGCGGCCGGGGCGGGGAGCGCCGGGGTGAAATCCTCGGCCGGTGCGCCGTTTTCCTGCTGTTCGTCGTAGAACAACGGGTCAGCGAAGCAAAATGCTTCGTAGCGCAGGTCCATCCGAGATACCCCTCCGTGCGACCCCCGGGCATGACTGCCCCGGGACGAGGAATATTCCCCCATGCCGGACTGCTCTGCGCCAATCCGCCAACCCGGCGGTTCAACTGGGCTATCCGAGGTAGGCAAAAAGGGCGTCTACCGGCCGGTATACGAACCCAGGGTGATTTTGTCCAGTCCGGCCACCACACCATAGTGGAACAACGTGAAGATCTTTCCGGCATTTCCGCAGGTCCACCAAAGGATCCAGCTGAAAATCCCACCGAATTGGCAAATCGCCATCAAGGATGGCCGGTGATCAATTTTCGCGGTAGGCACCCGTCGCGTGAGGACACGTCGCCCACGCCGGATCAGGTGGTGGTCCGCACCGCCCCCGCGGCATCCCGACGTGGTGGTCCGGCACACGACCGCAGCACCCGGCGGTGGTGGTCCGGCCCACGCCGGCGGCACCTCGACGTGGGTGGTCCGCGCCACGCCCGCGGCACCTCGGCGGACAGGCCCGCCAGTACCACGGAGTAAGTTGACGGCCGGCGGACCGGAAGGAGGAACGGGTGATCTTCGGATTCGCCGTCACGGTCGCCGTGGCTGCCACGCTCGTCGCGCTCTGGAGCTTCGTCCAGTCGGCTCGGAACCGGCTTCCGGACAACCCGCTCCTGGTCGCGCTCGCGGTCATCGAACTGCTGCTGGTCGTGCAGCTGGTGATCGGGATCGTGCTGCTCGTCGGCGGTGACCGGCCCGGCAGCCTGGCGACCTACCTGGCCTACCTGATCGGCTGCCTGGTCGTGCTGCCCGTCGGCGCCGCCTGGGCGCTGGCCGAGCGGAGCCGGTCGAGTACCGCCGTGCTCGGTATCGCCTGCCTGGCCATCCCGGTGATGGTGCTGCGACTGAACGAGGTGTGGAGTGGAGCAACAGCGTAGGACGGCCAGCGGCCCCGGACGGGTGCTCGTCGCCGTGTACGCGATCTTCGCGCTGGCCGCCACGTCGCGGGCCGGCGTCCAGATCGGCACGAAGTTCCACGAAGCCCCGCTCGCCTACCTGCTCTCGGCGTTCGCCGCGGCCGTCTACATCGTCGCGACGATCGCGCTGGCCCGCCGTGGTGACGGCTGGTGGCGCGTGGCCCTCGTCGCCTGCTCGATCGAACTCCTGGGCGTGCTGACGATCGGCACGCTGAGCCTCGTCGACGCGGCCGCCTTCCGGCACCCGACCGTCTGGTCCGTCTACGGCGAGGGATACCTGTTCATCCCGCTCGTGCTGCCGGTCGTCGGGCTGTACTGGCTGCGGAAGACCGCACCGGTGAAGATCGCCGCCTGACAAGCCCTGACAAGCCCTGACAAGCCCTGCCGAGCCCTGCCGCGCGCCGAACAGTACGGGAACTGCACGTAGCCCACTCCGGGAAATAAATACGGATTCGACCGGCGACTTTCGTCGGTTCCGGACATTCGCCGGAAACTCGGACAATCTTCGAGTTCGGTCCCCACCGGCTTTCCCCCACGCGGTTCTCCCCGCGTGAAAAGGAGTGAGCGTGAAATTCGGCAAGTTCGTCCTGCTGGCCGCGAGCACCGCACTGGCCGTCGTCGGCCTCGGCGGTCCGGCGGCCGCCGACAGCACCCCGCAGGCCCAGCCGTCGATCATCGGCGGCAGCACCGCCACCAGCGGCCCCTGGGCGGCCCGCCTGTTCGTCAACGGTCAGCAGAACTGCACCTCGACGATCATCGCCCCGCAGTACATCCTCACCGCCAAGCACTGCGTCAGCAGCTCCGGCACCTACACGTTCCGCATCGGCAGCCTCGACCAGTCGAGCGGCGGGACGATGGCCACCGGTTCCACCATCACGCGGTACCCCGGATCCGCCGACCTGGCGATCGTCCGGCTCACCACCTCGGTGAACGCCACCTACTCGCCGCTCGGCAACGTCGGTGACGTCTCGGTCGGCCAGAACGTCTCGGTCTACGGCTGGGGCGCGACGAGCCAGTGCGGCTCCGAGATCAACTGCCAGTCGCGGTACCTGAAGGTCGCGACCGTGCGGGTGAACTCGATCGGCTGCAGCGACTACACCGGCGGCGTCGCCGTGTGCGCGAACCGCGTCAACGGCATCACCGCCGGCGGCGACTCCGGCGGTCCGATGTTCGCTTCCGGCCGCCAGGTCGGCGTCGCGTCGACCAGCGACCGTTCGAACAACACCGCGTACACGAACATCACGCGTTATCGCAGCTGGATTTCGCAGGTGGCGGGCGTCTGATTCCGCCGGAAAAGGGCCCGGTCGCGAACGGCCGGGCCCTTTTTGCCGTCAGGACGTCGAAATGTCGTCCAGCTGTTCCGCGGCCGGCCGCACCGGGTAGAGGTCGCCGCCCGGCTCCACCGGCACCCGGGGCAGCGCCGTGCGCGCCGCCCGGTCGCCCGCGTCGGCTGCCGCGTGGAGGACGTCCAGCGCCGCGTACGGCCGGAAGTCCAGCTCGGGGTACGGCCACGCCGACTGCCCCTGCGTGGCGCCCGGGATCAGGAGGTCGACCGCGCCGAACAGCGTCGCGCCGCTCGGTGCCGTGTAGTGCCACAGGTCGACGCCGACGTGCTTGCCGATCTGCGCGAGCCGGGTCAGGGCGACCAGGTTGAACGCCGAGTAGTGCCAGCTGCGCGTCCGGCTCGTCTCCTGGGGTTGCAAGCCACCGGCCTGGATCTGCGGCGCGATCCGCTGCGGACCGGCGTCCCGCGCAATGGCCGCGGCCAAGTCCCGCTGCCCCGTGCCGAGGGCCAGCGCGGCGACGAGCATGTCGTAGAAACTGCCGTGGTTGTTCTGGGCCTTGGCTTCGTCGGTCCCGTTCTTGCTGGTGCGCAGCCAGTCCAGGAACTGCGTGTACCAGCCGGTCATGCCGGCCTGGTCGGTCTTCGTCCAGCCGGGCGCGCCGGTGGCCAGGATCGCGGTGGCGTCGACGACCTGGCTCAGCGTGTACGAGAACTCGATGATGCCGATGCCGCGGCCGTCCACCTTGCACGGGATGCCCTGGGCGAAGTTCATGTTCGGGTTCATCTTCGTGGCCGCGTCGAGGAACCACGTGCGCAGGTCGAGCGCCGCGCGCTGGGCGTACCGCGTGTCGCCGGTGTAGTACCAGGCGAGCGCGAGCCGGTAGATCGCGGCGAACGCCTGGCCGCGGTAGGAGTGGTCGGTGATCTCGTCGACGATCGGGTTGCGCTGGCCGTCGCGCTGCACGAACGGGCAGCCCCACGGGTCTTCGGCCGTCGGCTGCGTCGTCGGCCACCAGTAGGGCGCCAGGCTCAGGTAGTCGTGCTTGTCCCCGCTGGGCGGAACCTGTTTCTTCGCCGTGACGCTCCACGGCCCCGCCGTGAGGTCGGTTCTCGCGGCCGTGAGCAGGTTGTTCAGCGCCGTGCGGGACGTCTTTTCGCCGACCAGCGCGGCGAACTTCGTGCGAAGCAGCTGATTGCCGTCGAGAACGGCGGTTGCGGGGGCGCACACCGGCCCGATGATCGGGACGGCGCAGCCGGTGGGTCGCGACGCGGCCTCGGCCGGTGCGGCGAAAGAAGCGACGAGGCCGAGCGCGGCGAGCGCGGCCACGACGGTGTGGCGGAAAACCATGTCCGCTCCATTCACAAATATGAACATCAGACCTGTGAGTGAATGGAGAGTACGCATGTGAACATAGAAGAAGCAATGTTTGGGCCAAACCAAGGACCCTCAGGCGGTGAAGTCGCGCGGCCGGAAGAAGGCGACGAGCCGGGCGGTGCGGAGGGCGTCCCAGGGATCCGTGGTCGCGAGCACCGCCGCGGCGCCGGTGGGGAACTTGGTCTGGACCGGCAGCGTCTCTTCCCCGTGCCCGGCGAGGTGCAGCGTCACATCGCTGACGCCAGGCTCGTGCCCGACCAGCGCGAGCGTGGTGACCTCGGGCGGCGTCCGGTGGGCGGCGTTCAGCAACTCAGGGACGTCGGCGCCGTAGAGGTCTTCGTCGTACTCGACGGGCGGCGGCACGGGCAGTTCGTCGCTCACGCGCAGCCAGGTTTCCCGCGTGCGACGCGCGGTGGAGCAGACGACCAGCTCGGGAACGTGCCCCTCGTCCACGAGCCACTGGCCGAGCCGAGGCGCGTCACGGAGGCCGCGCGGCGCGAGGGGCCGCTCGTGGTCGGGCAGGCCCTCCGACCAGTCCGACTTCGCGTGCCGGACAACGATGAGCCACCTGGTCGCGTCCATGCCCGCCACCCTAACGGCGAAGGGCCCTGGAGCGGTTCGCTCCAGGGCCCAGGTTCCCGCTCGGCCGATCACTGCTGGGTCGGCACACCCGGCAGCGCGACCTGCGGCGGCTTGAGCTGCGGCAGCAGACCGCCACCGAGCAGGTCCGGCAGCGACGGAACGTCACTGCGCGCCTGGTGACCGGTGGCTCCGGCGACACCGGCGGGCAGACCGCCGAACGTCCGGCCCGAAACCGAGTCCAGGGCACCGGTGGCCTTGCCGATGGCGTCGGCCGACCCGCTGCCGAACAGGCTCATCGCTCCTCCGACGCCGTCGGCGCCGAGACCCGGCGTGTCGGTCCGCGACAAGTCGTGTCGGTGCCCGTGTTGAGCACCTCGGCCAGGATCGGGATCGTCACGTTCTGACCTGCGGCACCAAGCCCACCGGGATCTGCACCGCCGGCTTCGCCGTCGGCGTCCCGCTGACGTCGTTGTCCGCGTCGGTGACCGCGCCACCGATCCAGGGCACCGCCCAGCTGGCGCAGCGGAGACGCTGCATTACCTGGCCAAGCCTTGGATGCAGCTGCTGGGCAGCGTGGGTGTACCCGATTCCGTTGGTGCTGCTGACGATCCACGCCTTCACCGAACCGGCGGTGGCGCGGGGCGTGGTTCACGGGCGGCGCGTGGAAATACCTGCTGGGGTACGACGTGGCGGGCATGCTGCCCCAAGATTTCCTGACACCAGCACGATTAACCCGATAGGGTGGGCCCCCGGACGAAGTTGATCTAGAAATCTGGGTGGTAAAAGTGGGGAAAATCCGACGTCTGGCAACGATCGCGACCGGTGTCGTGGCAAGTGTGGCGATGGCGGCCGCACCGGCTTCGGCGGCGACGTCTTCGGTGGACCTGCCCGAGGGGATGACCGCCAGCTACATCGTCGTCGATCAGGAGACCGGCACCGTTTCCGCCTCCGACGAGCACAAGCAGTACCGTTCGGCCTCGCTGGTCAAGCTGTTCATCGCGCTCGACTACCTCGAATCGCGCGGCCCCGACTACGAAATCCCGGCCGACGACCTGGCGCTGCTCGAGCCGATGCTGCGCTCCAGCAACGACGACGCCGCCAGCACGCTGTGGGTCCGCGACGGCTGGGACGAGATCGTCAAGCGGATGGTCACCAAGCTCGGTCTCACCGACACCGCACCGCCCGCCGCCCGCGGCAAGTGGGGTTACACCGCGATCAGCGCCGCGGACATCGCCAAGACCTACCAGTACATCCTGCACGACGCGAACCCGAAGTACCGCGACTTCATCATGGGCAACCTGGCGCAGTCGACCAAGTGTGGTTCGGACGGCTTCGACCAGTCGTTCGGCCTGCCGAGCGCGGTGCCCGGGCCGAAGGCGGTCAAGCAGGGCTGGTCCGGTTTCGGCGCCGCGCCGGCGCCGGGCCAGGAATGCACGGAGACCAACGCCCGCACCCTGCGCGTGCTGAATTCGCCGGAGGTCAAGGCGGCCACCGCGATCGCGTCCAGCGGCGAGGGCACGCTCGGCGCCAAGGGCACGTTCAGCGCCCAGGACATCGACCTGACCAGCCGCGCCATGCACACGAGCGGCACGGTGGGCGCGAACAACTGCAAGATCGTGGTGGTGCTGACCCTGGAGCCGACCACGCTGTCCTGGCAGGACTCCGCCGGCCGGATCACCCAGCTCACCCAGGACGTCTTCTTCCAGTCCGCACTCTGAAAGCGCTTAGCTGAAGCACCGGTGACGGCGGCCGAGGCGGCCGCCGCCACCGGAAGCGGTACGGAAATGATCGACCGTTTCACTGCCAGCCGAGCTCGGCCAGCTGTTTCGCGGCTTTGCCCACGGGCCAGAAGCTCACCTTGTCCAACCGGCCCGACTCGGTCCGGAACTTGAAGCCACGGCTGTACAGGCCACGCACCCGACGCACGCCGGTCACCTCGGCGCGGGCGATCCGGATCGGCACCAGGACCCGGACGCGCAGCTCGATCTGGTCCCGGCTGACCAGCAGGACGGCGAACGGCCACGTCGCGCTGACGCCGTTGACGATGGCCCCGCCCCGCAGGACGAGGTCGTAGTCCTCGTCCCGCAGCGCGTGATCCGGCGCGCGTACTCCGGGGCCGGCGGCGGCACTTGGCCGAGACCTCCGGTCTTCTCCCGCCACCGGGCCCGACGAACACCGTCGTCACCAAGAGAGCGCAGACCGCCAGTAAAACGATCCCCATTTCCGCATGAGGGCTCATCGACGTTTCTCCCGCGTCACCGGCGAAGCATCTCAGTCGAACAGATTCGTCAGCCAGTCCCAGACCTTCGGAATGCTGAACGACCCGACCACGTGTCGGACACACCGGCGTGCACCTCGGCCGCCGGCAGCGGCGACGATGCCGGGTCGCGGGTGAGGAACTGCCCGGTCGCCGGGTCGTAGTAGCGGGCTCGCAGGTAAAGCAGGCCGCTCTCGGCGTCGGTGTACTGGCCGGCGAAGCCGAATGGCGTCGTCGCGCCGCCGACGTTGGCGAATGTTCGCACGCCATAGGCGGTGTAGGTGGCTGTGTTGGCGACGGTTCCGTCCGCCGCGGTCAGCATCCGGACGCTGCCGAGCTGGTCGGCGTGCAGGTAGGTGGGCGTACCGGAGGTGGCGCCGATCTGCTCGATCGGGGTGCCGCCGGGACCGTAGAGGTAGAAGTTGGTGCCGTCCGCCAGCAACAGCGGCAGCCCGTCCACCGTGTCGTAGGCGAACGTACTGGTGGTCGTGCCGACCTTCTTGGTCGTGCGCAGACCGTCGCCGTTGTAGCCGTAGGCGCATGCGCGCTCCCCCTGCCTTCGTGGGCGCTGGCCCTGCGGGAGCGGCGGTGGGCTGAGGCGAAGGCAGATGGCCGGCCACTGGCGAGCCCGATCTTCGCCAGCACGACCGGCACGCTGCGGGACCCGAACAACGTCCTGCGGTGCTCCGTGAAATCCGGGGAGCCTGTCTTGACCGGTGGCGACCGACAGGCCGCTGACCAGGGAGTTTGAGTGGGCCGCCTGGGGCTCGAACCCAGAACCTACGGATTAAAAGTCCGCAGCTCTACCAATTGAGCTAACGGCCCGTGCCGCCAGTTTAGCCAGGCCCCGGTCGGGCCCTCGCACGCCGGGTGCGGCTGAGGCTGACGGGAAGGTCGAGACTGGTTCTTCGCCAGCTCGCTGGCCATGATGCGTCCATGCCTGGTTCGCTGCTGATCCTCACCGGGACGCCGCGCGGCGCGACGGTCTGGACCTCTACTACGTCGTGCTCCGGCCCAGCCTCGAAGTCACCCTCGCTCGGGGGATGGCCCGCGACGCGCCTCAGCTCACCGACGTCGAACCGCTCAAGGGGATGTACGGCGCGTTCGCCGGACTCGGCGAGCTGGAACGGCACGTCATCGACACCACCGGACAGGCCGCCGACGAGACCGCCGATGCCGTGCGGCGCCGGGGGTGCTCGGCCGCCTTCGCGCTCTGATCCTCTTTGGACGAACGAAAACGAACGCGCGGGACCCGGCCACGGTCCCGCGCGTCACGCCGTCAACACTGGACGAACAGGCCCGTGTAGGCAGTGCACTTCTTCGACGCCTTGTCGTTGGCCGCCTCCGGGTCGGCCGGGGCGCTCGCTGCTCGCTGAGCCGTTGTCGTGAACGCTCCCCAGGCGAAGAAGCCGCCTTCCGAGGTGAACTTCGCCGTGGCCGAGGCGCCCGGGGCCAGGGTGCCGATCGCGCAGGTCAGCGTCGCGCCCGAGCGGGTGCAGCCCGTCGCCGAAACGACCGTGCGGCCGCTGCCCGGGGTGGCCGTCACGCGGACGCCGGTCGCCGTGGCCGGGCCGGTGTTCGACACCTTGATCACGTACTCGACCTGGGCCACCAGGCCGGGGCGCGAGGTGGCCGTCAGCGCCACCTTGACGTCGGCTTCGTCCGGCGGGGCGATCGTGACGGCCGGGCCGTCTTCGACGGCGAACGCGTAGTTGTCGCCGGCGAACTGGTGCTGGAGCGTGAACTGGCCGGGCGCGACGTCGTCCTTGACGCGCAGGGTGAACGTCACCGTCCGGCTCTCGCCCGCGCCCAGGTCGCCGACGCCGCCGCGGAAGCTGCTGAGGTACGGCGCGCACGGCGCGATCGCCCCGGCGCAGGAGACCAGGTCCACCACGTCGGCGATCGGCTTCTCCTTGACGTAGAGCGCCGCCTTCGCGCCCGTGACCGTGAAGTCCGTCGGGTTGGTCAACTGCTCCGTAACCGTGAACGTGGTGCCCGCGCGCACGGTGGTCGCGCTGACGTCGATCGTGCTCGCGGGCGGGGCCGCGGACGCGACGGCGGGCGACGCGCCCAGGGCCGCGGCCGCCAGCGCGGCCAGCACGGCGGCTCTTCGTCCGGTTCGCTGCATAGTGTGATCTCCTGGTTCCGAACCGAGGGGTGCCGCTCCGACCGGTGAATCTGGCGTGCGCAGCAGGGGTGACGAAGATCAGATCGGCGCACCCCGAAATTCGTTACCGGGTTCGTGAAACCGTGCTTGAACTGGGGTTTCACGGCGGTTGCCCGGTCACCGACCGCGGCGGCGAACCGAAAATTGTCGGACCCCCGTGGCACGCTCCGCACATGACCGAACACACCACCCCGGTGGCGGCTCCGCACCGCCTGACCGGCCCCAGAACCGACCCGGCACCGATCGCTGACGAGCGCCGGGCGCTCACCGAAAGCCTCGAGTACTACCGGCGCACCTTCGAGCTGAAGTGCGCGGGCCTGAACCCGGCGCAGCTGTCCGAACGCTCGGTGCCACCGTCCACATTGACCCTGCACGGGCTGCTGCGGCACCTCACGGGCTGCGAACGCTGGTGGTTCCGGATCCAGTTCTCGGGCGAGGACCTCCCGAACCTGTACTACTCCGACGACGACCCGGAGCAGGACTTCACGGACCTGGGCGGCGACGTCGACGAGGCGTTCTCGTTGTGGCACGCCGAATGCGCGCGCTCCCGCGAGATCGTCGCGGCCGCCTCACTGGAGCAGACCGGCATTCGCCGCAGCACCGGCGAACCGTTCACTCTGCGCTGGGTGATGCTGCGGATGATCGGCGAGTACGCGCGCCACATCGGCCAGGCCGACCTGATCCGGGAGCGGATCGACGGCGAGACCGGCGAATGACGGCTCAGGCCGCTGCCGCCCGGCGGCGGAAGCGGGAAAGGAGTCTGACCACCAGCGGAACGACGATCCAGCACGTGTAGGCCCAGTGCGTGAAGAAGGCGACCGGGATCGAGATGGCGAACGCGGCGATCATCGCGCCGATCCCGCGGTAGACCTTGCCGAAGAGCTCCGGCGGGGTGTCCGCGCGGTAGAGGTGGTTCCGCTTGATCTGCCAGGCCATGAGGAGGAACAGCGTCAGCGCAATGACCTGCACGACGGCATAGAAGACGAAGCGGAATTCGAACCCGCCGTCTTCGGCGATCACCTTCGTGGCGAAGGGCATGATCACCTGCATCAGGAGCCAGCCGAAGGTGAGGCGGGCGAGCCCGCCGCCGAGCGTGGTGACGTAGTTGAACAGGCGGTGGTGGGCGCGCCAGTGGCCGCCGATGACGATGAAGCTGAGCAGGAAGGAGAAATATTCGGACTGGTGATGACCGAGTGACCGCAGCAGCTCGGCGCTGGTGGCGCCCTCCGGCGGTGGCAGCTCGAGCGCGAGCAGCGTGATCGCGATGGCGACGACGGCGTCCGAAAAGAAGGTCAGCCGCTCGGCGGCGATGGCCCGGGTTTCGGAGCCGGCGGTGTCCTCGGCGGACGGAGCGCTGGTCATGGCGGATGAGCGTGCCAGACCCGATCGTGCGGCCGTCGGCGAGGGCGGCCGCGTGCGATGCTGACGCCATGACCGTCGACCCCGATTCCGGACTCCTGTCCCCGGTGCGGGCCGGTACGCCGGCCGAAGCGTCGACCGGAGACGAGGCCTGGTTGCGCGCGATGCTCGACGCCGAGGCGGCGCTCGCGAGGGCGCAGGCGCGGCTCGGGACGGTGCCGCCGGAGGCGGCCGACGCGATCACGGAGGCCGCTGGCAAGGCGCGGATCGACGTCGCCGAGCTGGCGCGCGGGTCGCGGGCGACCGCGAACCCGGTCGTCGGCCTGGTGAAGGCGCTGACGTCGGCGGTCGGTGAGCTCGCGCCCGGTGCCGCCGAGTACGTGCACCGCGGCTCGACCAGCCAGGACATCTTCGACACCGCGATGATGCTGGTCGCCGACCGGACGCTGCGGCCGCTCGCCGCCGACCTCGACGCCACGGCCGAGGCGCTGGCCGGGCTGGCCCGCGCGCACCGGGACACGACCATGGCCGGGCGGACGCTGACGGCCCACGCGGTGCCGACGACGTTCGGGCTCAAGGCCGCGGGCTGGCGGCAGCTGGTGCTGGACGCGGCCGTCCGCATCCGGCGCTTGCTCGACGGC
The DNA here is from genome assembly GCF_002904335.1 of Amycolatopsis sp. CA-126428. Classification (GTDB taxonomy): domain Bacteria; phylum Actinomycetota; class Actinomycetes; order Mycobacteriales; family Pseudonocardiaceae; genus Amycolatopsis. The sequence continues at coordinate 198,556 of NZ_PPHF01000136.1, read as the reverse complement.
GGGCTGCCGGTCTCGCTGGGTGGAGCGGCCGGAACGCTGGCGGCGTACGTCGAGTACGCGCGCCTCGCCGACGAGACGGCTGACGGCCTTGACGTCGGCGGCTACGTGGAACGGCTGACCGCTGCGTTCGCCGAGGAGACCGGGCTGGCCGCTCCGGTGCTTCCGTGGCACTCGCTGCGGACGCCGGTGGCCGACCTCGCCGGTGCGCTGGCGTTCACCGCCGGGGCGCTGGGGAAGCTGGCCGTCGACGTCGAGACGCTCAGCCGGACCGAGCTGGGCGAGGTCGCCGAACCGGCCGCCGATGGGCGGGGCGGTTCCTCGGCGATGCCGCACAAGCGGAACCCGGTGCTCGCGACGCTGATCCGGTCGGCCGCGCTGCAGGTGCCCGTGCTGGCCGCCGGGGTCACGCAGGCGATGCTCGCCGAAGACGAACGGTCGGCCGGGGTCTGGCACGCCGAGTGGCAGCTGGTCCGCGAGTGCCTGCGGCTGACCGGCGGTGCCGCGCACACCGCCGCCGAGCTGGCGCGCGGGCTCACCGCGGTGCCCGGGCGGATGGGGGCGAACCTGGCGTCGACGCACGGGCTGATCGTCTCCGAACGGCTCTCCGCCGTGCTCGCGCCGCTGCTCGGCAAGGCGAAGGCCAAGGAACTGCTCGGCGAGGCGTCCCGGCGGGCGGTGCGCGAAGACCGGCCGCTGCGGGACGTGCTGGACGAGCTGCCCGCCATCGCCGGCGTGCTGACGGCGGCCGCGCTGAACGAGCTGCTCGACCCCGCCGGCTACACCGGCGCGGCGGGTGCCCTGGTCGACCGCGCCCTCGGTGACGAGCCGGCGACGGGCCGTTCGGAGTAGCCGGAAAATTCTTTGAACCGCCCTCGGCGGGGGTCCGTGTAGTGGGTATCAAGCAGCCGCACCGAGCGGCGGGAAACCCCAACGGATACAAGGAGAACTTCCATGCTTCGCACGCGCATCGCCGTCTCCGTCGCCGCGGCGGCAGCCGGGCTGGCAGTGCTCACCGCTTGCTCGGGTGCCGAGACCGCTTCTCAGCCGGTTGTCGCTCCCGCGGCGGCCGGTGGCACCGGAGGCGGCCAGGCCGCCAACGGCCAGGTAGGCAACGCTGCTCCGGCGTCGAACGAAGGCAAACTGGTCGTCGCGGACGTCGCCGACCTCGGGCAGGTGCTCACCGACCAGAACGGCATGACCCTCTACCGGTTCGACAAGGACACCGCGAAGCCGCCGAAGTCCAACTGCGACGGTGACTGCGCGAAGGCCTGGCCGCCGATGCTGGCGACCGGGGACGTGCAAGTCCAAGGCGTCGACAAGAACCTGGTCGGGAAGGTGACGCGCTCCGACGGGACCGAGCAGATCACCGTCGGCGGGTGGGCGCTCTACCGCTACGCCAAGGACACCAAGCCCGGCGACGCGACCGGCCAGGGCGTCAGTGGCGCCTGGTACGCGGCGAACGCCAAGGGCGGGAAGTCCGGCCAGGCCGCGGCGGGCGGCACCGAATCCGGTGCCGTCAAGCTCAGCGCCAGCAACATCGACGGCCTCGGCGAGGCGATCGTCGACCAGAACGGCATGACGCTCTACCTGTTCACGAAGGACACCAAGAAGAAGGCCTCCGCCTGCAACGGTGACTGCGCCAAGACCTGGCCGCCGGTCCTGTCGAAGGGCAAGGTCGAACTGCAGGGCATCGACTCGAAGCTGCTCGGCAGCATCAAGCGCCAGGACGGCACCGAGCAGGTCACCGTCGGCGGCTGGCCGGTCTACAACTTCTCGAAGGACCTGAAGCCGGGCGACGCGAACGGCATGGGCGTCAACGGCACCTGGTTCGTCATCGAGCCCAACGGATGCAAGGTTGGAACCACTCCCAGCACTGCCGCCAACCAGGCTCCGGCGGCCAACAGCAACACTGGGAGCAGCAACGACACTTCCGGTGGCACCGGCACCACCTACTGAAAACCCTTCCTAGTGGGCGAGGCCCGGCGGACGCTCTTCGTGAGTGACCTCCGGGCCTCGCCCCTTGTGGTCACGACGCAGGAACGACCGGCGACGCGGCTCTTCGGTGACCTCGTCGGTCTGGACGCGGTCGGTGTGGACCCGGTCGGCGTGGTCGACCGGCTCGACGTAGTCGGTCCGGTCCGTGCGGCCGGTCCGGTCGATCACCTCGGTGCGCTGCTCGGCGACCGCCGGCTCGTCGACCGTCTCGTCTTCGGGCAGCAGGATGGTGCGGCGGGCCGGCAGGACCGCGATCAGCAGGCCGAGCGCGGCGACACCGAGGTGCAGCCACGTGTCGGCGCGCCGGACGTCCAGCGGGTTGCCGGCGTTGGCGAAGGGGTTGGTCGAAATGAGGCCGTCGATCATGAGGCCCCACACGAACAGCAGGCCGTAACCGATGAACAGCAGCCAGCCGAACGTCCGCGCGCGGCCCGAGCCGAACGCGAACAGCAGGCCGATGACACCGGTCACGACGCGGACCAAGCTCATCAGCGGGTTGGCGGAGAACCGCCAGAACCCGGCGTCGTGGTGCCCGGCGAAGTTGCCGAAGCCGGTCCTTGTGAATCCGATGATGCCGACGACGAGGAACGCGATCCCGGCCAGTCCGGCCAGCACCTGCGCCGGCTGCAGGCCTCGGACCCGGATGCGTGCGCCTTTCGCGTGAACCATGACTCCAGTCCTTCCCAGCGGGTGGTGACGACCGTCACCGCCCTCAGGTACCCCGCGAACACGGTGAGCGAAACGATCCTGCTTGCCCGCAGGGCCCCGGTGCGTTCCCGGATCGGGCCTGGTTCGAGAGCTATCCCACAAACCGGCCCCTTCCGGCGAACAGCGCACGGCCGTTCCGGCAATCCGGATCATGCGCAAGCTGAGCGGCATCTTCCTGGTGGGGCTGTGCCTGGGGGCGATCGGCGCGGTGGTGGTGACGGCACGTCACAGCTCCGCCGCGGCGCCTCAGCCCATCGCGGTCACCGAATTCGTCACACCGACGTCCGGGACGCCGACGCCGGCTTCGACGCCGTCCCCGGCACCCAAAACCAAGAGTGAGCCGTCCGCCACGCCGGCGCCCGCGGCCAAGGCGGAGCCGGTCAAGGTGACCGCCGCCGCGCTCGACAAGATCGTGCGCGACGGCGAAGTCAGCGCCGTGGTCTTCGATCGGGAGCGCGGCGCGGCAATCACCTCCGTGCGCGCGGACCGCGCGTACACCTCCGCCTCGCTCGTGAAGCTGCTGATCGCGCTTTCCGTCCTCGAGCAGGGCGGTCCCGTCGCGGACGTCCAGCGGATGCTGTCCCGCAGCGACGACGACCTCGCGAGCCGGTTCTGGTCGGCCTACGGCGGGCCGGCGATCGTCACGCGCTGGACCACGAAGCTGGGCCTCACCGGCACCCGGCCGCCGGAGGATCCCGGGCGCTGGGGCGACACGCTCATCACCGCGTCGGACATCGTGCGGATCTACCAGTACCTGCTCGACCACAAGTCGACCGCGATCTTGAACGCGCTGCGGGACGCGACCGAGCGGGGGTCCGACGGGTTCCGGCAGTACTTCGGCATCCCGGACGCCGCCGCCGGGCAGCAGTGGGCGGTGAAGCAGGGCTGGTCGTGCTGCCGGCCGACGCGGATGCTGCACACCTCGGGCGTGCTCGGCCGCTACATCGTCGTGGTGCTGACCGAGCACCCCGCCAAGGTCGACTACGCGACCGGCTCGAAGCGGGTCACGGAGGTCGCCTCGACGCTGCTCGGCGGCGGCTGAGGCGACTGAGGCGGCTGAGCCGGCTCACTGGTCGGTGTCCGCCAGCCCGCCCGCCGCGCCCGACCGGGGCAGCGGCCACGGCTGCACCCCGCCGGTGGTCTCGACCGGCCGGCCCGCCGTGGCGGGAGGTGTCGTGTGGGCCCCGATCCAGGTGAGGATTTCGGGGATCTGGGACTTGAAGGTGTTCATGTTGTGGCCCGCGTCCGGCACCTTCCACGCCGAAAACCGGACCGGCGACCGGACGCCGGTGCGGATCAGCTCGGCCGCCGCGCTCTCGAACTTCTCGTTCTCGCCCCAGATGGCCAGGATGTCCACCGGGGACGGGTGGAGGCGGACCGTGATGCCGACGTTGTTGGCGTCGTCGACGTCCTGACGGCCCTTGTACAAGTTCTCCGTCTCGGCGTCCATCTGGGCGCGGTCGTAGCCGCTGACGCTGACCGCTTGGCCGTACCACTGCGGGTGGCGGGTCACCAGGTTCATCGCGCAGTAGCCGCCGGACGACCAGCCGGCGAAGGTCCAGGCCTTCCGGTCCGCCGCCACGCCCAGCTTCTGCAGCGCCCACTCCCGCAGGTCCGCCGTCAGGTACGTGTCGTTCGCGGTGCCGTTGACCTCGTCGACGCACTCGGTGTCGTGACCGATCTTCGGGACGCCCGTGGGGTCCGGCATGATCACCACGACCGGGGGCAGCACGCGCTTGGCGATCGCCGCGTCGAGGTGTTCCGGGAGCTTGTACCCGTCGGTGACGACCTCGGGCCCGGACGGGTAGTTCGGGATCCACTCGATGACCGGGAACCGGAGGTTCCTGTAGGCCGGTTCGAACTGCTGCGGCGGGAGGTACACCGTCACGTCGCGGGTGAGCTTGGTGCGGCGGCCGGTCACCTTCATGTGGGCGACGGTTCCCTTGCCCTCCCTGGCGTGCGCCGCACCCACCTCCCGGACGACCTCGAGGTTCTCGCCGTTCGCGCTCGTCTCGGCGTCGATGGTGTTGGCCGCGTAGGCGCCGGTGCCGAGCAGTGAACCGAGCGTCGGGAAGAAGCCGCCGATCATGTTGCCGGCCAGGCCGGTGGTGACGACGATGGCCACGACCGCGCAGAGGATGGTCGCGGTGCGCCACAGCAGCTTGCGCTTCCACCGCTCCCAGAACAACGGGATCGCGATGATCGCCAGCAGCGTCACGACGATCACGATGCCCATCGTGATCGGCGAGTCGAGCCGGATGCTGCTGAGGTGCATGACAACGGTCCTTCCGGGCGGGCAGAAGTGCGCGCCCGGATCGCGGGACTCGCGTATATATCACGTTTGAGCCCCCTCGCACGTTGCGACCTTGTGACCTCCGCCATAGGGCCGCAACGTGCGGTGGGCTCAGCGCTTTCTCAACTACGCGGCCAGAGCGCGCGCCAGCACGGTGACGGCCTGGGTGATCGCGGCCTCGGCGGCGTGCGTCTCGCGAAGCGCGTTCACCATCACGAAGTCGTGGATGATCCCCTGGTACCGGACGGCGGTGACGGGCACACCGGCCTGGCGCAGCTTCGCCGCGTACGCCTCACCTTCGTCGCGAAGGACGTCGGCTTCGCCGGTGATCACCAGGGCCGGCGGCAGCCCGGCGAGCTCGTCGACCGACGCGCGCAGCGGCGACGCCGTGATCTCCGCGCGCTGGGCGGGATCCGTCGTGTACTGGTCCCAGAACCACTTCATGCCTTCGCGCCCGAGAAAGTAGCCCTCGGCGAACTGCCGGTACGACTCGGTGTCGAAGTTCGCGTCGGTGACCGGGTAGAACAGCACCTGCTGCTTGAAGGTGACGTCGCCGCGCTGCTTGGCCAAGATGGTCAGCGCCGCGGTCATGTTCCCGCCGACGGAGTCGCCGGCGATCGCGATGCGCGAGGTGTCGAGACCCTTCTCCGCGCCGTGCTGGGCGACCCACTTCGCCACGGCGTAGTTCTCCTCGATGGCGACCGGGTAGCGCGCCTCGGGCGAACGGCTGTACTCGGGGAACACGACGGCGGCGCCGGCGCCGGCCGCCAGTTCGCGCACCAGCCGCTCGTGGGTGTGGAAGTCGCCGAAGACCCAGCCGGCGCCGTGGATGTAGACGATCACCGGCAGCGGGCCCTCGACCCCGGCCGGGCGCACGATCCGCGTCTCGACGTCGCCGTTCGGGCCGCCCGGGACGGTCAGCACCTCGATCTCGGCGGGGGCCATGGCGATTTCGCCGTCCTGGACGCCGTCGACGGCCTTGCGGCCGTCCTCCGGCGCCAGCTGGAACAGGTACGGCGGCTGGTCGGTGGCCTCGGCGAACGCCTGCGCGGCCGGTTCGAGGGCCAGGTTGTGCGGGTTGGCGGTCATGTCGTCCTCCTCGGGGTGGAAGCTGATGTCACGAAGGTAGCTCGCAACTCAGTTGTGCACAACTAATTTTAGTTCAATGAGATGCAGGGCACTTAAGTTGCCGACCAGCCGGATCGCGCGCACCATGGACAGCCAAGGGAAGAGGAGGCCGCCATGGCATCGCTGCGGCTGGACGACCAGCTCTGCTTCGGGCTGTACTCGGCGTCGCGCGCGGTGACGTCGCTGTACCGGGTCGTCCTGGAAGACCTCGATCTGACCTACCCCCAGTACCTGGTCATGCTGGCGCTCTGGGACCAGGACCACCGGCTGGTGAAGGAGCTCGGCGCCGAGCTGAACCTCGATTCGGGCACGCTTTCGCCGTTGCTCAAGCGGCTGCAGACCGCGGGCCTGGTGGTCCGGAACCGGCAGGCCGACGACGAGCGCTCGGTCCGCGTCAGCCTGACCGAAAGCGGCAAGGCGCTGCACGAGAAGGCGCGGGGCATCCCCGACGTGATCGGCGCGGCGATGAACCTGGACGAAGCCGGGCTCGCCCGGATGCGCGCCGAACTGGACCGGTTGACGGAGTCCGTGAACGCCTGTCGGGAGGCGTGGTCGCCGGCGTGATCGTTCCCGTGGCAGCATGGGCTGCGAAGGGGTGGTCATGATCAACCACGACGACGCGCTCAAGGCCGTCGCAAGCAGTCTCGACCGGCCGTCCGCCGCGCGGATCTACGACTACTTCATCGGCGGGAACACCCACTACGCGATCGATCGCGACTTCGCCGAGAAGGTCCGCGCCCGGCTGCCGCTCATGGGCGAGTACTGCCTGACGAGCCGGCAGTTCCTGGGCCGCGCGGTCCGGCAGTGCGTCGGCGAAGGCATCCGGCAGTTCGTCGACGTCGGCTCCGGCCTGCCGACCGCGGGCAACGTGCACGAGGTCGCCGACGAAACCCGCCCCGAGCTGGACACGCGGGTGCTCTACATCGACAACGAGCCCATCGCGCTGGCCCACTCGACGCTGCTGCTCGCCGACACCGCCGACCCGGAGCGCCACCACGCCATCGCCGCGGACTTCCTGCAGCCGGACGACCTCTGGGAGCGGGTGAAGGCGTCGGACCTCATCGACGTGCGCGAGCCGATCGCCCTGGTGATCAACGCGGTCATGCACTTCGTCAAGGACGAGCAGGACCCGGATCGGCTGCTCGAGTTCTACCGCGCCCGGCTCGCCCCCGGGTCGCTGCTGGTGCTGTCGCAGATGACCAACGAGAACCCGGTGAACGAAGACGAGCGGCAGGCGCTGCTCGACCTGCTCGAGTACTACGAGACCACGACCAACCCGGGTTTCCTGCGGACGATGGCCGAGTTCGAACGCTTCTTCGGCGGCTGGCCGATGCTGGAGCCGGGGCTCGTCTACGCCCCGGCGTGGCACCCCGACGAACACACGGTGTTCGCCGGTTCGCCGTCCGAGTCGCGGGTGATCGGCGGCGTCGCGCGCAAGCCTTAGGAGGCTTCGCGCAGTCCGTCCAGCACGTCGAGGACAGCGCTTTTGCCGAGGTCGACGGCCTTGCGCAGGACCTCGGGGTCGCGCTCCAGCACCGCCACGTCCGGTGCGCCGGCCGGCGGGCGGATGGTCAGGATGCGCGGGTCGGTGGTCACCGTTTCCTCGTCCTCGACGTCCCGCCGGTAGGTGTCCTGCCAGGCCGGGATCGCGCCGGGGGCCTGGCGCCGCAGGAACCGCGGCACGACGACGTCGTGCATCCGCGGCGGCGGCACCGGCAGCTCGTCGGCGCGGCGGGTGCGCAGCACGAGGACGTCGGTGGCGCCTTGGGCGAGCGCGGTGCGGTACGGGATGGGCTCGGCCACGCCGGCGTCGACGAACCGGCGGCCGGCCATCGGGATCGGCGGCCCGGCCAGCACCGGCATGCACGACGAAGCGGCGAGCGCGACCTTGACCGCGTCGACGTCGTCGAGGAAGGGGTGCAGGTCGGTCGACTCCCCCGTGTCGGCGTCGGTGGCCAGCGGGTGGAAGGTGACCGGGTTGGCCAGGATCGCCGGGAAGTCCATCGGCTCGAGCACCGAGTAGACCTGGTGGACCAGGTATTCGAGGTCGATCACCGCGCGGCCGCGCAGGGTGTGCAGCGGGTTGATGATCCGGCGCATCACCACCGGGTTCCACCACGTCCGGACGCCGGTGGAGGACCGGCCGCAGAGCAGCCAGGCGCCGTTCAGCGCGCCGGCCGACGAGCCGTAGACGGCGTCGAACGCCGGTGTCACGCCGAGTTCGTCCAGCGCCAGGACCATGCCGCTGGAGTACGTGCCGCGGCTGCTGCCACCCTCGATGGCGAGCGCGAGGCGCCGGCCGTCGGTGCGTTCGCCCGGGACACTGCCCGCCGCCAGCCGTTCGGAGATCAGTTCGAGTACCGGGTGCACCCCTCCCATCCTGGCCTTTCCGCTCGTCAAGTCGACCCGTTTTATCCCCCTACCGGGGTGAAGTGATGCGCGACTCGTTGCACTGCAACTAGTTGCACAGGACGATCCAGCGATGGCACTGGAGCACGCGATCCTCGTTTCGCTGTCCGAGCGCGCCGGTTCGGGCTACGAGCTCACACGCCGCTTCGAGAAGTCGATCGGGCTCTTCTGGAGCGCCACCCACCAGCAGATCTACCGCGTGCTGAAGCGGATGGAAGAGGCCGGCTGGGCGGCCGTCGACGTCGTCGCGCAGTCGGGACGCCCGGACAAGAAGGTCTACACGGTCAGCGACAGCGGACGCGCCGAACTCGTCCGCTGGCTGGCCGAGCCGGATCCGTCCGCCGGGCCGGTCGAGCTGGCCGTGAAGATCCGCGGCGCGACCTTCGGCGATCCGGCGAAGGTCGCCGAGGAGATCGGCCGGCACCGCGCGAAGCACGCCGAACGCCTCGACGTCTACCGCCAGATCGAGAAGCGCGACTTCCCCGCGCCGGCGGCCCTGACCGACCGGCACCTGCACCAGTACCTGGTCCTGCGCGGCGGCATCCGCGTCGAAGAGGGCCAGGTCGAGTGGTTCGACGAAGTCCTGACCGCCCTCCACCACCCCGAGGACGCCCGATGAGCCCCTACCCGCACCTGCTGTCGCCGCTCGACCTCGGCTTCACGACGCTGCGCAACCGCGTCCTGATGGGCTCGATGCACACCGGCCTCGAGGACAAGGCTGCGCACTTCCCCGCACTGGCCGAGTACTACGCCGAACGCGCCCGCGGCGGCGTCGGGCTCATCGTCACCGGCGGGTTCGCGCCGAACCGCACCGGCTGGCTGCTGCCGCTCGCCTCCAAGCTGACGAACTCCGCCGAGGCCAAGCAGCACCGGCAGCTCACCGCGCCCGTCCACGAAGCGGGCGGCAAGATCGCGCTGCAGGTCCTGCACGCGGGCCGGTACGCCTACCACCCGCTCAGCGTGTCCGCGTCGAGCATCAAGGCGCCGATCAACCCGTTCCGGCCGCGCGCGCTCACCGGTCACGGCGTGCGTCAGCAGATCCGCGCCTTCGCCGACTGCGCCGCTCTCGCGCGCGAAGCGGGCTACGACGGCGTCGAGATCATGGGCTCCGAGGGCTACCTGATCAACCAGTTCCTGGCCGAGCGCACCAACAAGCGCACCGACGCCTGGGGCGGCACGGCGGAGAAGCGCCGCCGGTTCGCCGTCGAGATCGTCAAGCGCACCAGGGAAAAGGCCGGCGACGACTTCATCATCGTCTACCGGCTTTCGATGCTCGACCTCGTTCCGGGCGGCCAGCGCTGGGAAGACGTCGTCGCGCTGGCCCAAGAGGTCGAGGCCGCCGGCGCCACGATCATCAACACCGGCATCGGCTGGCACGAGGCCCGCGTGCCGACGATCGTCACGTCGGTGCCGCGCGCCGCCTTCACCTGGGTGACGGGGAAGCTCAGGCCGCACGTGACCATCCCGGTCGTCACCTCGAACCGGATCAACATGCCGCAGGTCGCCGAGGAAGCCTTGAGCAGCGGCGACGCCGATCTCGTGTCGCTGGCCCGGCCGTTCCTCGCCGATCCCGAATGGATCCGGAAGGCCGAGACCGGCCGCGAGGACGAGATCGACACCTGCATCGCCTGCAACCAAGCCTGTCTGGACCACGCCTTCAAGCGCAAGCTGGTGTCCTGCATGGTGAATCCGCGGGCCGGCCACGAAACGACGTTGACGCTCGCGCCGGCGCGGCGGTCGAAGCACGTCGCCGTCGTCGGGGCCGGCCCGGCCGGGCTGGCGGCGGCGACCGCGCTGGCCGAACGCGGGCACAGCGTCGAACTGTTCGAGGCCGACGACGAAGTCGGCGGCCAGTTCGGCATCGCGCGGAAGATCCCCGGCAAGGAGGAGTTCGCCGAGACCATCCGCTACTACCGGCGGCGGCTCGAAGTGACCGGGGTGAAGCTGCACCTCGGAAAGCGCGTGGCCGCGGCCGAACTCACCGGCTTCGACGAAGTCGTGCTGGCCACCGGGGTCGCGCCACGCGTGCTGTCGCTGCCCGGGATCGACCACCCGAAGGTGCTGTCCTACGTCGACGTCGTCAAGCACGGCAAGCCGGTCGGCGAGCGGGTCGCGGTGATCGGGGCCGGCGGCATCGGCGTCGACGTCAGCGAGTTCCTCACGCACACGAGTTCGCCGGCGCTGAACCTCGACGCGTGGCTGGCGGAATGGGGTGTCACCGATCCGGAACAGGCGGCGGGCGGGCTCGGCACACCGCGGCCCGAGCCGTCACCACGGCAGGTGTTCCTGTTGCAACGCAAGAAGTCCGGGATCGGGGCCGGGCTCGGCAAGACGTCCGGCTGGGTGCACCGGGCCGCGCTCAAGGCCAAGCGCGTCGAGCAGCTCACCGGCGTCACCTACGAGCGGATCGACGACGACGGCCTGCACATCACCGTCGACGGCGTGCCCCGGCTCCTGGAAGTCGACACGGTCGTCGTCTGCGCCGGTCAGGAGCCGGTGCGGGATCTCGCGGACGACCTGCGCGCCGCCGGGCTGCCGGTGCACCTGATCGGCGGGGCCGACGTCGCCGCGGAACTCGACGCCAAGCGCGCGATCGACCAGGGGACGAGGCTCGCCGCCGCGCTATAGCCCCAGATGCGTCCGGCACTGGCAGGATGGGCCCGTGCGAGACGTATGCGTGATCGGGCTCGGGCTGATCGGCGGGTCGCTGCTGCGCGCGGCGGCCGCCAACGGCCGCACAGCGTGGGGTGCCGCGGTATCCGAAGTGGACGCCGACGCGGCGAGCAGAGCGGGCTACGACGTCACGACCGACGTCGAGGCGGCCCTGCACCGGGCCGCGGCCGAGGACGCGATGGTCGTGCTCGCCGTGCCGCTCCCGGCCGTCGAAGACCTGCTGCGCCTGGTCAACCAACACGCGTCGCACTGCCTGCTTACCGACGTGACCAGCGTGAAAGCCCCGGTGCTGGACGCGGTCCGCCGTCGCGTGCCGTACACGCGGTACGTCGGCGGGCACCCGATGGCGGGGACGTCGAACTCCGGCTGGCCGGCCGGGGACGCCGCGCTGTTCCAGGGCGCCCCGTGGGTGGTCGCCGTCGAGGAGGACACCGACCTCGAAGCCTGGGCCGAGGTGGCGAAGCTCGTGCTGGACATCGGGGCGCACGTCGTCCCGCTGCCCGCGGAGTCGCACGACGAAGCCGTCGCCCGGATTTCGCACCTGCCGCACCTGCTGGCGGCGATCCTGGCCACGATCGGCGCCGAGGGCGGCCCGCTGGCGATGTCGCTGGCCGCCGGGTCCTACCGCGACGGCACGCGCGTCGCCGGCTCGAACCCGCAGCTCGTCCGCGCGATGACCGAAGGCAACCGGGACGCGCTGCTGCCGATCGTCGACGAAGCGCTCGGCCGGCTCGGCGCGGCCCGCGGCTCGCTCGCGTCGACCGGCGGCCTCGCGGCCACGATCAACGCGGGATACGAAGGCGCGCAAGCGCTTGCGGCCAACCTCGACGTCGAACGGGCCGGGGTCCGGATCAGCCTGGCCGCGCCGGACGCGCGGCAAGGCCTGATCGCGCTGGGCGAACGCGGCGGCCGGATCACCGGCCTCGCGGACGGGATCGCGACCGGCGAAGTCCAGTGAGGCTAATTCAGCCGTCGGCCGCCGCATGACTTTTGCGATGCCCCGCCGGTATGCGGGCGGGGCGCGGCGGCCTAACCAGAATTAGCCTCAGTGACTACCGCGCCGGCGGGTTGTCCGGCGTGTCGTCGAACTTGTTGAGGAAGTCCTTCGCCTTCTCGACACCGGTGTCGATCTGGCCGTCGTGGCCGGCGAACTTCGACTTCGCGAAGTCGGCGGCCTTGTCGAGGCCCTCCTCGATCTTGTCATTGTGCTCGCGCAGGGCCTCTTCGGCCTTGCCCTTCAACGCTTCGAAGTCGATTCCCATGGGTGCATTGAACCGCACAAGTGCTCAGGTGCGCCGTTGGTAGGGCAGGAACCGCCGGACGAGCCCCAGGGGTGGGCGTTCGGCCAGGTCGGGGCCGCGGACGGCGTCGAACGCCGACTCCAGCTGGTCGACCACGCCGGACAGCTGCGGGGCGTCCGGCAGCGGCATCGACCGCGGCGGCCGCTGCTCCCGGACCGCCGAAGCGAGTTCCCCCAGTGCGGCCGTCAGCAGCTCGATGTCGGCCGGGTCCGGCGGTGACACGCCCCGCCCGATCGTCACGCCGACTTCGGTGACGGCGTCCGCGACGCGCTCCTGCGCGGCGATCACCGGCCACCACGCCACCGCCTGGCGGCCGTGCGCGGACGGCTCGACGACGGCTTGCTGGAAGGCCGTCCGCAGGTCGGCCAGGGCCCGGTAGGCTCCGCGCCGCGCCCGCGACCGCGCCAGCCGCGCCTCCCCCGACGACGCTTCGACCAGCGCGTGGGAGACGTACTTCGCGACCGCGTCCAGGCCGTCGGCCAGCCGGCCGCCGACCCGCGGGCGCCGGCTGCCGGGCCACAGCAGGTAGCCGAAGACGAGCACGATCACGCAGCCGAGCACGGTGTCGACCAGCCGCGCCAGCACCACGCTCCAGTTCCCGGTGTGGGCCAGGCCCAGCTGCAGGATGATCAACGGCGTCACGAAGGCGCTCTGGATGCCGTAGTTGCGCACCTTCCCCACCGCGATGCCGCCGGCGAAGACCGCGCTGAGCACCACCAGGACCCAGCCGTTCGCGCCGAGGCCGAGCACGGCGGCACCGATCCCGACGCCGATGACCGTGCCGATGCCACGCAGCAACGCGCGGCCGAAGACGGAGCCGAAGTCGGGCTTGAGCACGATGCCGACGGTCAGGGTGATCCAGTACGAGCGTTCCAGCGGCACGAGCAGGCCGACGACCTCCGCGATCGCGACGCACAGCGTCAGCCGCAGCGCGGCGATCCAGGTCAGCGGGCCGGACGCGAGCGAGCCCGCCCATTCCCGCAGGCGGCGGTGCCACGGTGTCGGCTGCCGGCGCTTGCGGTCGTCGCCCTTGCCGATCCGGACCAGCCCGGCGTAGAGCGCGGCGAGCACCGGGTCGGGGTCGCCGGGCGGCACCGGCGGCGGGGGCGGCAGCGGCTGGCCGGCCAGCACCGCCGCGGAAAGCGCGACGAAGTGGTCGACGACCTCCGCGGCCGGGCGGCGACCCGCGTTGACCATCGCCACCGACGCTTCGACGGCGGGTGTCGTCGCCGAAAGCAGGTTGAGCAGGTGGCGGTAAGCGGCGTCGCGGCCGGACAGCCAGGAGCGCGCGGTGAGCAGCTGGTCGTAGGCGGTGTTCATCGCCGTGGTCAGCCGGTGGCGGGCGACCCGCGAGACGGCTTCGTCGGTCGCCGACAGCATCGCGGCCAGCTCGACGTAGACGTGCGCGACGGCGGTGCGTTCGGGGCTGGTCGCCCGGACCGTCCAGGTGACGAGCGCGACCAGGAGGCTCCAGGCGGCGCCGAGGCAGAAGCAGCCGAAGAGGACCTCGACGCGGACGCCGGTCGCGTGCTGCCCGGTGGCGATCACGCAGAACACGAGCATCTGCAGCCCGGCGACCGAGGCGTTGCTCCCGGCCGCGCTGATCACCGCGGACACTGCGGCGACCAGGATCACCGTGGGCACGGACAGCGCCGGGGTGCCGCCGGTGAGCAGCCCGGCGAGGTAGCCCGCGGTCGCGGCGAGCGTCGCGCCGCCGAGCCGCCGGGCGCGGTAGCGGTAGGGCCCGGCCGATTCGGACAGCACGGCGGGCAGGGCCCCGGTCGAGATGAGCGCGCCGACGGCGATGTCGCCCGCCGCGTACGCGATCGCGAGCGGCACGGCCAGCGCGACCACGGCCCGGGTGACCATGTTCCACGGCACCGGCACCGGCGTGCTGCGCAGGAGCTGGACGAGCCAGTGCGGCGCGGCGAGGTCGGGGCGCGGCGTGCTCACCCCCTCATCTTGACCTACGCTCCCGGAGACGATTAATTATCAGTCTGTCAACAACGTGGGAGGTTCCGGTGGGTCGCAAGTACTCGTACGAGGTCAACCGCACGAGCACCGCGCCGCCGGAGGCGCTGTTCGCGCTCGAAGCGGACGGGCCGCGCTGGGCGGAGTGGGGAAGGCCACTGATCGTCCAGGCCCGCTGGGCGCGGCGCGGCGCCACCGAACCCGACGGCGTCGGCGCCGTCCGCGAGGTCGGGCTGTGGCCGGTGCTGATCCGCGAGGAGACCCTCGAATACGAGCCCGGCCGCAAGCACGTTTACACCTTCGCCGGCGGCAACCCGATCAAGGACTACCGCGCCGAAGTGCTGTTCACGCCGACCGACGGCGGCGGCACGCACCTGCGGTGGACCGGCTCGTTCACCGAGCCGGTCAAGGGCACCGGGCCCGCGCTGGCGGCCACGCTCCGGATGGTGATCCGGCTGTTCTCGGCCAAGCTGGTCAAGGCGGCCGAAACCGGGCGCTGAGCTGGGTGGCTCGGGCCACACAAGATCGCCCGGCGCAACGTTTCCCCGCCCTCCCGCGTCACTCTTTCGGGTAGTACACGAAAGGGGGAAGGCGTGCGGAAGCGCTTGACAGCCGTGGTCGCCGCGGCGGCACTGGCCTTGACCGGGTGTTCGGGCCACGAGCCGGATCAGCCGGAGTCCGGCACGAGCCAGCCGAACCCGGCACCCCAGGGCGTCGGCCCCGATGTGAAGACGTCCGGCCCCTACCCGTTCGGCACGGTCCAGCAGAAGGCGCCCCCGGTCGAAAACGGCCAGGTGCCGCTGATCCGCCGGATCACCACCGACAAGCCGTACGTCTTCCTCACCATGGACGACGGCGCGGTGCAGGACCCCGACGCGCTGAAGCTGATGCAGCGGAACGGGACCCACCCGGTGCTGTTCCTGAACCAGAAGTACGTGAAGGGCCACGAGGCCTACTTCAAGCAGATCCTCGACGCCACCGGCGCCACGCTCGGCGACCACACGGTCGACCACCCGAACCTCAAGGGCAAGCCGTACGAGTTCCAGCGCAAGGAGATCTGCGACGACGCCGACGACTTCCAGCGCGACCTCGGCGTGCGCCCGTCGCTGTTCCGGCCGCCGTTCGGCAACTTCGACCAGAACACCCTGCGCGCGGCGGCCGCCTGTGGGATGCGCGCCTCGGTGCTGTGGACGGCCGCGGTCAACGACGGCGTCGTCCAGTTCCAGTCCGGCGACAAGCTCAAGCCGGGTGACATCGTGCTGATGCACTTCCGGAAGACCTTCAAAGAGGACTACACGGCGTTCGTGGAGCGGGCCAAGAAGGACGGGCTCACACCCGTCCCCCTCGCCGACTTCCTGGGTTAAAGCACGACCGTCGGCGTCACGACGGTCCGGCGGCACGACACGTCACCGAGGTGCACGAGGATCTGCGTCGTCCCGCACGGCACGTTGTCCAGCACGAACCGGCCGCCTTCGTCGGCCGTCGTGGACGACGTGCCGTGCTCGGCGACCCGGACCTCGACGCCGTACTGGCCGGCCGGGACCAGCCAGCCGTCGATGCGGTGCAGCTTGCCCATCTTGGTCAGGTTGATCATCACCGTCAGGTCGCTGACCGTGAACGTGATCGTGCCGGTGCCGCCACCGCGGACCCCGGCGAGGTTGTCCAGCCGCTCCCAGCGGGCGACCTCGACGTCGAGGTCCTCGAGGGCGAGCGCGAATTGGACCCGCTGCACCAGGTCCCCCGGTGGCGGGTCCAGTTCGTCGAGAAAACGGCCGATGTCGGCCAGCAGTACGTCGTCACCGAAGGAGGCTTGGCCCCCCGGCGCCCCGAGGTCGTTCATCGGCTTCCCCCTTCACTGGCGAGGAGATCGCGCATCTGGTCGAGGCAGCGACCCCGGGTCGGGCCGACACTGCCGCGCGGCATGCGCAGCGCCTCGGCGACGAGCTGGTACTCCGCCCGACCCGCGAGCACGGTCAGCCGGAGCAGTTCCTGACAGCGGTGGGGCAGCCGGACGAAGGCGCGCCAGACCCGGCGGTCGCGGTCGGCGCGGACGGCTTCGTCCTCGGGTGCCGGTTGGGTGCTCGGCATGGCCTCGGCCACCTCGTCGCTCAGCGGCACCGGCTGCATGCGACGGCCGAACGGGTGGGTGGCCTCGCGGCGGGCGGTGGTGATCAGCCAGGCGGCGAGGGCCTTGGGGTCGCGGAGCTTGCCGAGCTGGCTGAACAGCGCCAGCCAGACGGTCTGGACGACGTCTTCGGCGACCGCGCGGTCGAGCCCGTTGGCCCGGGCGACGTGCCAGACGAGTGGGGTCAGCTCTTCGACGAGGCGGGCCATCGCCCGGCGGTCACCGTCCCTGGCGGCCTGCATGCACGCGGCGTGCAGCTCGGCGCCGGTCAGGCCCTCCCAAGGCGGGTCTACCTCTGTGGTTTGCACGTCGGTCACCGTATCTGCCCCTCTTCGGAAGAGTCTTCGAGTCGGCATTGGCAGTATCGCGGGTCCTTCGGGGGGAAGGAGCGTGCAGGTGGATCTCGGATGCATCAAGGTCACTTACTTCGTCGGTCGTGCACTACCGGTCAATGACGGTTGCGGGAGGTACCGGCCGGCACGCGTGGCACGCACCGACCGGCACTCCCCTCCCTCAAGGGCCCGCTCCCCAACGGGCCCCGCCGGATGTCCCCTCCCCCGAAGGGCACCCGGCCGACGGTGTCCGGCAGCCCCCTCGGCTCCCGGCCACCGCGTTCACTCCGAACGCGACACCCCCTGTCGTGTTCCTCCGTGCTTGGCTGCTCCACAGGACGCAGTGGGGGCACCGCCAGATACCGGAACCGGCGAATTTTTTTGAGAATCGACGCAGAGCGGCTAACTGATCACGGCGTGTGCCAGCGTCCCGGCCCAGCGGGCGTAGCCGGCGGGCCCCGGGTGGAACCGGTCGCTCGCGAAGGCGGCCGGGTCGAGCAGGGCGGGATCCATCGGGAGGTGCCGGACGCCGGGGATCCTCTCGAGTGTCGCGGCCGCGTGGTCGAGAGCGGCTGAGCGGGCCGAAAGGACGTCACGCAGCGGGCGCGGCAGGGCCGGGAAGCGGGCCATCGGCGGCACCCCGGCCAGCAGGACGTCGACCGGGCCGAGCCGCCGGCGCAGGTCGAGGACCAGGCGCAGGAGGTCACGGCGGTAGCCCGCGGCGGTCCGGAGCTCGATGGTGTCGTTGACGCCGAGGGCGATCACGACCAGATCTGCCGGGCGGACCAGCGGGAGGAGTTCGGCGCGGACCACCCGGGCGTTGGCGCCGGTCCGGCCGACGGCCTGCCAGCGCACCGCCCGGCCGTCGCGGGCCAGCTCGCGGGCGAGGCAGCCGGTGAGCGCTTCCTCGTGGTGAGCCGCGCCGACCCCGTCCACCGTGGATTCCCCGAGCACGGCCAGCCGGAAGGGCTCGCCGTGGCCCGGGACGAGTCCTTCGGTCGGACCGGCCGCGCCCGGCAGCCGCGGGGTCTTGCGCTTGACGTACAGAGCCTGAGCGAGGAGCACCATGGCTCGACGTTATCCGTGGGCGATGGAAACCTTCTGCCTGATCAGGGTGGGGTCCGCCACGGCGTCGAGCAGGTACGCGGCGACGTCGGCGCGCCGGATGGTGAACGTGCGGACGTTGCCGTCGAGCCGGCTCGCGACGTTGCCCGTGCGCGGCCCGTTCAGCAGCATCGGCGGCCGGACGATCGTCCAGTCCAGATCGGTCGCTTCGACCACGGCTTCCATCGCGAGCATGTCCGCCCAGCCGTGTTTCAACAGCCGGTTGAGCAGCGGCTTCACCAGCGAGCGAGTGAAGAAGCCGTCTCCCTCGGTGTGCATGCCGCTGGCGCTGACGACCAGCAGGCGCTTCGCCCCGGCCCCGATCGCCGCGCGGGCGCCGTCCACGCAGACCGTGGTCGGCCCGCGGTCGCGGGAACCGACCGCCGAAATCACCGCGTCCCGGCCTTCGACGGCGGCCGCCAGCTTGTCGTGGTCCGGGAACCCGGCGACCACGACCCGGGCGGGCAGCTGCAGCTTGGCCGGGTCGCGGACCACGGCCGTGACGTCCCAGCCGCGGTCCAGGGCCTGCTTGACGACCTCCCCGCCGACGCCGCCGGTCGCCCCCAGAACGGTGATCTTCATGCTGCCTCCTCCTCGGTTAGTGAACACTCACCAGGTAGGGTGAGTGTTCACTAACCGCGCTGAGAACGCACTCAGGGAGCAGCCATGGGAAGCCGCGAAGAGATCGTCGCCGCGGCCGCGAAGGTGATGCGCGAGCAGGGCTACGCCCACGCCACGACCAAGGTCATCGCGCAGACCGCGGGTTACTCGGAAGCGATGCTCTACAAGCACTTCCGCGACAAGACCGACCTGTTCCGCAGCGTGCTGGCCGAAGAACTGCCCGCACTGGGCGCCACCTTGGCCGGACTGACCGCGGACCCCGGCCAGGCGCCGCTGCGGGACAACCTCGTCCGCCTGGCCCGGCTCGGCCTGGCGTTCTACGTCGACAGCTTCCCGATCGCCGTCTCGATGTTCTCGTCACGGGAACTGCTGCGCTCCCATCGGGAGCGGCTGCGCGGGCACGGTCCGCACCTGCCCGTACGGGGTGTCGCCGACTACCTGCGCGCCGAGCAGGCCCTGGGCCGGATCAAGGCGGGGACCGACGTCGAGGCGGCCGCGGCCCTGCTCCTCGGCGCGTGCTTCCAGCAGGCTTTCCTGGCCACCTTCGAAGAGACCGAGCCGGCCGACCAGGCTGAGCAGCTCGCGGACGTCCTGCTCGCCGGCCTCTAGGCGTTCTTCTCTTCGCGGAGCTGGTGCCAGCGCTCGTACATGTTGTTGAGCTCTCCCAGCATGAAGGACAGGAAGTCCCGCATCTCGGCGAGCCGCTTGCCGGCCGGCGAGTCCTCGCCGAGGGCTTCGATGCCGTTCTCGGCCGCGTCACGCCACATGATGATCATGCGGTCGCGCTTCATGAACGTGGCGTACCAGAGGTCGTCGTAGAGGCGGTAGTGGTCGCGGCGCTCGCCGGGCTCGCGCTCCTTGGTGACCAAGCCGAGCTGCTCGAGGTAGCGCACCGCACCGGAGACGGCGGCCGGGCTGACCGACAGCTGCGCGGCCAGGTCAGCCGCGGTCAGGCGGCCCTCGTCGGTCGTCATCAGCGCGGCGAACACCCGCGCGGACATGCGCGGCATCCCGATCTGCGAAAGCACGAGCCCGAGGCTCTCGACGTACCGGCGGACGGCGTCTTCATCTCGCTTCGTGTCAGGCGTCGTCATCGGCCCATCCTCCCGCACCCGTCCCCCGTGATCACTCGATCTAGACATTTTCTTAACTTCACAACTTCGTGAAGCAAGTGTAGCTTCCGAACCATGGAAAACGCCATTTCGGTCACCGGCCTGCACAAGTCGTTCGGCCGGACCAAGGCCCTCGACGGCCTTGACCTGCAGGTACCCGCTGGGGAGGTGCACGGCTTCCTCGGCCCGAACGGCGCCGGGAAGTCGACCACCGTCCGGGTCCTGCTCGGCCTGCTCCACGCCGACGCGGGGGACGTCCGGCTGCTCGGCGGCGACCCCTGGAAGGACGCCGCGAGCCTGCACCGCCGCCTGGCCTACGTGCCCGGCGACGTCAACCTCTGGCCCAACCTCTCCGGCGGCGAGGTGATCGACCTGCTCGGACGCCTGCGCGGCGGCCTGGACGAGAAGCGCCGGGCCGAGCTCATCGAGCGCTTCGACCTCGACCCGAAGAAGAAGGGGCGGACGTACTCGAAGGGCAACCGGCAGAAGGTCGCCATCGTCGCCGCCCTCGCCTCCCGCGTGGACCTGCTGATCCTCGACGAACCGACGTCCGGCCTCGACCCGCTGATGGAAGCGACGTTCCAGTACGCCATCCAGGAGGAGCGCGAGCAGGGCCGGACCGTGCTGCTCTCCAGCCACATCCTCGCCGAGGTCGAGGCGCTGTGCGACAAGGTCAGCATCATCCGCAATGGCCGCACGGTCGAGTCCGGCACGCTGGCCGAGCTGCGGCACCTGACCCGGACGTCGATCACCGCCGAGCTCGCGGGGCCGCCGAACGGACTCACGCGGCTGGCCAACATCCACGACCTCAAGGTCGACGGCAACCGCGTCCGCTTCGACGTCGAGACGCGCTCCCTCGACGAAGCGCTGCGGCAGCTCACCGAGGTCGGCGTGCGCAGCCTGGTCAGCCAGCCGCCCACGCTGGAGGAGCTGTTCCTGCGCCACTACACGACCGAAGCGAGCGCGAAATGACCGCGACGCTCTCCCGCACCGAAGCCGGGGCGCCCACCCACGAAATGGCCGGCACCGGCCACCTCACCCGGCTCGCGCTGCGCCGCGACCGCGTCATCCTGCCGATCTGGATCGTGCTGCTCAGCATCGTCCCGGCGAGCACGGTCAAGACGTTCACGCAGTTCTACCCGACCGCCGCCGACCGGCTCTCCCTGCAGGCGGGCGCGAACGCCAACCCGTCCTACGCGCTGCTCTACGGCCCGCCGTTCGACCTCACCACGGCCGGCGGGTTCATCGCCTGGCGCATGTGCGGTTTCCTGGCGCTGCTCACCGGGTTGATGGTGGTCTTCACGGTCACCCGGCACACCCGCGCCGAGGAGGACACGGGCCGCGCGGAGCTGCTCGCGTCCGCGGTGGTCGGCCGGTACGCGGCGCTGACAGCGGCGCTGCTGGTGGCCGGCGGTGCGAGCGTGCTGACCGGGCTGATCCAGGCGGGCACGATGATCGGCGCCGGCCTGCCCGCCGCCGGTTCGCTGGCCTTCGGCGCTTCGGAAGCGCTGGTGGGACTGGTGTTCACCGCGGTCGCGGCGGTCGCCGTCCAGCTGGCCGAGTACTCCCGGACCGCCAACGGCATCGGGACCGCCGTGGTCGGCGCCGCGTTCCTGCTGCGCGGCGCCGGAGACTCCACTGTGGACGCTCGCTGGCTGTCCTGGCTGTCGCCGATCGGCTGGGTGCAGCAGGTCCGGGCGTTCGCCGGGGAGCGCTGGTGGGTGCTCCTGCTGCCGGTGGTGTTCGCGCTCGTCGTCGGCGGGATCGGGTACTGGCTGCTGCCCCGCCGCGACGTCGGCGTCGGGTTCCTCCCGCCGCGTCCGGGGCCGGCTCGCGCCGCGGCGAGCCTGCGGTCGCCGTTCGCGCTCGCCTGGCGGCTGCACCGGGGCCCGCTGCTCGGCTGGACGATCGGCACGGCCGTGGTCGGCGCGGTGTTCGGCTCGATCGCCAGCGGCATCGGCGGCCTGGTCGGCTCGAGCCCGCAGGCGCAGCAGATCATGGCGCGGCTGGGCGGCAGCCACGCGCTGACGCAGGCGTTCCTGGCCGCGATGGCCGGGATGTTCGCCATGGTCGCGTCGCTGTACGGCGTCCAGGCGGTGCTGCGGATGCGCGGCGAGGAGACCGCGATCCGGCTCGAGCCAGTGCTGGCCACCAGCGTCGGCCGGTTGCGCTGGGCGGGCAGCCACCTGGTGTTCGCCTTCTTCGGCACGGCGGCGCTGCTGCTGTCCGGCGGGGTGTTCATGGGCCTGGCCAACGGGCTGCGCACCGGCGACGTCGGCGGCTCGCTCGCGGACACCCTCACCGGGATGCTGGTCCAGCTGCCCGCAGCCTGGGTGGTGGTCGCGCTCGCAGTGGCGATCTTCGGGCTGCTGCCGGGCTTTTCGGCCGCGGCCTGGGCCGTCGGTGCGCTGGCGCTGCTGCTGAGCCTGTTCGGCCCGGTCCTCGACCTGCCGCAGGCGGTGCTGGACGTCTCGCCGTTCCAGCACCCGCCGAAGATCCCCGGCCAGGCGTTCACCGCGACACCGCTCGCCTGGCTGTTGGCGGTGACCGTCGTCGCCTTGGTCGCCGGTCTGGCCGGCTGGAAGCGCCGGGACGTCGGCTAACGCACCCGCAGCTCGTGGTCGGCACCGGCCACGAGCTGCGCCTGCGGCCCGGCCTTCCCGCAGGCCGGGCCGTTCGGCTCGGCGAAGGACGGCGTCACCTCGATGGTGTGCGGTTTCCCGTCGTCGAACCGGACGGTGACCCGCACCGGCTCGGCGGGCAGGCCGGGAATGATCGCGAAGCCGTGGAGGCCGCCGGTCGGGATCATCGACGTGCCGCACGAGCCGTCCGGGCCGGTGCCCGTGCAGGTCGTCGCCCCGGCCGACGTCTCGGGGTGGAGGCCGACCTCGGACGTGACGCACTGACCGCGCCAGCAGGCTTCGAGCGTCGCCCGCGAAATGCCGTTCGGCGACGGGATCGACAGGCTGATGCCGACGGGGACACCGATCTCCGTGCAGGCGACCTCCGGCCCGGTACAACCGGCCGCCGCGGCGGCGAGCATCGCGAACCCCAGTACGTAACGCATGCCGACCAGACGGCACCGGCGGCCGCCGGGTTGCACCGTCAGTCGCGCCAGATGGACGTCAGCGGCAACGGGGACGAAGTCGAGGTCGGCGTGACGGAGGTGGCCGAGGTCGCCGGCGGCACGGTGACCTCGACGACGCTGGTGGTGGTCGTCGCCGGCGGCGTCTCGACCGAGGTGACGGTGGTGGGCGGCGCGGACTCGGTGACGGTGACGGGCACCGCGGACACGGTCCGGGTCGGCGGCGGATCGGGCGTCTCAGCCGTGCGCGGAGCGGGCCGCCCGGCGACGAGCGTGGCGGCCACCAGCAATCCGGTGGCGAAGCCCGCGAGGCCGGTGACCGCGGCGGAGCCCCAGGTAGGTCGGCTGGTCATCCGGCACCCCCTCGCCACGCGCAGCGCAGGTACGAGGACTAACTCGCGTTGATCTTACGTCGTGTTACCCGATGTGCACATAGAGCGGACAAGATCGAACTTCCTGCGTCGATCACGGGCATGTGCGAGCTCGGCGCGACGATCTTCGAGAGCTTGTTCCCGAGGCCACAGCGGGCGGCCCGCAGGACACGTGGAGGAGACCGGATCCGCCATCACCCGGTGCTCGCAGCCGCCGAGGCCGGACGACAGCCGATCGAACCGGTCGCCGGCGGCGGTCGCCGGTCCCGGCCTCGCCGGGCTGCTGGTCCAAGCGCTCGGCACCGCGGCGGCGCCGGCGGCCGACGCCGTCAGCTACCTGTGGTCGGCCGTCTGGCCGCGCCGGATCGAGACGCCGGACACGCGGCCCGAACCGCGGGAACGGCGGTTGCTGCGCGAGATCGGCGAGGGGCTGCGGCTGGTCCGCGGCGACCGCGTCCTGCTGGCGATCAGCGCGCACGGCGCCGTGTCGAGCTTCTTCCAGTCGGCCCACCTGGCGATCGTGGTCGTGTTCCTCGCGCGAGACGTCGGGCTCTCGCCGTGGGTGATCGGGGTGCTCGGCACGGCGTCGCTGACCGGCGCCCTCACCGCCCGGTGGCTCGGGGACGCCGGCGTGCCGGCCTCGGCGGCGATCATGGTGTGGTCGCCGCTGCGGAAGCTGCGCGATCTGACGCCCGCAGACCGTCGATGACCACGCGAACGAGGTGGGCGCTTCCCGGCGCGTACCGCTCGACGGCGAGGCAGCCGACGATGAGCGCCCGCAGGTCGTCGCCGTCGATGTCGGGGCGGACGGCGCCGGCGGCCTGCGCGCGGGCGAGCAGGTCGGCCAGCGCGGCGCGGAACTCGTCGCCCGCGCCGGCCTTGAAGGCGTGCCCGCCGGACTCGGCGAGGGCGTCGCAGATGGCCCGGTTGAGCGACGCCTGCTTGATGACGCGGACGAAGTAGTCGACGAAGACGCCGCCGGGGTCCTCGGCGGTGGCGAGCGCGCGGGCTTCCTCGGCGAACTGCTGGATCCGTTCGAGGACGACGGCCTGGAACAGGGCTTCCTTGCTGGGGAAGTGCCGGTAGACGGTGCCGGCCCCGACCCCGGCGAGCCGCGCGATGTCGTCGAGCGGCACGGCGAGGCCGTCGAGCGCAAAGGCCTCTTCGGCGGCGGCCAGCACCTTGGCGCGGTTACGCCGTGCGTCGGCGCGCATCTTCTCCATCACGTCTCCTCGTTGACAACCGGAGCGACTACTCCGTATCGTCCTAAGCGGGCTCACCGTTCCGATTCAACGTCCAGTCTTCCAGGAGAATTCCGATGTCGCGCACCGTGTCCGAAATCGCCGCCTTGGTCCGCTCGGGGCTGTCCACCTTGGACGCCACGCCGTTCGCCGGCCTCTTCGCCGCGGACGCGGTGTACGAGATGCCGTTCCTGGGGCACCGAATCGAAGGCCGCGACGCGGTGGTGGCGACGCTGATGGCCGGAGGTGCCCGGGCACGGGCGGTCGGGCTGACGAAGGCGCAGGTCACGACGACCCTGGCGGACTCGGGCTTCGTGGTGGAGCTGGTGGTCTCCGGTCCGGCGGGCGAGTTCCCGTCGTCGGTGGGGCTCATCACCGTCGTGGACGGTGAGATCACCTCGTACCGCGACTACCCCAATACTTCGGCGGCTTCGAAGTTCACGCGTTCGGTGTTCGACCGGTTCCTCGCCGCCTCGGTGGAGAACCGCTGGGACGACCTCGCCGACCTCTACGCCGAGGACGTCACCCTCGAAATGCCGTTCACACTGCCGGGCATGCCACGGGTGACGAAGGGGCGCGAAGAACTGCGCCGCCGGTTCCACGCGGCCGCCGGGTCACGGCGGATCACCAAGGCCGACAACGTCGTGGTCCACGAGACGGCCGACCCCGCGGTGCTCGTGGCGGAGTTCGACCTGCACCAGGAAGTCCGCGGGACGACGTTCGCCGCCTCCTACGTCCTGGTCCTGACCATCCGGGACGGCCTGATCACCCACTCGCGCGACTACACCGACACCGCCGCGGCCGCCGAACGGATCAAGGCGTGGTCGCCTGCTGGCTCGACGGCGGGATGAACAGCCGCTCGAAGGTGCTCACCGTGTGCTCCCACACCCCCGGGACCAGCAGCACCCCGAGCAGCGCGAACACCGGGAAGATCAGCCGCTTCTCGACCTTCTTGCCGGTCCGGAAGCGCAGCACCCGCGGCGGCCGGATCTCGTACCACGTCTCGCCGGCGATCGGGATCGGGAAGAGGAACGGGCACCCGGCTTCCGTCAACGCGTCACCCAGGCAGTGGGTCAGGCACCCGGCCGCGACCGCGATCCCGAGCCAGCCCGAAATGGACGCCAGTTCACCCGCACGATCGGGTGGCGCCGTGAAGAACCACCACGCCACCGCGGCGCCGCTCACCGGGAGGAGCCAGTCGCCCAGGGCGCCTTCGGCGAGCATCAGCCCGAAGACGACCACGCCCACCACGGCCCAGGGGCCGCCTTCGGTGGTGCCCCAGGAAGTCAGTAAGCCCAGGCCGGCCGCGAACAGGACCGTGTGGGACAGGTGGCGGTGCTTGCCGGAGACCTTCTCATCCCGCGGGCCCTTCGTCAGGGCGTAGAACCCGGCCGAGACGCGGCGCAGCAGCCACGACAACGCGCCGGTCAGCCAGCCGAGGAGACGGGACGCGCTCGCTCCGGGGTGGTCGAGGTCCGGCAGCAGGGCGAAGCCCGCCGTGGTCGCCGCGAAGACGACCGCCTGGTGCACCGAACCCGCCCCCACCGCGGGCGCCAGGGCCAAGCCCGCGCACCAGCCGGTCAGGGCATGCGTCCGCCCCATCATCGTGCCGCCCCCCAGGTCCGCGAACGAAATCGGTCCGCGGAACCGTAGCGGGCGGTCAGGCTTGGGGGTCCTCCGACACGCTCAGGTGTTCGGCCACGCCGGTGAGCTCGATCACGCGGCTCACCGCGGGGCTGGGGACGACCGCGAGTTCGACGTCCTGCTCGCCGGCCTGGCGTTGTGCGCGGAGCACCACGTTCAGCGCGGAGGAATCGAAGAAGGTCACCCCGGTCAGATCGGCCACGACCCGCTGCGCGCGCTTGTCCGCGATCAGCCCCGCCAGGGCCTCCTGCAGCTGCGGACTGGTCAGCAGGTCGAGCTCGCCGGTGACCACCACCCGGGGTTCCGTCGCGTCGGTGTCCAGCGTGATGCCGAACCCGGGCGGGGTGGCGTTCTGGTCGGCTGCGGGCATGCAGTTTCTCCTCGTCAGGCGCTGCTCCTGCGCCGGGTACGCGCCTGCTGTCTCAAGCGGCAACCGTGTCACCGTGCCTTTCCAAAGCTCTCGCCCGGCACGGTCAAGGCAACTCCGGGGCCAACCCTAACCCAGGAAGCGACCGCGCCCGCCACGGCCGCCGCCCTTTCGCGTGTACTGCTCACCGAGGATCAAATCCTGCCTGCTCAGCGCTCTGCTCAGTGCGCACTCATCGTCTTCCGCGCCGCCCTGCGCTGGCGCAGGAAGAGCTGCCGCCGCTCGATCTCGCCGAGGCCGCCCCAGATGCCGTAGGGCTCCTGTACGGTCATCGCGTGCTTGCGGCACTGGGCCAGCACCGGGCAGGCCTGGCAGATGGCCTTGGCCCGCGCTTCCCGCCGCTCCCGCGCCGAACCCCGCTCGTTGTCCGTGTGGAAGAAGAGACTGCTGTCCGCACCCCGGCACGAGCCGTGCAGCTGCCATTCCCACTCTTCGGCAACCACGTTGGGCAGCCGGCTCACGTCAGCCATGTCGTCCCCGCCTTTCCCAGGATCTCCCGTGTCCAGCGCTACATGCCCGCCGGTGGAGCGGATCAAACCCGGGTTTGGTTTGCTCACACCACGGGCATCTCGCTGACCGGGCGTGGCAGACACCGCCGATCCCCGGCAGCGCGAGTGCGGAGAAAGGAACAAACGTGGAGGACAACGCCCCGCTCGTCCCGGAAGGCGCGCAGGTGATCGAGGTGCGGACAGCCGCGATACCGCACGTCGTGCCCACGCTGCGGACCATCGTGGCCGACATCGCGATGCGCCAGGACTTCGACCTCGACGCCGTCGAGGATCTCCGGATGGCCGTGGACGAAGCCTGCTCGCTGCTGCTCCCCGCCAGCTCGGACGGCAGGTTGACCTGCGTCTTCTCCTGGAACGGACCGCGCATCGAGGTCTCCGTGTCGGTGCTGGCCGACAGCGCCGACCACGAGGACGACGCCGGCCTGTCGTGGCAGCTGCTGACCGCCCTCGCGACGACGGCCGAGCGCACCATCACCCCGGAGAACGGCCGCTACCTGTCGCGGGTGGACCTCGTCCGGGAGAGCCAGGCGGCGGACTCGTGAGCGATCCCGCCGGGAGCAGCGGGGACGACCTCGACGTCGGCGCGCTGTTCACCCGACTCGCCGCCGTGGGCGCGGACTCGCCGGAGCGCGAACGCATCCGCGACACCCTCGTGCGCGCGCACCTGGAGCTGGCGCGGAACCTGGCGCGGAAGTTCCGCAACCGCGACGAGGCGATGGAGGACCTGGTCCAGATCGCCACGGTCGGGCTCATCCACGCCGTCGACCGGTTCGACCCCGCGCAGGGAACGGACTTCCTGGCGTTCGCGGTGCCCACCATCTCCGGCGAGCTGCGTCACCACTTCCGGGACAACAGCTGGTCGGTGCGGGTGCCGCGGCGGCTCAAGGAACTGAACGCCAACATCTCCGCCGCGCGCGAAGAGCTCACCGTGCAGCTCTCGCGCGCCCCGAAGCCGAGTGAGATCGCCGCGCGGGTCGGGGTGCCCGTCGAGGACGTCTACGAAGGGCTCCGCGCCGGCCAAGGCCGCTACGGCGCCTCGCTGGACCACCTGCTGGAGAACGCGGCGCACACGCGGTTCGGGGCGCCGGACGCCGAGCTGGGCCAAGCCGAGCTGCGCGAGGCGCTGCGCCCGATGCTGGAGAGCCTGCCGGAGCGGGAGCGCAAGATCGTGGCGCTGCGGTTCGGCTCGGGGATGAGCCAGTCGGACATCGCCCGCCGCGTCGGGGTGTCCCAGATGCAGGTGTCGCGCCTGCTGGCCGCGACGCTGAAGAAACTGCGGTCCGGCTTGGACGAGTCCGAGTTGGCCGACGGCACCTGATTAGCCGCTGATCCGCTTGGGTACTTGCCGGGCGAGCGGTACCGAACTCACTGGGAGGGGGACCGGATGACGATGTCGAGGACGCCGCAGCGCGCAGCCACGGCCGCCGCCCCCCTGAGGGTGCTCCTCCCCGCCGACGAGACGGCGCCCGCGCTGGCCCGGCACGAGGTCCGGATGGCGCTGCTCCGGCTCGGCGTGGGCGAACGGCAGCTCGAGGACATCCTGCTGGCCACGTCGGAGCTGGTCACCAACGCCTTCGAGCACGGCGAACGGCCCCAGCGGCTCGAACTCGAGCACGCCGGGAACCGGCTGACGCTGCGGGTGCACGACACCGGCCGGACGCTGCCCGAGCTGCGGGCGCCGTCGCCGGCCGAGGCGCGCAGCCGCGGGCTCGTCCTGGTGCAGGCGCTGTCGCTGGACTGGGGCTTCGAACGCTGCCCCGGCGGCAAGTACGTCTGGGCGGTCTTCCCGCTGCCGGACACCTGACCGGCGCTCGTTCGATCAACCGCTCTTGCTCAGCACGCTCTTGCTCAGCACAGTTCCCGCGCGGCGCCGGTCTCGCCGATCCGCTGCCGGAACGGCTTGCGCTCCAGGGCTTCGACGATGGCGTCCAGCAGGGCGCGCAGCGAGTACGGCAGCTCGCCTTCCAGGGCCTCCATCGCTTCGGTCGTCGCCGTCCACTCCGCCTCGATCAGCGGCAGCAGCTCGCGCGTCCGCGCGGTGAGCGACACGATCCGCTGCCGCGCGTCGGCGCCCGGCTCGAGGCTCACGAACCCGGCCCGGTGCATCTGCGCGACGGTCTGGCTGGCCGCCGAGTGCGTCACGCGCATCTCTCCGGCGAGTTCGCGGATGGCCAGCGGGCCCCGTGCGAGCAGCGCCCGCACCACCGGCGAGTAGCGCGGCCGGTAGTCGTCGAGGCCGAGGTCGGCGAGGAAGCGCGCGACGTCGCCGTCGAGGATCTCGAGGACGTGCCGCATCCGGGTCCCCAACCCCTCCGGACCCGAAATCATGGCCATGACGGCCGATCATAGGCGCCGGTCGTGTGCTTGGATCGCGACATGGAGAACCGGAAGATCGCCCGCCTGGGCCGCGAAGTGTCCGTCGTCGGGCTTGGTTGCTGGCAGCTCGGGGCGGACTGGGGCGAGGTCGACGAGAACGACGCGCTGGCCGTGCTGCACGCGGCGGCCGACAACGGTGTCACCTTCTTCGACACCGCCGACGTCTACGGCGACGGCCGCAGCGAGCGGCTGGTCGGCCGGTTCCTCGCCGAACGCGGGGACGTCTTCGTGGCGACCAAGATGGGCCGCCGGGTCGAGCAGGTGCCGGAGAACTACGTCGCCGAGAACTTCCGCGAGTGGAACGACCGGTCGCGCCGCAACCTCGGCGTCGACACGCTCGACCTGGTCCAGCTGCACTGCCCGCCGACGCCGGTGTACTCCTCCGACGCGGTGTACGACGCCCTGGACACGATGGTCGGCGAAGGCCGCATCAAGGCGTACGGCGTGAGCGTCGAGACCTGCGAAGAGGCCCTGACCGCGTTGGCGCGGCCGAACGTCGCCTCGGTCCAGATCATCCTCAACTGCCTGCGGCTCAAGCCGCTCGAGCGCGTGCTGCCCGCGGCGGCGGAGGCGGGCGCCGGGATCATCGCGCGGGTGCCGCTGGCCTCCGGCCTGCTGTCCGGGCGCTACACCGCGCAGACGACGTTCGCCGAGAACGACCACCGCAACTACAACCGCCACGGTGACGCGTTCGACGTCGGCGAGACGTTCTCGGGCGTGCCGTACGACGTCGGGCTGGAGGCCGTCGAGCGGCTGCGCGGGCTCGTGCCGTCCGGTCAGACGCTCGCCCAGTTCGCGCTGCGCTGGATCATCGACCAGCCGGGCGTCAGCACGGTGATCCCGGGCGCCCGCAACGCGGGGCAGGCGGCGGCGAACACCGCGGCGGCCGCGCTCCCGCAGCTGCCGGCCGAGGCGGCCGCCGCCGTCCGCGAAACCTACGACGAGCTCATCCGGCCGCTGGTGCACGACCGCTGGTGAGCCCGGCATGATGGGCCGATGATGACGCCCGAAGAGCTCCTGACCACCACGAGGACCGTCCGCAAGCGCCTCGACCTCGAGCGCCCGGTGCCGCTCGACCTGGTCAAGCACTGTGTTCAGGTCGCGCTCCAGGCACCGAGCGGTTCGAACACGCAGCGGTGGCAGTGGCTGCTCGTCACCGACGCGGACCAGCGGGCCGCGCTCGGCGAGATCTACCGCCGGGCGTGCGAGGAGTACCTGGCGTCCCCGAACGCCGCGGGCAAGCTGTTCGCCGACGACCCGGGCCGGGCCCCGGTCCAGCAGCGGGTCGGCGACAGCGTCGCGTACCTGGCCGACCGGATGGGTGACGTCCCGGTGCTGGTGGTCCCCTGCCTGGAGACGCCGTCCTCCGAGCTGCCGGCCGGGAACCAGGCGGGGCTGTGGGCGTCGCTGCTGCCGGCGGTGTGGAGCTACATGCTGGCGGCCCGCTCGGTGACGCTGGGCACGGCGTGGACGACGCTGCACCTGAAGTACGAGCAGGAGGCGGCGGAGGTGCTGGGCCTGCCGAAGAACGTCCACCAGGCGGCCCTGATCCCGACGGCGTTCTACACGGGCGACACGTTCAAGCCGGCCGCGCGGCAGCCCCTCGAGGAGGTCCTGCACCTCGACCGCTGGTGACCAGGTCTGCCGCAGCTGTCGTGAGTGTTTAGTAGGGTTAGAACCCTCATTACCACTCACGACAAGCTGCGGCAGACTGGCTTACCGCACGGTGAGGGTGAGCCGCTGGATGCCCCAGGCGTCGGCCTGGGAGCCGGGCAGCCAGACGTCGACGATGTCGTCCTTGATCCAGCTGCCGATGTCGGCCGCATAGCACTCGCCGTAGCCCGGCACGGAGAACCGCGTGCCCCACGGGACGAGCCGGGCGTCGACGGCGCAGAAGCCCGGCCCGGCCTGGTAGCCGAGCGCGGTCTGGGCGACGTCGTTGTACGCCGTCACGCGGTAGTTCAGCGTGGTGCCCGCCGGGATGCGGTAGGCCGCGAGCCGGTTCGTGCCGTCGAGGCGGTAGGCGGTCGAGATCTGCCCGAGCGAGCCGGGGAGTTGTCCTCCGCCGTCATCGCGTAGAGCTGGTAGTTCGCGTTCTGGCACGGGCTAGCGTCGGTGACGGTGAGCGTCGGCTGCCCCCAGTCGCTGATCCACTGCAGGGCTTGACCGTTGCGGAAAGCCCGGTAGGCCTTCGCGCCGGGGACCCGGGCGAAGGTGAAGGCGACCTTGCCGTCGGTGCCCAGTCCCCCGCTGACCGAGCCGGGCGCGGGCAGGCGGCTGCCGACGTCCACGGCGCCGACGAGGGTGCCGGGGCCGTGCCCGCCGGTGACCGGGCGGTCGGGGATCGGGCCGGTGTAGAAGTGCTGGCACGCGGGCAGCGTCGCGGCCGAGGCCGCGGGGGCGGCGAGGAGACTGCCGGCGGCGATGGCCGTCAGCGCGAGGACGTGCGCGAAACGCATGACGAGGAAACCTCCGTGGTGGGGACCGGGTGGAGGTGACGCGAGCGGGTTCGCCGCTGGTCAAGACCGTAAGTGGCCTGGACCACACAGTCAATAGGTCTAGACCTTTAACCGCCCAACGGCCCAGTCAGAGGTAGCTCACCAGCCGGTCGGCCAGCGCGCCCGGGTGGCTGAGCGGCACGCAGTGCGGGCCGTCGAGCTCGTCCGGCTCGAGCCCGAGGCGCTCCCGCGCGACCCGCCGCTGGAAGTCCGGGACGAAGAACCGGTCGTCGCGGGCGAGGAGCACCTTGGTCGGGACGTCCGGGTGGGCCGGCAGCGGCCACGGCTCGTCCCACTCCTTGCTGACCTGCTCGCGCCCGTGCGCCTGGCACGCCTCGGCGAGCGCCGCCGGGACGCCGTTGAAGAACTGCTCGGTCTCGGTCAGGCCCTTCGGCGACGCGAAGCCCGTGTTGCCCCACCACTCACCCGGCGGCTCCCCCGGCGCCGGGATCATCCCGGCCAGGTACACGAGCAGCCGCGCCCGGACCTTCGCCGCGACCAGCGGCGCGGTGAACCCGCCGTACGAATGGCCGACGACGGCGACGTCCGTGCGGTCGCCCAGCGCGTCCAGCACCGTCTCGGTGAACTCGGCCAGCCCGGCCGAGGAGTCGGTGATCGGCAGGTCCGGGGCGACCGCGTCGTGCCCGCGGGCGGCCAGCTCCGGCACGAGCAGGTGGAAGTCCCAGCCGCTGCCGCCGCCTCCGTGGATCAGCGCGAAAGTCGTCACCCGCCCAGCTCAGCAGCGACGCAACATGTCGGTCAAGGCGGTTTTCTCGGCCTGCGTGACGGTGAGCCCGTAGTAGTGCTTCACGACGATCCAGTCGGTCGCGTAGGTGCACCAGAACGCCACCAGCGGCGGCTTCCACTGGTCGGGCGCCTTGTCGCTCTTCTGCTGGTTGAGGTTGTCGGTGACGGCGAACAGCTGCGGCCGGGTGAGGTCGTTGGCGAACTGCTCGCGCTTCTCGGTCGTCCACGACTTCGCGCCGCTCGCCCACGCCTGACCGAGCGGGACCATGTGGTCGATGTCGACGTCGGTCGCCTTCGTCCAGGTCTCCTCGTCGTAGACGCTGGTCCAGGTCCCGGACGTCGGCCGGCAGTCCTTGTCGGTCCGGACGTCCTTGCCGTCGCGCTTGAGGACGACTTCGCGGGTGTCGCAGCCGGACCCCTGGCTGTCCCAGTGGGGGAACTTCTCGCGCGAATAGCCGTCCATGGACGTCCGCGCGGCGATGGCGAGCTCGTCGAGCTGCTTCTGCGCGTCGGCCGCGCTCACCGGCACCGGCGCACCCGACGTCGGCGGGGCCGCGCCCGCGCCCCTCGTCGCCCAGTACCCGAAGAGCGCGACGGCCAGAACCGCGATTACCAGCAGGGTTCGCTGCGTCACGCTCAGCCGAAAGCTTCGGGCCGCCACGATTTTCTCCTCTCACCTGCGCGGTCGCGCGGCGTAGTGTCACCTCTGCCGACGCGGGACAACCGCGCCGACACGATGACCTGGCGCGAATGTGACCTCGCCCACCCACGGCGGAGCTGTCACACGGAGCCGATCTTCTGCGACTACCGGAGCAGGACCCATCCGGAGGGAGCAGCCGATGCCCGGCCGGCTCAAGAAGTTCGACGAGTTCTTCCAGCGCAAAGCCGCGGAAGGCGGCAACGTCGTCGCCATGGCCCGGATGGGCGCGGCGATGCGCGAGAGCGGAGAGCTGTCCGAGGCCGAGTCGTGGTACCGCAAGGCCGCCATGGGCGGCGACCGCGTTTCGATGACGGCGCTGGCCCACCTCCTCGCCGAACGCGGCGCGCAGGAGGAGGCCGAACGCTGGTACCACGAGGCCGCCCTGGCCGGCGAGCCGCACGGGATGCAGCACCTCGCCAAGTCCTGCGAGCGGCGCGGCAAGCGCGACGACGCCCGGCACTGGTACGGCGAGGCGGCCCGGACCGGCGACCTGCCGTCGATGGCCGCGCTCGGACGTCTGCTGCGTGAAGACGGGAAGGGCGAAGAGGCCGAGTCCTGGCTGCGTCAGGCCGCCGAAGCGGGCTTCACCGGCGCGATGATCGACCTGGGCGTCGTGCTGCGCGACCGCGGCCAGGCCGCCGAGGCGGCCCGCTGGTGGCGGTCCGCCGTGCAGGCCGGCGACCTCGCGGCGACCTGCCAGCTCGGCCGGCAGGCCGAACGGCTCGGCCGGCCGGGCGACGCCGAATCGTGGTATCGCCAGGGCGCGGGCGGCGGCCACGTCGAGGCGATCACCCGGCTCGGGCTGCTGCTGCACCGCCGCGGCGACATCGAAGAAGCCGAGACCTGGTACCTCGACGCCGCCGAGCGCGGCGACCCGGCGGCGATGACCAACCTCGGCGTGCTGGCCCGCAACCGCGGCGACGAGGGGGAGGCGGCCGCTTGGTACCGCAAGGCCGCCGAGCACGGCAGCATCCCGGCGCTCACCAACCTCGGCCACCTCGCCGAGCACCGCGACGACCTGGCGACGGCCGAGCAGTGGTTCCGCCGGGCCGCCGAGACGGGCGACGTCCAGGGCATGCTGAGCCTGGCGCGCATGCTGCGGGCGCGCGGTGCCGCCCACGAGGCCGAACTGTGGCTGGCCCGCGCGGAGACCGTGCAGGACGAGCGGGAGCACCAGCACTAGCTATTGTGTGATCCATTTCACAGCTCTAGCCTGAGAGCGCACCCCTGGAGGTCGCGCAATGAGGCCACGTGTCCTGGTCGCGAGTATCGGCAACGTCTTCCTGCACGACGACGGCTTCGGTGTCGAAGTGCTCCGGGAACTGGACCGGGCGGGCCTGCCCCCGTGGGTGCAGATCGCCGACTACGACATCGCCACGGTCCACCTGGCGTACGACCTGACCGGCGGCTACGACACGACGATCCTGCTCGACGCGACCCCGCACGGCGGGCCACCGGGCACGCTGTCCCTGACGGAGGCGCCCGACGCGCACGACCTGCCCGGCGACGCGGTCGTCCGCCTCCTCCGCCTCCTGGGCGGCGACGCGGGCCGGGTCCTGGTCCTGGGCTGCGAACCGGCGTGCGTCGACGGCGGGATCGGGCTGTCCCCGGCGGTCGGGGCCGCGGTTCCGGCCGCGGTGCGGGTGGTCACCGAACTGGCGTGGGGCGCGAACCCGGAACTGCCGGTCAGGGAGAAGACCGAAGTGTGACCCACGCCGGCAGGTCCGGCGGCTGCCGCAGCGCGTCCAGCACCACGTTCACGCCCGCGCGCAACGGCGTCCCCCGGCGGACCGCCGCCACGATCGAGCGGGTCACCGGGGTGGCCAGCTCGCGGGTCGCCACGCGGTAGCGGGGGTCGACGGCCAGCCCGGGCAGCAGCGCGATCGACAAGCCGGCCTCGACGTGCTGCAGCGTCATCAGGTAGTTGCTGAACCGGCACACCACCCGCGGCTCGAAGCCCGATTCGCGGCACAGCCGCAGGGTCAGGTTCGCCATGTACGACTGCGGCATGTCCAGCGCCCAGGCCGCGTCCGCGTAGGCCGACAGGACCGCCGGGCCGCGAGGTGCCTCCGGCGGCGTCACCAGCACGATCGGGTCCGTCGCCAGCGGGACGATGTCGAGGTCGGGGCCCAGCGGGAGCTCGACGAAGTCGGTCGTGGTGATGATGACGTCGGCGTCGCCGCCGCGCAGGGCCGGGATGCTTTCGTGCGGTTCCAGCTCCAGCAGCTGGACCTCGAGGTGCGGGTGCGCCAGCCGGGTCACCGCCGGGACGGCCAGGGTGTGGATCGCGCTCTGGAACGCCCCGAGCCGCACCAGGCCGGCCGGCTCCTCGCCGAGGCTGCGCAGCTCCGCCTCGACCGTGTCCATGTGGTCGAGGATGACCCGCGCCCGCCGGGCCAGCATCAGCCCGGCCGGCGTGAGCCGGACCCGGCGGCCGGTGCGTTCCAGCAGCTGGGTGCGGGTTTCGGCTTCGAGCACGGCGAGCTGCTGCGACACGCTGGACGCGCTCAGGTTGGCGTCCTGCGCCACCGCGCGGACCGTGCCCAGGGTGTCGAGGCGGCTCAGCAGCCGCAGGCGCCACGGGTTCAGCATCCCGCCATTCTTGTTCGGCAAAACCGAACAAGAAAGCCGGAATTGTGAGATGGACGTGTCGCTCGTCGCGGACTTACCGTCGATCCATGGCTGAATCCTTCTGGTCCGACGTCGATCGGCACCTCGTCCGTTACGGCGGCGCCTTCACCCACGAGATCATCGACCACGCCGAAGGCAGTTTCGTCTTCACCGAAGACGGCCGCCGGATCCTCGACTTCACGTCCGGTCAGATGAGCGCGATCCTGGGGCACGCGCACCCGGAGATCGTCGAGACCGTCCGGCGGCAGGCCGGGAAGCTCGACCACCTGTTCAGCGGCATGCTGAGCCGCCCGGTCGTCGACCTGGCCCGGCGGCTCGCCGAGACGCTGCCGGCGCCGCTGGAGAAGGCCCTGCTGCTGACCACGGGCGCCGAGTCGAACGAGGCCGCGCTCCGGATGGCCAAGCTGGTCACGGGCAAGCACGAGATCGTCTCGTTCGCGCGGTCGTGGCACGGGATGACCCAGGGCGCGGCGAGCGCGACCTACAGCGCGGGCCGCCGCGGCTACGGTCCGGCCGCGCCGGGCCAGTTCGCCATCCCGGCGCCCAACGCGTACCGGCCGGACTTCACCGACGCCTCCGGTTCGCTGGATTGGCGTCGTCAGCTGGACTTCGCGTTCGAGATGATCGACGCGCAGTCGGTCGGCAGCCTGGCCGCGTGCCTGGTGGAGCCGATCTTGAGTTCGGGCGGCATCATCGAGCCGCCGCCGGGCTACTTCGCCGCGCTGGCCGGGAAGTGCCGTGAGCGCGGGATGCTGCTGATCCTCGACGAAGCCCAGACGGGGTTGTGCCGCACGGGCAACTGGTACGCGTTCGAGCGCGACGGCATCGTCCCCGACATCCTGACGCTGTCGAAGACGCTCGGCGCCGGCCTGCCGCTGGCCGCGGTGCTGACGAGCGCCGCCATCGAGCAGGAGGCCCACGACCGCGGGTTCTTGTTCTTCACGACGCACGTATCGGACCCGCTCCCGGCGGCGGTCGGCAACACGGTGCTGGACGTGCTGACCCGCGACCGCCTCGACGCGCGGGCGCTCTCGCTGGGCGCGTCGCTGCGCCAGGGCCTGGAGGAGATCGCGGGCCGCCACGAGGTGGTCGGCGACACCCGTGGCCGCGGCCTGCTGGCGGGCCTGGAACTGGTGGTGGACCGGGAAACCAAGCAGAGCTCGGACGAGCTGGGGGCGCGCGTCACGCAACGCTGCCTCGAGCTGGGGCTGCACATGAACATCGTGCAGCTGCCGGGGATGGGCGGGGTGTTCCGGATCGCGCCGCCGCTGACGGCGTCCGAAGAGGAGATCGCGCTGGGTCTGTCGATTTTGGACCAGGCCATCGGTGATGCCGTCAAGATGTTGTGAGGGACCTCCGGCGGGCGGTCTGCCGCGGCTTGTCGTGAGCGGTAAGGAGGGTTCTAACCCTCCTTACCACTCACGAGGCGTCAGAAGCCCGCTGTCACCTTCGTGAAGTCCCAGTCGTTCTGGGCGATGCCGCTGCACGTCGACTGGACGCCGCCGCCGGGGCAGCCGCGGTCGCGGTTGACCGACCAGAACGCCAGGCGGGCGATCTTGTTCGACTTGGCCCAGTTCGTGATCTGGGTCCACGTCGACAGGTCCGTCAGCTCCTGCTGGTCGGACAGGCCGTTCATCCCCGAGATGCCCAGGTGGGCGTACGCGGTGGCGTCGGACCAGCCGAACGTCGACTTCAGCTTGTCGCGCAGGCCGTTCGCCGCGCTCACCGTGCTGTTGTACATGTTCGCGCCGCCGCCGAAGTCGAACGGCATGATCGTGAACACGTCCACGTTCGCGCCCAGCGCCTTCGACTGGTCGATGAGCCGGTTGCCGTAGTAGTTCGGGCCGGTCGTCGACGTGCCGAACGTCAGGATCGTCTGGATGCCCGGGTTGTTCTGCTTGACGATCTTCAGCGCGCCCAGGATGCGATCCTGCACGGCCTCGTTCTCGAACTCGTCGGAGTTCTCGATGTCGATGTCGATCGCCTTCAGCCCGTAGGCGCTGATCACCTGCTGGTAGGCGCCCGCCAACGCGGCGGACGTCGAGCAGTTCGGGCCCAGCTTGTTGCCGCTCCAGCCGCCGAACGACGGGACGACCTGGCCGCCCGCCGCCTTGATCTGCGAGATCGCGGTGGCGTCGGCGCTGCCCTGCAGTGGCCGGCTGCTGTCCCACGCCGGGGTGCAGCCACCGCCGGCGTTGACGAACGCCATGGTGAACCACTTGACCCCGGTCGCGTTCATCACCGTCTGCGGGTTGGGCGGGCTGCCCCAGCCCATGTACAGGTACGGCGCGCCACGGCCACCCGGCGGGGGCGGGGTCGTGGTGGTCGGCGGGGTCGTCGTCACAGGCGGCGTCGTAGTGGGCGGTGTTGTTGTCGGGGGTGTGCCCCCGGCCGCACACGACCCACCGTTGAGCTTGCAGTTCGACGGCGCGGCGTACGAACCGGAGTACGCCACGTTGAAGCCGAAACTCGCGCTACCGCCGTTGGCGACGTTGCCGTTCCACGTGTTCTTCACCGTGACGTGCTGGCCGGACGCCGTGTAGCTGCCGTCCCACAGCGACGAGATCTTCGCGCCGGAGGGCAGGTCGAACTCGACGGTCCAGGTGGCGAGCGTCGAGCCCGAGCCGTTGGCGATCGTGTACTTGCCCTCGTACCCGGTGCCCCAGTCGGAGCCCTTCGAGAAGGTCGCGGACACGCCGCCCGCCGCGTTCGCCGGGGCGATCACGAACATCGCGCCGATCGTGGCGGCCGCGGCCGCCAGCCCGAGTGCGGGCAACCACCGGCGCCTCATGACAGGCCGTTCTTCATCGCGGTGATGAGCTCGCCGCCGGTGGTGTCGCCGGTCAGCTCCCAGAAGAAGGCGCCGCCGAGACCCTGCTGCTTGGCGTAGGACATCTTGCCGCCGATGGTCGACGGGGTGTCGTAGCTCCACCAGTTGCTGCCGCACTTCGCGTACGCGGTGCCGGCGAAGGTGCCGGTCGACGGGCAGGTGTTCTTGAGGACCTTGTAGTCCTCGATGCCCTGCTCGTAGGTGCCCGGCGCGGGGCCGGTCGCGGTGCCACCCGGGGCGTCCTGCGTGACGCCGGTCCAGCCGCGGCCGTAGAACCCGATGCCCAGCAACAGCTTGCTCGACGGGACGCCCTTGCTCTTCAGCTTCTGGATCGCCGCGTCGGAGTAGAAGCCCGGCGTCGGGATGCCGTTGAAGTTGGTCAGCGGCGAGTGCGGGGCGGTCGGGCCCTGGGCGGCCCAAGCGCCGAAGTAGTCATAGGTCATCACATTGTACCAGTCGACGTACTGCGCGGCGCCGCCGTAGTCGGCGACGTCGAGCTTGCCGCCGTTGCTGCCGTCGGCCGTGATCGCCGAGGTGATCAGGAACGACGAGCCGAACTTCGAGCGCAGCGCGCCCATCAGGTTCTTGTAGGCCGCGGCACCGCTGGTGTCACAGGAAAGGCCGCACGCGTTGGGGTACTCCCAGTCGATGTCGATGCCGTCCCAGATGTCCGCCCAGCGCGGGTCCTTGAGCAGGTTGTAGCAGGACTGCGCGAACGCGGCCGCGTTCTGCGACGCCTGCCCGAAGCCGCCCGAGTAGGTCCAGCCGCCGAACGACCAGATCACCTTGAGGCCCGGGTGCAGCTTCTTCAGCTTGCGCAGCTGGTTGAAGTTGCCGGCCACCGGCTGGTCCCAGGTGTCGGCGACACCGTCGACGCTGCCCGCGGCGTCGTAGGTCTTCTGGTAGTCGGCGTACGGGTCGTCGTTCGCCGTGCACTGGCCGTTCTTGACGTTGCCGAACGCGTAGTTGATGTGCGTCAGCTTGCTCGCCGAGCCCGAGGTCTCGATGTTCTTGACGTGGTAGTTGCGCCCGTAGACGCCCCACTGCACGAAGTAGCCGACGTTCTTCAGCCCGCCCGGCGGGGGCGGCGTGGTCGTCGTCGGCGGGGTGGTGGGCGTGGTCGGCGCCGTCGGGGTGGTGGTCGGCTGCGTCGGCGTGGTCGGCGTGGTGGTCGGGGTGCCGCCGCCGGCGTCACAGGAACCGCCGTTCAGCTTGCAGTTCGCCGGGGCCGAGTAGGTGCCGGAATAGCTGACGTTGAAGCCGAAGCTGGCGGTGGCGCCGTTGCCGACGTTGCCGTTCCAGGTGTTCTTGACCGTGACGTGCTGGCCGGACGCGGTGTAGCTGCCGTCCCACAGCGAGCCGATCTTCGCGCCGGAAGGCAGGTCGAACTCGACCGTCCAGCTCGGCAGCGTCGAGCCCGAGCCGTTGCTGATCGTGTACTTGCCCTCGTACCCGGTGCCCCAGTCGGAGCCCTTGCTGAAGGCGGCGCCGACGCCACCGGCGGCGCTCGCCGGGACGGTGACGAGGCCGACCGCGATCGCGCCGACCGCGGTGAAGAGACCGAGCAGGTGCCATCTCTTTCTGGACATCGCTCTCCTTTGAGCCAGGTGCGGGATCGACACCGCCGGCGGGGACCAGGGCGGTGTTTTGCGCCGTTTGCCCAAACGTTACGTGGTCCAGACCAATTAGGGAAGCGTCACCACGCAGCGTGGCCGGTGGTCAAGACCAGTGCTCGGTACCGCCGTCACACTGGTCCAGTCCGGTTACGCAGCGCAGTGATCACCGCGGGCTGTCGCAGCCGATGCAGCGGTAGCCGCGGCCGATCAGCGCCACCAACCCGGCGACGACGATTCCGCCGACGGCCCAGAACCCGGCCCCCACGATGTTGGTGGGGTGCGGGATGCCGCCGTGCGCCGCGGCCAGCACGCCGCTGCCGGCGACGGCCTTCGCGATGCCCCCGAGCGCGATGGCGATGGCGAGCACCGCCCAGAACACCGAGATCGTCGCGACGAAGTAGCGTCCGCCGCAGTTGTGGCAGGGACGCTTCCGGAAAACGGTTGCCTGTGCCATGAGACCCCTCCTCGCTGTACGCGCCGGCTGTCGGCGGGTGCGTAAAGCAGAGGGACCTCCCGGCCCGCTGATACCGGGCCGGGACGGGCTACTCCGAAGGCCAGTTCCCGAGGATGACGGGCTTGTCGGCGGACTGCCCCGGGAGCGGGATGCGCGGCAGCGACGGAGAGATCACCTTCTCGATCGCGTCCTCGGCGGAGGACGCGCCGCCGGCGAACGCCTTGGCGAGCAGACCCGACACCTTCGCCGCGGCGAAGGACGCGCCGCTCCACGTGCTGAAGCTGAACGTGTCCTGCTCGACGAGCCCCGGAATCGTGCGCAGCACGCTGGGGCCGAGGACCCCGCAGCCGCCGGCGAACACGTCGACGCCGTCCCACCAGCTGCAGAAGCTCGCCCTCGGCGGCCGCAGACGGGGAACCGGTGTCACGGATTCGTCGGTCGCCCCCACCGCGATCAGCCGCGGAAAACATTCGGTGAACGCGGCGGGCCAGTGCCGGTCGGCGGTCCACCGGTTCGCGACCGCCGTGA
This sequence comes from Amycolatopsis sp. CA-126428, assembly GCF_002904335.1. Classification (GTDB taxonomy): domain Bacteria; phylum Actinomycetota; class Actinomycetes; order Mycobacteriales; family Pseudonocardiaceae; genus Amycolatopsis. The sequence goes on along the minus strand of NZ_PPHF01000136.1, from coordinate 157,127 downwards.
CGACCACGACGCCGGGCTTTTCGTCGAACAATTCCTCGAGCGCGCTCTTGAGTTCGGCCGGCTCCTGGTTTTCCTCCGCCGACTCGCCGAAGAACGACAGGTTGACGACCCGCAGGTGGTCCACCCTGGCGAGCGCCCTGATGCAGTCCGCGACGACCTGATCGGGCTTCCGGGTGTCCGAGAGGTCCAGCGCGCGGCGCACGTCGATGCGCACTCCCGGGGCCTCCTGCTTGATCAGCCCGGCGACGAACGTGCCGTGGCCGTCGAACCGGCCCAGTTCCAGGAGGTCCTCCGGCAGGATGTCCTCGTTGTCCTGCCAGCCGTCGACCAGATTCTTTTCGAGGTACGGGTGGGGCTTTCCCCCGAGCACGACCACGCCGGTGTCGACCACCCCGACGACGACGTCGGCGGAAACCTCGACGTCCCGTTCGATCAGCTGCTTCAGGCTGTGGAGCTGCAGTGTCGCCGCGCCGCCCTGTCGTCCGCCCATCGGTTGCCCTCCTGATGTGCCGAAGTGGTTTCGCGCGATAGAGATAATGTGACGAACCCGTTTGATACAGCGTAGCCGGAAAGCCGAGGCGGAAATGACCAGCGAGGAGGGCGGTGCGAATCTGCGTCGCGCCCTCGACGCCGTCGACCTCGCCTACACCGCGCCGCCCCGGGCGTGCCGGCTCGCGAAGCTCGTCCTGGCCGCCGCGGGTGACGGCCGCGAACCGGTGGCCGTCGCCGAGCGGGCCCTCGGGATGGCGCACACGGCGCTGGGCGACCTGGCCACGGCCGAGCGGTACCTGCTCGCCGCGGTCGGGACCGCGGAAGCGGCGGGACTGGCCGTCCGGGCGGCCGAAGCGCGGGGATCGCTGGCGTACCTGCGGTCGCTGACCGGCCGGTTCGACGACGCGCTCGCGCAGCTCGACCGGGCCGCGCCCGCCCTGCACGGCTCATCCCGCGCGCGGCTGCGGATGCTGCGGGCGCTGGTGCTGACCGAGGCCGGCCGCTTCGACGAGGCCGCGGCCGGGTACGGCGACGCGCTGGCCGCGCTGCGGCGATCCGGTGGGGACGCGGTGCTGGAGGCCGACATCCGCAACAACCGCAGCCTCGTCCACGTGCACCGGCGGGACTGGCGGGCCGCCGAGGAAGACCTCGGCCGCGCCGAAGCCGCGTACACGGCGAGCGGGTACCTGGGCAAGACCGCGACCGTCCACCACAACCGCGGGCTCGCCGCCGTCGCCCGCGGGGACCTGCCGGCCGCGCTGGCCGCGTTCGACGAAGCCGCCGAGCAGTACCGGGATTCGGGACGGGACCCGGGACTGCTGCCGATCGAACGGGCCGAAGCACTGCTCTCGGCGCTCCTGGTGAAGGACGCGCGGCAGGCGGCCGAGCTGGCGGTGGAGCGGTTCGCCGGCCAGCGCAACGCCGTCGACCTCGTCCAGGCCCGGCTGCTGCTCGCGCGCGCGGCGCTGCTCGACGGGGACATCGAGGTGGCGGGTGAGCAGGCCGAACGGGCGCGGCGGTCCGCGATCGGGCAACGCCGTCCCGGTTGGGCGGCCCTCGCCGGCTACCTCGCGCTGCGGGCGCGCTGGGAAGGCGGCCACCGGGGCGACGCCGTGATCCGCGCGGGCCGCCGGTCGGCCGCGGCCCTGCTGCGGGCGGGCTGGGTGGTGGAGGCGCTGGACGCGCGGCTGATCGTGGCCCGGACCGCGCTCGAGGCCGGCCGCGTCGCCGTCGCGCGGCGCGAGCTCGCCCACCCGGCGTTCGCGCACCGCGGCCGGCCGGCGGAGCAGCAGGCACGGGCGTGGCACGCGCGCGCCCTGCTCCGGCTGTCCGAAGGGGACCGGGCCGGCGCGGAAACCGCGATCCTGGCGGGGATCCGGGTGCTCGAGCGGTTCCGCGCTGGCCTCGGGGCCACCGAACTGCGGGTGCACGCGGCGGGCCACGCCGGCGAGCTCGCCCGCCTCGGCCTGCGGCTCGCGATGGAGTCCGGGGACCCGGAGGCGGTGTTGACCTGGCTGGAGCGCTGGCGCGCGGGCGCTCTGTTGCTGCGGCCCGCCCGGCCGGTGGCCGACGCCGAACTGGGCCGGCAGCTCGCCGAGCTGCGTCAGGTCGTGGCCGGGCTGGGCGCGGCCGCGGAGGGCGGCGGCGACCCGGCGGTCCTGCTGCGCCGGCAAAAAGCCCTCGAGTCGGCGATCCGGCGACGCTCCCACCGCGTGAACGGGGATCTCGGCGCGCGGATCGGGGCGCTGGACTCCGTCGCCGGGCTGCGCGCCGCGCTCGGCCCGGCGGCGCTGGTGGAGTACGTGGCCGCGGACGGCGAGTTGCACGCCGTCGTCGTCCACGCGGATTCGGTCCGGCTGCACCGGCTGGGCGCGGTCGCCGAGATCGAGCAAGCCTTGACGGCGCTGCGCTTCGGCCTGCGCCGGCTCGCCTACGGCACGTCGACCGCGCTCCCGGCCGGCCCGGGCCTGGTCGAGCACCAGGCCGCCGTCCTGGACCGGTGGCTCGTCGAGCCGCTGCGGCCGGACCTCGGCGACGGCCCGCTGATCATCGTGCCGACGGGCGCCTTGCACGCGATGCCGTGGGCGGTGCTGCCGTCCTGCGCCGGTCGCCCGGTGTCGGTGACGCCGTCGGCGGCGCTGTGGCTGCGCGCCGCCACCGCGACGGCGGGCTCGACCGGAGCCCGGGTGTTCGCCGCGGGCCCGGGCCTGCCGCACTCGGTCGCCGAAGTCGTGACGCTGGCGAGCCGCTACCGAGGCGCCCGGAGGTTCACGGGCCGCAACGCAACGGTCACAGCGGTGACAGCGGCCCTCGACGGCGCCGAGCTGGCCCACATCGCGGCCCACGGCCGGTTCCGCGCGGACAACCCGCTCTTTTCGGCCCTCCAGCTGGTCGACGGCCCGTTGACGGTCTACGACCTGGAACGGCTGCCCCGGCCCCCGAAGCACGTCATCCTGTCCGCGTGCGAATCCGGCCTGTCCGTGGTCCGCCCGGGCGACGAGCTGCTCGGCTTGGCCGCGGCCCTGCTCGCGATGGGCGCGACGAGCCTGATCGCGAGCGTGGTCCCGGTACCGGACGAGGCAAGCCACGCCCTGATGCTGCGCCTGCACAGCCACCTCCGCGGGGGCGCAGGCCCGGCCACGGCGCTGGCCATGGCGCGCCGGGACTTCCGGAACGCCGACCCGGCCACGAAGGCCGCGGCCTCGGGCTTCCTCTGCTACGGCGCCGGTTAGCCGCGGCCCACTCGTTTCCGGCCGCGAAGGCAATACTCGGTCACCCGAAACACATTTCGACGCGCGGACGCCACCGGCCCGCAAGCGCCGCACGGAAAAGAGAAACGGCCCCCTCGTGAGAGGGGGCCGTTTGCTGTCTCAACCAGACGTGCGCCCGAAGGGATTCGAACCCCTGACCTTCTGATCCGTAGTCAGATGCTCTATCCAGCTGAGCTACGGGCGCGTGTTCAGTTGTAACCTAGCACCCGGCGAACCGGGCACCAGCGGAGGCTCCGGGATTTGAACCCGGGAGGGGGGGTTACCCCCAACCGCATTAGCAGTGCGGCGCCATAGACCAGACTAGGCGAAGCCTCCTGGGCCCAACGACCACTGCTCAGATAGGTTACACACCCCCCGAACCCCCTTCGACAGCACCCCCCTCACGCTCGGCGCAGCAGCCTGAGCAGGCGCGGAGAGCGGCCGCCCAGGCCTTCGGCCTCGAACGTTGCGATGCCGACGCGCGGGAGTTCGCGCACTCCCGGATACACCAAGTAGCGAGGCACCCAGCGTGGCTGGAACTTCGCGTTGAAGCGGTACAGCGTCTCGATCTGGATCCAGCGCGAGAAGAAGTGCAGCACCTTCGCCGCCGACTTGGCGACCGGGCCCGCGCCGATGCGCTGCCCTTGTTCCATCAGCGCGCGGAACGCCGCGAAGTTCAGGGAGACCTGTGAGACGCCGTGGCGGCTTGCCGCCAGCAGGAGCTCCGAGATCATCAGCTCGTTGACGCCGTTGTCGGCCGTGCGGTCGCGGCGCATGACGTCCAGGGAGAGCCCGGTCGGTCCCCACGGTACGAACTGGAGCACGCCGCGGACGCGGCCGCCCTGCTCGGCTGTCACCAGCACTGAACGGGGGTCGCCCATGCGGCCCAGCGCCATCGAGAAGCCGCGCTCGGTGTCCGTTCCGCGCCAGTTGGCCGCCAGGACCTCCAGTTCGGCCAGTTCGCCGGGACGCAGGTCCTCGGCCCGGCGCACCAGCACCTTGTAGCCCGCGCGCTTGGTGCGGGCCGCCGCCTGGCGGACGCCGCGCATGGTGCGGCCGTCCAGGGTGAAGCCGGCCGCGTCGACGACGGCTTCGTCGCCGATCTCCAGGACCTCCAGGCCGAAGCGGGCCCAGACCGTGGCGCCGAGCTCCGACACGCCCATCGCCGCCGGGACCCAGCCGCCGCGGCGGCAGACCTCCAGGTACTCCTCGATCGCGCCCGGCCAGGCCTCGTGGTCGCCCAGCGGGTCGGCCGAGCAGAGCGCGACCCCGGCGATCACGCGGTAGGTGACCGCGGCCTTGCCCGTCTTCGAGAACACCGCGAACTTGTCCCGCCGCAACGCGAAGTACCCGAGCGAGTCCCGTTCGCCGTGCTCGTCCAGCAGCCGGCGCAGCCGCGCGACCTCCTCGTCGCTCAGCCGCGGCGCCGGCTCGGCCGAGCGCAGCAGGAAGTACGCCGAAACCAGGAGGGCGGCGAGGCCGAACAGCAGGCCGACGGCGGCGGTGAGGTCCTCCAGCCACATCTGGTGGAACACCGCGGGCCCGCTCGCGGCGACCAGCGCGAGCGCCGACTCCGCGAGCCGGTCGCCGAAGCCCATCGGCTCCAGGGCCGTGTGCGGCGCCACGGACAGCAGGATGACGTTGATCACGAACCCGGCCATCGCCAGCTGGACGAAGACCCGCACCGCCCGCCAGCGGCCGACCACCGGGTCCGGCTTCGCCACGAAGTAGCGCCGGTTCGCGATCAGGCCCACCAGCAGCACCACCGACACCAGGCCGGCGCCGAAGACGTGCTTCAGCCCGAGGTGCGACATCGTGAGCAGCACCGTCGCGCCGACCGCCAGCTGCCAGGCCCGGCGCTTGCGACGCCGGAGCCCCGCGGCCAGCATCACCAGCAGTACCCCCATGACCAGCGCCACGGTCGCCGCGGCGACCGTGGCCTCCTGCGGCAGCTCCAGCCACTCGGCCAGGTGCCCGCGCAGGCTGCGCCGCCCGGCCGGGATCAGGATCGAGACCAGGGTCATCAGCCCCGCCAGCCGGGTCACCCAGGTGATCGCCCCGACCGTGGTGGCCCCGGCCGCCTTCCAGGTGATCTGCGCGCGTGTCCCCGTCACCACCTGTACAACCCGCCGTGGATGATCATGCTTCCCCCATCTACCCCCCGGCGAGCTCCACGAACGGCGCCAGCGCCGCCGGGTTGGCCAGTGCGTCACGGCTGACGGCCCGGTCGGGAGCCACACCGGCGAGGATCTTCTTCACCGGTACCTCACACTTCTTACCGTTCAAGGTACGAGGAATCTCGGAAACCACGACAAACCGATCGGGTACATGGCGCGGTGACAGCGCGCTACGAAGCTCCTTGCGCAGCCGCGGCTCGACGTCTTCGAGCGCGACGCCACCGGCGAGCACCACGAAGCAGATCAGCTGACCATCCTCGTTCCCGGCCGCCGAAGTGTCCACGACCAGGGAATCCGCGATCTCGTCGTAGCCCTCGACGACCCGGTAGAACTCCGCCGTGCCCATCCGGACGCCGCCGCGGTTGAGCGTCGAATCGCTGCGGCCGTAGATCACCGCCGAGCCGCGGTCGGTGATCCGGATCCAGTCCCCGTGGCGCCACAGCCCGGGGTACATCTCGAAGTACGCCTCACGCAGCCGCGAGCCGTCGGGGTCGTTCCAGAAGAACACCGGCATCGACGGCATCGGCTTCGTGATGACCAGCTCGCCGACCTGCTCGACGACGGCGTTGCCCGCCTCGTCGAAGGCGTTCACCGCGGCACCGAGCGCCGGGCAGGACAGCTCGCCGAGCCACACCGGCACGTCGGGCGCCGACGCGACGAACGCCGCGCACAGGTCGGTGCCGCCGGAGACCGAGCAGATCTGGACGTTCTTCCCGACCTCGTCGACGATCCACCGGAAGCCTTCGACGCTCAGCGGCGCGCCCGTGGAGCCCAGCGCGCGCAGGCCGGTCAGGTCGTAGCGCTCGGCGGGCTCGATGCCGGCCTTGAGGCAGCTCTGGATGAACGGCGCCGACGTGCCGAAGTAGGTGACGCGGTGCTGCTCGGCCAGGTGCCAGAGCGCGTTCAGGTCCGGGAACCCCGGGCTGCCGTCGTAGAGGACGATCGTGGTGCCGACCAGCAGACCGGAGACGAGGAAGTTCCACATCATCCAGCCGGTGGTGCTGAACCAGAAGAACCGGTCGCCGGGCCCGAGGTCGGTCTGCAGCGCGAGGGCCTTGAGGTGCTCCAGCGTGATGCCGCCGTGCCCGTGCACGATGCCCTTCGGCAGGCCGGTCGTGCCCGACGAGTACAGCACCCACAGCGGGTGCGCGAACTCGACCGGCTCGAACAGCAGCGGCGCGCCGGCGTGCTGCGCGAGCAGCTCGTCCCAGTCGAGCGTGCCGTCCATCCGGCCCTCGCCGACGTACTCGACGAGCACGGTCGCGGCGAGCGACGGCAGCTGCGCCTGGAGGTCGGCGATCGTCGTCCGGATGTCGAACTGGCGGCCGTTGTACGCGTAGGCGTTGACCGCGAAGAGCACCTTCGGCTCGATCTGCACGAACCGGTCCGCGACCGCGCGGACGCCGAAGTCCGGCGAGCAGGACGACCAGATGGCCCCGATGCTCGCCGCGGCGAGGAACGCGACGAGTGTCTGCGGGCAGTTCGGCGCCAAGGCGACGACCCGGTCGCCCTTGCCGACGCCCAGTTCGAGGAACGCGGCGCGGGCCGCGGCGACCTGCGCGCGAAGCTTGCCGTACGTCAGGTGGCTCGCGAAGCCGTCTTCGCGGTGGAAGATGACCGCCGTCTCGTCGTCGGCCTTCGCGGCGCCCGCGACGCCGGGGGTGAGCGCGTGCTCGGCGTAGTTCAGCGTGCCGCCCTCGAACCAGACGGCGTCCGGCATCCCGCCCGAAAGCACCTCACCCGGCTGGTCGTGCCAGCGGACGCCGAGGAAGTCCGCGACCGCCGCCCAGAAGTCCGGGCCGCGCTCGACCGAGAACTCCCACAGCGAGCGGTAGTCGTCCACCTCCACACCGCGCTCGGCGCGCAGCCACCGGCGGAAGGCTTCGATCTTGGTGTCGGCAACATGGCCCGGCTCGGGGCGCCAGAGCACTTCGGGGGCGTCGGCGGTGTGCGTCACGCCCCGAGCCTAATCCCTCGGATCCGGAAGTCACCGTGGTCGGAACCGACATGGAACACCGGCGAACGGTGGTGCCCGCCCACACTTACCGCAGGTGCGCGTCGAACCAGTTCAGCGTGCGCTGCCAGGCCTCCGCCGCCGCACCCGGGTCGGCGTCGAAGCGGTGGTTCGCGCCCGGGTAGTGGACGACGTTCGTGGCGACCTTCGCCGACGCGGCGGCGTCGCGCAGACGCTCGACTTCGGCGCCGCCCGCCTCGTCGCCGGCGTCGCCGTACATGCCGAGCCACGGGCTGGTGAGCCGCCCGGCGATCTCGACCAGCGCGGGGAGTTCGACGGACTGCTGCCCGCCGACGCTGACCGCGGCACCGAGCTTGCGGTGCGACGCGACGACGAGGGCCGCGCTGCCGCCGAGGTCGAAGCCCATCACGCCGAGCAGGTCGGCCTGGACGCCCCGCTCGACCAGCCAGGCGAGGGTGAGGTCGGTCGCGTCGAGCAGGTCCTGCTGGGTGAGGCGGTCGTTCTCCAGGTGCGGGGTGACGGTCAGCCAGCCCTCGGTGGCGAGGCTGGCGAGCAGCAGCCGGACCCCGTCCGTGACGCCGTCGGCCTCGTGGAGCACCACCAAGCCGCCACGCAGCGCGCCCTCGGGTTCCGAAAAGGTCAGGCGCAGGGTGCGGCCGCCGGTGCGCTGGTAGTCCACGGTGGAGGTCGACGTCATTGCCTCACCCAACCACCTGGAGGTGAACGGGAGGAAGCCCGGTGACGCAGGTCGCCGAGACCGGCCCGCCTGAAGGCGGTCGCGGGGTGACGGCCGGAAAAGATACGGTGAACGGGTCGTCCCGCCGATCTCCAGGAGCGCCGAAGATGCCGTCCGTGTCCCCGCGTCCCGATCTCGAATCGTTGCCGAAATACGTCCCCGGCCGGACGATCGAAGGTGCGATCAAACTGGCGAGCAACGAGGTGCCCGGCGGTGCGCTGCCGAGCGTCGCGCAGGCGATCGCCGAGGCCGCCGCGGGCATCAACCGCTACCCCGACACCGGCTCGCAGGTGCTGCGCGAGCGGCTGGCGCGCGAGCTGGACGTGCCGGTGGAGCACGTCGCGATCGGCTGCGGCTCGGTGTCGCTGTGCCAGCAGACGATCCAGGCGGTGTGCGCGCCCGGCGACGAGGTCATCTTCGGCTGGCGCTCCTTCGAGGCGTACCCGATCGTCACGCAGGTCGCGAACGCCGTTTCGGTGAAGGTCCCGATCACGGAAGGCCAGGAGCTCGACCTCGACGCGATGCTCGCGGCGATCACCGACCGGACGCGGGTGGTCTTCATCTGCAACCCGAACAACCCGACCGGGACGGCGGTGCGCCGCGCGGAGCTCGAGCGGTTCCTGGCCGCCGTGCCCGAGCACGTGCTGGTCGTGCTGGACGAGGCCTACAAGGAGTTCGTCACCGATCCCGAGGTGCCCGACGGCGTCGAGTACACGCACAGCCGGTCGAACGTCATGGTGCTTCGGACGTTCTCGAAGGCGTACGGCCTTGCGGGCCTCCGTGTCGGTTACGCGGTCGCCCCCGAGCCGATCGCGGACGCGCTTCGCCAGGTGTACGTGGCCTTCTCGGTGAACATGCTCGCCCAGGTGGCCGCGCTGGCCTCGCTCGACGCGGCCGACGAGCTGCTGGCCCGCTGCCAGGAGATCGTCGTCGAGCGCGGGCGGGTGCGGGAAGCGCTGCTGGAAGCGGGTTACCGGGTGCCGGACACGCAGGCGAACTTCGTCTGGCTGCCGCTCGGTGACCAGGCCGTCCCGTTCGCCGAGCACGCGCTGGACCGCAAGCTGGTGGTGCGCCCCTTCGCCGGCGACGGCGTCCGCGTGACCATCGGGACCCGCGAAGAGAACGACCTCTTCCTGGCCGCGGCGCGCGAATTCACTTCGCGAACTGCTTGACGACCAGCTGGATGACGGCGGCGACGCCGATCACCACGATCACGCCGCGCAGCACCGCCGGCGGCAGCCTCCGGCCGATCTTCGCGCCGAGGAAGCCGCCGGCGGTCGAGCCGACGGCCAGCCACAGCACGACGGCCCAGCTGACCGGCGCGACGAACGCGTAGATGAGCCCGGCGACCAGGTTGACGACGGCGGCGAGCACGTTCTTGACGCCGTTGAGCTTCTGCAGCGGCTCCGACAGCAGCATCCCCATCACGGCCATCAGCATCACGCCCTGCGCGGCGGTGAAGTACCCGCCGTAGATGCCGATGAGGAAGATGAAGAACATCAGCAGCGGCCCGGGTTTGTGCTCGGTCCCGTTCTCCTCGCGCCGCTGCGCGACCCACTTCGAAACTTTCGGCTGGATGATCACGAGGATCACGGCCAGGCCGACGAGCACGGGAACGACGGCTTCGAACGCGTCCTTCGGCAGCGAGAGCAGCAGGATGGTGCCGCCGATGGCCCCGAGGAAGGACGCGACGGCGAACTTGGCGGTCTGCCGCCAATAGCCCGTGAGCTCGTGCCGGTACCCCCAGGCACCGCTGAGCGTGCCGGGCGCCAGGCCGATGGCGTTCGAGGTGGTGGCGGTCACGGGCGGATACCCGAGCGCGACGAGCACGGGGAAGGTGACGAGCGTCCCCGACCCCACGACGGCGTTGATGGTTCCCGCCCAGACCCCGGCGACCACGATGATCAGGGCGTGCCACCACGTCATGAAGCAATCACGTGCGGAGCCTAAGCACCGTGGGCCACTCCCGCGACGCAGATGTGTCAGGTCAGACAGTCACCGCACCGGGTTGAGCCAGATCAGCGGCCCGCGGGGGTCGGGGTCGGCGATCGGGACCGGCCCGTCTTCCGGGCGAGTGTCACCGGTCAGCGCATCGCGGCACCACCAGTCCGCCAGGGCCTGGTGGTCGTTCGCGTCCAGGGCGAGGTCCTTGAACCGTGCTGTCATGCCGTTCCTTCCGGGACGTGCGCGGGGACGACGTCGGACACCACGCGCCAGCCGAGTGCGCGGTACAGCCCGCGGCCGGCCTCGGAGGCCAGCAGCGCGCTCGACCGGGCTCCCGCCGCCTCGGCCAGCCGGTGCATCACCACCCGGCCGAGGCCGCGGCGCCGGTGCGCCGGCTCCGTCTCGATCTTGTCGAACACCGCGACACCGCCGGCCACCGCGATGCGGCCCCGGGCCGCCGGTTCTCCGCCGGCGGACACGACCACGTCCCACGCCGGCCCATCGCCGACTACCGTCACCGCATAGCCCGGCGGCACGGCGACCGGGGGCAGCGGCCCCTCGAACGCCATCAGGTATTCCGTCTCGCCCGCCGTCCACGCCGGGGTCAGGGCCGGCAGGACCGCGGACCGCGAGCCGCACGTCTTCAGCCACGTGCCCGGCGCGGCCACCGTGCGGGCCCGAGCGGAAACCGTCGCCGGAGCGCGCAGCAGGTAGCGCACCCGGTGCCCCGGCAAGCCGACCTCGATGCGGTACCCGTCGGGCTCGGCGACCGGTGCCGGTGTCGCCCGCGACACCGCCCAGCCGCGGACCCAGGCCCCCAGGATGTCCATGCCGGTGATCATGGCAGCCACCCCCGGCGGTTCCGCGAGCTGAGAGGATGAGCCTGTGGACAGTGAGCAGGTCTGGAGCGCGACCGTCGACCGCCTGCGGTCGCTGATCGACTCCGGCGAACTGGCACCGGGAAGCCGGCTGCCGGCCGAACGCACGCTGTGCGAGGAACTCGGGATCAGCCGTGGGTCGCTGCGGCAGGCCCTGCGCGTCCTCGCCTCCATCGGATACGTCCAGATCCGCGCCGGCTCCGGGACCTACGTCCGCGAGCAGCAGGAACAGCCGCTGCGGACCTGGTTCACCGAGCACGACCAGCTCGTCGAGAAGCTGTTCGACCTGCGCGCGACGGTCGAGCCGACGCTGGCCGGCCGGCTGGCGGGGCAGGCGACGGCGAGAGTGCTGAGCCGGCTCGAGGACAACGTCGCGGAGATGGCGCAGGCCGCCGAGGACGGGGACATGCTGCACGTCATCGCCGCCGATGCCGAGTTCCACCGGGTGATCGCGCAGAACGCCGGGAACGACGACGTCGCCGGGCTGCTGCGGTCCGTGCTCGCCCTGGTCGGCGAGGAGCGGCGGGCGGCGCTGCGGCTGCCCGGGCAGATCCGCAAGGCCGTCGCCGACCACCGCGCCATCCTGGACGCCATCCGCCGGGCCGATCCCGCCGCCGCGCGCGAGCTGACCCTCAAGCACCTGGTGGACGCCAAGACCTACGCGCACGACTACGCCGCCCACCCCGAAACGCGCTAGACTTTTCACAACGTTGTGAAACTTCTGGGGGTTGTGATGGAGAAGGTCCACTTCACCGAAGAAAAGGCCACCAACCTGGCGACGCTGTACGGCCGCGCGCTCGACTACCGCAGCGCCCACCCGATCCTCGGCGACAAGGCGGCCGACGACGCCGTCCGCCGGATCGACTACGACTTCACCAAGATCGGCATCTCCCCCGACCGCGCGGTGTCGGTCGTCCTGCGGGCGAAGCCGATCGACGACTGGGCCGCCGAATACCTGCGCGCCCACCCGGACGCGGTCGTGCTGCACCTGGGCTGCGGCATGGACACGCGGTTCCAGCGCCTCGCGCCGCCGGAGACCGTCCACTGGTACGACGTCGACTACCCCGAGGTCATCGAGCTGCGCGAAAAGCTGTACCCCCAGGCGCCGAACCAGACGCACATCGGCTCGTCGGTGACCGACTTCGAGTGGCTCGACCAGGTGCCGGCGGACCGGCCGACGCTGATCGTCGCCGAGGGCCTCACGATGTACCTGAAGCCCGAGACCGGCACCGAACTGTTCCGCCGCCTGGCCGGGAAGTTCCCGTCGGGCGAGCTGATCTGCGACCTCTTCAGCAGGAGCGCCATCAAGATCCAGAAGCTCAACGCGCCGGTGCGCAAGGCGGGCGCGACGCTGTACTGGGGCGTCAACGACCCGCGCGAGCTGGAAAGCTGCGGCCTCACGTGTGAGTCCTCATTGGACGCCGGGCACTGGGCGACGCCGGAGGTGCTGGCCAAGCTGGGCCCCATCACCCGGTTCCAGATGCGGATGCTGAAGGTGTTCCCGCCGCTGGCCCGGACCGCGCACATCGTGCGGTACCGCTTCTAACGCGACTCCAGCACCCGCGCCACGAACTTGTGCAGCTTCTCCTCCAGCCGCGCGATGCGCTCCTCGAGCGTGAGCGTCTCGAACGGCTGCGGGACGTCGGACTTCAGGTCGCCGCGGACGTACCGGCAGCACGCCAGGTTGCCGCAGGCGTAGGTGCCCAGCGTGTTGCCCTCGCGGCCGGGCTTCCCGGCGCGCTTGGCCGAGAACAGCGTGATGTCGGCGAGCCCGTGGATCGTGGTGCAGAAGCCGCAGATGTTGCTGCGCAGGCGTGACTTCGGGGGCGGAGCCGCGCGCAGGGCGAGCCCGACGACCTCACCTCCGTAGGGCAGCACGAGGTAGGCGCGCGCGGGTGCCTTCGGGTCGCGCCAGCCGAGGAACTCCCGCTGCTCCCACGGGATCTCTTCGGGCCGCGCGGGCAGCGTCACGCCCTTGGCCTCGCCGCGGGTGCAGTTGACGAACGAGGCCCGGATCTCCTCCTGGCCGAGTGGGTCCATGATCCGCACGGTAACCACCGGCCACCGGCGGTGGCCACGCATTTTCGGCCGTACGATCAACGCCGTGCGCAAGATCGCCGTGAAGAACTTCCGGGTGGTGTTGCGCACCAGCCTGGGCTTCGCCGGCCTGGGCCTCGGCTCGAGCGTCGCCGGGTCCGGCGTGGTCGCGCTGCTGCTGGTGGTGCAGGGCCTGCCGAACGACGTCGGCGATCGTGGCTGGGTGCTCGGCCTGACCGCGGCCGGCATCGTCGCCGGGGCGCTGCTCGCCGGGACGCTGTGGACGGCGTGGCTGCAGCGCCGCACCGTGATCTGGTTCGTGCTCGGCCGCCCGCCGTCGGAAAGCGAGGCTCGGCGCGCGCTGCGGCTGCCGGTCGACATGGCGGTGGTCAGCGGCACGCTCTGGCTCATCGGCACCGTCGTCCTCACCGCGCTCGCCGGGACGCTCGGCTCGCGCGACGACGCCGTCGGCATGGCCACGGTCATCGGCCTGGGCGGGCTCACCACCGTCGGGCTCACCTACCTCGCCGCCGAGTGGGTGGCGCGGCCGGTGATGACGATCGCCCTGGACGTCCTGCCGCCGCGCGGCTCGCTGCCGGTCACCGTGCTGACCCGGCTGGTCGTCACCTGGGCGCTGGCCAGCGGCGTCCCGCTGGTGGGCGTGCTGCTCATCGCCACCCCGCCGGAGCTGGGCTCGGGCGACCACACCGCGAGCCTGATCATGCTGTCGGTGATCGGCCTCGGCGTCGGTGCGATCGGCACGGCGCTGCTGGCCAGGGCGGTCGCGGCGCCGCTGCACCGGCTGCGCGTGGCCCTCGACGAGATCGCCCGCGGCAACAACGACGTCGCCGTGGACGTCGACGACTCCAGCGAGATCGGCCTGCTCCAGACGTCGGTGAACCAGCTCGCCGCCGGCCTGCGCGAACAGGCGCGGATGCGGGACCTGTTCGGCCGGCACGTCGGCGCCGACGTCGCCCGGCACGCCCTGGAGTACGGCGCGTCCCTCTCCGGCGACGTCCGCGAGGTCACGGCGTTGTTCGTCGACGTCGTCGACTCGACCGCGCTGGCCTACCGCACCCCGCCGGAGGAGCTGGTCGGGAAGCTGAACCGGCTGTTCGCCGCGGTCGTCTCCGCGGTCAACGCGCGCGGCGGGCTGGTCAACAAGTTCCAGGGTGACGCCGCGCTGTGCATCTTCGGCGCGCCGACGCGGCTCGCGGACGCCCCGACGGCCGCGCTGGCCGCGGCGCGGGCGATCCGGGACGCGGTGCGCGAGGCCGGCGAGCTCGACCTCGGCATCGGCGTCTCCAGCGGCCCGGTGTTCGCCGGGCAGCTCGGCACCAGCAGCCGGCTCGAGTACACCGTGATCGGCGACGCGGTCAACGAAGCCGCGCGGCTCACCGAACTCGCCAAGGCGGTCCCGTCACGGGTGCTCGCCAGCGACGCCGTCGTCTCCGGGGCGCTGCCGGGCGAAGCCGCCCACTGGGAGAAGCACGGCGAACTGGAGCTGCGCGGCCGCGCGGAGGCGACGCCGACCTGGACGACCGGCCCTCAGGGCAGCTGACCCAGGTCCGGCCAGCGCAGCACGGTCGAACCCCAGGTCAGGCCGGCGCCGAACGCGCTGAGCAGGACGCGGTGACCGGGCACGAGGGTGCCGTCGGCGCGGGCGTCGGCCAGGGCGAGCGGGATGGACGCGGCACTGGTGTTGCCGACCCGGTCGATGTTGGCGACCACGGCGTCGGCGGGCATGCCGAGCTGCTTGGCCGTCGCCTGGAGGATCCGGATGTTCGCCTGGTGGCCGACGAAGCGGTCGACGTCGCCGACCATCCAGCCCGCGCGATCAAGCACAGTCCGGGACGACTCCGCCATCCGCGCGCAGGCGTGGCGGAACACGGCCGTGCCCTGCATGGCGAGGAACCGGTCGGCCGGGGTGTCGGAAAGCCGCTTCCGGGCGCCGCCGGCCTCGACCCACAGCAGGTCGGCGTGTTCGCCCTCGCTGTGCAGGTCGAACGGGCCGAACGAGCCCGGCTCGCCGGCCTCACCCGCGCGCAGCAGGACCGCGCCCGCGCCGTCGCCGAAGATCGGCACGGTGGTCCGGTCGCTGGGGTCGATGAGCGTGGTGAAGGTGTCGGCGCCGATCACGAGCACGCGCTCGGCCAGGCCGCCCGCGATGAAGCCGGCGGCCGTGGCGAGGGCGTAGACGAAGCCGCTGCAGACGGCGTTGACGTCGAACGCCGCGGCCGTGCCGAGCCCGAGCCGGGCGGCGACCTGCGGTGCGCTGGCCGGGCAGGGCTGGTCGGGCGTGGAGGTGGCGAGGACGACGGCGTCGGCGGACGTGCCCCCGAGCGCTTCGCGGCCCGCCCCGACCGCGAGATCCACAGTAGACTCCCCGGGCCCGGCGACGCGGCGTTCGCGGATCCCGGTGCGGGTCCGGATCCACTCGTCCGAGGTGTCGAGCCGGGCGGCGATTTCGTGGTTGTCCAGGACTTTCGTCGGCAACCAGGAACCGAGACCGGTCAACACGGCGGCAGGTGCGGGCACGGGAGAGCCTCCCCACGCCGGCGGGTTGGCAGAGCGACCGGCTGGTCTACCACTTCTATGGGCTACCCCCTGGTAGACCCGTCAGTTGTGTTCCAGCTCACGTTGAAAGTTGTTTCATCTTCCCCGCGGAGGGAGTAGTGAGCGACGTCACGGAGGGGTGAACGGCGGCGAATTGTCGGGGGTGCCGGTTAGCCTGCTGGGGTGCGGACACCCGACCTCGACCAGCTGGACATCGCCATCCTCGCCTGCCTCCAGGCGGACGCCCGCACGATCGCCGAAACGATCGGCGCGAAGGTCGGGCTCTCGGCCGCGGCGGTGCAGCGGCGGATCAAGCGGCTGCGCGAGGCGGGCGTCATCGAGCGCGAGGTGGCGGTGCTGTCGCCGGAGGCGCTCGGGCTGGGCATGACGTTCGTGGTGACGGTCGAGATGGAGCGGGAGAACCTCGCGGTCTTCGACGGGTTCCGCCGCCAGGTCCTGGCCGAGGACGCGATCCAGCAGTGCTACTACGTCACCGGCACGGCGGACTTCGTGCTGATCGTGACGTGCCCGGACATGGCGGGCTTCGAGGCGTTCACCCGGCGGATGTTCTTCGACAACCCGAACGTCCGGCACTTCACGACGAGCGTGACGATGGATCGCGTGAAGGTGGGCCTCAGCCTCCCGCTCGACCCGTAAGCTGTCCCGCTGGGGGAGGCATGCTTCGGATCTTTCTGGCCGCGACGCTGATCGACGCGCTCGGCAGCGGGCTGTGGGTCCCGTTCGCCCTGTTGTTCCTCGTGCACGGGCAGGGCATGGGCCTGGTCGACGCGGGCGCGTCGCTGACCACCGGCGCCCTGCTGGCCCTGGTGACCGGGCCGGCCACCGGGGCGGCGATGGACCGCTTCGGGCCGCGGGCGCTGCTCATCGCGGGCAACCTGGTGCGGCTCGCCGCGTTCGCGGCCTACCCGCTGGCGCACACGAGCTGGCAGGTGGTCGTGGTGTCAGCGGTGGCGGGCTTCGGCGACCGGTTGTTCTGGACGTGCAACGCGCCGATGGTGACCCGGCTCACTTCGGGCAGCGACACGGACCGCGTGCTGGCCACGCAGACCGTCGGCCGGTTCGCGGGGCGGGCCTCGGCGCGGCGGCGATGGCGGTGCTGCCGACGATCACGAGCCCGTGGGCGTTCCACCTGCTCGCGTACGTGAACGCAGCAAGCTTCGGCGTGGCGGCGGTCCTGATCCGCCTCCTGCCGCGGGTCGTGAGTGGTAACGCGGGTTCTAACCCGCCTTACCACTCACGACCAGCCGCGGCAGACCACTCGGCGGCTGGCGCGGGAGCCGGGGGCGGTGGGCTCGCGGAGGCCGCCAGGCCGGCGGCAGCTCGGCCCGGGAGCTGGCGGGCGGTGCTGGGCGATCGGGCCTTCACCGGGTTCTGCGTCACCCACATGGCCTTCACCCTCGCCAGCGCGAGCAAGTTCTCCGTGCTGCCGATCGTCGTGCGCGATCTGCTGCATGGTCCACAGTGGATCGCCGGGACCGCCATCACCGTGGGGACCGTGGTCGTCGTCGCCGGGCAGCGGCCGATCGTCGGGCTGCTCGCCGGGCGGAGCCGGACCGCCGGGCTCATCGGGGCCGCCGTTCTCTTCGCCCTCTGCTTCGCGCTGCTGATCCCGCTGCAAGCCGTCCCGCTGCCGGTGGCGACCGTGCTGATCCTGCTCACCAGCCTCGGCTTCTCGATCGCCGAGGCGCTCTTCGGCCCGACCGCCACCGCGGCGGCCGCCGCGGCCGCTCCGCCGGGGGCCGAAGGGCGGGCCAGCTCGATCTTCCAGCTCTCCTGGGGCCTGCCCATCGCGCTGGCGCCGGGCCTGCTGGCCACCCTCCTCAGCGCGAGCAACGCGCTGACCTGGTCGATCCTCGCTCTGACCTGCGCCTCCGCCGTCCCCGCGCTGGTCGTGCTGCGGAAGAAGCTACCCGCCGCCCTGCGCGAACCGTCACCAGCCGTGTCCGCCTGAGCGCAAGGGGTATGTGCCCGGTGTTACACCACAATGGACGGATGCAACCGATCAAGTGAACGTGAGAGTTTCTCCGTCATGACCGTTGGCCCTCGTCATCTCCTTGCCGAACAGTTCGCGCCGCGCGAACCACCGCGAGACTCCAGGAGGGGCCGTGCACACCGACGCCGTACACCAGAGCCAGTTCGTGCTGCTGAACGAGAGCACCACGCCCGTCCTGTCGCGCCTGTCGTACCACGCCCACGAACCCTTCGCGGTGACCGTGGCCTTCCGGACCGAGCGCGGCCGGTGGATCGAGTGGACCTTCGCGCGTGACCTGCTCGTGGCCGGGCTCGACGAGCCGGCCGGCCTCGGCGACGTCCGGATCCGCCCGGATCTCTCCGATGACGAAGACTTCCTCACCCTGGAAATCGAGTCACCGGACGGCTATGCGTCGTTCGAGCTCGAAGTCGAGGACGTCCGGACCTTCCTGGACGCGTCCACCGAACTGGTGCCGCTCGGCGAAGAGAGCGCGCACTTCGACGTCGACGGGCTGATCGAGGAGATCAGCAACGTCTGACCCCTGAACCTCCCATTCCCGCGGCGAGGAACAAGGGCGGGTTCCGGGCGCGCTGGAGGCGCCCGGAACCCGCCCTTTCGCTGTCTTGAGAACGACTCAGCTGGTCTTCAGCGTCGTGCCGGTGCCCGACAGCGCCGGGGCGATCGGGAAGAAGTACGTCACGGACGTGTTGCCGCCGGACAGCAGGCCCTGCGCGTAGTTGCCGGCGATGAAGCCGCCGCCCGAGTCACCGGCCGCCGAGCGGACGTTGGTCGCGGTCATGCCGTTGACCGTGCCCTCGGAGTAGCGGACGCTCTGGTTCTTGGCGCCGATGGTGCCGCAGGTCCAGCCGGTGGTCGAGCCGGCCTTGCAGACCGACGAGCCGGTCGCGGCGTTCGACGAACCCCGCACCGCGGTCCCGTTGTTCATCTGCGCGACGGGGGTCCAGTTGCTGTTGGTGCGGACCGCCGCGTAGTCGCTGCCCGGGAAGCGGTAGGTGATCCAGCTGCCGAGCGCCGCGCCGTTGGACCCGGTCAGCGACCCGCCGCCGGTGAGCGCGCCGCAGTGGCCGGCGGTGAGGAAGCCGGTGGTCGTCGAGAACCCGACGGAGCAGCGCGACGAACCGCCGATGTAGTAGGCGTCCCCGCCGCGGATGTTGGCGTAGGTGGTCGGCACCGACGCCGTTTCGCGGATCGCCACCGCGGCGGAGTCCACACCGGACTTGGCGAGGAACGCGGTCGCGGCGGCGCGCTGGCCCTGCAGCACGTCCAGGGTGACGCGGTTGGTGGCGTCGTCGACGCCCCAGCCGGTGATCGCGGCGGGCGCGGCCTTGTCGGCGGCGTTCAGCCTGTCCACAGTGGAATTGAGCTGGCGGGCGCTGAACCGCACGACTTCGGCTTCCGCACCGGCTTCGCGGATCTTGCCGGCCAGCGCGGCGTTCGTCGTGGTGACGTGCGCCTTGCCCGTGGCGGCGTTGTAGGTGGCGCCGCCGAACGCGTCGCCGAGCGCCGCGGTGAGCGACTCGGTGACCTTGTTCGCGACGTCCTCGCTCTTCAGCCGCGCGAGCGCCTGGTCGTGGGTCAAGCCGAGGTCCCGCTGCATGGCGGGCACCATGTCCGGGTTCAGCAGGTCCTGGCCCGACGCGGGGACGGCGGTCGCGGCCAGCGCGCCCGTCGCCATCACCGCGGTGGCAGCGGCACCGAGAAGTCTCGCGATCTTCATGCTTCTCCCAAGTGGTTACGGTGGTTACGCGCGGCTCCGCATCGGCCACGCAGTGGTACTCCCCCGAGTGAGCGTCCCCGCAGTGGGCGTTACGGTGCAATCCGGGCGCCCGGCGAATGGGTATACGCATTCACCGAGGACGAATCCCCTGCTCCGGCGGGCTCAAGCGCCGGGCGTCACCCGGTCGGACAGGTCCGTAAGTAGGGTTTATGTGAACTACTTTCAGTAGTCACGCGCAGTACACGAACGCGTTAAGCGACGCTCGAACGCGCGATCGGCCGGAGTTTCGTACGCAGGGTGAGCCGATCCCCCCGGATCCCGCAGCAAACCGGTGACGGCGAGTAGGCGGACGTGTGACAACGGTACCGGCCACGTATTCGGTGAAAGGTTTACGGACGGATCGGCGCTGCTTAGGCTCCCGCGCACCAGTGCTTCGGTGCGCGTCGAGGAGGTCAAATGTGGCTGACCACCCCCCGCCCCACCTCGGTGTCCGTCCGGTCCGGACCCGCCCGGCTGACCGGCCGCGACACCGAGCTCGACGCCATCGTCGCCGTGCTGCGGAGGCGCCCGGCCGCGATCCTCATCGAAGGCGAGCCGGGCATGGGCCGGACCCGGCTGCTCGCGGAGATCGGGCGCCGCAAGGAGTTCGACGGCGGCCGGGTGCTCACCGGCGCCTGCCAGCCGCTGCGTGAACCGTTTCCCTACGGGCCCGTCCTGGAAGCGCTTCGCGCGGTCGGTGCCGGGCCGCTGGGGCCGCTCAGCCCGGTCGCCGGCGTGCTGCGGCCGTTGCTGCCGGAACTCGCGGAAGCGCTTCCCCCGCGGCCCGAGCCCCTCGCCGACCCGGTCGCCGAGCGCCACCGCGTGTTCCGCGCCCTGCGGGAGCTGCTGGCCGCCTGCGGGCCGGCGCTCGTGCTGATCGACGATCTCCAGTGGGCCGACGAGGACACCCGCGACTTCCTGCGGTTCCTCGCCGGCACGATGCCGCCCGAGCTGGCGGTGGTCACCACCCACCGGTCCGCCGCCGATACGGGGGCGGCGACCCGGGGAGCGGCCTTCCGCACCGATCCGGCGGTCCATTCCGCCCGCGTCGCGCTCGGCGCGCTCGACGTCGGGGCGGTGCGCGAGCTGGCCGCCGGCCTCCTCGAACTACCCCGGGTGACCGACGACTTCGCGGCCAAGCTGCACGAGTGCACGGCCGGGATCCCGTTCGTCGTCGAGGAAACCCTGCGGGCGCTGAAGGAAGCGGCCGACCGGCTCCCGGTCGGCGAGGTCCTCTCCGACCGCCTGCTCGAAAACCTCGAAGTCCCGGTCCTGCTGCGGGAAGCCGTCACCGACCGGCTTTCCGCGCTGCCGGGGCCGGCGGTGCGGCTGGCCGGCGCGGCCGCGGTGCTCGGCGTCGGCGCCGAGGCCGACGTGCTCGGCGAGCTGGCCGGCCTCTCCGGCGACACCCTCCGCACCGCGCTGCTCGACACCCTCTCCGGTGGGGTGCTCGGCGAGGTCGGCGACGGCAAGTACGGCTTCCGGCACCCGCTGGCCCGCAAGGCGGTCTACGACACCGTGAGCGGCCCCGAACGCGCGTTGCTGCACGCGCAGGCGATCCGCGTGCTCGCCGCGCAGCCGTCCCCGCCGCTCACGCTGCTGGCCCGGCACTCCCGCGCCGCCGGCCGCGTCGACCAGTGGCGGCACTACGCGGAAGCCGCCGCCGACGAGGCGATCACGCGCGGCGAGACGTCCCGCGCGATCGACCTCCTGCAGTCGGTGCTCGCCGAACCCGGCCCCACCCAGGCCGATGTCGGGCGCGTGGCGGGCAAGCTGAGCCAAATCGCGCTGCGGGGGTTTCGCCCCGAAGTGCTCGGCACGCTGCAGCGCGTCCTCGAAGAGGTGACGCTGCCGCCGTCGGTCCGCGGCTCGATCCGGCTGAGCCTCGGCATGCTGCTGGTCCGGACCATCGGCGGGCTCGGCCGCGGCCGGCTGGAGGTCGAGCGCGCGGTCGGCGAGCTGACCGACCGGCCGGACCTCGCAGCTCGCGGGATCACCCTGCTCGCCCAGCCGATCGACGGGCTGACACCGCTGTCGTGGCACGAATCCTGGCGCGCTCGGGCGGGCGAGGTGTACGAGCGGCTCGACGACCCGGAGCTGCGGCTGGCGCTGACCGCCGACCGCATCGCCGCCGCTTCGCACGTCGGCGACGGCTCGGCGTGGGCGGAGTTCGAAGCGCTGTCGGACACGGTCGGCACCGTCGCCGAGCGCGTCCAGCTGGCCCGGTTGTGGTGCAACCTGGCCGACGGCCAGTCCTGGGCCGGGCACCTCGACCGCGCCGAACGGCTGGTGACCGAAGGCGTCCGGCGGGCGACCGACGCCGGTGCGTTGTACGCGATCGGCCTGATCCAGGGCACCCGCGTCCGGCTGGACTGGGTGCGCGGGCGCTGGACCGGCCTGGCCGAGGCCGCCGAGCAGCTGCGGGACAGCTACCCGGAGCTCGGCCCGATCGTCATGGAGTCGTCGCTGGTGCTCGGCGGGCTCGCGGCGGTGCGCGGGGAGTTCGCCGCGGCGCAGCGGCACCTGACCGCGGCGAGCGTGCACGCGCCGGACCGCGGCCCGATCCCCGTGGTGCTGTCGGCCGCCGGGGTGCTGATCTCGGTGCTGCTGGCGACCGACGACGTCGACGGCGCCTGCGCGGCGGCCGACACCGCGATGGCCGCGGCCGGGCGCAAGGGCGTCTGGATCTGGGCGGCCGCGCTGGTCCCGGTGGCGGCACAGGCGTACGCGCGGGCCGGGCGCTGGCCCGAGGCCGACAACGTCGTCGAAGCGTTCGCGCGCGGCATCGAAGGCCGGGACGCGCCGGTGGCCGCGGCCGCGCTCGTGGCGGGCCGCGCGGTGCTGCTCGAAGCGCGCGGCAAGCACTTGGCCGCGGCGACGTTGTACGACGAAGCCGTGTCCGGCTACGCGGCCCTGCCGATGCCGTACCCCGCGACGGCCATGCGAGAACGCGCGTCGATGTGCCGCCTCGCGGCGGGCAACCGTTCGGCCGTCGACGAGCTGGCCGCGGCGGCCGAGGCGTACGAGCAGCTCGGGGCGACCCGCGACGCCGGACGTTGCCGTCACCAGCTGCGCGAGCACGGCGCTTGGGCGCCATCCCAGCGCGGACGGCGCGGGTACGGGAGTGAACTGTCGCCGCGCGAGCGGGAAGTGGCGCGGATGCTCGCGGAAGGCCGGACGAACCGCGAGATCGCGGACGGGCTGTTCCTCTCGCCGCGGACGGTCGAACAGCACGTGGCCAAGGTGCTCCGCAAGCTGGGCGCGCGTTCGCGGACGGACGTGGCCAGGAAACTGCCGGGCGAGGTGGCGACCGCACCGGCTGGCTAGCGGGGCGTCGCCGTCCTACCTTGAGCGCGTGACAGAAGAGGCACTTCCCGCGTGGCGGCGGCGGACGTCCGGCGAGACCCGCTGGCCCGCGATGGGCGTCGTCGTCGCGACGCTCGTCCTGCAGGTCGCCCTGCCCGATGACATGGCGCTGCGCCCGTGGTGGCTGCTGCCCAGCGTCTCCGTGCTGCTCGTCGTCGCCCTGCTGCTGGTCAACCCGGGCCGGATGTCGCAGTTCAGCGCCGTCGAACGGGTCATCTCGCTGCTGCTCGTCGCCGCCGTGACCGCGGTGAACGCCGGCTCGGCGGTGACGCTCGTCTACTCCATCGCGAACGGCACGATCGGCGACCGCGCCGGGGCCGTGCTGGTCACCGGCGGGACCGTCTACTGGACGAACATCGTCGCCTTCTCCCTCTGGTACTGGGAGTTCGACCGCGGCGGCCCGGGCCGGCGGGCCGCAGGCCGGGCCGAATTCCCCGACCTGCAGTTCCCGCAGATGGCCGACCCGGACCTGGCGCACCGGGACTGGGAACCGTCCTACCTGGACTACCTCTACTTCTCGTTCACCAACGCGGCGGCCTTCAGCCCCACCGATGTGCTGCCCCTGCGGATCTGGGCGAAGATGACGATGATGCTGCAGGCCGTCATCTCACTGGTGCTGGCGGTCATGGTCGTTGCGTGGGCGATCAACAACCTCAAGTGATTCAGTGGCGGGTCATCGTGAAGCTCTGGCCGTCGGAGCCGACGGCGCTCGGGCTCCAGGTGTAGCGGCCCCGGTCGTCGGCGTTCAGGCCGGACGGGCTCGTCGAGGCCAGGTTCGTCCCGTTGAACTTGACGCCGGTGAACTTGATGCCGCCGGAGATCGACGGGTACGAGTCGGTCGGCGACTCGATGATCGCCTCCGCCGACGCGTGCTTCGACGTCAGCGACTTCGTGGTGCTCTTCGACCAGCCCTTGGTCGTGTCGGCCAGGTCCAGCCGGTAGGTGTTGGTGGCGGTGCGCGTCACCGTCGCGGTGATGTGGTCGCCCGCGCTGACCGAAACGCTGTAGTACACGGGCGCGGCCGGGTACATCTCGTACCAGGCCGAATACACCGGACTCCCGCTGGAGCAGTCGGTCTCGACGCCGGTCTGCTCCACAGTGGACGATCCGTCGCCGTCGATGCCGACCCACGGCGCGAACAGGTCGTTGGTGGACGTGCAGCTCACGGACGGTTCCGTCCAGCTCGCGGTGGCCGTGGTGAAGCTGCCGAAGCTGACGTAACCGCCCCAGTTGCCGCCCGAGAACTGGTGTCCGTGGAAGTGTGAGCCGTACTCGACGGCAGCGTGGGCGGTGCCGGAGACGGCGAGACCGGCGGCTGCGGCGGCGATCGCCGTGAGGACGCGAAGGGTTTTGGACATGCGGGGACTCCGTTCACCGATGGGGACCGGGGAAAGCCGTGTGTGCCCAGTGTTGGATTCGCGCCCGCGAGAAGGTAGCTACTTTCGAAGGGTCTTCACATTCCGGGAAATACTCACCATTTGCCGGAATTGAACCGAAAAGACCCGTGAAGGCCTCCGCGGGGGAAAAGAGGCCTTCACGGGTCCATGTCGCTCACCTACCGCCCGGTCAGGTGAGCGGGGCTCATTGCTGCGCCTGCGCGTGCGCGGCGTCCACGAACTGGGTCGTGTACGTCTTCGACAGGTCGATCTTGTCCTTCTTCGGCTTGACGTTGCTCGACGACGAACCGAGCACCTTGAGCACGTTCTGCGCCCCGGCCGGGTCCATCCGGCCGTCCTCGGTGAACATCGGCAGGCTGTCCTCGAGCGACTTGACGTACAGCGCCTTGTCCCCGCCGGCGAACGACGGCGGCATCATCGCGGCGACCTGCGCCGGTGTGTGCGACGAAATCCACTTCAGGGTCTCGACGTACGCATTGGCCAGTTTCTGCACGATGTCCGGATAGCGCTTCACGATTTCGCAGCCCATGTACAGCGAGCTCGCCGGGTACAAACCGCCCAGCGCCGCCTTGGTGCCTTCCGGCGTGCGCATGTCGTAGAGCACCTTCGCCTGGCCCGTGTTCGTCAGCTGCGCGATCGTCGGGTCGGTCGTCATCCCGGCGTCGATCGAGCCCTGGTTCATCGCCGAGATGAACGTCTGCCCGGCGCCGACCTTCACCGGCGTGTACTCCTTCGAGCTGACGCCACCGCGCGCGGCCAGCGCCTTGGTCAGGAAGTCCGTCGACGAACCCAGTGACGTGACACCGAGGTTGCGGCCCTTGAAGTCCGCGCCCGACTTGACCTCGCCGGCCTTCTTGGTCGCGACCATCTCGGCCTCGCCCGGCACGTTCGCGAACTGCACGACGCTTTCGATGCACTGTTCCTTGGCCTGCAGGTCGATCGTGTGGTCGTAGAACCCGACCACCGCCTGCACCTCGCCGGCCAGCAGCGACGTCTCGGCGTTCGCCCCGGACGGCTGGTCGAAGAGCTCGACGTCGAGGCCCTGCTTCTTGTAGGCGCCGATCTGCTGGGCCAGCTGCCCGGGCAGGTAGATCACCTTCGACAGGCCACCGACCATGATCTTGATGTGCGGCTGGCCGCCGGTGCCGAGCGAGATCTCCCGCGAGTCGCGGCAGGCGGTGAGCCCGGCCGCGGCGACGGCGACCGCGGCCACCACCCCGACTGTCCTTTTGAGACGCATGTCAGACCGCCTTGATCGCGGCTTCGGAGGCGGACGGCGGGCGCCACCGCAGCAGCCTGCCCTCCAGCGTGCTGATCCCCCACTCGGCCAGCAACGCGACGACGGTGATGATCAGCATCCCGGCGTACACGCCCGCGGTGTCGAACGTGCCCTGCGCGTTGGCGATCAGGAAGCCCATGCCGGCCTTCGCGCCGGTGTACTCGCCGACCACCGCGCCGATCAGCGCGAAGCCGAACGCCACGTGCAGCGACGACAGGATCCACGAAGTCGCGCTCGGCAGCACGATCGACTTCAGCACCTGGCCGCGGGTCGCACCGAGGATGCGGGCGTTGTCGATCAGGTTGCGGTCGACCTCGCGGGCGCCGGTGAAGGCGTTGAAGAACACCGCGAAGAACACGAGCACGACGACGGTCGCGACCTTCGACGACAGCCCGAGCCCGAACCAGATGACGAACAGCGCGGCGAGCACGATGCGCGGCAACGCGTTGGCGGCCTTGATGAACGGCGCCAGCACCTGCGCCAGGTACGCGCTGCGGCCGAGGACCACGCCGAACACGACGCCGAAGATGGCACCGATGACGAAGCCGATCGCGGCCTCCTCGACGGTCACCAGGATCTGGTACCAGATCGAGCCGAAGTCGGTGCCGGCGCTGAACCACTCGACCAGCCGTGCCCAGATCTTCGACGGCTTCGAGTAGAAGAACGGGTCGATCCAGTACGTGGCGGTCAGCTCCCAGCTGCCCAGCCAGACGACGACGATCGCCAGGCGCAGCAGCCAGATGTTGCGCCTGCGCTTGGCCGTGGCCTGCTTCGCGCGGGCCAGGATGTCCTGCTCGGTCTCCAGGACCGGCAAGGGAGCAGCGGACGGCGCCGCCGGGGTCTCAAGCGACATTGCTCGCTCCCTTCTCACGGGCCTTGTCGACCTCGCTGCGCAGTGATTCCCAGATGTCGGCGTAGAGCTTGCGGAACTCCTCGGTCAGCCGCAGGTCCTCGACCTTGCGCGGCCGCTCCAGCGGAATCTCGAAGACGTCCTTCACGGTGGCGGGCGACGACGTCAGCACGACGACCTTGTCCGCCAGCGCGATGGCCTCGTCGAGGTCGTGCGTCACGAAGATCACCGCGGCACCCGAACCGGACCACAGCCGCAGCAGCTCGTCCTGCATCAGCGCCCGCGTCTGGACGTCGAGCGCGGAGAACGGCTCGTCCATCAGCAGGATCTTCGGCTTGGTGACGAGCGTCTGGGCCAGCGCCACGCGCTTGCGCATGCCGCCGGAGAGCTGGTGCGGGTAGTACTTCTCGAACCCGGCGAGCCCCACCCGGGCGATCCAGTCGACGGCCTGCGCGCGGGCCTCGGCCTTCGGCACGCCGCGGAACCGCGGGCCGGAAGCGACGTTCTCCAGCACCGAACGCCACGGCATCACCGCGTCGGTCTGGAACATGTAGCCGACCCCGTCCGGAATGGACTTCACGTCCTCGCCGTTCACCCGCACCCGGCCGGCCGACGGCGGCTGCAGGCCGGAGACCAGCGAGAGCGTCGTCGACTTGCCGCAGCCGGTGGGGCCGACGACCGCGACGAACTCGCCGGGCCGGACGGTCATGGTCAGATCGCGGACGGCCGTGTGCACGGACCCGGACCCGCTCGGGAACCGCTTGGTGGCTCCGGTGAGTTCGATCAGTGGGGGAACCATGGTGGAGGTGACTCCTTCGTCACGTGGTGGGGCTCACGTTGGGAAGGGACGTTAAGTACGTGTGGCGCCCGCGTGAAGCTTGTCGACGTTCTTCGCGCCGGCGGTGCGTTCTGAATGTTTTGCTCATTTAGCGCACGGGCTTGACCTGGGGGTATGTTCCCAGCCATGCCAAAGTGGGCGCTCTTCCCGCGAATGCGGTTCAGCAGGCAGGTGCTGCTGCTGCAGATCGGCGTGGTCGTCCTCGTCGTCGGAATCGGCGTCGCCCTGGTCAGCGTGCTCCTTCGCGACACCCTCACCGACCAATTCGGCGAGCGTGCGCTGGCTATCGCGAAGTCGGTGGCGGCGGACCCGGTGGTCGTCGCAAACGCCACCGCGAAGATCCCCGGGGGCGCTCTGCAGGAACGCGCGCTGGCCGTGGGAGACCGCACGAACGCGCTGTTCGTCGTGATCACCGACGACCGGGGTATCCGGCTCGCGCACCCGACCCCGACCGAGATCGGCAAGAAGGTCAGCACCTCGGCGGAGCGGGCGCTCGCCGGGTTCGACGACATCAACACCGTGGCGAGCGGCACCCTCGGCCTGTCCGTCCGGAGCAAGACGCCGATCTGGACCCCGGACCACAGCCGGGTGGTCGGCGAAGTCAGTGTCGGCTTCGAGGTGGCCCAGCCGATCAGCGAGTTCAACCAGAAGCTCGCGATCACGCTGCTGTTCGCCGGCGGCGCGCTGCTGCTCGGCGCGGGCGCGTCGGCGCTGCTGAACCGGCGGCTGCGGCGCGTCACCCACGGCCTCGAGCCGCACGAGCTCACCGAACTGCTCTACGAACGCGAAGCCGTGCTGCACGGGATCGGCGAAGGCGTGCTCGCCGTGGACGAGCACAACCGCGTCTCGGTGCGCAACGACGAAGCCGAGCGCCTCCTCGGCACCGAACTCCCGATCGGCGCGGCGATGGCCGAGCTCGAGCTCAGCCCCCGCCTGCACAAGGCCGTCGGCGAGGGGCGCCCGGTCGACAACCTCCTCGCGGTGGCCGGGAACCGGGTGCTGGTGATCAATTCGCGGGCCGTGCGCCTGGACGACCGGCCGATCGGCACCGTGCTCACCTTCCGCGACCGCACCGACCTCGACACGCTCACCCGCGAGCTCGACGGCATCCGCGCGCTGTCCGACGGCCTGCGCGCCCAGCGGCACGAGTTCGCCAACCGGCTGCACACCCTCTACGGGCTGCTCCAGCTCGGCCACCACACCGAAGCCGTCGAGTACCTGCAGACGCTGACGGACTCGTCGTCGGCGCGGCCGAGCGAGCTGGGCGACGCCGTCGCCGACCCGTACCTGCAGGCGCTGCTCGTCGCGAAAACCGAGCAGGCGCAGGAAAAGGGGCTCGTCCTCAAGCTCGCCGAAGACACCTGGGTGCCCACGGCGGTGACCGACCCGATCGCCGCGAACACCGTGATCGGCAACCTCGTCGACAACGCCCTGCACGCCGCGCGGATGGGCCCGCGGCGGCCGGCGACCGTGGAGGTCGGGCTGCTCGCCGAGGGCGGCACCCTGCACGTGTCCGTTGTGGACAGTGGCCCCGGCGTGCCGGCGGACCTGCGGCGGCGGTTGTTCGACGAAGGCGTCTCGACGAAGATCGCCCCCGGGCACGGCCTCGGCCTGGCGCTCGCCCGGCAGGCCGCCCGCGCCCGCGGTGGCGACGTCTGGCTGGCCGACCCCGGCGAAGGCGAGACGGGCGCCCTGTTCGTCGCCAAACTGCCCGGAATGCTGACGGAGGACGGATGATCCGCACGCTGATCGTCGACGACGACTTCCGGGTCGCCGGGGTGCACGCCGGCTTCGTCGAGGAGGTCGACGGCTTCGCGGTGGTCGGCACCGCGCACACCGCCGCCGAGGCGCGCGCCCGCGTCCGGGAACTCGCGCCGGACCTGATCCTGCTCGACGTCTACCTGCCCGACGAGTCCGGCCTCGCGGTGCTCCCGGAGCTGCAGACGGACACGATCGTGCTGTCCGCGGCGACCGACAGCACGTCGGTGGCCGCGGCGATCCGCGCCGGCGCGCTGAACTACCTGATCAAGCCGTTCACCACCCGCCAGCTCGCGGAGCGGCTGACGTCGTACGCCCGGTTCCGCGGCCTGCTCGCCGAAGACCGGGCGCTGGCCCAGGACGACGTCGACCGCGCGTACCGCGTGCTGCACGACCAGGACCGCACGACCGCGCCGAAGGGCCAGTCGACGGCGACGTCCCGGCTGGTCTCGGAGCAGCTGCGACGCGCCGGGCGGCCGCTGTCGGCCGCGGAGGTGGCGGGCGAGCTGGGCATGGCAAGGGCGACGGCGCAGCGGTACCTCACCGCGCTGGCGGAGTCCGGGACCGTCCAGATGCGGCTGCGCTACGGCGCCACCGGCCGCCCCGAGCACGAATACCTCTGGTCGGAGGCCTGACTCAGCGGCCGCCGTAGCGCCGCGCCATGCTCTCGGCGACGTCGACCCACGCCTGGATCGGGTTGCTCACCGGCGGCGGGGTGGCCGACGACGGCAGGTCGACCCGGGCTTCGGCGTCCTCGTCCGGCACCGGCTTCTTCGGCTGCGGTTTCGGCAGCGCCTGCGCCTGCGCTTGCCCCTGCTTCGGCGCCGGCTTCGCGGGCACCGCCACGTAGACGGTCTTCGGGGCGGGCGTGACGGCGGGCGGCGCCGGCGGAGCCTGGGCGACCGGCGGTTGCGGCGCGGGGGCCGCGGCCACCGCCGGGCGCGCGTCGAGCTGAGCGACGTCACGTTCCGGGGCGAACAGGCCGCCGGCGAAGAGCCCGCCGCCCAGCCAACCGGCCGCGACGAGCAGCACCGCGGCCCCGCCACCGAGCCACGTGCGGGCGCGGCGCCGGATCACCACCGACTTCGGGCGCAGGTCCTGGTCGCACACCGGCGGCCGGGTGTAGATCGGCTCCTCCGGCTGAGCCACCTCGCCGTCGGTGCGGCGGCGCCGGGGCAGGCTCGCCGCGACGATGCCGGTGCGATCCAGCAGTTCCACCGCGGTGCGGTCGCTGGACGGACGGGTCGCACTGCGCGGTGCGGTGCGAAGCATCGGGGACCTCCGGGACGGGGCTGGCGGACCCCCAGCATTCTGGACCGTTTCGGACGGTTCTGTCAGAAACGCAACTCCATTGAGTGACAGCGCGGCTCAGCTCTGCTTCAAGCCGAGCCGGGCGAGCGCCGCCAACGGCCGCTGGTAGGCCGCGCCGAGCACGCGCGGAATGGCGTCGATCACGTAGGCGTCCGGTCCGATGAGGATCCGCGCCGACTTCCGCTCGATCCCGCGCAGGATCGTCTGCGCCGCCTTCTCCGGGGTGGTGCGGGCGATCCGCTCGAAGCCCTGCG
Source organism: Amycolatopsis sp. CA-126428 (assembly GCF_002904335.1). Classification (GTDB taxonomy): domain Bacteria; phylum Actinomycetota; class Actinomycetes; order Mycobacteriales; family Pseudonocardiaceae; genus Amycolatopsis. The sequence continues at coordinate 126,759 of NZ_PPHF01000136.1, read as the reverse complement.
CGGCCTTTTCCTGGTCGTCGGCGGCACTGCGGGAGTTGCGCACGATGTTCGTCTTGATCCCGCCCGGGTGCACGCAGCTCACCGCGACCGGGTGCCGGGCGATCAGCATTTCCTCGCGCAGCGCTTCGGTGAATCCGCGCACCGCGAACTTCGCCGCGTTGTAGGCGCTCTGCGTCGGCACGCCGACGAAGCCGAACACGCTGGAAATGTTGACGACGTGCCCGTCACCGGACGCGATCAGGTGCGGCAGGAACGCCTTGGTGCCGTTCACGACGCCGCCGAGGTTGATGCCCATCAGCCAGTCGTAGTCCTCGAACGTCATTTCCTCGACGGTCGCGCCGAGCGCCACGCCCGCGTTGTTCACGACGACGTTGACCGCGCCGAACTCGTCGGCGACCTCTTCGGCGTGCGCGAGCACGGCGCCGCGGTCGGCGACGTCCAACGTGTACGCGCGGGCGTTGTCGCCGGCGAGCTTGGCCGTCTCCTCGGCGTTCGCGGTGACGACGTCGGACAGCGCGACGCGGGCCCCGCGCCGGGCGAACTCGCACGCGAGCGCGCGGCCGATGCCCGAGCCGGCTCCGGTGATCGCCACGACCTTGTCCGCGAACTGCTTCATCGGCTCTCCCGACCGTCCGGTGTTACTCCCGAGTAGGGAATGTTAGCGGCTGTGAGCTTGCTGTGGGTGTGCTGATTGTGTCGGTGCGTCGTCCTATGGTGGTCTCTCCGGCAGCACCGAGACGAGGAGGCGATGATCTTGCGGCGGCCGTTCGTCCTGCTCACGCTCGCCGCGATCGTGCTGCTCGGCGTGACCTTCGTCGTGGTCGCCGCCGCCCGGCCGGCGCAGCTGGCGAGCGCCACGACACCGGAGCTCGCCACGGCCGAGGCGGCTCCGGCCGACCTGCCCGCGGTGTCGAGCCCCGCGGTCGGAGCGCTGTTCGCCGAGGGCGAGCACTACTGCACCGCCAGCGTCGTGCACAGCGAGCGCGGTGACGTGCTGCTGACCGCTGCCCACTGCATCCACAACGGCGAAGGCGGCGGCTACCTCACCGGCGTCACCTTCGCGCCCGGCTACCACGACGGGGTCGCGCCGTTCGGCTACTGGGCGGTGTCGGACGAGCTCGTCGCGCCGGGCTGGGCCGCGTCCTCGGACCCGGACCTCGACGTCGGCTTCGCCACCGCGCACCAGGCGGGCACCGCGAAGTCCCTGGAGAGCCTGGTCGGGGCGAACCTGCTGGCCACCGGCACCGCGTTCGAGCAGGCCATCACGCTCACCGGCTACCCGGACGACTCCGAGGTGCCCGCGGTCTGCCGGAACACCACCGCCAAGCAGGACACCTACCAGCTGCGGGTGGACTGCGCGGGCTTCCCGACCGGCACCAGCGGCGGCCCGTGGGTCGCCGGGCAGAACCCGGAAACCCGGCTCGGCACGGTCATCGGCGTCATCGGCGGCTTCGAGTTCGGCGGCGACGACGCCGACACGTCGTACTCGAGCTACTTCGACACCGACGTCCTCGCGCTCTACCGGCAGACGACCGCCCGCACCTGAGGCGGCATGATGCGGGGCATGAGCGAGCCCGTCGACGTACCCATCACCGGAGAGCCGATCCGGCTCGGCCAGTTCCTCAAGCTGGCCGGCCTCGCCGAGGACGGCTCCCACGCCAAGGACCTGATCGACGCCGAAGAGGTCACGGTCAACGGCGAGGTCGAGACCCGCCGCGGCCGCCAGCTGACCGACGGCGACGTCGTGGCGGTGGGCCCGGACCGCGGCAAGGTGATCCTGGTCCGCTAACCGACGCTGGTCAGCGGCGGCAGGCCGAGCGACCGGGCGAGCGCGTCGAGTTCGCGGCGCACCGGCCCGGCCAGCGGCACGCCCAGCGCCCGGCACTGCTCGAGGTGCTGGGCCTCCCGCCAGCCGGGGTAGCGGATCGGCGCGCCGCCGTCCCAGCCGAGCATGCTGCCGAACAGCGCGCTCGCCGCCCGGTAGAAGCCGTCCGCGCTGCGCAGGGTCGTCGGCGCGATGGCCAGCACCAGCAGGCCGGTGTCGTGCTCGTGGTCGGCGACGCCGGAGAGCACCCCGGCGAGGACCTCGACCAGCAGCGTCAGCCCGGCCGCTTCCGAGCCCGGCCGGTCCATGTCGAAGACGAATTCGGGGTACGCGCCGCCCGGCGCCGCCATGCCCAGCGGGTTCATCGGCTGGCCGGGCTCCCCGCCCGCGGCCAGCACCAGCCCGATCATGGCGTGCGGCAGCGCCCGCGCGGCGTGGTGCCCGGCCCGGCCGAACGGCCCGATGCCGCGCAGCGAGACGAGCCCGACGCCGAAGCGGCCGGCCCGCGTCACCGCCCGGTCCATCGCGTCGCCGACGGCCCAGAGGCCGAGCGCGCGGCGGTAGTCGATCAGCGCGGCGGCCCCGCGGTCGGCGATCATCAGCGGCTCGGCGTGCGGCACGACGAGCCCGTTCTTCAGCAGCGGCAGGTGCACGCGGGTCAGGTCGGCGACCCCGGTCTCCGGCGAGCCGGTGAGATCGCCGTGGCAAAGCGCTTCGGCGGCGATGCGGGCGCGCGCTTCGGGGAGACCGTGCGCGGCGAAGACGTGCGCCACGAGGGTGACCAGTTCGTCGGCCCGCACGCGGGGCCAGGCCTGTTCCGGGATCGGGGTTTCCGGGGCCTCTTCTTGGAGGATGCCGGGTTCGGGACGGGCGGAGCGGAACGGGCGTGGTCTGAGGGGCACTTCCCCGACCTTGCCCAGCGGCGGTTCGGGCGTCAACGAAGCCGGGCCCGGCCTACCCGACCGTGTGATCGATGCCCGCGAAAAGCCGTACCCTGAGCGGCATGTGCCGAAACATCACCACCCTGCGAGGGCTCCAGCCGGCCGCGACGGGCGAGGAGATCGAGGCCGCGGCCCGCCAGTACGTCCGCAAGGTCACCGGCGTGCAGTCGCTGTCGGACGCCACGCGCGAGCCGTTCGAGGCGGCGGTCGCCGAAATCACCGAAATCACCACCCGGCTGCTGGAGCAGCTGCCCGAGCGCCGCCAGCCGCCGGCGACCGTGCCGCCGCTGCGCCGTCCCGAGGTCCAGGCGCGGATCGCCGCGAAGGCCATGCGCCGGCCTTGAGTCAGCGCACGCGCTGCGCGTAGCCCTGCTCGCCGGTGTGGTCGACGCCGTCGTCCTTCGCCAGGCTGTAGAGCCGGATTTCGGTGCCGTCGGGGTCGGTGCAGCGGACCATCCAGCCGGTGGTGGCTTCGAACAGCGGCGAGTGCTCGACGCCGAGCTCGTCCAGCCGCGCGATCCACGCGTCGGCGGCCGCGCGGTCGGCGATCGAGAAGCAGACCGGGTCGAACCCGGCGAGCCCCGCGGCGGCCGCCTCCTGCACGCGCAACGCCACCGGCACGCTGTCGATCGCCCCGGCGACCCCGCGCACGACACCGTCGGCGTCCGGGAACTCGTGGGTGACGTCCAGCCCCAGCACGCGCTCGTACCACGCGCGGCTGCGCGCCAGGTCGCTCACGGGGAACTTGACGTGGTGGATGCCTTCGATCTTCGCGGTCATTTCCGCCCCTCTCGCCGCACCGACCTGGAGGGTAATCCCGGCGGCCGGGAATTGTCGGACCCCGTCGCTAGGCTGCCCGCATGGGCGGACAGGCTTTGGTTTTGGGTGGCGGCGGGATCGCCGGAATCGCGTGGACGACGGGGCTGCTGGTGGGCTTGGCCGAACACGGCCAGGATCTGACGGGCGCGGACCTGCTCGTCGGGACGTCGGCGGGGTCAGTCGTGGCGGCGCAGGTGGCGAGCGGGCGGCCGCTGGCGGAGCTGTACGCGCGCCAGGCCGATCCGGCGCACCAGACGCCGGAGATCCCGGCCGAAATCGACTTCGAGAAGTTCGCCGCCGAGTTCGGCGGCGCGCTCACTGGTGCGACCGACCCGGCCGAGGTGCGGCGAGCGGTCGGGCGGCTGGCCCTGGCGGCCGAAACGGTGTCCGAGGCGGAGCGTCGCGCGGTGATCGAGGCGCGGCTGCCGGTGCACGACTGGCCGGCGCAGCGTCTCGTGATCGTGGGGGTGGACGCGGAGACCGGCGAGCCCCGCCGCTTCGACAGCGAGTCCGGCGTCTCGCTGGTCGACGCGGTGGCGGCGAGCTGCGCGGTCCCGGGCGTCTGGCCGGCGGTGACCATCGACGGCCGCCGCTACGTCGACGGCGGCGTCCGCTCGGCCGAGAACGCCGACTACGCGACCGGCTTCAAGCGCGTGACCGTGGTTTCGCCGCTGGGCGTGGACGCCCCGCTGCCGATGGAGAAGCCGCTGCTGGAGGTCCTGGAAGACCTGCGCGCCGCGGGCGCCGAGGTCACCCTGATCACCCCGGACGAGGCCTCGAAGGCCGCGGCCGGCGCGAACCCGCTGGACCCGGCCACCCGCACCCCGGCGGCCGAAGCGGGCCGCGCACAGGGCGCGGCCCTCACTTTGACCTGGACCTGAGCGGCCGGGCCGGCACCAGCAGGCCGGCGATGCCGAGCAGCAGCCCGCCGCCCGCGAGGGCGAAGATCCAGGGGCCCGGCAGCCGGACTTCCCGCGCGGTGTCGGTCGCCGGCTCGGCCTTGCCGGGCCGGTAGCGCACCTCGAAGCGGGTGCCCCGGACGTAGCCGGGGCCGGTCCGGAGGTGGGTGTGGCGGTCGTAGTGCGCGGGCGTCCGCACGTCCATGAGCCGGCCGTCGACGCGCGCGACGACCCGATCCAGGGACACCACCCGTTCCACGGTCGCCGGAGCCACGACCGAACCGGCCCGGTCCCGGAGCGTGGCCGCCAGGAAGATCAGGCCACCGAAGGACACCAGCACGATCGCCAGGCAGGCCATCGAGAACGCCGTCGCCGGCGGACCCGGGGCGTCGGCCGGCCAGCCGGGGCCGTCCGGATCCCATCGCGTCTTCACGGCGTGACGACGTCGGAGGCGCGGCCGGGGTTGCCCGGAACCGTCGGCTACCCTCGTGGGCAGGGGTAGCGTGTCCGAGCGGCCGAAGGAACATGTCTTGAAAACATGCGAGGGGGCAACCTCTCCGTGGGTTCGAATCCCACCGCTACCGCACTGAGCACCCGGGCGCGCCGAGCGCCCGGGTTCAGCTTTCCGGCTCCAGCAAGTGCGCCTGCACGCGTTCGAACGCGGCGGCGATCGTCGCCTGCTCCTCGGGGCTCAGCAGGTCGATGAGGTGCTCTCGCACGCCCTCGACGTGCGTCGGCGCCGCCTTCTCCAGCAGCGCCTCGCCCTCGTCGGTCAGCTCCGTGATCACGCCGCGCTTGTCCTCGGGGTCACGCGCCCGCCGGACCAGGCTCGCCTCCTCGAGCTTGGCCACCTGGTGCGAAAGCCGGCTCTTCGTCGAGCCCATCATGAAAGCCAGTTCCGACATCCGCATCCGGTGGTCGCGCTGCATCTGCAGGCAGACGAGCACTTCGTAATCGACCAGTGACACCTCGTGGCACTCGGTCAGCTCGCGGTGCAGCCGCTGCCGCAGCAGGAGGGTCGCCACGATGTAGGAGCGCCACGCCGCCATCTCGGCCTCGTTCAACCACCGCACAGCCCGCTCCTCGGTCATAAGACAGCGTAGAACGCTGATCAAGGAACCGCGCGGTCCGAGTCCGATTCGTCTGCCGGTGAAAATACCGTGGCAACATCGCCCGAAGGTGGGGTTACGAAAAGGTTGAGACTCGGCCGGGAAAGGCGCATTCTGCTTGTGGGCGGACGTTCGGCCAGGTAGGCGGCGCGGCGAAGGTGACGTGCCGGCCCGGCTCCCCCGCCAGGAGAGGTCAGGTGGTTGTGTGACGGGTGAACCTCGCGGTTGACCGCCCGCTGCGTCCCCGCGACCGGAACGGACACCTACCGGATCGGCCGCGATTGTGAACAGCCAAGAGCGGGCTTCCATGCGCATCACGCATACGGCGTCGGTCGGGCCTGGCTCCGGTCACGGTCTCGGAAGCTGTGACCACAGCGCCTGAACGCCGGCCCCGGAAGCGGCCAGCCGCTCGACCAAAGACATACCTCGGTACAAGAGCCTGGGCACGGCAGTCAGCGCGACGGCCGGGCCCAGGCTCGTTACGATTCCCGGGTGAGATTCGACGACGACGCCGGCCTGGACACCTCCGAAGTCCAGGACCTGCGCGGAAGCGGTGGAGGCGGCGGCGGGATCGGCGGCCGCGTGGCGCTCGGCGGCGGTGGACTCGGCGTCGTCGGGCTGATCATCTACTTCGTGTTGTCCCAGCTCGGCGGGGTCAGCGCGCCGAGCGGGAGTGGTCTGGGCGGTGGGCTCGGCAGCGTCGGGTCCGGCGAGCAGGTCGACAACTCCAAGCTGTCCAGCGAGTGCAAGACGGGCGCGGACGCCAACAAGAACCACGACTGCGCCATCGTCGCGATCGTCAACTCCGTCCAGGACTACTGGGCGCAGCAGTTCGCGCGCTCCGGCTCGACCTACCAGAAGGCGCCGACGAAGTTCTTCAACGGCGGCGTGCGCACCGGCTGCGGCAGCGCCACTTCGGACACCGGCCCGTTCTACTGCCCGGCCGACTCCGACGTCTACATCGACCTGTCGTTCTTCGACGAGCTGAAGACCCGCTTCGGCGCGCAGGGCGGCCTCTTCACCGAGGCGTACGTGCTCGCCCACGAGTACGGCCACCACGTGCAGAACTTGCTCGGCACCTCGAAGAAGGGCACCGGCACCGGCCCCACGTCCGGTTCGGTCCGCTTGGAGCTGCAGGCCGACTGCTACGCCGGCGTCTGGGCCAACCACGCCTCGACGACGCCGACCGAGAGCGGCAAGCCGCTGATCACCGACGTCACCCAGGACGACATCAACGCCGCGCTGGACACCGCGTCCCGCATCGGCGACGACTACATCCAGGAGAACCTCGGCGGCGGCCAGGTCGACCGCTCGAAGTTCACCCACGGCACGTCGGCGCAGCGCAAGAAGTGGTTCACCACCGGCTTCCAGACCGGCGAACCGGCCCGCTGCGACACCTTCGGCACGAACAACCTCGGCTGACGGCCAAACCCGTCGTGAGTGGTAAGGCGGGTTAGAACCCGCCTTACCACTCACGACCCGGGGTCAGGCAGTCAGCGCGTGCGGGTCACCGGCCACGGCGCGGGCGGAGAAGTTCCGCTGCGCACCGCGTTCGGCGGCCTTCTGCTTGGCCGCCTTGGCCTTGCCCGGCTGGACGCCGTTGACGCTCTCGGTGCTCGTCGCGTAGACGCCGAGGGCCCACGCGACGCCGTCGGCGTTGCGGTCCAGCGCGACCCGGTCGATGTTGCCCAGGTTGTCGCAGGCCTGGTGGTAGCACGGGTCGAACGCGATGCCGGCCGTGCCGCCCCACTTCGCCGCCTGCGCCGGGGTCTTCAGCACCTCGGCGCCGGTGTCCAGGCCGCCGGCCGGGATGCCGACGGCGATGAACTCGCCGTAGTCCGAGCGGCCGGTGAAGTCGGTGCCCTCGAGGGACACGCCCCGCGCGGCCTGCATGAAGTCGACGAAGGTCTTCTCGATCTGCGCCGAGCCGTACGGGCCCGCGCCCGCGCCGACGCCGTCGGAGTTGTCCCCGTCGTAGGCGAAGTAGCCGGCGTTCGGCGAGCCGATCATGTCGAAGTTGAGGTACAGCGCGATGTCGAGCTGCTGCTCGAACGTCAGCTGGTCGACGTAGTAGGTCGAGCCGATCAGGCCGAACTCCTCCGCGCTCCAGAAGCCGAAGCGCACGCCGTTGTTGACCTTCGGGCTGCTCCCCAGCTGCAGCGCGGTCTCGAGCAGGGTCGCCGAGCCGGAACCGTTGTCGTTGATGCCCGGGCCGGCCGGGACGCTGTCGAGGTGCGACCCCAGCATCACGACGTTGTCCTTGCGCCCGGTCTTGGTCTCGGCGATGACGTTGTAGCTGGTCCGGGCCTCCTGGAAGGCCCGCAGCTCCAGCGTCACGTTCTGCCCGCCGAGCGTGGCCAGCTGCGCCCCCGCGGCCGCCGTCACGCCCCCGGTCGGGATCTTCGCGTTCTCCGGGCCCCCGAGCGTCCCGTTCAGGGCGCCGTCGGTGTTGTTGTAGACGATCGCGCCGATCGCCCCCGCGGCCGCGGCCGTCTGCTGCTTCTGCGCGAACGAGCAGCCGCCGCGCTTGATCAGCGCGATCTTGCCCGCGACGTCCGCGGTGTAGTCGGTGGCCTCGCAGCCGCTGGTGTCGTCGACGGCGATCACGGCGAGCGGCGCGGTGATGCCGCCGACCGGCGTCGACGTCGTGTACTCCATGGCGATGACCGGGACGTTCGCGCCGCCCGCGGTCAGCTTCTCGGCCAGGGTCTGCGAGTAGGTGAACGGGAACTCCTGGCGGGTGACCTGGAAGCCGGCCGCCTCGAGCTTGGTCGCGATGTACTCGGCGGACTTCTTGTGGCCCTCGGTGCTCGCCGCCCGCGTGCCACCGTTGGTGTCGGCGATGCGCTGGAGCGCGATCAGGTGCCGGTTGACGCCGTTGGCGTCGACCTTCTTGACGAGCTGCTTCGCCAGGGCCGGCCCGTCGGGAACGGTGTTCGCGGCGGCGGCCGGGGTCAGGCCGAGCACCAGCGTCGCGCCGGCGGCCAAGGCCAGCGGCGGGAGAAATTTCGTTCTAAAGGGTGACATGGTTGCTCACCTTTGTTCGATATGCGAAGTCCGTCAATGCGCCTTTCGGCGGGAACTTCACCGCCGGTATACAGTCGACACATGTACGCGATCACCATCCGTGAACCAGGTGACCCGGACGTTCTCGAGTGGGCGGAGGTGCCGGATCCGCGGCCCGGCCCCGGCGAGGTGCTGCTGGAGGTCGCGGCGAGCGCGGTGAACCGCGCGGATCTGCTGCAGCGCCAGGGCCAGTACCCGCCGCCGCCCGGCGCGAGCGAAATCCTCGGCCTCGAGTGCTCCGGCACGATCGCGGAACTCGGCGAAGGCGTGACCGGCTGGAACGTCGGCGACGAGGTCTGCGCCCTGCTTTCCGGCGGCGGCTACGCGGAGAAGGCCGTCGTCCCGGCGGGGCAGCTGCTGCCGGTGCCGGGCGAGATCGACCTGATCACCGCGGCCGCGTTGCCCGAGGTGGCCTGCACGGTGTGGGCGAACGTCCTGATGCACGCGAAGCTCACCGAAGGCGAGGTGCTGCTGGTCCACGGCGGCGCCGGCGGCATCGGCACGCACGCCATCCAGGTCGGCAAGGCGCTGGGCGCCACCGTCGCCGTCACCGCGGGCTCGCCGGACCGGCTCGAAAGCTGCCGCCAGCTCGGCGCCGACATCACGATCAACTACAAGGACCAGGACTTCGTCGAGGTCCTCAAGAAGGAAACGGGTGGCGCGAACGTCATCCTCGACAACATGGGCGCGTCCTACCTGGGCCGCAACGTCGACGCGCTGCAGCAGGACGGGCGGCTGGTCATCATCGGCATGCAGGGCGGGGTCAAGGGCGAGCTGAACGTCGGCACGCTGCTGGGCAAGCGGGCTTCGGTGTTCGCCGCGGGCCTGCGGTTCCGGCCGCTCGACCAGAAGGCGGCGATCGTCGCCGACGTCCGCGAGCGCCTGTGGCCGCTGGTCGCCGAGGGGCTCGTCAAGCCGATCGTCGGCCAGGTCGTGCCGATGGCCGAAGCCGCGACCGCGCACCGGATCCTCGAAGAGGGCAGCGTCTTCGGCAAGGTCCTGCTGGCCGCGAAGTCCTGACTGCGTCAGCGCAGTTCGTCGAGCACCCGCACGAGCTGGTTGATCTCGAAGACGTTGGAGTAGTGGGCGAGCCCGATCCGCACGGCGCCGCCCACTTCTCCGACGCCGAGTGACGCGAAGACGCCGCTCGTGCCGTCGTCGGCGAAGGCACACAAGCCCTGCTTGGCCAGGTACTCGGCGACCTCGGGCGACTTCTTGCCGGCGACGGCGAAGGCGAGCGCGGGGATCCGGCGCATGGCGTTGCCGATGACCATGATGTGCCGCAGCGACAGCAGTTCGGTGGACAGCTGCGCGAGCAGCCCGGCGTGGTAGGACTTCGCCGACCCGAGCGAGGTGACCAGGCGCTCGCGCCGCGAGCCGGTGGCGGCGTCGTCGAGGCCGGAGAGGTAGTCGATCGACGCGATCAGCCCGGCCAGCAGCGGGTAGGCGTGCGGGCCGAGCTCCAGCCGGGCGGCGCCGCGGGCCATCGGGTCGAGCGACGCCGGCGGGATCCGCTCGATCAGCTCGGGGTCGCGGAAGACCAGCGCGCCCACCGACGGACCGCCCCAGGCCTGCGCGGACACGACCATGACGTCGGCGCCGAGCGCGTTGATGTCCAGCGGCAGGAAGGGTGCGGCGTAGGTGGCGTCGACGACGACGAGCGCGCCGACCCGCTTGGCGAACTCGATGATCGTCGGCACGTCCGGCCGGGTGCCGACGGAACCGGACGCGAGCGTGACGGCGACGGCCTTGGTGCGCGCCGACACGAGCTGCTCGTACTGCCACGCGGGCAGCTCGCAGGTCTCGATGTCGATCTCGCCCCAGCGGATGACGGCCCCGACCCGCTTGGCGGCGCGCTGCCACGGCGCGAGGTTCGCCTGCTCGTCGAGCCTCGAGACGACGAGTTCGTCGCCGATGGTCCAGCGCTCGGCGAGCGCGTCGACGAGCCGGCGCAGCATCACCGGCGCGCTCGGCCCGAGCACGACGGCGGCCGGGTCGGCCCCGACCAGGTCGGCCACGGCCCGGCGGGCCGCGGTCACGATGCTTTCCGCGCGTTGTGAGGCCGGAAACGCTCCGCCCGGCCCGGACACCGGGGCGCGCATCGCCGTGGAAACGGCCGATGCGACCTGTTCCGGGACCAGCATTCCGGCGGCGCCGTCGAAGTGAATCCAGCCGTCACCCAGCGCGGGAAAGAGCCCACGGATACGAGCGACGTCGAACGCCATGGGGACACCGTACGGACGTGCGGTTTCGCCGTGCGTCCGGGGTTGGGTGGAGAGCCACCGGGAACCCTCGGAGCCGCTACGCTCGGAGACGGACACCCCGTGGGTGTCGCGGAGCGTGTCGAACGCAAGCCAGGATGGAGCACATGACCGAGCCGAACTTCACAGCGGGTGACCCGGGCCAGGAATCTTCACCCCAGGTGGTGGTAGTCGGACCGGACGGCACGCCGGTCGGCGCCACGCAGCTGCCCTCCCCCGACGCCGGCGCCGAGCACCCCGAGTCGGTGGGTGACCTCGTCGAAGAGCCGGCGAAGGTGATGCGCATCGGCACGATGATCAAGCAGCTGCTGGAGGAGGTCCGGGCGGCCCCGCTGGACGACGCCTCCCGCACGCGGGTGCGCGAGATCCACCAGACGTCGATCCGCGAGCTGGAGAAGGCGCTGGCGCCGGAGCTCCAGGACGAGCTGGAGCGGCTGGTCCGCCCGTTCACCGACGACTCGACGCCGTCGGACGCGGAGCTGCGGATCGCCCAGGCCCAGCTGGTGGGCTGGCTGGAGGGGCTGTTCAGCGGAATCCAGACGGCCCTGTTCGCCCAGCAGATGGCCGCCCGCGTCCAGCTGGAGCAGATGCGGCGCGGGTTGCCGGCGGGCCCTTCGGGCGCGGTCGGCCACGGGCACGAGCACGGACCGGGAATCTCGGGAACGGGCCAGTACCTCTGACGGCCGGGGTTGTCCACAGACCGGAGGGCCTGTGGACAACCTCTGTGGACAACTAGGGGCGGTGGACGCCTGCGGCCACCCCGGACAACCGCTCAGCCGAGGATCCGCCTCGACCAGCGACGCCGGAACGACTCCGGCTGCGGTTCATCCGAAGCGCTCTCGGGAATCCGACGCGCTACCGGGGCGTATACCGTCTTCGCGATCTCGACCTTGGCCCGTCGCAGGTGCGCGAGGGTGTCCGCCGGATAGCCCCCGGCCGTGGGGCGGTCCGGCACCTGGGTGAGATCCTCCAGCACCGTCCAGTTCGAGCCCAGCGCCGCCAGTGAGCGGTGCTTCGTCGCGTAATAGTCGGGGTTGATGGACACCGCCACCCCGGACGCGCCGGCCGCGGCCGCCAGCATGTGGATGTGGAAGCGGGTGGAAATCCACGTCTGGTGGGAGTTGGCCGGCAGGCCGTGCGCCCAGATGTGGGAAAACGGGTAGAACCGGGCACCGGGCAGCTCGCGCTCCAGCAGGGCGAACACCTCGCGGTCGACGCGGGGCACCCCTTCGACGACCCCGACGCGCTCCGGCGGCACCTTCCAGGCGCGCAGCATGGACAGCACCGCGCCCGCCAGCTTGCCGATGCCGACCTCGACGAGGTCGGACTGGAGGCACAGCATCACCTCCGGCTGGTCCTCGGCGGCCTCGTAGCGGTGCGGGCCGATGTCCAGGAACGCGTCGTCGATCCCGGGCTGCACGTCGACGAGGGCCGCCGATGCTTCGTCGCGGACCTCCACGACGTCGAAGTGGTCCAGCAGGCTCAGCAGCAGGGGCGTGACGTCTTCGCAGGCCGGCACGAGACCGTGCCCGGTCATCGCGGCGCGGCCACCGGACCGTTCCACCGCCGCGGCGGCGCCGGCGAGCAGGCCGAGCTGCTTCGGCCACAGCTTGTTGATGTAGCCGCCGCCGACGACGTGCACGACGTCGGCGGTCGCGAGCAGCTCGATCCCGCTGTGCAGGCGAGGCATCATGCCGGGGTTGTGCACCGCTTCGCGCACCCAGGCGGCCACCTGCCACGGCTCTTCCGACGGCGCCTCCCAGCACAACCGCCACAGCGTGTCGGTGAACTTCGCCCGGGGGTGGATGCCGTCCAGCAGGACCGCCGCGGGCCCCGGAGAGTGCGTGTCCACCCAGACGTCGGCGTCCGGAGCCATCGCGGCCAGCTCGCCGAGCCAGCTCGCCGCGATGAGCTCGTCGCCGTAATTGGGGTGCCCCACCGGAGCCACCAGGTAATAGAGAGCACGCTGGGCCGACTTCGTCGACGAATTCTCACCGGGAGCGACCGCCATGCGGCGAATCGTACGGTGTGACGGACTGTAATCCAGGTCACCTTCGCGCCCCCCGCGAGCACGTGTTGCGGGCGGGGTGGCCAGGCCGGTGAACGACCCATCGGTACCCTCGTCTTCGTGCATGCCACCAGCACGGTTCAGGCCGCAGACTCACCCGTGACGACTTCGGCGCCCCCGACGTCGGACAGCAAGACGTTCTCGCGTGCCTTCGCCGACATCAAGGCCGGATTCAGTGCCCGCGAGCTCTGGGGTCACCTGGGCTGGCAGGACATCAAGCAGAGATACCGCCGCTCGGTGATCGGCCCCTTCTGGATCACCATCAGCCAGGCCGTCCTCGCGCTCGGGCTCGGGCTGCTGTATTCACAGCTGTTCAAGCTGCCCGTCGAGGTGTTCCTGCCCTACATTTCCACCGGCTTCATCATCTGGGGCTTCATCAGCGGCTGCCTCTCCGAGGGCATGGAGACGTTCATCGCGAACGAGGGGCTGATCAAGCAGGTCCCGGCGCCACTGAGCGTGTACATGCTGCGCACGGTGTGGCGGCAGACGCTGATGCTGGCCCACAACATGATCGTCTACGTCGGCGTGCTGGCGATCTTCTTCAGCGCGCTCAGCAACAGGTACTCGCTGCTGGGCAACGGGTCGTGCGTCCCGGGCCACATCTGCCACCCGGGCCTCAGCTGGAACATCCTGCTGGCCATCCCCGGTTTCGTGCTGCTGGCGCTCAACGCCGCCTGGGTGACGCTGCTGTTCGGCATCATCTCGACCCGCTTCCGCGACATCCCGCAGGTCGTCAACTCGCTGATCCAGCTGCTCTTCTACGGCACGCCGATCGTCTGGCCGGTGGACCAGCTGATGACCGGCGGCACCCGCGAGGGCGCCTCCTGGATCCTGCCGATCGTCAAGATCAACCCGCTCTACCACTTCATGCAGGTGGTCCGCGCGCCGCTGCTGGGGCAGGAGTTCTCCGTGGGGAACTGGATCGTGGTCGGCTCCATCACCGTCGTCGGTTGGGCTCTCGCGCTGGTCGCGATGCGCAACTACCGTGCCCGCGTCTCCTATTGGGTGTGACACATGGTTTCCATTGACGTCCACAACGCGTTCGTCGACTTCCCGATCTTCGACGCGAAGACGCGGTCGATGAAGAAGAAGGTCCTCGGCAAGGTCGGCGGCAAGATCGGCACCGACACCAAGGTGCCGATCATCGAAGCCCTGCACGACGTGTCCCTCAACCTGAGTGAAGGCGACCGCGTCGGCCTGGTCGGGCACAACGGCGCCGGCAAGTCCACGCTGCTGCGCCTGCTCGCCGGGATCTACGAGCCGACCCGCGGCTCGTCGCGGATCAAGGGCAAGATCGCGCCGGTGTTCGACCTCGGCATCGGCATGGACCCCGAGATTTCCGGCGTCGAGAACATCATCATCCGCGGCCTCTTCCTCGGCATGACCGCCAAGGAGATGGAGAAGCGGGTCGACGACATCGCCGAGTTCACCGAGCTCGGCGACTACCTGCAGATGCCGCTGCGCACGTACTCGACGGGTATGCGGGTGCGGCTGGCGCTGGGTGTCGTCACGTCGATCGACCCCGAGATCCTCATCCTCGACGAGGGCATCGGCGCGGTCGACGCGGCGTTCCTCAACAAGGCGCGCGACCGGCTCAAGGACCTCGTCAAGCGCTCCGGCATCCTGGTGTTCGCCAGCCACTCGGACGAGTTCCTCTTCGAACTGTGCGACTCGGCCATCTGGATGGACGAGGGGCACCTCAAGCAACAGGGTTCGCTGCGGGACGTCCTGACGTCGTACAAGGGCCGTGACCCCTTCGAGAACATGAGCCAGGAAACCCTGGAGCGCTTCGGCATCGAGCCGGCGGCGATGACGAACGGCGGGGAATGATGGCCAGCGAGACCCGGCAGCTGCCCGGCGGCGCGGTCGTCGGCGTGGTCGTCACGCGGCACCGGCGGGAGCTGCTCGCGGACTCGCTGAAGGTCATCGCGGCCCAGACCCGGCCGGTCGACCACCTGGTGGTCGTCGACAACGGGCCGGACGACTCCGCGCGCGAGGTCGTCGAGAACTACCCGCTGCCGCACACGTACCTGCCGTCGCACCGGAACCTCGGTGGCGCCGGCGGGTTCGCGCTGGGCATGCTGCACGCGCTCTCGCTGGGCGCGGACTGGATCTGGCTGGCCGACGACGACGGGCGCCCGGCCGACGAGAACGTGCTCGCGATCCTGCTGGAGGAAGCGGAAAAGCGGGACCTGGCCGAGATTTCGCCGGTGGTGTCGAACATCGACGCGCCGGACAAGCTGGCGTTCCCGCTGCGCCGCGGCCTGACCTGGAAGCGTTCGCAGTCCGAGCTGGGGGCCGACTTCCTGCCCGGCATCGCGTCCCTGATGAACGGCGCGCTCTTCCGCGCGTCCACTTTGGACGTCGTCGGCGTGCCGGACCTGCGGCTGTTCTTCCGCGGCGACGAGGTGGAGCTGCACCGGCGGCTGGTCCGGTCCGGGCTGCCGTTCGGCACGTCGCTGAAGACGAAGTACCTGCACCCGGACGGCTCGGACGAGTTCAAGCCCATGCTGGGCGGCAAGTTCCACGCGCAGGACCCGGAAAACGAGGTCAAGCGGTACTACACCTACCGCAACCGCGGCTACCTGCTGTCCCAGCCGGGCATGCGGAAGATCGGCGCGCTGGAGATCGTCCGCTTCGGACTGTACTTCGTGGGCGTGAAGCGCGACCCGAAGGCGTTCCTGCAGTGGCTGAAGCTGGTGCGGCAGGGCCGCGCCGAGAAGTTCTACCGCTACTGATCCCGCAACGGAAAAGGCCCCCGCTCCCGTCGCGGGGGCCTTTTCCGTCGAGCGGGCTTATTCGCCGATGACCGGCGGCGCCGTGCGCAGGTCGGTGCCGAAGACCTCGTCGGGGTCACCCTCGACCAGGTAGGTCGGGCGCGAGTGCTCGGTGTCCTCGTCGCCTTCGCCCTTCTGGCCGCGGCCCAGGCCGCCGCCACCGGGACTCATGCCCCCGCGACCGGCGCCACCCGCACCCAGGCCGCCCATCCCGCGCCCCGCGGCCGCTTCCGCGGCGCCGATCCCGCCCGGCCGGGCGGCACCCGACGCGGCGCCCGCGCCCGTCGCGTTGCCGGCACCCGAGCCGCCGGGGCCGAAGCCGCCGCCACCGCGCCCGCCGCCGCCACCGCCGCCGCCACCGACCTTGGAGTTGTAGGCCTCGTCGCCGCCGAAGTTCATCCCGCCCATCGGCATCGGGCTCATCGGCGGCATCCCGAACTGCTGGTTCGAGTTCGACGTCGACGCGGCGGGGACCGAGCTGGGCGTGAAGCCGGACGGCGTGGTGGTGCCCGCGGGCACGAACCCGGACCCGGTGGTCGAGCCGGGCCCGGAGAAGGAGTGCCCGGCCGGGCTACCGAGCGGGCCGGAGGTGGTGCCGGACACGAAGCCCTGGGCGGTGCCGCCCGGGGTGTTCACCGAGTGCGAGCCCGGCATGTTGACACTCGAGGGGTTGTTGACGCCGTTCTTGTCGCCGGTGCCGTTGGGGTCATCGCTGCCCCCGCCGGTGCTGAAGCTCGGCGGCGGCGCGAAAGCGGGCTGTTTGGAGGCGGCCTCGTAGAGGTTCTTGTCGTAGGTCGCCATGACGCCGGCGGCCTCGTCGTGCGCGGCCTGGCTGTCCTTCTGCTTCTGGATCGACTTGTCGACGTTGTCGGGCAGGTTGAAGGGGTTCGAGGTGGCCCAGCCCTTGAACTCGTCGGTCCAGCTGAACGGGATGGGCGCCGGCATGGAGTTCTTCGCCGTGGCGGCGGCCTGCCCCTGGTCGTAGATGGTTTCCGAGGCCAGCTTGGCGTTCTGGGAGTTGGCGTCGGACCACTTGCCGAGGCTGGTGAAGTACTGCTGCGCGTTCTCGGCGGCGCTGCCTTCCCAGGTGCCCTTCGAGGCGTTGACGGCGGTGTTCATCGACTGCGCGAACTTGTCGAAGACCTTGTGCACGTCGTGGTACGCGGTCGAAAGCTCCGAAACCTGTTCGACGTTCAGGTTGGTGTTCAGATAACTCTGGAGCTGGGTGTGGTCGCTGCCCTTGTAGTCCGCGCTCGACGGGTTCAGGCCCTGCACGTACTCGACGTCGCGGCCCTGGGTGGCTTCCTTGACGTTCTTGTCGCCCATCTGCTGGGCCTGGTTCTTCGCCTGCGCCTGGGCCACCCACTGCTGCACCGGCCCGAACAACCAGCTGCTCGGGTCGACGCCTTCTTCGGCCTTCTGCTGGAGGTAGGCGTCCCGCTCGGCGGGCGCCATGTCCTGGACCTGCTGGGGCGTCTTGTCCTCGGTCTTCGGCCGCGGTCCCTGTCGCGTGGTCATCTGGGTTCCCCTATCCCTTCGGCAGCCGCGGTTCGACGGCCTTCGCGACCGCCTCGGCGACCTGGCAGGCCTCGTCCGCCGAGGCGGCACCGGTCACCGCCACATCCACCCGAGACGAATCTCCCACCGGCAGGGCGAGCGTGCAGGCCGCCACGGACGCACCACCCGGCGCTTCCTTCGCCTTCCGGCCGTTGACGTCCTTGTCGACCACGCCACCGCCGGTGTCGTTGGTCTGCGCGACCGATGCGGTGTCGCGGACGTTGACGCCGATCACCTTGGCGTTGTCACTCGCCGAGGCGATCTTCTGCCGGTAACTGCAGGAACGCACGCCGCCGACCGTCTTGTTCAGCGGCTCGTTGAACTCGCCGTAGCCGCTCAGGTCGCTCGCTTCCAGCAGCGAGCAGGCGTCGGTGATCGACTGGGTCCCGCCGCCACCGGAAGACGGGTTTTCCGAGGTTCCCGCTTCGCCGGCCGGAGACGACTGGGCGGGTGACGGCGTTCCCCCTTGCGTCGTGGTGCACCCGGCGAGCAGCGTGCCGCCGGCCACGAGCGGAAGGAGCACCCGAACGAAAAGTTTCGTCATCCCTCAAGCCTGCTTGGTCTGGAGAGCGGAGAAGGCCTGGCTCTCCGTTTCCTTGTAGAGGCCCGCGGCCCTGGCGAGCGCCTCGTCCGCCTGCTGCGCGACCCGCCTGAGCTGCTCGAGAACCTCGGTCGCTTTACCCGCGGCCGTCGAGTCGTGCTTGGCGACGGTGTGCCCGTACGGGTGGTCGCCGAGTTGCGGGTTCTGGTCCAGCAAGTAGCTGGTGGACTGCACGTCGGCGAGGCCGTTGACGAGGTCGAGGAGGGCGTCCCGGATCGGCTTCACCCCCTCCGGGGTGATCTTGAACCCGCCGCCCTTGGCCGCGTCGACCAGCTTCTGGGTCTCGGCCGTGACCGCCTGCACCGCGGCGCCCATCCCGGCCGAGGAGAGCGGGTTGACGATGTCGGCGATCGAGCCGCCGCCCCCGCCGTCAGCCATCTGCATCGCTGTTCCACCCCGAATCGCTTCGCCCGTGCGTGTGCACCCGGAAGTCTACTAGCCGGGCACCCAGCGCGACCGCCGTTCACCGATCTCCACTTCGGACGCGCCCGGGGCGCGGCCGGTTCCCGTCCCGTCAGAACTGGCCTTCGAGCTGGGCGTACAGCTGCTGGGCCAGCCGGGCGTTGTCGGCCGGGGCGTAGGTGATCCAGCGCTGGCCGTCGGCGGCCGCGCGGGAGGACATCAGCCAGCGGCCGCTCGGGGTGTCGAACCAGGCCAGCGGGGGGAACGTGCCGCCGCGCGTCTGGGCCGTGAACTGGCCCACGCGCTTCTTGGGCTCCTGGAAGACGCGCTCGATCATGCGGACCTGCGGGCCGCCGGCGTTGCTGTGCGCGCGCGGGCCGGCGACGCCGGCGAACGGGTCGTACGTCTCGTCGCGGCGCTGGTGGCGGGGCTGCTGGACCGGCCGCGAAATCGTCACCGACTGGCCGGGCGCCGCCGGCGTCAGCGGGAGGAGGTCGACGATCGCCGGCACGATGCCCGTCGGGCGGACCTCCTCGAAGACCAGGAGGTTCTCCTCCTGGCGCGCGAGCACCGCGAACTGGCCGTCGGAGGCGACGCGCGCGAACAGGTGGCGGTCGCCCAGCTCGGCGGCCGCGTTGATGGACACGCTCCCCCGGACGAACGTGGCCAGCGCCAGCTCGGCGTCCGGGTCGAGGCGGCCGCGGCTCCACAGCCCGCGGCCGGTCAGGTCGCGGACGACGGCGTCGCGGATCATCGCGCGCTGCTCGACGGTCGTGCCGACGTGCGGGACCTCGAACGGCGTCGGCGCGCGGCCGAGCCCGAGCTGTTCCAGCAGGATGTCCACCGCTGCCAGCGACAGCGAGAACGAGTGAGGCATCGCTTCCGTCCCCCCGGGGTCTTCCGGTCGTCGCCGAAAACGGTAGTCCACCGCGGTGACAACCGGGGCTTCGCCCCGGGCCGGGGGCTCCGCCACCGGGAGCCCCCCGAACGACAGCTCCGCCCTCAGCGAACCCGCTTGCCCGGCGAAGATCGGCGCTGGTCCGATGGACGCATGGCTGACCCGAAACCCGCCCTCGTCCTGCACCTCGCCACCGGCGGCGAACCGCTGCTGTTCGCGCTGACCACCGAAGAATCCGGGAAGCTGGCGGGCAAGCTCGCCCAGCTCGTCAAGACCGGCGCCGTCGAATCGGTGACCACCAAGGCCGACGCGGTGGTCGCGATCAACTTCGCCCACGTCGCCGCCGCGTACATCGACGACCTCAACCGCAAGAGCACCGTGTTCGGCATGCACGCCTGACACGGCGAAGGCCGCCTCACGAGAACGTGAGACGGCCTTCGCGGGAGCCCGTGCTCAGAGCTTGTACAGGCGCTTCCAGTTCTCGCGCGAGGTGAGCTCGGGCATGGCCCGCTTGTACTGCTCCTGCACCGCCGCGCCTTCCTTGCGCAGCCGCTGGATGACCTTCACGCCCTGCTTGGCCAGCGCGAACATCTTCACCCGGTCGTACGACCGGACGCGGACGCCTTCCTGGCTCGCGTCGGTGACGACGGCGGTGTTGAACAGCGCGATGTGCCACCAGTTGGCCTCGTCGATCGGCACCGCGCCGAGCCCGAAGCGGCTGCGGCCGAGCAGCCGGTCGAGGACGCGCCTGATCAGCACCACGCGCTGCAGGCTGGGCCGCGGCGAGCTGTTGATGATGCCGATGTCGTTGGACGCGATGCCCGGGACGTCGGTCGCCTTGTGGCGCTTGGTCTCCGGGTACTCGTCGCGGATGCGGCGGATCTCCTTCATCGCCTCGACCCCGCCGTCACGCAGGATCTCCGGGCCCTTCAGGAAGTCCTCGACGGCCTTGATCAGCGTCGCCGACAGGCCGTACTGCATGCCGAGCAGGTAGCGCACCAGCTGCGCGATCAGCACCCGCGAAAGCAGGTTCAGGTTGAACGGCGAGTGCAGGGCCGCGGTGATGATCGAGTTGCGCAGGTTGAAGTACCGGTGCCACTCGTCCCAGTCCTTCATGTGGAAGTCCGCGTGCCACACGCCCGCACCCGGCAGGGTGACGGTCGGGAAGCCGTGCGCGCGGGCCCGGTAGGAATACTCGGCGTCGTCCCACTGGAAGAAGAACGGCAGCGGGTAACCGCTGGCCTGGACGACCTCGTAGGGGATCAGGCACGACCACCAGCCGTTGTAGCCCGCGTCGAGCCGGCGTTCCTGGCGGTTCGGCTTCAGCGTCTCCTCGTCCACGCCGAGCAGGTCGGCGGTGGACAGCGAGTGCTCGACCGGCTGGCCGGGCTCGAGCGTGTTGAGCCGCGCGTACTCGGCGCCGACGTGCAGCTGGTTCGGGTGGAACAGGTTGAGCATCTGGCCGCCGACGATGATCGGGTTGGCGGCGCGGTTCGAGAACGCCGTCATCCGGATCACCAGGTCCGGCTCGAGCAGGACGTCGTCGTCCATGAACAGGACGTTCGCGTGCTCGGTCGCGGTGTGCCCGGCCACCTCGAAGAGGCCGCGGGTGAAGCCGCCGGCGCCGCCGAGGTTCGGCTGCTTGATGTAGTGCAGCTTGTCGGCGAGGTCCTTGGCGACCTGCTCGAAGCCATCGCGCGACTCGACGAGGTCGGTGCCCTGGTCGGCGACGTAGATCGCGTCCAGGGTCTCCAGCGAGGAGACGTCCGCGGCGAGGGCCTGGAGGTTCTTCAGGCAGTCGTCGGCGCGGTTCATCGTGCAGATGGTCACCGCGGTCGGGCGGATCTTCTCCGGCGCTTCAACTGTCCAGCGGACCTGCTCGACGCGCAGCGTCTGGCCGCCCTCGGTCTCGAGGTCGAGCCAGAGCGCGCCGCCGTCGTAGAACTTGTCCAGCTTGCCGGTCAGCGACACCTTCGCCTGCTTGGCGTCCTTGACCTGCTCGGCGGCCACCACGCGGGGCTCGCCCTCGACGTCGGAGGCGCCCATCGACAGCAGGCCGGTGCCGGTGACGACGGCCTCGACCGAGACCTCGGTCACCGTGGTCCAGCGCTGCCAGTAGCTGGCCGGGAACCGGCCGAAGTACGTGTTGCCCGACACCTTGGAGGCGGGCTCGAGGGCGATCGACGCCCGCTCCCGCACGGCCGCGCCCCACTGGAGCTCGGCGTACAGGTCCTTGCTGACGATCGGCGCCGGGCCGGCGTAGAGCCCGCGCTGCGCCGTCAGGCGACCCTGCGGAGTGTGCTCGGTGAACCGCGTCTCGGTGGCCGTGCCGGCTTCGGTGGTCGGCGCCGGGGTGGCTGTTTTACCGGGCATCTGGTTCCTCAGTTCTCCTCAGTCGACGGCTCGCGGAAGACGACCCACTTGAGCATCACGAAATTGATCACGGTGGCGGTGGCCTGCGACACGGCCCAGCACAGGGTGTGCTGCCAGGCGGACTCCGGCAGCACGTTCAGCATTAGCTGGTTCACCCCGACCGCGACGAAGAACGTCACGGTGTAGAGCAGGACGAACGAGCCGACCTGCGCCTTCCCGTCGCGGCGCCCGCCGGCGAAGGTGAACTTCCGGTTCAGGAAGAACGCCGTGGTCGTGCCCACGACGAAAGAGATAGCGCGGGCGATGTCGACCGACGGTGAGGTGGCCATCCCGGCCACCTGGGTCAGCAGCGTGTAGGTGCCCAGGTCGACGAGAGCGCAAAAGCCCCCGATCAGGGCGAAGCGGACGAGCTGGCCCAGCAGTCCCACGGAGGACTGCCCAGCCGTTGCCTCGGCTTGCGGATCGGTCGCCACCACTGCATTACCTCGTCACCTGTGTCATGGTCACCCGCGCGGGCGCTTGTGCCTTGATGCGCAAAGTGTAGAAGCGAGCACTTCAGGGTCACGTTCCGGGCGTCCGTCGGCGTGGCTACCTCCATCCATGCCCCCACCACCACCCTCAACGGAGGCGCTTCGCGCCGCTGGTTTACTTGACGGGTGACCCAAGCACCCAATACACAGCGTCGCACGCTCATGGGCTGGGCGCGGACCGCACCGACCACCGCCGACGTGCTGACCACCGCCGACGTGGAGGTGATCGCCCGCGCCGTGGCCCAGGCCGGTGAGCGCGGCGTCATCGCCCGCGGCCTCGGCCGCTCCTACGGCGACCCCGCGCAGAACGCCGGCGGCCTGGTCGTCGACATGACGGCGCTGAACCGGATCCACTCGATCGACCCGGACTCCGCCCTCGTCGACGTCGACGCCGGCGTGAGCCTCGACCAGCTGATGCGCGAGGCGCTGCCGTACGGCCTGTGGGTCCCGGTGCTGCCGGGCACGCGCCAGGTGACCATCGGCGGCGCGATCGCCAACGACATCCACGGCAAGAACCACCACAGCGCGGGCAGCTTCGGCAACCACGTCGTGTCGATGGACCTGATCACCGCCGACGGGCAGCTCCGCACGCTGACGCCGGAGGGCCCGGACGCCGAGCTGTTCTGGGCGACCGTGGCCGGCATCGGGCTGACCGGCATCATCGTCCGGGCCAAGATCCGGATGACCAAGACCGAGACCGCGTACTTCCTCGCGGACAACGAGCGCACGAACAACCTCGACGAGACCTTGGAGCTGGTCAGCAACGGCTCCGACGACAACTACACGTACTCGTCGGCGTGGTTCGACACGATCTCCACCGGCTCGAAGCTCGGCCGCGCCGCCTTCGGCCGCGGCTCGCTCGCGAAGCTGGACGAACTGCCGCCGAAG
Organism: Amycolatopsis sp. CA-126428; assembly: GCF_002904335.1. Lineage (GTDB taxonomy): Bacteria > Actinomycetota > Actinomycetes > Mycobacteriales > Pseudonocardiaceae > Amycolatopsis. Next base: position 103,745 of record NZ_PPHF01000136.1, on the reverse strand, counting down.
CTGCGCGCGAACCCGCTGAAGTTCGACGCTCCGCAGCTGGCGACGCTGCCGGACGTCTTCCCGAACGGCCTGGCCAACAAGCTGACCTTCGGCGCGATCGGCGAGCTGTACTACCGCAAGACGCCGAAGGCGGCCCGCGGCGTGATCCAGAACCTGACGGCCTTCTACCACCCGCTCGACATGTTCGGCGAGTGGAACCGCGCCTACGGCTCGAAGGGCTTCCTGCAGTACCAGTTCTCGACCCCGCTGAACGCGCACGAGCCGCTGCGGAACATCGTCCGCAAGATCGCCGAGTCGGGACACGTGTCCTTCCTCAACGTCTTCAAGCGCATGGGCGAGGGCAACGCGGCGCCGCTGTCGTTCCCGCACCCGGGCTGGATGGTCTGCGTCGACTTCCCGATCAAGGACGGCCTCAGCCGGTTCTGCCAGGAGCTCGACGAAGACGTCCTGGAGCTGGGCGGGCGGCTGTACACCGCGAAGGACTCGCGCACCTCGCCCGAGACGTTCGCGAAGATGTACCCGCGGCTCGAAGAATGGCGCAAGGTCCGCGCTTCCATCGACCCCGAAGGCGTTTTCGCCTCTGACATGAGCCGGAGGCTCGAACTGTGATCGACGCGGTGGGCAACCCCCAATCCCTGCTCCTGCTCGGCGGCACGTCCGACATCGCGCTGGCGATCGCCGAGAAGTACCTGGCCGAGAAGCCGCTGCGCGTGGTGCTGGCCGCCCGGCCGTCGCCGCGCCTCGACGCGGCCGCGCAGCGCCTGAAGGACCGCGGCGCCGAAGTGTCGACTGTGGACTTCGACGCCAAGGACACCGCGACCCACCCGGCCGTGCTGGCCAAGGCGTTCGACGGCGGCGACATCGACGTGGCGGTCGTGGCGTTCGGCCTGCTCGGCGACCCCGAAGAGGTCTGGCAGGACCACGCGAAGGCCGTCGAGCTGGCCACGGTGAACTACACCGCGGCGGTGTCGGTCGGGGTCGCGCTGTCGGAGAAGCTCAAGGCCCAGGGCCACGGCACGGTGATCGCGCTGTCGTCGGTGGCCGGCGAGCGCGTCCGCCGCTCCAACTTCGTCTACGGCTCGACGAAGGCCGGTTTCGACGGCTTCTACCTGGGGCTCGGCGAGGCGTTGGCGCCGTTCGGGGTCAAGGTGACGGTCGTCCGCCCCGGGCACGTGAAGACGAAGATGACCGAGGGCCTGAAGGACGCTCCCCTGGCCCAGACGGCCGAGCAGGTCGCCGAGATCGCCGTCGGCGCGGCCCGCGCAGGCAAGGACCTCGTGTGGGCGCCGGCACCGTTCCGGCTGGTGATGTCGGCGCTGCGGCACGTCCCGCGGCCGATCTTCCGCAAGCTCCCGATCTGACGCACCCACGGGTCACCCAGGTGCTGCCGGCCGCAAGGGCGCGCCGCACCTGGGTGAATGTCACAGGCTGTTCAGGGCCTCGGTGATCTTCGGTTTCCACGGCCAGTTCCCGGCGTGGTCAGGGCACCTCAGCCCCAGTTCCCACAGCTCACGCGCCCGCTCCACATCACCCAGTTCGGCCATCGCCTGCCCGTAGTAGTACAGATCGCGGGAGAGCGCCTCGCGGTGTGACGGCGGCTCGGTCAAGTGGCCGTCCAGTGCCTGGGCGAACAGTTCGGCGGCCACCGCCCAGTGTCCCGACGCCCACGCGGCGCGAGCCCGGTAGATCAACACGAGGTCCCCGCGGTCGTTCTGCCGGATCCACGGATCACCCTCGAGCGCTTGCAGGTGGGTGACGACGAGATCGAGGTCGCCGGTCAGCAACCCGAGGTCGGCCAGGTGGGCGTGCGCGTTCATCACCCAGCGGGACACGTTCGGCCCCTGCGCGTCCTCGCCGGCGAAGTACTCAAGCGCGGACAGGTGCTCGGCCTTGTACTCCTCCGGATCGACGACACCGCCCAGCAAGCCGTGCCGCAGGCCCACCAACCGGGAGATGTACGCGTTGGTCCGGTCACCGGCTTCCTCGGCGGCTTCAGCGGATTCGGTGAACCAGGTCAGCGCCTGGTCGAGCCGGCCGTGCAGGGCTTCGAGGTAGGCGAGGTCGTAGAACAGAGGAGAGCGCTGTCGCGCCGAGGTGACGTGGTCGACGTCCTCGACGTCCGCGATCGCCTGGGCCAGCAGCCGGTGCGCGGCGTCCAGGTTGTCCGCGCCGCCCAGCCGGCGCAGCCGCCCCGCCTCACCGTGGGAGAAGGCGATTCGCGCGGCCGCGCGGTTCCTCGGGTTCGGGATGGCGTGCTCGAGGTAGTCCGAATCGCTCAGCCGACGCAGCACGGCCGCGTTGAGATCGGCCACGTCGTGCCGGTGCTGGAGCATGGCGTGCAGGCTGCTCGCGAGGTCGGTACGACCTTCGTTGATCAACCGGGCCAGCACGGCGGTGAGGCCCTCTTCCAGTTCGGGCGAACCGGACAAGGCCACGTAGGCCGCCACGTAATCACCCAGCATGTCGTCCACGCCGACCCGGCGACTCTTGGCGAGCCCGAAGGACGGCCCGGCCAGCAGGTCGGTGAGCAACTGCTCGGCCTCGCGGCGGGTGCGGGCCGAGGCGGCGGTCCGGATCGACGCGACGAGGTGCGAGGCCGTGTTGTTCAAGGCGTACGCGTCGTCGCACGTCGCCCAGGAGTCACCGTGTTCGGTGAGCAGCCGCTGAGCTACGGCGAGATGGCTTTCGTCGGCTTCCACATGCCAATCATCCAGGATCCGGTCCTCGTCCGCCGAGGTCAGGAACTCGGCCATGGTGACGTGGTGCAGCCGGACGGTCCGAGTGTCCCCGGACAGGAACTGGGCCAGATCATCGAGCGCCGCGCGGGCGTGGGCGCGATCGCGGCTCAGGTCGGCGAGCAGGAGCAGCGTCTTCAGCGGCAACGGTGCCTGGGCGACGGCGAGCACCTCCAGCAGCTTCCGGTGCACTCGCGCCCACACGTGAGTCCACCGGTTACCTTCACGACGCTTCACTGTGTCGCGAATCACCACGAGGAAGTACTCGTAGATACCGTCCAGCCCCGCGGGCAGCACGGACAGCCGGGTGAGCGCCGCGACCCGTTCGCCGTCGCCGTCGCTCACCGCGTCCCGCAGGCCACTCGCCCACAGCGTCAGGTAGAGGAAGCTGCCCTCGGCGTGGTCCGCGATGCGCCGCGCGACCGCCTCCGCGCCGACCCGGCGCACTTCGGGCAGCTCGGCGATGCCGGGAGCGGAAACCACTGTCCGGGCGTACTTGAGCAGGTCCTCGCGAACCTCCGCGGCGGAAGGTTCGATCCGTTCCTCCCGCAGCCGGTCCGCCTGCGCGAGCCGGAACCGCCTCAGCAGCTCGGTGTCCGGTCGCGCGGACACCACCACTCGCAGGTTCGCCGGCAGCTCCGGGCAGTCGGCGAGCCATTCGAGGATGTCCGTCCGCCCCACGTCACGGCCTTGGTGGCGAAGCTCGTCCACGGAGTCGATGCACAGCACGACCATGGCCGCCGGGTCACTGGCGGCGAGCCGGACGGCGGGCTCGATCAGGGCGAGGTGCTGCAGGTTGCCGACGTCGTTGAGCCGTGAATCCGCCACCATCCGGGCGATCTCGAACCCGACGACGCTGCCTTCCGCCACGTCGACCTGCTGCGCCACCTGCACGGCCGTGTGCTGGAACGGCGAGATGTGCAGCAGTCCCACTCGTGCGCCCACGACGCGACCCGCTTCGGCCACCCTGCCGACCGCCTGGGTCACCTGGACGTCCAGGTCGACCCGCATCAGCTCCGGACGCAGCAACGCGAGCTGGTGCCCGACGCTCAGCAGCAACGACCACGCGTCGCCGCTGGCCAGCGGGTGGCTGCTGAGCCGCCGCAGGAAGTACCGCGGCGACAAGGCATGGCGCTGGGTGAGCCACGCCAGCAGCGTGCTCTTGCCCGCACCCGGGCCGCCCGAGATCAGGACGAACCGGCAGTCCGGGTCCCGGAAGTGCCGTTCGATCCTCGCGGCCAGCCAGAAGCGCTCGACGAACCCCTGCTCGAGGTAGCGGGCGATGACCTTTTCGTACAGCAACTCGTCCCGGCTGAGCCGGGCCTGCTCGTCGGTCAATCGCCGATCCGGTCGAGGTCGACGCCCACCGCGGTCCCGGAGACTTCGTCCGCCCGGATGGCGCCGCGCACGTGGGCGCCGCCACCGACGACCCTCGCGCGGACACCGGCGACGTAGCCGGAAACCGCGGCGACGTCGACCGAGCCCTCGACCACCGGGCCGGAGGCCGGGCGCTGCTCGCCCCGGAAAGTGATGCGCTGGCGGTAGACGGCTTCCAGCAACCGCCGGACGGCGTCGGTGGTCTCGAGCAACCTCTCGTCCTGGGTGCTGATGGGTTCGATTTCGTCGACGTAGTCCTGCAGCACCTTGCGCAGCTCGCGGAGGTCGGGTTCGACCCGGTCGAGCACCGCGGGATCCGGGTCCAGCGGAGCCAGCTGCCCCTCCAGAGCAGGCGCGTCCGGGACCTCTGCCGCCTTCTCGCGACGGCGCTTGAGGAGTTCGGTTGCCTGGTTGTACACGAACTTGATGCCTTCGGTGAGGACCGTCGCCCCGAGCACCGAAAGCGTCAACGGGTCCGCCATCTGTCGTTCCTCCCCGCGGTTGACCGGCTCTCGTCCTACCGGTCACCCGCACGGGGGAGCAAGCCCTTTAGCCTGAACGGCCGCAGGGCGGAACTCGGCTCAGCCGCCGATGGCGTGGGCGGGGACCAGGTAGAGGTTCTGGCTGCCCACCCACGGCGATTCGATGTGCCAGCTCGCCAGCGCGGCCGGCGGCGGGGTGCGGCGGGTCGTCGCCAGGACCAGGTCCGGGCTGGCCGGGGCGACGCTGTGGTCGAAGTTGTGGAAGTTGGCCTCCAGCAACGCCCGGCCGAGGTCGTCGCTGCGGCGCTTGGTCTCGGTGATCGCCGGGTCGACCGCGCCGCGGTCGGAGAACTCGTCGACCAGTTCGCAGTCGCACGCGTACGCCAGCGCGCCCACCTCGCCCGCCGTCTCGACCTTGCGGCCGTGGGCGATCGCCGCCAGCTCGTGGCCGATTTCGCGGTACTCCGTCGTCGATGCGTGATTGCTCGTGATCGGGGCGAACTGGCGGGGCAGGCCCGGCAGCGCGTACACCGCGACGCTCGCCGCGAGGACCGCGCCGGCCGCCGTCCACGTCCCGCGCCTGACCCGCTCCGGGACCGCCGACGCGCAGGCGGCGAGGAAGATCGTCGCGCCGATGATGCTCGGCGCGTAGTACCAGTGGTAGGGCGGCACGCCCAGCCGGCTGTAGGCCAGGTAGTGCAGCGCGCCGGCGACGGCGAGCGCCGCGAACGGCGTCAGGAGGCGGGCCGTCCCGGAACCTCGGCGGTACTGCACGATCCAGGCCACCCCGGCCAGGGCGGCCAGCACCAGGGGCAGGAACGAAAGCGTGGCCGCGGCCGGGAAGTTGCGCCAGTACAGCAGCGGGCCGTTGGTGAAGCTGAACGGTCCCCACGACTGCTGGCTGATCTTGATGACGAGCGTGTCCGGCACGGCCGAGCCGAGCACCACCCAGCTGAACCCGAACCAGGGCAGCGTGACGGCGAGGGCCGCGAAGATCGTCTGCCAGATGCCGGCCCAGAACTCACGGCGGGCGGCGAACAGCACCGCGGCGATCAGCAGCAGGTCGATCCGGACCAGCGCGAGCAGCCCGATCGCCACGCCCAGGCGGCCGGCCCGGCGCTCCCCCACGTAAACCAGCGTCCACACGACGCCGGCGGCGCCGAGCGCCACCTCCAGGCCGATCGAGGACAGCAGCAGCGGGTTGACCAGCAGCAGCGCGAACGTGAGCGGCGCGAACGCGGGCGGCAGGCCGGTGCGCTCGCCCAGCCGGCGCAGGCCCAGCACGAGCAGCACCTGCGCGGCGACGAACACGACACCGGCGGCCAGCACGGCGTCGCGCACCACGAAGGTGACCGCGCCGAGGGCCAGGACGTTCAGCGGCGACGTCGCGGTGTTGGCCGTCCCCTGCTCGATCAGGCCCCAGTGGCCGTGGAAGGCGAGGTTCTTCGCGTAGGACAGCGTGATGTACGTGTCATCGATGAGATGGCTGCTGACCAGCGCGAACACCAGTGCGGAGGCGGCCGCGGCGCCCGCCGGCAAGGCCCACGAGCGGGCGAGGGGGATGGCCGCCGGCAGCGCGCGGACGGCTTGGGGGAGTTCTGCGGAGGCGCTTCGCATCCGGGCCACCGTACCCCGCTCGTGATGCTTCTGTGATCTGAGCGGAGTACGGGTGGCCTAGGCCACAGTCAGGGGATCAGATGCCGTCCCCGGCACCGGGGCCGGCGTTGCCGCGGCCGCCGAAGCCGGGGCCACGGCCGTCGAAGCCCTGGCCGGGGCCGTCGTACTGGCGGTGGACGCCGGGCCGGCTGTCCCGCGGGCCGTGGTGGCTCGCGGCGGCGATCCCGCCGACGATGCCGCCGCCGACGAGCATGCCGAACACCCCGACGGCGACGAGCTGGGTCGCGCGATGACCGGCGAACCGCCGGAAGCCACCGGCCGGGCGTGCCGGCGGCGGCCCCCAGGCGGCGTAGTGCGGCCCGGGGCCGGGCTGCGAGAGCTGCGGGGTCGGCGGCGGCTGCTGACCGTGGACGGCGGTCTGATCGGCTGCCTGGGCGGCTTGGTCGGCCGGAGCGGCTCCGGCCGCCTGGCCGGGAGTCGCGGGGCCGGTCGCACCCGGCGCGGCAGCCGTTCCGGCAGGAGGCGCGGCCTCCGGCCCGGCATCAGCCGGCGCGCCGGCTGCTGCTCCAGCAGCAGGCGTGGCTTCCGGCGCGGCAGCGGCAGCGGCAGTGGGCGTAGCAGCCGGCTGGTCCGGCCGCGCGGGCTCGGAAGCGGGCGTCGCCGGGTGGGCCGGTGCCGCGGTGGGGGTGTCGGTGGCCGCCGTTGGCTGGGTGGCCTCGGTCGGGTGCTCGACAGTCGGCTGCCCGGCTCCGTCCGGGGCCTGCTGCTCGCGCGGCTGGTCGTTCATGGTCGCTCCTGGGGTCACGGGGACGGGCGCAGTGCCCGCCCCCACCACCTCAGGGTGCGCCGCTCAGCTGTGTACGAGCTGAAGCGAACCTGTCGATCCGCAATGAGTCACAGGTAGAACGCCAGGAACAGCGTGATCACCCAGGACGCGCCCAGCACCTGCAGGATGCGGTCCTTGAGCGCGATCTCCTCGGGCTCGCCCGCGATGCCGCCGTCGACGTCCACCGCGTAGCGCAGCACCGCCACCAGGAACGGCACCATCGAGATGAGCGCCCAAACCGAGTTGTGCTCGGTCTGGCGGATCTCGAACGCCCACAGGCAGTACGACATGATCAGGATCGCCGCCGACGTGGCCCAGACGAACCGCAGGTAGCTGGCCGAATACTTCTTCAGCGACGAGCGGATCTTCGCGCCGGTCCGCTCGAACAGCATGATCTCCGCGTAGCGCTTGCCCGCCACCATGAAGAGCGAGCCGAACGCCGTGACCAGCAGGAACCACTGCGAAAGCGCGATGCCGCCCGCGACGCCGCCGGCGATGGAACGCATCAGGAAGCCCGAGCCGACGATGGCCAGGTCGACCACCGGCTGGTGCTTGAGGCCGAAGCAGTAGCCGAGCTGGACGGCCTCGTAGACGCCCAGCACGACCGCCAGCTGCCAGCTGGCGAGGAACGACACGCCGAGGCCGGCCAAGAAGAACACGACCGCGGCCCCGTACGCGACGGGGACCGGCACGATCCCGGCCGCGATCGGCCGGTTGCGCTTGGTCGGGTGGGCCCGGTCGGCCTCGACGTCGATCGCGTCGTTGATCAGGTAGACCGAGCTCGCCACCAGCGAAAAGGCCACGAAGGCGATGATCGCGTCGATCAGGAGACCGGTGCGGTCGGTCGACTTCGAGAACGCGAAGAACGGGGCCGCGAAGACCAGGACGTTCTTCACCCACTGCCGCGGCCGCGCCGTCTTGATGACGCCGCCGACCAGGCCGAACTTCCCCCGGGTGGCGGTCACCGTCGACGTCTCCGAAGACACTTCAGTCACCGGTGTCTCCGGTGCCTCAGGAGTCACGGCCGCTTCGTCGCTGTTGCGCTGCTCGGTCGTCTCGCTCATGGGTTCTTCTTCAGCTTCCGTCGTATCAGACCACCGACGAGCCCCCCGAGAGCTGCACCGGCCACAACGTCTGTCGGATAGTGAACGCCGAGCACGAGCCTCGAGGCCAGCATCGGCGGTACCAGGGCGGGCACCAGGTTACGCCCGGTCAATCCGGAGTAGAGCACCGCCGCCGCCGTGGTGGACGTCGCGTGCGACGACGGGAAGCTCAGCTTGCTCGGCGTGCCGACCAGGACCTCGACGCTCGGGTGGTCCGGTCGCGGCCGCCTGACCACGCGTTTCACCGCGATGGAGGCGGCGTGCGCGCCGACGACCCCCGCCGACGCGACCAGCCAGTCCGTGCGCCGCTTCTTGTCGACGACGGCGCCGAGCAGCCCCAGGCCGAACCAGCCGAGAGCGTGCTCGCCGAAGTGCGACATGCCGCGCGCAGCCTTCACCGAAGCTTCACTCTTCAGAAAGCCCTGAGCCTTCGCCAGGACGGCCACCTCGCCGGTGGGGTGCCCCTTCTCAAGCATCGAGGGACCCGTCGAGCGGCGCGCCGTCGGTCAGGTGCGGGGCGATCTTGTTGTCGAACGCCGACAGCGCCGAGCCGATGGCCATGTGCATGTCGAGGTACTTGTACGTGCCCAGCCGGCCGCCGAACAGCACGTTCTTCTCGCGCGCCTCGGCCTTGGCCAGCTCGCGGTAGGCCTCGAGCTTCTCGCGGTTCTCCGGGGTGTTGATCGGGTAGTACGGCTCGTCTTCGTCGGTCGCGAAGCGGGAGAACTCGCGGAAGATGACCGTCTTGTCCTTGGGGTAGTCCCGCTCCGGGTGGAAGTGCCGAAACTCGATGATCCGGGTGTACGGGACTTCCTGGTCGTTGTAGTTGACGACCGAGGTGCCCTGGAAATCACCGGTCTGCGCGACCTCGGACTCGAAGTCGACGGTGCGCCAGGTGAACCGGCCCGCCGAGTAGCCGAAGTAGCGGTCCAGCGGCCCGGTGTAGACGGTCGGGGTGCCCGCCGGGATGTGCTCGCGGACGTCGAAGTAGTCGACGTTCAGCCGGATCTCGATGTTCTCGTGCTCGGCCATCTTCTCGAGCCACGCGGTGTACCCGTTGACGGGCAGGCCCTCGTAGGTGTCGTTGAAGTACCGGTTGTCGAAGTTGTAGCGGACCGGCAGGCGCGTGATGATGTTCTCGCCCAGGTTCTTGGGGTCGTTCTCCCACTGCTTCGCCGTGTAACCGCGGATGAACGCCTCGTAGAGGGGGCGGCCGACCAGCGAGATCGCCTTCTCTTCGAGGTTCTGCGCGGCGGAGGTCTCGAACTCCGACGACTGCTTCGCGATGAGCTCGCGGGCCTCGTCGGGGGTGTGCGACTTGCCGAAGAACTGGTTGATCAGGGCCAGGTTCATCGGGAACGAGTAGACTTGGTCCTTGACCCGCGCGAAGACGCGGTGCTGGTAGTTCGTGAACTCGGTGAACCGGTTCACGTACTCCCACACCCGCTTGTTCGAGGTGTGGAACAGGTGCGCCCCGTACTTGTGCACCTCGATCCCGGTCTCCGGGTCGGGCTCCGAGTAGGCGTTGCCGCCGAGGTGGCTGCGCCGCTCGAGGATGAGGACCTTCTTGCCCAGCTCGGCCGCGGCCCGTTCGGCGACGGTCAGGCCGAAGAAACCGGACCCGACGACGACGAGGTCGTAACCTGCGAAATCGTCTTCAGTAATCTTGGCGGGGTTCGTGTGCGCGCTCACGGGCGTCGAGGGTACGCAGGTCGCTGACCCGGCCCGCACCCGACTATCACATTTCGGCCTACGACACACCTGGAAAGCAGTGCCTGCACCCGAGGACTTCTGGAGCTACTTCGCCGCGGTGGCCACCTACCTGGCCGTACTCGCGGTGCCTGGCGGCGTCGTCGGGTGGGCCGCCGGTCTCCGCGGCTGGGCCCTCGCCGGGCTCGCGCCGCTGCTCAGCTACGCCATCACCGGCCTGGCCGGCCCGTGGCTGGCCATCGCCCACATCCCGTACGGCTCGCTCAGCGTCGCCGCGGGCACGCTGCTGCTCGCCGCCGTGCTCTACGGCCTGCGCCGGCTCTTCACCGGGCGTGGCTGGTCGACGCCGGGGGCCGAGGAGCCGGCGGAGCCGTGGACCCGCCGGGCGCACCTGGCCGTCGGGGCCTGCGTGGCGATCGCCGTCGCCGTGTCGGTCGCCGTGGTGGTCACCGGCCGCGGCGGGACGACCGCGGTGTTCCAGCGCTGGGACACCGTGTTCCACGCGAACGGCATCCGCTACATCGCCGAGACCGGCGACGGCTCCCTGACCGGCATGGGCACCATCAACTGGTACCCCGGCGGCTCCTTCTACCCGAACGCCTACCACCTGGTCGGCGCCCTGGTCTACGAGCTGTCCGGGACGTCGATCCCGGTCACGCTGAACGCGATCACGATGCCCATCGCCGGGCTGTTCGCGCTGGCCATGGCCGCCTTGGTGCGCCAGCTCGGCGGCCGCGCGGTGTTCGCCGGCAGCGCCGCGCTGGTCGCGGGCGGCGCGACGACCGGGGCGTACGAATCGGTGTCGAGCGGCCTGCTGCCCTTCGCGCTCGGCATCGTGCTGACGCCGCTGGCGGTGATCGCGCTGCAGCGGTTCGTCGTGCGGCCGGGCGTGGACACCGGCGCGGTGCTCGCGCTGAGCGCGACCGGCCTGCTCGCCGCGCACTCGAGCGCGCTGTTCGGGGCGCTCCTGTTCGCCTTCCCGCTGGTGGTGCAGCGCTGGTACCGGGCGCTGCGCGGCCGCCGCGTCGACGGCGTTCCCGAGGGCAGGCGCGCCTGGCGGGTCGTCGGCGGCGACGTCCTGCGCATGGTCCCGGTGATGGTGGCGGCGGGTGTGCTGGCCGCGCCGATGATCCTGGGCGCGCTCACCTTCACGTCCGGGTCGTATCCGTACCACCCCTGGGGCTCCCACATGGCGGTGTGGAAGGCCCTGGCGATGCTGGCGACGTTCAAGCAGGTGCTGCCGGTGCCGCAGATCTGGCTGACGGTGTTCCTCGCCATCGGCGTGTTCACGCTGGTGCGGCTGCGGCGGATGCGCTGGCTGGTGCTCTCGGCGATCGGGCTGTCCACGCTGTTCGTCCTCGTCGCGTGCTTCGGCGGCGAAGAGTGGGTGATCAGCCTGTCGCGGCCCTGGTGGAACGACCGGTTCCGGCTGATGGCGCTGGCGGCGATCCCGCTGTGCCTGCTCGCCGCGCACGGCATGAGCGAGGCCCAGCAGTGGCTGGCGAAGGTCGCGAGCGGACGTGCGTGGGTACGGGCGCGGCCGTGGCTGACCGGCCGGGTCGGGCTGGCGACGGCGGTGCTTCTGGTGGTGGCGATGGGCGTGCTGACCGGCGGGTTCTACCGCGCGGCCAACGCCAAGACGGTGTCGCTGCTCTACTACAACGGCCTGCCCGGCGAGGTGGTCCCGCCGGTCAGCCAGGACGAGATCGACGCGATGGACCGCCTCGGCACGCTCGGCATCCCGGCCGGCCAGAAGGTGCTCAACGACCGGCTCGACGGCACGGCCTGGATGTACGCCCTGACCGGCGTGCACCCGGTCGCCGGCCACTATGACGCGGGCGTGGCCCCGCCGGACGCGCTGTACCTGGCCCAGCACTTCGCCGACTACGACAGCGACCCGCAGGTGCGCGCGGCCGTTCAGCGGCTCGACGTCCATTACGTGCTGGTGGGCAGCGGCACCATCCGCCGGGACACACCCATCGCGCCGGGCCTGCGGCACCTGGACGGGCACGACTTCCTCGAAGTCGTGTACCGGAACCCGGGTGCGACCATCTACCGGATCGTGAAGTAGAACGCCCTCGTGGCCGCGGCGCCCCTCCGCGGCCACGAGGGCCCCCGCACCCCCCGGGGTGGTCTCGTCTGCAAAGTACCGACGCCCGGGGCGCGACAATCGGTTTCCCGATCACCGCAATGTCACTCGTTCGGACTAGTGGAGCTCCGGCAGGACGTCGCTCGCGACCTGCTCCAGGACGGCTTCCCGGCCCTCGTAGGGCGACGACGACCGCGGCCAGTGCGAGATGACGTCGGTGAAGCCCAGCTCCCGCGCCCGGCCCACCGCGTCACGGAACGCCTCGACGCTGGTCAGCGAAAAGACCGGCGACGCGTCCAGGCTGAGGTGCCGCTGGATGCTCGCCCGCTCGCGGCCCACCGCGTCCAGCCGCTGGTCGAAGACCTCGGTGAGCTGCTTGATGCCGGCCCACCACTCGTCGGCGGTGTCGCCGCCCTTGCCGGTGGTCACCCAGCCCGCGCCGAAGCGCGCGGCGAGGGTCATCGTGCGCGGCCCGTTCGCCGCGACGACGAACGGCAGCCGCGGCCGCTGGACCGGGCCGGGCAGGTTGCGGGCCCCGCGGGCCCGGTAGTACTCGCCGTCGAAGTCGAACTTGTCGGTCATGAGCAGCCCGTCGAGCGCCTCGACGAACTCGGTGAAGCGGTCGACGCGCTGCTTGGGCGTCAGCTCGGGGGCGTCGAGCACCGCGCCGTCGTAGTGGTGGTGGTCGACACCCGCGCCGACGCCGAGGACGAGCCGGCCGTCCGAGACGTCGTCGAGGGTGTTCAGCTCGCGCATGAACGGCACGGGGTGCCGGGCGACCGGCGACGCGACGAACGTGCCGAGCCGGATGCGGGACGTCACCATCGCCGCCGCGGTCAGGGTCGGGACGGCGGAGAACCAGGGTCCGTCGACCAGGTTGCGCCAGCCCAGGTGGTCGTAGGTCCAGGCGTGGTCGAAGCCGTACTCCTCGGCCGCGCGCCACTTCGGCTCGGCGGCCCACCAACGATCTTCCGGAAGAATCACGATGCCAACTCGCACGGGTCCGGACGCTATCGGTTACCACCGGCCGTCGCACGGACGGGGAAGTCTTCCCCCGAACGAGTCAGGGACAATGGCCGGGTGGAGAGACCCCAGTTGATCGCGTCCGACGTCGACGGCACCCTGCTCGGCCCCTCCGAATCCCTGACCGGCCGCACGATCGCGGCCGTCCGCCGGGCGATCGAGGCGGGAGTGCCGTTCGTCCTGGCCAGCGGCCGCCCGCCGCGGTGGATCGCCCCGATCGCGAAGCCGCTCGAGCTCACCGGGTACGCGGTGTGCGCGAACGGCGCGGTCCTGTACGACTGCGGCCGCGAAGAGGTCATCGAGGTGCACGGCCTGCTCGAGCCCACGCTGCTGCACGACATCGCGCACGCGCTCGATAAGGCGCTGCCGGGTTGCCGGCTGGCGACCGAGCGCGTCAGCACCGGCGCGGTCGACCACGACATGCGCAACTTCGTGATCGAGCCGGACTACCACAACCCGTGGGGCGACGGCGAAGGCCGCACCGGGCCGCGCGCCGAGGTCCTCGGGCACCCGGCGATCAAGCTGCTGGTCAGCCACCGCGGGATGTCGTCCCAGGAGATGGCGGACGCGGTCGACGCGCTGTTCGACCGGGACGTCGACGTGACGTACTCGTCGTCGGGCGGCCTGGTCGAGGTGTCCGCGCACGGCATCACCAAGGCGACCGGCCTCGCCGACGTCGCCGAGCGGCTGGAAGTCGACCCCGCGCAGGTGATCGCGTTCGGCGACATGCCCAACGACGTCGAGATGCTCCGCTGGGCCGGCCACGGCGTCGCGATGCAGAACGGGCACCCGAAGCTGCTCGCGGTGGCCGACGAGGTCACCGGCCCGGCCGGCGAGGACGGCGTCGCGCAGGTTCTCGAGCGCTGGTTCTAGCTCTCTAGTGGCGGTCGAGCTCGGCCGCTTCGGCCGGGGTCGGCGCCGTGCCGCCCAGGTGGGCGGGCAGCCACCAGCGGTCCTCGTCGGACGCCGGCTGGTCCGGGTACTCGGCCTGGGCCCGGTCGAGCAGCGCGCTCATCCGGGTGCGCAGCTCCTTGGTCACGACGTCCCAGTCGTCACCCTTCGCCGGGTGCATCGGCTCGCCGATGAGGATCGAGACGGGCACGTGCCGGCGGGTCAGGTCCTTCGGCCGGCCCTTCGTCCAGAGCCGCTGGGTGCCCCACAGCGCCATCGGCACCACCGGGACGTGGGCCGCCGCGGCCATCCGGACGGCGCCCGACTTGATCTCCTTGACGGTGAACGACCGGCTGATGGTGGCTTCGGGGAAGACGCCGACGACCTCGCCGGACTGCAGCTTCCCGAGCGCCTCGCGGTAGGAGGCGAGCCCGGCGGAGCGGTCGACGGAGATGTGGTGCATGCCGCGCATCAGCGGCCCGGCGATGCGGTTGTCGAAGATCTCCTTCTTCGCCATGAACCGCGTCAGCCGCTTGGCCGGGCGGGCGCCGAGGCCGCAGAAGATGAAGTCCAGGTAGCTCACGTGGTTGCAGGCGATGACCGCACCGCCGCGGCGCGGGATGTGCTCCGCACCTTCGATCCGGATGCGGTTGTCGAGTACCCGGAACATCGTCCGGGCCGCCGCGATCACGGGCGGGTAAACCAGGTCAGCCATCCGGCAAGGTTACGGGACCGTAGGTTCGGAACGACGGTTCAGCGGGGAAGAACACAATACGAGCGCGATCAGCAGCGCGAACAGGGCGACGGACTGGTGCTTGACGCCCTCGATGCCGTCGCCCAGCGCCGCCGTGCCGAACTGCGTCACCGAGACGGCGAGCAGGAACGCGGGCGCGACCCCCAGCGCGGTCCGGCGTCGTCGCCAGGCCCTGACCGCCGCGATCAGCCAGATCGGCACCAGCGCGAACAGCCCGAGCGGGGCGATCAGGCCGGTCAGCCACGACACCACCGGCACCCGGTGCTCCTGGGCGTGCGGCGGGAACCCGGCGCTCTGGTCGAAGCTGCCGAGGTAGTCCGGGCGCGCCGTGAGCTGGTCGGTCGCGGCGCGGTCGAGCACCTCGAGGGTCCGGCCCGGGTGCGTGGCGAAGTACGTCACGACGTTCCGGCGGCTGATCTTGTCGCGGTACCGCGGGTACAGCGGGTCCATCGTGGCCGGGTGCGGGTGCCACCAGCCGTTGCCCGCGTACTGCGCGAACGACGGCGGCAGCCCGAGCTCGGCCAGGTCGGCCCGGGTGTCGTGCCGCCCGTCGACGATGTTGAGGAAGATCGAGTTGAAGACGTTGATCTCGCGCGAGTCGTCGCCCGGGAACTCGGTGTACGTGCCGTCAGGGGCTCGCGCGGGCTCGACGCTCTGCTGCGCGTAGAGCGTGACGGCGCCGATCGCGCCGATGACCAGCACCGCCGACGCCCACCGCTTGGCCCCGCGCAGCCTGCCCGGCCGGACCAGCAGGATCGCCGGCGCGAGGATCGGCAGGATGATCAGCGTCTGGACCTTGGCGTTGACCGCCAGGACGCCGCCCACGAACGTCACCGCCATGCCCGCGTGGCTCCACCGGCCCTCGCGCGCGGTCAGGAGCAGGCCACCGGCGGCGAGCAGCAGGCCGAGGAAGGCCGCGCCTTCGCCGAGGATCGCCGCGAAGTACCCGAAGAACGCCGAATCCGCGACGACCAGCAGGAGCCCGGCCGCCACGAACAGCCGGGTGCGGCGCGGGTGCGGCAGGCCGAGCACGATCGCGGTGATCGCCGCCGCCGCGATGACGCTGCTCAGCAGGCCCAGGATGACGAGGCTCAGCGTGCCGGGGAGGCCGATCAGCCGGCCGATCCGGACGGCGAGGTCCGCGAGCCAGCTCTGCGTGAGCAGGTACGTCGGGCGGCACGGCGGCGTCCCCGGCGCGGGCGTGTAGGCGAGGTGGACGAACGGCTCGGGCAGGCCCTTCCAGGTGATCCCGGCACCGCACAGCACCCGGCCGCCGTCGCCGTTGTTGGACATCGCGATCGGCCGCGGCACCAGGAACCGCACCACGAACAGGGCGAGCGACGTGCCGAACACCCCGAGCCCGAGCCGCGCCTCGGCGCTCAGCTGCCGGTCCGGGGCCTCGAGCTTCACGAAGGACAGGGTACGTAGCGGAAGTCCGGTCCCTGGTCGAGGTCGGCGACCAGGGTCTTCACCTGTTCCGCCCGCGGGTACACCGAGACCCAGTAGGGCGTGCCGACGCGGCGGAAGGTCGCGACCTCGTACTTGCCCGCGTACACCGGGTCGATCGCGCAGTGCTGGCGGTCGGCGTAACCGCCGTCGGCGGGCACGGCGACGGTCGGGCGGCGGACGTTGACGACGTAGTCGTAGTCGGTCGCGGTGCCGCCGTCGTGCCGTCCTTCGCGGGCGATGTGGTCGTCGGTGCGGCCGAGGACGTCGATGATGAGCAACGGCCCGCCGTGGGCGGCGAGCGCGCCGGGCGCGGCGGTGCTGACCACCGATCCGGGCGGCAGGTAATCGCCCAGCCAGCCGCCGATTTCGGCGAGCTCGGTGCCGTGCGAGTGCCAGACGCGGACGCGGTCGAGCATCTCGGGGCTGAACACCGAGACGAGGATCGCGATCCCGGCCAGCCCGCAGGCGGTCACCGGCACCAGCCGCGTCCCACCGGTCCACGGCTTCGGCCGCGGCGACGGCTTGGCCACGACGTTCACGGTCAGCACGCCGTACGTCCCCGCGGCCGCGACGGCGAGCAGCGGCGGCAGCGGGGCCAGCAGCCGCCACGACGGGCCCGGATCGCCGCCGATGAGCACCGCGGCCGTGGCCAGCCCGGCGGCCATCGCGAACAACAGCCAGAGCAGGGCCCGGGCCTCCACGGCGGTGCCCACCACGGCATTGCCCCGAGCCGGGGACTCCGCCACCCGGGAAGCCGCTGTGCCCACCGCGGCTTCACCCCGAGCCGGCGCCTCCCGGGACCCGCGAACGGCAGCCGCGCCCACCACGGCATCGCCCCGAGCCGCCGTTTCGGTGCGGCGCAGCGCCAGCGCGACCGCGGCGACCAGCCCCAGCAGCAGGAATCCCTGGTGCGCCAGGGCGAACCCGGACAGGTACGGCCAGCCGGCGGCGACGCGCGCGTCGAGCGTCCCACCGAGCTTCGCGGCCAGCGGCGCGGGGACGAAGTGCTGGTAAAACGTCGCGCGCCAGGCCAGCCGCGGGATCAGGAAGACCAGCGCGCTTTGCACGTACCCGACCGGCGCCCACCAGCTGTGCCTCCCCTTGAGCGCGGCGCCGGCGAGCCACAGGCCGGCCAGCACGGCGACCACCAGGCCTTCCGGGCTGGTCATGACGGCGAAAGCGACGAGCACCCCGGCGACGACCGGGCGGCGCGCGGCGAGCGCGTAGCCGGTGGCCAGGACGAGCAGCACGAACAGCGGGACCTCGGAGCCCGAAGCCCCGTACACGGCGAGGCCGCCGGCGCTCGCGGTGAGCACGGCGGCGGCGACGCCGATCGCCGGGCGCGGCGCGGCGACGATCCGGTTGACCAGGAAGCAGGACACGAGCACGCAGCCGAGCGCGGCGACGACCCCCAGGACGACGGCCGTGGTGCGGACGTCGGCCCCGAACGCGGCGCGCGGCAGGGCGACCAGCACCAGCCAGAGGAAGTTCGTGTACCCCTCGACGCGTTCGCCGGGGTTGAAGACCGGGCCGTTGCCGTCGGCGATGTTCTGCGCGTAGCGGAACGTGACGAGCGCGTCCTCGGTGACGGTCGCGAACAGCAGCTGGTGCAGCAGGGAAAGGCCGAGGACGAGGGTCAGGACGAACGCGCGCCAGCCGCGGTCGGCGTCGAGGCGGTGCCAGGTCAGCACCACGATCGCGGCGACGACCAGCCACGCCACCACGACCGCGTAGACCACCCGGCCCCCTCCACCTCGTCACCGCACCCGCCCGGCCGGTTCCCCGGCCAGGTTATCGGTCCTCGGCGGCGAGGCGTTTCCCGTGAGCCGAGCACAGGCCCGAATTGGGGCGGATCACTTCGCCGGCGACAGTCAATCAGGGAAATTCACGGCCCAGAATAACCCGAACGGGTGCCGCCTCCGACGGTTGAAGTGACGTCCCGGAAAAGCACCGATCGGGGTGCCGGCACAGCGCATCCGGCCGGCCATTCCGGGCTTAGTCTCGAGCGTGCTCTCCGCCGGCATCGCCATTGTCGTCATCGTCGTGCCCGGTCTCGTGATCGGTCTCGCCGCGGGTTTGCGCGGCTGGGTCGTGGCCGGGATGGCGCCGTTGCTGAGCTACGCCGCCGGCGGGCTGACCGGTCCGTGGGCCGCGGCGGCCGGGCTGCCGTTCACCCCGCTGACCTACGCCGGCTCGGCCGTCGTGTTCGCCGCGATCGCCTTCGGTGTCCGGAGGAGCACGGTGCGCCGCCGCCGACCGGCGCCCGATCCGGGGCTGTGGGCGCGGCGCGGGCACCTGGCGGTGCTGGCGTGCCTGCTGTTCGCGGCGGCGATCGGGACGGCCGCCGTGCTGCTCGGGCTGGGCTGCATCGGGGCGCTCCCGCAGGGCTTCGACGCGGTCTACCACGGCAACGCCGTCCGCTACATCGCCGCCACGGGCGACGGCAGCCTGTTCGGCACGGGCCACGTGAACTGGTACGGCGACGCGGCGCCGGTGTTCTACCCCAACGCCTACCACCTGCTGGCGGCGGTGACCTACCGGCTCGGCGGGGTGTCGATCCCGGAGACGCTGGACGCGAACACGGTGCTGCTGCCGGCGTTGCTGGCGTTGTCGCTGGTGACGCTGGTGCGGGAGTTCCGCGGCCGGGCGGTGCTCGCCGGCGCGGTGGCGCTGACGGCGGTGGCGCCGGTGATGGGCGTCTACGAGTCGATGAGCCGGGGGCCGCTGCTGCCGTTCGCGCTGGGGGTGGCGTTGACGCCGCTGGCCGCGGTGGCCCTGCGCCGCTACCTGGAGCGGCCCGCACCGGACACGGCGCTGGTGCTCGTGCTGGCCGCGGCGGGGCTGCTGTGCATTCATTCGTCGACGTTGTTCGGCGGGATCCTGTTCGCCGGGCCGCTGCTGGTGCAGCGCTGGCTCACGGGGTGGCGCCGGCTCGGCCGCGACCTCCTGGCGCTGCTGCCGATCGCGGTGGTTTCGCTGCTGGTGGCCTGGCTGCAGCTGTTCGGGGCACTGGGGCTGGCGGTGCCGTACTACGGCTGGCCGAGTGAGTACCGCGCCTCGACGGCGCTGGGTGCGCTGCTGGGGTTCCAGCACCTCGAGCCGCACCCGCAGGTGTGGCTGTCGGTGGCGTTGTTCCTGGGGATCGTGTTCTTCGCGCGGGCGGGTGAGCTGCGCTGGATCGGCCTGACGGCGGCGGTGACCGGCCTGGCCTACATGGCGGTGGCGTCGTCGAACGCACCGATCGCCATGGCGCTGTCGCGGCCCTGGTGGGACGACCCGTACCGGTTCTTCTCGATGGCCGCGGTCCCGCTGTCGGTCCTGGCGGCCCACGGCCTGGCCTCGACACAGGCCTGGCTACGCGATCGGCTGCCGTCCCGGGTCCCGCCGGTCGCTGTCGTCTCGGTGGTCCTGCTGGGGTTCGTGCTGCTCACGAACGGGCTGTACGTCCGCTCCAACGGGCACCAGGTGTACCTGGGCTACCAGGCGGCGGACCCGTCGACGCTGCCCGTGACGCCCGGTGAGCAGACGGCGATGGCGGAACTCGGCGCGCGGGCCGGACCCGGCGAATGGGCCATGAACGACCGGTTCGACGGAACCGCGTGGACATACGCGTTGACAGGAATTCGAACGGTCGCCGCGCATTTCGACGAAACTTCCCCACCGGCGGACGCGGTGCTGCTGGCGAACCGCTTTCGAAACTATTCGACGGACCCGGCGGTGCGGGCGGCGGTGCGCCGGCTGAACATCCATTGGGTCATTCTGGGAAAACCGGCCGCCGAACCGGGCCGGCCTTATCAGCCGGGGTTGACCGGATTGGCGGGCGAGCCGTTCTTGAGGGCGGTGTACCGGAACCCGGACGCGGTGATCTACCGGCTGGTGCCGTGAGGGGTGGGCTCGGCGTCGGCGGCTCTGGTCGGCCGGGCGATCGAGCGTGGTCACCGCCGCGCGGTGGGCAGCTCGGGCACCGCGCGGCACCGGCCGGCCAGCGCATGCGCTCCAGCGAGCGGGTCGGAGTTGTCCACATGTGCGTAAGGCCTGTGGACAACCGGGGGACAACCCCGGGTCAGGCGGGGGTGGCCGCGGGGCGGACCGAGCGGGCCGCGACCGCCGCGAAGCCCGCCGTCAGGAGATCCGCCACCGTGAACATCACGCGGGACGCCACCGCGAACGCCGTGGCCTGGCCGACCGTCAAGCCACTGGCCGTCAGGACCGCGACCTGGGCCACCTCGCGGACGCCGACGCCGCTGGGGAGGATGAACGCGAACGTGCCCACCGTCATCGCCACGGCCATCGCGCCCACGCACAGCACGAAGCCGCTGAGGCCCGGCGTGCCCACCGAGTTGGCCAGCAGCCAGAGGTGGACACCCTGCAGGCACCACGCCGCTGTCGAGGCGCCGAAGACCTTGCCGATCACGCGCCAGCCCAGTGGGTGCTGCAGCGGCGGACGGCGGAGGATCCGCAGCACGAGCGAGGTGCCCCAGGTGAGGATCTTCGGGTGCAGCATCGCCAGGCCGAGCGGGATGAGCACGAACAGCCACAGCGCGCGCGGGCTGTTGCTGAACACCGCGGGGGCCGCCAGGAGCGACACCACCAGCGCCGACACCACGCCCACGCCGAGCTGGATCAGGGAACCGGTGAAGATCCGGGCGCGGGCCAGGCCCGCCTTGCGGCCCAGCTCCATCTGCAGCAGGTACGCCCAGACCGAGCCCGGCACGTACTTGCCGAGCGAGCCGACCAGGCAGATCTGCGCACCGCGGGCGTAGCCGATCGGCTCGCCCAGGTCGTCGACCATCACCTGCCAGCCCCAGGTCGACACCAGGATCGCCGCGACCAGGGCGACCAGGCTGAGCAGGGACGACTCCCAGGCGACATCACGCAGGGTGTGCCAGAACTCGCCCCAGTTGGCCGCCAGCTGCTTCGCCGCGAAGCCGATGACCAGCAGGATCGCCACCCACCGGACGACGTCGAGGATCTTCGCCCGGGTGGACTTCGGCTGCTTGCCGGCAGCCGGCAGGTCCTCAACTGTCGTCATCGACGGCTCTCCTCAGGCCTGGACCGTGACCAGGCGGCTGAACTCGGACAGCAGATCGTAGCCGTCCCACACCGCCGAGAAGGTCAGGGCCGAGCCGAACGGCACGATCCGGTCGACGCCGCGGCCCGCGAGCTCGTGCGCGAACGCCGTCAGCTCCTCGGCCGTGAAGCCGAACTGGCTGACCGTCTGGTCCTTGCGGAGCACGATCGGCACCAGGTCGGCCAGCGAGGACACGCGCGCGTTGGCGAACGTGCCGGCGCCGAGCCACTCGCGCGGCAGCACCGCCGGGTCGGTCAGCTCGAGCGTGGCCAGGCCGTTGCCCTGGAACGCGATCTCCTTGACCAGTCCGTCGGCCGCCGCGCCGTACGCCGAGACGCGCTTCTGGACCGCCATCGCGGGCTCGGTGACGTGCTGCTTCGTCTCCAGCACCGCCGCCAGCAGCGTGCGGAACTCCTGCCCCGCGGCCCGGGCGCCGGGCTCGTCGCCGACCCAGAACACCGCGCGCGGGGACGAGCAGGCGGCCTGGTCGAACCAGTACGAGTCGTTGTAGAAGCCTTCGGCGGCCGCGCGGCGCTCTTCGGAGGACGCTCGCTGCCAGCCCGCCACCGACGCGACGGCGAACGAGGACCGGTCCGGGAACGTCAGGTCACGCGCGTGCGGGGCCAGGGGGTACTTGCGCAGGGCCGCGACCGAGCCGTCGCCGCCCCAGATGACGCGCAGGTCCGCGGCCAGCGACAGGGCGCCGCTCACCTCGTCGCTGCGGTCGTAGGTCACCATGCGCTGGGTGGCCGTGATGGCGGCCGCGGTCGCCGGGTCCACTTCGGACAGTGCCGCGTTCAGCGCCTCCAGCACCGCCTCGGCGGCCCCCGCCGAGCGCGACGACACCCGCACGACGTTGTGGTTGCCCGCCAGCGCGGACAGCGCCCACGAGTAGACGAAGATCGTGTCGACGTTCGCCGGCGGCACGTGGAACACCAGCCCGCGCGGGAACCGCAGCGCGGTGCCCGAAGTGTCCAGAGTGGACAGCGCCTTGGCGATTTCGCCCTTGCGCAGGAAGAAGCCGAGCGACGCCAGCTCCGGGAACCGGCGCGCGGTGGCCGGGGCCAGCAGCTTGCGGGCGAACTTCGTGACGAACTCGACGATCCGCGGGTCGCCGACGCGCAACCGGCCACCCGGCGGCTCAGCGCGCAGCTGGGAGACCAGCTCGCCGACCTCGATGCCGGAAGCGGCGGGGAACCGCTGGGTCAGGGAAGTCATGCCGCCGCTCCCGAAAACGTGTCGGAGCAGCCGCGGGCCTCCGCCTTCGGCAGCCGCCCGAGCACGGAGAAGTGCTTGCCCGGCCAGTCGCCGTCGTCGATGCCGTTGTACACGCCGAGGTCTTCGGTCAGCAGGACGTGCCCCGGGTAGGACCGCGGCAGCGTCGAGACGACCTCGATCACGCCCGGCGCCCCGACCGGCTGCTCTTCCCACGTCTCCGGGTTCCGGATCACGACGTCGGCGAAGTCCGGGCAGTACAGCGAGTTCCCGGACGGGCCTTCGAGGAACACCGTGCCGATCTGCTCGATCATCCCGTAGTAGTTGTGGATCCGGGTGAGCCCGGTGTCCTCCTTGAACCGCCGCCGGAACTCCGTGTTGTCGACCGCGCGATCGATCAGCTTCTTCCAGCCACCGCTGTGGATCAGGATGCCGTTCGACAGGTCCAGCCCGTGGTCCCGCGCGACCTCGTAGAGGTACAGCCACACCATGAAGGTGAAACCGAAGATCAGGAACGGCTTGTCGCCGTACTCCGCCAGGAACTTCTTGACGGCCTCGATGTCCGGCTGGTCGTTTTCGTCGAGCACGTACGTGTGCTTGCGGCCGAAGTTCGCCATGCCCAGCACGCCGGCGCCGCGCGCGGAGAACGAGCGGCGGTTCTTGATGATGCCGATCGTGTCGACCATCAGCATCGGCAGCCGCTCGCCGCCGAGGACCTCCTGCAGCGTCGCGCCCAGCTGCTTGGTCTGCGCGCCCGCCGCCTCCTTGTCCAGGTAGATCCGCGACGCGCCGGCGCCGGTGGTGCCGGACGACGTGAGGGTCTTGAACACCTCGCTGTCCGGCACGGACTTCAGGTCGTGGGTCTTGAACATGCGCACCGGCAGCCACGGCAGGTCGGCGATCGTGGCGAAAGAGGCGTCGGACGCGATCCCCAGCGAGGCCAAGATCCGGTCGTAGCCCTCGGAGTTCGCCCGGTGGTGGGCCGTCAGCGCGGCCAGCTCGGGCAGCAGCAAGGCTTCCCGGTCGGCCTGCGACCGCGTGAACACACTCATACCCGCCCCTCCAAGGTCCGGTAGTCGATCTTGCCGCTGGCCAGCAGCGGCACGGTTTCGATCGGGCGGACGTCGAACCCGCTGACGTGCAGGTGCAGCCGCTCGGACAGCGCCCGCGACGCGTCCTTGCAGATGTCCTTGTCGACCCCTTCGGCGAACAGCACGACCTTGTCTCCGGCGGCCACCGCGGCCACCACGTCGATCCCCACCGCCGCCGTGCGCGCGGCCTGCTCGAGGTCGTCGAGACTGACGCGGTTGCCGAAGACCTTGCCGATGCGCTTGAGCCGGCCGGTGATGAACAGGTAGCCCTCTTGGTCGAGGTACCCGAGGTCACCGGTGGCCAGCACGCCACCGAATTCGTCGCCCTTGGCCAGTCCGGACTCGTCGTCCGCATAGCCCATCATCACGTTGGGCCCACGGTAGACGACCTCACCGACAATTTTCGGGTGCGTGGTCTCCGAGCCGTCGTCCCGGCGGACCGAGAACTTCCCGCCCGGCAGCGCCGGCCCGGCGGAACCGAGCTTTTCGGCCAGCCGTTCGGCGGGCACCGTCGTCATCCGCGGCGACGCCTCGGTCTGGCCGTACATGACGTACATCCGGCCGCCGACGGCGAGCATCCTGTCGTTGAACTCGGCGATCAGCTCGTCGCGCAGCTTCCCGCCGGCCTGCGTCAACGTCCGCAGCGTCGGGTACTTCGCGGGGTCGAACTTGAGCCGCCGCAGCATTTCGTAGTGGTACGGGACACCCGAAAGCGACGTGACGCCGTGGGCGGTCACCGCGTCCCAGAACCCGCGGCCGAGCACGCCCGACGGCTCGATCACGACGGTCGCGTCTCGCACCAGGTGCGAGTTCAGCACCGACAGGCCGTAGCTGTAGTGCAGCGGCAGGCACGTCGGCGCGACCTCGTCGGCGTCGATGTGCAGCACCTGCGCGATGGCGTCGGCGTTGGTGAGGATCGCCTCGCGGGAAAGCCGGACGAGCTTCGGGTTGCCGGTCGAGCCGCTGGTCGGGAGCAGGACGGCGAGGTCGGGGTGCGGGCTGACGCCGTCAGCCGAAGAGCGGACCCAGTCGTCACCCCGGACGAAGTACCCGTCCGGCGCGTCACCGGAGGCCGACAGCACGGCCGCCGGGCGGAAGCGCGAGACCAGCCCGGCGAGCACGTCGGCGTCGAGGGCCGGGTCGATCAGCGCGATCGCGCGCCCGGACTCGAACGCGCCCAGGTAGGTCAGCACGCTCGGCAGGTCGACCGCCATCCGCGCGAAGACGACCCCGGTGGGCAGCGCGCTCAGCGCCTCCATCGCGCGGCCGACCTCGGCCGCCAGTTCCGCGCCCGCCAGCGTGCGGCCCCCGGCCACGTCCACCAGCCGAGCCCCCGCACCCAGCAACGTCACAGCACCAAGCCTCCGTCGATCCCCAGCACCTGGCCGGTGATGAACGACGCTTCGTCGCTCACCAGGAACCGGATCGCGTTCGCGACCTCTTCGGGCCGGCCCAGGCGCCCGAGCGGCGTCCGGCCCGAGTTTTCGGCCTTCGCGTCCTCGCTCAGGCCCGCGGTCAGATCGGTCTCGATCACGCCCGGCGCGACCGCGTTGACGCGGATGCCGGACCGGCCGAGCTCCTTCGCCGCCGAACGCGCGATGTTCGCCACCGCCGCCTTCGACGCCGCATACACGGTCTGACCAGCGCTTCCGTACTCGCCGACGATCGAAGCGAGCACGACGATCGAGCCGGTCTTCTTCCGCATCATCGCCCGGGCCGCGGCCTGGACGGTGTGCAGCGTGCCGGCGACGTTCGTGCTCAGCGTCGTGTCGACGAGGTCTTCCTTGATCATCCCGAGGAGCGCGTCCTCCATGATCCCGGCGTTCGCGACGACGACGTCCAGCTTGCCGTGCTCCTTGGCGACCCCCCTGACCAGCGAAGACACCGCCTTCGCGTCGGTGACGTCCAGCGCGAGCCCGGAGGCGCCCACCGAGGCGGCCGCCTCCTTGGCGCGAGCCTCGTCGCGGCCGGTGAGCACCACCGTCGCGCCCCACTCCACCAAAGCGCGGGCGGTGGCCAGGCCGATCCCCCGCGTCCCGCCGGTGACGAGCGCGACGCGACCGGACAGCGGCAAATCAGTCATTCTTCGACTGCAGCTCGGTCACCATGTCGACGGCGACCTTGAAGCTCGACATGTCGATGACCTGGTCGGTGTCGAATTCGACGTCGAACTCGTCCTCGATGGCCGCGACCAGCGCCATGTGGCCGACCGAGTCCCACGCCTCGATGTCGCGGTACTTCAGGTTCTCGACGTCCACGCCGCCGTCGAGGTCCAGCGCCTCGACGAAGACCTCGCGCAGCTTGGGGGCGACTTCCGACATCAGGCAGCTCCTAGTGCTCTTCGCGCGGGCGGGCGTCCCACGCCTTTACCAAGGTAGAGAGGTCGCCGGGCAGCGTGACGTCCGGGAGACCTTCCTTGCCCTTCAGCCACGGCCCGAGTGCCTCGATCGTCTCCTCGTCGAGACCGCGGCGGGACAGGCCCACCACGTTGACGCCGGTGACGCGGGCCGGGTTGCCGACGGCGATGGTGAACGCGCCGATCTCGCGCCGCACCGCCGAACCCATCCCGATCATCGCGCCGGGCCCGATCACGACCTTCTGGTGCAGGATCGCGCCCATGCCGAGGTTCGCGCCGTCCCAGATGTGGCAGTGGCCACCGGTGACGGCGTTGGAGGCGATCGTGACGCCGTCGCCGACCAGGCAGTCGTGCGCGATGTGGGAGTTGCGGAGGTAGTAGCCGTCGCTGCCGACCGTCGTCGTCCGCCAGGTCCCTTGGTGGACACTCACGTACTCGCGGATCCGGTTGCGGCTGCCGATGACGACGCCGTGGCCGTCGTGGTCCGGGTCGCCGGTCGGGGCGTCTTCCCAGGCCGCCGGGTGGGGGCGGCTGCGGTCCTCGCCGGGCGTGCCGATCGTCACGTGCGGGCCGATCCAGTTCCCGTCGCCGATCCGGACCGGCCCGGCGACCACGGCGAACGGCCCGATGACGTTGTCCTCGCCGAGCTCGACGCCTTCGCCGATGACGGCGGTCGGGTGGATGCGGTTGGCCACGGGCGGGTATCCGTTCGTCGGCGGCTGGGTACTGGGCGTGCCATCGCGCCCGGTAACGTGTGGCCCGCGTTGTTGCAGGGCAGCCGGGCGCAGAACCGGCGGCTCACTGTACCGGACGCGCCGAAATCGCCTGCCGAGAGAGACTGCCCATGATCCCCATCACCGTGGTCGACGTCCGCGACGCGGAGGACCTCGTCGTCGAGGTGCTGCGCTCCGGCGCCATCGCACAGGGACCGATGGTCAAGCGCTTCGAAGACGCCTTCGCGGCGGTCTCCGGGACGAAGCACGCGATCGCGGTCAACAACGGGACCACCGCGCTGGTGGCCGCGCTCCAGGTGCTCGACCTGCGGCCGGGCGACGAGGTCATCACCTCGCCGTTCACCTTCGTGGCGACGCTGAACGCCATTCTCGAGGCCGGCGCCACCGTCCGGTTCGCCGACATCCGGCGCGACGACTTCGCGATCGACCCGGATGCCGTCGCGAAGGCTGTGACGGACCGCACGAAGGTCCTCATGCCGGTGCACCTCTACGGCCAGACGGCCGACATGGGCAAGCTCGCGCCCCTGGCCGCCGAGCGCGGCCTGCACGTGATCGAGGACTCGGCGCAGGCCGTCGGCGCGTCGTTCGAAGGCAAGCCGGCCGGCTCGTTCGGCATCGGCTGCTTCTCGCTGTACGCGACGAAGAACATCACCACCGCCGAGGGCGGCGTCATCACCACGGACGACGACGCGCTGGCCGACAAGCTGCGCGTGCTGCGCAACCAGGGCATGCGCGCCCGCTACCAGTACGAGGTCGCCGGGCACAACTACCGGATGACCGACCTGCACGCCGCCGTCGGCATCCCGCAGCTGGCGAAGCTCGACCAGCTGACCGCCGCCCGCCAGGCGAACGCGAAGCGCCTGTCGGAGGGCCTCGCCGGCACGCCGGGCCTCGACGTCCCGCAGGTGCTGCCGGGCCGCGAGCACGTGTGGCACCAGTACACGGTGCTGGTCGGGCCGCACGCGTTCCTGTCGCGCGACGAGCTCGCCGCGGCGCTGACCGAGCGCGGCATCGGCAACGGCATCTACTACCCCAAGATCGTCTTCGACTACGACTGCTACGCGGGTCACGACCTGATCCCGGGCGCGCGCGTCGAGGACTTCCCGGTGGCCCGCGCCGTTTCGGAGCAGGCGCTGTCGCTGCCGGTGCACCCGCACCTGACCGAGTCCGACCTGGACACCATCATCGAAACCGTTCGCGAGGTACTGGGCGCATGACGCATCGGATCGCTCTGGTCGGTACCGGGAACATGGGTTCCCTCCACGCCCGCGTGCTCGCCGGCAACGAGCGCGTCGACCTGGTCCGCGTGATCGATCCGCGCGAGGAAGCGGGCCGGGCCGTCGCCGAGCGGTACGAAACGCAGTGGACGCCGGAGATCGGTGAACTGTCCGATGTGGACGCCGTGGTGCTCGCGTCGGCCACCGAGGTGCACTACGACCTGGCGCAGGAGATCTTCCGCCAGGGCAAGCCGATGCTGGTCGAGAAGCCGGTCTGCAACAGCTTCGAGAAGTCCCAGGAAATCGTCTCGCTGGCGGCGAAGAACGACATCCCGCTGATGTGCGGGCTGCTGGAGCGCTACAACCCGGCGGTGATGACCGCGCGGGCGCTGGTGCAGGAGCCGATCCACCTGATGGCCCGCCGCCACGGCCCGTACGCGCCGCGCATCAAGACCGGCGTCGCGTGGGACCTGCTGGTGCACGACGTCGACCTGGCGATCCAGTTCTTCGGGGGCGCGACGCCGAAGCGCGTGACCTCCGGCGCGGGCTACTTCCACCCGCAGTCGGCCGACGGCGCCGAGGACACCATCGAGACGGTGCTGTCGTTCCCGACCGGCCTGGCCACGGTGTCGGCCTCGCGGCTGGGGCAGCGGAAGGTCCGGTCGCTGATGGTGTCGGAGCTCGACCGGCTGATCGAGATCGACCTGCTGCGCCGCGACGTCACGATCTACCGGCACATCTCGCACGACTCCGTCACCCCGGACGGCCTCGGCTACCGGCAGCAGACGGTCATCGAGATCCCGGAGCTCGTCACGGCCCGGGAGCCCCTCGCCACCCAGCTGGACCGCTTCTGCGACCTCCTCGAAGGCAAGATCGACGCCGCCGCCGAGCGCGACCTGATCCTGCCCTCGCACCACGTCGTCGAGCAGGTCCTGACGCAGGCCGCGGCCTAGCTCACCGGCACCGGGAACGCGGCCGGGCTCCGGCGCCCGCCGGCGCCCACCGCGCGGACGCCGAAGAAGACGTTGTCCTTCGACAGATCGATCTTCGCCGTCAGCGCCGGGCCGGCGTCGAGGGCGTGCGTCCAGTCCGGGGCGGTCGTTTCGCGCCAGACGACCTCGTAGCTCGTGGCGCCCGGCGTGGCCGTCCAGAGCAGCTCGGAGTCGTTCGTCAGCGCCGCCGTGCGGATCTTCACGCCCTTCGGCGTGCCCGGCGCGGTGGCCAGCGACCACAGCGCGGCGCCGTTCACCCGCGCGACCCGGGCGGTGAACGGGAAGTCGCAGAACTCCGGCAGATCGCCGTACTGGACGCCGTTTTCGACGCGGACGTCCTGGTGCTGGTGCGCGAAGTCCTCGTTCGGTTCGGTGAACCGCGCCGCCGGGTAGCCCTGTTCCAGGAAGCCGATGTGGTCGCCGCCGCGGAGGTAGCGGTCGCGGCGGTAGACGACCCGGACGGTCATGCCGGTCGCGTCGTTCTCCGCCACGGACTTCACGAACCGGGCCAGCTGCCGCGGCGGGGAGTCGTTCTCGCCGCCGATGCTGCGGCGCAGGGTCGCCTCGGCCGGGGTTTCCGCCGTCGGAACGCCTTCGGCGAAGAGGCGGATCGTGAACGGATCGCGCGTGCCGTCGTCGGCGCGGCTCGAGCCGACGATGTCGTCGGTGAACATCGCCTGGACGTCGGTGCCGGCCGCCTTGAACTGCTGCGCCATGAACCGCGAGCCGTACAGGCCCTGTTCCTCGCCCGCGACGGCGGCGAAGACGATCGTCGCGGGCGGCTGCCGGGCCGAGAGCACCCGGGCCAGCTCCAGGACGACCGCGACACCCGAGGCGTCGTCGTCCGCGCCCGGCGCGTCCCCGGTGAAGTCCATGACATCGGTGCGGCGCGAGTCGTAGTGCCCCGAAACGACGTACACGCGGCCGGGATCGGTGGACCCGCGCAGCGTCGCGACGACGTTGGTGATCTTCGTCGGCACCGGGATCCGGTCGGCGGGCGGCTGGACGTACGACTGCAGCTCGACGCTCAGCCGTCCCCCGGAAGTCGCCGCGACCTGCTGGAACTGCGCGAAGAGCCAGTCGCGCGCGGCACCGATGCCGCGGACCGGGTCGTCTTGGGCGGACAGCGTGTGCCGGGTGCCGAACGCGGCCAGCCGCCGCACGGTCGCTTCGATCCGCCGGTCGTCGACCTGGCGGAGCAGCGCGCGCAGTTCCGGATCGGGACGCTGCGGGCGGACCGGGACGCCGGGCCCGCGATCTCCCAGTTCGGCGGCGCCGGCCGGAGCGGCGGCGGCCACCAGGCCGAGGGCGGCCGACGCGGTGAGGAACGCTCGTCGAGAGGTCACGATCCACGTCTTACGCCCGCATCGGGTGGCCGGGTACCGCCTACTTGGTGAGCCGCTTGCCGTCGGCGTCGTAGGCGACCAGCGGCGTCAGGACGGCGGCGTCGGGGACGGCGGCGGGGTCGAACCAGAAGATGACCACGTTCGCGTCCGCGGTCCACCGGGCCAGGTGCGCCTCGACGGTCCGGCCGTGCACCGTGGTCGTGATCTTCGCCGCCGGGCCGGCGAAGTAGCCGAAGACCGGGATGAGCTGGTCGCGGAGCACCTCGCCGCCGTCGGTGGCGTGGAAGCCGAAGGACCGGTCGGAGCCGCGGAACTCGTTCGTCGCCAGCACGGACTGCAGCGAGGCCCCGGATCGGAAGCCGGCCACCAGGCCGAACCGGATGTCCGGCAGCTCCGGCGCGTCGACGGCCCGCGCGTAGAAGACCAGCTCGCCCGACTGAGTCCGGATCCCGGTGCCGACGACGTCCCCGATCGGCTGCTCCGCGGCCGGCGCCGGCGACGTCGTGGACACGGCCGGCGCCGGCGCGGGCGGTTGCGCGACCGGCGCGGACGCGGGCTGCCGCAGTTGGATGGCGAACACCACGACGAGCACGACGGCGGCCGCGGCGGCGACCCCGGCGGCCCCGGTCAGCAGGCGGCGGCGACGCCGCAGGCGCGTGCCGTCGGCCATGATCCGGGCCAGATCGGGCTCGGCGAAGGGCTCGCCGGGCGGCTGCCGGAGGGCGGCGCGGAAGTCGTCGAGTTCGTTCACCGCCCGCTCCTCCCGATCAGCGTGTCCTCCGGGTCCGCCGCTTCGAGTCGCAGCTTGGCCAGCGCCCGCGAGTTCGTGCTCTTCACCGTACCCAGGGAAACGCCGAGCTCACGGGCCACTTCGGCTTCCGGCAGGTCGAAGAAGTGCCGGAGCACGACGACGGCACGTTCGCGGGCGGTGAGCGTCTTGAGCACCGCGGTGAGCCAGGCGCGCTGGGTGACGGCCTTGTCGACGTCGGAGCCGTCCTGCCGCTCGGGCATGGCCTCGGTGGCGTACTCGCGGATCGGGCGCCGCCAGCCGTCGATGACGTGGTTCACCAGGACGGTCCGGGCGTAGCCGTAGGCGTCCTTGTGCCGGACGCGCGACCAGGCCGCGTAGGTGCGCGTGAAGGCGGTCTGGGCGGCGTCTTCCGCCTGGTGGCGGTCGCCGGTGAGCAGGAACGCGGCGTGCGTGAGCCGGGCCGACGACGCGCGAACGAACTCCGCGAACTCCTCGTCGCCACGCGCCATGCGTCACCTCGTTCCGTCCTTCCCAGCGACGGCCGGCGCGCCGGAAGGTTGCTCCGTGGATCTTGTGAGCGTACGCCGAGGTCGACGAAACGTTGTGTAACCGATATCTCGCGCTCGGTCACTGAGTACTAAATTGTCCAGCGTACGGAGCGTGCGGATCCGTGCGTGGGACTTCGCCGCCGGGAGGATCGGGCGGTTTCACGACGGCGGCGCCGGCGTCCGGCGCCGGTGCCGCCGTCATCCACGTCAGGGCCGTTGGGCGCGCGGAGTGGTGAGGGCGTTCAGGTCGATGGTGAGCTCGGCACCGGCGAACTCCAGCTCGGCGACGCCGGACTGTTCCCCGAAGTCTTCGTAGTCCTCATCGACCAGCTGATACGTGACCATGCTGATCGGTGGGTCGAGATCGACGATCCAGTAGTGGTCGATACCCGCCTCGGCGTACTCGGAGAACTTCGTGACCCGGTCGGTCCGCCTGCTCCCCTCGGACAAGACCTCGACAACCATTCGCACATCACCGGCTTGGAGCCGAGCCGGGTTGGTCTCCATGACCTTGGTGCGAGCCACAACCACGTCGGGCACCCGTACGGTGAGCGGCGTCTCGGCGATGACCACCTCGACCTCGCTCCACGCGCTGTACTCGGCCGGAAGCCGCTCGTTGAGCCAATACCCGAGGCGGGTGACCGCCCACTGATGAGCCAGCAACGGACGCGGCGACACTGCGAGAACTCCTTCGACCACTTCGACATGGAACTCCCGGGTTTCCGGTAGTTCAGTCCAGTCGTCGAGGGACAGCAGATGGTGAGGCCATTCCATGACGCTCATCCGCCTTCTCCTCACCGTCAGTTACTGGACGTCATCTTCTCACGCCAGCTTGCCGCATCGCTACTCCTCTGAGTAGTCGCCCGATGGGGCTCCCCAGCCCGAAGTGTTCTGCCCGTGTGACTCCGCGATCTCGCGGCGGCGGGCGTTCTCCGCGCGCACCCGGTCCACTTCGGACTGGATGTACTCCTCGTCGTACCGCTGGAACACCCGCGCCGGATTGCCCGCCACCAGCGTCCGCGGCGGAACGTCCTTCGCCACCACCGAGTTCGGCTGGACCGTCGCGAAGTCGCCGATCGTCACGCCCGCCATGATCACCACCAGGCCGCCGATGAAGCAGCCCTTGCCGATCTTCACCGGCTTGCGCTCGATCAGGTCGCTGCCCGAGTGGTTCTGCAGCGTCATGTTCGCCAGCCAGCTCGAATGCGTGAAGATCAGCGTGTTCAGGCCGATGCTGGTGTGCTCGCCGATCTCCAGGCCGCCGCTCGCGTCGAGGGCCGCGCCCTCGCCGATCCAGCAGTGCTCGCCCATCTCGAGGTTCTCGGGGCTGATGATCTTCACGCGCTCGCGCACGCGGCAGGTCGGCGGCAAGCCGTAAAAAGCCGCGCGCTCGGCGTCGTTCATGTACTGCGAGACGAGCTCGGTCAGGATCTGCGGGCGCAGCCGGTGGCTGCGCTCGTCATCGAAGAACATCGGCTTCCGACACCAGCTTTTCGAACGTGCGGAGGTGCTCCTCCGCGACGACGTCGAGGCCGAAGTTCGACCGCACCAGCTCGCTCTCGCGCTGCGCGATCAGGGCCCGGCGATCCGGGTCGTCGAGCAGCTCGATCACCGTGCGCGCCACGGCTTCCGCGTCGTCCGGGCGCACGAGCAGCACGTTCTCGCCGTTGCGCAGCTCGATGCCCGGGTAGTTGTCCTCGGTGACCGACGCGATCGTCGCCGTGCCGGACAGCATGGCCTCCAGCGACGCGGTGCCGCAGCCGCCGTTGAGGTCGTGCGTGACGATGTCCGCCGCCGCGAAGTACGCCGGGACGTCCTCCTTCGGCACCGCGCCCGTGACGACCAGCGCGTCCGAAACCCCCAGCTCCGCGGCCCGCTTGAGGAACGCGTCGTGGTACACGCGGCCGACGACGACCACCCGCACCCCGGGGTGCTTGTCCAAGATGGACGGCAGCGCCTCGATCAGCGGCAACCGGTTGCGCAGCGGGATGACGTGGCCGAGCGACACGATCAGCGGCGCGTCGCCGATCCCGTGCTCCGCGCGGACGTCCTTCGTCACCGGCTTCGCGAAGTGGCCGGTGTCGACGGCGATCGGGAAGTACTCGGAGTTCGCGTCGCTGGTGCCGTAGCGGTCCACGCAGTAGTCGACGCCCAGCTTGTCGAGGATGACGTACCGCGGCTTGATGTAGGCGAGCATCGGCCGCACGAGCACCGCGTCGAGCAGCCGGAACACCCCGCCGTACAGCTTGTTGTCGCTGATCAGCAGCGTGTGGATGGTCAGCAGCGCCGGGACGCCGTGCCGCCGCGCCCAGATGCCGGCCAGCCACGACAGGTCGAAGAACTGGCCGTGCAGGTGGATCGCGTCCGGCTTGAACTCGTCCAGCAGCTTCCACAGCCGCCGCCAGTTGCCCGGCCGCAGCGACGCGAAGCTCATGTCGAAGTCGATCGACAGGCCGATCTGCGGCATCTTCACCGCCGGGAAGCGCACGACGCGGTAGCCGTCGCGCTCCTCCTCGGCCGGGGCCTCGCCGTACGCGGCCGTGATCGCCAGGACCTCGTGCCCGGCCGCGGCGAACTGCGCCGCGAGCGAGGCCGCCATGTGCGCGCTGCCGCCCACGCGCGGCGGGAAGAAGTTGTTCACCACCGCGATGCGCATCGCACGCCCCTGGCCTGGCCCCGCAGTGGTTGTCACTCCGTTTCCTTGACCAGATCCCGCATCCCGTCCTCGACGGTGATCCGCGGCTCCCAGCCCAGCACTTCCCGCGCCCGGGTGATGTCGGCGGCGCGGCGCGAGACCAGCACGTCACGCTCGTTGAACAGCGGCTCGACGTCGACGCCGACGGCCTCGATGAGGATCTTGGCCAGCGCCGCGATCGACGTGTCGATGCCGGTGCCGATGTTGATCGGGAGGTTCGCCTTCTCGGACTCCAGCGCCGCGACGACGGCGTGCGCGAGGTCGGTGACGTGCACGAAGTCCATCGACTGGTCGCCGCGGCCGTCGATGATCGGCGGCTGGCCGGCGCGCAGGCGCTGGATGAAGTGGTTGATCACCGACGTGTAGTAGGCCTCGATCTTCTGGCCGGGGCCGTACACGTTGAAGAACCGCAGCGCGTTCCAGGACAGGCCCTTCTGGCGCTCGTAGAAGCCGAGCAGGTCCTCGCCGGCGCGCTTCGAGATGCAGTACGGCGTGAGCGGGCGCAGCTCGTCGTCCTCGTGCATCGGCAGCCGCTTCGGGTCGCCGTAGACCGACGCGGTCGAGGCGAACACCAGCCGCTCGACACCCTCGTCGGCGGCCGCGGCGAAGACGTTGTGGTTGCCGATCATGTTGATGTCGATCGACTCGTGCGGATCGGCGATCGACTTGTTGATCGACACCGTCGCGAAGTGGATGACGTGCGTGCAGCCGCGCATCGCCTCGCGCACCGCGCCGCCGTAGCGGACGTCCTTTTCGACCAGCTCGACCTGGCCGGTGGCGACGAACTCGTTGACGCGGGCGCGGTCGCCGCGGGTCATGTTGTCGAAGATCCGGACCGTGTAGCCGCCCTCGAGCAGCAGCGGGATCACGTGCGCGGCGATGAACCCGCCACCCCCGGTGAAGAACACCTTCTTGTCGGACACCAATTTCTCCTCGGTCGGCGGCTTCAGGACAGGGACTGCACGGCTTCGCGCACGACCTCGCCGACGCGGGTGACTTCCGCGTCGGTGAGGTTGGCGTGCATCGGGATGGCGAGCTGACGCGCGAACGCGTCGGCCGAAACGGGCAGCGGGGCCTGAGGCCCGTAGATCGGCTGCAGGTGCGAGGCGTAGGTGCCGAAGTTGCACTGGACGCCCTGCTCGCGGATGCGCATGGCGAGCGTGTCGCGGCTGACCTCGGGCGCGACCGTGAGCAGGTACGCCTGCCACGGGTGCTCGCGGTCGGGCAGCTCCACCGGCACGGTCAGCGCGCCGACGTCCGCGAACGCCTCGTGGTAGCGCTTCGCGACCGAGCGGCGGGCGGCCAGCAGGTCCGGCAGGCGGTCGAGCTGGACGTTCATGATCGCGGCCTGCACGTCCGAGAGGCGGAAGTTGTAGCCGAGCTCGTGGAACTCCGGGATGGGCAGCGTGTCCGAGCCTTCGCGGCTGATCGCCGGCTCGATGCCGTAGGTGTGCAGCTTGCGGGCGTGCGCGATGAGGTCTTCGCGGTCGGAGACCAGCGCGCCGCCCTCGCCCGCGGTGATGCCCTTGCGGCCGTGGAACGAGAACGCGGCGAGGTCGGCGAGGCTGCCGGCCGGGCGTGTCTTGTACGTCGCCCCCGCGGCGCAGGCGGCGTCCTCGAAGAGCCAGAGGCCGTGCTTGCCGGCGATCGCGCGGTACTCGTCGAAGTCACCGGGCTGGCCGGCGACGTCGACCGCGAGGATGCCGACGGTCTTCGGGGTGATCAGGGCTTCGACGTGCGCCGGGTCCGCGCTGAAGACGTCCGGGCGGATGTCGGCGAAGACCGGCTTCGCGCCCGCCTGGACGACGGCGTGGCCGGTCGCCGGGAAGGTGTAGTCGCCGACGATCACCTCGTCGCCCGGCCGGACCCCGAGGACTTTCAGCCCCAGGAAGAGCGCCGAACCGCAGTTCGCGGTCGTCAAGGCGTGCGCCGTGCCGGTGACCTGGGCGAAGCGCTCCTCGAAGCGGCGGCACGCCGGTCCGGCACCGGCCAGCCACCCCGACCGGAAGACTTCGGCGACGGCAGCGAGCTCCTCTTCGCCCACGGTGGGTTGACCTAGGGCAATGCTCTCGGGCGACATACCTCTCCCATTGCGTGGGGACCCGGCGAAGTGTATAGACGCTCGCTCAGGTGATTCACAGCCCCACGCCGAACTCCCCTTTGGAGTGACGCTTCCCCCAGGTCGGGGACGTCCTAGGCTGGTCTCCATGCGATTCGGGGTGCTGGGGGCCGTCGCCGCGTGGGGCCCGGACGGCACGCAGGTGGCGGTGGGCGGCCCGCGGTCGCGGACGCTGCTGGCGCTGCTCGCGCTGGAGGCCGGCCGGTTCGTCCCGGCCGACCGGCTGATCGACGGCATGTACGGCGAACACCCGCCGGACGGCGCCGCGAACGCCCTCCAGTCGCAGGTGTCGCGGCTGCGGACGGCGCTGAAGGACCTCGCGCCGGTCGAGTTCACCGCGGCCGGCTACCGGCTGGCCGTCGCACCGGACGAAGTGGACGTTCACTGCTTCGAACGGCTCGCCCGGACCGGCCGCACGCTGCTGAAGAACGGCGAGCACGGGCGGGCCGCGGAGGTGCTGGGCGAGGCGCTGGCGTTGTGGCGCGGGCCCGCGTTCACCGACCTGGCGGACGCGCCCTTCGCCGCCACGCAGGCCACCCGGCTCGAGGAGCTGCGCGCGGACGCCGCGGACGACCACGTCGAGGCCCGGCTGGCGCTCGGGCAGGCCGAAGACGTCCTCGCCGGCCTGCGGGAGACCGTCGCCGGGCAGCCGCTGCGGGAACGGCCGCGGGCGCAGCTCGTCCGCGCGCTGGCCGCCGCCGGCCGGCCGGCCGACGCGCTCGCCGCGTTCGAAGACGCCCGCCGCACGCTGGCCGACGAACTGGGCGCCGACCCTCGCCGGCCGCCGCGAGGATCCGCTCGCGGCGGGCCTCCCTCGTCAACCGCTTACCTGACATCGGTTAGGTACTTTACCTGACAGACGTTAGGTAACGCCAGGAAGACCATCTGCGAAGACTCGCGTAGCCTGATCGACCGTGCGCAACGTGGTAGTCGTCGGGGGCGGGATCGTCGGTCTGGCCGTGGCCTGGGAGCTGACCAGGCGCGGGCTGGACGTCACCGTCCTGGAAAAGGAATCCCGCTGGGCGGCCCACCAGACCGGGCACAACTCGAACGTCGTGCACGCCGGGCTCTACTACAAGCCCGGTTCCTTCAAGGCGCGGATGTCCGTCGCCGGCAACCGGTCCATCGTGGACTTCGCGCGGCAGTACGGCGTGCCCGTCGAGGTGTGCGGGAAGCTCGTCGTCGCGACCCACGAGCGGGAGATTCCCGCGCTGAACACGCTCGCCGAGCGCGCCGAGGCCAACGGCGTCCCGGCCAAGCAGATCTCGCCCGCCGAAGCGCGCGAGTACGAGCCCGAAGTCGCCTGCGTCGCCGCGTTGCGCGTCGAATCCACCGGGATCATCGACTTCCCCGCCGTCTGCCACGCGCTCGTCCGGCTGCTCGACGAAGCCGGCGTCGACCTTCGGCTGGACTCGCCCGCGCTGGCCATCCGGGCCGGGAGCCACGGCGGGGTCGAGGTCGCGACCGGCGACGACGTCGTCCAGGCCGATGCGCTCGTCAACTGCGCCGGCCTGCACTCCGACCGCGTCGCGCGGCTGGCCGGGCTGACGCCGTCCGCGAAGATCGTGCCGTTCCGCGGGGAGTACTACGAGCTCAAGCCGGAGCGGCGGCACCTGGTCAAGGGCCTGATCTACCCCGTGCCGGACCCGACGCTGCCGTTCCTCGGCGTGCACCTCACGCGCATGCTCGACGGCAGCGTCCACGCCGGCCCGAACGCCGTGCTCGCGCTGCGCCGCGAGGGCTACCGCTGGCGCGACTTCTCCGCGAAGGACGTCGCCGAGGTCGCCGGTTTCCCCGGCGTCTGGCGGCTCGCGCGCAAGTACGCGTTCCCGACCGGGCTCGACGAGGTGCGCCGCTCGTTCTCCAAGAAGCGGTTCGCCGCGAGCCTCGCCCGGCTCGTGCCGGCCGTCACCGAAGACGACATCGTCCGCCACGGCTCCGGCGTGCGCGCCCAGGCGATGCGCCGCGACGGCTCGCTCGTCGACGACTTCCTCATCGAGACCGCGCGCGACCAGGTGCACGTCCTGAACGCGCCGTCGCCGGCCGCGACGAGCGCGCTGGAGATCGCGCGCCACATCGCGGACCAGGTTTCCTCGGAGAGTTAGCCCGGCAGGTTCGCGGTCACCAACGGCAGGCCCTGCTTGACGAGGTCGCAGGTTTTCGTGTCGTCGCCGATGAACCCGCTGACCACCTGCACCGACGACGTGTCGGTGATCGCCAGGGTCGCGCCGCAGGTCACCCGCAGGCCGCCCATGTTGGGAAACAGGCCCCACTTGCGGCCGCCGACGTCGACGGTTTCGGTCGGGTTGACGCCCTTCGCGCCCGGCCACTCCCCGACCGGCGTGCTGGGACCGAACCAGACCTCGAACGCCTTCTGGCCGCCGTCGCCGTCGGTGTCGTCCCAGAGGCAGTACGACGCGTTCGGCACCGTGGACGAGGTGTCCTTCTCGCCGGTGGGCGAGATGTCCTTCAGCTGGGCCACCTGCTCGGGCTTCAGCGCCGCGCACGGGTCCGCCGACAGCAGCGGGCCGCCCGGCTCGGGCTTCGCCGACGTCGTCGGCGTGAGCGGCGGGGCGTCCTGCCCGCCCGGCAGGTGCGCCGCGACCTGCGGGATCACGGTCTTCGCCAGTTCGCACGATTTGTCGAGCTTGCCCGCCGAGACGCTGACGTAGGCGAACGACTTGGTGCCGAGCAGGGCGTAGAACGTGCAGTCGCCGGGCAGGATCGAGGCGTACTGCGTCCAGGTCAGCCCGCCGACCGGCAGCGGCTCGGACTTCTTGACGGCGCCCGAGATGTACTCGTTGAAGTCCATGTCCGAGGCGACGCCCACGTTGAGGACGGCCGACGGCTCGATGTCGTCCTTCGAGTTCCAGAGGCACATCGGCGGCTGGAGCCGCTCCTTGTTCTCCGGCACCGAACGGCCCGGCGACCGGTAGCCGAGGGCGTCGACCTGGGCCTCATCGAGCAGCGTGCAGGCGTCGACGGCCTGGGCGACCGGGCCCTGCCCCGGCACGGGCGACGCCGAGCCACCGACCGTGACCGTGCAGCCGGTCACCACGGTCACGGCCGCCAGTGCCGCCGCGACCTGCCACCTCTTGCGCATGCGAGTCCTCCCGTTCGGCCCGGACTGTACTGGGACGAACGGAGCAGCATCGCGGATCCATCCGATTCAGCGAGGCGTGAGGACTTCCTTGCCGCCGACGAACGGGCGCAGCGCCTCCGGCACGCGGACCGAGCCGTCTTCCTGCTGGTGGTTCTCGACGATCGCGGCGATCCAGCGGGTGGTGGCCAGGGTGCCGTTGAGCGTCGCGGCGATCTGCGGCTTGCCGTTCTCGTCGCGGTACCGGACCGAGAGGCGGCGGGCCTGGAACGTCGTGCAGTTGGACGTCGAGGTCAGCTCGCGGTACGTCTCCTGGGTGGGGAGCCACGCCTCGCAGTCGAACTTGCGGTGCGCGGACGTGCCGAGGTCGCCGGTCGCGGTGTCGATCACCCGGTAGGGCACCTCGATCTTCGCCAGCATCTGCTCTTCCCAGCCGAGCAGCCGCTCGTGCTCGGCCTCGGCGTCCGCCGGCTTGGCGTAGACGAACATCTCGACCTTGTCGAACTGGTGGACGCGGATGATGCCCCGGGTGTCCTTGCCGTACGAGCCGGCCTCGCGGCGGTAGCAGGACGACCAGCCCGCGTACCGGTTCGGGCCGTCGTTCAGGTCGAGGATCTCGTCGGCGTGGAAGCCGGCCAGCGGCACCTCCGACGTGCCGACGAGGTAGAGGTCGTCGTCGGCGAGGTGGTAGATCTCGCTCGAGTGCTGCCCGAGGAAGCCGGTGCCGGCCATGATCTCGGGACGGACGAGCGACGGCGTGATCATCGGCGTGAAACCGTTCTCGAGCGCCTGCGCGATGGCCATGTTGAGCAGGCCGAGCTGCAGCTGCGCGCCGACGCCGGTGAGGAAGTAGAACCGCGAGCCCGAGACCTTGGCGCCGCGTTCCATGTCGACGCCGCCGAGCGCTTCGAGCAGCTCGAGGTGGTCCTTCGGGGTGAAGTCGAACTTCGTCGGCTCGCCGACGTGCTTGACCACGGCGAAGTCGTCTTCGCCGCCGACGGGCGCGTCCGGGTGCACGAGGTTCGGCACGGTCCGGAACAGCTGGTCGAACTCCTCCGACGCGGTGTTCTGCTCCGCTTCGGCGGCCTTGACCTGCGCGGCGAGCTCCTTGGCCGTGGCCAGCAGCTGCTGCTTCTCCTCCGGCGGCGCCTTCGGGATCTGCTTGCCCAGCAGCTTCTGCTCGTTGCGCAGCTTGTCGGCGGCCGCGATCGAGGACCGGCGCCGGGAGTCGAGGGAGAGCAGCTTGTCGACCACTCCCTCGTCTTCACCACGAGCGCGCTGCGACGCGCGCACGGCTTCCGGGTCATCGCGCAGAGTCCTGGGGTCAATCACGGGTCAGAGGGTAGTCCGTACAGACTGTGCGGCCCTACTGGGTTATCCCGACAGTCTGATCGTTGAAGCGCTGTTCACGGCGTCCCCATACTCCAGGGAAACCCTGAGGAGGCGCCCGATGACCGACGAGCTGCTGACCCGGCACCGCGCAGTCATGCCGTCCTGGATGTCGCTGCTCTACGAAGAGCCGATCGAGATCGTGCACGCGCACGACCGCCGGATGACCGATTCCCAGGGCCGCACCTACCTGGACTTCTTCGCGGGGGTGCTGACCAACTCGATGGGCTACGACGTCGCCGAGATCGGCGACGCGGTCCGCAAGCAGCTCGACACCGGCATCCTGCACACCTCGACGCTGTATTTGATCCGCTCCCAGGTCGAGCTGGCCGAGCGGATCGCGAAGCTGTCGAACATCCCGGACGCCAAGGTGTTCTTCACGAATTCGGGCAGCGAGGCCAACGACACGGCGCTGATGCTGGCGACGCAGTACCGCCGCAGCAATCAGGTGCTGGCGATGCGCAACTCGTACCACGGCCGTTCGTTCGGAACGGTCGCGATCACCGGCAACCGCGGCTGGTCGGCCTCGGCGTTGAGCCCGGTCAAGGTCAACTACGTCCACGGCGGCTACCGGTACCGCAGCCCGTTCCGCGACATGACCGACGCGGACTACATCGACGCGTGTGTCGCGGACCTGGTGGACGTCCTGGACACGGCAACGGCGGGCGACGTGGCCTGCTTGATCGCCGAGCCGATCCAGGGGGTCGGCGGCTTCAGCCTGCCGCCGGACGGCCTGTTCCGGGCGATGAAGGAGGTGCTCGATTCCTATGGAGTGCTGTTCATCTCGGACGAGGTCCAGACGGGCTGGGGCCGAACGGGCGAGCACTTCTGGGGCATCGAGGCGCACGGCGTGACCCCGGACATGATGACGTTCGCCAAGGGCCTCGGAAACGGCCTGGCGGTCGGCGGCGTAGTAGCCCGCGGCGACGTGCTCGACTGCTTCCAGGCCCAGTCGTTTTCGACGTTCGGCGGCAACCCGGTCTCGATGGCGGGGGCAACAGCGGTCCTGGACTACATCAACGACCACAACCTCCAGGCCAACTGCGCGGCCAGGGGGGCGCAGCTCCTTTCGGGGCTGCGCGCCGCGGACTCGCCGATCGTGGCGGAGGTACGCGGCAAGGGCCTGATGATCGGGATAGAGCTGATCAAGCCGGGCACGACAACGCCAAATGTCCCAGCCGCCGCCCGCATGCTGGAGGAGACGAAGAAGCGCGGCTTGCTCATCGGCAAGGGCGGCCTGCACGGAAACGTGCTGCGCCTGGGCCCCCCAATGACCCTGACGGCGGAGGAGGCCCAGGAGGGCCTGGACATCCTGATCGACGCACTGGCGGCAACAAACGCAGCGCTGGCCTGACCCAGACAAAAGGAGCGGGTGGTCATCCCGTCGCCTGAGGCCGCAAAAATCACTTTGAGCCGGGCCCGCAACCCACAGACCAACGCAAGACAACGACGCAAGCTTGCGGGCCCGGCTCAAAGTGATAGGCCTCGATCAGGCGACGGGATGACCACCCAGCGGCCCACCTCGAGAAGGTGAGACGGCAGCGGCAAGAGGTGGCCATCCCAGAGCCTGCCCGTCCGGCGAGGACAGCTTTTGCTTTTCTGCCGCGGCAGAAAAGCAAAGCGGGTCCGACTTGCGCAGCCGGCCGCCAGTCCGCTCAGCCCCGCACGAACCGCGCCACGTGCTCAGCCAGTTCCTCGCCCGCATCCTCCTGCAGAAAGTGCCCTGCCCCCGCGATCACCGGGTGCTCCAGTCCCCGCGCCCCCTTCATCGAGCGCTGCAAAATCGGGGCCAAGCCACCCGTGATGGGATCGCCGTCGGAAAACGCCACCAGGAACGGAAGCTCCAGCTCGGTCAACGTCTTCCACGCCGCGCGGTTGGCCTCCGTTGCCGGGTTGTCGGGCCGGTAGGGCACCAGCCCCGGCATGGCCCGGGGACCGGCCTTGTACGTCTCGTTCGGGAAGGGTGCGTCGTAGGCTGCCCGCACCGCGTCCGGCAACTTCGACGCGCAGCCGGACTGCACGAACCGGGCGACGTCCAGCACCGGCGCCTTCTCGACGGCCTCGCGGAAGGCGTGCCA
Source organism: Amycolatopsis sp. CA-126428 (assembly GCF_002904335.1). Classification (GTDB taxonomy): domain Bacteria; phylum Actinomycetota; class Actinomycetes; order Mycobacteriales; family Pseudonocardiaceae; genus Amycolatopsis. The sequence continues at coordinate 60,987 of NZ_PPHF01000136.1, read as the reverse complement.
CGCCGCCGGCATGTCGTGGTCGCCGCTCGGCAGGCCCGTGTTCGATGCCACCACCCGGGCGAACCGGGCCGGCTCCGCCGCCACCAGGCGCAGGCCGATCAAGCCGCCCCAGTCCTGGCCGACCAGGGTCACGTCGTGCAGGTCCAGCGCGTCGAACGCGAACCCGCGCATCCACTCGACGTGGCGGGCGTACGAGTGATCCGCCTGGTTCGCCGGCTTGTCGGACCGGCCGAAGCCCACCAGGTCGGGGGCGATCGCGCGCAAGCCGGCCAAGGCCAGGACCGGGAGCATCTTGCGGTACAGGAACGACCAGCTCGGCTCGCCGTGCAGCAGCAGGACCACCGGGCCGTCCGCCGGGCCCGCCTCGACGTAGCCGACTCTGATGCGACCGTCGTGCGGGTCGTCCAGCTCGGCGTAGCGGGGCTCGAAGGGGAAGTCGGGCAGGTCCGTGAACCGGTCGTCCGGTGTCCTCAGCAGGCGCACGGACCCCACGCTAGTGCGAACGGAAGAGCCGGACCACGCGTCACGTGGCCCGGCTCACAAACACCGCTCAGGAGATGCCGACCGCCACCACGAGGCCCAGGCCGAGGTGCGCCGCCGCGACGACGATGCTCACCGGGGCGAACTTCTCGCTCTCGATGGTCGAGGCCACGTCGATGCGGGTCGCCCACTCCAGGAGCCGGACCGCGACGACCTGGACGATGATCCCGAGCAGGCCGTAGACCAGCGAGGTGATCAGGCCCTCGGTGAGGTCGCTCGCCGAGTTGAAGATCGCCACGACGACGATGAACGCCATCGAGAGCATCCCGGACGCCGTCACGATCACGGCGTTCGGCAGGCCCTGCGTGACCAGTTTCGACAGCTTGCCCGGCGTGGTCCAGTCGATCGCGTAGAAGCCGGCGAACATCAGCAGCAGCCCGATGACGCCGTACAGCAGGATCGCGCCGATCCCCCGCACGAGGTCGGAGCCGAACGTGTCGGACAGCGCAAGGGTCGTGTTCACGAATTGTCTCCCGGGAGAAAGAGCTGATCAGCAGCGGTGTTGTATCACGACTCGGGGATGCGATGTGGGACAAATGCCGCACCGTCGTCGGTGACCAGGCCGCCGGTCTCGCGGATGCCCAGCCCGGCGGAGCTGTCGCCGACGATCCACGCACCGAGGGCCGGCCGGTAGCCGTCGAACTCGGGCAGCGGGTCGAACGCCTGGTAGACGAAGCCTTCGGCGCCGTAGACGCCGTCGGTCTGGGTCTCGTAGCCGGTCGCGACGATCTGCACGTTCGCGCCCTCGCGGCCCAGCTTCGGCTTGCGGACGTACTCGGTGAGGATGCCGGGGTCGTCGGCGAACGCGGGCAGCAGGTTCGGGTGGCCCGGGTAGTTCTCCCACAGGATCGCCAGCAGCGTCTTGTTGGAGAGGATCATCTTCCAGAGCGGCTCGATCCACAGCGTCCGCGGCAGCGACTCGACGGCGTTGCGGCCGAACTCCTCGTCGACCACCCACTCCCACGGGTACAGCTTCAGCACGGTCGCCATCTGCTGCTCTTCGAGGTCGACGAACCGCTTGAGCACCGGGTCCCAGCCGATCTCCTCGATCGCCAGGCCCACCGTGTCGAGGCCGGCCTCGGCCGCGGTCTCCTGCAGGTACGCCGTGGTGACGTTGTCCTCGCCGCTCGGGTCGGCCGCCGACCAGGTGAAGTGCAGCTCGTTGGACGGCAGCTTGTCCCGCAGGAACGCCCACCGCTCGACGAGCTTCTCGTGGATCGAGTTCCACTGGTCGTCGTCCGGGAAGACGTCGGTCTTCCAGTGCCACTGCAGCAGGGACGCCTCGAGCAGCGTGGTCGGCGTGTCCGCGTTGTACTCGAGCAGCTTCGCCGGCGACTTGCCGTCGTAGCGCAGGTCGAACCGGCCGTAGACGTGCGGGTCCTGCCGCTTCCACGACTCGGCGATGTGCGGCCAGACCCACTCGGGGATGCCGAAGCGCTGGTAGCCCTCGGTCGTCACGACGTTGTCGACGGCCTCCAGGCACATCGAGTGCAGCAGCTCGACGTCGGCCTCGAGCGAGAGGACCTCGTCCATGTCGAAGACGTAGTGCACGGACTCGTCCCAGTACGGCCGCACCCGGCCGCTGCCGTCGCGGGCCGGCGTGCCGTAGACGAGCCCCTGCTCCTCGACGATCCGCTGCCAGTCGCGCCGCGGCTCACGCCGGTCCCGGTACACCTACGATCCCCCGCTCTTGCCGCTGCCGCCGGTGCCCCCGGTGCTGCCGCTCTTGCCGCTGATGCCGAAGCCGCCGCGCTGGACGGACTTGCCGGACTTCGTGTTCACGCTGGTCCGCGACGACGGCGGGTCGTAGGACCCCCCGGTGACGGGCTGCCCGATCGTGCCGCTGCCGCCGTAGTTGTACCGGTAGCTCTGGTAGCCACCGCCACCGATCGGGATGAACCAGAAGCCGCCGCTGGAGTAGCCGTGGTGGCTGGTGACGTAGTTCTCGTCGCAGTTGTCGTCGTTCTGGACGACGCCGCTGCTGTCGGTGCAGACGGCGGTGACCTCGCCCTGCGGCTTCGCGACGGTGTAGAACGTCGCGACCAGGCCGACGAGCCCGACCGTGACGCCGCTGCCGATCAGGATCTTGCGCCGCGTCGCCGCCTTGGCATCGGCCTGGCGGGTCAGCTCCTCGTCGCGCTCCTCCTGGACCAGCGCCTGCTGGCGGGCCCGCTGCTCGGCGAGCGAGGGCTCTTTGGGACGGGTGTTCGAGTCCTGAAACCTCATCGAGCCGCGCTTCGGCGGCTCGGGGGGCGGCTGGTCCCCAGTATTGTTGTCCTGCGTCATGTGCGCTCCGTAATCACCGGCCACCGCGAAACCGTGACCACCCTAACCACCCGGACCGCGCACGTCATGCGCGGCGCGGGCATCATGGACTGCGATGTCTCCCAGTGCCGATCGGTTCCCCACCGCCCCTCAGACGTTACGCACTCGCGTCGTGATGGGCGGGATCTTCGCGGGCGCGCTCATCGCGCTCGCGCTCAGCGTCGTGTTCTCGTGGAGCGACGGCATCGTCGGCGGTTCCGGCGGCGGCGCGGGCAAGCTGTCGGCGGCGGCTCAGGAGGCGTTCCACTCCCCGCCCGGCAGCTGCCTGACCTGGGACAACCCGGACGCCAGCGACGCGCGCAAGGTGGCCTGCACCCAGCCGCACCTGTTCGAGGTGACCACGCTCGTGGACATCGGCGCCCAGTACCCGGAGGGCGCGCCCGTCCCGTCGCTGGACCAGTGGCAGCAGATCGCGCAGCAGAAGTGCACCGCGGACGTGAAGCCGTACCTCGGGCACAAGCTCGACCCGTACGGCAAGCTCACGACGAATCTGCTCCGCCCGACGCCGTCACAGTGGGAGGACGGCGACCGCCAGCTGCGGTGCGGCCTGCAGTGGGCGGGCCCCGGCGGCAAGCTGCTGCCGACGACCGGGCCGGCCAAGGACCAGGACCAGTCGCTGGTCTTCGAGCCGGGCACCTGCCTGGCGCTGCGCGGCAAGGGCGTCGGCGATCCGATCGACTGCACGAAGCAGCACTCGTACGAGATCGTCGCGACCCTCGACCTCAAGACGAACTTCAAGGAGGGCTACCCCTCCCAGGACAACCAGAAGGCCTGGCTCGACACCGAGTGCAACAAGGCGGCGGGCGACTACACCGGCGGCGCCGACCTCGAGGCGAAGAAGGTGATCCTGACCTGGGACCTGCGGGAGCAGGAGAGCTGGGACACCGGCTCGACCAAGGTCAACTGCAAGGTGGCCTCGGTGCTGCCGGACAAGAGCGGCCTGCAGGCGGTGACCGGCAGCGTCAAGGCCGCCCCGGCGGGCCCGGACGGCGGCCAGCCCCAGGACGGCGGCCCGCCATCGGACGGCGGCGGTGGCGCGGCCACGCCGAATCCCGCGCCGTCGACGGCGAAACAGGGCGGCTGATGCCCGTCGAGATGAGCCGGGAGCGGTTCGAAGAGCTGGTCTCCGAGGCCCTGGACGAGGTGCCACCCGAGTTCGCGCGCGCGATGGACAACGTCGTCGTGCTCGTCGAGGAGTTCAACGACGAAGCACCGGACATCCTGGGGCTTTACCACGGGATCGCGCTGACCGAGCGGACGTCGTCGTACGGCGGGGTGCTGCCCGACCGGATCTCGATCTACCGGCAGCCGATCCTGGCCATGTGCGAGGACGAGGACGAGGTCGTCGAGGAAGTCCTGATCACCGTCGTGCACGAGCTGGGGCACCACTTCGGCATCGACGACGCCCGGCTGCACGAGCTCGGCTGGGGCTAGTGGCAACCCCCGTGACCACGATCGGGTCCCGGCCTGCTCGGTGACGAATCGGACTCAGCCGCGGCGCCGACCCACCACGATCCGGGATTGTGAGCTGAAATAGCTCCTCACCCAGGTGGTGAGGAGGCAGTCATGCGCACCGTGGACCCGGGGACCGGCACCGACGCCGATCCCGACTTCGACGAGTCTCCGGCCGAGCCCGAGTCCGAGTCCACCTCGCCCCCGCCGTCACGCCGGTTGCTCGTGGTGTGCGCGGTGGCCGGGTTCGTGCTGGGCGGCAGCGTGCTCGGGCTCCTGTGGGGACTGTCCGGAGTGCACGCCGGCGCGCTCGAAGACGCCGTCGCGGCGTGCCAGGCGCTCGACCGCGTGGGCGAGCTGCCCGACACGAGCCGGGACGCGCAGCCGTCGCTCACGCCCGGGCTCAGCTCGGAGCGGCTGCACCGGATGATGGCGGCGCGCGAGCTGGCCGCGGCCGCCGCCCAGGTGAACGCCAACTACCAGCCGCTGGCCGACCACATCGACGGCGTCAGCCGGATGGTGCTGAGCCTGCACTTCAACGACATCTCCGGCCAGCGGCACCTGACCGAGGCCAAGGAGATCTGTGGCCGGATTTAGGCGGGGTGGACCGTCTTCACCGCGAGCTGGTTGCCCGGGATCTTCGTGCTGGCGCAGCCGGTGCCGTCGTCCGGCACGAAGTTCGACGCGGTCTCCTGCGGCAGGTAGATGCGCAGGCCCTTGACCGGCGTCGGCTGGCAGGTGCCCGGGTCGAAGTTGCGCACGTTGACGAACTGGATGTCGGCCGCCGCCGCCTGGCCCGGGTTCAGCTTGACGGCGTTGCCCTTGGTGCCGTCGCGGAAGGCGTCCTTGCCGACCTGGTGCCCGTCCGCACCGGCCACATAGGACACGCCGGGGAAGCCCTGGATGGTGCACGGCTTCGAGCTGGAGTTCGTGATGAGCAGCGGCCGGTACGTCGAGCCGGCGCCCGAGTCGCCCTGGCCGAGCGAGAGCTTGACGTCCCCGGACCGGCACAGCCCGCTGTCGGCGGGCTGGGCGGCGGGCGGGGGCGCGACCGGCGTCGAGGTGGGGGTGGGGCTCGACGTGGCGGTGGTGACCGTCGTGGTGGCGGTCGGCGACGCCGAGGTCGACGGCGTCGAGCTGCTCGCCGCGTTCGTGGTGCCGCCACCGCCGCAGGCGGAAAGCGCGAGGACGCCCGCCGAAGCCGCGACAACCGGGAACAACCGTGAAAGCTTCATGTCAATCGCCTCCCTGGTGTGGTGCTACTGGGTAGACGTACCGGGTCGCGGGCGGGTTGGCTGCTCTCGTAAATTCCCCACCGGACGTGTTCTAAACGTGACAGGATCACACGTTCGGGGGCTTCAGAGCGGCGTGTCGACCCAGGTCAGGCACCGCCACTGGCCGTCCGGCCGCGCCGCCAGCTCCACGAGACCGGTGTTCGGGATCAACGCCGCGTTGGCGACGTCCGCGTGCACGTTCGGCGCCAGCCACTCCGCGGCCAGCCGGATCGCGCCGCCGTGGCTGACCAGGGCGATCACCCCGTCCGGGTCGGCCTGCTCGTGCTTGGCGCGCAGCCGGCCGACCGCGTCCAGCATCCGGGTGCGCACGCTCGTGCCGCTCTCGCCGCCGGGCAGCGACGGCGTCAGCTCGCCGAGCGTCCAGCGCCGGACCGTCTCCATGTACGTCCGGATCGACGCGTGGTCCGTCGCCCCTTCGAGATCACCCGCGACGACTTCGTGCACCCCGTCGACGACCTGCACGTCCAGGGAGAGCCGCGCGGCCAGCGGCGCCGCCGTCTGCTGGGCGCGCGTCGCCTGGGACGCGTACACCGCGACCACCGGTTCCTCCGACAGCCGCACCGCGAGGTCGGCCGCCTGCCGCCGGCCGAGCTCGGTCAGCGGCGGGCCGGGGAGGGCGGTGTCCAGCGCGCCGCGGACGTTCCCGTCGGTCTGCCCGTGGCGGATGAGCAGCAGCCTCACGCGTGGGCCCCCTTGCGGACGGCGTCGGCCCACGCGGCCGCTTCGACGAAGTCGTCGTTGCCGAAACCCGCCTCGATGGTGGTGGCAACGCCGTCGGCACGCGGGTGCGAGCCGAGGAACCGCAGGTTGCGGCAGTGCCGGCGCAACGCCGTCAGCGCGTCGAGGACCCGGGGCTCGGCCACGTGGCCCTCGAAGTCGATGAAGAAGCGGTACTCGCCGAAGTTGCTGCGCGTCGGCCGGGCGTCGAGCCGGGTCAGGTTGATGCCCCGGCTGGCCAGCTCGGTGAGCAGCTCGGCGAGCGTGCCGGTGCGGTTCGCGGCCGCGGCGACCACGGACGTCCGGTCCGCGCCCGTCCGCTCCGGCAGCTCGCCCGGCCGGCGGACCAGCAGGAACCGCGTGGCCGCGTCGGTGACGTCGGCGACCTTGGTGGCCAGCACGTCGAGGGCGTAGTGCTCGACCGCGACCGGGGCGCAGACCGCCGCGTCGAAGTCGCCGTCCAGCACGCCGACCGCGGCGGCGGACGTCGACGACGACGCCACCGCGTTCGCGTTCGGCAAGTTCGCCTCCAGCCACTCGCGGACCTGGGCCAGCGCGTGCGGGTGGCTGGCGACGGTGCGGATCTCCCCGCCGCCGGGCCGGGTCAGCACACTGAAGTGGATCGGGAGGATGGTCTCGGCGACGGCGACCAGCGGCGCCGACTCGCTGAGCCCGTCGAGCGTGGCGGGCACCACACCTTCGACGGAGTTCTCGATGGGAACGCAGGCGGCGTCCGCCGCGCCCTCGCGGACGGCCGTCATCGCCTGCCTGATGGTCTCGAACGGGATCAGTTCTTCGCCGGCGGCGAGCACCCGCGCGGCCTGTTCGGTGAAGGTCCCCTGAGGGCCGAAGTATGCGATCCGTGACACAGCACCCAGGCTACGGGGCCTGGCCGTGGCGACATTCACTCGGACAGCCGGTACGGGAACCGGTTACGCCGGGTGGCTTTTTTTGCGATGCTGAGGGCGTGACCGCCGAATCCGGCACGCACGCCGGACGTGAGGGCGCCAAGCCGCCGCTCGCCCCTCGCGCACCGGAGCTGGTGCTGTGCGCTGTCGAGGAACCACTCGCCGATGCCTGGACCGCCGCCGCGCAGAAACTGGCCGGCCGGGTCCGGGTGCACCGCGGGTCGGTGCTCGACGTCGTCGCCCAGGCCGTGGTCAGCCCGGCCAACTCCTACGGCTGGATGCGCGGCGGCATCGACGCCGTCTACGCGCGGGCGTTCCCGGGCGTGGAGCAGAGCGTCCGCAGCGCCGTCCTGGCCTTCCACGGCGGTGAGCTGCCGATCGGCGACGCCGTGGTGGTGCCGACCGGCGAAGCCGAGCCGGCGTGGTTGATCAGCGCGCCGACCATGCGGGAGCCCGGCGAACTGCTGCCCGCCGACACCGTCCACCCGTACCTCGCCGCCCGCGCGGTGTTCCTGACGTGGCGCGACGGCGAGCTCGACCACGGCCCGGTGCGGGAGTTCGTCCAGACGATCGCGATGCCGGGCCTCGGCACCGGCGTCGGCGGCGTGGCCGCCCCGACCTGCGCCCGGCAGGTCGCCGCGGCCTGGGACGAAGTCTTCGGAAATCGTGACGCTCGGTGATCAACCCCTGTTGGGGGGTGGACTACGTCACAGCGCTTTAACCGGCCGTAAGCCCTACCGTTGATCGAGCAGGTAAAAACGTCCGCCAGTGCAGGCGACGGCCGGAGGAGTGTGCGATGACCCGGGTCCGCGAACTCAGCCCGTATGTCGAGCTGCACCGGGAACAATGGAAAGAACTGCGGAGTTCGACTCCGCTGCCGCTGACCGCGGCCGAGCTGCTGCGGCTGCGCGGCCTCGGCGAGCAGGTCGACCTGGCCGAGGTGGCCGACGTCTACCTCCCGCTGTCCCGCCTGATCAACCTGCAGGTCGCCGCCCGCCAGCGGCTCTACGAAGCGACGACGACGTTCCTCGGTGACGACTCCCGCGGCACGAAGGTCCCGTTCGTGATCGGCATCGCCGGGAGCGTGGCGGTCGGCAAGTCGACCACCGCCCGCATCCTGCGCACGCTGCTCGCCCGCTGGCCGGACCACCCCCGCGTCGACCTGGTCACCACCGACGGCTTCCTGTACCCGCGAGCCGAGCTGATGCGGCGCGGGATCATGCACCGCAAGGGCTTCCCGGAAAGCTACGACCGCCGCGCGCTGCTGCGGTTCGTCACGGAGGTCAAGTCGGGCGCCGAGCGCGTCGCCGCGCCGGTGTACTCGCACCTGGCCTACGACATCCTGCCCGGCCAGGAGCAGGTGGTGCAGCAGCCGGACATCCTCATCGTCGAGGGCCTGAACGTGCTGCAGCCGGGGCCGCGGCTGATGGTGTCCGACCTCTTCGACTTCTCGATCTACGTCGACGCGCACACCGACGACATCCAGCGCTGGTACGTCGAGCGGTTCCTCGAACTGCGGCACACGGCGTTCGCGGACCCGGCGTCGCACTTCCACCACTTCGCCGGCCTGCCCGACGACGAGGCCCGCGCCGAGGCGCGGCACCTGTGGCACTCGATCAACGAGCCGAACCTGATGGAGAACATCAAGCCGACCCGGCCGCGGGCGACGCTGGTGCTGCGCAAGGACTGCGACCACGCCATCAACCGGGTCCGCCTGCGCAAGCTCTGACCCGCTCGTGAGTGGTAAGGCGGGTTAGAACCCGCCTTACCACTCACGAGCGTTGGCGGGCTGGTCACGCGGCCTGTCACCCACATGCCGCGCATTCGCACGCTGAGCGAATGCGCGGCCACGAATCGTTGCCGATTCGCGACTCTCCGCGCCGGAATCCGGCCGATCGGCCGAGGTGCGCCGTTCAGCCGTAACCGGTTGGCCGATACCCCCGGCCGCTGGGGAAAGCGACCCTGAAGAAGTCAGGAAAACGGCTCTGAGCTGGGGAGGAGGCCCACGATGTTCACGATGATCCTCACGTGGGTCGGTGCGGTGCTCGGTCTGGCCTTGCTGATCGCGATGGCCGCCGGAACGTTCGTCGTCGACTTCGACGACCGGCTGCAGGAGCGCCGCCGCAAAGCGAAGCCCGTCGAACCCGCGGGACCCCTCCCCTAGGCGTCAGAGCTCGGCCAGCGCCGCCAGGTACGCGTCCTCGTCGTATTCGAGGTTTTCCCCGTCCAGCAGGCTGTTTTCCAGTGCGTCGATCAGCTGCTCGAAGATCTCGTCGCGGTCGAGTTCGCCCTCCTTGAGGCGCTCGACGGCCGGCCAGACCTCGGCGGGCTCGTTGTCCCACAGCTGGTCGACGATCGTCGCGCGCAGGATCAGCCGCTGCTCTTCCTCGTCCTCGTCGGCCTCGGCGATGACGAGGGCGCGGCGCTGGTCGGGGTCGGTCGGGTCGAGGTCGACCTCTTCCTCGTCGATTTCCGTGGTCAGCGACGGCACGGCGAACATCCGGCGCTCCAGCGCGTCGGCCAGTTCGGTCGGCGACAGCTCGTCGGTGCCGGCGAAGTAGCGCTCCAGCGGTGAGTCGTCCTCGTCGCCGTACTCGCTGAGGTAGTCGGCGACGGCTTCGTCGAGGGCGGCGATCGCGGTCTCGGTCAGGTGCGCCCGCTCGCCCGCCCACTGCACCCAGGCCAGCACGACCGGCTCGACGGCGTCTTCGTGGTCGGCGTCGAGGTCGTACTCCTCGCCCAGCAGGCCCTCGAGGAACCGCGCGATCTTCTCCGGCCCGACGCGCAGCGGGTTGCCCGGGTCGGTGCGCAGGCCGTGTTCGAGCAGCAGGGCGCCGATCGCGCGGGCGGCGTCGGCGTCCTCCCCGCTCGCCGCGACGAACTGCTCGACGACGGCGGCGCGCTCGGTGGCGGACCACTCGGCCACCTCGGGCACCAGCGCGGGCTCCGGCAGCGCACGGCACCAGGTCAGCGCGACCGCGTGGAAACGCGCGTAGTCCTCGCTGACGTCGGCCTCGTCGAGGTGGTCGGTGGCGGCGAGGCCGTCCGCGATCAGGCGGTGGGCCTCGGCGGGGTCGACCGCCTCGAAAAGGACCAGTTCCGGGTCGGCGTCGGACTGCTCCCGCATCTCGGCGATGACCTCGGCCGGCCCGTCGATCACGACGAGGTCCCGCACCCGGCCGCCCTCGGTGAAGTCGAGCAGCGCGAGCAGGCCGTACGCCTGGTCGCCGTGGGAGAAGACGCAGAGCAGGGACGACTCGTCGCCGTAGACGTCCCCGGTCCGCCAGCACTCGCCGGCGGTGACGCGGCCCAGCTCGCCGGCCCAGGTCGGCGCGGGGATGCCGCGGCCGAGGACGACCTGCAGCCCGGCGTCGGCGGCCTTGCGCTCGACGTCGGTCTCGGCGACGACCTTCAGCGCGGCCAGCAGCGCGGCGGCACCCGGGGTGATCTTGCGCTGCGCGAAGGCGATGAGCTCCAGGCCGAGCGGCTCTTCGCCGTCCTCGACGGGCACGTCGTGGAACTGGCCGAGCACCTCGGAGGCGAGCAGCTCGACGTCGGCAGGCGCGGGGTCGGCGCCCAGCGCCGAGAAGTCGTTCAGGACGTCCTTGAACAGGCCGGTCACGCTGTGCGTGACGGGCTGCGGCTGCCTCTTGCGGGCGCGACTGACCGGGCTCATAACGTCATGCTTTCACCTCACCGCGAGTGGGTCGCGGTGGCCCTGGCGCGGGTCCCGCCGCCTGCTCGGCGGGGAGGCGCCGAGCGGGGACGACGGAACCGGGCCACCGCGACGCCTGGCGCGCTCACGATGTCCCGGTGCACGTGTAACACCGGTTCGCCTGGGTCAACGAGGGGTGCGCGGGGAGGTTACGGGTTTCGGCAGCGCGATCCGGGCGGCCCGGATTTCCGTGATCAGCCGGGTTTTCCGCCGGTGGTTTTCCACCAGCGCGGCCAGGTAAGCGGTGAATTCGTCCGGTGCCCCGGCCCGCTTGTGCAAGCTGCGCAACAGCTTCAGCCGGCGCGCGGCTTCCTGGTAGGCCTGCGGGTCCTTGCGCTCGATGAGTTCGTCGACGTGCTCGCGGAAGACCGGGATCGTCTCGGCGGGGTGCTCGGCGGCCCGCTGTTCGGCCAGTTCCAGCTTGAGCTCGGCGGACGCGCCGAACCGCACGCAGGCCCGCCAGGCTTCGTCGGGACGGCCGTCGTCGAGCAGGACCCGGACCAGCTCGTCCGCCTGCTCGACCCCTCCGGCGGCACGTTCGCGCAGGCACGCCAGCGCGTCCCGGCGCTGGACCGTCCACTTCCCGTCGGCCGTCGCGGCCTCGCGCAACGCGGTGAACGTCTCGCGATCCGGCTTGGCGTCGAATTCCTTGCGACGGCGGGAGGTCTCGCTTTCCGGCTCCGGTGCCGGCGGCTGCTTGTCGTGGGTGAGCGCGCGGGCGGCGTGCGCGATGGCCTCACTGTGGCGTCCGGCGGCGCGCAGCACCCGGACGATCTTGAGGCTGACGTCCACGCGCGGCGGCTTGGCCGACAGGATCGCCACCAGCTCGTCGACGTCGCCGAGCACTTCGGCCAGCTGCTCGCGCAGCCGTTCGGCCACGTCTCGGCGGTGGCCCGGCCCGTTGGCCGCGAGTACCTCGTCCACAGTGGACTTGATCCGCTTGAGCCCGGGCTCGCCCAGCGCCGTCGCGAACTCGGCGAGGTCGATCACCGGGCGGCCGGGGCCGTCGAACTCGACCTCGAGGATCCAGTCGGCCAGCTTCTCCGGGTCCGGCGGCCGCGCGGCGCAGGCGCGGGCGTACAGCTCGACGGCCCGGTCCAGCCGGTCGGCCAGGTCGCCGGCGTGGTCGCCGGACTGCTCCAGCACCTCGCTGATGTCGTCGACCGTGCGCCGGGCCAGCGGGGCGAGGTCGGCGCGGCTGCCGGCGTCGAGCATCCGCTGCAGCGTGTCGAGGACCGCGCCGATCTTGGCGGTGTACTCGACGTTCCCGTCGGTGACCGCGGTATCGAGCAGCCGGTGGGCTTCGGTGACGTCACCGGATTGGGTGGCGGCGCGCAGCTCGAGCGAATGCCGCAGCTCCGGATCGCGCTCGGCTTGGGCGTGCAGCAGGTCCGCCAGCGTCTCCGCGTCCAAAGTGCGCAGGTAGGGGCGAAGATCCGAGGGGGGACTCACGCGCACCAGTCTGCCTGACGGCCCTCGCCACGCGTGTGGGCCAACCGCGTGCTCTTTTCGGAGTAATCCATGACGTTGCGTGAGCGGCTCAGCGGCGGCGCAGGTCGTCGAACACGGCTTTCAGCGGCCAGGGATCCGGCAGCCCCGGCCGTCGTGACCGTGCGTGGCGGGGTCGCGGGATGGCCGCGTGCACGGTCGGCACCATGATCGGGACGACCGGCACCGGAACCCGCGCCACCAGCCGCCGGACCACCACCATCAGCAGCCCGGCGAACAGCAGGAGCGCCGTTCCCGCCGCCAGCGCCCCGGCGAGGGTGCGGCGGCCGTCGTCGAGCGTCAGCTGCACGGCGTACTGGCTCTGCTGCGTGTACAGCAGGCCGAGCTGAGCGGCCACGGCGTAGGAGGCGCTTCGCCACGTGGGTTCGGGCACTGGAAGCGGTTCGGCGGCGGTGAACGCGTTCTCGGCGGCGGCCAGCCTGCTCCATTCGGCGCTACGGGTGAGCGATTCGTACGCCGTCCGGCCACTCTCGGTGAGCTGCGGGACGACCCGCGCCAGCTCGGCCCGGTAGGAGGCGACGGCGGAGGTGAACGATCCCCGCGTCACGTTGTCCAGCCCGGCCAGAGCGAGGGAATCGGAGCGATCCATGCCTTCGGCGACGGAAAGCAGCTCGACGGCGGTCGTCTGCTGGCAGGCGGATTCGGCGTCCGGGGCGTGGCGCGCGTACTCGCGCAGGCCGGCGATGGCGGACTCGATCCGCTGTGTGTAAGTCGCATACGCGGCACTCCGCTGTTCGGGCGCGGCCATCGCCGCGCTGCGCTCGGCCTGCAGCGCGACCACCGCGCGGGCCGTGCGGTCCGCGGCCGCCGCCGTCTGCACGGCCGCGTCCCGCGTCCGAACCGCTTGGTGGATCAGGAGAATCGCAATCACGACGGCCACGGCGACGAGCGCGCCACCGGGGATGAACGCGATGCCCAGCATGCGGCCGCGGACGGATCGCAGGTACTTCAAGACGTTCCCTTCCCAGCCTTGGTCCCCGCAAGCATCCCGACGAAGTTCAACCTATTGAGTGAGAGATTCACCGGTCAACGCCAATCCGCCATACGGCTGTTAGCGCACGGTGACGGCCGGGCACAATCGCAGTCGTGACTTTCGACGAGGTAACCCAGCGGCTGCGCGGTTTCGCCGCGGCCCGCGCGTGGGAGCCGTACCACACCCCGAAGAACCTCGTGATGGCGCTTTCCGGCGAGGTCGGCGAGCTGACCTCGCTGTTCCAGTGGCTGACCCCCGAGGAATCCGACGCGTGGCGCGAAGATCCGGCGCTGGAGGGGAAGGTGCTGGACGAGATCGCGGACGTCACGCTGTACCTGCTGCAGCTGGCCGACCGGCTCGGCGTCGACCTGGCCGCCGCGGCCCACGCGAAGATCGACCGCAACGAGCTCCGCTTCCCGCCGCCGGCCTAGCCCCAGAACACCCCGCCGGGATTGCGGTCGATTTCGGCGAGCAGCGCGGGCGGCGTGCTGGCGACCGGCGCGTCCGGGTAGCTCAGCCACTTCCCGTTCCGGTCGGCCCACCACACCGACCAGATGCCGAACTCGTCGAACCGCAGCTGCGCGATCTTCTGCTCGCTCCACTCGGTCCCGGCCTGCGGCGACCACGGCGCGCGGCGTTCGACGATGGTCACCGTGCGGCCCCGCGTCCGGCACTCGACCCGGATCCGGTCCTGGAGGTGCTCGGGGACGCGCTGCGCGCACCACCGCTCGATCTGCCGCAGCGCGAGCTCCGGAATTGCCGCCATGGTGCCAGTGAACCGGGTCCCGCCCGGCCAGGCCGCACGGGGGCACCACCGAGTGCGGCGAGCCCCGCCGCGGCGGGGCGCCGACCCGGCGACGGCGTGGCCGGCGAACGGTGCTCTAGCCTGGGCCGATGACGACCGCCGACGAGCTGCTCGGCAGGCTGGCGGGCCTGGACGAGGCCGCACTGGCGAAGGTGCTGGCCCACCGGCCGGACGTGCTGCAGGAACCGTGGCCGCGGCGGCTGGACGTCGTCGCCGCGCGGCTCGCGTCGGGTGGGTCCGTCGATGCCGCGCTGCTCGGGTTGCCGCTGCCGCTGGTGCAGGTCCTGCGAGCCGTCCAGCTGGGTTACGCGCTCGGGTGGCGGCCGGCGCCCGTCGCGGAAGTCGCCCGGCTGCTCGGCACGGACGCCGCCACCGTCGAGTCCTCGGTGGACGAACTGGCCGAGCGAGCGCTGCTGTGGGGCGACGAGGACGGCGTCAAGCTGCCGGAACTGCTGCACCGCACCAGTTTCGGCGCCGAGGGGCTCGGGCGGCCCGTCGAGAACCTGCTCGGGGAGCTCGGCACGCGCCGGCTGGCCACGCTGTCGCGGGCCCTCGGCCTGCCCGGCGCCGACCGCAAATCCGAGCTCCTGCTCGCCCTCGTCCGCTTCTTCCGGGACGGCGAAAGCGTCCGCGAACTCTTCGCCACCGCGCCCGCGGAGACCCGGAACCTGTTGCTGGACATGGCCGGCGGCGTTCCCGAGGTCGAAGGCCTGGTCCCGGCGGGCTGGGCGTTCGACCACGGGTTCCTGTTCGGGACCTACCACGGCACGGTGGCCATGCCGATCGAAGTGTCGCTCGCGCTGCGCGGCCCGGGCCACCAGCTGCCGTTCACGCCCGAAGAACCCGGGTACGCCGTCACCCACACCGGTGCCGAGGCGGCCGAAGCGGCGTCGTCGGCGGCCGCGCTGCGGTTGCTCGACCGCGTGTCGGCGGTCCTCGACCTGGCCACCGCGGAACCGTTGCCGCTGCTCAAGGACGGCTCGATCGGGACCCGGCTGGTCAAGAAGCTCGCCAAGGACACCGGGGCCACCCCGGCGGAGATCGAACTGGCCATCGACCTCGCCGCGCAGGCCGGGCTGCTGGTGGCCGACGAGCCACCGCCGCCGCGTCGCGGCCAGAAGGCACCCGCGCCCACGCTCGCGCCGGATCCGGACCTCGCGCGGCCCGCGCCTGCGCTGTTGTACCGCCTGCTGCTGACGACCTGGTGGGACCCGGCGCCGCCGCAGTTCGAGACCGACGTCGACGCGCTGGTGCGACGGCTGGTCCTTCGGCTGCTGGCGCGGCTGGCTCCCGGAGACGCGCTCGACGTCGACACGCTGATCCTGCTCGCCGAATGGCACGCGCCGCTGCTGCCGACCGACGACTTCGCCGGGCACGTCCGGGCCGCGCTCGGCGACGGCGAACTGCTCGGCGTCGTCGCGCACGGCGCCGTGACCGCGGCCGGACGCGCCCTGCTCGCCCAGGAAAAGCTCGTCGAAGTCACCGGCGAACTGGTCTCCCGGGCGCGCACGACGGCGTTGTTCGGCACCGACCTGACCGCGATCGTGCCCGGCTCGCCCGACGCCCGGCTCGCCGCGCTGCTCGACCGCGTCGCCGACCGTGAAGCGCAGGGCACCGCGACCAGCTGGCGGTTCTCCCCCGCGTCCGTCCGGCGGGCGTTCGACCAGGGCGCGACGACGGCCGGACTGCTCGACGACCTGCGGGCCATCGCCGCGGGCGACCTGCCGCAGCCGCTGGTGTACCTGGTCAACGACGTCGCGCGGCGGCACGGCGAGGCGCAGGTGTACGACGTCGCGAGCGTCGTCGTCGGCGAGCCCGCCGTGCTGGCCGAGCTCGCCGCGCACCGGAAGCTCGCCAAACTCGGCCTGCGCCCGGTGGCACCGACCGTGTTGACGTCCACTGTGGACGCCGCGGGCACGCTGGAGGCGTTGCGCCAAGCGGGTTACGCGCCGACCCACCACGCCGCGGACGGCAGCATCGTGCTGCCCGCCCGTGACCAGCCCGAGCCGACGGTAGCCGTCCGAGACCCCGGCCCCGGCGAGCGGCCCGCCGATCCCACCGAACACGCCGAACGGCTGCTGGCCACCCCGGCGCGCGGCCCGGCCCTGCTGCGCGGGCAGCTAGCCCGGGCGATGAGCGACCGCTACGCGGGCCGGCTCACGCCGAAGCAGCAGCAACTCTGCTGGCAGCTCGAAGCCGGGCTGCCGGTCGACATCGCCTACGGCGGCGAGCACCTGGTCATCGCCTATCCCGAGCTAGACGGTGACGTCCTGGACGTGTGGTCCCTCCGGGAGCGCACCTACCGGCGGCTCGAGCTGACCCGGATCGAGCTGGCTCAGGCCTCGACGGCGGTGAGCCTCGCGTAGGCCACGACGTTGTCCAGGTAGTTGCCGCTCGCCCGGTCGAAGGCCCCGCCGCAGGTGATGAGCCGCAGTTCGGGGTCCGGGGTGTCGCCGTAGACCTGGTCGGTCGGGAACGTCGCCTTCGGGTAGTGGTCGACGCGGTAGACGGTGAAGACCGCGACCCGGCCGTCCACGCGGCCGACCTTGGCCTGCTCGCCGGGGCGCAGCTCCTTCAGGCGGGAGAACGCGCCGGGCACGTGCTTGTAGTCGACGTGCGCGGCCAGCACGGCCGGGCCGGTCTCCCCGGGCGACGGCGCGCCGGTGAACCAGCCCACCGTCGTCGCGTCGCCCGGGACTTCCAGCGCGCCGTCCGGCGTGAGGCCGAGGTCCTTGATCGCCTCGGCCCGCACGCCGATCGCCGGAATGGTCAGGGACGCCGGTTTCGCCGCGGAAAGGCCGTCGGCGGCCGTTGCCGAGGTGTGCGCGATGCTCGCGGTGCCCGCCGGGTTCGTGGCGGCCGGGCTCGGCGGGGCGATCTCCTGCGGCGCTTTCGGCGACAGGACGAGGACGAGGGCCACGGCCAGGACCACGCCGAGCGCGGCGGCGACCGCCGCGACCGCGGGCCACAGGCGCGGGTGCCTCAACTCGGGCGCCGGCGCAGGTAGAGCACCATGCCGCCGGACACCGTCGCGGCGAGCAGCGTGCCGCCGAGCACGAGCAAGCCGGGGACCTCGGCGTCCGGCTCACCGCCGCCGGTGGCGACGCCGCCGACCGGCTTGACCTTCACCTGGCCGCCGGTGGTGGCGGGCTTCTTGGTGGTCGTCTTCGGGGCGGTCTTCGGCGCGGAATGCGGTGTGGTGACCGGCTTTTCCGCCGTGGTCGTGCTCCGCTGCATCCGGTGCGGCAGATCGTTGCAGGCGATGCCGTCCTTGTCGCGGTCCAGGTGGTTCGGGTCGCCCGGCGTGGCGTCGAAAACCGCCTGGGCTTCTTCCTGGTACTGGAAGTCCGGGCAGTTCTTGTCGCCGACGAGCGGCGTCGCGAGCTGCGCGGAAGCGAAGGGGACGGGGCCGAGAAGAGCGAACCCGGCGACGGCGGCGGCCGTCGTCAAGGCGCGGCGAAACAGGGACAACGGAATTCCTTCCGAGCGGAATCTGGGGCGATTGCGTGGTTACTATCGCCGCCTCGGCGGTGCCGTTACGGACTGTTCCGGAATTCCGGAAATGCCAGCGTCCCACGAAGAACGACGCGACTGGTGATTCTTCCCCGGTTCTGCTTCGACCTGCGGATCTGTGCCCCAGGAATGCATACCGGCGGGAATGTTACGGGTACGCGGTCACACCTTTGAGGTAATTCACGTGTGACGGTGCCGACCGGCCGCCACCGCGGGCTCCGCGCACCCCGTAACCTCGGGGTATGCCGATCCAGGTACTGCTCGTCGACGACCACGAACTGGTCCGCCGCGGGCTCCGCGACCTCCTCGGCGACGAGCCCGACATCGAGGTCGTCGCCGAGGCGAGCAGCGTCGAAGAGGCCCTGGCGGTGGCGATGCACGTCGAGCCGGAGGTCGCGGTGGTCGACGTCCGCCTCGGCGACGGCGACGGCATCACGCTCTGCCGCGAGCTGCGGTCGAAGCCGAACCCGCCGGCCTGCCTGATGCTCACCGCGTTCGACGACGAAGAGGCGATGGTCGGCGCGATCATGGCCGGCGCCGCGGGCTACCTGCTGAAGCAGGTGCGGGGGCAGGACGTGGTGAACGCGGTCCGCGAGGTGGCGGCCGGCCGGTCGCTGCTGGACCCGGTGAGCACCGCGCGCGTGCTGGACAAGATGCGGCACCCGCCGACGGACGAGCTGGCGGCGCTCACCGAGCGCGAACGCGACGTGCTCGAGCTGATCGGCCAGGGCCTGTCGAACCGCGAGATCGCCGAACGGTTGTTCCTCGCGGAGAAGACGGTCAAGAACTACGTCACGTCGGTGCTGGCGAAGCTCGGCATGCAGCGCCGGACGCAGGCTGCGGCCTGGATCGCGCGGCGCGAGAAGTAACCGCTCGTCCGCAATCCGCCGTTCGCTGCGACCTTTTTGCAGCTCGTCACGGACCGCCATCTCGATCAGGGCATTTTCGGGCAGAGATTCACCCGAACGTGAGTCGAATATATGTTCGACAACCCGGTAAGATCAAACAAGAGGGCGTGGAAAGGAGGACGGGATGACCCGAGAAGGGTGAGGCGCAGGAGATCGGGGTCAGTCGAGAGGCAGGTCGAACGCGACGAGCGTGCCGAGGCTGGGTGAGGAGTTCAGGAAGAACGTCCCGCCCGCGGCGTCCGCGCGTTCGGCGAGATGACGCAGACCACGGGTGGCGACACCTTGGGGAACGCCGGAACCGTTGTCCCGGACGCGGAGTTTCACTCCGCCGGAGTCCCTGGTCAGCGTCACGCGGGTTTCGCTGGCGCCGGAGTGCCTGACCACATTGGACAGTGCTTCGCGCAGAGCGGCCCGGATGTGGTCGGCGCGTTCCGCGGGAACGTCGGCGAATTCGCCGGACAGCTCCAGGGTCGGCGGATAGCCGAGAAGTTCGCCGGCGATACGAACCTCGCCGCGCGCCGACTCGGCAAGGTCGGCGGGCGTGCCGGTGTCGTGGCGAGGCTCGGGTGAGCGCAGCGCGCGCACGGTGCCGCGGATTTCTTCGATGGTCTGGTCGAGCTGGTCGATGGCGTCGGACAGCCGGGCCCCATCGGCTTGGGCGAACCGCTTGCGCATGTTGCGCCGGACGCGGTCCAGTTGCATTCCGGCGCCGTAGAGCCGCTGGACGATGACGTCGTGCAGCTCGCGGGCAATGCGTTCGCGCTCTTCGTAAAGAGCAACCCGGTGCCGGGCATTGGCGCCTTCGGCGAGCGCGAGGACAACGCCGGCTTGCGCGGCGAAGGCAACGAGCATCTCGACGGTCCCGGCGGAGAAGGGCTCACGCCCCTGCTTCCGGTAGACGGTGAGCGACCCGAGAACCCGCCCCCCGGACCCGAACGGCGCGGCCGCGAAGGGCCCGTAGCCATGAAGTTCGGCGGGCACGTAGGGGGCGGTGCGCGGATCGACGGTGAAGTCCTCGCTGGACACGGGTTCGCCACCGCGGGCCACCCGCCCGGCCGCGGAGTCGGCAGGAAGAGCCAGCCCCCGCAAGGACTCCCCGGCGGACGGTGGGCCCGGGAGCGACGCCGGATCCGGGCTGCCGGATGGCTGGGTGGAGTCGCCGCGAGCATCGCCCGCCTGCGCGCCGGGGGCAGTGGCGACGGTCGGGCCGCTGGTCGCCGAGGCGGCGGCTGCGGTGTCACTTGGGCCACCAGCCGCCAGCGCGCTCGCGGCGGGCGCGGCCGGGTCGCCAGCCAGCTTGCCGCCGTTGGCGCTGGGCGCCAAGCCTTCTGCCGGGCCGCCAGCCACCGGCGCGGCCGAGCCAGTCGCGGCTGGAGTCCCGGCCAGCTCGCCGCCGCTGGTACCCGATGCCGGGCCACCGACCGAACCGCCGGTCGCCGGTGCGGAGGCGGCCTGCTTGGTGCTGCCCTCCGTTGCCGGGTGGGCTGTTGCGTAGTGGGCGGCTTCGACCACCACTCGGCCGTCCTCTGTGCTGACCATGGCCAGGCCCAGGTCGGCGTCGGCCAGTTCGGCCGCTCGGGCCACGACCGTGTCCAGCACCGCTCCCGGGTCGTCGCCGGACAGGGCGGTGCTCGTTATCTCGGTGGCCGCGGACAGTGCCCGGGCGGCAAGCGTCGGATCCATGAGTTCCGTCATTATCGCGCGGCGCGAGGGCGGTGCGGCAAGGACACAGCGGGAATCGATCACGGCACCGGCACCCGGGTGACGACCCGGCCGTCGCGGACCTCGAGGACCACGTCCGCTCCGGCCGCCTCCTCGGCGAGATGCGTCACGTGCACCACCGTCCGGCCCGCCAATGCCTCCCGCAGGTGCGCCCGGACCGCCTGGGCCGTCGCCTCGTCCAGGTGCGCGGTCGGCTCGTCCAGCAGCACGAGCCCCGCCGACGGCGCCCCGAGCAGGGCCCGCGCCAGCGCCACCCGCTGCGCCTGGCCGCCGGACAGTCCGGTGCCGCCGCTGGCGAGCACCGTCTCCGGCGAGACGTCGGTCAGCGCCGCGGCGTGCAACGCCGAGCGCAGCTCCTCCTCCGCCGCCGTCGGGCGGGCCAGGCGGAGGTTCTCGGCGATCGTCGTCGCCGCGAGCATCGGCTCCTGCGGCGCCCACGCCACCCCCTCGGGGACCGCGACCAGCCCACGCCGCGGCGGGAGGAAGCCCAGCAGCGCGGCGACGAGCGTCGACTTGCCCGCTCCGCTCGGGCCGACCACCGCCGCGTACGTGCCCGGTGCGAGATCGACGTCGACGTCGTGCAGCACCACCGGGCCGCCCGGCCAGCCGAGGTCCGCGCCCCGCAACGAGACGTCCGTCCCGCGCGAAGTGAGCACGGGCGCTTCCGGCACGTCGGCGAGCCGGCGACGAGCTCGCTGCAGCGTGTCCCAGTGCTGCGCCACCGGCGGCAGCAGAGCCAAGACCTCCGCCAGCGCGAGCGGCACCAGGGCCAGCAGCGGCGCCAGGGCCGGGTCGAGCCGTCCGCCCGCGACCGCCGCCGCGGCGAGCGCTGTGCTAACGACCGCCGCCGCTCCGCAGACCAGCGTGACCAGGGCTTCCGCCGCGCCCGCGCCGAACGCCTGCCGACGCGCTTGCGTCACCAGCCGCGTGTCGGCGGCCGCGAGCGCGCGGCGGTGACTCCCCGCCGCGCCGAACGCGAGCAGCTCGGCCGCCGCTTCGAACATCACCAAGACTCGCGCGGCCACCTCACGACGGCCCGCCGCCAGCGCGGACGTCGCCCGGCGCTCGGCGCGCAGGGCGACCCACGGTGCGCACAGCCCGAGGGCCACCGCAGCCGCGAGCGTCACTCCCGCGGCCGGCAGCACCCACGTCTGCACGGCGATCGCCCCGGCCGCGACCAGCGCGACCACCAGTGGCGGGGACACCACCCGCGGCAGGAGGTCGCGCACGGTGTCGACGTCGCCGACCAGCCGGCGTTGCCCCTCGCCCGCGCGCAGGCTGCGCGCCGGCCCGAGCCGGACCAGGGAGTTCCACAGCCGCACCCGGACGCGGCCGGCGATGCGGAACGCGGCGTCGTGCGTGACCAGCCGTTCGACGTACCGGAGCCCGGCGCGGCCGAGCCCGAACGCGCGGACGCCGACGACCGCCACCGTCAACGTCAGGATCGGCGGCTGCTGGGACGCCTTGGCGATGAGCCAGCCCGACGTCGCCGTCAGCGCCACCCCGGCCAGCAGCGCGAGCGCGCCCAGCGCGGCGCCGCCGAAGAGCCGGCCGTCGAGGAGCGCGCGCCACCTCAGCGGTGCGGCCGAAGAGTCCACTGTGGACGTCTCAGTAGCCGCCGCCACATCGGGCGGCAGGTCGACCGCCGGGGTGCGCTCGTGGGCCGCGATGACGGCCGCGGCACCGTTGTCGACGGCGCGCTGCACCGCGTCGAGCACCAGGCGCGCGTTCGCTTCGTCGAGGTGGGCCGTCGGCTCGTCGAGCAGCAGCAACCACGCCCCGCACCGCACCCGGTGCAACGCCCGGGCGACGGCGACGCGCTGACGCTGCCCAAGTGACAGCTGGGAAACCGGCCGGTCGGCCAGCCCGGCCAGCCCGAGTTCGGCGAGCACCGCGCCGGACGAGCCCACCTCCTCGCTCACCGTGCCGCCGGTGAACACCGGCGACTGCGGCACCCAGGCGACCTGCGAGCGCCAGCGGACGAGGTCGGCGTCGGCGAGGTCCGTCGAGCCGACCGTGATGGCGCCGTCGTCCGCCGGGACGAAGCCGAGCAGCGCCGAGAGCGTCGTCGACTTGCCGCCGCCGCTCGGCGCGCGGAGCCAGACCGTCTCGCCGGGCCGGACCGCGAACGACTCGCCGTCCGGGGCGAACCCGCCGCGCCGCGCGACGCGCAGGGACGACACGCGCAGCTCGCCGCGAGACGGGATCGCGGTCCCGGCCGCGGGCACCGGCAGAGCCAGCAGGCCGGCGACGCGCCGGACCGCTTCGACGCCGTCCTCGCTGGCGTGGAACGCGGCGCCGACCGCGCGCAGCGGCTGGTAGCACTCCGGCGCGAGGATCAGCACGCCGAGCCCGATGGCCAGCGGCAGGTGGCCGCCGGCGAGCCGGACGCCGATCACCACCGCGACGAGCGCCACCGAGAGCGTCGCGACCAGCTCGAGCACGAACGCCGAGGAGAAGGCGACCTTCAACGTCTTGAGCGTCGCGCGGCGGTGGCGTTCGGACAGCTGCCGGACGGTCTCGGCCTGCGCCGCGGCCCGGCGGAACGCGGTCAGCACCGGCAGCACGCGCACGAGCTCCAGCAGCCGTCCGGACATCCGGTGCGTCGCGTCGGTCGCGCCGGCGACGCGGTCGGCGGTGTACTTGCCGACGAGGATGGCGAACACCGGCAGCAGCGGCACGGTCAGCGCGACGATCACGCCGGACGGCCAGTCGGCGAGCAGGATCGCCGCCCCGGCGCCGAGGGGCACGACGGCCGCCGTCACCAGGGCGGGAAGGTATTCGCGGAAGTAGGCGTCGAGCGCGTCGAGGCCGCGGGTCGTCAACGCGGTCAGCTCCCCGTGGCCGCGTTGGGCGATCCACTCGGGCCCCAGGCGCAGCGCGTGGTCGACGGCCTTGGCCCGCAGCTCGCGTTGCGCGGTCGCGGCGGCCCGGGCGGAGACCGAGCGCACCGCCCAGCCGGTCAGCGCGCGCGTCGCGACGAGCGCGAGCAGCGCGACCAGCTGGGCGGTGCTTCCCCCGGATCCTGCTCCGACGATCGCCGCGAGGACGCCGGCGAGCAGGAATGCCTGTGCCACCAGCGCGGCAGCGTTGACGAACGACAGGAAACCCACCAGGGCCAGCGCTCGGCGCACCGCCGGCACGAGGGCCGGCAACGCGCCGAGCGGGCCCTTTCCCGGTCGCGCCGAGTCCGTTGTGGACTCCGAGGCGGGAAGAGGAGCGCGTCCGGGAAGTTGGGTTGTCATGGTGCGTGGACCGCCGGGATGTGCTGGG
This sequence comes from Amycolatopsis sp. CA-126428, assembly GCF_002904335.1. GTDB lineage: Bacteria > Actinomycetota > Actinomycetes > Mycobacteriales > Pseudonocardiaceae > Amycolatopsis. The sequence goes on along the minus strand of NZ_PPHF01000136.1, from coordinate 37,332 downwards.
TGCCGATGCGCTTGCGGAACACCCAGTACGTCCAGCCCTGGTAGACCAGCACGGCCGGGGCGCCGAAGACGGCGACCCACGTCATCACGGTCAGCGTGTACGGGCTCGAGGCGGCGCCCTCGATGGTGAGCGTGTTGGCGGGGTCGAGGGTCGAGGGCAGGACGTTCGGGAAGAGCGAGCCGAACATGACCACCGCGGCCCCGGCGATGACGACGCCGAGCGCGGCGAACGCCTGCCCGTCGCGGTCGGCGCGCAGCCGCAGCCAGGCGACCACCGCGGCGACCGCGCTGATCCCGAACGCGAGCAGCGTCCACAACGTGCCCGCGCGCCACTGGACGACCGAGAGGAACGCGACCATCGGCAGCATGGCGATCGGCAGCAGCCTGAGCGCCAGCGTGCGGGCACGTTCCCGCAGGTCACCACTGGTCTTCAGGGCGAGGAACGCGGCGCCGTGGGTGATCGAGAAGGCCGCGATCGCGACCGCGCCGAGCAGGGTGTCCCAGCGGACGGCGGCGAACGCGGAGCCGACGCGGTTGCCGTCGGCGTCCAGCGGCAGGCCGAGGACGGTGGTGGCGAGGATCAGGCCGACGCCGAGCGGCGGGAGCCACGAGCCGATCACGATGACGCGGTCCCAGGTGCGGCGCCAGCGCTCGGAGTCGACCTTGCCGCGGTATTCGAAGGCGACGCCGCGGCCGATCAGGGCGAGCAGCACGAGCAGGAGCGGCAGGTAGGCGGCCGAGAACAGGCCCGCGTACCAGGCGGGGAAGGCGGCGAACGTGGCCCCGCCGGCGACGATGAGCCAGACCTCGTTGCCGTCCCAGACGGGTCCGATGGTGTTGACCATGACGCGGCGCTCGGTGTTGTCGCGCGCGAGCACCGGCAGCAGCATGCCGACGCCGAAGTCGAAGCCTTCGAGGAAGAGGTAGCCGAGCCAGAAGAAGGCGATGACGACGAACCAGGCGATTTCGAGGCTCATCGCGCTTCTCCGGCCGTCCGGTGGCTGTGAGTTATCCACAGGTGAGCGAGTTGTCCACAGACGAACTGTGGGTAACTCGACAGAGTGGTCATGTTGACACTCATCGTCAGCACCTCAGTAGGCGAAGGCGAGGGTGTCCTCGCCCGGTTTGTCGGGGTCCGCCGGCTTCTGCGGGGGCATCACCGCGTCGACGCCGCCGCGGATGTACTTCCGCATCAGGTACAGCTCCACCAGGCCGAGGGCCGCGTACACGGTGGTCAGCGCGATCAGCGACGTCCACACCTCGCCCGTCGTCAGCCGGGAGACCGCCTGGGCGGTGAACATCCACACGCCGTCCACCCCGGTCGGGTTGGGGGCGACCACGAACGGCTGACGGCCCATCTCGGTGAAGATCCAGCCCGCGCTGTTGCCGAGGAACGGCGTGGCGATGCCGCCGAGGACCAGCCACGGGAACCAGCGGCGGCCCGGGACGCGGCCCTTGCGGGTCAGCCACAGGGCCAGGACGCCGATGCCCGCCGAGACCGCACCGAAGCCGATCATCATCCGGAAGCCCCAGTACGTCACCGGCAGATTGGGCACGTAGTCGATCGGCTTGCCCGCCAGCGACCCCAGCGCCGGGTCGTCCGGGTAGTTCGTGCCGTACTTGGCCTGGTACTCCGTCACCAGGTTCTCCACGCCCTTGACCTCGGTCTTGAAGTCGTTGTGCGCCAGGAACGACAGCAGCGCGGGCACGTTGAACGTCTTCACGTCCTCACAGTTCGAGCCCGACACGTCGCCGATCGCGATGATCGAGAAGCTGGCCGGCTTTTCCGTGTGGCACAGCGCTTCCGCCGACGCCATCTTCATCGGCTGCTGCTCGAACATCAGCTTGCCCTGCGTGTCGCCGGTGATCGCGAGGACCGCGAACGCCGCCACGCCGACCCAGCCACCCAGCCGTAGCGAGGATCGCCAGACGTCGGCGTGGTCGCCGCGCCGCCACAGGTGCCAGCCCGCGACACCGACCAGGAACGCTGCCGCCACCGAGAACGCGCCGGCCAGGGTGTGCGGGATCGCGGCCAGCGCCGTGTTGTTCGTCAGCACCGCCCAGATCGAGTTCATGGTCGGCTTGCCGTTCTCGAACGTCACGCCCACCGGGTGCTGCATCCACGAGTTCGCGGCCAGGATGAAGTACGCCGACGCCATCGTGGCCAGCGAAAACGCCCACGCGCAGGCCAGGTGGACCTTCTTCGGCAGCCGGTCCCAGCCGAAGATCCACAGGCCGAGGAACGTCGATTCGACGAAGAAGGCGACGAGGCCTTCCATCGCGAGCGGCGCGCCGAAGACGTCGCCGACGAAGCGGGAGTACGCGCTCCAGTTCATCCCGAACTGGAACTCCTGCACGATCCCGGTCACCACGCCCATGGCGAAGTTGACCAGCAGCAGCTTGCCCCAGAACTTGGTCATCTTCAGGTGCCGCAGCTCGCCGGTGCGGACCCAGCGGGTCTGCATCGCCGCGACCAGGATCGACAGCCCGATGGTCAGCGGGACCATCAGGAAGTGGTAGACGGTGGTGATGCCGAACTGCCACCGCGCTAGCTCAAGGACCTCCACGTGGTCCAGCGTGCTCCGAGCCTGGTGACGCGGCCAGATCAACTGGTCCCGTTCGTGGCGGGACCAACGTCCTACAGCTGGTCGAGCGCCTTTCGCGCCTCCTCGGCCACGACCCGCCGCGGCCCCTCTTCGCCCAGTTCGAGGACGTGCCGCAGGGCCAGCTCATACGCGGTGTCGAAGGCCTTGTCCGCGGCGACCGGGATGTTCGGCGGCACGCCGGTGCCCTCCCAGTTTTCGCCCGTCTTCGGGTCGTACGAGCGGGCGATCGACACCGTCACGTCCAGGTAGGTGTCCACTTTGAACTGTTCACGCGGGTGGGCGCCGCCCCGCGTCGGCTCGCCGACGGTCTTCGCGCGCCCCTGCCGCTGCAGCGAGAAGGCGAGGTCTTCGCCGCCGGAGAACGTCGCCGGGCCGGTGAGCACCCAGATCGGCTTGGTGCCGCCGAACTTCGGGCCCGGCACGTACGGCAGCGTCCACATCTGGGTGACGAGGTCGCCCTCGCGCTCGTAGATGTCGAGGTAGTGGGTCCGCTCGTCGACGAGGTAGCTCTGCAGGAACGCGCTCGTGTCGGGCGTGCCGCCCCGGTTGCGCCGCACGTCGAGCAGCAGCGCGTCGGTGGGCGCGACCAGCGTCATCGCCGCCGAGACCGCCGCCGCCGCGAGGTCGAGGGGATAGAGCAGGGTCGTGTCGACGTAGCCGACGTTGCCCGGGAGCCGCCGCACCGACGCGATCCCGAAGTTCTCCAGCTCGGCCGCCCGCCGGAAGTCCTCCGACGCGTGCTCCGCGTCACCGTCCTCGGCCACCGGGTCGGCGTGGTGGCGCAGCCGCAGGTGCTTGTCGTCGTTCACCGACTGGAGGTCCGCGGTGACGGCCGTCGCGAAGTCCGCGTCCCCGAGCTCGGCGTACGCCCCTTCGCCGAGGCGTGCGCGAAGGACCTCCGCGAGCTTGGCGGCAACGTCCGGGAAGACGTAGTGCGCGTCCAACCGGCGGATGACCTCTTCGACCTGCGCGGCACGCGCCTGTGACCCCATGCCGGTGAACCTACCGCAGGCCACAACCGAAAATTCGGCACACCGAAAAAAATTGTGTGACGCTCCTGGGTGCCAAATTCATGGCCGCCGATCCGGCAATTTCGCGATCGCCATCAGCTTGCGGTTTTCCTGATCTCCCCTTTATCGTTGCAGTGAAAGGGGCGAAAAACTCTCATGACTACCGCTATGGTGGCGCTGATCAGCGCGTTCGGCCTGGTCCTCGCCGTGGAGCTGCCGGACAAGACGCTCGTCGCAACCTTGGTGCTGACCACCCGTTTCCGCGGCTGGCCGGTTTTCGCCGGGGTGTGCGCCGCGTTCGCCGTGCAATGCGTCATAGCGGTCTCGTTCGGCAGCGTGTTGACGCTGTTACCGGACGTCGTCCTCTCGCTGGTGGTCGCCGCGATGTTCGGTCTCGGCTCTTTCATGCTCCTTCGCGAGGGATTCAGCAAGGCCGACGAAGCGGGCGACGACGCGTCGCGCGTCGGGCCGGCGCCGCAGTCCTTCCTCCGCTCGGCGATGACGTCCTTCGGCGTGCTCTTCGCGGCCGAGTGGGGCGATGCCTCCCAGCTCGCGACGGCGAGTCTCACCGCCCGCATCGGCAACCCCTTCGCCGTCGGCGTCGGCGCCTTCACCGCGCTCGTCGTGGTGGCCGGGCTCGCCGTGTTCATCGGCGCGAAGATCCGCAGCCGGATCAAGCCGAAGCTGATCCAGCGCTGCGCCGGGTTCGCGTTTGCCGGATTTGCCGCCTTCGCCCTGGTCCAGCTGACCTTCTGACCGATCCTTCACAGGTTCGCCCGGTAACCTTTCGGAAACGAAAGGGAGAGCACCAGGTGAACAAGCCTTCGAGCGCGGTCTCGCCGCTGCACGGCCGCTTCGCGCTCGGCGGCATCGGCCTCGCCGTGGTCATCTCGATCGACCTGCACCTACGGCTGTCCGCCCAGGTCAGCCCGATCTGGCAGACGCTCTCGGAGTACGTCTACGGCAAGCTCGGCACGTCCTCGGCGGCTCCCCTGTTCAGCGTGATGTGCCTGGCGCTGTCCCTCGGCTCGGTCGCCCTGCTCGCCGGGATCGCCAAGGCCCACCGCCCGGGCACCACCGCCGTCTGCGTGCTGCTCGGCGTCTGGTCGGCCGGGCTGCTCGTCTGCGGCCTCGTGCCGGTCGACCCGAACGGCCAGGCGCGTTCGCTCGCCGGGCAGGTCCACAACCTCGCCGCCCTGACGGCGTTCGTCGCGCTTCCCGTGGCCGCGTTCGTGCTGACGAAGAAGGGCCGCGAGCGCTGCCCGTGGGAGCCCCGCCGGACGACGATCCGGCGCCTGGCCACCGCGAGCTTCGTCAGCATCGGCGTGGTGCTCGGCGGGTTCGTCCTGACGCTCGTCCTCGGCCCGGCCCAGCAGGACGTCACGCTGGGCCTCTTCGAGCGCCTGCTGTTCACCGTCGACGTCGCCCTGCTGCTGACCATGGTCCGCCCGCTGCTGGCGGTGTCGCGGCGCTAGGAGGCGTCCGTCTTCAGGATGTCGGCCAGCCGGGTGGCGGCCACGACGACCTGGGGGCCCACCTCGGCCGCCTTCAGCGGCTCCATCGAGACGACGCCGACGCTCGCCCGCAGCCCCGGCACCCCGCGCACCGGCGCCGCGACGCCGGACGCGCCCGCCTCGAGCTCGCCCGCCGACGTCACCCAGCCGTCGCCGCCGGGACGCAGGGTCATCGCCTTGCCGGCCGCGCCGGCGGTCAGCGGGTGCCGGCTGCCGACGCGGTAGGCGACGTGAAAATTCGTCCACGACGGCTCGACGACGGCCACCGCAAGCGCTTGCGCCCCCTGGGCGACCGACAGGTGCGCGGTCGCGCCCACCTTCTCGGCCAGCTCGCGCAGTACCGGGCCGGCGGCGTCCCGCAGCTGCGGGAGCACCTGCCCGGCCAGCCGGAGCAGCCCGACGCCGAGCCGGACCTTCGTGCCGTCCCGCCAGACCAGGCCGCGTTCGGACAGCGGCACGAGCAGCCGGTAGACGGCCGCGCGGCTGGCCCCGATGGCCACGGCCAGCTCGGAGATGGTCGCCGCGTCGCCGCCGGCGTCGGCCACGGCCTGCAGCAGCGCCAAGCCGCGGTCGAGCGTCAGCGACCCCTCCCGGCCGGTCACAGCAAGCCGAGTTCGCCCATGTCGGCGACGGGCTGCTCGAACGACGCCGCCGCGTAGGACGCGAAGAGCGCCCGCACGGCCTTCGCGGCCGGCTCGGACAGCGCCCGGGCCTCGTCGGCCAGCGCCTGGGCGTCGGTCGACTCCAGGGCCGCCCGGACGTCGCCACCGGCCAGGCTGCGCGCCGAGGCGACGAGCAGGTTGAGGAAGCCGTGGTGCACGAACCCGGTGCCCGGGTCGGTGTGCCGGACCGCGCGGTGCAGGCTGTTGGTCGCCTTGAACGACGCCCCGGCGGACCCGCTGACGACGGCGAGGAAGTCCGCCACCTCGTCGACGCTGGGGAAGTTCTCACCGGCCTGCCCGCCGCAGCGGATCTTCGGCCAGCTGCCGTGCTCGATCACCTTCCGCACGCCCTCGAGCCAGCCGACGCCGCGCCGCGGCTCGACCACCCGGATGACGTCCTCGGGGACGAACTCCGAGACGCGCTCGAGCCACACCTCGTCGACGTCCGACGGCGCGGGCATCTCGACCATCCGCAGCGCGAGCAGCTCACTGCGCGACTCGACGATCGAGATGGCCTTCGGGACGCCGCCGAGGCCGGTGTCGATGATCAGCGAAAGCGGCAGCGGCTGCTTCGGTTTGATCTTGATCAGCTCGGTGATGAGCTCGGGCAGCCGCGACGCCTGGCAGAGGAAAACCCCCAGTACACCGGCGTGTTCGGAGTCCCGGCTGGCGAAGTGCGCGCGCAGCGCTTCGGGCATGGCCGCATCGCCCGGAGGGAAGAGCGCCGAGTCGTCGACGAGCCTCGCGAACAGGGGAGGAATTCCACGGGGGCCGGGGGGCGTGAGTTCCACAGCGCTTGACACGACTGACACGCTAGTAGCGTACGACATCAGGACAAAATCGTTCGCACAACGGACACGTCAGAAGGGGACGTCGATGCCTTACTACCGGCGAGTAGGCGAGCTTCCGCACAAGCGGCACACCGCGTTCCGGAAGCCGGACGGCGGCCTCTACGCCGAAGAGCTGATGGGCGTCGAGGGCTTCTCCGCCGACTCCGCGCTGCTCTACCACCGCGGCCTGCCGACGGCGATCGTCGACGCCGTCGCGGTCGAGGAAGACCGCGGGTCGCTCACCCCGAACCACCCGCTCAAGCCGCGGGCCTACCAGACCCGGGACCTCAAGTTCGGCAGCGAAGCCGACGCGGTGACCGACCGGCGCCGGCTGTTCGGCAACAGCGACGTCACCATCGGGTTCGTCACGGCGACCGCGCCCAGCCCGCTGTACCGCAACGCGGCCGGCGACGAGCTGTTCTACGTCCACGGCGGCTCCGCGACGGTCGAGACGATCTACGGCCGGCTGGAGGTCGGCGACGGCGACTACGTCGTCATCCCGACGTCGTGCACCTACCGGGTCGTCCCCCACGGCGAGGTCAACCTCTTCACCCTCGAAGCGCGCGGCCACATCGGGCCGCCGAAGCGCTACCTGTCGGCGAAGGGGCAGTTCCTGGAGCACTCGCCGTACTGCGAGCGCGACATCCGCGGGCCGTCGGAGCCACTGCTGGAAGCCGGCGAGGACGTCGAGGTGCTCGTGCGGCACCGCGCCGGGCTGACCCGCTACACGTACGCCACGCACCCCTTCGACGTCGTCGGCTGGGACGGCTGCCTCTACCCGTGGGTGTTCAACATCGACGACTTCGAGCCGATCACCGGCCGCGTGCACCAGCCGCCGCCCGTGCACCAGACGTTCGAGGGCCCGAACTTCGTCGTCTGCTCCTTCTGCCCGCGGAAGGTCGACTACCACGAGGACTCGATCCCGGTGCCCTACAACCACGCGAACGTCGACTCCGACGAGCTGATGTTCTACGTGCGCGGCAACTACGAGGCCCGGAAGGGGTCGGGGATCGGGATCGGCTCGCTCTCGCTGCACCCGTCCGGCTTCACGCACGGCCCGCAGCCGGGCGCGGCGGAGGCGTCGATCGGCGCGGAGTTCTTCGACGAGACCGCGGTCATGGTCGACACGTTCGCGCCGCTGGAGCTCGGCGAAGCCGCGGACGCGTCCGAAGACCCCGGCTACGCGTGGACGTGGTCGCGCCGCGGCCCTAAGTCCTAGTCAAGTTTCGGAAATACCGTCCCATCCTCGTTCCGCCGCCCGGATAATGAAATTCCGGGTGGCGGAACGGGGAGGCATGATGATCAATTCCCAGCCAACACGACGCAGGGGAAAAGTTCTCCCGTTCCTGGCCGCGATCGTGGTCGCCGCCGGCTTGATCATCGGCATCCGGTACTGGACCAGCGACTCGAGCGACGAGGCGGACCAGCCGAAATGCACCGGGTCCGACGCGGTCGCGCTCACCGTCGCTTCTTCACCGGAAAAAGCGGGAATCGTCCAAGAGGCCGCGAAGGCCTACTCCGGACGGACCGTCGCCGGGCACTGCGTCGACGTCGTCGTGAAATCGAAGTCGTCCGGCGTGGCGATGCAGGCGCTGGCGAACGGCTGGAACGAGGCCACCGACGGGCCGCGCCCGGACGTCTGGACGCCGGCCGCGAGCGGCTGGGTCAACCTGCTGCGCGTCAACGCGAAGGGCGACACCGGCTCGATCGTGCCGGACGGCGACGCACCGTCGGTCGCCAACGCGCCGCTGGTCGTGGCGATGCCGAAGCCGATGGCCGAGGCGCTCGGCTGGCCCGGCAAGGCGATCGGCTGGAAGGACCTCGCCGGGCTGGCGACCGACCCGGCGGGCTGGGCGAAGTACGGGCACCCGGAGTGGGGCAAGTTCCGGCTGGGCAAGACGAACCCGAACATCTCGACGTCGGGGCTGAACGCCACGATCGGCGCCTACTACGCCGCCACCGGCACGTCGTCGGACCTCACCACGGCCGCGCTCGAGAAGCCGGACGCGAAGCAGTTCGTCACGAACATCGAGCAGGCGATCGTGCACTACGGTGACACCACGCTCACCTTCCTGACCAACCTGCAGAAGGCCGACGACAAGGGCGCGGCGCTGTCGTACATCTCGGCGGTCACCGTCGAGGAGAACTCGCTGGTCGGCTACAACCAGGGCAACCCGACGAACGACCCGGCCAAGGTCGGGCAGCACGGGCCGCCGAAGGTGCCGCTGGTGGCGATCTACCCGGGTGACGGGACGCTGAACTCCGACCACCCGTTCGTCACGCTCAACTGGGCGGACGCCACGCGCAAGCAGATCGCCGCCGACTTCCTCGGCTACCTGCGCCAGAACGAGACGCAGGCGAAGTTCGCCGCCCTCGGCTTCCGGTCGTTCGAGGGCAAGCCGGGCCCGCAGGCGACGCCGGCCAACGGTGTCCAGCCGGACGCGAAGATCACCTTCCTGCGGCCGCCGTCGCCGTCGGTGCTGTCGAAGCTGCTGGCCTCGTGGACCGACCTGCGCAAGAAGGCGAACGTGCTGCTCGTCGTGGACGTCTCGGGCTCGATGGGTGACGAGGTCAAGGGCACCGGCAAGAGCAAGATCGACCTCGCGAAGCAGGCCGCGATCGACTCGCTCGGCCAGTTCGTGCCGCGCGACCAGGTCGGGCTCTGGCAGTTCTCGACCCGCCTCGACGGCGACAAGGACTACCAGGAGCTGCTCCCGGTGCAGCCGCTCGGGACCGGCGGCAAGGAGACCCTGGCCATGCGGCTGAGCGGGCTGACGCCCCAGTCCGGCACGGGGCTGTACGACTCGTCGCTGGCCGCGTACGAGTACCTGAACGCCCACTTGGACCCGGCGGCGATCAACGCGGTCGTGGTGCTCACCGACGGCCGCAACGAGGACCCCGGCGGCGTCGACCTCGAGCACCTGGTGCCGCAGCTGCGGCCGGAGGGCAACGCGGAGACGGTCCGCCTGTTCACGATCGCCTACGGTGGCGATGCCGATCAGAACGTGCTGAAGCAGATCGCCGAAGCGACCGCCGGCTCGGAGTACGATTCGTCCAAACCGGACTCGATCAACCAGGTGTTCACCTCCGTGATTTCCAATTTCTGATGAAGTTCGCCCGTGAGCTCGCCGAACCGTGGGGGCTGCTGCTCGCCGCCACGTCGGCCGGCGTGGCGTGGGCCGTGCAGCTGCCGGTCGCCGCCGCCGTCGGGGTCGGGGTGGCGGTGCTCGCCGCGCGGGCGGGCGTGGCGGTGCTGGGTGGCGAGAAGGACGAGCCTCCCCCACGGGAAGCACGCGTCCTGGACGTCGCGCCCGGGTCGGCCGAGGAGAACTGGCTGCACCGGGCGGAGGGCGCGGCCGAGGGGTTCGGCTCGCTCAGCGCCTCCCTCGCCGCCGGCCCGCTCGCCGAGCGCGTCGCGGACATGGAGCCGGTGGTCCGGGAGACGCTGTCGACGCTGCGGCGGCTGGCCGGCCGCGCGTCGGCGACCGGGCAGGCGCTGGCCAGGGTCGACCTCGAGGCGGTCGCGCACGAACGACGTCGGCTGCAACGTGACTTGCGCACGGCGAACCCCGAGGTCCGCGGCGACCTCGAGCAGGCACTGACGGCGGTCCAGGCCCAGGCGGACGTGCACGCCCGCCTGTCCGGCGCCCGGGACAAGCTGCTGGCCCAGCTGCAGTCCGGCGCGCTCGGCCTGGACAGCCTGGTGGCCAGGGTCGCGGAGCTGACGGCGGCGACGGCGGACGTCACCGTGGACACCGGCGCGGTCCGGGAGCTGAGCGACCAGCTGGAGGGCATCCGGCAGGGCGTGCTGGAGACCGAAGAGGCGACGCGGAAGTCGCTGGGTTAAGCGGCCACCGGCGTCCGGTCGCGGCGGGGCAGCAGCAGCGGCGTCGCCAGCGCGAGGACCCCGGCGATCCCGATCGCGACGCGCGGGCCGGTGAGGCCGGCGAGCACGCCCCAGACCGCGGTGAGGGTCGCGATCGCCGCTTTCGTGCTGACCGCCCACGCCGAGAGTGACCGGGCGATGCGGTCCGCCGGGAGCTGCTGCAGCCGGTAGGTCGCGAGCACCGGGTTGAAGACGCTGCAGCTGACGATCAGGCCCAGTTCGACGACCATGACGTACCCCAGCCCGCCGGTGCCGGCCGGGATGAAGGGCAGCAGGAGCAGCCAGCACGCCCGGACCGCGCCGGCCGCCAGCAGGACGGGGTGCCGGCCGAACCGCTCGACGAGCCGCGGGGTCAGCCGCGAGCCGGCGAGCCCGCCGAGGCACGGGACGGCGAACGCGAGCCCGTACTGCCACGGCGTGAACCCGAGCTGGTTCAGCATCAGCACGGCGAGCAGCGGCTCGGTCCCCATGACCAGGCCGTTGAACAGCATGGTGTTGAACAGCAGCGGCCGCAGTCCCGGGTGCGCCAGCAGGAAGCGCCACCCATCGGCGAGGTCGCGCGGGCGAAGCCGGGTGGCGGTGCGCGGCCGCGGCTCGTCCCCGCCGATCGCGCGGATCCCGAGCGCGGAGAGCAGGAAGCTGACGGCGTTGGCGACCACCGACGTCACCGGCCCGAACAGCGCGAACGCGGCCCCGCCCAGCGGCGGCCCGAGCGCGGTGGCGGTCCAGTTGGTGGATTCGAACCGGCCGTTCGCGAGGAGCAGGTCTTCCGGCGGCACCAATCCCTTGAGGAAGGCACCGCTGGCCGAGCTGAAGGTGATGTCCGCCGCGGCGACGACCACCGAGACGGCCAGGAGCTGCCCGAAGCTCAGCACGCCGAGACCGTAGGCGGCCGGCACGCTGACCAGCGCCCCGAACCGGATCAGATCCATCCCCACCATGACCGGCCGCTTCCGCCGCCGGTCGACCCACGGCCCCAGCGGCACGGCGACGAGCGCACCGACGGCCGGCCCGACCGCGGCGAGCGCCGAGACGGCGGTGGGTCCGGCGTGCAGGACGAGGATGGCGAGCATGGGGAAGGCCCCGAAGCCGAGCCACGTCCCGAACGCGCTCACGGCGTAAGCCGACCAGAGCCACCTGAACCGCGGTCCCAGCGACCGCCCGCGCATCACCGGGAGATCAAAGCGGGGAACGCCCACGCGGAGCAAACAACCGACGCGGCGGCGAGCCACAACGCGGCGTTGTGAATCTGGATGAGCTACGCGGCCTTATCCGGGATGGCAATCACCACTGCGGCCACACCGCGCTCGGCGGCAAACCCATCCGCAACCCGCGTCCCCAACCTCACCGGACAGAACATCTAGAGTCGCGCGTCGTGGACCTCGATGCCGTGCGCACCTTCGTCGCCGTCGTGGAGGCGGGCCGGTTCCAGGACGCCGCCACCGAGCTGTCGGTCACGCAGCAGGCGGTTTCGAAGCGCATCGCCGCGCTGGAGAGGTCGCTCGGAGTGCGGCTGTTCACGCGCACCGCTCGCGGGGCCGTGCTCACCGGGGACGGCGAAGCCTTCCTGCCCCACGCCCGCGAGCTGCTGTCCGCCGAGCTGCGCGCGCTCGCCTCGGTGCGCGACGGGCCGCTCCGGGTCGACGTCATCGGCCGGCGGCTGTGCCCGGCCACCCTGCTGCGTGGATTCCACGAGGCACACCCGGATGTCGCGTTGGAGGTCGCGACGCTCTTCGACACCGCGATCGCCGCTCTTCGGGAGGGCTCGATCGATGCCTCGTTCCGCGCGGTCGTCGCGCTGCCGGAGGACCTCGATGCCCAGTGGGTGCTCGACGAGCCGATCCAGCTGTTGTGCGGCTCCCGGCATCCGCTGGCCGGAGCGCCGTCGGTGGCTCCGGCCGAGCTCGCCGGGCATCGGATCCGGTTGCCCGGTGTGGTGCCCGGGACCGAGTGGGGCGCCTACTACGCCGCCTTCGCGGCCGCGTTCGACCTGTGGATCGACGCCGCCGGGCCGAACTTCGGCACCGAGGTCGTGCTGGACACGGTCGCGGAGTCGGCGGACGTGGTGACCTTGGTCGGGGCGGGCAGCCGGGTGTGGTGGCCGCCCGGGCACGACCTGCGGCGCGTGCCGATCGAAGACCCCGTGCCGGTGTACCCGCATTCCCTGCTGTGGCGCCGGGGCAACGCGCACCCCGGCCTCGCCGCCCTCCGGCGGCACCTCGCGACGAGTGAGCGCGTCGCCGGCGCGTGGCGGCCGGGCTGGGCCGCTCAGCCGAGCCAGACCGTGCCCAGGACCGGGTAGCCCGGCAGGCCCGTTTTGGCCGCGCCCGGCCGGGGGACGCCCGCGATCCACAGGCGGCCCGTCGCCGCGATGTTCGCCGCCATCGACGGGTCCGCTTTGGGGAGGCGGAACGGGACCACGCGGCCGTCGGCCAGCATGGTCAGGCCGCTCAGCCTGGCCGCGCCGTGGCGGCTCATGCGGACCGGGCCGTCGAGGACCGCGCGCAGCTCCGTCCAGTGGTCCGCCGGGAGCGGCCGCCGGTACGCGGTCGCGCGGAACGCGGTCACCGACGCACCGAGCACCGCGCCGGCCACGAACGGCCACGCGAGCCAGCCCACCACCGGGAGGCCGAGCCCGACCCAGACCGCGAACGCGGCCAGGACCAGCAGGAACGCCGCTGTCGCCCGCAGGTCGCGGGCGAGCTGGTGGCGGTGCGCGGTCAGCACGGGGTCGAGCCTCGGCGAACCGGACCCGGCCGGTGCCGGCATCGGCACCGCACCCGGCGGCGGCCCGTCGTGGATGGTGGCGCGGCGAAGCCGCACGACGCCGGAGAAGCCGACGAACACCTTCGGGCCCCGCCCCAGCAGCCACACTCGCCGGTGCCCGGCCACCAGCAGGCGGTGCGCTTCGTCGAGCCGGACGCGCAGCCACCGGCCGTCCGGCAGGCGCACGCCGACCGTCCGGCCGGCCGCGACCAGGCCGTCGGCGGTGACGTCCACCTGCCGGAAGGCTTCCCGTTTCAGCCGCCTTTCGGGCACCCGGCCGTACGCCCGGTAGAGCCACCACGCTTCGATCGCGCCGGCCAGCGCGAACGTGCCGAGCGGCCGGGCGACCCCCGCGCCGGCGACGAACTGGGCGATGCCGAACACCAGGAAGAACCCGGCCACCAGCCGCCGGTTCGCGGTGTCGCCGAGGCGGTCGAGGTACTCGCCGAAGATCGGGAGGGCACCGGACGGCATGGCGGGGTCGAGTTCGAACGCGCGCACGCGTTCGGGAAGCGGGACGATCGGCACGATGAGCCCCCACCCGGGTCGGCACTGATACCCGCCTTTTCGACGAAGTGGGCACCGGCGTTACCAAATGCTCCGATCAGCGGAAGGGAGGTGACCGTCACGACTATCCAGACCATCGAATTCAGGTTAGGCTCGCCTAAGTAGGAGGTGAGCCGTGACCGAGGCCCCCACATCCGTCCGCCGCCCGCCGGCACCGAATCCCGCCGAGCGCGCCAAGACGATCGCGACCCGCAACGGCCCCGCGTCGTTGCTGCCCACCTGCGACCGCGCGGACCTGAACGGCGAGCGCGTCGTCCCCGTCCTGCACCACGTGCACCACAGCGGCAGCGTCAGCGTGCTGCTGCCCGACGACCACCCGATGGTCCGCGCGGCGAAGCAGACCCAGCGCGGGGAGCTGGCCGTGATGGTCGAGGTCGCCGACCAGGCCCCGGTCGACCTGCGGGAACCCATCCGCGGGCTGCTGTGGATCACCGGCTGGCTGCGGCCGCTCTCCCCGGTTTCGGCCCGCGCGCGGGCGGTGGCGATCGCCGAGACGCGGCCGGACGAACGGCTCCTCGACGTCGGCCACGGCGTCACGCTGCTGCGGCTCACGCCGGCGTCGCTCGTGCTCGCCGACGCCGAAGGCACGCACTCGCTGCGCCCGCACATGTTCAGCGCCGCGCCACCCGACCCGTTCCACGACTACGAGGCCGGGTGGCTGCGGCACCTGGAGAGCGACCACTCCGACGTCGTCGAGCAGCTGGCGAAGCACCTGCCGGCGGCGTTGCGCGGCGGCCGGATCCGCCCGCTCGGGCTCGACCGGTTCGGGCTGCGGCTGCGCGTCGAGTCCGACACGGGCGACCACGACGTGCGGCTGGCGTTTTCGAAGTCCGTCGACAGCCCGGCGCAGCTCGCGTCCGAACTGCGCCGGCTGGTCGGCTGCCCGTTCCTGCGCGGGCGGTCAGGCTAGTTCGGCGGGGAAGCCGCCCTTCGCGATCGGCCCCCAGCTCTCGATGGTGACGCGGATGATGCTCTTGTCCTGCTTGACCATGGCCTCGCGGTATTCGTCCCAGTCCGGGTGTTCGCCCGAAATGCTGCGGAAGTAGTCCACGAGCGGCTCGACCGAATCCGGGACGTCCAGCACCTCGGCGACGCCGTTCACCTGCACCCACTGGTCGTTCCACTCGTCGGACAGGATGCAGGCGGAGACCTTCGGGTCGCGCTTGACGTTCACCACCTTCGCGCGCTTCGGATAGGTCGAGATGACCAGCCTGCCCTCGGCGTCCACGCCGCAGGTGACCGGCGAGAGCTGCGGGCCGCCGTCGGCCTTCGTGGTCAGCAGGATGGCGCGGTGGCGGGTCGACAGGAATTCGACCAGCGCGGCGCGGTCGACGGTTTCGTTGGTGGCGATGCTCCTGGGCATACCCCGAAGGTAGCGTGCGTCCATGACGTTCACCGCGCGATCGTGGCTGGCGCCGGATCGCCCCGAGTTCCCCGCCACGGTCGAGGACCCGGCCGAGCGCCGGGCGATCAAGCTCGAGCTGCTGATCGTCTTCGGCATCACGCTCGGCCTGTCCGGGGTGCGCAGCCTGCTGTCCCTTGTGGACTCGCTGCTGCAGCCGGTGCCACTGGCCCAGCAGCAGACCCAGCTGAACGTGCCGCAGGCCGCGGCGAGCCTGATCGACCTGCTCAAGCAGCTGCTGTCGGCGGCGCAGCTGGTCGGCTGGGGCGCGCTCGGGCTGTACCTGCTGTGGCGCGCGGGCATCAAGGTCAACCGGCTGGGCCTGGACCGCCGGTCGGCGGGCTACGACACGCTGCTGACGCTCGGGCTGGCCGCGCTGATCGGGATCCCCGGCCTCGTGCTCTACTTCGTCTCCTACCACCTCGGGTTCAGCCTGGCGGTGCAACCGTCCACTTTGGGCGACACGTGGTGGCGGCCGATCACGCTGACGCTCTCCGCGTTCGGCAACGCCTTCGCCGAAGAAGTCCTGGTCATCGGGTACCTGCTCACGCGGCTGCGGCAGCTCGGCGTCCGGGAGAACAACGCCGTGTTCGGCGCCGCGGTGCTGCGCGGGTCGTACCACCTGTACCAGGGGTTCGGCGGGTTCGTCGGGAACTTCATCATGGGCCTGGTGTTCGGACGGCTGTGGCAGAAGACCAACCGGCTGTGGCCGCTGGTCGCCGCGCACACGCTGTTCGACTTCGTTTCGTTCGTCGGGTATTCGCTGCTCAAGGGGCACGTTTCCTGGTTGCCCTGACTAGGATCAGGGGGGTGATCGACGAAACGGCACCTCCCCGGGTGGACAGCGAAGTCGGACCCCTGCGCGCGGTGCTGCTGCACCGGCCCGGCAACGAGCTCAAAAGGCTGACGCCCCGCAACAACGACCAGCTCCTGTTCGACTCGATCCCGTGGGTCGACCGGGCCCAGGACGAGCACGACGCGTTCGCCGAGGTGCTGCGCAACCGCGGCGTCGAGGTCCTGCTGCTGGCCGACGCGCTCCGGACGGCCTTGGACGACGACCGGGCGCACGCGGCGGGCGTGCATGCCGCGGTCGACGACCGGCGGCTCGGCGGCGACCTGGCCGACTCGCTGCGCTCGCACCTCTCGAGCGTCGACGCGGCCGGCCTCGCCGAGGTGCTGATGGCCGGCATGACGTTCGAGGAGCTGCCGTCGGCGGAGGGCGCGTCGCTGGTGCGGATGATGAACCACCCGCACGACTTCGCCGTCGACCCGCTGCCGAACCTGCTGTTCACGCGCGATTCGTCGGTGTGGATCGGCGACCGGGTGGCGATTTCGTCCCTGATCATGCCCGCGCGCCGCCGCGAAACCGCGGTGCTCGACCTCATCTACGCCTACCACCCGCAGTTCCGCCACGCGGCCCGCGCGTACGGCGCCCATTCGGCGCCGATCGAAGGCGGCGACGTGATGCTGCTGGCGCCGGGCGTGCTCGCCATCGGCGTCGGCGAGCGGACGACGGCGGCCGGCGCGGAGTCGCTCGCCCGGTCGGTGTTCGCCGACGGCATCGCGCACACCGTGCTGGCGGTGCCGATCGAGCAGTCCCGCGCGACCATGCACCTGGACACGGTGTGCACGATGGTCGACGCCGACGCGGTGGTGATGTACCCGCTCGCCCGCGACTCGCTGACGGCGTTCACGCTGCGCCCGACCGGCGACGGCGGGGTGAAGGTGGCCGGCCCGGCGCCGTTCCTGGTGGCCGCGGCCGAGGCGATGGAAATCGACCGGCTGCGCGTGATCGACACCGGCCTCGACCCCGTGACGGCCGAACGCGAGCAGTGGGACGACGGCAACAACACCCTCGCCCTGGCGCCCGGCGTGGTCGTCGGCTACGAGCGGAACGCCGAGACGAACGAGCGGCTGGAAGCGGCGGGCATCGAGGTGCTGCCGATCGCGGGCTCCGAGCTGGGCTCCGGCCGGGGCGGGCCGCGGTGCATGTCCTGTCCGGTCCGCCGCGATCCGCTGTAATGGCAGCCTTCCCTAAAGTGCGCATGCCTTTAGGGAAGGCTTACTTAAATTAGGTGAGTCTTCTTTAGGAATGGTAACCCTAATAGGGGGAAGATCACCAGGCGGATGTAGTCGGAAATCGAATTCTGCCGTATCGTGGTCACCATGGCCCTCACCAAGAAAAAAGAGCCGCGCTCGAAGTTCTACGAACTGCTGCAGGCGCAGATCCACAACGAGTTCAACGCGTCCCAGCAGTACATCGCGCTCGCGGTGTGGTTCGACGCCGAGGACCTGCCCCAGCTGGCGAAGCACTTCTACAAGCAGTCCGTCGAGGAGCGCAACCACGCGATGGCGCTCGTGCAGTACATGCTCGACCGCGATCACCACGTCGAGATCCCCGGCACCGGCGAGGTGCACAACGACTTCTCCGGCGTCACCGAGCTGATCGAGCTCGCCCTCGCGCAGGAGAAGGAGGTCGCCGCCGACATCTCCGCGATGGTCAAGGCGGCGCGCGCCGAAGAGGACTACATCAGCGAGCAGTTCACGCAGTGGTTCCTCAAGGAGCAGGTCGAAGAGATCTCGCAGATGAGCACGCTGCTGAACGTCGTCAAGCGCGCGAACGGCAACCTGTTCGAGGTCGAGAACCACCTGGCCCGCGAGTCCGTCGGCGACGACGGCGCCGACTCGCAGATGCCGCCGGTGGCCGGCGGCAAGCTCTGACGCTGCGTTAGCCCTCCGTCGAGGGCGGGGTGCCGGTTCAGCACCGCGGCGCGAAGCACGAAACCCGGGCTCTCCCCCTGTGGACAGCCCGGGTTTCTGCATGTCGCCGGCCCTCAGCCGGCGCAGTCCTGGGTGACGCTCGTCAAGCTCGTCTGCACGACGCCGGTCCGGTCGAGCCGGAAGCGGTATTCGGCGGCAGTTCCGGCCGGGGCGACCACGCCACCCGTTTCTTCCTTGGCCGCGGGGTAGACGGCGAGGATCTGGTCCTTCGTGGACCCGGCGCCGATGCCCTCGGCGGTGTGCGCGGCCACGTCCGGCGTGACGACGACGAGCCCGGCCGCCTTCGAAATGACGACGCTCGCGGACGCGGGAACCCCGCTGCCCTGTGCTTTGTAGACGGTGCAGCCCGCGCCGGCCTGGGCGTCGCTGAGCGTCACTGTCTGAGCGGCCACGTCGGCCTCGGACATGCCGAGTTTCAGCTTGCCGAAGCCGTCCGCCGCGAGCAGCGGTCCAGTGGTCACTTCGGCGAGGGTGGATGGCGCCGGGGCGGACGTCGGCCGCCGTGTCGGCGACGAGGGCGTCGACGCTCCCGGCGGTGCGGAAGCCTGGATGCTCTGCGTTCCGGTCGGGCCGGGCGTCGACGGCTCCGGCGGCCGGCCCTGCGTGAGGTTCTCGGCCGGCTTGGAGCCGACTCCGGTGCCGGGGACGGATATCGCCGCGGTCCCATCCTCGGTGTGGAGCCGGATCATGGTCAGCCCACCGGCGACGGCGACCACGGCGGCCGCCACCCCGGCCACGGCCTGCACGGTGTGGCGGCGCCGGCGACGGCGCCGCGCACCGGTGACGATGACCGCGCCGGCGTCGGGCGGCGGAGGCAAGTCCAGCCGCTCGTCGGCGAACAGCGCGCGCAGGCGCTGCTCCAGTTCGTCCTCGGAGATGTTCAACCCGCACCACTCCCTTCGCCTTCGCCGTCGACCGACTTCAGCTTCATCCGCAGCGACGCGATCGCCTTGCTGGCCTGGCTTTTTACGGTGCCCTGCGTGATTCCGAGGACCCCGGCGATCTCCGCTTCCGAGAGACCTTCGTAGTAACGCAGCACCATCACGGCCCGTTGTCTCGGCGGCAGTGTTCGTAACGCACGCCACAGCGGCTCGTGCTCGAACGGGTCCGCCGGCACGTGCGGGCTGGTGTCCGGCAGGTCCGCGACAAGGTTCTCGCGACGCGTCCGGCGCCAGCGGCTCACGTGCGCGTTCGCCATCGACCGGCGGACGTAGGCCAGCGGGTCGCCCGTCTTTTCGTGGACGTAGGTCCACCGCGAACCGATCTTTTCCAGCACGGTCTGCACCAGATCCGCCGCGTCGTGCGGGTTACCGGTGAGCGCGTGGCCGTAGCGCAGCAGGCCGGGCAAGGTGGCCTGCACGAAGTCGCCGAAGTCGACGAATTCGCCAGGCAACGTCGCGGCCCTCCCTCGGCCTGCGCTGGTCACCGGGGTGACGATCCGGCCGAAAGCAGGCGGACACGGCCCGGAGTCGATCCACTCACCGGCACCCGTTACGCCGTGGCTGCCGGTCGGATCGTCACCGGTCGGCGCAGCATCTCCCCCGGTAAAGACGGGTGCCGCAGCGGTCACCGTATCGCCTCCCATCGGGGTCGGGTAGCCGGAAGCCGAGTCGCTTTCCTCCCCAACACGCATCACAGCCCCCTCAGGTTGCCTGCGTTCCCGGCCGAGTTCGTGATCGCTCGGCCGGGTGATTGTCTGCCCACGTCAGCGGTGGGCGAGCGAGTCGGGCAGCCGGAAACCGCCGCCTTCGGACTCACGGAATTCGTGCACGCCGACGACCGCCGCGTGCGGGATCGGGCCGTAGACGTGCGGGAACCAGATCCCCTCCGGGTGCGGCGGAGCGCCGTCTTCCCAGCGGACCGGGGACCCGACCTTCGCCGGGTCGATCTCGAGGAGTACCAGGTCGGTGCGACCCCGGTAGCGGATGTTGGCCGGCAGCGTGGCCGTGCCGAAGTCGGAACAGTGGATGAACCCGGCTTCCCCCAGCGAAGACGGCCGGTACTCGCCGCCTTCACCCACTTCGGCCCACTCGGCCGCCCCACAGATGTGAAGTATCACGCCGAGAATGGTCCCACCACCGCGATCCGGCGGCGGTGTCTCGTGCGACACATAATGCCTGGTTGAACGCTCATCGAGCGGGTGACCGACCGCCGGTTCGTACCGACGGTCCGGCACCCGCCGACAGGGTCAGCGCAGGGTCAGCTGCCGGCCGATGAGGCCGTCCCGCGCCCGGCGCTCGGTCGCGTTCAGCGGCTCGTCGTCGAGCGACTTCAACGCCGTCTCGAGCCGGACGCCGAGGGCGTCCTTCGCTTCGGCCCACTCGCGGGCGTGGGCCTCGGGGTCGAGGTCCCAGACCGGGACGAGCAAGCCGTGCGCCCGGAACGAACCCGCGTAACGCGAGCCCTCACCGAGGCCGAGCTCACCGGCCGCGGACAGCCGGGCGAGGGCCTGGAGCAGCAGGTTCTCCGGCTCCGGCCGGACCCAGCGCAGGTGCGCCTTCTCGCCGGCGAGGACCCAGTAGGCACCCGAGCCGAGCCGTTCGGTGGGCATGATCGCGGCGTTCGCGCGCTCGAGGGACACGGCGACGTCACCGGTGGCGTCCGCGTCCTCCGGCAGCCACCAGCCGAAGTCCTGGTGCAGCGTGACGTCGAGTTCGGCACCCGGCGTCAGCAGGTCCTGGAGCCGCGCGTGCTCGTCGGCGGAGGGCGGGGTGGTGGTGTCCGGCACGCCGAGGACGTCGCCCTCCTTGGCGTCCAGCAGCCACTTCAGCGACCGGCCGAGGTCCCGGCTGATGTCGGACGAGCGGGTCTGCACCTGCAGCCCGAGGTAGCGCCGGCCGTCCGAGCGGACGAACGCGGCCGCCGCCATGGGCAGCACGGTCCCGAGGGTGACGTCACCGCCGTCGGCGAGGGTGAGCTGGGCCGTCGCGGACGGCACGAACTCGCGCAGCGCGATCAGCTCGGGCTCCGCCGCCAGACCTTCGAACGGCTGACCGACGAAGACGTCGCGCACCTTCGGCTTGCGGTCCGCCGCCTGCTTGGGACCCTTCTTGCGCGCGCCCTTGCCCACTGCTGCCTCCTCTGGCTCGGCTTCAGACGCTATCGAAGGGTTAGTCTCGCGACGTGTTCGACCCCCGCGATCCCGCATTCCTCGAAGACCCGTACCCGGCGTTCGCCGCACTTCGCTCGCGCGGCGACGTGCATTTCCACGAAGGGCTCGGCCTCGCCATCGCGGTGTCGCACGCCGCGTCCTCGGCCGTGCTGCGCCACCGCGGCCTCGGCCGGATTTGGCAGGACGCCCAGCCGCTCGAGCGGTTCGCGTCGTTCAACCTGCTGCACCGCAATTCGCTCCTGGAGAACGAGCCGCCCGCGCACACCCGCCTGCGTCGCCTGATCGCGGGTGCCTTCGGCCGCGGCCACGTGCAACGCCTGCGTCCGATGGTCGCGACGCTCGCCGCCCGCATGGTCGACGACCTGGCGGCCGCGATCGCCGCCGACGGCAGTGCCGACCTCCTCGAGCACCTCGCCCAGCCGCTGCCGGTCGCGGTGATCGCCGAGCTGCTCGGCGTCCCCGGCACCGACGGACCGCGGATGGTCCAGCTGTCCAACGCCATCGTCAAGATGTACGAGTACGACCTGCCGGAGGAAGGACGCGACGCCGCCGAGCAGGCCGCGGCCGAGTTCGTCGAGTACATCCGCTCGGTCGCCGAGGCCTGCGCGGACGCACCGGGCGACGACATCATCAGCGACCTCCTCCGCAGCGAGCTGACGCCGGACGAGCTGGTGGCCACCGCGGTGTTGCTGCTGATGGCCGGCCACGAGGCGACGGTCAACGTGCTCGGCAACGGCATCGCGGCCCTGCTCACGCACCGGGACCAATGGGAGCGCCTGCTGGCCTCACCTGCCCTTCTGGATTCGTGTGTCGAGGAGCTGATCCGGTTCGACGCGCCCCTGCAGCTGTTCGAGCGGACCGCGACGGAGGACGTGTCGATCTGCGGACATGTCGTTTCGCGCGGCGAGAAGATCGGCGCGCTCCTGGGTGCCGCGGCCCGCGACCCGAAGGTGTTCGACGAGCCGGACCGCCTGGACATCGGCCGGACGCCGAACGCCCACCTCGGGTTCGGCATGGGGATCCACTACTGCGTGGGTGCTCCTCTCGCTCGGGTGGAGATCGCCGCCGCGCTGAGCGCGCTGGTGGAGAGGCTGCCGGGGTTGCAACTGGCCGGAACTCCGCCGCGGCGGCCGGAGTTCGTGATCCGCGGGTTGAAGGAGCTTCGGGTCACCGCGTGACGGGGTCTCTTGGCCCGGTTCTCGCGTGATTCCGGACGGGACTCGCGTGACTGGGCAGGCAACTCGCGTGATTGGGGAGCCAACTCGCGTGATTGGGGAGCCAACTCGCGTGATTGGAGGGGCGACTCGCGTGATTGGGGAGGCATCATGGGGTTACTCCGGTGAAGAGGTCTTCTTCGATGCTGGGGCCTGGGGTGGGGTGGGCTAGGTGGTAGTCCTCGTGGGGCCAGACTTGGCGCTCGATTTCGCGTGAGTGGGCGAAAAACGGGTGGGCCGGGTCTACCTGGGTGGCGTGGGCCAGGAGGGCTCGGTCGCGGGTGGCGAAGTGGGCGTCGCAGCGGATTTTGGTTGTTGGCGGGAGTTTGTCGGGTGGGAGTTCGGTCAGGACTTCGGCCATTGAGGATTCGAGGCCGGCGGCCAGGGTGGCCTCGTGTAGTGCCTCGAACCAGGCGCGGCTCAGAGTTGCCTGGTAGTACAGCTTTTGTGGTTGCCACGGCTCGCCCGTGCCGGGATAGCGGGCGGGGTCGGCGGCGGCGGTGAAGGCCTCGACCGTCACCTCGTGGGTGCGGATGTGGTCCGGGTGGGGGTAGCCACCCGTTTCGTCGTACGTGATCACCACGTGCGGGCGGAACTCGCGGATCAGCGCCACCAGCGGGGCCGCCGCTTCGGAGAGCGGCAGGGCCGCGAAGCTGCCTTCGGGCAAGGGCTCGCCCTCGGCGGGGAGGCCGGAGTCGACCAGGCCGAGGAAACGCTGGCGGACGCCCAGGATCTCGGCAGCCGCGGCCATCTCGCGACGGCGGATCGCCGGGAGGTCCGCCCACGTCTCGGGCGTGTCGAGGGCCGGGTTCAGGACGTCGCCGCGTTCGCCGCCCGTGCAGGTGGCTACCAGGACGTCGACGCCTTCGGCCGCGTAGCGGGCCAGGGTGGCCGCGCCCTTGCTGGACTCGTCGTCCGGGTGGGCGTGGACGCTCAAGAGGCGGAAAGTCACCGTGTGCTCCTCGTAGGGAAGAAAAGTGCGGGGATCAAGGTCAGCGCCGAGAGCGCCAGTGCCCACGTGAACGTGGTGCCGAAGGCCGCCGGGGCCGGGGCGGCCGAGAGTTCACTGTGGAGGATCGCGGCCAGCAGGGCGGTGCCCAGCGAGCCGCCGATCCGGTTGACCACGTTGAACGCGCTCGCCGCCCGGGGGATGCGGGACCGCTCCAGCGAGCCGTACAGCGTGGTCATGCCGGGGGCCGTTGCCGCGCCCAGGCCGGCGCCGCGGATCAGGAGGGACAGCGTCAGCAGGGCACCGCCGGGTGCCGAGCCGAGCCGGGTGAACGCGATCGTGCCCAGCAGGGAAAGCGCGATCCCGGCCAGCATCGTGCGCCGCGGCCCGAAGCGGGCCAGGAGCCGGCCGCTCGCCAGCATGACCGCCGCCGAGCCGAGGGCCTGGGGCGCCAGCAACAGCCCGGCCCGCAACGCGCTCGCGCGCTCGACCTGCTCGTAGTACAGCGGAAGCAGCAGCATCGAGCTGTACAGCGACGCTCCCAGCAGGAACGTGCTCGCGCTCGCGACCGCGAACCCCTTGTTCCGGAACAACGCCAGCTCGAGCACCGGCGACGCCACCCGGGAAGCGTGGACGCCGTACGCCAGCAGGAGCACGGCCCCGGCCACCCAGGCGACGACCACGCCCTCGGCCAGCCCGTAGACGAACGCGCCGAGCCCGGGCGAGAGCAGCACGAGCCCCCGGACGTCCAACGCGGCAGGCTCGCCGCCCGGCGCCGGGGCTGGGAGGAGCCGCCGCGCGCAGAGGAACGTCGCCACGCCCAGCGGGACGATGCCGAAGAACATCCAGCGCCACCCCAAGCCCGCCACCAGCGCACCGCCGAGCATCGGGCCCAGCACCGGGGCCACCGCCGCCGGCAGGGTGATCACGCCGATCATCCGGCCCAGCGCCGGACCCGCCGCCTGCGCGAACACCGCCTGCCCGACCGGCTGCATCAGCCCGCCGCCCAGCCCGTGCAGCACCCGGAACGCGATCAACGCCGGCGCGGACCAGGCGAAGCCGCACAGCAGCGTGCCCGCGGTGAAGATCGCCACCGCCGCCAGCCAGACCGCGCGGCCGCCGAACCGGTCGGTCAGCCAGCCCGACAGCGGGATGGCCGCCGAGGCCGCGAGCAGGTACGCGCTCGCCACCCACTGCACCGTGGTCAGCGGGCTGTCCAGGTCACGGGCGATCGAGCCGATCCCGACGGTCACGATCGTCGCGTCGAGGATCGACAGCACCGCACCCATGATCAGCACACCGCCGAGCCGCCACAGCGCCGCATCCGGCCGGACTGCCGTCGTCATGTTCACCCCCCCGTTGATTAGGTCGAACCTCAGATTAGGTCCGACCCACTCAGTAGGTCAAGCACAATCTTGGGTCCGACCCAGTAGAGTGACGCCATGAGCGAGGGACTCCGCGACCGGAAGAAGCACGAGACCCGGAAGACCATCTCCGACGTGGCCACGCGGCTGTTCATCCGCAACGGCTTCGAGGACGTGACGATCGCGGACATCGCCGCCGAGGCGCGGGTCGCCAAGATGACCGTGACGAACCACTTCCCACGCAAGGAAGACCTCGTCTTCGACATCCGGGAGGACTTCACCTCCTGGCCCGCCGCCCTGATCCGCGACAGCGTCTTCCACGACACGCGCGAGCTCTACTTCGAAGCGCTGGGCGCCGAACACGCGCTGGTCGGCTTCTCCGGCCCCGGCTTCGTGCGGATGATCAAGGAAAGCCCGGTCCTGACGAACGCGCTGCACGAGATGCACCGCGAGCGCGAGACGGCGCTCGCCGACCTCCTCATCCGCCGCCACCCCGAAGAAGACCTCAACCCCACGCTCGCCGCCGCACACCTGGCGACGGTCCTGCGCGTGCTCTTCCAGGAGGCCTTCGACCGGACCCTCGAGAACGAAAAAACGGTCGCCGAGGAGCTCTGGCCGATCGCGGAACAGGCCTTCGACCAGCTCGAACCGGTTTTCGGTCGCTACTAGCGCGCGGCGCCGGCCGGCCGCGAAGCCCGCAGCTCCGGCTCAGGCGCACCCTGAACCTTCAGCACGCGCATTTCGCGCACGGCAAGGGCGTCCGACGGCGCCAGCAGCGCGGTGAACCGCCGCACCACCAGGGCCGTCATCACCGCCAGCGCGGCCGCGGACAGGTCGGTCACCGCGACCAGGACGACGCTGTCGGCCATCGACTGCACGTCGTCGCGGAAGCGCCAGCAGATCGACACCCCCAGCAGCACCCAGTTGAGCAGCCAGGCGCCCCACCACCCGAGCACCCGGCGCGACGGCTTCGGCCGGACGTCACGCGCGCGGCCCAGCACCGCGTGCTCGAGTTCGCCGACGACCGACAGCGCCAGCGGCAGGTTCGCCACTGGCACGAGGACGCCGACCAGCACCTGCCACACCGGCCGGGGCGGGTCGTCGCCCGAGACGTCCGCCGCCGCCTGGCGCGCGACCAGCAGCCACCAGAGCGAAAGCCCGGCGGGCAGCAGCGCGAGGATCGAGGCGAGCAGGCCCGCGGTGAGCACGAAGGCGTCGGAGAACGCCACCACCGAGCGGGACAGCGCGGATTCGCGGCCCTGGACGAGCAGCACGTACCGCCAGATCTCCGCGCTCGCCGCGGCCACGGCGAGCGCCGCGAACGCGAAGAGGACGACGACCACGCTGCGGCTGAGCACCGGCACCCGGTCGATCGGGCGGACCTCGTCGGACGCCGTGCCGGGCACCGACGTCGGGCGGCGCCAGACCAGGTTCGGGAACCCCCAGCGCGGCGGTACCGGGTACGACGGCGGCCCGAGGTACGGCTCGGGCGCCACGACGCGGCGGCGCGGCCACGCGCCGGGCGGTGGGGTGGCCACCCAGCGCAGCTTCGGCCGGTGCAGCGGACGGCGGTGGTAGGGGTACGGCTCCGGCTGGGCGGCCAGCGTCCGGCCGTGCAGCTGCTGGGCCGTCGGCGGCGGCGCCTGGCGCGGCCAGTACCCGGGCGGGTACGGCTGCCCGGCGGGAGGCTGCCCCGGGTGCAAGGCTAGATCACTTCGGGTTCGATGCCGGGGTGCTCGCCGACCATCGGCCGGCCTTCGCGCTGCCACGCGCCCATGCCGCCGGCCACGTTCACCGCGTCCCAGCCGCTCTGGTTGAGCCACGCGGCCGCGCGCGCGGACCGGCCGCCGCTGCGGCAGATCACGTGGATCGGCTGGTCTTCGGGCAGCTCGGCCAGCTCGCCGACGCGAGCGGGCAGCTCCCCCATCGGGATGTGCACCGCGCCGGGCGCGTGCCCGGCGGCCCACTCGTCGTCTTCGCGGACGTCGAGCAGCACGAGGCCGTCCTTGGGCAGGTCGCGGACCTCGGCGGTCGGCAGTTCAGCAGGGCTCACCACGGTGTCCATGCTGCCATGCGGAGGCGTTGCCCGCGCGTGAGGTCAGCGGATCACTTGCGGTGCCGGCCGCGGCTGGTGACGCGGGTCTTTTCCTCGGCCTGCCCGAACCGCGCGACCGCCCTGTCCCGCATGAAGCCGAGCGGGTCCGGCGCGTGCAGCCGCAGCATGATGTCGTGGACGTGCTCCGGACGGCCGTAGCCGGTCACACGGCTGACCAGGTACGTCGTCACGAAGGCGGCCGGGACGGTGATCAGCGCGGGCTGGTTGACGAACCAGGGCGCCCAGCCGCCGGTGTAGCCGCTCACGACGTTGACCACCAGCGCGGTCAGCACCAGGCCGCCGCCGACGAACATCCCGGCCAGCGCGCCCGGCCAGGACAGCTTGCGCCACCAGATGCCCAGCACCAGCAGCGGGCTGAAGGTCGACGCGGCGAGCGCGAACGTCAGCCCGATCGACAGCGAGATGTCCTCCGGCCGCAGCGCGAGCGCCAGCCCGATCGGGAACAGCGCGACCAGCCCGGCCGCCACGCGGAAGTCCCGCACCCGGCCCGGCAGCAAGTCGGTCGACACCACCCCGGCCACGCTCACCAGCAGCCCGGACGTGCTGGACAGGAACGCGGCGAACGCGCCGGCGGCGGTGACCGCGCCGAGGAGCTGGCCGCCGACGCCGGGCAGGATCGCCGAGGGCAGCTGCAGGATCGCGGCGTCCGTCTTGCCGGTCACCAGCAGCTCGGGGACGTACATCCGCGACAGCGCGCCCAGCAGCGTCGGGAACAGGTAGAACAGCCCCAGCAGCAGCAGCACGTGCACGGTGGTGCGGCGCGCGGCCTTGCCGTCGGGGTTGGTGTAGAAGCGCACCAGCACGTGCGGCAGGCCCATCGTGCCGAGGAACGTCGCGAACATCAGCGAGTACGTCTGGAGCAGGTCGGTGAGGCTGCCCGAAGCCGGGTGCAGCCAGTCCGAGTTGTCCGCGCTCGCGTCGCTGACCACCGGGACCGGCGTGCCGGCCACGAACTTCAGCTTGGTGCCTTCGGAAACCGTGTGCGGCGCCAGCGGGGTCCAGTGCGTCGGCCCGGCCGCCGGGCCGTTGTCGGTGCGGCCGTAGGCGTAGAGGTAGGTGTCCGAGGTGACGTGCAGCGTGACGTCGGTTTGCACGTCCACCGTGGTGTCGCTGACGAACACCGGCGGCGCGGGCGAACCGAGCGGCCGGAACCCGTCCGGGCCGCCGCCGGTGAAGAAGACCATGCACAGCACGAACGCGGGCACCGCGATCGCGAACAGCTTGAGCCAGTACTGGAACGCCTGGACCACGGTGATCGCGCGCATCCCGCCGGAGATGACGTTGAACGCCACGAGGACCATGACCACGATGGCGCCCGCCCACGCGGGCACCGGCACGACCGTCGCCAGGGTCAGGCCGGCGCCCTGCAGCTGCGGGGCCATGTACAGGATCCCGATGAACACGACGAACGCCGTGGAGAACCGGCGCAGGCCCTGCGAGCCGAGCCGCATTTCGACGAAGTCGGGCAGCGTGTAGGCCCCGGACCGGCGCAGCGGCGCGGCCACGAACAGCATCAGCGCGAGGTATCCGGCGGTGAACCCGATCGGGAACCACAGCGCGTCGGCGCCGTCCTTGAGCACGATTCCGGCGATGCCGAGGAACGAGGCCGCGGACAGGTATTCGCCGGAGATCGCGGCGGCGTTGCGGCGGGACCGCACGGTGCGCCGCGCCACCAGGAAGTCGTGCGTGCTCGTCGCCGACCGCGAGGAGCGGTGACCGAGGTAGGGCGTCACCACGGCGACCAGCACGATGCCGGTCAAGGCCCACGGGTTCAACTGCACGGGAGGAATCCTCGCACGACTTGGTGCGAAACTAGTTTTCGATCATGTCCACGAACGCGCGTTCGTGGCGTTCGGCGAGCCGGTTGTACCAGATCCCGACGCCGAACAGGAATGGGAACGGCAGCACGCCGAGAATCAGCCAGGCCACCGGAATGCCGAGCAGGCTGGCCTGGGAGAACCCGGGCACCAGGTAGAACAGCACGGGCAGCGAGCCGAAGACGCCGACGACGAGCAGGGCGAGCAGCAACGCGGTCCGCAGCTGCACCTTCACCAGGTGGTCGCGGACGAGCAGCTTGCCCCAGCTGGTCTGCTCCTCCAGCTCGACCCGGGCGCGCAGGGTGCCGGCGCCGCGGCGCGGGTCGGCGAGGATCACGCGCTCCCGCTTGGGTTTCGCGTGGTGTTCCGGCTTCGGCTGCGGCTCGTTCTCCGGCGCCGGCGGCAGGGACTCGACGACGGCCCGCTCCGCCGGCTGCGGCAGCGGCCGGTGCCGGGGGCCGCGCCTGCCGAGGGTCGGATCCGGTTCGCGGACGCCGTTCGAGCGGCGCTCGTAGAAGTCGTCCGTCATGGCCGGCCCCGGCTCAGCCGTTCCGGCCCGAACCGACCAGCCGGTCCTTCAGCGCGCGGGTGTGCCGCCGGCTCACCGGCAGCACCTTCTCCTCGTTGCCGATGACGACCTGGTAGCCGCCCTGACCCATGCGCAGCTCGGTGATCAGCGGCAGGGCGACCAGGAACGACCGGTGGATGCGGACGAAGCCGGCCTTCTCCCAGCGCTCTTCGAGCTGGGCCAGCGGGATGCGGACCAGGTGGCTGCCTTCGGTGGTGAACAGCCGCGCGTAGTCGCCCTGTGCCTCGACCCAGCGAACCGAGGAGCGCGGGATGAGCTTGGTGGTGCCGGCGAGCTCGACCGGGATGACCTCGTCGTCGTTCTTGACCGGCTCGCCGCCCAGCGCGCCGGGCGGGGGCGCCGCGGCGGCGGCCAGCTTGTCCAGCACGCGCGAGATGGCGCGATCGAGGCGATCCTGCTGGTACGGCTTGAGCACGTAGTCGAGGGCGCCGAGGTCGAAGGCGTTGACGGCTTCTTCGGCGTGCCCGGTGACGAACACCAGCGCGGGCGAGGGCCGCAGCGCGGCGAACACGCGCGACATCTCCATCCCCGACAGCCCGGGCATGTCGATGTCCGCGAAGACGGCGTCGACGATCGGCAGGCCACGGTCCTTGCGCTCGCGCAACCGCGGGTCGTCGGTGGACAGCAACCGCAGCGCCTCGGAGGCGTCGATCGCCGGGAACACCTTCGCCACGTGCGGGCTGTTGCGCAGGCAGTGGACGAGTTCGTCAAGACCGTTCGGCTCGTCGTCCACAGCCAGGACCACGAGCTTCCGGGTGTCATCGTGAGCACTCACAGTGAAACGCATCCTGCCCATTGCCGAGTGCAATGTCCAGCCCCCGTCCGCCTTAAGTGAGGAGACCCGCGGCCGGAGCCGCGGGCCCCTGCTCTCAATGCACGAACGTGAACCAGTTGAGGTTCACGAAGTCGGCCGGCTGGCCGCTGGTGAAGGTGACGTACACGTTGTGGACGCCGGTCACCCCGCCGATGTTCGCCGGGACGGTCCGCCAGCTCTGCCAGCCACCGGTGTTCCCGACCGCGAAGCTGCCGATGGGCGCGTTGGACCGGCTGTCCAGCCGCACCTCGACCAGCCCGCTGACCCCGCCGGCGGCCCCGGACGCCACGCGCGCCTGGAAGTTCGTCGCCGCGCTGCCGCCGAAGTCGACGTTCGGGTACAGCGCCCAGTCGCCGTTGGCCACCGCGGCGACGTTCTGGCCGCCGCCGGTGTCCGTGGTGGTCTCGGTGATCAGACCGGACTGCTGGCTGTACGACTCCGCCTGGATGGTCCGGTAGGCGCTGCCGCCACCGGTCGGCGGCGTGGTCGTGGTGGGCGGGGTCGTCGTGCCGCCACCACCGCCGCGGGTGGTCACCGTGACGTAGTCGACGACCATCGGGTGCCCCGGCACGATCCCCGGCCCCGGCGTGGTCGTGCCGGAGTTGTTGTTGGGGAACGCGCCGCCGATCGCGAGGTTCAGCAGCACGAAGTAGCCCTGGTGGGTGGTCATGTTCGCCCAGGTCGTCGCGTCGAGCTGGTTCTGGCTCACCGAGTGGAACTGCTGCCCGTCGACGAACCAGCGGAGGACCTGCGGGCTGCTGCTCGCGTCCCATTCGAAGCGGTAGGTGTGGAAGGCCGACTGGCAGCTGCTCCCGGGGCACGCCCGGTTGTTCGGCAGGCCGGTGGTCTCGTTGCACGGACCGCCCGGGTTGACGCCGCAGTGCAGGACGCCCCAGACGGAGTTGATCCCGTTGACGTTCTCCATGATGTCGAACTCGCCGATGGCGGGCCAGTTCCACCAGTTGCCGCGGTAGGGGCCGCCGAGGGCCCAGAACGCCGGCCAGTAGCCGAGCGCGGCCGCCCCGGTGACGTCCGGCATCTGGATCCGGCTTTCGATCCGCATGACGCCGCCCGCCGGGGGCTTGAAGTCGGCGCGCTGGGTCTCGATCCGGGCCGACGTCCAGTTGCCCGCGCCGTCGCGCAACGGCGTGATGCGCAGGTTGCCGCTGCCGTCTTGGGACAGGTTGCTGCTGCTCGCCGTGTAGTTCTGGATCTCGCCGGTCCCCCAGTTGCTGGGGCCGCCGGGGTAGCTGTGGCCGGTGTCGACGATCCAGTTGGCGCTCGAGGGGAGCGAGCCGGCGCCGCCGGTGAAGTCGTCGGCGAACACCGTCGTCCAGCCCGACTCGGGCGGCGGGATCGACGCGGCGGCGGGGATGGTCAGCGGGATGGCGATCAGTGCGGCGCCGAGCACCGCGCCGATGGTGAACCGGAGGTGGGGCATCGGGTACGACCTCCTTGTCGTCCGGATTTGTTGCCGTTCACAACAGAGCCCGTTGACGAGGAAACCTGACACTCCACCCCCGGTTCCAGAGGCGTTACACAGGAAGAGTGATCCAGGTCACAAAGTCTGCCCGGAAGTACTCGAACCGGACATCGGCGTCAGAGGCCGAAGCGCGACCAAGCCGCCTTCTGCGTCACCGCGTCCAGCACCGCCGAGGCCGCCGCCGGTGCACCGAGGCCGAGGCGCGCGAGCAGCGGCTTCTTCGGCTCGGCCACCGAGATCTCCGCGTCCGGGTAGCGCTCGGTGATGATCTGCCGGAGGCTGCCGAGGCCGTCGATCAGGCCCAGCTCGAGCGCCTTCGCGCCGAGCCAGACGTCGCCGGTGAACAGGTCCTCCGCGTCGGTCAGCCGCTCGCCGCGGCGCTCCTTCACCCAGTTCACGAACAGCTCGTGGAGCTGGGTGTGCATCTTCTTCAGCCACTCGACGTCTTCGGGCTTCTCCGGCGAGAACGGGTCCAGCCGCGACTTGTTCGCGCCCGCCGTGTGCAGCCGGCGCTCGATGCCGAAGCGCTCCAGGAGGCCGGTGAACCCGAAGCCGCCGCTGATCACGCCGATCGAGCCGACCATCGACGTCCGGTGCGCGTAGATCTCGTCGGCGGCGCAGGCCAGCCAGTACCCGCCCGACGCGGCGACGTCCTCGCAGAACGCCAGGACGGGCACGCCCTTCTCGTCGGCCAGCTGCCGGATCCGCTCGGCGACCAGCCCCGACTGCGTCGGCGCGCCACCCGGCGAATTCACCAGCAACGCGACCGCCTTGAGCCGATCGTGCCCGAACGCCCTGGTCAGCGCCGTTTCCACGGCGGCGAGGTTGATCGCGCCCCGGGCCAGCGGGGACGGCGACGGCGTGATCACGCCGTGCAGCTTCACCACGGCCACGACGTCCTTGCGCTCGACGCGGTCGGCCAGCACCGGGATCCGCGAAGCCAGTTTGTCCGTAACGCTCATGAAGCCAGGCTAGCCGGATTTTTCGGGGGTCCGGGTGGCGAAGCCCCCGGCCCCGGGGCGAAGCCCCGGATGTCACAGGTTTTTCGGGGGTCCGGGTGGCGAAGCCCCCGGCCCCGGGGCGAAGCCCCCGGCCCCGGGGCGAAGCCCCGGATGTCACAGCGGATTCAGCCCATGGGGAGGATGCCGGAGCGCGTGCCGTTGACGCCGTTCACCTCGGCGCCGTTCAGCTGCGTCGGACCGCCCTGGGCCGGGACGTCGGCGTCGCCGGAGTCGGTCTCGGAGCTGTAGTCCGGCATGTTCGGCCGGACGCCCGGGACGAACTTCGGCACCCGCAGCGTCACCTTCATGCCGGCCCCGGGCGCGGTCTCGACCATCACCGCGTAGTCGCTGCCGAAGACCTGCTGCATGCGCTGGCTGATGTTGCCGAGCCCGACGTGCGCGCCGGTGCTGTGCGCGTTCTTGACGTCCTTCAGCCGCCGCGGGTCCATGCCGATGCCGTCGTCCTCGACGCTGATCAGCGCCTCGGTGCCGTAGTCCTGCGCGATCACCGTGACGCAGCCGCCGCTGGGCTTGCTCGCGAGGCCGTGCTTGACCGCGTTCTCCACCAGCGGCTGGATGATCAGGAACGGCACGACGACGCTGAGCACCTCGGGCGCGATCTTCATCCGCACCTCGAGCCGGCCGCCGAAGCGGGCGTTCTCGATGGTCAGGTAGCGGTCGATGTTGCGCAGCTCCTCGGCGAGCGAGGTGAACATGCCCGACGTCCGGAACGAGTAGCGCGTGAAGTCGGCGAAGTCCTGAAGCAGCTCTCGGGCCTCTTCGGGATCCGTGCGGATCAGCGCGGAGATCGTGTTGAGCGCGTTGTAGACGAAGTGCGGCGAGATCTGCGCGCGCAGCGCCTTGATCTCGGCCTGCTGGAGCTGCTGCTTCGACTCGTCCAGCCGGGACAGCTCGAACTGGGTGCAGACGAACTGGGCGACGGCGTCGGCCATCTGCACCAGCCGCCCGCGGGTGCGGCCGACGACGATCAGCGCCGCCTCGGTCTCGCCCTCCACCAGCAGCGGCACGATGACCGCGGTCTTCATCCGGCAGGTACCGCGGTGGTTGCACGGCATCCGGTCGTGCGCGACGACCTCGCGGCGGTGCTTGCGGATCGCGTTGCCGATCGCGTCGACGAGGTCGACGTAGTGCTCGTTCGCCTCGCCGTCCCAGGACAGCAGCGTGCCTTCGCTGTCGGTGATGCCCACGGCGACGCAGTCGAGCATCTGCAGCAGCTGCGTGGTGATCTTGTCGGCGGCGTCCTCGTCCAGGCCGGCGCGCAGGTTCGGCGCCGCCTTCGACATCCGGTGCACGGCCTGCAGCATGGCGTCCTCCACCACGCTGGCCGGCTTGCGCTGCCGCACCAGCAGCACGATCAACGCGGCGACGAGCAGCACCACGAGACCCCACGGGACGATCTGCGCAAGCGGAAACCCGGACACGGCGTCCATGCTCTGCGCTCGACCGACCGGGTGCAAGGCCTGTTCCCACTTTCTGTCCAACAGCGATGACCGAGAGTTGAAGAGACCCTACCGAGCGTCCGGAAGCGGCTACTTCAGCAGCCGCGACATCCGGCGGTCCGCGAGCGGCTTGCCGCCGGTCTGGCAGGTCGGGCAGTACTGGAACGACTTGTCGGCGAAGGATATTTCGCGGATCGTGTCGCCGCAGACGGGGCACGGCAGCCCGGTCCGCGCGTGGACCCGCAGGCCCGACCGCTTCTCGCCCTTCAGCCGGGCCGCCTTCTGCCCCACCGACCGCTCGACGGCGTCGGTCTCGATGTCGTGGATCGCCTCGGCGAGCGTCTCCAGCGCACCCTCGTCGAGCTTGCCGATCGTGGCGTACGGCGAGAGCTTCGCGCGGTGCATGATCTCGTCGGAGTAGGCGTTGCCGATCCCGGCGATGAGCGACTGGTCGGTGAGCGCCCACTTCAGCCGGGTGTTCTTCCCCGCGAACAGCTCACGCAGCTGGGCGGCGTCCACGGCGAGCGCGTCCGGGCCCAGCCGGGCCACGCTCGCGATCTCCTGCGGGTCCTTGACGACCCAGACCGCCAAGCCCTTCTTCGTGCCCGCTTCGGTGAGGTCGAAGCCCGGCCCGGTGGCGGACTCGAGGTGCACCCGCAGTGAGATCGGGCCCTTCCCCGGCTTCAGCGGCGCCGCGGCGAGGCCGTCGGACCAGCGCAGCCAGCCCGCGCGGGCCAGGTGGACGACCAGGTGCAGGTCACCGGCCACGACGTCGAGGTGCTTGCCGTGCCGGGTCGCGCCGGTGATCTCGCGGCCGTGCAGCTCGGTCCACGGCGGGGTCGCCGTCTTCAGGACGCTCAGCGATGCGACATCGATGCGGAAGATCGGCCGGCCCACGGCGTTCTCGCGCAGGTGGTGAGCCAGTGCTTCGACCTCGGGTAGCTCGGGCATGGCACCAGTGTCCTACTCGACCGGGTGGAGTGGCCCGTCGAAGTCCGGCAGCGAATGCCGCTGGATGGTCTTGGAGATCTTCTTTACCTCGCCCTGCACGGTGAACATGCCGCGGATGGTGCCGACCCAGCGCTCGGACGGCCTGTCGCCGGTGACGTCGCCCTCGGTCTCCGCGACCACGGTCCACGGGCGCCGCAGGATCCACCGCAGCGGGAAGAACAGCACCACGAGCAGCAGCGCCAGCAGCACCCACGCGGGCACGTTGACCTGGTCGGGCGTCCACACGACGAGGATCACGGCCAGCAGCGTGGTGACGACGATCATCGCGATCCCGGGCCCGTAGCTGCCCGCGACGTCGTGCTCGAAGTCGTCGGCCGTCGCCGGTGCGCGCCATTCCATCTGGGCACGGACCACCCAGTCGCGGCCGTCTTCGCCGCGTACCAGCCGGTTCATTCAGTTGCCTCCCGGGGCGC
This sequence comes from Amycolatopsis sp. CA-126428, assembly GCF_002904335.1. Taxonomy (GTDB): domain Bacteria; phylum Actinomycetota; class Actinomycetes; order Mycobacteriales; family Pseudonocardiaceae; genus Amycolatopsis. The sequence goes on along the minus strand of NZ_PPHF01000136.1, from coordinate 1,966 downwards.
CCGCAGGGTGAGCGCCTCAACGGTACCGTGCCCGGGCTCACCCGCGCGAGGGAGGAACCGGACAACTCGCCCGGCGGAACCGATCATCGCTGATCAAGAACCCGACGGCGGGGCCGGAGCCGGGTCCGCCGGTTCGCCCGACCCGGTGACGGACGACGCCCTGCTCGGGCAGGGCTTCCCCGAAGTCGGTGTCACCGTCGTCGACGGCTCCGTCGTCTTGGTGTCCGTCGCGTTGGGGTCCGTCGGTGTCTCCGGGTCGCCGGCCTGCGGGTCGCCGGCCTGGTCGTCCTTCGGCGCCGGCTTCTCCGGCTGGTCCGTGGGCTCGTCCGACGACGGGCGCGGCTTGCCGGTCGGCGACAGCTCGGGCGCTTCGGCGTCCTCCGGCACGGGCGCGTCGGTGGACTCGGTCGTCATCGTCATGACAGGCCTCGACGAATCCAGCCGCGGCGACGACCCCGGGTGGTCGGACGCGGCGAAAGTCGAGGAGGGGACGTCTTCACGCGGGACGAGCTGGTCACCCGCGCCGCTGCCGCCCACGGCCGCGATCGGGACGTCCCCGGCGAACGGCAGAGCGGGCACTTCGTTCGCGGCGACCTGCGGCTCCCCGCCCCGCGCCCGGGCCGGCACCGCGACCGCGCTGCCCCGGCCGTTGAGCACGCCGATCCCGATCCGCGGCTCCGGCGGCGCCTGCGGAGGCGGCTGGTGCGTTTCCGACGGCGGCACCACGACGAGCTCAGGCGCCCCGCCGGGCAACCCGATGTCCCGCACCGGCCCGGACCCGAACAGCACCGGCCCGGCCGCGACACCGACGGCGCCCACCGCGGCGGTCGACGCCAGCGCCAGCCCGATCTTCACCTTCGAACCGACCAGGACGCCCTTGACCGTCGCGCCCAGCCCGGCCAGCACCCCGCCACCACCCAGCGACGCGGCGGCCGGCACCAGCAGCACCAGCACCCCGGCGTGCGCGCGCAGCGACGAGCAGACGTCACGCAGCTCGTCCTGCGTCGCCCGGCACGACGGGCAGCCGTGCAGGTGCGCCTTGATCCGCTCGGCCTCGGCGCCGGTGACGCTGCCCGCGGTGAACCCGCCCAGCTTCTCGACGACCGCCCGGCACGAATCCGGCCCGCGGTTCACCGAAAGGTGGGCCTGCAGGTACGCCGCCCGCAGCCCCTGCCGGGCCCGGCGGGCCAGCGCCGCGGTCGCGTTCGCGCTCAACCCGAAGTGGGGAGCGACCATCGCGGGCTGCTCACCCTCGACCTCGGTCTGCCACAACACCGTCCGCCAGCGCTCCGGCAAACTCGTGAACGCCGTCGTGATCAACGTGTGCTCGGCCGTGCGGGCGTGCGTGTCGGCCCCCGCCCCGGCGCGGAAAGTCAGTTCGTCGTCGGACACCGGGACGTCCCGGCGCGCCCCGTGCCACTCCCACGACACCCGGCGGGCGACGGTCAGCAGGTAAGCGCGAACGTAGTCACGGGGACCGGCGCCCCGGCGGAGAGCCTGCAACACGCGGAAGAACGTCTCCGCGGTGATGTCCTCGGCCTCGGACCGATCGGCCGCCAAGCTCTGCGCGAGCCGGCGGACCGCGGCGGCGTGCCGCTCGAACAGCTCCCCGAACGCGGCGTCCTCGCCGTTGCGGAGCCGTTGCAGCAGTGCCTGCTCATCGGATTCCGAGGCCGCTGGTGGCGGCACCGTGCCCAGCTCGGTCATCCGGCCCGGCACCTCCTCCCCGAAGGTCTCCCCATTCGGTCGAATGGAGACACCATACGGAGGGAATCAGCCGTCGTCACCCCTTGTACGCCAGCTGTGACACCGAAGCACCGGTCCCGGCACAGGGGGACCCGGTGACCGGACCCCTCAGCCATGGGTATAGAGTTTCCCCCATCAGCAAGACAACGCGGATGTAGCGCAGCTGGTAGCGCATCACCTTGCCAAGGTGAGGGTCGCGGGTTCGAATCCCGTCATCCGC
>NZ_PPHF01000135.1 GCF_002904335.1 Amycolatopsis sp. CA-126428 | reverse complement strand
GGCGTGATGCTCGGGTGGGACTTGGGTGAGCACGCCGGTGATCACGTCGATCATCGGGTTGCTCAACCGTCCCGCGCGCGCAGCAACACCCACAGCAGGCGCGAGCGCAGGAATCGGGCTGCCGTCGAGGTTTCGGCCCGGGTTGAGAGCGCGGGCGCGTTTTACCATCCGTTCGCCAGCCTGCTTCGGGACATCGCCGACATGTTCCAACAGTCGGGCGACAGAGCGGTAGCCGAAGAGCTCCATCACTCCGCGTTGCTCGATTTCCACAAGCAGCGCACCAAGTTCGGCCTCAGCAGACCGCATGCACGCGAGCAGCTCACCGATGCGGTCGGCGATGGCCACCGCGTCGGGTGAGAGGGTCGCGTTGTCGGACATAGCTCAAGATTACCGAGCATCGAACATGAGTTCATCACACGATCGGGGGTAACTGTTCAGGCTATTTCGATAGTTGTTGGTAGCCAGGGGTTTCCGGCGATGGCGTCGCGTAGCGCGGTGATGATGTGGAGTCCGTTCTTGCGGGCGGTGGAGATGTAGCCGCGGACCCGCAACCACACGTGGGCGCCGTGGTGGGTGCGCCGGCCGCCGGAGATCTTCAGCTGTGCCTTGATCATGCGTAGGTCGTGTTCGGCTTGGTTGTTGGTGAAGGGGACGGTGAGGTTGCGGGCGAACAGCAGCACTTGTTGCTGGTGGTCGCACAGGCGCACCAGCAGGTTGCGGGTCTTGCTTTGCTTGCGACCTCGGTCCGGTGGGTGCAGCAGCAGGCCGAGGTGGACAGTGCGGACGAACCTTGAGATCAACGGATCCACGATGTGGGCGGGGATGGCGTCCGGGCCGTCGTCTCGCGCGGTATGGGCCGCGGTATTGAGCTGTTCGAGAGTCTTCATGGCGATCCGGGGCCAGGTGTGCTCCGGGTGGGCTTCGCCGGCCGCGACCAGTTCGCGGAGGCGGTGGGCGTTGCAGCGGGCGTGGTTGCGTCCGAAGTCTTGGTAGGACATCAGGCCGGATGCCGGTCTCGTCGAAGTGCGCCACCGGCGCTGCCCGCAACGCGTCCTCGACCCGTTCGGCGAACCCCTCGAGCCGGGCGGCGAGCGAAGGGAGGACACCGGCGACCCAGCCGGTCGACACCGGCAGTCCGAGCAGGTCCGCCAGCAGCTGCGCTGTCCGAGCAACCGGGATGTGCTGATCGGTCAGCAGATAGACCGCCAACGCGGTCACGTTCGGCCCGTAGCAGGCAGGCGCGGTCGCCTCCGCCGGGGCGGGCGCGGTCGTGACGTGGCGGCAACCGCGGCAGCGCAGCCGGTGCAGACGATGCTCGGTCACCGACGGGCGGACCGGTGGCAGATCCACGACCTGCCGCCGGACCATCCCCGCACGACGGGCGCGCCGCATCCCGAGCAGGCCGACGGCTCGGGGTCGAGGATCGTGTCCGGGCTCTCCACCAGTGACAGGTTCGCCCCAGGCGCTCCGGGTTGCCTGCACTGCCGGCGTCCGGACTTGCCCCGCAGTGACTTGGGGGCGGGTTCGCCGAACCGGTCCGAGGATGGGGGCATCGAAGAGTTACCCGAGTGTGTGCCCAGCCGGCGTTTGAGCGCGGCGACTTCGGTCCGCAGCGCGGTGATCTCCTCCCGCGCACGCGCGAGCTCCACCGCCCGAACAGTTACCGAACGGGTACAACGACTCCGCCTCGGAAACACCGAAAAGCCAAGCGAGGCAACCAAAGCCTCAGATAGCCACCCGCCGAGCCCGTTCGATGTCCGGACCACGGTAGAGCCGCTCAGGAATCCCGGCCAGCGTTGAAGGATGCACCTGCGGCCCCAACCCGTAGAACTTCTGGAAACTCATGATCAACGGCCGCCAGGCGTCGGGGTCGATACGATCCTCTTCCCCCACCATCCGGATCGACTCGTGCACGAATACCCGCTGCACCCGCACCTCGAAGGCGACCACTCCCCCGTCGTCGCCCACCGGGTGCACCGCCTCGACGACGACCTCCATGGCCACCGGGCACTCCGCGACCCGAGGCGGCTGCACGGTCGACGACTCCACCGGCGTCAGCCCGGCGCGCGCGAACTTGTCCGCCACGTGGAAGTACCCCCGCCGAAGCTTGCCGTCGGGGACCGGGTCCGAGCCGGTCGTCAAGGCCAGACGATCCACCGCCGGGGCCATCGACTCCGACGGCAGATTCAATACCGCTTCCCGGGTGCGCAGCAGGTTCTGCGCCGTCTTCGACCGGACCCCCAGCCCGAGCACCGCCCGCCAGCCGAGCCAGAACGCCGAGGACATCGGGGCCAGATTGGCCGAACCGTCTTCATTGGTACTGGAAATCACCACCACCGGGGTACCGAAATACAGGATACCGGGCTCGATGGCCGTGTGCGCAACAGTGTTCACCCCCCGATCGTGCCGTCCACACGGGACTCGCCGCTGGCGGGAATCGGCCATCGCGATCAAGGGGGCGGCACCGGCCAGAAGTGCCGCCCCCTACGGCTCACCGCGAGGCTTGCGTCAACGCCCGCCGGGTCAGTACCCGGGCCAGGTGGCGGCGGTACTCCGCCGTCGCGTGGGGCTCGTCCGGCGGGTTCGTTCCTTCGGCCGCCAATGCCGCCGCGTCCTCGATCGATGCCCCGGCCGCCAAGGCCTCCTCCGTGGCCGTGGCGCGCAGGGGCACTCCGCCCATGTTCACCAAGCCGACGCGGCCGCCCACGACCGTCACCCCGACCATCGCCCAGTCGATCGCGCGGCGGGTGAACTTCTCGAAGGCCCAGCCCTGGCCCGTCTGGGCCGGGAGGCGGATCTCCGTCAGCAGTTCCGCCGGCTCCAGCGGGGTCGTGAACGGGCCGAGGAAGAACTCCGCCGCCGGGATGCGGCGCTCCCCCGACGGGCCACGGGCCACCAGGACCGCGTCGGAGGCCAGGACCGCCGCCGGGAGGTCCGCCGCCGAGTCCGCGTGGACCAGGGAACCGCCGATCGTGCCGCGGTGGCGGACCTGGCGGTCGCCCACCTCGCCGGACACGTGGGCCAGCAGGGGCGCGTGCTCGAGCAGCACCGGGTCCTGCACCAGCGCGCTGTACCGGGACAACGCGCCGATGACGACTTCGCCATCCTCCAGCCGGACGTAGCGCAACTCGTCGAGCGGGCCGATGTCCACCAGGTACTCGGGCGCGGCCAGCCGCAGCTTCATCAGCGGCAGCAGGGAGTGGCCGCCGGCCAGCACTTTCGCGTCGTCGCCGTGGGAGGCGAGCAACGTCAGCGCCTCGTCCACAGTGGACGCCCGCAGGTACTGGAACGGAGCGGGGATCACCGGTCCACCTCCTGACCCGACGCGTCGACCACGGCGCTGACGATGTTGTGGTACCCCGTGCAGCGGCAGAGGTTGCCCTCGAGCCCGGCGCGGACCTCGTCGCGCGTCGGCTTCGGGTTGTCGGCCAGCAGGGACACCGAAGCCATGATCATCCCCGGCGTGCAGAACCCGCACTGCAGGCCGTGCTGCTCGCGGAACGCGCGCTGCACGGGGTGCAGTGCACCGTCCGAAGCAGACAGTCCCTCGACGGTGGTGACGGCGTGGCCGTCGGCCTGCGCGGCCAGGACCGTGCACGACTTGACCGACTCGCCGTCGAGCAGCACCGTGCAGGCGCCGCAGGACGTCGTGTCGCAGCCGATGTTCGTGGCGGTCAGGCCGGCGGTGTCGCGCAGGAAGTGCACCAGCAGCGTCCGGTCGGGCACCTCCTCGGTCACCGGCCGCCCGTTGACCTCGATCGAGACCTTCACTGCGCGCTTCCCTTCTCTGTAACGACCGGGGCTTCGCCCCGGGCCGGGGGCTCCGCCACCCGGAACCCCCGAAGGGCAGCGTCCTCAAGTGCCGCCCACACCCGGATCGGGGTGGTGGGCATGTCCAGGTGCGTGACGCCGCGCGCGGACAGCGCGTCCACCACGGCGTTGTGCACCGCCGGCGTCGAACCGATCGTCGCCGCCTCGCCGATCCCCTTGACGCCCAGCAGGTTCCGGTCGGTCGGGGTGGCCATGTCGACGAGCTCGAAGTCCGGCAGCTCGACGGCGGTGATGAACGAGTAGTCCGCCAGCGTCGCGGTCGTCGGGTTGCCGTCCTCGTCGTAGGTGACGACCTCCATGAGCGCCTGCGCCGCGCCCTGCCCGAGCCCGCCGTGACGCTGGCCGCGGAAGGTGAGCGGGTTGACGATCGGGCCGGCGTCGTCGACGGCGACGATCCGCCGCAGCTCGACCTTGCCGGTCTCGGTGTCGACCTCGACGACGGCGAGGTGCGCGCCGAACGGGAACGTCGGCGTGCCGCCACCGAACCAGACGTCGGCGGTGAGCTTGCCGTCGGCCGCCGTCTCCGCGACCTGCGCCCAGCTGAGCACGGCGCTCGACGGCGCGCCGCGGACCTGCCAGACGCCGCGCTCGGCGTCCAGTTCGAGGTCCTCCGGCGCCGCTTCCAGCAGGTCGGCCGCCAGCTCGCGGGCCTGCGTGATCACCTCTTCGGCCGCCTGCCGGATCGCCGAGCCGCCCAGCTGCAGCGACCGGGAGCCGAACGTGCCGATCGCCTTCGGCACCTCGTCGGTGTCGCCGTGCCGGACGGTGATCTTCTCCAGCGGGACGCCGAGCTGGTCGGACAGCAGCATCGCCAGCGACGTGCCGAGCCCCTGCCCGTGCGGCGAACTGCCGGTCCACGCGACGACCGAGCCGTCCGGGTGGATGTCGACGCGGCCGCTCTCGCCGCCGCCGTCGCCGCCGGTGATCTCGACGTAGGCGGCGATCCCGAGGCCGAGTTCCACCGGGTCGCCCGCTTCACGCCGCCGCCGCTGCTCGGCCCGCAGCTCCGCGTACCCGGCGGCATCCAGCGCCTTGTCCAGCGCCGCCGCGTACTCGCCCGTGTCGTAGAACGCCCCGGTCGGCGACCGGTACGGGAACTCCTCCGGGCGGATGAAGTTGACCCGGCGGACGTCGGCCGGGTCCAGCCCGAGCTCGGTGGCGAACAGGTCCATCGCCCGCTCGACGGCGGCGGTCGCCTCCGGACGGCCCGCGCCGCGGTAGGCCGCGATCGGCGTGGTGTTCGTGACCACCGCGCGGCTGCGGGTCTGGACCCGCGGGAACCGGTAGACGCCGACGGCCATCAGCTCGGTCAGCGTCGGCAGGAACAGCGTCCGCGGGTACGCGCCCGCGTCCTGGACGACGTCGAGGCGGTACGCGAGGACCGTGCCGTCGCGCTTCCCGCCGATGGTCACCGTGTTGAGCTGCGCGCGGCCGTGCGTCATCGACGTCAGGTTCTCGCTGCGCGACTCGACCCAGCGCACCGGCCGCCCGAGCCGTTTGGCGGCCCAGCCGAGCACGGTCGCCTCGGGGTCCGCGCCGATCTTCGCGCCGAACCCGCCGCCGACGTCCGGCGCGATCACCCGCACCGACTCCTCGCCGACGCCGAGGCTCGCCGCCAGCTGCATCCGGGCGATCTGGGCGTTCTGCGTGGACAGCCAGGCCGTCAGCCTGCCGTCCTCGCCCCACGCGAGGGACGCGCCGCGCACTTCCAGCGGTGCGGGGGCGACGCGCTGGTTGGCGATCGTCCGCGTGACCACGACGTCGCAGTCTTCGAAGATCGCGTCGTCGAACTCCTCCGCGCCGTTGACCTGCACGATGTTGCTGCCGGTGTCCGGGTACAGCAGCGTCTCGCCGTCCAGCGCGGCGCCGATGCTCGCCACCGTGTCCAGCGGCTCGTAGTCGACGTCGACCAGTTCGGCGGCGTCGGCCAGCTGGTAGCGCTCTTCGGTGAGGACCAGCGCGACGGGCTCGCCGACGTAGCGCACCACCCCGTCGGCCAGCCAAGGTTCCGGCACCGGTCCGGCCGCGTGCGGTTCGAGGCCGAGGTCGGCGGCGGTGAACACGCCCAGCACCCCGGGTGCCGCCTTCGCCTCGCTCGCGTCGATGCCGCCGATCCGCGCGTGCGCGATCGGACTTCGCACGAAAACCGCGTGCGCGGCACCGGAAAGCGCTTCCGCCCGCAGATCGTCCACGTAGGTGCCGCCCGCGGTGATCAGGTTCTGATCTTCCTGGCGGACCACCCTGGTCCCGACAATGCTCATCTGGTCTCCTGCTCGCCGATACCCCGCCGATCATGCCCTCAGGGCGAGGACGACCGCCAGGCCCAGTCCGCCGATCCCGATCCCGATGCGCAACGGCGTCGCCGGCAGCCGGCGCACGAGCGCGGACCCCAGCCACGAGCCGCCGAGCGAGCCGAGGCAGACGGCGAGCGCGGCCGGCCAGACGACCTTGCCGGTGGCCGAAAAGACGATCGCGGCGAGCAGGTTCGCCGAGCCGGTGATCAGGTTCTTCGCCGCGTTGGTGCGGGCCAGCGGCTGGCTCCAGACGCTGACCAGCAGCGCGAGCATGAGCACGCCGGCGGCGGCGCCGAAGTAGCCGCCGTAGATGCCGATCAGGAACGCGACCACGCCGGTCGCCGGGCTGAGGCCGTGGTGTTCGGCGCCTTCGGCCAGCCGGCGCAGCCGCGGCCCGGCCATCAGCACCAGCGACGCGCCGCCGATCAGCCACGGCACGATGCGGGTGAACGCGTCGGACGGCGTCAGCAGCAGGATCAGGCCACCGCACGCGCCGCCGACGGTGGTGATGGCGCAGAGCGGGACGAGCCGGCTTCGCTGCCCGGCCAGTTCGGGACGCGCGCCGGCCGCCGCGCCCACGGTGGTGCCCAGCATGGCGACGGTGTTGGTGACGTTGGCGGTCACCGGCGGCAGACCGGCGGCGAGCAGCGCCGGGTAGGACACCAGCGACGCGAGCCCGGCGGTCGCCCCGGTCAGGCCGGCCCCGACGCCGGCCAGCACGAGCAGGAGCAGCACCCACGGGTCGGTGATCACGTTGTCATCCCACCACGCGCCCCCGGCTGTCGATCCGGGCCACCACCGTTCGTCTGGGCGGTGACAGCCGGCAGAAGCGGAAGGACATCTTCGATGCGTTCGATCACCGTCACCATGAGCGTCACCCTCGACGGCGTCGTGCAGGGCCTCGGCCGTCCCGGCGAGGACACCCGCGGCGGCTTCGCCCACGGCGGCTGGGGCACGCGCTACCAGGACGACGTCCTGGCCCGGGAGATGGGCAAGGGCATGAGCCGGCCCGGCGACATGCTGTTCGGCCGACGCACCTGGCAGGACTTCACCACCGCCTGGGGCGGGCGCACCGACGGGAACCCGTTCACCACGCACCTGGACGCCGCCACCAAGTACGTCGCCTCGACCACGCTCGACGACGCCGGTGCCTGGGAAAACTCGATCCTGCTGCGGGGCGAGGCGGCCGAGACGGCGGCCGAGCTGAAGGCCCGCCCCGGCCGGGACCTGTCGATCATCGGCAGCGCGTCGCTGGTCCGGGACCTGCACGCCGCCGGGCTGGTCGACCACTACACCCTGCTGATCCACCCGCTCACCCTCGGGACGGGGGCCCGGCTCTTCGGCGACGCGCCGCTCACCGAGTTCGCCCTCACGAGCTGTGTTCCCACGACCAAGGGCGTCCTGATCGCGCGCTATGACCGTCGGGTATAGAGCGTTATACGAATTACTCCGGGGGTTGTCCGAAACCGGACGGGATCGCGCGCGGGCCTTGCCCGGTGGGCGGACGGCGTCCCAGAATCCGCGCTGACAAGGTTGTCAACGAGCGGAGGCGGGCATGGGCGAGCTGGACCGGCGGCGAGCGCTCCGCCTGCTGGGCGCGGGCGGAGCGGCGGCCGCGCTGGCGTCGGGCCTGCTCCCCGGCCTGGCGCGAGCGGCGGCCGGCGGCGGGCCGCCCGATCCGGTCGCCGCGACCTACCTGCGCGTCCTGCTGCGGCACACGCGCTGGGCCGAGCAGCAGTTCGACCCGGCCGCCGGCACCTACCCGGCCCGGGACTTCACCTTCGCCGTCGTGCTCGGCAACGCCGTCCTGCTCACCCGCGACGGCTACGACGCCACGATCGCCGGCATCGACCGGGAGACCCTCCGCGCGCACACCCTGGCCACGCTTCGGCGCTTCGCCGCGTCGAACCGGCTGGCCGGCGGGACCGAGTGGGGCCGGAAGCTGTTCTTCGACACCACCTTCCAGTCCTACTTCGTGCTCGCCGCCCGTCTCTTGTGGACGGACCTCGACGAGCCGACGCGGCAGAACGTCGAACGCATCACCGCCGGGCAGGCCGCCTACACCACCGCGCTCGGCACCGGCGACGACCCGGACTCCGGCAGCTGGACCCCGCACGGCCTGCTCGGCGGCCACGTCGGCGACACGAAGCTCGAGGAGATGGGCGTCTACGCCCAATCCCTCGCCCCCGCCCTCGCGTGGGCCGCCGGCGACCCGCGGGCGGGCGAGTGGCGGGCGGCCTTCGGCGCGTGGAGCCGCAACGAGGCCGGGCTGCCCGCCGCCGACCTGGCCAACCCGCGGCTCGTCGACGGCCGCCCGGTCAGCGCGAACACCGCCACGAACCTCTACGACACCTTCCTCGTCGAGAACCACGGTTCGTTCGGCCCGCACTACCAGGAAGAGCTCTGGCGCACCTCCGGCCGCAACGCGATGCACTTCCTCGCCGCCGGCACGCCGCTGCCGGAGGTGCTGACCGCGCAGCCGAACGGCGAACTGCTCTGGCGCACCATGCTGCTGATGACCAGCGACGCCGGCGAGCCGCTGATGCCGATGGTCGCCGACCGCGAGCACCTCTACGGCCGCGACGTCATCCCGCTGGCCTTCCGCGCCCAGGTGCTCGGCGACCGCCACGCCGCCCGCGCCGAAGCCGGCCTCGCCGCCCGCCTCGAGCCCTACCAGGCCTACCCGCCGGCCGACCGGATCACGAAGTTCTCCGGCGAGCCGAAGTACGAGCCGGAGGCCCGCGCCGAACTCGCCATCAGCTACCTGCTGCACGAATGGCGCGCCGCGCACGGCGGCCCGGTCGTCCCGGTGACCGGGCGCGAGTTCGACGTCCACGCCGCCGGGGTCGCCGACTTCGGTGCCGGACCCGGCCTGCTGGCCCACCGCTCCCCCGCCGCGTGGGCCGGGACGGTCAGCAAGCCCGGGTTCGTGAAGTTCGCCTGGCAGCCGCACCACGACGACTGGCTGTTCGTGCTCGGCGGCGCGAACCCCGCGCTGCTGCCGTCGACGAACCTCGCGGTGCGGGAACGGCACGCCACGACGTACTCGAAGGTCCGCGACGGCTTCGACGGCACCGTCGGCCTCCTGCGCTTCGCCACCGGGTACGCGGCGCTGGCCACCCTGCCGACCGGCACCGCCGTCTACGCCAGCAGCGGGGTCGCCGCGGGCGAAGGCGTGCTGGACGTCCACAACCTCGCGATGCCCGGCGTCCCCGGCCTCGACGGCGATCGGACCTACACCGCCGCCGAAGGCACGGTGACGATCAAGGCGCAGGCCCCGCCCGGCGGGGCCCGGACCGACGAGCTGACCTTCGCCCCGGTGACCGCCCGGCACGTCCGCATGCTCGGCGTCGAGCCGGACCCGCAGTACGGCTATTCGCTCTGGGCGTTCGAGGTCGGCGACGGCCCGGACCTCGCGCGAGCCGGCACCGCGTCGGCTTCTTCGTCGTCTCCGGGGAAGGAGGCGAAGTACGCCATCGACGGCGACGCCGCGACCAGGTGGGCAGTGTCCACATCGGACCGGACGCGGGCGGACAGCTGGCTGGCCGTCGACCTCGGCGCACCGGTGACCTTCGGCCGCGTGCGGCTGAGCTGGGAAGCGGCCGCGGGCCGGAAGTACCGGATCGAAACCTCGCCCGACGGCGTGACCTGGACGCCGGCGGGGAGCTACCCGGTGCCCGCCCTGCGCAGCACCGGCGGCCGGCTGGACATCGACGGCCGCGCCGGGATCACCGTCGCGGGCCCGAACCCGCTCACCGTCACCGGCGACCGGGTCACGCTCTCCGACGGCCCGCCCGCCCGGTTCGTCGCCGAGCTGCGGCCCGGTCCGCCGCAGCCGTCCGGCCGGGTCGCCACCGGCGCGGCCGCGGTCGAAGCCACCGTCACCGACGGCTTCCTCGTGCTGCTGAACCTCGGCGACGCCGCGGTGCGCGCCACGGTGACCATCCCGGGCGCCACCCACCGGCTCTACCGCGGCGAGCAGGCCGTCACCCGGACCGGCACGGAATTCTCCTGCGCACTGGCCGCGGCGGAGGGCCGCATCGAGCCCCCGCGGTTCACGCTGACCGGCCCCACCGGAGTCAAAGCGGTCGTCCGCGACGCGAGCCGGGTCGACCTCACCGCGCCGGCCGGGCTGCTGCCCGTGCTGGTCACGGTGACCCCGGACGGCGGGCGCGCCCGGCCGGTGCTGCTGCCGCCGGGCCGGACCGTGCCGGTCGTCTTCGGCGAACTCCGCCCGTACCCGCTGGCCGACCGCGCCCTCGGGCGGACCACCTTCCCCGCCGAGCCCCTGCCGCCGGGCATGTCCGCCCCGGCCGCGGCCGTCGACGACGACCCGGCGACCGCCTGGCGGCCGGGCCCGGACGGCCGGATGGTCGTCGATCTCGGGGCGGTGACGGAGGTTTCCGCGGTCGAGCTGGCCTGGACCCGGGGACGCGTCCCCGCCGCCACCGTCGAAACCAGCGTCGACGGCGTCACCTACGCGACGGCGGACACCGGGCCGGCCCGGTACGTGGCGGTCCGGACGCGCTGGAAGGCCGGCGACGCGAGCCTCACGCGGTTGTCGGTCCGCACTTGATCGATCTCGGACCCCTCGCGCCGGGCCCGCGGGCGAGTACCTTGGCACCACGGAGCTTTCCACCCGCCCGATCGGGAGGACGGATGCGCGTCACGATCGCCGAAGTCGCCCGCCGCGCACGGGTGAGCAAGACGACCGTGTCGCGGGTGCTCAACAACAAGGCCGACGTGGACGCGGCGACCGCGATCCGGGTGCGCGAAGTGATCGCCGCGACCGGGTACATCCCCAGCGCCGGCGCGGTCGGGCTGGCCCGCGGGGTGACGCGCACGGTCGGGATGCTGGTGCCGGGGCTGACCTGGCCGTGGATGGGCGAAGTGCTGCAGGGCGTCGCCGACGTCGTGGAGTCGAAGGGCTACGGCCTGCTGCTGTCCACCGCCAACCGCGGCGCCGACTCCCTCGGCGAGTTCTCGCGGCAGGTCTCGGCGAAGGCGTTCGACGGGCTCCTGCTGGTGGAACCGCCGGACGCGGTGCGGCACCTGCGCGTGCTGCACGACTCCGGGCTGCCGGTGGTGGTGATCGACGACCGCGGCCGCCGTCCGGCGTTCCCGTCGGTGGGCACGGACAACCGGCAGGGCGGCGCGTCCGCGGCCCGCCACCTCCTGGCCACCGGCCGCACCCGGCTGGCCACGGTGACCGGTCCCCGCGACTTCGGCTGCACCGCCGACCGCCTCAACGGCTTCAACGAGGTCGTCCTCGACGCCGGCCGGACCCTCGACCCGCGGTTGATCATCGAAGGGGACTTCACGAGCGAAAGCGGCGAGGCGGCGATCCTCCAGCTCCTCGAAACGGGCCCGGAGTTCGACGCGGTCTTCGCGCACAACGACCTGACGGCGGCGGGGGTGCTGGCCGGCCTGCGCAAGGCGGGCCGCGCGGTGCCGGGAGACGTCGCCGTGGTCGGCTTCGACGACATCCCCCTGGCCGCACACACCCAGCCGCCGCTCACCACGATCCGCCAGCCGCTGCGGCTGATGGGCGAAACGGCGGCCGGGCTGCTGCTGGACCGCCTGGCCGGCGCGCCGGCCCCGGCCGCCCCGCTGATCGTCCCGACGGCGCTGGTGGTCCGCGAGTCGACGCAGGAGACGGTCAGCGTCGCCGACAGCGTCACATTGCGCGAGGAATCACCGAGGTAGCCGCGGTACTGGCCCGCGTTCGTCGTCCACGAGCCCGCCCACGCGGCGTGAGCGGGAACGACACCCGAGCGCCGTCCACATCGGACACGGTGCCGCCGGGCATCTCCATGTCGAGCCCGCCGTCGGCCGGCTGCCGGGCTCCGGCGACGGACGCGCCCGCGATGAGCGCGAGCCGCCGCCGGAGCCCGGAGCTCACTGGTAGACCCGCACGTAGTCGATGACCATGTCCTGCGGGAGCACGGTCCCGGCTCCCGGCGGCCCGGGGAAGTCGCCGCCGATGGCGTTGTTGAGGATCAGGAAGAACGGGTGGTCGTAGACCCACGGCCCGCGCGTGCTCTCCACGGTGTCGCGGTTGATCGTCTCGAACGCGTTCCCGTCGACGTAGAAGGTCATGTGGGACGCGTCCCAGTCGAGGCCGAAGCGGTGGAAGCCGGCCGAGACGTCCTGGCCGAGGTCGAGGGGCGCGCCGATGCCGCCCGCGCCGTTGTAAGCCGGGGCGTGGATGGTCGAGTAGGCCAGGTTCGGCGACTTGCCGACGTGCTCCATGATGTCGATCTCGCCGCAGTTCGGCCACGGCGTGCCGCTGAAGAAGTTCGCGCCCAGCAGCCAGAACGCGGGCCACAACCCCTGCGTGCCGGACACCTTGATGTTCGCCTCGACGTGCCCGTAGGTGAAGCTGAACTTGCCCGCGGTGTTGATCCGGCCCGAGGTGTACTGGCAGGTCCCGCTGCCGCTGATCGGGTCGACCGGGCACGCGCTGCCCGGAGTGGCTTCGCGGCGGACCTGGATGACGAGGTTGCCGCGGCCGTCCTGCTTGGCGTTGTTGTTGTTCGTGTAGTACTCGAGCTCGTTGTTGACGCCGGGGCCGGTCTCGGCGGTCCACTTGCTCGCGTCCGGGTTGGCGCCCGCGGCGCCGTTGAACTCGTCGCTCCAGACCAAGGTGCCGGGGAAGTGCGGGGCCGGCGGCGCGGGCGGCGGCTGCGTCGGGTTGCCGCCGGTGCCGTAGACGTCGAAGCCCCACAGCGAATACCCGTAGCCGTTGGACCGGGCGGTGCCGTACATCCGGACGTACCGGCCGGAACCGTTGACGGTCAGCGTCTCCTTGAAGCCCTTGCCCGTGGTCGTCGAGTAGAGCGTCGTCCAGTTCGCGTTGTCGTTCGACACCTGGAGCTGGTAGGCGACGGCGTAGGCCGGGTCCCACTGCAGGACGACCTGGTGGATCGTCGCCGGGGCGCCCAGGTCGACGGTGATCCAGCCCGGGTCGACCCAGCCGGTGGTCGCGCTGGTCGCCCAGCGCGTGGCCGGGTCGTGGTCGAACGCCTTGGCCGGCAGGCAGCCCGGGCAGTTGCCGTCGTCCTGGTAGGAGGACGCCGTGCCGGACTTGCCGTAGGACAGCAGGACGTCACCGGGCTGCGTGGTGCCGCCCCCGCCGTAGACCTGGAACTCCCACAGCGAATAGCCGTACTGCGTGGCGCGCTGGGTGCCGGTCAGCCGGACGTACCGGCCGCTGCCGGTGACGTTCAGGGTCTGCGTACCGCCGGTCGCGGTGGTGGTCGAGTAGAGCGACGTCCAGGTGGCGCCGTCGGCGGACGCCTGGATCGTGAACGCCTTGGCGTAGGCGGCTTCCCAGGTCAGCACGACCTGGGACAGCTGCTGGACCGAGCCGAGGTCGACCTGGAGGTACTGGGGATCGCTGAAGCCGCTGGACCAGCGGGTGCCGGGGTCGCCGTCGACGGCGGCGGACGCCGGGAACGCGGCGGACTCGGCGGAGGACGCCGTCACCGGACGGCCTTGGGAGAGCAGGACGGGCGCGGCCTGCGCCACCGGCGCGGTGAGCAGGGCGGCCAGAGTCAGGGCGAGGACGGCGAGAACGCGAATCCTCGGCATGCGGCGTTGCATGGGCACCTCCACGGCGAACCGGCGCCGGGGCGGCCTTGCCCCGGCGCGGATCGGCTCACGTGGTCTCCGGCGCGGGTGTGGGTCCCGGCCGTCGGCACGCTCTTAGTTCAAGATATAAATAAAGAGTCGTAAAATGTCAACGGCCCAGCGCCGGACGGTCGCGGCCGGGCCCTGATATTGGTCCGGGCGAGGAAAATCCGCGCCGGAGCCTTGACTCCGCCGAACCCGGCGCTGTTAACTGCGATCTCACCGACGGAACCGGTTCCGTGACCGCCAGCCGGGATGGCTCCGCCGCGACACACCCCTTTCGGGCTGACTGGTTCGCGCTCCTCGCACCACCCGGTACCGCTCTTCCGGCTCACGGCGCCGGGCGGGTGCCCGGACGCGAACCCGCCGCACCACCCGACGCCGGCGCGAGCTGTGGGGCTCGCCCGGTCCGTTTCGCACGTCCTCCCCCCGATCAGCAGGCAGGCCGATGAGATCAACGACGTTCTCCCCCGTACACCGCCTCCTCGTCATCGCCACCACCTTCGTCACCGCGGTCACCACCGCGGCGGTGGTCGGCTCCGCACCGGCGCAGGCCGCCGCGTGCGGCACCACCAACCTCGCGCAGGGCCACCCCGCGACCGCGTCCTCGGCCGAGAACGGCGGGACACCCGCGTCCGCCGCGGTCGACGGCAACACCGGGACCCGGTGGTCCAGCGCGTTCAGCGACCCGCAGTGGCTGCAGGTCGACCTGGGCTCCGCGCAGCAGCTCTGCGACGTGGTCCTCAGCTGGGAAGCCGCGTACGCGACGGCGTTCAGCGTCCAGCTGTCCTCGGATGCGAACAGCTGGACGACGGCGTACTCGACCACCACCGGCGCCGGCGGCACGCAGACCGTGGCCCTCACCGGGACGGCCCGCTACCTGCGGGTCTACGGCACCCAGCGGGCGACCGGCTACGGCTACTCGCTGTGGGAAGTCGCCGTGCACGGGACCGGCGGCGGGACGACCATCCCGCCGACCGACCCGCGCAACCCGGACCTCGGGCCGAACGTGTCGGTGTTCGACCCGTCGACCCCGGCCGCGACGATCCAGAACCGGCTGACGCAGCTGGCGAACCAGCAGCACACCAACCAGTTCGGCAACGAGCGCTACGCCGTGCTGTTCAAGCCCGGGAACTACACCGCCGACGTCAACCTCGGCTTCTACGAGCAGGTGGCGGGCCTCGGCCTCTCCCCCGACGACGTCAACCTCAACGGTCACGTCCGCGTCGAGGCGGACTGGCTGCAGCAAGGTGACAACCCGGCCAACAAGGGCAACGCGACCCAGAACTTCTGGCGGTCGGCCGAAAACCTGTCGGTGACGCTGCCGGCCGGGCAGGTCGAGCGCTGGGCCGTCGCGCAGGCCGCGCCCTACCGCCGGATGCACCTCAAGGGCAGCCAGATCCAGCTGTGGAACGGCGGCGACGGCTGGGCCAGCGGCGGCCTGATCGCCGACAGCAAGATCGACGGCGTCGCCGTTTCCGGCTCGCAGCAGCAGTTCCTGACCCGCAACAGCGAGCTGGGCGGCTGGCAGGGCGGCGTCTGGAACATGGTGTTCGTCGGCTCGACCGGCACCCCGCCGGCGTCGTTCCCGAACCCGCCGGAGACCGTTGTCGGCCAGACGCCGGTGATCCGCGAGAAGCCGTTCCTCTACGTCGACGGCTCGGGCAGCTACAACGTGTTCGTCCCGGGGCTGCGGCAGAACTCGTCCGGCACCAGCTGGGGCCACGGCGCACCGGCCGGGCAGTCGATCTCGCTCAGCGAGTTCTACGTCGCGCACCCGTCGGACTCGGCGGCGACGATCAACGCCGCGCTGGCCGCGGGCAAGCACCTGCTCGTGACCCCGGGTGTGTACCACCTCGACCAGGCGCTGAACGTCACGCGCCCGGACACCGTGGTGCTCGGCCTCGGCCTGGCGACGCTGATGCCGACCAACGGGACCGCGGCGATCACGACGTCCGATGTGGACGGCGTGAAGATCGCCGGGCTCCTGATCGACGCAGGTGCGGTGAATTCGCCGGTGCTGGTGCAGGTCGGCCAGCCGGGGTCGAACGCCAACCACGCGGCCGACCCGACGTCGCTGCACGACGTGTTCTTCCGGATCGGCGGCGCGGCCGTCGGGAAGGCCACGCAGACGCTGGTGGTGAACTCGAACAACGTCATCGGCGACCACATGTGGCTGTGGCGCGGCGACCACTCGAACGGCGTCGGCTGGAACGTCAACACCGCGGCCAACGGCCTGGTGGTCAACGGCGCGAACGTGACGATGTACGGCCTGTTCGTCGAGCACTACCAGCAGTACGAGGTGCTCTGGAACGGCAACGGCGGGCGGACGTACTTCTTCCAGAACGAGATGCCGTACGACCCGCCGGACCAGGCGTCCTGGTCCAGCGGCGGCGGCCGGCAGGGCTGGGCGGCGTACAAGGTGGCCGACTCGGTGACCAGCCACGAAGGCTGGGGTCTGGGCAGCTACTGCTTCTTCAACACGAATCCGTCCATTGTGGCCAGTCATTCGTTCGAGGTGCCGAACAACGGCGGGGTCCGGTTCCACAACCTCGTCTCGGTGTCACTCGGCGGTGTGGGCACGATCGCCCACGTCATCAACGATTCGGGTGACGCCGCGAACACCGGGCACCAGGTGAGCCCGCTGGTCTCCTACCCGTAACACGGCGGCGACGTACGCGTCCGGGCGGACCAGCCAGGCTTCGCCCGGACGCGCACCCAGCGCCCCGCCCAGCGGGATTTCCACCGACCGCACGCCCTCCGCCCGCACGCCCGGCGTCGTCAGGAGCAGGAACCCCTGCCGCGCCAGGTCGCGCAACCGTCCACTCGCGACGGTGACGTCCGGGAGCAGCACACCCGGTCCCGGCGGCGGCAAGGCACCGCGCGGCGGCCGTCCCGCGAACGGCCGCTCCGGGTCTGGCGTGGTCAGCGGCGAGTCCACGTACCAGAACGGTTCGGCCAGCCGGCCCGAGTCGACCTGCTCGCCGGCGGCCGGGTCGTGCGCCGCCCGGGTGAGGACGTCGAGCCGGTGACGGCGCCGCTCGTCGTCCCGGGGCACCAGGAAGTCCATCGTCGCGGTGGTGACGGCCGCGTTCTCCACCGCCGCCGCGTGCCGCTCGGTGTGGTAGCTCTCCAGCAGCTCCTCCCCCGCGTCGCCGCGCAGGACGGCGGCCAGCTTCCAGGCCGCGTTCTCCGCGTCGGCCACGCCGGAGTTGAGGCCGCGCGCCCCGAACGGCGCGACGAGGTGCGCGCAGTCCCCGGCCAGCAGCACGCGGCCGACGCGCATCCGGTCGACGAGACGCGTGTGGAAGCGGTACACCGAACGCCAGACCACCTCGTAAGGCCGGTCGCCGATGATCGCGCGGATCCGGTGGCCGAGGGCTCCGCCCGACTCTTCGGCGGCGAGGTCGTAGTCCTCCGGGACCTGCCAGTCGATGCGGAACTGCGAGCCGGGGCACGGGTGGATGAGCACCTGGCGGCCCGGGTTCCACGGCGGGTCGAACCAGAACCGCCGTTCGGCCGCCCAGCCCGGCAGGTCGGCACGGATGTCGCAGATCAGGAACAGGTCCCGGAACGACACCCCTTCGAGGTGCTGCCCGAGGGCCCGGCGCACCACGTCGCCGTGGGCTCCGGTGCAGGCGATCGCGTAGCCGGCCTCGATCCGGCGCGGCCCGGCTCGCGTCTCGCACCGGATTTCGACGCCACCGGACTGGGTCAGGCCGGTGATGCGGTGGCCGCGGCGGACGTCGATCAGCGGCTCCCGGGCGATCAGCTCGTCCAGGACCTCTTCGACGCGGGCTTGGGACAGGTTGACGAACGGCGGGAGCGCGGAGCCCGCGTCGGGCAGGGTCAGCGAGAACAGCTCGCGGTCGTGGTGGAACGTCCGCGCGGTCGTCCAGGTCAGCCCTTCCCGGGCGAGGCACCCGGCGCCGAGCGACGCCCAGACGTCCAAGGTGTCCCGCTGGTGGCAGATGGCCTTGGAGCCCACGGGATCGCGCCCCTCGCACTCGTCGACGAGCACGACCGGCACGCCCCGGCGCGCGAGCAGCAGCGCGGCCGTCTGGCCGACCGGGCCGCTGCCGAGGACGGCAACTCTCATCGTCCTAGCCTTGGAGCTGGTCCCAGACTTCGCGGTCGCGCTCGGCCGTCCACACCACCGGCCGCTCGATGCCGGACAGCTCGTCCCACAGCCGCGAGACGTCGAAGGGCAGGCAGTGCTCGAAGATCGGCCAGTGGCCGTACTGGTCGTTCAGGGCCGCGTGCGTGCGCTCGAAGGCCTCCTTGAGCGTGCCGCCGGCGTCGCGGACGGCGCCGACCTCGCGGAGCATCGTGTCGAGGAAGTGCCGGGTCTGCGCGATGGCGGCGTCGACCGCCGCGCGGCCGCGGCTCACTCCCCCTCGGCCGCCGATCAGGGTCTCGGCCCCGAAGGCGGCCACCCGGTCCAAAGTGGACGACGCCCAGTCGCGGTGGAACGCGTCGCCGGTGTACAGCGCGGCTTCCGCCTCCACGAGGTCGCCGGCGTAGAGGATCTTCTGCCGGGGCAGCCACGCCACGATGTCGCCTTCGGTGTGGCCGCGTCCGCAGTACTGCAGGACGAGGTCGCCGCGGTCGCCGCCGAGGTCGATCGTGAGCCGGTCGGAGAAGGTCAGCGTCGGCCAGGTGAGGCCGGGCACCGACTCCGCACCCTTCGCCAGCCGCGGCATCCGGCCGAACTCGCTTTCCCAGTCCTCCTTGCCGCGCTCGGCGACCAGGGCACGGGTGATCTCGTGCGCGACGATCACGTCCGCGTCGAACGCGGACGCGCCCAGCACGCGCACGGCGTGGTAGTGGCTCAGCACCAGGTACCGCACCGGCTTGTCGGTGTGCTCCCGCAGTTTCGCGAGCCACTCCCCGGCCGCGACGGGCGTGGCCAGTGCTTCGAAGCAGACGAGGAAGTCCTCGCCTTCGATCGCGCCGATGTTCGGGTCGCCCTCGGCGGTCAGCGCCCAGACGCCGTCCGCGAGGTTCTCGAGGGTCTGCGCTTTCTCCACCAGGTCGGCCGAAGAGGCGAAGGCTTTCTTCGTCACGGCGAGCGCTCCTTGATCGTCAAAGGATTGACTATCGGGCCAGGCTAGCCCGCCGGACCACGGCGCGGAACCCTCCTTCCCCTAACCTGTGCGGCATGACCGACCGACCGGCCGACCTCGACTACCTCTCGTTCGTCGACTACGCGATCGGGAAGACGCAGGCCGAGCTGCCCACGACCGACCCGGTGGCGATGCGCCTCGGCCTCACGCTGCACCGGCTGGCCGGCGCGCTCGTCTACGACTGGGAGTCGACGGTCCACCGCCCGCGCGGCTGGAGCTGGGCCGGCTTCCGGGTGCTGTTCGTCCTGTGGCTGGCCGGTCCGCTGGAGTCCCGCCACGTGGCCCGGCTCGCCGGGATGAGCCGCGCGGCGGTGTCCGCGCTGGTCAAGACCCTGGAGCGGGACGGCCTGGCGACGCGCACCGCGGTCCCCCACGACCGCCGCGCGGTGCAGCTGGCGCTGACCGAA
Source organism: Amycolatopsis sp. CA-126428 (assembly GCF_002904335.1). GTDB lineage: Bacteria > Actinomycetota > Actinomycetes > Mycobacteriales > Pseudonocardiaceae > Amycolatopsis. The sequence continues at coordinate 73,853 of NZ_PPHF01000135.1, read as the reverse complement.
GCGGGCCACACCGCGGTGACCGACGCCTACCAGGAGCACAACGAGCGCGAGCGAGCCTGGGTGGCGTCCCTGACCCCGGCGGAACAGACCACCCTGATCGGCCTGCTGGAGAAACTCACCACGAGCCCCGCGGCCGCGGCGGCCCAGCGCCTCACCTGACCCGACCCTCCAGGCACGCGAACCGACCCTCCAGGCACGCGAACCGACCCTCCAGGCACGCGAACCGACCCTCCGGGTACGCGACCCGGCCGCGTTGATCAGCTGGCCAGACCCGGCAGGCTGAGTGTGTGCCCGGTCTGCTCGGCCTTCGCCCGCAGGTACCGGACGTTGTTCTCGGTCGCGAACACCCCCGTCGGGACCCGGTCGCGCACCGCGATCCCGGCCGCCCGCAGCTGCGCCGCCTTGTCCGGGTTGTTCGACAGCAGGTCGACCCGGTCCACCCCGAGCGCCCCCAGCATCTGCGCGGCGACCGTGTAGTCGCGGGCGTCTTCGGGCAGCCCGAGCGCGGCGTTCGCGGCGTAGGTGTCGAGGCCGCCGTCCTGCAGGGCGTACGCGTCGAGCTTGTTGTACAGCCCGATTCCCCGGCCCTCCTGGCGCAGGTACAGCAGGTACCCGCCGGCCTCGGAGATCCGCGCGACCGCCTCGGCCAGCTGCGGGCCGCAGTCGCAGCGCGCCGACCCGAAGACGTCGCCGGTCAGGCATTCCGAGTGCGGCCGCACCAGCGGCACCTCACCGGGCGTGCCCAGGACGAACGCCAGGTGCTCACCACCATCGGCCAGGCCGCGGAAGGTGACGGCTTCGGCGTCGACCGCGATGCCGCCGTCGAGCCGCAGCGGGATCCGCACCCGCGTCCGCACCTCGGCCGACATGCCCTCGCCCCTGGAATCACCCACAAGATCGACCCTACACGAAGTTCAAATTCGAACACCGCCCCCCGAGCACCGTGCTCGGAGGGTCGACACGCGTGTCCGGACGGTCGACACGCGTGATCAGCGGGACGACACGCCCGCCGCTTCCCGGCCCGCGCCGTGTCGACCCGGGAATCACGCGTGTCGACCTTCTGATCACGCGTGCCGGCCCTCCGATCACACGCGCCGGCCGGTGCGAGGCGGGAAATCGGGTGGCGGCCGGGTCGTATTCTCGGGGTCATGATCCCCGGTGCCACCGCCGCCTCGTTCCTGTTGGTCGTCGTGCTCGGGGCGATGTCGCCCGGGCCCGACTTCGTCGTCGTGACGCGCTCGGCGCTCGCCGGCGGGCGGCGGGCCGGGATGGCCGCCGGGCTCGGGATCGCGCTCGGCGTCTTCGCCTGGGTGGTCGCGATCGCCCTGGGCGTCGCCGCCGTGCTCACCGCGTCGGCGGTCGCGTTCACCGTGGTCAAGCTGGCCGGCGCGGCCTACCTGGTGGTCCTCGGCGTCAAGGCGTGGCTGGCGGTGCGCCGCGGCGAGTACCGGGACCTCGCCGAGACCACCGGGGCGCGCCGGCTCGAGGCCGGGGCCGCCTTCCGGCAGGGCCTGGTGACGAACCTGCTCAACCCCAAGGTCGCCGTGTACTTCCTGGCCCTGCTCCCCCAGTTCCTGCCCGCCGACGGCTCGACCCCGCAGACGCTCGAACTGGCCGCGATCGCCACCGCCGGCACGATCCTGTGGTTCGTCACCCTCGCCGTCGTGGTCGGGGCGCTGAAGCGCTTCTTCAGCGCCGGCCGCGTCCGCCGGGGCCTCGACGCCCTCCTGGGCACCGTGCTCGTCGCCCTCGGGCTGAAGGTCGCCGCCGAAACGGCGTGAGCCCGGGCCGGGCTCACGCCGTTCCGCTCAGCCGAGCTGCTCCGACGCCAGCCGCGTGCCCTCGACCCGCGCCGCGATCTTCGCGAACGCGATGTCGCGCGAGGTCGACGTGTCGTCGGCGAACGGCGAGAACCCGCAGTCGTCGCAGGTGCCGAGCCGGTCGGCCGGCACGTACTTCGCCGCGGTGAGCACCCGGTCCCGGACCTCCTCCGCGGTCTCCACCCGCGGGTCGATCGGGTCGATGACCCCGACGAAGACCCGCTGATCGGCCTTGAGGTGCTCGGCGATCACCCGCAGCGCCCGCTCCGGGTCGGCTTCGCTGGCCAGCTGGACGAAGAATCGACCGGCCTTGAGGTCGAACAACGCCGGCAGCAGGCCCGCGTAGTCGACGTCGAGGCTGTGCACGGAGTCCTGGTCGCCGCCCGGGCACGTGTGGACGCCGATCTTCGCGCGCTCCTCGGCGGTGAACCGGTCGAGCACGGCGTTGTTGAGCTCGACGAACTGGCGCAGCAGCCCGCCGGACGGGTCGAGCTTCAGCGACAGCCGCCCTTCGGTGAAGTCGATCTGCACGCTGTCCGCGCCCGCGTCGAGGCTGCCCCGGATGTCCGCCTCGGCCTCGTTCACCAGGTCGGCGACGAACTGCTCCTGCGAGTACCCCTCGATGCCGTCGCCCGGGTAGATCAGCGACACGGCGGACGCGGCGATCACCGCCTGCTTCACGGGCCGGTCGGTAAGCGTTTTCGCGCGTGTCAGGTACGAGTCGGCGTGCGTCGCGTAGCGGAACGGGCCGGCGGTCAGCCTCGGCAGCTGCCGGGTGTGCCCGTCGGCGAACGGGATGACGACGCCGTCGGACGCCAGGGATTCCAGCCCGGCCAGCGGGTACGTCGCGAAGCTCGGCTTGCCCTGTTCTCCGTCGGTCAGCACCGGCGAGCCGGTCTCCTCGAACCGGCGGATGGTGTCGGCCAGCGCCCGGCTCTCGAGTTCGGCGAGCGCGGCGGCGTCGAGCCGGCCCGCGGCGAACTCGCCGAGGCCTTCGACGAGGTAGGCGGGACGCGGGATGCTGCCGATCGGTTCGGTGGGCAGGGTCATGAAGTCCTCCGGCTGGTTGACGGGCCCGGCCGGTTACCGGCACGAGGGCAGGACGTGGCCACCCGGCCGCCCCCACCCGCCGTCCGGGCCGTGACCGGCGACGTACTCGGGGGCAACTTAACGTGGCCGCGGCCGGTCACAGAGCGCGGATCACCCGGTCGGACCAGAGAAAAGCACGAAATGAGAAGGCGTTTGGCGGTTCGCCAAGAGGACTATTGGGTATTCGCTACGGCGAGACGGCGGGTTCGGCGCCGAAGGAGGCCCGATGCTCAGTCACCACGACCGCACCCAGCTCGAGAAGATCGAGCGCACCCTGGAGCTCAGCGACCCGGATCTGGCTGCCGCGTTGCGCGACGGCCGGCGCCCGAAGTCGCGCGGGCTCCGGAACGCCGTCCTGATCTTCTTCGACATCACCGCCGTGACGCTGCTGGTCCTGGGCCTGGTGCTGCCCGACCCGGGCGTGACGCTGTGCGGGATCATCGCGCTCACCGCCACCGTCTGGACCCACGTGGCGCGGCACCGGATCTGAGAACCTTGTTCTGGTTAGGACGGCGCTACGGGCCGCAGGCCGCCCACCTGTGGTGACACTCGCGCCGGCCGACGGCTGAACAAGGTTCTGAGGCAGACTGGGCGGGGTGAAGTGGGTCCTGCACGTCGACCTCGACCAGTTCATCGCCGCGGTCGAGATCGCCCGCCACCCGGAGCTGCGCGGGAAGCCCGTCGTGGTCGGCGGCAACGGCGACCCTGCCGAGCGCGCGGTCGTCGCGACGGCGTCCTACGAGGCCCGCGAGTTCGGTGTCCAGTCCGGCATGCCGCTGCGGATCGCCGCCAAGCGCTGCCCGGACGCCGTCTTCCTGCCCAGTGACCCGGACGCCTACCTCGAGGTGTCGGCGCGCGTGATGGCCGCGGTCCGGGAGCTGCCGGTCGTGGTCGAGGTGCTGGGCTGGGACGAGGCGTTCGTCGGCGCGGAGACGGCCGACCCCGAGGCGCTGGCCGCCGCGATCAAGGAGGCGGTGGCGCGCGAGACGGGCCTGTCGTGCGCGGTCGGGATCGGGGACAACAAGCTGCGGGCCAAGCTGGCCACCGGGTTCGGCAAGCCGGGCGGGATCTACCGGCTGACGCGGGAGAACTGGTGGGAGGTGATGGCCACCCGCCCGACCGACGCGCTGTGGGGCATCGGCGGCAAGACGGCGAAGAAGCTCGCCGAGCTGGGCATCACCACGGTCCTGGACCTGGCCGGGGCCGACCCGGCGGAGCTCGCCGCCCGGTTCGGCCCGAAGACCGGCCCGTGGCTGCGGCTGCTCGGCGGCGGCATCAGCGACGCCGAGGTGAGCGCGACCCCGTGGGTGGCCCGCTCCCGCAGCCGCGAAACGACGTTCCAGCGCGACCTGACGGACCCGGCGGAGATGGCGGCCGAGGTCACGGCGCTGGCCCGGCGTGTCGCCCAGGACGTCCTCGACGAAGGCCGCCCGGCGGCGCGGGTGGCGGTCAAGGTGCGGTTCGTGCCGTTCCTGACCCACACGCACAGCATCACGCTGCCGGAGCCGACGTCGGACGCGGCCGCGCTCGACCGCGCGGCGCGCGAGGTGCTCGGGATGTTCGAGCTGACCCGGGCGGTCCGGCTGCTGGGCGTGCGGGCCGAATTTCCGCGCGAGCCGTCGTGAGTGGTAATTCGGGTTCTAACCCGGATTACCACTCACGACCGGGAGTGAGGTCGTCCGGTAGCGGCAGCGGCCGGTCCGGGTCCAGCTCGACGCCGCCCGCCCGCAGGGTGTGGTCCAGCATCGCCCAGATCGTGCCCGTGAGCTGCGCGGTCAGCTGGGGCAGACTCAGCGTGCCCGGGTGGTCGAGCCAGCGGGTCGTCGCCGATTCGACGTAGCCGACCAGGCCGAACGCGATGGTGTCGGCCGGGGCCGGGTCCAGCCCGAGCGCCGTCAGGTAGCCGGTGAACAGCCGGCTGAGGTGGCGGGCGATCGCGCCGCGGACGTCCGGGCGGTCGTCCGCGGCGGCCGGCTGCGCGCGGGCCAGGTAGCGGTGCAGGTGGGCGTGCTCGGTCAGCCAGCGCAGGTGCGTCGAGATCACCGTGGAGATCATCTCGTTCGGCGAGCCTTCGGGGTGCCAGAGCGGCGCCAGGTCGGCCGTCACCAGCTCGGCCGCCCGCTGGGCGATCGCCCGCCGGAGGTCTTCCGCGCCGTCGAAGTGCCGGTACAGGCGCGTGCGCGCGACGCCGGCGCGTTCGGCGATCTGCTCGGTGGACACGTCCGGGCCGTGCTCGGCGATGGCGGCCAGCGCGGCGTCGACGAACTCCGCGCGCCGCCGTTCCTGCTGGCCCGCCCAGCGCGTCGCCCGTCCGTCGACCTTGGTCACGGCGAAAGCCTACTCACGCGCCGCCGGGCGGTGTACGCTCCCGAAGTAGCTAGTACACCGCGTACCCCCTACTTTTTTCGGAGGCCGCCATGGGCGTCGAGGCCCAGGACCGGGACGTCACCGCGGCTCGCCTGCTCAAGAGCTCGGTGAAGAACAGCTACGACCCGCACGTCGACATCGACTGGGACGCGCCGCTCGCCGAGGGCAAGGCGTACATGCCGCTCGAGCGCGTCTCCCTCTACGGCACGGACCTCTGGGCGAAGCTGACGCCGGAGCAGCGGATCGAGCTGTCCAAGCACGAGATCGCCAGCATCATGAGCGTCGGCCTGTGGTTCGAGATCGTCCTGATGCAGCTGCTGGCCCGGTACGTCTTCGACCTGGACGCGCGCACCGAGCACGCCCAGTACGCGATGACCGAGATCGGCGACGAGACGCGGCACTCGGTGATGTTCGCCCGCACCGCGCAGCGGCTCGGCGTCCCGCGCTACGGCGTCCCCAAGGTGGTCCACCGCGCCGCGAAGGTGTTCGGCGCGACCGCCGCCGGCCCGTCGATGTTCGCCAGCGTGCTGGTCGCGGAGGAGACCACCGACCGGCTCCAGCGGTCGATGATGGACGACGACGGCATCCAGCCGCTGATCCGCTCGGTCAACCGCATCCACGTGGTCGAAGAGGCCCGGCACGTCCGGTTCGCGAAGGAGGAAGTGCTGCGCGAGACGCCGAAGCTGTCGAAGGCGGCCCGGCGGCGGCACCGCCTGCGGACCGCCCTGGTGGCGTTCGGCGTGATCGACAGCATGGTCGACGCGCGGATCTACCGCAGCGTCGGGATCGACCCGCGGGAGGGCCGCGCGGCGGCGCTGGCGAACCCGCACTTCCACGAGACCCGCCGCTGGATGGCGGAGAAGATCGTGCCCTTCCTGCGCGACGCGGACCTGATCGGCGGCCGCTCCGAAGGCATCTGGCGGCGCGCGCACCTGCTCTAAACCCTTCGCGCCGGGTGCCGGCTTCGGCCAGGATGGCCCGGTGATCACGATCAGGCCGGCTCGCACCGGCGACGAAGCCGCGCTCGCGGAGATCGACCGGCGAACCTGGACCTCGGCCATGTCCCCCGCTCCCCCGCCGCCACCCGGCACACCCTTCTTCGACGGGGCAGCCCGGCCCGAAGACGTCCTGGTCGCCGAGCAAGACGGCGTGGTGACCGGCTACGTCCGGCTCGCCGAAGGGTTCGCCATCCCCGCCCACCGGCACGTCCGGGTGATCGGCGGGCTCGCCGTCGACCCGCGGCGGCAGCGGCTCGGCATCGCGCGCCGGCTCGTCGACGCCGCCGTGGCCGAAGCGCGGGAGCGCGGCGCCCGCAAGCTGACGCTGCGGGTGCTGGGTCACAACACCGGCGCCCGCCGGGTCTACGAACGCTGCGGGTTCGTCGTGGAAGGCGTGCTGCGGGGCGAATTCCGCATCGACGACGCCGACGTCGACGACGTTCTCATGGCCCGTTCGCTCGCTTGACAGCCTCGGCGCGGCTTTGCCATCCTGGTTCCGGGCCGAGAGGCGCTGCGACGGAATCCTTTCCGCCACGCTCGGCCCGCGACACGACTCCAAGGGCGCCTCCCGCACGGGAGGTGCCTTTCTCGTTGTCCGCAAGGACTTCGTGCTGCCTCCCGAGCGTTTCGCCGACGAACTCCGGAGTGCATCGAAGCATGAGTGACAAACTGCAGAACTCGGGTGGCCTCGACTTCGCCGTGGCCGACCTCGCCCTGGCCGACGCCGGCCGCACCCAGCTGCGGCTGGCCGAGCACGAGATGCCCGGCCTGATGGCGATCCGCCGCGAGTACGCCGCCGCGCAGCCGCTGAAGGGCGCGCGCATCGCCGGGTCGCTGCACATGACCGTGCAGACCGCCGTGCTCATCGAGACCCTGGTGGCGCTCGGCGCGCAGGTGCGCTGGGTGTCCTGCAACATCTTCTCCACCCAGGACGAGGCCGCGGCCGCGGTCGTCGTCGGCCCGCAAGGCACCGTCGACGCCCCGGCGGGCACCTCGGTGTTCGCGTGGAAGGGCGAAACCCTCGAAGAGTACTGGTGGTGCACCGACCAGCTCTTCGCCTTCCCCGGCGGCCAGTCCCCGAACATGATCCTCGACGACGGCGGCGACGCCACGCTGCTCGTCCACAAGGGAGTCGAGTTCGAGGCGGCGGGCGCGGTCCCGCAGCCGTCCGAAGAGGACCCGGAGGAGTACCGGATCGTCCTCGAGACCCTCCGCGCGAGCGTGGCGGCCGACGGTGACCGCTTCACCCGCATGGCCAAGGAGATCCGCGGCGTCACCGAGGAGACGACCAACGGCGTCAAGCGGCTCTACAAGCTGGCCAAGGACGGCGAGCTGCTCTTCCCGGCGATGAACGTCAACGACTCGGTGACGAAGTCCAAGTTCGACAACAAGTACGGCATCCGGCACTCCCTTGTGGACGGCCTGAACCGGGCCACCGACGTGATGATCGGCGGCAAGCGCGTGGTCGTCTGCGGCTACGGCGACGTCGGCAAGGGCGCGGTGGAGGCCCTGCGCGGCCAGGGCGGCCGGGTCGCGGTCACCGAGATCGACCCGATCTGCGCGCTGCAGGCGGCGATGGACGGGCTGGACGTCGTCGAGCTCGACGACGTCGTCGAGACGGCCGACATCTTCATCACCACCACCGGCAACTTCGGCATCATCTCCGCCGGCCAGATGAGCCGGATGAAGCACAACGCGATCGTCGCCAACGTCGGGCACTTCGACAACGAGATCGACATGGCCGGGCTGGCGAAGCTGCCGGGCGTCGTGAAGAACGAGATCAAGCCGCAGGTGCACGAGTGGACCTTCCCGGACGGCCACGCGGTCATCGTGCTGTCCGAGGGGCGGCTGATGAACCTGGGCAACGCGACCGGGCACCCGTCCTTCGTGATGTCGAACTCGTTCACCAACCAGGCGATCGCGCAGATCGAGCTGTTCACCAAGCCCGGCGAGTACGCCACCGACGTCCACCGGCTGCCGAAGCACCTCGACGAAAAGGTCGCTCGCCTGCACCTCGACGCGCTCGGGGTGAAGCTCACCAGGCTCACGAAGGCGCAGGCCGAGTACATCGGCGTCGACGTCGAAGGTCCGTACAAGCTCGATCACTACCGGTACTGATCCAAGATTGCTCCATTCGCCGTAGTTTGGTTTATCCGGAAACTGGCCATCCTCCCCTCGAGAGAAGCGCATCCGCCCGGACGGCACGGAGCCGGGCCGGGTCTCGTGCGAAGGAGTGTGTCAAGTGATCGTTCTCGGTGTAATTCTCCTGATCATCGGGTTCATCGTCGGTATCCCGGTGCTGTACACCATCGGCATCATTCTCGCGGTGGCCGGTGTGGCGCTGGCCATCCTGGGCGGCACCGGCCGCCGGATCGGCGGCCGGGCGCACTGGTACTGATCTCGAGACTCCGCCACGGCCTGGCGCGCGTCAGCAGCAATGCTGACCGCGTCAGGCCGTTCGGCTGTCTTGGGCCCACCACCCCGGATCGCGGAAAGGTAAGCGCAGAGCAAAACCGCCGCGAATCCGGTGAAAAACAAACTGACGGCCGTCCCGGTCACGTGAATTGCGAGCGCGAAATAGGAAATCGTGATCGCCGCCACGCCGGGTCCGGCAGCACGGCTCCACGCGAGCCGGCAGCCGACTCGTGCCCCCGAACGAAAAGGGTCCTCCGGCTCCGAGGGGGAGGGAGAGCCGAAGGACCCCGTTAGTGTTAGCACATCGCCCAGCCCCCTGTACACAGCTGCATACACGATCGTGTCACCGTCTTGACGCCATCCGAACGCCGTGCAGGCCTCCCCGGCCGGTGCGGAACCCGGCCGGGAAGGCCTGGACGGATCCTGGCGGGAGGCTCAGGAAGCCTGGCGCAACAGGGTTTTCCGCGGCGCGGTGGCGCAGCCGCACCCTCCGCCGACGCCCCGGCAGTCGACGATCAGCGCGTGCCGAACGCGGTCACCGTCCGCACAGGCCGGATCGGTGCACTCGGCGAATCCACCGTCCGGGTGGACCACCAGCGTGCCGTGGCAGTGATCGATCCCGGCGCCACAGGAAGCACACTCCATGACCGGCCGCCTTTCCGCGCTCGTGGACGACGTGCACCCCACGGTAGAACCGGGCGGCACGCGGGCACGGCACCCGGGCGGCGTGTCGGCACGACCACCCGTCCGAAAACGACTCAGGCGGGCTTCGGCGCCCGCTTGCGGGCCGCCGGCTTCTTCTTCGCCGGTTCGCCGTCCTCTTCGGACGCCTCCGACGAGGACTGACGAGACTTCTTCGCGGCGTCCACACTGGCCTGCAGGGCCGCCATCAGGTCGACGACGTCGGCCTTGGCGGTGACCGCGGCGGGCTTGGTCGTCTCGTCGCCGGCGACCTTGGCCTCGATCATCTCTTCCAGGGCCTCGCGGTAGTGGTCGTGGTACTTCTCCGGCTCGAACACCGGCTCGGCCAGCGAGTCGATCAGCGACCCGGCCATGGTGAGCTCCTGCGGCCGGATCTGCGGCGGGTCGTCGCGCAGGAACGGGAAGTCGGGCTCGCGGACCTCGTCCGGCCACAGCATCGTCGTCATCACCAGCACGTCGGCGTGCACGCGCAGCACCGCCATGCTCTCCCGCTGCCGGACCGCGACCTTCGCGATGGCCACCTGGCTCGACTTGTGCAGCGCGTCCCGCAGCACGATGTACGGCTTGACCGCGTTCTTCTGCGGCTCGAGGTAGTAGGTCCGGTCGTACTGGATCGGGTCGATCGACTCGAGCGGCACGAACTCCAGCACGTCGATGGTGCGCTGGGTGGTCAGCGGCAGCTCCGCCATCTCCGCGTCGGTGATCACCACCATCTCGCCGTCGGGCAGCTCGTAGCCCTTGGCGATCTCGGCGTACGGCACTTCCTGGCCGTCGATCGTGCAGAACCGCTTGTACTGGATGCGGCCGCCGTCGGCCTCGTGCACCTGGCGCAGGGAGACGTTCTTGTTCTCGGTCGCCGCGTACATCTGGATCGGAATGCTGACCAGCCCGAAGGACACCGAGCCCTTCCACATCGCCCGCATGCCCGTACCTCCGAGGTCCGCCTTCACGCTACGTGACAACCGTAGCCCGAATCGTCCCTCGACGACAGTCTGATCTAGACCTCTGCCAGGTATTTCTCCCAGAGGACCGGATCCATGAACCACTGCTGGAAGTCGGCCGGATCGGTGAATCCGTTCACGAATCGCCGGGCGACCGCCGGGTTCTGCCCGGCCACGCCGAGGATCTGGAGCACGTGCGGGGGCGGCGGCAGGAGCAGGGCGTTCGTCCATTCGGTCACGTGCCGGGCGTACTCCCAGTAGCGCTCGAACGTCGCTTCCATCCACGCCGCGTCGAACGGCCGGTCGCCGTGGGAGACGATCGCGTCGAGGTAGGTCGCCGCGCAGTGGCTCGCGTTGTTCGAGCCCTGTCCGGTGATCGGGTCGTTCGCCACGACGACGTCGGCCATGCCCAGCACGATCGCCCCGCCGCCCACGGTGCCCACCGGGTGGCGGACCACCGGCGGGTACCCGCCGGCCAGGGTCGCCTTGGCGTCGGTCAGCTCCGCGTCGCGGCAGCGGTCGTACTCCCACGGCACGAACTGCCGCATCAGGTCCAGCACGCGCCGGAAGTGCTCGTCCGGGCCCGGGTGGTCGTCGAAGCAGTCCAGCGGCCCACCGGGCACGCCCTCGAAGAAGAGGATGTCGCAGTTCCCGCTCAGCGTGTACGCCGGGATCATGAACAGCTCGCCGACGCCGGGGACGATGTTGAACCGCACCCCCACCTTGTCCGGGTGTTCCGGGCGCCGGCCCACGCCGTGCGCGTAGACCAGCGAAAGCGCGCGCATCGGCCGCGTGAACGGCGAGCGCTCGGGCACGCGGTCGAACAGCTGGACCAGCTCGCCCTTGCCGGCCGAGATGATCACCAGGTCGTACAGCCGGGACAGCGCGTCCAGCTCGGACGTCATCACGCCGTGGATGACGAGCTTGCCGCCGCGGTCTTCGAACAGCTCCAGCCAGCCGGCCATCTTCACCCGCTGGTCGACCGACTGGGCGGGCTTGTCGAGCTCGGCGAACCAGTCGAGCGCGCGGTCGCCGTCCGGCGCGGCCACCGAGACGCCGAGGCCTTCGACGTCGACCGTCTCCGCTTCCCACAGGTTGATCCCGAGGTCGCGCTCGTGCTGCAGCGCGTCGTGGAACATGCACTGCGTCGACATCACCCGCCCGGACCGGATCTCCTCCGGCGTCCGCGCGGACATCACGGTGACGTCGTAGTCCTTCGCCTGCAGCCCGAGGGCCAGCTGCAGGCCGGACTGCCCGGCGCCCACGACCAGGACCTTGCGCATGGGGACCTCTTCACCTTCCGGGGGGACTCAGGCGTGCGGGGCGCTGCCGGCGAGCTCGCGGCCCACCGGGCCGGAGAGCACCGCCAGTGACAACGTGTGACCGACCAGTTCGGTCAGGGTGGCGATCGTCGACGCGCGGTCGCGGGCGTCGCAGGTGACCAGCGGGACGCTCGGGTCGAGGGCCAGGGCGTCGCGCACCTCGTCGAGGTCGTGCACCGGCTTGCCCTCGAACTGGTTGACCGCCACGACGAACGGCAGCTCCGAGTCGTTCTCGAAGTAGTTGATCGCCGCGAACGACTCGTCGATCCGGCTGGTGTCGACCAGCACGACGGCGCCGAGCGCGCCGCGGCTCAGGTCGTCCCACAGGAACCAGAAGCGCGCCTGCCCCGGCGTGCCGAACAGGTACAGCAGCAGGTCGGGGCGCAGCGTGATCCGGCCGAAGTCCATGGCGACGGTCGTGGTCGACTTGCCGCCGGGCGGGATCTCGTCGATGCCCTCCCCGGCCTCGGTCATCCACGCCTCGTTGCTCATCGGCGGCACTTCCGACACCGCGCCGACGAACGTGGTCTTGCCGACACCGAAGCCCCCGGCGACGACGATCTTCGCGGAGATCGTCAGCAGATCGCCCTCAGGCGGGGAGCCGCTTGAGCCCATCAAGGATCCTCTCGAGCACGTTGGTGTCGTGGTGGTAGGCGTGCGCGGTCGGGTGCACGAACACCGCGCCCTGGGTGGCGAGGTCGCCCAGCAGCACCCGCACCACGCCCAGCGGCAGGTCCAGCCCGACCGACAGCTCGGCGACCGAGCACCGCAGCCGGGCGCGTTCGTAGAGCGAGCGCGACTCCGGCATGAGCGTGCCGCTCAGCGCGGGGTCGTACCGCGGCACCGAGATCAGCGTCTCCACCAGCAGCTGGTGGCGCGTCCCGGTGCGGCCGCCGGTGAGCGCGTACGCGCGGATCCGGCGGCTCCGGCGCGGCAACGGGGTGTCCTTCTCGGACAGTGCGATCACATCCTCGTCGGGCATCTCGATCACATCCGGGGCCGGCGGGCGGTCAGCACCTGCCGCAGCTCCGCGCGCACCTCGGGGGTGAGCGCGTGGCCGGCGTTGGTGATGAACTGGGTCATCTCGTAGGCGACCACCTTCATGTCCGCCTCGCCCGAGGTCAGCACCGCGAGCCCGGCACCGGACCCGATGCCCATGAACAGGAAGTAGCCGTGGGTGAGCCGGATGATGATCTGCTCGCAGGCGCCCTTCCCGAACAGCGCCGCGCTGTTGCCGGCCAGCGAGAGCAGGCCGCTGGCGATCGCCGCGAGCTGTTCGGCCTCGGCCTCGCCGACCGAGTCCGACGCGGTGAGTGGGAAGCCGTCCACGCTCATGATCAGCGCGTGGCTGACGCCGTGGACCTTGCGCACGAAGTCGTCGAGCAGCCAGGCGAAGTTCGCCGTGGCGGAGTGGGGCGCGCTCACCGGGCGGTTCCTCCGGGCGTCTCGTCCTGGCGGGAGCGGTTCTCCGCGAGCGCCGCCTGCTCGCCGTCGGCGAACGCCCCGAGGTCGGCGAGCAGCCGCTCGTGCCCGCTCGCGGTGGTTTCGCCGGCCGGGGGCGGCGGGGGTGGCGGTGGTTCCGGGGCGGCCCCGCGGATGCTGCCGGGCACGCGGCGCGGCAGGCCGTTCGCCGTGATCCCGCCGACGGTTCCCGCGGTGATCGGGCGCGGCCGCGGGCTGGGCTTGCGCGGCGGCTCCGGCGTCTCCCGGGAGAAGGTGCCGGCACGGCGGCGCGGCAATCCGCCGACGGTGGCCGGCTCGCGGCCGGGCCCGGCCTCGGCCGGTTCGGCGGTGACATCGCCATCCGCGGCTCCGCCACCCGTCGGGGGCTCCACCCCCCGAACCCCCGGACCGAAGACGGTCCGGGTGCCCGACCACGCGTGCTCGGCGAGCTCGGTGACGACCCCGGTGGGCAGCAGCACGGTGGCGACCGTGCCGTGCGGGCTGCGCCGGTCCAGCCGCACGGTGACGCCGTGCCGGGCGGCCAGGCGGGCGACCACGGCGAGCCCCATGTGCCGCGCCGCGGCGTCGTCGAGGTCACCGCCCGCGGCCAGGCGCGCGTTCAGGTCCCCGACGCGGTCGGCCGGGATGCCGATGCCCTCGTCCTCGATCCGGACGAGCACGCTGCCCTGTTCGGTCAGGTGCGCGCTGACGTGCACCGGCGAACTCGGCGAAGACTGGTTGGCGGCGTTGTCGAACAGCTCGGCCAGCACCCGGCCCAGGTCTTCCGCGGCGAAGCCGACGACACCGAGGTTGACCACGCGGCCGATGGTGATCCGGGCGTAGTGGTTGATCGACGACATCGCCTCGCGCATGAGGTCGAGCACCGAGGTCGCGCGGGCGGCGTCGTCGGCGGTGTCCTGCCCGGCGAGCACCCGCAGGTTCTCCGCGTTGCGCCGCAGCCGCGTGGCGAGGTGGTCGAGCTGGTAGAGCTCGGCGAGGCGGTGGTGGTCCTCCTCCCCCGCTTCCAGCTCTTCCAGCCGCGCGAGGAGCTGGTCGAGGAGGTTGAGGTCACGCAGGGCGACGCTGGCGCAGATCTCGGCCAGCACCCCTTCGCCCGACGGCTCCGCCACCGACTCCGGCCGGGTCAGCTCCACGAACGCCGGACCCGCCGGGGGCGCGTAGCCGGGATGCTTCGGGGGCGCGGTCAGGAACTGCGCCGCGGCGACGCGCGAGCGGTCCAGCAGGACGCGTGATCGATCCAGGAGTTCCCGGGCCCGGCTCGCCATGTGGTCCCACTTCTTCCGTGCTGAGGTGCGGATGCTGCGCCGGCCCACGCGGCGGCGACGCGGGACATGCAAGCAGAAAGGTTCGTGGGATGTCCACAGCCGGTCCCCGCACGATCGCCCTGCGTGATCATGAATCCGGAGCGTCGCTGCTGGTGAGCGCAGTGGATTAGGCCATTCGGTTCATTTTTGCAAATTGCGGGTCGCAACAGAGCGCACACGGCGGCCGAACCCGCAGCTGAGGCAGGCCCTGGCCGCGAAATCCCAGGTCATGCCCGATTCGTCCGGAAATTGCGTGCCACGCAGTTTTTTGCGGGGCACGCAAGTTTTTCGCTACACTCCGTTCATGCCGCCGGAAGAACCACCCAAGCTGACCCTCCGGGAGCGGAAGAAGCGCGAAGCCCGCCGGGCGCTCGCGCAGGCCGCGCTGCGGCTCACGCTGGAGCGGGGGCTGGAGAACGTCCGGGTGGAGGACATCGCCACCGAGGTGGGCGTCTCCCCCCGCACGTTCAACAACTACTTTTCCAGCAAGGAGCAGGCGGTCTGCTCGGTGGTCATCGACCGCCACGAGGGGATGCGCGAAGCCCTGCTCGACCGGCCGGAGGGCGAGCCGCTCTGGGAGTCCGTCAAACAGGCGGTGCTGGAGCAATATTCACGTGAAGGCGAGCCGGATCGCGCGTATGTTGCGCGTATCCGGGAGCTGATGGGCCAGCTCATGCTGCGTGGCGAGTTCCTCAACGCCCACGCGGCGGTCGAGCGGGTCCTCGCCGAAACGATCGCGAAACGGGTGGGCGGTGTGGACCACCTGCTGTGCCGGCTGATGGCCTCCTCGGTGGAAAGTGCCGTCCGCGTCGCCTTCGTCAACTGGTTCACCGAAGGCGAACCGCTCCTGCCGACCCTGGAGCGGTTGCTGGACGAGCTGGCCGCCGGGATGCCGACCCTGACCGGCGGCGCCGAAGCAACACCCGACCCGAACACCACCACTCCACTGGGGGAATCGTTGTGCTAGTCAAGCTCCTGCGCACTCACCTGCGCCCGTACCGGGGGACGCTGTGGGTGATCGTCCTGCTGCAGCTCGTGCAGACGATCGCCATGCTCTACCTGCCGACGCTGAACGCCGACATCGTCGACAACGGCCTGATCAAGGGCGACATGCCCTACATCCTGCGGGTCGGCGCGATGATGCTCGCCGTCACGCTGGCCCAGATCGCCGGCTCGATCGGCGCGGTGTACTTCGGTGCCCGCACGGCGATGGCGATCGGCCGGGACATCCGCGCCGGGGTCTTCCACCGGGTGCAGGACTTCTCGGCCCGCGAGGTCGGCCAGTTCGGCACGCCGTCGCTGATCACCCGCACCACCAACGACGTCCAGCAGGTCCAGATGCTGGTCCTGATGACGCTGACGCTGATGGTGTCCGCGCCGATCATGTGCGTCGGCGGCATCATCCTGGCGCTCAACCTCGACGTGCCGCTCTCGTCGCTGCTGCTGGTCATCGTGCCCGTGCTCGCCGTCTCGGTCGGGATCATCATCGCCAAGATGCGCCCGGCGTTCCGGCTGATGCAGGTCCGGATCGACCGGATCAACCAGATCCTGCGCGAGCAGATCATGGGGATCCGGGTCATCCGCGCCTTCGTGCGCGACAAGCACGAGCGGCAGCGTTTCGACGTCGCGAACGACGAGCTGCTCACCGTCTCGCTGCGGGTCGGGCGGCTGATGGCGCTGATGTTCCCGATCGTGATGCTGGTGATGAACGTGTCCAGCGTCGCCGTGCTGTGGTTCGGCGGCCAGCGGATCGACTCCGGCAGCATGCAGATCGGCGCCATGACGGCGTTCCTGTCCTACCTGCTGCAGATCCTGATGGCCGTCATGATGGCCACGTTCATGTTCATGATGGTGCCGCGCGCGGAGGTCAGCGCCGAGCGGATCAGCGAAGTGCTCGACACCGAGTCGAGCGTGCGCCCGCCGGTGTCGCCGATCCGCCCCGGCGCGGTGCACGGGCACCTGGAGCTTTCCGGTGTCGAGTTCCGCTACCCCGGCGCGGAAAAGCCGGTGCTGTGCGACATTTCCCTGATCGGGCGGCCGGGTGAGACCACCGCCGTGATCGGGTCGACCGGCACGGGCAAGACCACGCTGCTGAACCTGATCCCGCGGCTGATGGACGCCACCCGCGGCACGGTGAAGGTCGACGGCGTCGACGTGCGCGACCTCGACCCGGCGGTGCTCGCCCGCGCGGTCGGGCTGGTGCCGCAGAAGCCGTACCTGTTCGCCGGCACGGTGGCGAGCAACCTGCGCTACGGCAACCCGGACGCGACCGACGAAGAGCTGTGGCACGCGCTGGAAGTGGCCCAGGGCAAGGACTTCGTCGAAGCGATGGCCGAGGGCCTCGAAGCGCCGATCGCCCAGGGCGGCACGAACGTCTCGGGCGGCCAGCGGCAGCGGCTCGCGATCGCCCGGATGCTGGTGCACAAACCGGAGATCTACCTGTTCGACGACTCGTTCTCGGCGCTCGACTACGCAACCGACGCGGCCCTGCGCCGCGCGCTGGTGTCGGAGACCAAGGACGCGACGGTGGTCATCGTCGCGCAGCGGGTCAGCACCATCCGGGGCGCCGACCGGATCATCGTCCTCGACGAGGGCCGCGTCGTCGGCACCGGCACCCACCACGAACTCATGGACGGCAACGAAACCTACCGGGAGATCGTGCTGTCCCAGCTCACCGAGCAGGAGGCGGCGTGAGTACCACGGAATCGCCCGAAGCCGCCGTCACGGAGGCCGGGGAACGGCCGACCGCGCAGCGGCACAAGAACACCGGTGCCGCGGCCGCCGGCCCGGCGGCCCGCTGGATGAGCGGCGGCGCGCCGGCGGAAAAGGCCCTGGACTTCAAGGGTTCCCTCAAGCGGCTGCTGCAGCTGCTGCGACCGCAGCGGGCCATCCTGATCGCCGTCCTGGCGCTCGGCGCGGCCAGCGTCACGCTGACCGTGATCGGGCCGAAGATCCTCGGCCAGGCCACCGACGCCATCCTCGCCGGCGTGCTCGGCAAGCAGGTACCGCCGGGGGTCACCAAGGAGCAGATCGTCGCCGGCCTGCGGGCCCGCGGCGACGGCACGCTCGCCGACATCTACAGCCGGGTCGACCTGGTGCCCGGCGTCGGCATCGACTTCGACAAGGTCGGCCAGATCCTGCTGACCGTGCTGGCGCTGTTCGTGATCTCGTCGTTCTTCGGGCTCATCCAGGCCCGGCTGACGACGACCCTGGTGCAGCACGCGGTGTACCGGCTGCGCCAGGAGGTCGAGGACAAGTTCGCCCGCCTGCCGCTGAAGTACTTCGACCGCCAGCCGCGCGGTGAGGTGCTTTCCCGCGTCACCAACGACATCGACAACCTGGCGCAGTCGCTGCAGCAGACGCTGTCGCAGATCGTCTCGTCGCTGCTGACGGTGGTCGGCGTGCTGATCATGATGTTCCTGATTTCGCCGCTGCTGGCGCTGATCGCGCTGCTCACCGTGCCGCTGTCGGCGGTCGTGGCGGCGAAGGTCGGGAAGCGGGCGCAGCCGAACTTCATCAAGCAGTGGTCGACGACCGGGAAGCTCAACGCCCACGTCGAGGAGATGTACACCGGGCACTCGCTGGTCAAGGTGTTCGGCCGCCGCGACGAGTCCGCGGCGATCTTCGACAAGCAGAACGAAACGCTGTACCAGGCGAGCTTCAAGGCGCAGTTCATCTCCGGGATGATCCAGCCGGCGATGATGTTCATCGGCAACCTCAGCTACGTGCTGGTGGCCGTGATCGGCGCGCTGCGCGTCGCGTCGGGCAACCTGACGCTGGGCGAGGTGCAGGCGTTCATCCAGTACTCGCGCCAGTTCAGCCAGCCGGTGACGCAGATCGCCAGCATGGCGAACCTGCTGCAGTCCGGGGTCGCTTCGGCCGAGCGGGTGTTCGCGCTGCTCGACGCCGAGGAGCAGGCGCCGGAGCCCGAACACCCGGAGCGGCCCGCCGAGATCCGCGGGCGCGTCGAGTTCCAGGACGTCTCGTTCCGCTACCTGCCGGAAAAGCCGCTGATCGACGACCTCTCGCTGACCGTCGAACCCGGTCAGACGGTGGCGATCGTCGGCCCGACCGGGGCGGGGAAGACGACGCTGGTCAACCTGCTGATGCGGTTCTACGAGCTCGACAGCGGGCGGATCACGCTCGACGGCGTCGACATCGCGAAGATGCACCGCGAGGAACTGCGCGACCAGACCGGCATGGTGCTGCAGGACGCGTGGCTGTTCGGCGGCACGATCGCGGAGAACATCGCCTACGGCGCCGACGACCCGACCCGCGAGGAGATCATCGAGGCGGCACAGGCGACGTACGTGGACCGCTTCGTCCGGACGCTGCCGGACGGCTACGACACGGTGCTCGACGACGAAGGCGGCACGGTCAGCGCGGGTGAGAAGCAGCTGATCACGGTGGCGCGGGCGTTCCTGGCCAAGCCGGTCATCCTCATCCTCGACGAGGCGACCAGCTCGGTCGACACCCGCACCGAGGTGCTCATCCAGCGGGCGATGAACTCGCTGCGCAGCGGCCGCACGAGCTTCGTCATCGCGCACCGCCTCTCGACGATCCGCGACGCGGACGTGATCCTGGTGATGGAGAACGGCCACATCGTCGAGCACGGCGATCACGAAACGCTGCTGCACAGCGGGGGTGCCTACGCCCGGCTGTACGCGGCGCAGTTCGCCGAAGCCATGGCCGAGACGGACTGAGGCCGGCACCCGGTACCCTGGACGCTCTTCGAGCGGAAGGGGTACCGGGGCGGCCATGGCCGACAATCTCGAGGAATACCGCCGCAAGCGAGCCCGCGACCGCACCCCCGAACCCTGGCCGGACGGCCCGCCCGTCCCCGGGGACGACAACCTCTTCGTCATCCAGGAACACCACGCCACCCGGCTGCACTGGGACTTCCGGCTCGAGCGTGGAGGCGTGCTGGTCTCCTGGGCGGTGCCGAAGGGCCTGCCGCTCTCCCCCGGCGTGCCCCGGCTCGCCGTGCACACCGAAGACCACCCCCTGGAGTACCTCACCTTCTCGGGCGAAATCCCCGCGGGCGAGTACGGCGGCGGCCGGATGACCGTGTGGGACACCGGGACGTACGAAACCCTGCACTGGAACGACCACAACGTCGAGGTGGTCTTCCACGGCGCCCGCACGCGCGGCAAGTACCTGTTCCGGAACCGGCACGACGAGGACGGCCGCGACTGGACCCTGCGGCGTCTCGACCCCGCCGAACCCGGCCACGAAGACGCGCCCGAATTCCTCGAGCCGATGACGGCGGAACCGGGCGAGCTGCCGCCCGACGACGACGAGTGGGCCTACGAATTCGCCTGGGGCGGCCTGCGCACGATGCTGCTGGTCTGCGGCGGCCACGTCACCGCGCACGACGAAACCGGCGCCGACGTCACCGACCGCTATCCCGAGCTGCACAAGCTGGGCGAGCGGTTCGGGTCGACGGAAGTGCTGCTGGACGGCGAGGTCGTCGTGATGAAGGACGGCAGGCCCCATCCCGCCGGCCTCGACCAGCGCCGGCGGGCCGACAGCGCGGCCGCCAAACGCCTCAAGACCGGCTGCCCGGTCTTCTACTTCGCCTCCGACGTCCTGCACCTCGACGGCCGGGCAACGCTCGACCTGCCCTACACGAAGCGCCGCGAACTGCTGGACGGCCTGGCGATCGAGGACCGGCACTGGCAGGTGCCGCGCTCCTACCTGGGCAGCGGCGAGGCCGTCGCCGGCGCGAGCCGCCAGCACGGCCTCCCCGGCGTCGTCGCGAAGCGGGCCGACAGCCCGTACCGTCCCGGCGGCGGTCAGGGCGACTGGCTGTTGATCGGGAACTGACCCGGCAGCTCCGGCCGCAGTGCCCGTGGTCCGAATCGGCGGCCTGACCGACGGCGGAATTCCAGGGCGCGTCGTTCTACGGTCTCGAATCCGCGATCAAAGCCCGCCTGCCTTCGGGCTCGGTACGGACGCTCGGCCCGAGGAATCCGACGGGTGAGCTCAGGACCCCTCCACGCGTTGCCGTTCGCCCCGGCGAGGTTCCCGATTTCGGCGACCCTTCGGGCAGGGGGGACGTCGGCGTCGGCGACCGTGGACCCTCCCGGCGGCAGCTGGGACCACACGTGGACCACCACGGACGCCGACAAGGGCGGCACCGTCTACGTCGAAGAGAACGGCGACGTCGTGTCCGTCTGCGACACGGCGTGAACATCGGCGTCTCGGTCTACCTGGGGACGAACTTCCGGCACTTGAGCAACCACAAGTACCTCAACGATCACCAGGCGTCCTGGCTTCGTGAGCTGAGCCGAAGCCGGTGGACGGCCCGGTCGATGGATCCGACCGGGCCGTCCACACCGGCACTCAGCAACCGCAGGTGTAGTACGTGATGTCCCAGTGGTTGCCCTCGTCGCAGTAGAGGTTGCCGGACGCCGCCTGCCACTGCGGGTAGCCGTCGCCGCGTACGCCGGCGTAGGAAAAGCTGTTCTTGATGTAGGCGTCGATGCAGCTGTTGTGCGCGATGTCCACCTTGTAGCCGTTCCAGTGGCTGTAGGTGCCGGACGCGTGCCCGGTCTCGGTGCCGCCGGTGATGTTGATGGCGCAGCCGCTGGCCCGCTTCAACGTGATGACGCCGCTGACGGTGCTCTGGTTGATCTGCTCGTACGACGTGCACGTCGAGTTGCTGCGGCTGGTGCAGCCGCCGCTGGACGAGTGCGTCACGCCGGCCGCGGACAGCTGCGACGCGGCCTGCGCCTGGGTGAGCTTGGTGACCTCGACGCTCGCCGACGCGGTGCCGATGGTCGCGAACACCCCGGTCGCCGCGGTGGCGGCCAGCGTCAGTGCCGCCCGCGCCAGCATCGGTTGTCCCGGCATGAGTTGCCTCCCTCTCCTGCGACGATCCGGACGCCGGTGAGCCAAATCGGGCCGGCCATAACTTCGCCAAACTCCGGGCGCCGCAGCCCGGGCCGGGAGGCCGTCAGGTCCTGATCTTCGTCAAGACTTCACGAGTCCGGTCGTGGTCCGGGGACGCGCTGGTGACGGCGTTGAGTTCGCGCAGCGCCCGCAGTTCCCACAGCGGGAACCCGAGCTCCCGGAACAGGCCGGCGGAGGTGCGCAGCAGCCGTTCCGCCTCGCCGCCGAGACCGTCCTCGGCCTCGGTCCGGCCGAGGCTGAGCAGGGCGTACCCGGCGCCGCGGCGGTCGCGCAGCTCCCGGAACACCTCCAGCGCGAGCAGCAGGTGCCGCCGCGCGCCCGCCGGGTCGCCCGCGCGGCGGCGGGCCTCGGCCAGGCTGCGGTGGGTGTAGGCGGCGGCGTGCCGGTGCCCGATCTGCTCGAACAGCGCCAGCGACCGCGTCAGGAAGCCGTGTCCGTCGGCCAGTTCCCCGGCGTCGGTGTGCAGGTCGCCGAGGCTGCGCAGGACGTGCGCCTCCCAGTGCCGTTCGCCGGTGCGGACGGCGCCGCCGAGCGCGCCGGTGAGCAGGTCGGCCGCCTGGTCGCGGCCGCCGTGGCGGCGCAGGACGTCGGCGTAGCGCTTGGCGGCGTGGTCGTGCCCGCGGCCGTCGTCGCAGTCCCGGGCGAGCAGCATGCTCGCCTCGAAGCTTTCGACGGCGCGCCGCACGTCGCCGACGTCCTCGGCCAGCGAGCCCAGCTGCGCCGCCGCGGCCGCCTGCCCGCGGCGGTCCCCGCACTCGCCCAGCAGCGCCAGGGCTTCCCGCAGCTCGGCCTCGGCGGCACCCGGGTCACCGCCGTCGAGGTGGACGTCGGCGAGCGCGGCCAGCACCGCGCCGGTGCCCCGCGGGTCGGCCAGGGCGCGGTAGCGCTGCTCGGCCAGGACGAAGCAGTTCCGGGCCCGGTGTCCGTGGCCGTGCTGCCAGTGCACCGCGCCGAGGTTGTAGAGCTTCTCGGCCTCCGCGCGCGGGTCGCGGCGGCGGCGCGCCGCCGCCAGCCCGAGCACGGACACGGCGTGGGCGGCGTGGCCGAGCCACGGGCGGCCCGCCAGCGCGGTGCAGGCGTCGGCGAGCCGTTCGGTCAGCTCGTGCCAGCCGTGGGCGCCCGCCAGCCGGGCGGTGGCGGCGAGGTGCCCGGTCTCTTCGGCCGCCCAGGCCGCCGGGTCGGCGGCGATCCGCCGGGCGACCGCCGGATCCGGCTTCGGCAGGCCGGGTGCCGGACGGCCGCGGGCGTGCTCGGCGTATACCAGCGCGACCTCGCACGCCCGGCGCACCGCGGCCTGATCGGTGTCCGCCGGCCGCTCGGCCAGCACCAGCCGCACGAACGGGGCCACCGCCCAGCGCGACCCCGCCGGGGCGGCCAGGTGCGTGGCGGCCAGGTCGTCGAGGCGGTCGCGGGCCTCGGCGAGGGACCGGCCGAGCAGCGCCGCGGCGCACCAGTCCGGGACGGCGGCGCCGAAGGCAGCGAGCTGCCGCAGCAACGACACCTCGGCGGCGGACCGCTCCCGCAGCGCCGAAGTCACCGCGGCGCGGACGTCGAGATCGCCGGCGGTCAGCTCGTCGAGCCGGCGGCGGTCGTCGGCGAGCCGCGTGGCGAGGTCGCCGACGCGCTGGTTCGGCCGCGTCGCGAGTTTGACGCCGGCGATCCGGACGGCGAGCGCGAGCCCGCCGCAGTGCTCGAGAAGCCGGTGCACCGCTTCGGGTTCCGCCCGCAGCCGCGTCTCGCCCGCGATCGCCGCGAGCAGCGCCCAGGCGTCCTCTGTGGACAGTTCTGGCACCGGGATCGCCCGCGCCCCGCACAGCCCCGGCAGCCGGTGGCGGGTGGTGACCAGCGTCGCGCAGCCGGGCCCGCTCGGCAGCAGGGCACGCACCTGGGCCTCCGACGCGGCGTCCTCGAACAGCACGAGCAGCCGCCGGTCGGCGGTGTAGCCGCGCCAGAGCCCGGCCAGCCCGGCGCGGTCGGCCAGTTCCGCCGGGGTCGCGCCGAGCCCGCGCAGGAAACCGGCCAGCACGGCCGCCGGTTCGGCCGGTGTCCCGTCCGGGGCCCGCAGCGAGGCGGTCAGCTGGCCGTCGGGGAACCGGCGGCGGGCCCGCCAGGCGGCCTGGACCGCCAGCGCGGACTTGCCGGCCCCGGCGGCGCCGTGCAGCACGACCGGGGCCGGGCCCCGCAGCGCCCGGGCGACGTCGGCGAGCTCGGTCACGCGGCCGGTGAAGTCGGGCACCGCGGCCGGGAGCTGGGCGGGCGGCCCCGGCGTCGTCCACTCGGTGCCGGCGATGCGGCGGTACACGGCGACGAGGTCGGCGCCCGGCCACACGCCCGCCTCGTCCCACAGGGCCCGCCGGGTCCGGCGCAGCACCTCCAGGGCCGATTCGCGGCGGCCGACGGCACCGAGCGCGGCGGCGAGGCGGGCGGCGAAACGTTCGTCGGCGGGCCGGGCCGCGACCACCGGGTCGAGCCGCTCGACGACGGACCGGCCGTCGCCGTCGGCGAGCTCCAGCTCCACCAGCTGCAGCAGGGCCGCCGAGCGCCGGTCCTCCAGCCACAGCTTGTGCGCCTCCAGCAGCGGCCCGCCCGCGATGTCGGCGAACGCGTCGCCACGCCAGCACGCCAGGGCCCGTTCGAGCGCGCGGCGACGCTGGGCCCGGTCGTCGGCGCCCGAGGCGAGCAGCGCGAGGAAGTCGTCCGCGTCCAGCTCCCCCGGCTCGACGGCCAGCGCGTAGCCCCGGGGCCCGGACCGCAGCCGCTGCCCGGCCTCGCCGGCGCCGAGGCCGGGCGAGAGCGTCTTGCGCAGCTTCGACACGGTGACCTGCACGATCGCCGCGGCGCTCGACGGCGCGCCGTCCGGCCACAGCTCGTCGACCAGGGTGTCGCGGCCGACGAACCGGCCGGCGCGGGTGAGGAGGACGGCGAGCAGCCGCCGCGGCTGGGCCGCCGACGGCAGCGGCACGGAGGCCGTCAACGGGCCGAGGACCTGGAACCGCACGGCTACAACACCCCACCCGCGAGATCACCTGATCGAGCGAGCTGAATCTAACCTTCCGGCGCGCCGGCGTAACCCCGCTCACCCGGATGGCCGACGCCGTTCGCCTCAGACGTAAGCGAGCAGCTTCGCCAGCAGCGCCGGGTTCTCCTTCAATCCTTCGCGCAGCGTGTGTTCGCGCAGCGGCGTCAGGTCGCCGTAAGGCTGGTTCGCCCAGTCCAGGGGACCCTGCGGCGGTTCGGGGTCGTATTCGATGCCGAACTGGATGGTCGTCGCGATCCGGCGGCCGGCCAGCCGCTCCACCAGGTGCAGGGCCAGGTCGATCCCGGCCGAGACGCCCGCCGCGGTGATCACCGGGCCGTCCTCGACCCACCGCCGGGCGACCGGGGTCGCGCCGAGCCCGGCCAGCAGGTCGCGGAACATCCAGTGCGTCGTCGCCTGCCTGCCGTCCAGGAGCCCGGCCGCGCCGAGGACGAGGGAGCCGGTGCACACCGACGTCACCAGCTCGGCACCTCCGGCGGCGGTGCGCAGCCAGGCTAGGAGGTGCTCGTCGGCCATCGCGTGCAGCGTCGGGACGGTGCCGCCGGGCACCAGCACGGCGAAGGGCGACGGCACCTCGTCGAACGTGTGGCTCGGCGCGATCCGCAACGGCGTGTCGGTACCGACGGTGTCCTTCGTCGCGCCCACGACGACGGTCCGGTACCGCGGGTCCAGCTGCGCCAGCGCACTCAGCACCTGCAGCGGGCCCACGAGGTCCAGCGGCGTCAGGCCCGGGTAGACGACGAAGGCGACGGTCTTCTGCTCATCGGTCATGCCGTTCACCGTGGCGTTCGTGCGGGTGGCGGGCGGCGCGGATGTCCGAATTCCTGCGAACCACGTCCGAGCGCCGGTCCGGCTGCTAGCGTTCGATCATGCCAGGCTCACCCAGACGGGTCGTGATCGTCGGTTACGCCGACGCCGAGCTGCTGGACATCGCCTGCCCCGCCGATGTGTTCGACGCCGCCAACCGGCTCGGCGCGCGACCGCCGTACGACCTCCAGCTCGCCTCGGTCGACGGCCACGGCATCCGCACCGGCTCCGGGCTGACGCTGCAGCCGCACCTGCGGCTCGACCAGGTCGCCGGCGACCTCGACACGCTGGTCGTCGCGGGCGGCTGGGGCAGCACGGCCGCGGCGGCCGACGAGCGCGTCCTGGCCCACGTCCGGCGGCTCGCCCGCACCAGCCGCCGGGTCGCGTCGGTGTGCACGGGCGCGGAGGTGCTCGCGGCGGCCGGGCTGCTCAACGGCCGCCGCGCGACGACGCACTGGCGGTACGCCGCGCGCCTGGCCCGCGACTACCCGTCGGTGACGGTGGACCCGGTGCCGCTGTACGTCCGCCACGGCAACGTCTACACGGCGGCGGGCGTGACGAGCGGGCTCGACCTGACGCTGTCGCTGGTGGAGGCCGACCACGGCCCGTCGCTGGCCCGCGAGGCGGCCCGCGCGCTGGTCACCTACCTGCAGCGGCCGGGCAACCAGGCCCAGGTCAGCCTGTTCCTGGCCGGGCCACCGCCGGAGCACCGCGAGGTCCGCGACCTCACCGCGTACATCGCCGAGCACCTCGACGACGACCTCGGCACCCCGGCGCTGGCGGCCCGCGCGGACATCAGCACCCGCCAGCTCACCCGCCTCTTCGACGCCCACCTCGGCACCACCCCGGGCCGCTACGTCCGCACGATCCGCACGGAGCACGCCGCCCGCCTCCTCTCGGGCACGGACCTCCCGCTGGCGACGATCGCCCGCCGCTGCGGCTTCGGCTCGACGGAGACGTTGCGCCAGGCCTTCCTCGACCACTTCGACACCCCACCGTCGGCTTACCGCCGCGTCCACGTCCGCCAAGCCTACGGCTGACCCTCGTGTCGTCCCGCCAATCACGCGTGCTGACCTTCCAATCACGCGAGATGCCTCTCCAATCACGCGAGTTGCCTTTCTGATCACGGGAGTTGCCGTGCCGGAAGGGACGACACGCGTGATTGCGGGGACGACACGCGTGATTGACGGGACGACACGGCGCATCGGGACGAACCGGGCCGTCGGCGGCCCCTCGCGCGGGGTGCGGAAACCCGCTGTCAGGATGTGCGGGTGGACCGCCCCGACCTCGACGACGACGAAACCGGCCCGATCCGCCGGATCACGGACGAGGTGTCCCTTTCGCCGGGCCACGGAACGTCCGGAACGCCGGGTACGCCCCGGAAACCCGCCCGCCGCGCCCCGGCCGAGGGCACCCGCCGCGCGGGCGACGCCGACCGCCGCCGAGCCGACACCGGTCCCCAGCGCACCGCCCACTCCGGATCGCTGCGGGTCCCGGCCGAGCCCGGTCGCGCCGCCACCCCGCGACGCCGCGGCGACACCGGGCCGCAGCCGATCCCCGCCGACAGTGACCGCCCCACGGCCCGTCGCGGCGACACCGGACCACAGCCGATCCCCGCCGACAGTGACCGCCCCGCCGCACGCCGGGGCGGCACCGGGCCGCAACCAGTCCCCGCCGACAGTGACCGCCCCGCCGCCCGCCGTGGGGACACCGGGCCGCAGCCGGTCCCCGGGACCGCCGGCCGGCCCCGGCGCAAAGCCGCGGCCACCACTCCCGAAGCCGGACACGGGCACGGCCATGGACACGGCCACGGCCCCGCCGCCCCGGCCTCCCGGCGCGTGCGGCTGCTCCTGATCTGGCTGCTCGCGCCGCTCGCCCTGGCCACCGTCGTCGGCATGATCGTCCTCTACCCGTGGGGCAAGGCCGCCCCCACCAGCGTCGTCCCGCAGGGCACGCCCGTGCACGCCGACATCCGCACCACCGCCACCGGCCCCTGCCTCGCCCAAGGCCAGGTCCAGGTCGGCGACCAGACGGACCCGAACGCGAAACCCTGCCTGACCGTCGAACTCACCATGACCGACGGCCCGGCCGAAGGGAAACCGCTGCGCCTCACCGTCCCGATCGAGCCCAGCACCCCGCGCTTCGCCACCGGGGACGCCGTCGTCCTCGCCTACAACGGCGGGAACGCCGGTGATCCCGCCAGTTTCCAGCTGGTCGACTTCCAGCGCGGCACCCCGCTGCTCGTGCTGGCCGCCCTCTTCGCCGTCGCCGTGCTCGTGCTCGGCCGGTGGCAGGGCATCGCAGCGCTCGTCGCGCTCGGGCTGTCCTTCGTCGTCATCGCGCTGTTCATCCTCCCGGCCATCCTCGCCGGGGAAAACCCCCTGGTCGTGGCCATCGCCGGGGCCGGCGCGATCATGTTCATCGCGCTCTACCTGACCCACGGCCTCTCCGCGAGAACCTCCGCGGCGGTGCTCGGCACCCTCGTCAGCCTCGCGCTCATCGGCGTCCTGTCCGCGATCTTCTCCGCCGCGGCCTCGCTCACCGGGCTCGACGACAGCACCTCGACGCTGATCGGCTCGCTCGGCCACGGCATCGACGCGCGCGGGCTGCTGCTCGCCGGCGTCGTGATCGGCGCCCTCGGCGTGCTCGACGACGTCACCGTCACCCAGACCAGCGCGGTCTGGGAGCTCCGCCGCGCCAACCCGGACCTGACCTGGCGCGAGCTCTACAGCTCCGGCCTGCGGATCGGCCGTGACCACGTCGGCTCGGCGGTCAACACCCTCGTGATGGCCTACGCCGGGGCCGCGCTGCCGGTGCTGCTGTACTCGTCGATCTCCGGCGTCGGGCTCGGCGCGCTGCTCGGCAGCGAAGACATCGCGCAGGAGATCATCCGGACCCTCGCCGGCAGCGTCGGCATCGTCGCGGCCGTCCCGGTGACCACCGTCCTGGCCGCGCTGATCGCCTCCCGCGAGCCGGCGGGCCACCTCAGCACGGCGAAAGCGGCTCCGGCCTGACTCAGTCCAGCGTCGCCACGAACCGGCTGACGGCTTCCATGGTGAAGCGCTGCACGTACTTGCCCGACGGCGCCACCGACGCCAGCCGGTAGAGCGGGCGCTCCGCCACGCCGGAGCCGCGGGCCTCCGCCTTCAGCTCGGCGACCAGGAGCTCGCCGAACACGATGCCGTTCGCCTCGGTGTTGTTCATCAGCGCGTTCGCCAGCTTCCGCAGCTGCATGATGCCGAGCTCGCGCCCGCCGGTCCCGGAGAAGACGGCGAGATCCACCTTCGCCACCTTGCCGCGCCGGCCGGCGTTGACCAGCAGGCTCACCGTGCGGCTGCCCCGGACGTCACCGATGACGAGGTCGAGGCGCGTCGCCGTCGACAGGTCGACACGGCGCAGCCCCCACGTGCGCACCAGCAGCGTCGAACCCTCCAGCCAGACGCGGCGGCGGATGCTGACCGCCATCACGTACAGCAGCGGCAGGGCGATCACCAGCGCGACGACCAGGCCGGTCACCGTGCCGCCGATCAGGCCGGCGATCCCGCCGAACGCCGCCGCGACGATCACCACGCCGATCAGGCCCGAAATCCCGCGGCGACGGCGGCCGCGCGGATCCTCCTCGAACAGCGCGATTCGCTCGGTCATCGGTGCGCCCCCGTCCCGGCGAGGAACGGGTTGCCCGCGCGTTCCCGGCCGATCGTCGTCGCCGGGCCGTGGCCCGGCAGCACCACCGTGTCGTCCGGGAACGCCGCCAGCAGGTCCCGCAGCGCCGCCGTCACGTCCCCGCGGCCGATCGATCCGGCGAACAGCGTGTCGCCGGTCAGCGCGAGCCGGCCGCCCTCGGGCGTCTCCAGGCCCAGCACCACCGATCCCGGGGTGTGGCCCGGCACCGGCCGGACGTCGACGTCCAGGCCCGCGTACACGCCCGGGGAAAGGGGCACGCTGTCGCCGTCGTACAGCGGCACGTCGGCCGGGTGCAGGTGCAGCGGGACGCCGTGTTCGGCCGACAGCGCGGCCGCCGAGGCGACGTGGTCGGGGTGCCCGTGGGTGGCCAGCAACGCCGCCGGGACCAGCCCGTGCTCGCCGAGCGCGGCGGCCAGCGGCGCGGCCACCTCCTGGCCCGGATCGACGACCACGCACGGCCCGCCGGCGGCCGCCGCCAGCAGGTAGCAGTTGGCCTGCAGCGGGCCGCTGCCGAACCCGACGACGAGCACCGAACGCCTCCCCGGACTTCCGCGCCGGATGGCGCCGATCACGATCGGGTTGAGACTAGCGGGCCCTGTACATGGTCCTCACAGGCTGTGCCCATACACTGCCGCTACCTCAAACGTGTGAGACGAGCGGAACCTGGGAGGGTACGGGGTGGCGACCAACCAGCAGCGCCGCGAAGCTGCGAAGCGCAAACTCGAGCGGCAGCTCGAGCGCCGACTGGAGCAGCAGAAGCGACGCCGGATGATCGGGGCTGGGGTAGTCGGCGTGGCCGTCCTCGTCGTCGCCGGTGTCGTGGTGTGGATCGTGAGCGCGAACAGCGGCGACAGCGCCAACACCGCGGCATCGTCGTCCTCGGCCGCTCCGCCGCCGACCGACCTCCAGATCCCGACGCAGCGCACCGCGCTGCCGAAGCGGGCGACGCCGTTGCCGAACCCGACGACGTGCGACTTCAAGGCCGACGCGACGGGCAAGGCGCCGAAGAAGGTGAACCCGCCGGACGGCAAGAACGTCCCGTCGACCGGCACGGTGAACGTCACGCTCAAGAGCACCGCGGGCGACATCCCGCTGACGCTCGACCGGGCGCTCGCCCCCTGCGCGGTGCAGAGCTTCATCAGCCTCTCCCAGCAGAACTTCTACACCGACACCATGTGCCACCGGCTCGGCACCGAGGGCCTGCAGATGCTGCAGTGCGGTGACCCGTCGGCCACCGGCGACCCGACCCAGGACGGCCAGGGCGGCCCGGGCTACACGATGCCGGACGAGGCGTTCCCGGAGATCAAGTACGGCCGCGGCATCCTCGCCATGGCGAAGACGCAGGCCCCGAACTCCGGCGGCAGCCAGTTCTTCATGGTCTACGGCAGCGCCGACGGCCTCCCGGCGGACTACTCGGTGTTCGGCAGCATCAGCGACGAGGGCCTGAAGGTGCTCGACGCGGTGGCGAAGGCCGGCATCGCGAACCCGAACCCGCAGGACGGCACCGGAGCGCCGACCAAGCAGGTCAAGTTCACGGGCGTCACCGTCCAGTAGTGCCGCACCGGTTCGAGCTGAACGGGGATCCGCTCGGCCCGGACGCCGCACTCGCGGGAATGGTCTCCTACGGCCACTTCACCGCGATGCAGGTCCGGGACGGGCGGGTCCGCGGGCTCGCGTTCCACCTCGAGCGGCTCGCCACGAGCACGCGGCTGCTGTTCGGCACCGAACTCGACGTCGGCCTCGTGCGTTCCTACGTCCGGCGGGCGGTCGCCGGGGAATCCACGCTCTCGGTCCGGGTCGTCGTGCTCACGCGGTCCTTCGACGAGCCGATGACCCCCGAGATCCTGGTCCGGACGGGGCCGCCGCGCCCGGCCGACCCGGCGCCGCTGCGCCTGCGGACCGTGCGCTACCAGCGCGATTTGCCGGAGGTCAAGCACCTCGGCACGTTCGGCCAGATCCACGCGGCCCGCCAAGCCCGGTTGGCGGGCTTCGACGACGCGTTGTTCGTCGACCACCGGGGCCGGATCAGCGAAGCCTCGATCTGGAACGCCGGCTTCCTCGCCGGGAACACCGTCGTGTGGCCGGAAGCCGCGGTGCTGCCCGGGATCACGATGCTGGTGCAGCGGGAAGCCCTACGGCGGCGCGGCGTGCCGCAGGAGACGCGGGAGGTCCGGCCCGCCGACCTCCGCGATTTCGACGCCGTGTTCGTGACGAACTCCGAGACGCCCGGGCGCGCGGTCGCGTCCGTCGACGACCTCGTGCTGCCGCCGGCCGACCACGCCGTGGCCCTGCTCGCCGAAGCGTACGAGACCGTGCCGTGGGACAAGATCTGAACCGCGTCCGCGCCCGCCCCGTGTAGGGGGCAACACCGGAGGCCCGCCGGGTCGCCGGGGAGAGGTGCCGACGATGGTCGAAAACCGGGTTCCCGCGGTCCGCCGCGTCCTCGGGCGGGCCGGTCAGGCCGGCTGCGCCGGTGTCCTCTTCGCCGTGCTCGCCGGCGGTCCCGCGTTCGCCCAGGCCGACCCGCCGCCGGTCAAGTACTACATCGTGCCGCACGCCGACAACCCCGAGGACATCACGCTGTTCAAGATCGCCGAACGCGCGCTCGGCGACGGGCGCCGCTTCCCCGAGATCTTCCAGCTCAACCAGGGCCGGCCGCGGCCGGACGGCACGCCGTTCACCGATGCCGCGGCGATCGAGCCCGGTCAGGTGCTCCAGCTGCCCGAGGACGCCGTCCAGAAGCCGGGCGTGCAGTTCGGCCCGCTACCGGCCCCCGCGCCCGTTCCTCCGGCGGCCAAGCCGGCTCCGGTGGCCAAGGCCGCTCCGGCCGAGGAGACGTCCGGTCTCGGCGTCGGCCTCGCTTCGGCCGTCAGCGGCACCGGCGGCCTGCTGACCGGCCTGCTCGCCGGGCTCTGGTGGCGGCGCCGCCCGCAGCTGCTCCCCCCGGCCCCGTTCGAACCGCAAGCGCGCGAAGAGGACGACTTCGGCAGCGGCTCGGTCAGCGGCACCCTGCCGCTCCCGATCGTCGTCCCCGAGCCGCGCCCGGACGTCGTGCTGCGCCCGGAACCGAAGACCACCGAGCTCGCGATCATCGTGCTGGACACGGCCGAAAACCAGGTGATCGCCGCGGTGCGGCCGGGCTCGCGCTTCCACTTCCGGATCGGCCCGCAGCCGGACTTCGCGGACTCCGCCACCGTGCTCGTCGTCGACGGCGAAGGCGACCGGCCCTGACCCCCGGGCGTGCGCGCCCGGTCACGGTGCGCTGAACGGATCAACCGGCGCCGGAACACTGGCCATCGGGGCGCCGGGCCCGCGATAGTCGTCCCATGACGCGGGATCCGTTCGGCACCCTCCGGAAGGCGCTGTGGATCGGTGGCGCTCCCTGGACCGGCAAGTCCACCGTCGCGCGGCTGCTGGCCGAGCGGCACGGCCTGACGGCGTACCACCACGACGACCGGGCCCGGCCCGGGTCCCCGCTGCCGGACGACCTCCCGGCGGGCGACCAGCTGGCCGCGCTGATGGCCGAGTTCGGGCGCCGCTTCGACCGCGCCCTCGACGACCTGCGCGCGCTGACCTCGCCGCGGCCGGTCGTCGCCGAAGGCCGGGGCCTGCGGCCGGAGCTGGTCGCCCCGCTCGTGGACTCCCCCGGCCGCATGGTGGTGCTGGTGCCGACCGAGCTGTTCCGCCAGCACCAGCTCCGGCACCGGCCGGAGGCACCCGCGATCCCGCAGCAGCGCACCCGGCTCACGCGCGACCGGATGCTCGCCGCCCAAGCCGTGCGGGCGGCGCGGGACCTCGGCATCCGCGTCATCGAGATCGACGGCAGGCTCGGCCCCGCCGGTGTCACCGACGTCGTCGCCGAGCACTTCCACGCCTACCTGGACGGCTGAGGCTCAGCGGAAGGTGAACCGCGGCGGGCGCCGCGCCAGGAAGGCGGCGACCCCCTCGGCGTAGTCCTCGCCGTGCAGGGCTTCCGAGCGGATCTCCTCGACCTCGGCGTCCGGGGTTTCCTGCCCGGCGACGATCTTTTCGATGATCCGGTTCATCCCGCGGATCGACGCCTGGGACCGCGCGCACAACGTCTCCGCGAACGCCAGCGTCGAGGCTTCGAGGTCCTCGGCCGGGAAGACGTCGTTGAGCAGGCCGATCTCGCGGGCGCGGGCGGCGGTGATCAGCTCACCGGAGAGGAGGAAGTACTTGGCGTGGGCCGGCCCGACGAGCGAGACGAGCTGGCGCGTCGAGTCGAAGTGGTAGACGATGCCGAGCTTCGCCGGGGTGATGCCGAACCGCGCGCCCTCGGCGGCGAACCGGAAGTCGCAGGCGACCGAGACCTGGCAGCCGCCGCCGATGCAGTTGCCCCGGATCATCGCGACCGACGGCTTGCGCATCGCGGTGAGGGCGGCGACCGCGCCTTCGACGGCTTTGTCGTAGCTCGCCGCGCCGTCGGCCGTGGTGCGCAGCTCCCCGAACTCGCTGATGTCGGCGCCGGCGGAGAAGTGCTCCCCCGCACCGGTGATCACCAGCACTTTCAGCGCCGGGTCGGCCTCCACCTCGGCGACCACGTCCGGGATCGCCGCCCACATGCCGTAGGTGATGGCGTTCATCTTCTCCGGCCGGGTCAGCGTCAGGCGGGCGACATCGCCCTCGCGCGTCAGGTCGAATCCGTCGGTCATGAGCCGCACTTTAGCTTCTCGCCCTCAGCGAAACCGGCGGTGTGTGACGCGGTCGGGTGGCTGGTTTGGGGCCGTGGCGGCGATCGAGGTGGGCGGGACGGCGTTCGGCCACGACGACGCGGGAGAGGGGCCCGCGGTCGTGCTGCTGCAGCCCGCACTGGGCGACCGCCGGATGTGGGACGCGCAGTTCACCGAGCTCGCCGCCACCCACCGGGTGATCCGCTACGACCGCCGCGGGTTCGGGGAAACCCGTGGCGAAACCGGTGAACGCCCACTACGAGGATCTGCTGGCGTTGCTCGGTTCGGGTCTCACCGGGCACACCTGGCCGGACCACATGCTGGCGGACATCGCGCGGCTGGCCGCGGAAGTCATGCCCGGCGGACGTGCGGGCCATGGTGGAGGCCAACATCCGGTACCTGGTCGCCGGGCCGGCGCGTGAGGTCTCCGTGTTGCCGGGCGAAATGCTCGCGCTGGTCCGGGCAATGTGCTCACAGGTGTACCGGCACGAGTGGACCGCTCCACAGTGGACGGAGTGGATCCCGGACACCCGGCACCGGCTCGCCGAGATCACCACGCCGGCCCTGGTGGTGATCGGGACGTCGGACGCGCCGGGGCTGGTGGCCCGGATCGGCGGCGGCAGGTACGGCGCCTACTCGACGTACAGCGTGGTCTCGTCCACCGCGGCAAAGTCCCGTCGGCGAACCTGGCCGCCCGGTTCTAGCCCGGCTCGACGCGCTCGACCAGCTCCTCGCTCCAGGACCGGATGGCCGCCGCCTGGTCGGGGGTGAGGTGGTCGAGAACAGACCGGCGGATGTTGGCGCCGTGGACCCTCGTCGCGCTGCCGGCCAGGCGGCGGCCCTCCTCGGTGAGCTCGATCCCGGTGCGCCGGCCGCCGGCCCCGTCTTCGGTCCGGACGACCAGGCCGCGCTTCTCCATGCGCGTCAACAGGTGCGCGACCCGGCTCTTCTCCCAGCCGAGCGCGTCGGCGAGCTCGCCGACGCGCATCGGGCGCCGCAGCGTCACCAGCACGCTGAACTCGGCCTTCGAAATGCCGCAGTCGCGCTGCAGGCCGCGGTCGAGCTCGCGGACGAGCAGGCGGTGCGCGCGCATCCAGGTGTCCCAGAACGCCCAATCCTCGGGGCTCATGTCCATGCCGGACAGTCTAAGCTAGAGTTGACGCATCAACTCTTGGGAGGACGCTGATGAACACGCTCGTGCGCGGTGGCCTGGTGGTCAGCATGGATCCGGCGGTCGGGACACTCCCCCGCGGGGACGTGCTCATCGAGGACGGCCGGATCGCCGCGGTGGGCCCGGACCTGGACGCGGCCGGGGCCGAGGTCGTCGACGCGGGAGGCAAGATCGTCCTTCCCGGGTTCGTCGACACCCACCGGCACACCTGGCAGACCGCGTTCCGCGGTCTCGGCGCCGACTGGACGTTCGGCCAGTACCGCGTCGCCGTGCACGGCACGCTCGGGCCGCACTACCGCCCCGAAGACGTCTACCTGGGCAACCTGCTCGGCCGGATCGAAGCGCTGAACTCGGGGGTCACCACCCTGCTCGACTGGTTCCACCGCGCCGACCGCCCCGAGAACGCCGACGCCGCGATCCAGGCCCTGCATGACGCGCCGGGCCGCTCGATCTTCTGCTACGGCGCCGCCGGGCCGGACATCGCGCCGGAGATCCGGCGGGTCCGGGCCCTGCTCCCGGGCGAAGACATGGCCCTCGGCCTGCGCGGCCCGGTGATGTCCACACTGGACGAAACCGCCGCGGACGTCGCGCTGGCGCGGGAACTCGGCCTGCCGGTGAGCATGCACGTCCACGGCACCGGCGGCTGGCCGCGCGGTGACCGGCCGATCGCGGAACTGCACGAGCGCG
Organism: Amycolatopsis sp. CA-126428; assembly: GCF_002904335.1. GTDB lineage: Bacteria > Actinomycetota > Actinomycetes > Mycobacteriales > Pseudonocardiaceae > Amycolatopsis. The sequence goes on along the minus strand of NZ_PPHF01000135.1, from coordinate 38,439 downwards.
GCCTGCTCGACGACCGCACGACCGTCGTCCACGGCAACGGCCTCTCCGACGACCAGCTGGCGATGCTGGCCGACGCGGGCGGCTCGGTGTCGGTCAGCCCGGACGTCGAGCTGAAGATGGGCTTCGAACCGCTCATCACCGCCCGGGCCCTCTCCGCCGGAATCCGCCCGTCGCTGTCGGTCGACGACTGCCCGTCCGCCGGCGGCGACATGTTCTCCGCCATGCGCACCGCGCTGGCCGCCGAGCGCGGCGCCCTCACGACCCGGGACGTCCTCGCGTTCGCCACGGTGGACGGGGCCCGGACCTGCGGGCTCGGCGCCCGGACCGGCAGCATCACCGTCGGCAAGGACGCCGACCTGGTCCTGCTCGACGCCGAGGACCCGGCGGTCTTCCCGGTGGGCGACGCCGTCGGCACGATCGTCAGCGCCGGTCACCCCGGCCTGGTCGACAGCGTGTTCGTCGCCGGAACGGCGGTCAAACGCCACGGCAGGCTGCTCGGCCTCGATCTCCCGGCCCTGCGCGCGCGGCTGCTCGAGTCCCGCGACCGGATCGCCGCGGCCGCGGGCATCCCGGTCGACGGGTCGTGGCAGCCTCAGGAAGCGGACGTCACGCGGTAGACGTCGTAGACACCTTCCACGCCGCGGACCACCTTGAGGACGTGGCCGAGGTGCTTCGTGTCGCCCATCTCGAACGAGAACCGGCTGACCGCGACCCGGTCCCGCGACGTCGTCACCGACGCAGACAGGATGTTGACCTTCTCGTCGGCCAGCACCTTGGTCACGTCCGAAAGGAGGCGGTGCCGGTCGAGCGCCTCGACCTGGATGGCCACCAGGAACACCGAAGACGCCGAGGGCGCCCACTCGACCTCGACCAGCCGCTCGGGCTGGGACTGCAGGTCGCCGGCGTTCGTGCAGTCGGTGCGGTGCACCGAAACGCCGCCGCCGCGGGTCACGAACCCGAGGATCTCGTCGCCCGGCACCGGCGTGCAGCAGCGGGCCAGCTTCGCCCAGACGTCGCTGGCGCCCTTGACCACCACGCCGACGTCGTTGGAGCCGCGGCGGCGGGTCACCGTGGACGGCGTCGCGCGCTCGGCGAGCTCCTCCTCCGCGGCGTCGACACCGCCGATCAGCGCGACCAGGCGCTGCACGACGTGCTTCGCGCTCGTGTGGCCCTCGCCGACCGCCGCGTACAGCGACGAGATGTCGGCGTGGCGCAGCTCGGTGGCCACCGCGCCCATCGACTCCGCGGAGACCAGCCGCTGGATCGGCAGGCCGACCTTGCGGATCTCCTTGGTGATGGCTTCCTTGCCGCCTTCGATCGCCTCGTCGCGGCGTTCCTTGGCGAACCACTGCCGGATCTTGGCGCGCGCCTTCGGCGAGCCGGCGAACTGCAGCCAGTCCCGCGACGGCCCGGCGTTCTCCGCCTTCGACGTGAAGATCTCGACGACTTCGCCGTTCTCCAGCTTGCGTTCGAGCGCGACCAGGCGGCCGTTGACGCGGGCGCCGATGCAGCGGTGGCCGACCTCGGTGTGCACGGCGTAGGCGAAGTCGACCGGGGTCGACTCGACCGGGAGCGTGATCACGTCGCCCTTCGGCGTGAACACGAAGATCTCGCGCGAGGCCAGCTCGTAGCGCAGCGACTCGAGGAAGTCGCCCGGGTCCGCCGCCTCCCGCTGCCAGTCGAGGAGCTGGCGCATCCACGCCATCTCGTCGACGTCCATGCCGTTGCCGCTGTGGGTGCCCTTGGTTTCCTTGTAGCGCCAGTGCGCGGCGATGCCGTACTCGGCGGTGCGGTGCATCTCGTAGGTGCGGATCTGCACCTCGAGCGGCTTGCCGTCCGGGCCGATCACCGTGGTGTGCAGCGACTGGTAGACGCCGAAGCGCGGCTGCGCGATGTAGTCCTTGAACCGGCCGGGCACCGGCTGCCACAGCGCGTGCACGACCCCCATCGCCGCGTAGCAGTCCCGGACGTCCTCGACGAGGATCCGCACGCCGACCAGGTCGTGGATGTCGTCGAGGTCGCGGCCGCGGACGATCATCTTCTGGTGGATCGAGTAGTAGTGCTTCGGCCGGCCCTCGACCTTCGCGGTGATCCGCGACGACACGAGGTTGCTGGTCAGGTCCGTGATCACCGACCGCAGGTAGATGTCACGCGAGGGCGCGCGGTCGGCGACCAGGCGGACGATCTCGTCGTACTTCTTGGGCTGCAGGATGGCGAACGCGAGGTCCTCCAGCTCCCACTTGACCGTGGCCATGCCGAGCCGGTGGGCCAGCGGCGCGAGCACTTCCAGGGTCTCGCGGGCCTTGCGGGCCTGCTTCTCCGGCGGCAGGAAGCGCATGGTGCGCATGTTGTGCAGCCGGTCGGCGAGCTTGATGACCAGCACCCGGGGGTCCTTGGCCATCGCGATGACCATCTTGCGGATGGTCTCGGCTTCGGCGGACGAGCCGAGCTGCACCTTGTCCAGCTTCGTGACGCCGTCGACCAGCTCGGCGACCTTGTCGCCGAAGTCGGCCTTCAGGCTCTCGACGGCGTAGCCGGTGTCCTCGACCGTGTCGTGCAGCAGGGCCGCGACGAGCGTGGTCGTGTCCATGCCCAGCTCGGCGAGGATGGTGGCGACGGCCAGGGGGTGGGTGATGTACGGGTCGCCGGACTTGCGCCGCTGGTTGCGGTGCAGCTCCTCGGCGACGTCGTAGGCGCGCTGGAGCAGGCCGAGGTCGCCGTTGGGGTGCAGCTCGCGGTGGATGACGGCCAGGGGTTCGAGGACCTGCTTCACCGGGGCCGCGCGCTGCGCGGTGATCCGCCGGGCGAGCCGCGCCCGGACCCGCCGGGTCGCGGACGGGTTCGGCGCCGCACCGTTCGGCTTCGGCGGCGCGGGCGTTGCCGCCTGCCCGTTCTGCGGGGCGCCCTGCTTCGCGGGCACCCCGGCGTCGAGCTCCTGGCTCACCCGCACCTCCTGCTGCTCGTGCGGCCTTCGGACCACCAGGGTAGCCGTTGCACCTCGCGGCCCTGTCGGGTGCGCCCGTTCAGGGGGATGTGGGCCCCGCCACCAGCCGCTTCACCGTCGTGAGTGGTAAGGCGGGTTAGAACCCGCCTTACCACTCACGACAAGCCGCGGCAGACCCGTCAACAGGTGTGGAGGGCGTGGACCTTCCGGTCGCCGAGGACCTGGCGGCCGCCCAGGGCGGCCAGTTCCAGGACGACCGACACGCTGTCGACCACCGCGCCCGCGTCCTCCAGGAGCTTGCCGGTGGCCGCGACCGTGCCACCCGTGGCCAGGACGTCGTCGAGGACCGCGATCCGCTGGCCCGGCTTGACCACGCCGGCCGGGAGCTCGACCGTCGCCGTGCCGTACTCCAGGGCGTAGTCGACGCGGCCCGCCACCAGCGGCAGTTTGCCGGGCTTGCGGATCAGCACCACGCCGAGGCCGCAGGCGTACCCGACGGCCGCGGCGAGGAGGAAGCCGCGGGCCTCCACGCCGGCGAGCGCCTCGACCGAAGGGTCGAGGGTGCCCGCCAGCGCGTCGGTCACCGCTTTGAACGCGCCCGCGTCCGCGAACAGCGGGCTCAGGTCGCGGAACAGCACACCGGGCTCGGGGAAGTCCGGCACCTCGGCGATCAGGCCGAGGGCATCGTCGAGCTGCACGTCAGCGCTTCCGCTTCCCGGCCGGGCGCTGCTTCTGGATCCGGGCGGGGACGCTGGACGCGGCCGCGTACGCCTTCTCCTTGCGCAGTTCCTTGGCCAGCGCGTCGTCGTCCGAGGCGTCGAAGTCCTCGCCCGCGGCCTTGCGCTCCTGGCTGACCCGGCGCTGCCGGACGCGCTCGGCCTGCTGCTGGTACTTCGGGTCGCGCATCTTGAAGTCGACCAGCAGCGGCGTCGCCAGGGCGACCGACGACAGGACGCCGACGAGGGTACCGGTGAGCTGCACCAGCGCCAGGTCCTGCAGCGTGCCCGAGCCGAGCAGCACGTACCCGACGATCAGCAGGCCGAGGATCGGCAGCAGCGCGATGAACGCCGTGTTGAACGACCGCATCAGGGTCTGGTTCAGCGCGAGGTTCGCGGCCTCGGCGTACGTGCGGCGGGTCAGCCCGAGCAGGCCGCGGGTGTTCTCGCGGACCTTGTCGAACACCACCACCGTGTCGTAGAGCGAGAACCCGAGGATGGTCAGCAGGCCGATCACGGTCGCCGGGGTGACCTCGAAGCCGACCAGCGAGTACACCCCCGCGGTGACCAGGATGTCGTGCAACAGCGAGACCAGCGCCGCCACGGCCATCCGCGCGTCGAAGTAGATCGCCAGGAAGATGACCACCGCGACGAGGAACACCGCGAGCGCGAGCAGCGCCTTCTGCGAGATCTCCCCGCCCCACGAGGCGCTCACCGCGCTGTCGCTGATCGCCTGGACGCTGGGCTGGCCGTTGGTGCCCTTCGGGCCCAGGTCCTGGAACAGCCCCTGCTTGAGCTTGCCGACGTCGGCCGCGTTCAGCGTGTCGGTGCGGATCTGGATGGTCGACGCGGCACCCGTGCCGACCTTCTGCGTCTCCGCGGCCGGGTGGCCGAGGGCCTTCTGGAACGACTCCTTGGCCTGCTCCTCGGTGATCACGCCGTGGATGCCGTTGGCCGGCAGCTGGATCTGCGTGCCGCCCTCGAACTCGATGCCGATGTTGAAGTCGCGGAAGATCATCGACGCGAGGCACACCAGCACCAGGGCCGAGAAGAAGATGTACCAGCGCTTGCGCTTGCCGACGACGTCGAACGCGCCGGTGCCCACGTACAGCCGGTGGAAGACGCTTTCCCTCTTGCCGGGCTTCGCCGCCGCCTTGGCGTTGCCTTCGGCGTCCGTGCCCAGTTCTTCGACCCCCACGTCAGGCCTCCTTCACGTTCGCGCGGCCGACCGAGGTCGACTTCTTCCGCTGCGAACCCAGTTGCTGCACGGCGCCGAGGCCCAGGTGCCTCGGATTGGACAGGAACGCGTTCTTGGACGTGGACACCATGGCCACCAGCGGGTGCGTCACGAGGTACACGACGACCAGGTCGAGCACCGTGGACATGCCGAGGGTGAACGCGAAGCCCTGGACGTCGCCGACCGCGATGACGTACAGGATGGCCGCGGCCAGGAAGCTCACGCCGTCCGAAGCCAGGATGGTGCGCCGGGCGCGGACCCAGCCGCGCGGCACCGCGGACCGGAACGTCCGGCCCTCCCGGATTTCGTCTTTGAGCCGTTCGAAGTAGATGACGAACGAGTCCGCCGTGATGCCGATGGCGATGATCAGGCCGGCGATGCCCGCGAGGTCCAGCGTGTAGCCGATCCAGCGGCCGAGCAGCACCAGCACCGCGAACACCAGCGCGCCGGACAGGGCCAGCGAGAGGATGGTGAGCACGCCGAGCAGCCGGTAGTAGAACAGGCAGTAGACGAAGACCACCAGCAGGCCGATGCCGCCGGCGATCAGGCCGGCCTGCAGCGAAGCGAAGCCGAGGGTGGCCGACACCGTCGTCGCGTCCGAGGAGGCGAACGACAGCGGCAGCGAGCCGTACTTGAGGATGTCCGACAGGTCCTTGGCCTCGGCCTGGGTGAACTTGCCGGTGATCTGGGTGTTGCCGTCGACGATCGCGACCTGGATGTTCGGCGCGGACACGACCTGCGTGTCGAGCACGAACGCGGCCTGCTGGCCGACGTTCTTCGTCGTGAAGTCCGCCCAGATCTTGGTGCCCTCGCTCTTGAAGCTGAGGTTCACCACCCACTGGCCGTTCTGCGAGTTGTAGCTCGAGTTCGCGTCCGCGATCTCGGTGCCCGGCAGGAACTCCGGCTCCATCAGGTACTTGTACGTGTCGTGGTCACCGCAGGCGACCAGCGGCAGGCGCGGGTCGTCGTTGCCCTCGAGGGGGTCCTTGGCGTTCGGCGCGCAGGTGAGCGCCGTCATCGCCTTCGAGACGAGCTCCTGGTTCGGCTGGCCGTCGGCGCCGATCAGCTGCGGGTTCTGCCGGAGGGCCTTGGCGGCCTGGATCTCCTTCGCGGTCTCCGCGTCGACCGAGCCGTCCGAGGGGGCCGGTGCCGGGGTCGACGCGGGCGGCGGAGTGCTGCTGCTCGGCGCGGCCGGCGTGGTGCTCTGCTGCTGCGCGAGCGCCGCGCCCGGGGTGCCACCGCCACCGGGCTTGCTCGTCGGGGCACCCGAGGTCGCTGCCGGCGCGCCCGAAGACGGCGGCGTCGAGCTGCTCGGGGCGCCCGACGGGGGCGGGGTCGTGGCGGGCGGCGCGGTCTGCGGCGGCACCACCGGCTGGGTGGCGGCCGAGACGACCTTCCGGAAGCCCAGCTTCGCGGTCTTGCCCAGGCTCTTCGCCTGGTCGCCCTGCTCGCCCGGAACCGTGATGACGACGTTGTTGCCGTCGAGGAGGACCTCGGTGCCGCCGACGCCGATCCCGTTGACGCGCCGTTCGATGATCTGGCGCGCCTGGTTCAGGGACTCGCGGGTCGGCTGGCCGCCGTCGGGAGTGCGGGCGGTGAGCGTGACCCGGGTGCCGCCCTGCAGGTCGATACCCAGCTTCGGGGTCGGCTTGTGGTTGCCGGTGAGGAACACCAGCGCGTACAAGACGATCACGATCAGGGCGAACAGGGCGAGATAGCGTCCCGGGCGGAGATGCCCGGCTGAAGCTGCCACGGTTGCTTCGGTCTCCTCGGACGGGGTGGGACCCCCACGTTGCGGTGCCCGCCCGGAGGGTTACCGGGAGGGACTGTGTGCATTCACCGGCCGTGTGCGATTCACTCCCGGGCACGGGTATGACGGCGGACACGCACGCAGCACCGAGACACTACTCGGTGCTGCGTGAGCCCGGCGTGCGAGGCCGTACCGACTTTCGTCGGGATTCCCCGCCCGGCCCAGGAGTGCCGCGGAAGGCTACTTCTTGCCGTGCTCCAGCGGCGGCGCCACCTGCGCGGTGGTCTGCGGCTCGTCGGCCTTGACACCGGCGGACGACTCGATGATCGACGGCTCCTCGGCGGGGGCCTCGACCACGTCGTCGGCGGAGTCCTCGTCGGTCTCGACGACCGGCTCGACCTTCTCGCGGACCGCCAGGCGCAGCCAGGTGGTGACGACACCGGGGGCGATCTCGATGTCGATCGTGGTGTCGCCCGAAGTGTCGGCGACGGTGCCGTACAGACCGGACGTGGTCATCACGCGGTCACCGGGCGCCAGGCTGCTCTGCAGGTCCTGCTGCGCGGCCTGCTGCTTCTTCTGCTTGCGGGTGCTCATCACCAGCGGCACGGCGAGGACGAGCACGAGCAGCAGGGGCAGCAATAGCTGTTGCATGATTCTCCGTTCGACGGACACCCGGGCCCAGCCGAAATGTCCGGTTTTTGGGTATGTGCTCCTGTCGAGTGTGCCAGGTACCAGCGCGGACGCCAGCACCCACCCGCCGGTACGGGCCGCTCGGCCTGTTCGAACTCAGTCCTGCCCGAACAGCGACGGCCCGCCCGGGTCCGGGCGCCCCGGGAGGTCCGCGGGCGGCACCATGCCGAGGTGTTCCCACGCGGTCGCGGTCGCGACGCGGCCACGCGGGGTGCGGGCGAGCATACCGGCGCGCACGAGGTAGGGCTCGCAGACCTCTTCCACCGTGGTCGCCTCCTCCCCCACGGCCACCGCCAGCGTCGAAATGCCCACCGGCCCGCCACCGAAGGACCTGGTCAGCGCGGTGAGCACGGCCCGGTCGAGCCGGTCGAGCCCCAGCTCGTCGACGTCGTAGACGGCCAGCGCGGCGCGGGCGACGTCGCGGGTCACCTTGCCGTCGGCGCGGACCTCGGCGTAGTCGCGGACGCGCCGCAGCAGCCGGTTCGCGATCCGGGGCGTGCCCCGCGAACGGCCGGCGATCTCGGCGCAGCCGTCGCGGTCGATCGGGATGTCGAGGATCGTCGCGGCGCGGCGGACGACCAGCTCCAGCTCGGCGTCGGTGTAGAACTCCATCTGGCCGGTGAAGCCGAACCGGTCCCGCAGCGGGCCGGTCAGCGAGCCGGACCGGGTGGTCGCGCCGACCAGCGTGAACGGGGCGATTTCCAGCGGGATGCTGGTGGCGCCCGGGCCCTTGCCGACGACGACGTCGACGCGGAAGTCCTCCATCGCGAGGTAGAGCATCTCCTCGGCGGGGCGGGCGATCCGGTGGATCTCGTCGATGAACAGGACGTCGCCCGGCGCGAGGTTGGACAGCATCGCGGCGAGGTCGCCGGCCCGCTCGAGGGCCGGGCCGGAGGTGATCCGGATGGCCGCGCCCAGCTCGGCCGCGACGATCATCGCCATCGACGTCTTGCCCAGCCCGGGCGGCCCGGACAGCAGGACGTGGTCGGGCGGCACGCCGCGGCGGCGCGCGCTCTCCAGCACCAGCTCGAGCTGCTCGCGCACGCGCGGCTGGCCGACGAACTCGTCGAGCTTGCGCGGCCGCAGCGTGCCCTCGACGTTCTCTTCGCCGGTCTGGGCCCACGCCGAGAGGGCTTCCTCTTCCTCCACGGCTTCATACTCCATGCCCGCGCCTACCGCTTGCGGCCGAGGGTGGCCAGGGCGGCGCGCAGCACGCCGGCCGTCGTGTGGCCGTCACCGTCGGCGAGGACCTTGTCGACGGCCTGCTCGGCCTGCTTGGCCGGGAACCCGAGCCCGGCCAGCGCCTCGACGACCTCGGCCCGCAGGGCGCCGGGGGCGGTGACGGCGGGCGCGTCGCCCGGGCCGGCGAGGGCGGTGACCTTGTCGCGCAGTTCGAGGGTGAGCCGTTCGGCGCCCTTGCGGCCGATGCCGGGCACCGACGTCAGCACGGTGATGTTGCCTTCGACCAGCGCGGCCCGCAGCTTGCCGGGGTCGAGCACGGCGAGGGTGGCCAGCGCGAGCCGCGGCCCGATCCCGGACACCGTCTGCAGCAGCCCGAACAGCTCGCGCGCGTCGGCGTCGGCGAAGCCGAACAACGTCAGCGAGTCCTCGCGGACGACCAGCGCGGTGTGCAACCGGGCCTCTTCGCCGCGGCGCAGGGTCGCCAGCGTCGCCGGGGTGGCCTGCACGGCGAAGCCGACCCCGCCGACCTCGACCACGACGTGGTCGAGGCCGACCGAGAGGACTTCTCCGCGTACCGACGAGATCATCGTGCTGCTCCTGGGTTCTCGGCTTGCTTCGCCTGTTTCGCCGCCGCGGCGAGGCGGGCTTTGTGCGTGCGGGCCATCTCGGCCGCGCGGGCTTCGGCCTCGGCGAGCCGGGCCCGCATCGGCTCCCGCCAGAGGTGGCAGATGGCCAGCGCGAGGGCGTCCGCGGCGTCGGCCGGGTGCGGGGCGACCTCGAGGTTGAGCAGGCGCATCACCATGGCGGTGACCTGCGCCTTGTCGGCCCGGCCGGACCCGCTGACGGCGGCCTTGACCTCGCTCGGGGTGTGGAAAGCGACCGGCAGGCCCCGGCGGGCGGCGGCGAGCGCGACCACGCCACCGGCCTGGGCGGTGCCCATCGCGGTGCGGACGTTGTGCTGGGCGAAGACGCGCTCGACGGCCACGGCCTGCGGCTTGTACTTGTCCAGCCACCGCTCGACCTCGTCGGAGATGCCGAGCAGGCGGTGCGCCAGATCGGCGTCCGCCGGCGTCCGCACGACGTCGACCGCGACGCAGCGCACGACCCGGCCCTTGCCGCCGTCGACCACCCCCAGGCCGCACCTGGTCAGACCGGGGTCGACCCCGAGCACGCGCACCAGTATTTCCTTCCCGCCGCGAACACCAGTTCGAGCTTGCAGGCTACTGGGCCCGTCTGCGGCAGGATGGGTGACATGCCGGAGCCATCCGATTTCGTCACCCACCTGGGCCTCCAGCCGCTGCCCGTCGAAGGCGGGCGGTGGGCGCAGAGCTGGCGGGCGGAGACCGGCTCGGCGATCTACTACCTGCTCGTCGCGCCCGAGGCCTCCGCCCCGCACCGCCTGGACCGGGTCGAGGTCTACGCCCACCACGCCGGCGCGCCCGCGGCCATGCTGCTGCTGCACCCGGACGGCTCGGTCGAGCGGCCGGTGCTGGGGACCGACGTCGCCGCCGGGGAACGTCCGCAGGTCGTGGTGCCCGCCGGGACGTGGCAGGCCACCGTCACGTGCGGCGCGTGGAGCCTGCTGGGCACGGTCGTGGTGCCGCCCTACACCGACGACTGCGTGGAGTTCGCGGCCGCGGCCGAGCTGGCGCTGAAGTATCCGGAAGCGGCCGCCGACCTGCGGAAGTTCTAGGGGCCGTCGACGCCGGGGGTCCAGCTTTCCGGGCCGCCGCTCTCGGTGAGCACCAGCTGCCACCGCGCGAACCCCTCGGGCGCGTCCGGGTGCCAGGGGAACTTGCCCTCCGGCGTCGCGACGATCAGCTGCAGCGCCGGGAAGTCGCCGTCCGGGTAGATGAGGAACGCCGTGCCGAAGTATTCGGGGTAGTGCCCCTTGTTGACGCGCTCGAGGACCACCGGGACGCCGTCGAAGAAGTCGTCGTAGCGCCGGCCGACCTCGAAGATCTCGCCGTTGGCGGCCCGGTCGACGTAGGCGTCGAGCAGCACCTGCCCCATCTGGCCGGGCAGCCCGACCACGACGGCCTCCGGCACGTTGTGCAGCGCCCACGCGCACGCGGTGAAGCTGTAGCCGGCACCCTCGTCGTCGGCGGCGACGTTGATGACGGCGTTGCCGCGCTCCTTCGCCTGCCCCTCGATCCATTCGATGAGGCGCAGTTCTTCCGCGGACAGTTCGGCGGTGATGTCGGCGGGAGCGGCGGGGGTCGTCGAGGTCACGGCGCACATTCTGCCTGACGAGCCCGCCGGAGCCCAGTGCCCGGGCCGGAAAGTTTCCGGCCCGGGCACGAAAGCGGTGCGGCGTAAGGGAAAACTCAGCCGACTTCGGCGAGCACCTCGTCCGACACATCGAAGTTCGCGTACACGTTCTGGACGTCGTCACAATCCTCGAGGGCGTCGATCAGCTTGAAGACCTTCTTCGCGCCGTCGACGTCGAGGGGGACGTTCACCGTCGGGAGGAAGGTGAGCTCCGCCGACTCGTACTCGAACCCGGCCTCCTGGAGCGCCTTGCGCACCGGCACCAGGTCGCCGCCCTCGCAGACGATCTCGAAGCTCTCGTCGAGGTCGTTGACCTCTTCGGCGCCGGCGTCGAGCACCGCCATCAGGACGTCGTCCTCGGTGGCGTCGCCCTTCGGCATGATCACCACGCCCTTGCGGTTGAACATGTACGCGACCGACCCCGGGTCGGCGAGGGAGCCGTTGTTGCGCGTGAGCGCGGTGCGGACCTCCATCGCGGCGCGGTTCTTGTTGTCGGTGAGGCACTCGATCAGCACCGCCACGCCGTTGGGGCCGTAGCCCTCGTACGTGATGTCCTGCCAGTCGGCGCCACCGGCCTCTTCACCGGCGCCGCGCTTGCGGGCGCGCTCGATGTTGTCCTGCGGGACCGAGTTCTTCTTCGCCTTCTGGATGGCGTCGTAGAGCGTGGGGTTGCCATCCGGGTCGCCACCACCGGTGCCGGTCCGCGCGGCCACCTCGATGTTCTTGATCAACCGCGCGAAGAGCTTGCCGCGCTTCGCGTCGAGGTTGGCCTTCTTGTGCTTCGTGGTGGCCCACTTGGAGTGGCCGCTCATCTCTCCTCCATCTGTTCCGTACCCCGGCCGGGCACCGCGTCTCAGCCGGCCTTTCGCACAAGGTCGACGAACAGCCGGTGCACCCGCACGTCGGGCGTGAGTTCCGGGTGGAACGCGGTCGCCAGCACCGCCCCTTGCCGGACCGCGACGATCCTAGCGGTCTCCTCGTCCACGCCGGGCACGCCGCTGACCGTGGCCAGCACCTCGACGCCGTCCCCGGCCTTCTCGACCCAGGGCGCGCGGATGAACACGGCGTGCACGGGCCCGCTGTCGACCTCGGCGAAGTCGAGGTCCGCCTCGAACGAGTCGACCTGCCTGCCGAAGGCGTTGCGCCGGACGACGACGTCCAGGCCGCCGAGCTGCTGCTGGTCGGGCCGCCCGTCGAGGGTCTGCCGCGCCAGGAGGATCATCCCGGCGCACGACCCGAAGGCCGGCAGCCCCTCGGCGATCCGCGCTTTGAGGGGTTCCAGCAGCTCGAAGCTCTCCAGCAGCCGCGACATGGTGGTGGACTCGCCACCGGGCAGCACCAAACCGTCCACTTCGGACAGCTCACCGGCCCGCCGGACCGGCACGGCCCGCGCGCCCGCTTCGGCCAGCATCGCGACGTGCTCGCGCACGGCACCCTGCATGGCGAGCACACCGATGACCGGCTCCGACGACACCCGACCTCCCGAAAGACCTTCCCACCAGCCTAGACGCACCGGCCCGGCGGCTTACCGGCAGGTCAGAACCGCTCCCGCCCGCCTTCACCGGCACCCGGCCCGAACGAGGCTCCACCGCATCCGGAGCGGCGGCATCACCCATGACCGAGCAGGCATCACCCGTGATGCCCCTTGGCTCACGCGTAATGCCCGCTGGAACACGCGTGATGCCCGCCTGATCACGCCTGATGCCCCTTGCCGCACGCCGGCGCGGGCGGTCAGGGCACTCCGGCCAGCCTGAGCAGCGCCGCCGTCGCCGCGGCGGCCACCACCACCAGCGCGAACGGGACCTTCCGCCACGCCAGCACGCCGGCCACCAGCACCCCTGCCGGGCGGGCGATTCCGGCGAACCCGTGTCCCTCGGTCAGGGCGCTGACCGCGACCAGCGCCGCCAGCAGCACCACGGCCGCCAGGGCCATCAGCCGCTCGGCCTTCGGCGTCAGTTTCACGCGGCTGCGCAGCGCCGGCCCGGCGAACCGGAACGCGAACGTCCCGAGTGCCAGCACCCCGGTGGCGATCAGCAGTTCCATGCCGTCCATCAGTGCGCCTCCTCCAGCTCGGGCTCCTTCGCGGCCACCCCGGCCAGCACGCCGGCCAGCGCGAGCAGCACCGGCAGGCCCGCGGGCAGGAACGGCGTCGCCACCAGGGCGACCAGCACCCCGATGAGCACCGGCAGCCGGGCCGCCTTGTCACGCAGCGAGGGCAGCACGAGCGCCAGGAGCACCGCCGGGAACGCCGCGTCCAGGCCGAACGCGTCCGTGTCGCTGATCGCCGTGCCGGCGTACGCCCCGCCGACCACGCCGATGTTCCAGGAGACGAACAGGCCGATCCCGCACGCCCAGTACGCGGCACGCCGGCGGTGCGCCTCGCGCTGGGCCAGCGCGAACGCGACCGATTCGTCGATCATCAGGTGGCTGCCCGCCAGCCGGGCCGCCCACCGCTTCCCCAGGACGTCGCCGATCGCGAAGCCGAACGGCAGGTGCCGCGCGTTGGCCAGCAGCCCGGCCAGCACCGCGGCGAACGGGTTGCCGCCCGCGGCGACGATGCCGATGAACATGAACTGCGACGCCCCGGCGAAGACCACCAGCGACATCAGCATCGGCAGCCACAGGGGGAAGCCGGAGCTCACCGCGATGGCGCCGTAGGAGACCCCCACGAGACAATCGGCGAGACAGACCAGGCCGATGTCACGGGCGAGGCCCCGATCGAGTGTTCGCCATATCGAACGCATGTGTTCTAGAGTGAACGCAAGGCCCCGTGTTCGTCAAGGCGAACGAAAAGACCGATGGAGCGAACAGCATGTCTCAGGAAGCCACCGGGGCGCCGCTGGAGATCATCGCGGCCTCGCTGCGCCGCGAACGGACGCGCGCGGGACTGTCGCTGACCGAGGTCGCGCGCCGCGCCGGCCTGGCCAAGTCGACGCTGTCGCAGCTCGAGTCGGGTGCCGGCAACCCGAGCGTCGAGACGCTGTGGGCCCTCGGCGTCGCTCTCGACGTGCCCTTTTCCCGGCTGGTCGAACCGGATCGGCCGAAGGTCCGGGTGGTGCGCGCGGGCAAGGGGCCGACGGTCTTCGCCGAACACGCCGACTACGCGTGCACACTCCTGTCGGCCTGCCCCTCCGGCGCCCGCCGCGACATCTACGTCGTCCGCGGCGAGCCGGGCACCCCGCGCCGCTCCGACCCGCACATGACCGGGGTGGTGGAGCACATCGTGCTGTGTGCCGGCCGCGCCCGGATCGGCGTCATGGACGACCCGGAGGAGCTCCTGCCCGGCGACTACATCTGCTACCCCGGCGACGTCCCGCACATCTTCGAAGCCCTCGAGCCGGGGACCTACGGCGTCGAGATCTCCGAATACATCTGACCCGTCACCGGTTTCGGGGCCGGCGGCCGAAGAGCACGGTCGAAGTGGGTCCGCCCGCGCTTTCCGCCATAGGTTGGCACCGGTCGCGACGCCGATCCGGACCAGCCGTCCGCCCTCGCCGCGCCCGCCGTTCCCGTCCCTCGCGAGCCAGCGGCTCGCTGACGTTCGTTGTGAGGCAGCCGCATGTACGACGTCATCGTGGTCGGGGCGCGCTGCGCCGGTGCGCCCACCGCCCTGTTGCTGGCCCGCGCGGGCCACCGGGTGCTCCTGCTCGACAAGTCGGCGTACGGCTCCGACACCCTCTCCACCCACCTCGTCCACCAGCCCGGGAGCGCGGCCCTCGCCCGCTGGGGAGTGCTGGACCACGTCCGCGCGTCGGGCTGCCCGCCACTGGAACGCACCGTCTACGAGATCGCCGACGTCCACATCGACGGGCGCGCCGGCGGCGTCGCGGGACAGCGGGCGAAGTTCGCCCCGCGGCGCCGTGTCCTGGACGCGCTGCTGGTGGACGCGGCCGTCGAGGCCGGGGCCGAGTTCCGCGACCGCTGCCGGGTGACCGGGCTGCGGTGGGACGCGACGGGCCGGGTCGTCGGGGTCGAAGGCCGGCACGGGGGCCGGAGCTTCACCGAAGACGCGCGGCTGGTGGTGGGCGCGGACGGCATGCGCTCCACCGTCGCCCGGCTGGTGGGAGCGCCGTACCGGGTGCAGGACCCGCTCATGACCTGCGCCTACCACACGTACTGGCCCGACGTGCCCGCCGACGGCGTGGAGCTGTACGAGCGGCCCGGCGGCTGGGTGGCCGCCGTGCGCACCAACGACGACGCGACCATCGTGCAGGCGTACTTCCCGCAGTCCCGGTTCGCGGAGGTCCGCACCGACGCGCGCAGGGCCTACGAGGAGCAGATCCGCGCCACCGCGCCCGCGCTGTACGAGCGGCTGCGGGGCCGGGAGCCCGCGGAGCGCCTGCACGGCAGCGGTGACCAGCAGAACTTCTTCCGGCAGGCGACCGGGCCCGGCTGGGTCCTCGCCGGCGACGCCGGGCACCACAAGGACTCCATCACCGCCCGCGGCATCAGCGACGCGTTCCGGCAGGCGGAAAGCCTGGTGACCGAGGTGGGCAGCGCGCTCGGCGGCGATCCCGCGCGGCTCGACGCCGCGCTCGCCCGGTTCGCCGAAGACCGGGACGCGACCCTCACCCCCGGCTACCAGGCCACGCTCGGCGTCGCCCGGCTGGCTCCGGCCCACGAGCAGCGGCTCGCCCTCCTGCGGGCCGTGCAGTCCGATCCGGAACTCGTCGCGACCTACCTCGACACGGTGGCCGGGACAGTGCCCCCGGACGCCCTCTACACGCCGAAGCTGCTCGCCCTCCTCTGAAGCCACCGGAGCGAAAATGGTCACCTTCACCGCCGAGCACGTCGCGCTGCGCAAGCTGGTCCGCGAGTTCTCCGAAAAGGAAATCGGGCCGTACGCCGACGAATGGGAAGCGAACGGGAGCTTCCCCGCGCACGAGCTGTTCCCGAAACTGGCCGAGCTCGGCCTGCTCGGCCTCGAGTACGACCCGGCGTACGGCGGCCAGGGCGCGGACCACCTCTGCACGGTGATCCTGCACGAGGAGCTCGGCCGCGTCGGACCCGCCGGCGTGGCCCTGGGCATCGGCATCCAGACGGACATGGCGACCCCGTCGCTGCACCGGTACGGCAGCGAGGAACTCAAGCAGCGGTACCTGGTCCCCGCGCTCAACGGCGAGGCGGTCTGCGCGGTCGCGGTGACCGAGCCCGATTCGGGCTCCGACGTGGCTGCCTTGACGACCCGGGCGGTGCGCGACGGCGACGACTGGGTGATCAACGGCTCGAAGGCCTACATCACCAACGGCACCCAGGCGGACTGGATCTGCCTGCTGGCCCGCACCTCCGGCAAGCCCGCCGGCGGCGCCGGCGGCGGCGTCGGCCTCTCGCAGATCATCGTCCCGGCGGACACCCCGGGCTTTCAGGTGTCCCGCAAGCTCGACAAGCTCGGGATGCGCTCCTCCGACACCGCCGAGCTGACGTTCACCGACGCGCGGGTCCCGGTCGCCAACACGATCGGCGAGATCGATCTCGGTTTCTACCAGCAGATGAGCCAGTTCCAGAACGAGCGCCTCGCCCTGAGCTACGCGGCGGTCGGCGGCATGGAGACGGCCCTCACCCGGACCGCGGACTACCTGAAGACCCGCAAGGTCTTCGACAAGCCACTGATCGGCAACCAGCACCTCGCCTTCACGCTGGCCGAGCTGAGTGCGCGGCTGGACGTCCTGCGGCACTACAACTACGCGGCCGCGGAGGCCTACATCCGCGGCGAGGACGTGAACCGGTTCGCGACCGTCGGGAAGCTGGAGGCGGGCCGCCTGGCCCGCGAGATCGCCGCGACGTGCCTGCAGTTCCACGGGGCCATCGGGTACATGGAGGAGATGTGGACCGCCCGCTACTTCCGGGACAGTCCCGTGTGGTCGATCGGCGGCGGCGCCGACGAGGTCATGCTGTACGTCCTGTCCCGGCTGGACGGCTACCACGCTTGAGAAGCCCGGCTGCCGGCCCGCGCCGCTTCGGCGGCGCAGGCCGGCAGCCGGTCAAGCGGCCCGCGGGCTCTGCTTCGCGAACCAGCCGACGGGCCGGGCGGCGGCCACCAGCCGGCGTCGATCGATCTTCCCGGTCGTCGTGATGGGCAGCTGATCCACGACCGCCCAGAGGGCGGGAACCATGTAGGACGGCAGTTCCTCCCGCAGGCGGTCGCGCAAATCCACCGGCGTGACCGCCGTTCCGGGCGTGAGCCGGACGGCGGCGACGAGCCTCTTGTCGGTGCTGTCGCCTTCCGTGACCGTCACGAACGACTCCTCGACGCCGTCCTGGGCGCGCAGCACCTCGCCGATCGCGGACAGCTCGATGCGGAAGCCGCGAATCTTGACCTGGTCGTCCGCCCGGCCCAGGAAGTGGAGCCGGCCGGACCCGTCGAGCCGGACCAGGTCACCGGTGCGGTACAGCCGGGCCGGAACGTCCGGGGAGAAGAACCCGAACGCCCGATCCGTCTCCGCCCGGTCGTTCAGGTAGCCCGCGGCGAGACCGGCCCCGGCCGTGTACAACTCTCCGACAGCACCGGGCATCAGCAGTCTCCCGCGGCCGTCCAGGATGTACACCTGCGTTCCCTGGATCGGCGAACCGATGGGCAGCGGCCCGTCGACGTCCGCGGATTCGCGCACCGAACAGGACGTCGTGACGACCGTGTTCTCGGTGGGACCGTAGCAGTTCGTGATGACGAGACCCGGGTTTTCCGCCAGCGTCTGCTTGACGTGCTCGTGCGGCACCACGTCACCACCGGTCATGAGGTGCCGCAAGCCGGCGAACGACCGGCTCGCGAATTCGTGCACCAGCCCGAACAGGCCCGCCGTGAGGAACGCCACGGTGACCCGGCGTTCCTCGAGGAAAGCGCCGATCTCGTTCGGCAGCAGCACGTCCGGTGGGCAGATCTCCAGTGTCGCCCCCGTCAGCAGGGTGCCCCAGATTTCCAATGTGGACGCGTCGAAAGCCAAGGGCGCCAAGCGAAGGGAGCGCTCGCCCGGGCCCAGCGCCAGGTGCCGGCCGTCGTGGACCAGCCGGAGCACGCCGCGGTGCGGGATCGCCACGCCCTTCGGCGCCCCGGTCGAGCCCGACGTGAAGGCGACATACGCCAGCCGGTCGGGATCGGGCCGGACGGGCGGTGCCGCCGCGCCACCGGCCTCCCATCCCCGGTGCCAGGAACCGATCAGCGGCACGCCGAGCCGGCCGGCCGCGGCGCCGGCCGCGATCGCGGCGGCCGGGCGGGCCTTGGCCAAGATCCTCGCGGTGTGCGACGCGGGCTGGGCCAGGTCGGCCCCGAAATAGGCGGCGCCCACCCAGAGCGTGCCCAGCACGGCCACCACCTCCGCGACCGACCGCGGAACCGCGATCAGCACGGTGTCGCCTTCGCCGACGCCGGCCGCGCGCAGCAGCCGGGCCTGCTCGGCCACGGCGGCGGCCAGCTCGGCGTACGTCAGCGCCGAGTCCGCGTCGCGCACGGCCACCGCGGACGGCCACCGGTCCGCCGCGTCGCGGAAGAGCTGGTCCACCGACGAGCCGGGGAGGACGACATCGGTGTCGTTGACGGTCTCGAGGATCGTCCGCGACCAGGCGGAGATGCACCGGATGTCCGCCAGCGTCACCCCCGTGCCGGGCGCCACCAGTGCCTCGGCGAGGTGTTCCGCGGCGGCCGAAAAATCCAGGAAGAACCGCTGCGCCTCGTCTTCCTCCCACAGGTCCGCCGCGCAGACGGCGAACGACCCGCCGGTGTCCTCCAGCCGCACGGCGATGTCGAACCGGGGTCCGGCGGCCGGCGCCGGCGTGCCGGGCAGGGCCACGAAAACCTGGACCAGCGGGTGCCGGCGCCCGGACCGCTCGACGCCCAGCCGCGTGACGACTTCGTCGAGGGGAAAGCCGTCCCGGTCCAGGCTCCACGCCAGCGATTCGCGCACCCGGTGGGTGAACGCTTCCGGCGTCAGGTCGTCGTCGATGTCGAAGCGCACCGGGATCGGGTCGGCCGGATCGCCGACCCCGATCAGCAAGGTGCGCACCCCGGTCAGCCGGGCCAGCGTGAGCCCGAACGCGGCGAAGAGAACGGACGACGGCGGGACGTTCGCGGTGCGCGACAGCTCGCGCAGCAACGCCATGGTTCGCGCGGACAGCTCGATGGGCTGCCGGCGACCGGGTGCGGGCGCGCGCGGTGACCGGCGTTTGCCCGACGGCACCTCCAGGACCGTCGGCACCTTCGCCAGTCTTTGCGCCCACAGTTCGACCGGGTGCTCGTCCCGGCCCTCAAGGGTTTCCATCGGCCCGCCCCACCTCGGCTTCGCCACGGCCGTCGGCTCTCATCCGGTCGAGCAAGGCCGCCTGGGCCCGGATCGTGGGGGCCCGGAGGACGTCGACGGGCGTGATCGTGATTCCCGAGCTCTTCGCCATCTTCGCGATGAGGGAGATGAGGACGAACGAGTCGCCGCCCGCGTCGAAGAAACTCGTGTCGTCGTCGGGGGTTTCGTAGCCGAGGGTGTCCCGCCACGCCGAACGGACGAGACCGAGGAGACGAGGTTGCTCGTCGACCTGCTGAACACTTGCCGCGTCTGCCATGAATTGCACCTCTCCGGTTGGTTTCGTGCGGTTCTCCGGCCGGCTCAGGCGGTCGTCGTACCGGACCGCACGGTCTCCAGTACGCCGGTGAGGTCCGCGAGCAGCGCGGCCTCCTGGGGTTTGAGGTAGAAGTGCCCGCCGGGCAGCACCCGGAGCCGGAAGGCGCCGTTCGTCAGGTCCGCCCAGCGCGCGATCTCCGCCGGGGTCACCTCGGAGTCGTCCTCACCGGCGTAGGCGTAGACGGGGCAGGCCAGCGGCGGCCGCGGGCCACCGGAATAGCCGGCCACCAGGTGGTAATCGCCGCGGACCGCCGGGAGCACGGCTTCCCGCATGCCGGGGTTCTCGAAGGCTTCGGCGCGGCTCGCGTCCAGGCCCACGACGTGCGCGATGATGTCCTCGTCCGCGCTGGGCACCGGCCCGCCGGGCAGCGCGTGCGGCGGCTGCGTCCCGGACACGCACAGGGCGGCCGGCGGACACCCCCGGTCCTGCAGGCGCAACGCCACCTCGTGCGCCACCGTGGCCCCGAAGCAGTGGCCGAAGAGCACGATCTCCTGCCGTGCCAGCTCGCCGAGCGCGTCGGCGATGTCCTCCGCGAGGGCTTCCAGCCCGGGTGGGAACGGGTCGTCGAACCGATCCTCCCGGCCGGGGTACCGGACAGCCAGCACGCCGACGTCCGCCGGCAGTCCCGCCGGCCAGGTGCGATACGCACCCGCCACGGCACCGGCGTGGGGAAAGCAAACCAGTTTCGTCTCGCACCCGTCGTCGTCGCGGAAGCGACGGATCCACTTTTCTTCTACGGCGTTCTTCATCGGCTGAGCCCCTTTCCACGGCCGGCTGCCGCAGCCAGGAGTCTTTCGCTGAACGCCGCCGATCGCGCCTCTGAGCGTGCGAAGTCCTCGAACGGCGTCCTTTCCGCCGCCATCGGTGGGCCGGCGGGCGCGGGTCGTCCGGGCCGAGCCGCTACGGCTCTGCCCGCAACTCGCCGCCGACCGCGCCCGCGAGGCGAGTGGTCCCAGCTTTGGCCGGCCACCGGGCCCGGTTCGCCGCCGGCTGCTCGCGCAGCATCACGAGCCCGGACCGGACGTGGCCGTACGACTCGCCGGCCGCTGACCACCGAGATCCCCTCGAGACAGAAAAAAGCCCCGTGGCGATATCGCCACGGGGCCTCCGCCGATCGGCGTGGCTCTACCAGCCGCGCTCGGCCAGCCGGTGCGGCTCCGGCAGTTCCTCGACGTTGATGCCGACCATCGCCTCGCCCAGGCCGCGCGAGACCTTGGCGAGGACGTCCGGGTCGTCGTAGAACGTCGTCGCCTTGACGATCGCCGCGGCGCGCTGGGCCGGGTTGCCGGACTTGAAGATGCCCGAGCCGACGAACACGCCCTCGGCGCCGAGCTGCATCATCATCGCCGCGTCGGCCGGGGTGGCGATGCCGCCCGCGGTGAACAGCACCACCGGGAGCTTCCCGGCCTGCGCCACCTCGCGGACCAGCTCGTACGGCGCCTGCAGCTCCTTGGCCGCCACGAACAGCTCGTCCTCCGGCAGCGAGGTCAGCCGCCGGATCTCCTGCCGGATCCGGCGCATGTGCGTGGTCGCGTTGGAGACGTCGCCGGTGCCGGCCTCGCCCTTGGAGCGGATCATCGCCGCGCCCTCGGTGATCCGCCGCAGCGCCTCGCCGAGGTTGGTCGCGCCGCAGACGAAGGGCACGGTGAAGGCCCACTTGTCGATGTGGTTGGCGTAGTCGGCCGGGGTGAGGACCTCGGACTCGTCGACGTAGTCCACGCCGAGGGACTGCAGGACCTGCGCCTCGACGAAGTGGCCGATGCGGGCCTTCGCCATCACCGGGATCGAGACGGCCTCGATGATGCCGTCGATCAGGTCGGGGTCGCTCATCCGGGCGACGCCGCCCTGGGCGCGGATGTCGGCGGGGACGCGCTCGAGGGCCATCACCGCGACCGCGCCGGCGTCTTCGGCGATCTTCGCCTGGTCGGCGGTGACCACGTCCATGATCACGCCGCCCTTGAGCATCTCGGCCATCCCGCGCTTCACCTTGGCGGTGCCGGTGACGGACTGGACGGTGCCGCTGGAGGGGGTGGGCTGCTGCTCGGACACGACGACGCCTTTCGACACGGTTCAGAGGTGGACGAATCCGAGCGTAGGTCGGCGGTGGACCCTTGAAGCAGGCCAGTACGCGGGTATCTCAGCAGTCCACTTCGCCGGCGCCCGCGACCAGGGATTCCGCGAGCGAAGTGCGCACGTAGAGCACGTGACGTCCGGCACGATGCCGGTTGACCAGGGCCGCGGCCTTGAGCACGCCGAGGTGCTGCGACACCGCCCCGGCGCTCAGCCCGGTCCGGCGGGCCAGTTCCGCGGTGGACGCCGGCGCGGCCAGTTCGGCCAGTAGCAGCGCGCGGCCGCGGCCCACCACGGCGGCCAGCGCGCCCGGCGCGGTGGCCGTGCCGGTCTCCCACAGCGTGGCGATCCCGCGCGGCGGGTAGCGCAGCACCGGCTGCCAGCGCGCGTCGGTCTTGGAGAACACCCGCGGCCAGACGAACGCCGAGGGCACCAGCACGAGGCCGCGCCCGTCGAGCGGGACGGCAGCGTGCAGGTGCCGGTGCGCGACCGTGAGCGTGCCGCCCTGCCAGCGGACCAGCGGGGTGAGGTCGTTGAACAGCTCGGCGGCCCCGCCCTGGGCCAGCAGCCGGGACCGGTACAGCACGTCGGCTTCGAGCAACGCGCGGATCCGCGGCCAGTCGGGGGCCAGCACGAGGTGCCAGTACCGCTCCATCAGCGTCGCGAGCCGCTCCAGGCCCGCCTCCGGCTCGCGGTGGAGACGGTTCAGCGCGGGCGAGCGCGGCCCGGCCATCGCGTCGAGCTCGCGCCGGACCAGGCGGGCGGGCACGTCCCGCAGGTCGGCGAGCTCGTCGGCCAGTTCGGGCAACGGCGTCGACGGCGTCCCGGCCAGGAACCCGGGCAGGTGCCGCAGCGGGACGAGGTCGCGCAGCAACCCGATGTCGAGGCCGGCTCCGGCCAGCGCCGCGGTGGCGCGCTTGATCCACGGCAGGTGCAGGGCGTGCTGCCCCGGGGAGTTCAGGACGCGGACGCTCGCGACGATCTCCCAAACCGGGGAGAACGCGAACCGGGTGTGCGCCAGGTCCTCTGTGGAGAATGCCAGGTCGAGCACTGCTGCCTCCTGCCGGCGGGATCCGGCGCAGTCTAAGACCCTCCCTTGTGGACGATCGGCCGGGGCTCGGAAAGCCCTTGCGGGAAGGCGAAAAGCCCGTGCGGGTCATACTTCCGGGCGACGGCGCGCAACCGCGGCAGATTCACCCCGTAGTACGCCCGGGCCCAGTCCGGCAGGTCCGGGTCGAGGTAGTTGACGTACCCGGTGGTGCCGAACTCGGGCCCCAGCCCGTCGCGCACCGCGGCCAGCGCGCGCCGGGCTTCGGCTTCGCCGCCGTCCTCCGGCGTGGCGCCGTGCAGGAACTGGAAGCTCGCCAGGGCGGCCCGGTGGGGGAAGGCGGTCTCGCGGGCACCGACACGGGCGATCGCGCCGCCGGCGGAGTCGATGAGCGTGCCGACGCGCGGCGCCCGGGTCAGCACCTCGACGACCGCGGCCGGGTCGGTGACGGGCCGCAGCAGCATGCGCGAAGTCCCGACGTAGGCCGCCCGCGCCGCGACCGCGCCGGGCCGGGCCTCGTGGTCGTCGAACGAGCGCATCGCGCCGAGGTGGTCGGTGACCCGCGCCTCCCGTCCGGCCGGTGGCGTGCCCACGCGGCGGACGAGGTCGTCGAGCAGCTCCTTCAGCCGGGCTTCGGGGCCGAGGAACGTCCCGCTGGCGACGGCGGTCGCCGCGTCGATGTTCACCCCCGACCACAGTTCGTCCGGCATCCCCGGCAGCCACTCCTGCCAGGCGGCCAGCAGCGCGGCCTGCGTGCCCGGCGGGAAGGTGAGCTTGAAGGTGCCGACGTCCGCGACGGGCACGGTCCGGAAGGTGAACCCGGTGACGATCCCGAAGTTACCGCCGCCCCCGCCGCGCAGCGCCCAGAACAGGTCCGGCTCCGCCGCCCGCGACACCGTGCGCACCCGGCCGTCGGCGGTGACGATCCGCGCCGCCTCCAGGTGATCGCACGTCAGTCCGTGCTTCCGGTCGACCAGGCCGACGCCGCCGCCGAGGGCGAGCCCGGCGATGCCGACGGTTTCGCACGAGCCGGCCGGCAGGACCCGGCCGCGGGCGGCCAGCGTGGCCGCGATCGGTCCCAGCCGGGCGCCGGCGCCGATCGTCGCGCGGCCGTCCGGACGCACGTCGATGCCCGAAAACCGGCTCAGGTCCACCACGATGCCGCCGTCCACAGTGGAATACCCGGGATAGCTGTGCCCGCCGCTGCGCGCGGCGACCGGCAGGCCGTGCCGGGCGGCGAACCCGACCGCGGCCTGGACGTCCTCGACGCGCGCCGCACCGACGACCGCGGCCGGCATCCGGTCGTCGTACATCGTGAAGAAGCCCTGCTTCGCCTCGGGGTAGGCCGGGTCACCGGGCCGGAACAGCGGACCCGAAAGCCGGGCACGGAGCCGCTCCCAGTCGTCCGGCGGGGGCCACCCCGCCAGGCCCGCCACCGGCACCGCCCCGGAAATCCGCAAAAAAGCCCGCCTGTCCACGCCACCACTCCCCCGCGCCGCGCCTCCCCCGGGGGCATTCGGCTGGTCCCGGGGGCCTTGCCTTGCCGTGACCAGGGTAGCGGGTGTGTGATCGAGGACACATCTCGTCCACCAGCCGTTCGCCGAGGAGTCGTCATGGCCGACAAACAAGCCAAGAACGCCGACACCGGGGCCGCCGTCGCTGTGAACGACCCCGCCAAGGTCCGCAACGTCGTGCTCGTCGGCCCGGCCGGTTCCGGGAAGACCACCCTCGCCGAAGCCCTGCTCGCCGCCTCGGGCACGGTGCCGCGGGCGGGCTCGGTGGTCGACGGCACGACGGTGTGCGACCACGACCCGGCGGCGGTCCGCCAGCAGCGCTCGGTCGGCCTCTCGGTCGCGCCGGTGCTGCACCAGGGCCACAAGATCAACCTGATCGACACGCCCGGGTACGCGGACTTCGTCGGGGAGCTGCGGGCCGGGCTGCGGGCGGCCGACGCGGCGCTGTTCGTCGTCTCCGCCGCCGAAGGCGTGGACGCGGCGACGGTCGCGGTGTGGGAGGAGTGCGCCGCGGTCGGGATGCCGCGCGCGGTCGTCGTCTCCCGGCTCGACCACCACCGGGCCGACGCGACGGCCGAGATCGCCGCCTGCCAGGCCGCGTTCGGTGCCGGCGTGCTGCCGCTCTACCTCCCCGCGGGCGACGGCCTGGTCGGGCTGATCACCCAGCGGTACTTCGACTACTCCGGCGGGCACCCGCCGACGATCGGCGAGCCCGCGGCGGCCGACCTGGAGCGGCTGGCCGAGGCCCGCAACGAACTGATCGAAGGGATCATCGCCGAGAGCGAGGACGAGTCCTTGATGGACCGCTACCTCGCCGGCGAGGAGATCGCGGAGGCCACCCTCATCGCCGACCTGGAGACCGCGGTCGCCCGCGGGTCCTTCCACCCCGTCATCCCGGTGTGCGCGACCAGCGGCGTCGGCCTGGCCGAGGTGCTCGACGGCATCGTCCGCGCGTTCCCCTCCCCGCTGGAGCACCGGCCCCCCGACGTCACCACGCCGGACGGCGGCGAGCACGCCGCGATCACCGCCGACCCCGAGGGCCCCCTGGCCGCGGAGGTCGTCCGGACGGCCGTGGACTCTTATGTCGGCCGGGTGTCCCTCGTCCGGGTGTTTTCCGGGACGCTCCGCCCCGAACGCCCGGTGCACGTGTCCGGGCACGGCCTCGCCGAACGCGGCCACGAAGACCACGACGCGGACGAGCGCGTCGCCCACCTGTATTCGCCGCTCGGGTCTTCCCTGCGGGAAGTGCCCTACTGCGTCGCGGGCGACCTCTGCGCGCTGACGAAGGTCGGCTCGGCCGAGACCGGCGACACCGTCTCCTCCCCCGACGACCCGCTGCTGATGGAACCGTGGGCGATGCCGGAACCGCTGCTGCCGGTGGCGGTCGTCGCGAAGACCCGCAGCGACGAGGACACCCTCGCCCGCAACCTTTCCCGGCTCGTCGCCGGCGACCCGACGCTGCGGCTGGACCGCAACGCCGAGACCGCCCAGCTGGTGCTGTGGTGCATGGGCGAGGCCCACGCCGACGTCGTGCTCTCGCGGCTGCGCGCGGGCGGCGCGGACGTCGACACCGAGCCGGTGAAGATCAGCCTGCGCTCGACGTTCGCCAAGCCGGCCAAGGGCCACGGGCGGCACGTGAAGCAGTCCGGCGGGCACGGCCAGTTCGCCGTCTGCGACATCGAGGTCGAGCCGCTGCCGCGCGGCGGCGGCTTCCAGTTCGTGGACAAGGTCGTCGGCGGCTCGGTGCCGCACCAGTTCATCCCGAGCGTGGAGAAGGGCGTGCGAGCCCAACTGCAGCGCGGGCTGGCGGACGGCCACCCGGTGGTCGACGTCAAGGTCACCCTGGTCGACGGCAAGGCGCACAGCGTGGATTCCTCGGACGCGGCGTTCCAGACGGCGGGCGCGCTGGCCCTGCGCGAGGCCGCGGCGAACGGGCACATCACGATGCTCGAGCCCTTGGAGGAGGTGGCGATCCGGCTGCCGGACGAGCACCTCGGCACGGTGCTCGGCGACCTGTCGTCCCGGCGCGGCCGGGTGCTCGGCACCGAAGCGGGCGAAGGCGGCCGGACGGTGATCCGCGCGGAGGTCCCGGCGACGGAACTCCTCCGCTACCTGATCGACCTGCGCTCGATGACCTCGGGCACGGCGACGTTCACCCGCCGCCACGCGAGGTTCGAGCCCATGCCGGAGGGAATGGCGGTCCACTGACCCGTCCCGGAAGGGTCGGTCCGCGTACCTGGAGGGTCGGTTCGCGTACCTGGAGGGTCGGTTCGCGTACCTGGAGGGTCGGCTGGCGAACCGACCGTCCGAGTACGCGAACCGACCGTCCGGGTACGGCTAGGTGGTGAAGTCGAAGCCGCCGGGGCGGTTGTTGCGGTCAGCCAAGAGGCCGGCCAGGGTGGCCAGCGCGATCTCCGGCGGGGTGCGGGAGCCGATGTTCAGCCCGACCGGGCGGTGCACCCGGGCGATGTCCGCTTCGGCGACGCCCAGTGCGCGCAGCGCCGCCACGTGCGGGCCCGGGTGACGCGGGTTGCCGAGCACGCCCACCCACCGCGGCTCCCCCGCGAGCGCCGCCTTCAGCACCGGCCCCAGCTCGGGCCGGTGGTGGTCGGTGACGACCACGTCCGTGGACGCGTCGAGCGGTGGCAGCGTCGTCTCCGCCTCGAACCCCTCGGGCACGTCCGTGCCGCGCGCGGCGTCGGGCTCGAACAGCGCCACGCGGTACCCGAGGTCCTTCGCGAACTTCAGCAGGTACCGGGACACCGGCGACGCGAACACCGCCACCAGGGTCCGCAGCCCCGGATCGGCCGGAGCCGTGCCGTGGGCGACGTCGCAGGTCTCGCTCATGCCGCCCAGTGTGTCAGCCGCCGGCCTGCTCGCCCACCGTCACGCGGAACTGCCACAGGTCGGTCTTGCCCTTCACGAGCACCAGGTACCCGTCGCGCACGCGCAGCACCAGCCGGTTCCGCGGCGACGACGGCCGCGGCGGCCGGTGCTGCTTGGCGAGCAGGTACGCGTCGCCCTCCGCGCTGTCGCGGTCCGGGTACGGCGTCGCCTCCGCGACACCCCAGCCCCGGCCGTCGCCCGCGCCGCCCTGCTCTTCGATGACCACCCACCACGTGGAACCCATGCCGGTCCGACGCGCCGGGGGCCGCCGTGGTTTCAGAGCTCTTCGAGCACGCTCAGCCGGAAGTGGAACGTCGACGTCCGCCCCTCGACGATCACCAGGTACCCGCCCGGCCCGCGCAGCACCTTCCGCGACTTCGGCGACCACGGGTAGGCAGGCTGGTACTCCCGCGCGAGCCGCAGCGCCTCCGCTTCGGCGGTCTGCTGGTCCGGGTGCGGGAACGTCTCCGACAGCGACCAGTTCCGGCTCTCGCCCATGCCGCGCTGCTCCTCGACGACCACCCACCACATTTTCAGACCTCCGGCTCCGCGAATTCGAAGTACTCCGGCAGCGGCGCGGTCCCGGCGAGGCGGAAGTACCGCACCTTCCGCCGCCGCCGCAGGCGCAGCGTGTCGCGGACGGCGTCGTTGTGGACGCGGCGGGCGATCACCACCCGGTGCTCGGCGTCGGTCAGCTCCTCGGCCAGCTCGGCCGGCAGGCCCGTCCGGTCGACGCGGCGCAGCTGCAGCGTCAGCTCGTTCTCCGCGGCTTCGCGCTCGGCCCGGGGCGCCGCTTCGGCGCGTTCGGCCGACGTCCGCAAGCCCGTGTCGCCCAGCACCAGAGCGACCGCCCGCGCCACCACCGCCCGGCGCGCCAGCGCCGAGTCCAGCGCGGCCCAGCCGGCGTCCGTGCGGACGTGCAGGCGGTCGAGCCGGTTCGCCGTCGCCACCAGGAAGAGCCCACCGAGCACGACGATCGCCGCCAGCACCGGGAGCAGCCAGCCGAGCACGCTCACCGGGCGAGCTCCTGCTCCGGCGCCGCGACCCGGCGGGGGTCGGCGGCGACGGCCGTCTCGTAGACCCGCAGCACCTGCGTGGCCACCACCGACCAGTCGTACATCGTGACGCGCTCCCCCGCCGCCGCGGCCAGCGACGCCCGGCGCGCCGGGTCGCCGAGCAGCTCGCGCAGCCCGTCCGCGAGCGCGGCCGGGTCACCGGTCTCGACGAGCTGGCCGGCGCGGCCGTCGTCGAGCACCCGCCGGAACGAGTCGAGCCCGCTGGCCAGCACCGGGGTCCCGGCGGCCATCGCCTCGGTGAGGATCATCCCGAAGCTCTCGCCGCCGGTGTTGGGCGCGCAGTAGACGTCGACGCTGCGCAGCGCCTGGGCCTTCACGTGGTCGTCGGCCTGGCCCAGCAGCTCCAGGTGCGGGGCCAGCTCCGGCCCGGCGTCGCGGCGCAGCTGGTCCTCGTCGCCGCGGCCGACCACGACCAGCCGCAGGTCCTCGAACTCCGGGAGGAGCCGCCGCAGCGCCTCCAGCAGCACGCCCATGCCCTTGCGCGGCTCGCCGAACCGGCCGACGAACCCAACCGTGCCCCCGGCCCGCGGGTAGCCGGGCAGCGGCAGCGCCGAGGAGAAGAACTCGACGTCGACGCCGTTGGGGATCTCCACGGCGTCGCCGCCCGCGTGCTCGACCTGGACCCGGCGGGCCAGCGCGGACACCGCGATCCGCGCGGTGATCTTCTCCAGCAGCGGCCGCAGCACGGGCTGGAACGCCGACAGCGTGCGCGAGCGGGTCGTCGCGGTGTGGAACGTCGCCACGATCGGGCCGTCCGCGATGAGCAGCGCCAGCAGGGACAGGCTCGGCGCGGCGGGCTCGTGCAGGTGCAGGACGTCGAAGTCGCCCTCGCGGATCCAGCGCCGGACCCGCGCGTAGGACACCGGGCCGAACTGCAGCCGCGCGACCGAGCCGTTGTACCGGATGCCGAGCGCCTTGCCCGCCGGGTGCACGAACTCCGGGAGTTCGGCGTCTTCGTCGGCCGGTGCCAGCACCGACACCTGGTGCCCGCGGGCCAGCAGCGCCTTCGTCAGGTCGATCACGTGCCCCTGGACCCCGCCGGGCACGTCGAAGGAGTAGGGGCACACGATCCCGACCCGCATCGGCCGCGTGGCCACCGCTCAGCTCGCTTCTTCGAGGCTGACCCGCTCGGCGGCCTCGAGGTCGGCGGGCCAGAACTTCTGCACCATGTGCCAGTCGGCCGGGTGCGCGGCGATGTCGCCGGCGAAGATGTCGGCCAGTGCCTGGGTGGCCGCCGGGACCTCGGCCCGCGCGGTGACGCGGATGCGCGGGTGCAGCCGGATCTGCCAGCCGTCCTCGGTGAACCAGCAGCCGGCCGGGATCAGCGCCGCGCCGGTCGTCGCGGCCAGCCGGGCCGGGCCGCCGGGCAGCCGGGCGGGCTCGCCGAAGAACTTCACCGGGATGCCGCTGGTGGTGAGGTCGCGGTCGCCGACCAGGCAGACGGCCTTGTTCTCGCGCAGGCGTTTCAGCAGCACGCGCATCGCCGAGCTGTCGCCGGTCAGGGGCACGATTTCGAAGCCGAGCGACTCGCGGTACTCGACGAACCGGCGGTAGAGCGACTCGGGCTGGAGGCGTTCGGCGACGGTCGTGAAGCCACCGAGGTAGTCGGCCAGCCAGACGCCGGCGATGTCCCAGTTGCCGCTGTGCGGCAGGGCCATCACCGCGCCGTTGCCCTCGGCCAGCGCCGCGTCGAGGTTCTCCACACCGGTGATCGAGGCCGCGACCTTGGCGCTGACCTCCTTGTGGTCCATCGACGGCAGCCGGAACGTCTCGTGCCAGTACCGCGCGTACGAGCGCATCGCGCGCCGCGTCAGCTCGTCGAGCTCGGCCGGGTCGGCCTGGGGCACCACCCGGGCGAGGTTCGCGCGCAGCTGCCGCACGCCACCGCCGTCCCGGCGGACGGCCAGGTCCGCGCCGAGCGAGAAGACCGTGCCGCCGAACCCGGGGGGCAGCCAGCCGGCCAACTTCCACCCGGCCGCGTAGCCGAACGCGCTCAGCCGCTCGGTCACGCCACTCATGCTCGTTGCTCCCCGGCGGCGGCCTCGCGGGCCGCCTTCGCCACGGCCGCGAAGCGCTGCAGCAGCGTGACGACCGATCCGGCGGCGAGCAGCCAGAGCGTCACGTCCACGGTGTACGGGATGCCGAAGCCGTGCAGGCCGGTGCCGACCAGCGCGATGATCAGCCGCTCGGCGCGCTCGACGAGCCCGCCGTCGACCGGCAGGCCGGAGGCGTCGGCCCGGGCCTTGACGTAGGAGATGACCTGGGCGAGGACCAGGCACAGCAGCGCCGCGGCGGCGGCCGGGTGGTTGTCGTCGACGACGAAGCACCACCAGGCGATGGCGGCGAACAGCGCGCCGTCCACCAGCCTGTCGCAGGTGGCGTCGAGCACCGCGCCGAACGGGGTGCCGTAGCCGCGGGCGCGGGCCATGGCGCCGTCGAGGATGTCGAGCATCGCGAAGCCCCACACCGTGAAGGTGCCCCACAGGAGGTGGTCGTTCGGGAAGAAGACCAGCGCGCAGACCACCGCGCCGGCGGTGCCGAACACGGTCATGGCGTTCGGGGTCAGCCCGGCGCGGACCAGCGCCTGGCCGATCGGATCGGTGACGCGGGAGACGGAGGCACGCGCGAAGATATTGAGCATCGGTTCGTCGAGGCACCTGGCTACGAGGGTCGGGTGGGCGAATGCAGCCTATCCACCCACCTCGGCCGTCCCGACGCGCCGCCCCGGGTCAGCCCGATTTCGTGAGCTCGCCCTCGTGCTCCCGCGCCTCTTCGGCGGCTGCCGCGGCGGCGCACTTCGGCGACAGCTGACGCCGGATGGCCGCGCTGATCTCGCCGAGCGCCGTGACCTGCTCCGGCGTCAGCGGGTCGAACAGGCTCTCCCGGACGGCTTCGACGTGCCCGGGCGCGGCCGCTTCCAGCGCGGTGAAACCGTCGTCGGTCAGCACCGCCCAGGCGCCGCGCTTGTCGGTCGGGCACGCCTCGCGCCGGACCCACCCGTTCGCCTCCAGCCGCGCGACGGCGTGCGAAAGGCGGCTGCGGGACGCTTGCCGGGCGTCGGCGAGCTCGCTCATCCGCAGCCGGCGGCCGGGCGCTTCGGAGAGGGCGACGAGGACTTCGTAATAGGTGTGCGGCATGCCCGAGTCGTGCTGCAGCTGAGCCTCGAGGTGCGCGCTGAGCATGCGGGTGGCCGCGTTGAACTCACGCCAGACGCGCTGTTCGTCGTCGCTGAGCCATCGGGTTCCGGACATAACCCCATCATACTATCGGTTGAACACTCAATCAGGAGTTTTCGCCGGTCGGAGCCACGATGGTCCAGACGAGTGCGGGCCGGGTGTCACCAAGCGTCGGCGAGCAGGTCCCTCGTCTCCCCCAGCAGCTGCGGGAGCACCTTCGTCTGGCCGATGATCGGCATGAAGTTGGCGTCCCCGCCCCACCGCGGCACCAGGTGCTGGTGCAGGTGCGCGGCGATGCCCGCCCCCGCGATGACGCCCTGGTTCAGGCCGATGTTGAAGCCGTGCGCACCGGAGGCCGCGCGGATCACCTTCATCGCGTGCTGCGTGAACTCCGCGACCTCGCGCGTCTCCTCGGCGGTGAGGTCGGTGTAGTCCGCGACGTGCCGGTACGGCACCACCATCAGGTGCCCCGGGTTGTACGGGTAGAGGTTCAGCACCGCGAACACGAGGTCGCCGCGGGCGACGATCAGGCCGGTTTTGTCGTCCAGCGAAGGGATCCGGCAGAACGGGCAGCCGGTGTCCTCGTCGCCGTCCGGCTTGTCCTGGCCCTTGATGTAGGCCATCCGGTGCGGGGTCCAGAGGCGCTGGAAGGCGTCCTGGACCCCGATGCCCTGCTGCTCGACGAACTCGGGACCCTCGCTCACCGAACGATCGTCTCCAGCGCCTCGGCCGACGGCGACGCGTTCTCGCGGCGCTCGACCCACTCCGCGATCGCCTCGACCGCCTTCGCCACCGGCACGCCGTTGATCTGGCCGCCGTCGCGGAAGCGGAACGACACCGCGCCCGCCTCGGCGTCCTTCGCGCCGGCGAGCAGCATGAAGGGCACCTTCTGCGTGGTGTGCGTACGGATCTTCTTCTGCATCCGGTCGTCGCTCGCGTCGACCTCGGCGCGGATCCCCCTGGCGCGCAACGCCTTCTCGACGTCCTGCAGGTACTCGACCTGGTCGGCGGTGATCGGGATGCCGACCACCTGCACCGGCGACAGCCACGCCGGGAAGGCGCCCGCGTAGTGCTCGGTGAGCACGCCGAAGAAGCGTTCGATCGAGCCGAACAGCGCGCGGTGGATCATCACCGGGCGCTGGCG
The DNA here is from genome assembly GCF_002904335.1 of Amycolatopsis sp. CA-126428. Taxonomy (GTDB): domain Bacteria; phylum Actinomycetota; class Actinomycetes; order Mycobacteriales; family Pseudonocardiaceae; genus Amycolatopsis. The sequence continues at coordinate 6,131 of NZ_PPHF01000135.1, read as the reverse complement.
CGAGCCGTCGGAGGCGGTGTACTCGAGCTCGAACCGCTTGTTCTGGTTGAAGTCCAGCTGGATGGTCGACATCTGCCAGGTCCGGCCGATGGCGTCCTTCGCCTGCACCGAGATCTTCGGGCCGTAGAAGGCCGCGCCGCCCGGGTCCGGGACCAGCTCGAGGCCGGAGTCGACGGCGGCCTGCCGCAGCGTCTCGGTGGCCTCCTCCCACTCCCAGTCCTCGCCGATGAACTTGTCGGAGTCTCCGCGGGTGGACAGCTCGAGGTAGAAGTCGGAGAGGCCGTAGTCGGCGAGCAGGTCGAGGACGAACTTCAGCAGCGACCGCAGCTCGCCCGGCATCTGCTCCTTGGTGCAGTAGATGTGCGAGTCGTCCATCGTCAGCCCGCGCACGCGGGTGAGGCCGTGCACCACGCCGGACTTCTCGTAGCGGTAGACGGTGCCGAACTCGAACAGCCGCAGCGGCAGCTCGCGGTAGGACCGCCCGCGCGAGCGGAAGATCAGGTTGTGCATCGGGCAGTTCATGGCCTTGAGGTAGTAGTTCTCCTCGTCGAACTGCACCGGCGGGAACATCGTGTCCGCGTAGTAGGGCAGGTGGCCGGAGGTGTGGAACAGCTCGCCCTTGCTGATGTGCGGGGTGTTCACGAACTCGTAGCCGGCCTCCTCGTGGCGGCGGCGCGAGTAGTTCTCCAGCTCGCGGCGGATGATGCCGCCCTTGGGGTGGAACACCGGCAGGCCGGAGCCGATCTCCTCGGGGAAGGAGAACAGGTCCAGCTCGGCCCCGAGCTTGCGGTGGTCGCGGCGCTCGGCCTCGGCGATGCGCTCGAGGTAGGCGTCCTGCGCCTCCGCCGACTCCCACGCCGTGCCGTAGATCCGCTGCAGCTGCGGGTTCTTTTCGCTACCGCGCCAGTACGCGGCGGCGACGCGGGTGAGCTTGAACGCCGGGATGAACTTCGTGGTCGGCACGTGCGGACCGCGGCAGAGGTCACTCCAGACACGTTCCTTGGTGCGCGGGTCGAGATTGTCGTAGATGGTGAGTTCGCCCTCGCCCACCTCCATCACCTCGGAGGTGTCCACTTCGGACTTGAGGTCGACGAGCTCGAGCTTGAACGGCTCGTCGGCGAGTTCTTTCTTGGCCTCGTCGACGGAGTCGAAAACGCGCCGCGAGAACTGCTGGGCGCCCTTCACGATCTGCTTCATGCGCTTTTCGAGCGCCTGCAGGTCCTCGGGGGTGAACGGCTTGCCGACCGCGAAGTCGTAGTAGAAACCGTCCTTGACCGGCGGGCCGATGCCCAGCTTGGCGTCCGGGAACTGCTGCTGCGCGGCTTGGGCGAGCACGTGTGCCGCCGAGTGGCGGATGACGCTGCGGCCGTCCTCGGTGTTCGCGGCGACCGGCTCGACCTCGGCGTCGGCTTCCGGCGCCCAAGCGAGGTCGCGCAGCTTGCCGTCGGCGTCGCGGACCACGACGATCGTGTCCTCGCCCTTGGTCGGCAGACCGGCTTCGCGGACCGCCGCGCCCGCCGTGGTGCCCGCCGGTACCACCACACGGGAGGCGGCCACGGGGGAAACGGGGGGCGACTGGGACACGATCGGCTCCTCAAGCTGGAGTGACAGAGATGACGCCGTCGATGCTAGTCGGCTGCACTCGCGCGCCTCACGCGCGTGGCGCGAACGCCGGACCGGCCGCCTCCCCCTGCGGAAGCGGCCGGTCCGGTGGTGCTCAGAGGGTCTCGACGACCTGGTCGAAGTCCAGCCGCGGCAGGCGGTCGAACCACGGGTTTTCGCCCGGCTTGCCGACGTTGACGACGACCAGCGAGCGCCACTTCTTGTCCGCGAAGAACTCGTCGTCGACGCCCTGGGCGTCGAAGCCGGTCATCGGGCCGGCGGCCAGCCCGGCGGCGCGGACGCCGATGATGAAGTAGCCGACCTGCAGCAGCGAGTTCAGCTTCGAGAACTCGACGCGGCCCTGCTCGTCGGCGAAGTTGTCCTTCACCTGCGGGGCGTGCGGGAACACCTGGGGGATGTTTTCGTGGAAGTCGACGTCCGCGGCGAGCACGACGGTCAGCGGCGCGGCTTCGGTCTTGTCCCGGTTGCCCGGGGCCATGTGCGGGAGCAGGCGGGCCTTCGCCTCGGCCGTCCGGAGCACCAGCGCGCGCAGCGGCTGGGTGTTCATCGACGTCGGGGCCCACTTGACGAGGTCGTAGATCGCGCGGACCTGCTCCTCGGTCACCGGCTCGGAGCTGAAACTGTTGGCCGTGCGGGCCTCGCGGAACAGCAGGTTCTGCACATCCGCGGGGAGCTGGAGGGCCTCGGTCTGCTCGGCAAAGGTGGTCATGGGGCTGTGCTTCCTTCCGTTGGGTCGGTACCCCGTGCAACCAAGTTGAGCGTTGAACTATTTCGGGCTCAACTACTTTGGAGCGGTGAGCTGGACCACAAGGGACGCGGGGATCACCGGACGCGAGAAGGGGTCACCCGACCGGGTTACGGACGCCTCTCCTCGGGTGCCGGTAACCCGGGCGGACGGCGGCAGCCCGGGTGGCCCGGCCGGCGCGCGGCGGCGCGCGAACAGGGGCACCGGGGCGGCCTGACGGCCCGGCTCGCGTGGATCGACGTCGAGCGGCGGGATGGCCGGTAGCGCGGTGCAGCCGAACCGGCGGCTCCAAGGGGTGCGCGTCTTCGGGAAGTCCCCGGGAAACGGACACGGCCGCCGGCTCCCCGCGGTGGGAGCCGGCGGCCGTGGTGCGCGGCGCGCGGTGTGCGGACGGGTCAGTAGGCGCCCTGGCCGCCCATCACCGCGCGGAAGGTCTTCCAGAGGATCACCAGGTCCAGGGCGAGCGACCAGTCCTCGACGTAACGCAGATCCAGCCGGATGCTCTCGGCCCACGTGAGGTCGCTGCGCCCGCTGACCTGCCAGAGGCCGGTGAGGCCCGGCTTGACGAGCAGCCGGCGGCGGGCGTCCGGCGGGTACTGCTCGGTTTCCTCCGGCAGCGGCGGCCGCGGGCCGACGAGCGACATCCTCCCGGACACGACGTTGAACAGCTGCGGCACCTCATCGAGCGAATACCGCCGCAGGAAACCACCCACCCGGGTGATACGCGGGTCGCGCTTCATCTTGAAGAGCGGGCCCGCGCCTTCGTTGTCCGCCGCCAGGGTCTGCTTGATCGCGTCGGCGTTGGTGACCATCGTCCGGAACTTGAGCATGGTGAACGTCGCGCCGTCGCGGCCGACGCGGCTCTGGCGGTAGATCACCGGGCCGCGGTCGTTCAGCTTGATGGCGACCGCGATGACGAGCAGCAGCGGGGACAGCAGGGTGAGCAGCAGGGCCGAGCCGCAGCGGTCGACGATCTCCTTGACCACGCGACGGCCGCCGGTGAACATCGGCGCGGTGACCCGCAACAGCGGCATGCCCAGCACGCCGGTGACGTTGAGCCGGGGACCGGCGACCTCCATCAGCACGGGCGCCACGACCATCTCGGCGCCGGTGCCCTCCATGTCCCACGCCAGCCGCTGCAGCCGTTTCGGCGTCCAGTACTGGTCGGCGGTGATCGCCACGACCCGGTAGCCGCCGCGCCGGACGTGCCGGGACAGCTCTTCCAGCCGCCCGACCACGGGGACGCCGTCGATCTCGCCGCTGTCGCGGTCTTCGCCGTGGCCGCTGAACGTGCAGGCGGCCTCGACGCGCCAGCCGACGTGCACTTCCGAGCGGGTGCGGGCGATCAGGTCGGCGACGGTTTCCGGGCTGCCCGCGGCCATCACGGGCAGCAGGCAGAGTCCCTTGGCGCGCTTGCGGTGCAGGACCTGGCGCAGCAGGTAGCGCTGCGGGAAGGCGACCAGGGCGATGGCCGGAACCACCACGAACACCCAGACCTGGACCTCGAGCGCGCCGAACAGCAGGCCGCCCAGCGCGACCAGGACGGCCGCGGTGAGGAAGCCGCGGCCGAGCGTGCGGTACTCCTCCGCGCCTTCGCCGAGCACCCGCGGGCTCCACGCCCGGCTGGCGGGCAGCGAGACGAACACCGCGAGCATGGTGCCGAAGGCGTGCATGTCGTGCGGGGCAACGCGATCGATGACGAACGCGCTGATCGCGATCACCAGCAGCGTGATGAACACATCGCTGCCGATGACCCAGGCTCTGTACCGCGCTTCCCAGGCCGCGGGCCACGCCTTGGCCGACGGGCCCCCGCTGTCGCCGGGGTGGTCGCCTCGCTGGGCGGGACGCGGGATGGCCTGGAGGTCGATGTGCGGCGGTGGCTGGCTCACCGTGTACGAAGGCCGCACCGACTCTTCCATCTGACCTCCCGGGAACTGGATCGAGTTGAGCCGCGGGCACGCAGCGTCACCGGAGATAACTTCGGAGAGTCACTGCCTATTCGTGGTCGCGCAGAGCCCGCGGAGGCTTCACACGGCAAGTTATCGGCGACTCTCTCGGCAGTGTTACAAGGGATTTCCAGCCACATGCTGCGTGACATCCCCGCCAGAAAGTGGCCGGAAGATAACGAGATGAAGACGATGCGTAAGAGGGCGTATCCCCACGAAAACTACGTTCTGTAGCGAAATGGGCGATGCCCGCACCCGGGTGGACCAAGCTGGGCCGAACGGCCCAGCGGGCCTTTTCGGAATCTACAGTGGACACTGCGGGCGCCGGGTGGTCCACAGTGGACCAGCCCGGGCCGGCGGTCGCCGGCGCGCGGGCCCGGCGGCCACCGACGGTGACATTCATCGCCAGGCCGTCACGCGCGCCGCTTCTGTCACACGTCGTCCTCGCGCGACCTCAGGCCGGCGCGACGACGTGCCGAGGATCACATCCGGCCTCCCACGGGTGGCGTTCGACAGAAAACCGCCGCGGCGGCAGGCTTCGACAGCAGTTCCGGCGAGCCCCGGCGGCGGGGCGCGAACCGCTCTCGTGAGCTGATACGGATGATCCGAACGGATCGTTCACTCCGCTTCGGCGTCCCGACGGACCGGGCTGCGGAAATGCGGGCCGACCTCGGAGGCCGGACGCCGGAGGCAGCAAAAGAGCCCCGCCGCCTCTTCGGCGAACAGGGCTCTCTCGACTCTCGCGTGGGCGATACTGGGATCGAACCAGTGACCTCTTCGGTGTGAACGAAGCGCTCTCCCGCTGAGCTAATCGCCCGCTCGCGGTGTTGGCCGTAACTTTAGCGTACGACTTTCAGGCGCCTGCAAACGGGTGGTCCTGGTCGACCACACTCCGCTTACCGGCGAGTACGGACCGCACAACCCCGAGCTAGCCAGGGTTGTCCGGCCGGGGGGCCGCCTGACGCCACGTTCGACATCCGTGCGACGGTGCTATCGCCCGGCGACTAAACCGCGCAGTATGGAGGCGTGGGCTCCGCGGGGCGCGCCGGTCAGTTGCGCGCCGCGGGTGGTCACGGGTGAGGACGGGAGCCGAAGCGCCCGGACGGGTGATCTGCGGCGCACCCGCGACGGAATCGGCCTCCTGATGCGTCCAAGTGGTGACGCCCTCGGCCGGGCCGGGCCGGGAAGGGAGACGAAGGGTAGGACGATGCGCAACGATCACGTGACGCTCCGCTCGACGGCGGTCTTCGACCTGCTGGCGCCGCGGACTCCCGCGGTTCCGGTGAAGGTGGAGCTGCGCTACGACACACGCGACCCGTACGCGGTGGTGGCCGCCTTCCGCACCGGCCGCGCCGGCTGGGTCGAGTGGGTGTACGCCCGCGACCTCCTCGCGGACGGCCTCCTGGCCGACGCGGGTGACGGCGACGTCCGCATCCGCCCCTCCGTCGAGGACCCCGAAGCCGTCCTGATCGAGCTGAACTCGCCGTCCGGGCACGCCATGTTCGAGGCGTCCGCCCAGGAGCTGGCCGACTTCCTCGACCGGACGTACGACGTGGTCCTGCCGGGCAACGAGCACCTCTGGGTCGACGTCGACGACGCGCTCACCCACCTCATCCCCCACGATCTGGCCTGATGACGGCCCCGCAACGGCGGAGTGACACCCCGGTGTCGAACCCGCTTCCGGGGTCCGATATGGTTTTCCCACACCACGGCGACGGGGGAACGACCTCCCGGAGCTGCGGAATGCGGATGTAGCGCAGCTGGTAGCGCATCACCTTGCCAAGGTGAGGGTCGCGGGTTCGAATCCCGTCATCCGC
>NZ_PPHF01000134.1 GCF_002904335.1 Amycolatopsis sp. CA-126428 | reverse complement strand
CACGCTGGCCGACTCGTCGGTGATGGACCTGATCTCGTCGGGCCTGAAGTCGGGCAAGTCGGAGGAGTGAGCAAACGTTTGGTGAGCTACCGAGCGCCGTCCGAGCCGAACCCGCCTCACCGCGGCGAAACGTCCGCGACAACCGTACCTGCGCAACGGCTGAGCACGCCGTGCCCGTCTGCAAGCGGCACATACCTTATCCGGGCAGGAGCGACGCGGCGACGACGGCGGGGGGCAGTTGATGCGATGCTGACGGGGTGTCTCCACGAGTCGGCTCCAGCTCAGGCCACAGCGGCAATCCGGAACTGCGGCGCGCCGCGATGCAGCGGCTGATCTCCGAAGCCGGGTTCATGCGGGTGGACGATCTGGCCAGCGAGTTCGGCGTCAGCATCATGACCGTGCACCGCGACCTCGACACGCTCACCCAGCGGGGGTTCCTCCACAAGGTCCGCGGTGGCGCCACCAGCGCACCGACCGTGACGTTTCACGGAGACCTGCAGCATCGGATGCAGGCCGAAGCAGCCGCGAAGAGCGCGATGGCCGCCGAGGTGGTCGCGTCCGAGATCCGGCCGGGCCAGGTCGTCGCCCTGGACGACAGCACCACCGCACTGGCCGTCGCGCGTCTGCTGCCCGAGCGGGCTCCGCTCACGGTGGTGACCCACTTTCTGCCGGTGATCCGCACGCTCGCCGGCCAGGTCGACATCGAACTCATCGGGCTGGGTGGCCGGTACGTCGCCGCCTACGACTCGTTTCTCGGACAGGCCACCGCCGTGGCGGCCGCGGACCTCAGCACCGACGTCCTGATCATGTCGACGACCGCGGTGACCGGGGGAACTTGCTTCATCCAGTCCCAGGACACCGTCATCACCCGTCGCGCCCTGATTGCCGCGGCGTCCCGCACGATCGCCCTGATCGACCACACCAAGTTCGGTCGCCGGGCGCTGCACCGGCTGGTCGACCTGCACACGATCGACCGCGTCATCGTCGATGACGAGACTCCGTCGAACGTCCTCACCGATCTCCGCGGACGAGGAGTCACCGTGGACGCGGCCCGCCATCAGAGTGATATCTAGTGTTAAGTTAACGGTTACTCAAGATCAGCGATCCACCTCGAAATATCGTCTTGAACAGTAGATATTACTTTCTGCCATCTTCGGTCACTGTGTCACAATGTTAGAACTTGCTAAGTCGAGCTCCGGTTGGCTGTAATACGGATCACGGCACGCACTGCAGCGTGCCAGGGCATCCGGAGGAGCACCCATGACCGCAAGCGGTCCCGCGGGTCGTCCCGTCGTGGTGTGTCTCGACGCGGGAACCACGGTCATCAAGGCGGCCGTGTTCGACGAAGACGGGCACGAACTGTTCGCCGTCAGCCGCGGCACCACGGTGTCGCACCCCTCCCCCGATCGCGCCGAACAGGACATGGACGCCGTCTGGGAGGCGGCCTCTTCCGCGGTCCGTGAAGCGGCGGAACGTCTCGACCGCCCCGTGGAATTCCTCGCGCTGACCGCACAAGGAGATGGCGCGTGGCTCGTCGACGGGCGCCATCGGCCACTGCGGCCCGCGGTGCTGTGGAACGATGGGCGTGCTGCCGGCATCGTCGAAGACTGGCGTGTGCGCGATGTCCTCACCGAGGCGTTCCGCATCAACGCATCCCTGACCAACGCGGGCCTGCCCAACGCCATCCTGCGCGCCTTGATCGCCGAGGAGCCGGAGACGACGGCCCGCGCGGCCGCGGTGCTGACCTGCGGGAGCTGGCTCTTTCTCCGGTTGACCGGAGTGCTCGGCATGGACAGCACCGACTCTTCGGCGCCTTGGCTGGACCTTCGGCTCGCTCAGCACAGTGACGCGCTTTTCGAGCTGTACGGGCTCGGTCCGCAGCGTCACCTCGTGCCACCTCTGCTCGGCGCCGCTGACCGGGTACAGAAGCTGACCGCCGAGGCCGCGGGCCTGCTGGGGCTCCCAGCGGGACTCCCGGTCGTACTCGCTCCCTACGACATCGCCTCCACCGCGATCGGCTCCGGAGCGACCGAGCCCGGTCACGCATCATGCGTGCTGGGCACGACGCTGTGCACGGAAGTGCTGGTGGACAGCGTCGACACCACCGCGCAGCCGGCCGGTCTCACACTCGCGCTCGACACGCCGGACCTCCTGCTGCGAGCGTTCCCGACCCTGGCCGGCTGCGGGGTCATCGACTGGCTCGCCGGCCTGCTGGGGTTGCCCGCTCCGGGCGCGGTGACCGCGCTCGCCGGACAAGCCTCCCCTGGTGCCGACGGTCTGCGGATCCTGCCGTACTTGTCGCCGGCGGGCGAGCGAGCACCGTTTCTCGACCTCAACGCCAGCGGCCTGATCACCGGCGTGAAATTCGGACACCAACCGGAGCACTTCGCACGTGCTGTGCTGGAGGGCCTCGGACACGTGATCCGCGACTGCCTGACCGCCGCGCCCGGCCACCCCACGCAGCTGCGGTTGTGCGGCGGCGGTGCGGCCAGCAGCTCGTGGTGTCAGATGATCGCCGACATCACCGGGATCCCCGCGATCGTCACCACCGACAGCCAGGTCGGTGCCAAAGGCTCGTTCGTCCACGCCTCGGCGCTGCTGGGCCGGTATCCGGATCTCGCCACCGCCGCGGCCGCGCTGATCCGGACACGTCAGCGATTCGACCCGGTACCGGAGCTGACGGGGTTCTACGACGGGGAGCACGAGGAGTTCCTCACCACACGCGAGATGGTTTCCGTCCGCTGGCCGCACTGGCGCACGCACCCGGACGCCGGGGCGGCCTCGGAGGTGGGAACACATGCTTGAGCACCCGACCATCGATGCTGTCTGGATCGGCTTGGACCTCGGCACCCAAAGCTGCCGAGCGCTGGCGGTCGACGACGGCGGCGTCACCATCGCCCACGCGGCGCGCCCGCTGCACGGCCACCGGGACCACAACCGGCACGAGCAGGACCCACGTGCCTGGTGGACCGCCGCCGCCGATGCCCTCGCCATCGTCACCGCGAAGATCGGCACCCGGCCGGTCGGCGGTGTCGCGGTGTGTGCGACCTCGGGAACGGTCCTGCTCACCGGCCTCGACGGAACGCCCCGCACCCCCGGACTCATGTACGACGACGCCCGTGCCGGCGCCCTGGCCGGTGAAGCGCAGGACGCGGGGGCCGATCTCTGGCTGAAACTCGGCTACCGGATCCAGCCGGCGTGGGCTCTCCCGAAGCTCCTGTGGTGGCGGGACCAGGGCCTGCTCACCGGCGATGTCCGGCTGGCTCACCAACCCGATGTGGTGGCCGCGGCGCTGACCGGGCACGCGGTCGAGTCCGATTCCAGTCACGCGCTCAAAACCGGTTACGACCAGCTCGACCGCTGCTGGCCACAAGCCGTCCTCGAGCGCCTCCGGCTCGACCCGGCCGTCCTCCCGCCCGTGGTTCCTCCCGGAACGACGCTCGGAGTGGTGTGCCACGACGCGGCCGAACGAACCGGCCTGCCCGTCGGCACGCCCGTCGTGGCCGGGATGACCGACGGGTGCGCCGCGCAGCTCGGCGCCGGCGCCCTGGTTCCCGGCGAGTGGAACTCCGTCCTGGGCACGACATTGGCGCTCAAAGGTGTCAGCACCACGTTGCTGCACGACCCGACCGGAGCCGTTTACTCGCACCGCGCACCCTACGGCGACCTGTGGCTGCCCGGCGGCGCGTCCAGCAGCGGCGCTGGTGCGGTGAAGTCCCTGTTCCCCGGTGCCGACCTCGCGATCCTGACCACGGCCGCCGCCGAGGTCGCCGAGGTCCCGCTGTGTTACCCGCTGACCGGACGGGGGGAACGTTTCCCCTTCGTGGCCCCCCAGGCACAGGGATTCCTCGGCAACGGCGCGCTCGACCGGCCTGGCACCGGCACCGGCGCCGCGCGGGCTTTCGCCGCGGTGTGCACAGGTGTCGCGCACGTCGAGCGGCTGTGTTTCGACGTCCTGCGCGGCGCCGGCGCCGACGTCGCTGGACCGATCAGCTTCACCGGTGGCGGGTCGCGCAATCCGTGGTGGAACCAGCTGCGTTGCGACGTGCTCGGCGTGCCGGTCCGATTGCCCGACGACCCGGAACCCGCCCGGGGGATGGCCGTCCTGGCCGCCGGTGCCGCCGGCGGCGACATCCCGGCCGCTGCGCGACGGTTGGTCCGCGTGCGCGACACCCTCGAACCCGACCTGGCCCGAGGTGCCGCGCTGGCCCCGGGCTACGACGCCTTCGTCACCGCCCTCGCCGACCGCGCGTGGTTGGACCCCGACGTCGCCAACCAGGCCAGGCAGCGCAACCTGATCCGTTTCGCCGACCGCTGAACCACTCCGAGAAGGACTACCTCATGGCACCACCCGCCCCCATCTTGCTCGCCGGCGACCACTTCGTGCTCAACCGTCTGCTCGCCGAAGCCCTGAACGCCGAATCCGGTCCTGACGCCTGGGCCGTGCGCGAACTCGCGCTGCCGTGGCCGCACGAACCGTTCCGCGCCATCGCTGAAGTCGACGAGGCTTCCGGATCGGAGGACGCCCTGATCGAAGCCCTGCAGGGTGTCCGCGTGTGCCTGACCCAGATGGCGCCGCTCACCGAGCGGGTCCTGGCCGCGTGCCCCGACCTGGAGTTGTTCGCCATCAGCCGCGGCGGCCCGGTGAACGCCAACCTCGGCGCCGCCACCCTGCACGGCGTCGCGGTGACCTACGCCCCCGGGCGCAACGCGGTCTCCACCGCCGAGCACACCCTGGGTCTGCTCCTGGCGGCGATGCGCCGCATCCCCGACAGTCACATCAGCGTGCTGCGCGGACAGTGGAAGAGCGACCTGTACGCCTACGACGCGACCGGGCTGCAGGTCCACGGCTCCACCATCGGCCTGGTGGGTGCCGGCGCCGTCGGTGGTCACCTGGCCACCGTGCTCACCGCGATGGGTGCGCGTGTCCTCGTTCACGACCCCTACGTCGATCCCGCCGCTCTTCCGCGGGGAGTCGTGGTCGTGCCGCTGCCGGAGCTGCTCGCCCGCTCCGAAGTCGTGTCCCTGCACGCTCGGTTGACCCCGCACACCCACAAGCTGATCGGCGCCGCCGAACTGGCGTTGATGCGGGAAGGTTCGGTTCTGGTCAACTGCGCTCGCGGTGGGCTGCTGGACTACACCGCGCTGGCCGCCGCACTGCGCGACGGGAAGTTGTTCGCCGCGGCCCTGGACGTCTACGACATCGAACCCCTGCCCGCGGAACACCCGATCCGCGACGCGCCGCACGTGGTGCTCACACCCCACCTCGCCGGCGCGACCAGAGGCGTCGCCCAACGCGCCGCGGCCATGGTCGCCGACGAGGCGGGCCGCTGGCTGCGCGGTGCGGAGCCGGCGTACTGCGCCAATCCCGACGTCCTGCAGCACCGCCGTCAACCGGCGTCCACCCCCACCGATCACCGCTGAACGGAGCACCTGACATGAACACTTCGAGGAAGCTCACCCTCGTCGCGATCACCGCCACCCTGGCGTGCGTCACGAGCGCTTGCGCCGACACCGCAGGCAGTCCCGGCGCCACCGGCGACGCCGCCCAGGCCAAGATCGCCTTCCTGATGCCCGACATCGCCTCCACCCGCTACGAACTGGCCGACCACCCACTGTTCGAGGCCAAGGTCAAGCAGCTCTGCGCCGGCTGCTCGGTCATCTACGCCAACGCCAACGCCGACGCCGCTCAACAGCAGCAGCAGGCCAACTCCGCCCTGGCCCAAGGCGCCAAGGTGATCGTGCTCGACCCGGTCGACTCGACCGCGGCCGCGACCATCGTCAACACCGCTCACGCCCAGGGCGCGACGGTGATCGCCTACGACCGCCCGATCCCCACCATGCCCCCGGACTACTACATCTCCTTCGACAACGAGAAGATCGGCGCCAAAATCGCGCAGTCGCTGGTCGACCACCTCAAGCAGACCGGCGCCCAAGGCGGCATCCTCGAGGTCAACGGCTCCCCCACCGACGCCGCGGCCGGCCTGATCAAGAAAGGCATCCACAGCGCCCTCGACACCAGCGGCATCAAGCTGCTCGCCGAATTCGACACCCCCGACTGGCAACCGGCCAAGGCCCAGGACTGGGTCAGCGGCCAGATCACCCGGTTCGGCACGCAGATCGCCGGCGTGGTCGCGGCCAACGACGGCACCGGCGGCGGCGCGATCGCCGCGTTCAAGGCCGCCGGCGTGAACCCCGTCCCCCCGGTCACCGGCAACGACGCCGAGCTCGCCGCCGCGCAGCGGATCGTCAGCGGCGACCAGTACAACACCATCTCCAAGCCGATCAAGATCGTCGCCGAAGCCGCCGCCGACATCGCCGTGCAATTCGCCCAAGGCAAGAAGCCGACCGGGGCGACCACGCTGTTCAACACCCCGACCCAGCTGTTCGACCCGACCGTCGTCACCACCGGCAACCTCAAGCAAGCCCTGGTGAGCAGCAACGAACTGAAAGCGGGGGCCATCTGCACCCCGCAGTACGCCGCCGCGTGCGCCCGCGCGGGCATCGCCTGACCGACGGGGAACAGCGAGGAGATCATGTCTTCCATCACCAACAGCGCGGGCATCCCGGACCGCCCCATCCTGTCGCTGGCCGGCATAGACAAGAACTTCGCCGCGGTGGCAGCGTTGACCGATGTCCACCTCGACGTCGCCGCCGGGCGGGTGACGGCCATCGTCGGTGACAACGGCGCCGGAAAGTCGACGCTGGTCAAAGTTCTCTCCGGCGTCCACCGCGCGGACGCCGGCACCATCACCTTCGGTGGCGAGCAGGTACGCATCACCAGCCCGGCGGACGCTCGCCGGCTGGGCATCGCGACGGTCTTCCAGGACCTGGCCCTGTGCGAGAACCTCAACGTCGTCGAGAACCTGTTCCTCGGCCGGGAACTGCGCCGCACCCGGCTCGACGAGACGACCATGGAGACCCGGTCCTGGGAACTGCTGAGGCAGCTCTCCGCGAAGATCCCCAGCGTGCGCGTCCCGGTCGCGGCGCTGTCCGGCGGGCAGAAACAGACCGTGGCGATCGCCCGGTCGTTGCTGGGCGATCCCAAGATCATCATCCTGGACGAGCCGACCGCGGCCCTGGGCGTGGCTCAGACCGCCGAAGTGCTCAACCTCATCGAGACGCTTCGCCAGCGCGGCCTCGGCGTGATCATGGTCAGCCACAACATGGACGACGTCCGCGCCGTCGCCGACCACATCGCCGTCCTGCGCCTCGGCCGCAACAACGGCGTGTTCGACGCCGCGACCACCTCATCCGAACAGATCGTCGCCGCGATCACCGGCGCGACCGACAACGCGGTGACCCGGCGCACGGCACGGACCGCCGCCGCGGCCAGCACGAACGGAGTCGGCAACGATGACTGAGATCAGCACACCCACCCCGCCCGCGCGCACCGACATCGACCGTGCCGACGAACGCCTGCGCGACGACGCCGGCGTCCGCGGAACCCTCACCGCCTTCACCGGCCGGATCCGCTCCGGCGACCTCGGGGTGCTGCCCATCATCATCGGCCTGGTGATCATCTGGACGGTCTTCCAAGCCCTCAACCCGATCTTCCTCTCCAGCGCGAACCTCGGCAATCTCGCCGTCGAATGCGTGTCGGTCGGCGTCATCGCGCTCGGCGTGGTCTGCGTCCTGCTGGTCGGTCAGATCGACCTCTCCGTCGGCTCGGTGAGCGGATTGTCCGCAGCGGTCACGGCGGTCACCTTCGTCAACCAGCGCTGGCCGTCCTGGCTGGCGGTCCTGGCCGCACTCGCGGCCGGAGCGGTGATCGGCTGGCTCTACTCCCAGCTGCTCACCCGGTTCGGCGTACCCAGCTTCGTCGGAACCCTCGCCGGTCTGCTCGGCTTCCTCGGCCTGCAGCTGTACCTGCTCGGCAGCAAGGGCGCGATCAACCTGCCGTTCGACTCGCAGCTGGTGTTCTTCGCGCAGCTGGCTTTCGTGCCGGCTTGGCTGTCCTACGTCCTGGTGGTACTCGCCGCCGCCGCGGTGTTCTTCACCGGTCTTGCACTGGCTCGTGAACGCCGAGTGGCCAAGCTGTCCGCGCGATCCACCTCGCTGCTGGCCTTGCGCAGTCTCGCGGTCCTCGCGGGTCTGGGCTTCGCCGCGTGGTACCTCAACCAGAGCCGCGGTGTCGGGTGGATGTTCGTCGCCTTCGTCGGCCTGGTGCTGGTCTTCCACTACCTGCTGACCCGCACCGGCTGGGGCCGTTCCGTCTACGCCGTGGGCGGCAACGCCGAAGCCGCCCGGCGTACCGGCATCAACGTCACCAGGGTCTACACCTCGGTGTTCATCCTCTGCTCGACCCTGGCGGCGCTCGGCGGGGTCCTCGCCGCCGCCCGCCTCGCCGCGGTGAACCAGGCCAGCGGCGCCGGCGACGTCAACCTCAACGCGATCGCCGCCGCCGTCATCGGCGGCGCGAGCCTCTTCGGCGGACGGGGAAAAGCATCCGCCGCCTTGCTGGGCATCATCGTCATCCAGTCCATTTCCAGTGGCCTGACCCTGCTCAACCTCGATTCCTCATTCCGCTTCATGGTCACCGGTGCCGTCCTCGCCGTCGCCGTGTCCCTCGACTCCCTCGCCCGCAAGTCCCGAGCAACCCACGGGGCCGCCTGAGCCGCCACCGTCGGCATGGGAGCGACCGGCAGTCATCGCCCCAGGAACAGCATCAACCAACGGGAGGCATCCAGGTGACCGACGTCGTGCTGGTGCGCCATGGTCAGTCCGAGTGGCACGCGGACAACCGCTACGCCGGCCGCAGCGACATCGACTTGACCAGTACGGGCCGTCTGCAGGCTCAGCGCTTGGCCCGCTGGGCCGCGACGGCGGGACTGTCGGCATGTTTCAGCTCTCCGCTGCGGCGAGCACGCCAGACACTCGTCCCGGTGTGCGAGCGGACGAATTTACCGGAGCGAATCGACGACCGCTTGCGCGAACTCGACTTCGGTGACGGCGAGGGACTGACCGCCGGCGAAATGGCCCACCGGCTGGGCGAGCGGTGGACGGAGTTCACCCGGGACCCGGTGGGCCATCACCTGCCGGGCGGTGAAGACCCGGTCCGGGCGATCGAGCGGGCCCTGGCTTTCCTCGACGACGTTGCCGACGAATACCCGAACGGCCGCGTCCTGATCATCGGCCACTCGACCTTGATCCGGCTCCTGCTTTGCAGACTGATGGGTATCCACCTTGCCGACTACCGCCGGGTGTTTCCCACCATGCGCAATGTCGGTTTGACCGAAATCCGGCTCACCGGCAACACCGGCGCTCTGCTCCAATTCAACGGCGAGCCGGCGAGCATGAGGTAGCGCGGCGTGTTCTGAGTGAGGGTCGATATGTCTCGAATATCCGGCTATCACCATCCACAGTCAAGGACGACCAGTCATCACCGGCTGCGTCGAGCCGGAATCCGCGTCCTCGGGTCAGCACGATGCGCTTGCTGCTGTCGGCCGGCAGCGACCAGTCGCGTTCTACCTCGGACAGCGGAATCGGTTCATCCCCGACGGCGAAGCGTCCAAGCGACCATCGCCTTGGAATATCCTCGCTGCACGAGTATATTAAGGGGCGATGACCACAGCCCAAGCACGACACTGGCGTTCGGCCGCCGACGCGCTGTCGGTGCTACGCCGCGAAGCGGTTCTCACCCGCCCCCAGCTGGGCCGGCACCTGGGTCTCGACAGCGGCCCCACCTCCGACCTGGTCAAACGACTGACTCGAGCCGAGCTGGTCGTCGAACGCCGCGCCCCGGCGACCGGCCCCGGGCGGCCGACGACCACCGTGCACGCCCACCCCGCGGGCCCCTTGACCATGGTCGTCGACGTGCGACACGGCGACTGGCGCATCGGGACCTGCGACCTGGCCGGCGAGGTCACCATCGCAGCCACCGGCCGACACGACGGCACCGACCCGGAGACACTGCTCGACCGCCTGAGCGCGCGGATCGCGCCGCTCACCGCGTCCCTCAAGCCCCGAATCGTCGGAGTCGGGGTGGCGATGCCCGGACCGGTGGCCGAGCACCTGCTAGCGCAGATGACCATGCTCGGCTGGCACGACCTGCCGATCGCCCGCATCGCGCCCGACCCGGACCTGCCGGTGGTGATGGGCAACGACGCGACGATGGCCGCAGTCGCGGAGGCCCGGCTCCACAGCCCGCACCCGTACACGCTGTTGCACGTGGTGGTCGAAGTCGGTGTCGGTGGCGCCTTCATCGTCGACGGCCGGCCCACGCCCAGCGCCCGCGGGCTGCACGGCGAATTCGGGCACCTGCCCTTCGGCGACCCCGCCGCCGCATGCCCGTGCGGCGCCCGCGGCTGCTGGACCGTCGCCTTCGACGCCCCGGCGATCGCCCGCCGCACTCACGTGCCAGCCGAGCCCGATCCCCGCGCATGGCTCCACCGGCTCTACACCGACCCCGCCCCCACACCGGAAATCCGCGCGACCCGTCTCGCGCTGGCCGTCGACCTCGGCCGCGGGCTCGCCGGGCTGATCAACGCCCTCGATCCGGACCTGATCACCCTCGGCGGCCTCGCCGCACACCTGCGCGATGCCGCGACGGACGAATTCGACCGCGCCGTGCACGACGGGCTGATGATCGTGCACCGCGACCCACCGCCCCGCATCGTCACCGCGCTGTCCGGAGCGGACGCGGCCCTGATTGGCGTCGGGCTCTCGGCGTTCGACCGTGTCCTGGACGCCGAGATGCTCGCGCGCTGGGCCAGCCGCACACCGGTGTCCCGATGAGCCGCCACGACCGAGCCGCTCCCACCGAGCCGAAGGCGGCAGTCTACCGGCGTGACGGCGCGACGTGGGCAGCATTCGCGGCGTTATTCGCCTTCGGCATCCTCTTCGCCGCCCTCGGCCCGGTTTTGCCGTATCTGCGGGAGATCGAGCACACCTCATATCTCCTCGGTGCGCTGCACCAGGTCGCGTTCGCCCTCGGCAGCCTGGCCGCCGGCATCCACGCCAGCCGCTCCCGCACGCCGCGGCGGCCCACTATCGTCGTCGGCCTCCTCGCCGCGGCCGTCTCCGGTGTACTGCTCGGCTACGGCCGGGCGCTTGCGGTGACGCTGACCGCGGCTTTCCTGCTCAGCGCCTTCGCCACCGCCGCCCTCATCCGGCTCTGGGCGGTGCTGTCCGACCTGCACCACCGCCACCGCGCCGTCGCGATGACCGAAGGCGAAGGCGCTGTCAGCGTGGCCGGCATTGTCACCCCCGCCGTCGTCAGCGCCTGCGCCGCCACCGCCCTCGGCTGGCAGTTCTCCTTCGTCATCGCCTTCGCCCTGGTCGCCGCCGCAGCCATCGCTCTGCGGCGCACCCGCATACCCGATACCGCGCCGGCACCGGACACCGCGCGTGCCGGTAGTGCGGCCGGGTCGACACCACTGCGGACCCTGACGACCGTCGTCGCGGTGGTCGCCCTGGAGTTCACGATCAGCTTCTGGGCCGCCAGCTACCTGCACGATGACGTCGGTATCGGCCGGGACACCGCCGCCGGTTTGGTCAGCGTCCTCTACGCCTCCAACTTCGCCGGCCGTCTGCTGGCCAGCCGCCTCGCCCGGCACCTGTCCACGACGGCGGTCCTTCGGTTGTCGCTGCTCACCGCACTCCTCGGCACCCCGATTCTTCTCGCCACCAGCAACCCGCTACCGGCGACCGTCGGGCTCGTGATCACCGGCATCGGAATCGGGGGCACGTTCCCGCTCGCCGCCGCCCTGCACGTCGCCGCCAGCCCCCGCACCGCCGATCAAGCACTCGGCCAGATCCTTACGGTCGCTAGCCTTGGCCAGGTCACCGGTCCCCTGGTCGCTGGTACGCTCGCTCAGCTCAGCAACCTGCGCGTCGGTCTGCTCACCCTCCCCGCTGTCGTGCTGATGGCGACAGCCAGCACCCGTACGTCGCGACGAACGCACAGTCCCGAAGCGACCGGATAGTCCGACCTCCGACAAACCCGGGCCGTGCGTGCTGCCCTCGACCGCATGGACGGAGCCTCAAGCTGATGCCGCGGAAGGCTCGAGTTCCCGCGCCTGTAGGAAAGTCCGCTCGAGGATCACGGCCTTGTTGCCCGGAGATCGTTGGCCCTCAGCTTCGCGCCGGGCGCTCCACCTGTCGCTGACCTCGCTGCGGGTCACCACGTCGCCAGCCGCGAGGCGGCCGACAGCAGCGCGGAGGTGGAACAGGTTCTCGCACCGGCGGTTGGCGAACGCAGTGTTCGTTGCAACCGATACGCGGCTCAGAGCGGGTGCGCCTCAGAGATTCGTTTCACTGCGGCTCGGTGACCTGGAGGACGATCTTGCCGCCGGGGTGTGGTGATTGGCTCAGTTGGATGACTTCACGCCAGTCGGAGAGGGGATGATGCGGGCGACGGGGATACCGAACTGCCCCTCGGCCGCGAGCTGGCTGCACTCCCCGACAACGTCGTAGCGGTGGCCGAGAGGTCCTTCGGTGAATGCGTCGCGGGCGCCGGATCCGTGTGCCTGCGACAGGTTGCTAATGGTGAGGACTTGGTGGGGGTCGGTGACCGTGCGCAGGAGTTCCGGGATGGTGGCGTCGTCGTGCGGTGAGACGTCGAGGACGACGTCGACGGGCCCGCCCGCCAGTTCGCGGACCCGTTCGGCCATGCCCGTGCCGTAAGCGGTGACCTCGGCTCCGGTGGCGCGCAAGGCTTCGGTGTGGGTGGGGCCCGCGGTAGTGAGCACCCGGGCCCCGGTCAGGCGGGCGAGGGGCACCGCGGCGAAGCCGCCGGTGGTGGTGCCGCCATTGACGAGCAGGGTCGTGGCGGGGGTGACGCCGAGCAGGTCCAGGCCGAGTTGCGCGGTGTTCACGGCCATGGGCAGCGCAGCAGCGGCCGCCGGCTCGAGGGCGGGTGGCCGCGCTCAAGCCCCGGGGCTTCGGCGACGCACCCGCGCCGATGCCGACGCTGCTGCACTCAGAGGAGGCGCTGCTCGCGCAGATCAGCGGGGACAACGGGGAAATGCCGCCCACATCACCATGCCGGGTCGACCGCGAGCTGTCAGACGGCGACGCGCTGCCATTGGGCGACGGAGCCGTCGTCGTGCACGGCCCCGGGCACACTCCAGGCGGTATCGGCCTGCACCTGCCCGGCCCACGGGTACTGTTCACCGGCGACACGATCTTCGAGAACAGCGGCGCGCTGATGCTCGGTCCGTTCAACCTCGTCCGGGACCGAGCCGCGGCATCGTTCCGGCTGCTCGCCGCGCTCGACTCCGACATTGCGTGCTTCGGCCACGGCGAACCGGTGATCCAGGAGGCGGGGGAGCGCCTGCGCGCGGTGCGCGACCTGGGCCCGTTCGCCGCCTGAGACCCCGAACGGCGCCCGCCCGCAGGGCGGGCGCCGTTCGGGGACCGGCCAGCGCTCAACCGTCAATACCGGCATTCGACGACAGTGGTGAGGAGTTGGCGCGCGGAGGTGGCGTAACGGATCGTGGTCTTGTCCGACCGCGGCCAAGCTTCTTCACAAGCAAGTCGAATCTGTGCACGGGCGCGGCATCCATCGATTGTGTCTCGTTCGCCGTGGGCATCCGATGCCTCCTCGATGACGGTCCACGCCGACTCCGGCGCACACGACAGGTTTCAGCTGGTTGCGGAAGGCCGCAGTCAGGCATCCGGAGATGGCGGAAAGGGGAACCGCTGGGCTTCTGCAGTCTGTCGCTCCCGATCCGTCACAAAGCGCTCCAGAAAGGCGACCGTGGCACTGACGGTGGTCGTGGTCATCGACGGTGCTCGGTCGAATTCGTGGTTCTGGCCGGAGTACAGGTGCAGGTCGGCCGGCACGCCGAGATCGGCCAGACGCTGGTGCAGCGCCATGCTCGAGCGCGCGTCGATTGCCTTGTCGGCTGTCCCGTGCTGGATGATCGTCGGAGGGAAATCCTTCTGCATCAGGTCGATCGGGCTGGCCGCGCGCAGGTCGGCCTGGCCGGCCCCAGCGGGGAACAGCATCCAGCTGGGGACTCGGCCGACGTCGTCCATCTCCAGCGGCAGAGACAGTGAACCTGCCGCGGGCGCGGGCACGTCGTGAAAACCGATGGCCGGGTAGTAGGCGACGACAGCTGCCGGTCGCAGCTCGGCGTCGAACGTGCCCGCCATCAATGCGAGGTGAGCTCCGGCCGAGTGCCCTTGCACCACGAGATAGTCCGGTGCAATTTCGAGCGTGTCGGCGCTCTCACGGACCCATGAACACGCCTCAGCGACGTCGCTTAGCGCCGCTGGCCACGCCGCGACGTCGAGCAATCGATACTGCGCCGCTACGGCGGTGAACCCGTGAGCTGCGAGCGCGGCCGCGCGCGTGTGGACAAGCTCCCGGGAACCGGACCGCCATCCGCCTCCGTGCAGGACCACGACCGCGCATCGACGGCTGCCAGCGCTAGGGCGGAACACATCCAGCGCCAGGCCGCTTCCGCCGGTCGTATGGTGCGTCTCGAAGTCGTGCGTGACCGTCATAGATACCCCTTGGTGATCCGAAGAATTCCGTCGACATCAGGCTGCTGGCGAGACGGTCGCCGACCTCAGGATGGGAGCTACCTTGCGACCGATCAGTTCGTGAGATCCGACGAGGTCCGCGTGCTCGAACAACGCGAAGTCGGTGAAGCACATCACCGCCCCGTAGCCGCCGGCCCGGCACTGCTCGACCAGCTTTTCGGCCACTGTCGCCGGCGAGCCGATGGCGAAGTCGTCAGGTTCATTCGCCATGGTGCGGACAGCGCGGTCGGTCGTCTCGAACGCTCTGCCCGAGGTCACACCGACCATGTCGCGGGAGGCTTCGTATTTCTCCTGCGCTTCGGCGTCCGACGCGGCGACGAACACCCTCCGGCGCAAGCCCAGCATCGACGGATCCACGGCCCGCCCCGCGGCGTGCGCGGCGTCGCGATACGCAGCGGCCACGGACGCGGCGATCGGCGTGGGCAGCCACGCCGTGCACAGCTTGTACCCCTTCTCCGCCGCCCACTTCGCCGAATTGGGGGACATGACGGTCGCCCACGTCGAGCAACCGGTTTCCGGCCGCATCGACGGGACCATCAGGACCTCCTCAAGGTTGGTGAACGCGTCCTGGTGGGTCACGATCGGGCTTTCGGCCGCTTTGCTCAGAAGGTCGGCACCGCTGTGATAGCGGGGCCGGATTTCTTCCGGCGGCAAGCCGGCCTTGATGGCTTCGGCGTCACCCGCGCCGGGCGCGATACCGGGTTCGAATCGGCCGCGCGTGATGTAGTCGAGCATGCCCACCTCCTCGACGTAGCGGCGCGCGTCGTGCAAGGCCAGCACGCTGCCCAGCGTCGTGAAGCGCAGGGTCTTCGTCCTGGCCGCGACAGCGGCGACCAGCAGGTGCGCCGACGGAGAAATGGAGACCGGGTCGAAGTGGTGCTCCGCGAACGCGAGGCCGTCGAATCCCCACTCCTCGCAGGATGCCCACAGGTGCATGTAGCGGTCGTAAGCCTCTTGATACTGCGTCGGTGTCGGTCGTTCCGCCGGACCGGTGTTCCCGGAGGTGAACAGGTAAAAGCCCCACGTCTCGATCATAATCGACCTCTCTTGGCGATTAACGTGTGGTAGCAAAGGGGAAATATCGTGCTTATTCGGCTCTTGCCGCCATGCTCAAGTCCAGCGCGTGGCCCATCAAGTCTCGTTTGGTGCGCAAGTACCGGACGTTGTGGACATTCGCCACGGTGGGAAGGCCCACCCGGCCGGCGATACGAAGTCCCTGTCCGTCCAGGCCCCGGTACTTGACAGGATTGTTGGTGATCAGCCGAATGGTGCGAATCCCGAGGTCATCGAGGATCCGGGCACCGACTTCGTAGCTCCGATCGTCGGCGGGCATTCCCTGGGCCATGTTGGCCTCGATGGTGTCCAAGCCCTGGTCCTGCAGGTCGTAGGCGCGGATCTTGTGGCCGAGACCGATGCCTCGACCCTCATGTCCGCGCAAGTACACGACGACGCCGCAGCCTTCGGCGGCGATCGCACGCAGTGCTTGCTCCAGCTGGACACCGCAGTCGCAGCGCAACGAGCCCAGGAGGTCCCCGGTGAGGCATTCGCTGTGCACGCGAACGAGGACACCGCTGCCGGTGGCGCCCGCAGCGGCGACGTCGCCCATCACGAGGGCGAGGTGTTCGGTGGCATCGACCGCGCGGTAGACGACGGCTCGGAACGTGCCGAATTCGGTGGGCATGGTCGCGCTGCTGATCGGCTCGACCGGCTGCTCGGCCGTCCGCAGACGCACAAGATCGGCGATGTCCAGCAGCGGGAGATCATGGTGATACGCGAATTGCTCCAGGTCGGTCCCGCGACGCATCGAACCGTCTTCGGCGACTATTTCGCTGATTACGCCTACGCCCGACAGGTCGGCGTCGGTGAGCAGGTCGACGGCGGCTTCGGTGTGTCCGGCGCGCTCGAGCACGCCTCCGTCGCGGGCGCGCAGCGGGAAGATGTGACCGGGGCGGCGTAGCCGCTCGGGACGCAACTTCGGATCGGCGAGGGCTCGCACCGTGCGCGCCCGGTCGGCGGCGGACACGCCCGTACCGGTGCCGGCCAGATCCACACTGACGGTGAACGCCGTGTCGTGATTGTCGGAGTTGTCGGCCACCATCGGCGGCAGTCGCAGTTCGTCGGCGCGGGCGGCCGGCATCGGCGCACAGACGATGCCGGTGGTGTGCCTGACCAAGAAAGCCATCTGCCGGTCCGAGATCAGTTCTGCAGCCGCGATCAGGTCACCCTCGTTCTCGCGCTCGGGCGCGTCTCTGACGACGATCATTCCGCCCGCGGTTAGCGCGGCGACCGCGAGCTGTACGGCTTCGGCGTGGGAACGGCTCATCGCCGGACCTCCAGAGGAATCAAGAGTGCGCCGCCCGGCTTCAGCACCGGGCGCGGCGAAACGCGAATGCGAACCTGCGTTCTGATATGATGACGTTGGTTTCGGCCGGCTGTCAAGCGTTTTGCGTAACTGTGGAGGGATCGCTCCACGACGTCTCTGTGCCGCGGCACTTCTGTTGACAGTCGCCACACTCAAGGCTGTTGACAGTCGGCACGCTCAAGGCTATACCAGAATAAGAATTCGTGTTCGTGTTCGTGTTCGAGTGGAGGTCAGCGGGCCTGACCGCCCTCTACCGCACTTCGTCACGTGATCCGGTTGCAGGAGAGCCCATGGGTGTCGAGCACGGTGAGTTCCTCGAGCTGCACGAAGAGCAGGTCGCGGAGCGCATCACTCAGCTCGCCCGGGCGGCCAAGGCCCTCCGGGAGGAACTGCCTGCGAGCGCCGCGGTCGCCGACGCGGAAAATAGCGACACCGCCTTCGGCATGCGGCGGGTGTGGGAGGAAGGCCTCTTCACCTTCAACCTCCCGCGGCGATTCGGCGGCGTCAGCGACGGCACACCCACCCGCTACACCGAAGCGTTCTTCGAGATCCTGCTCGACGTCGTCACAGGCGATTCGTCGGTCGGGATGAACCTCGTGGTGCAGACACTGGTGACGCTGGAGATCTTCGACGAGTCCAACGGCCTGCCGGAAAGCACAAAGGCAGAGTTCGCCCGGCTGATCCATGACGGAGGAGTGCGGTTCTGCGCGTCCAACGCGGAGACCGGCGCTGCCGGGCCAGTCATCGCCAGGCGGGTCGACGGCGGCATCGTCGTGACCGGAACCAAGACTTTCAACACCAACAGCGGCAGCGGCGGGTGGGCGAACGTGGGGCTGAAGATGACCGGCGAGGACAAGCGATACCACGCACTCGTCCCGCTCGATCAGCCCGGCGTGACCATGAAGCACGACTGGGACGTCATGGGCCAGCGCGGTACGCACAGCCAGACCGTCGTCTACGACGACGTGTTCGTCCCCGATGGATACTTCTACAAGGCACATGGGCCGAGGGGCGCATTGCTGCCGTATGTGTTCCTGATGCACGCGGCGATCCTGCTGGGTCCTGGCCTCGGTGCGTTCGACGCAAGTGTGAGCTACGTGCGGAAGCTGGATCGTCCCAGCCTCCCCGAATTCGCCAGCGCCGGCGAGGACGCCCTGATCCGCCGGCGCATCGGCGAGTTCGCCGTCGACCTCAGCGCAGCCCGCGCCGTGCTGCTGCGCGGCGCCGCCCAACTGGAACAGCTTCAGCCGGGTGATGACGTGACGGAGTTGTTCATCGAATCGATCGCCGCCAAGGTCGCCTGTGTGCGGGCCGCGCTCACTGTGACCCAGGGGATTTTCGACCTCACCGGCGCACGCAGTACCGCCAGCAAGTACCGGTTCGACCGCTTCTGGCGCAACGCTCGCACGTTCGCCACTCATGACTCCACCGACGCCAAGGAAGTCTGGCTCGGTGACTGGTACCTGTCCGGCAAGGAACCACCGATGGCTGCGATGCTGCGCGTGTGACCTCGCCGTCCGTCCGAGATTGAGGTTTCCGATGATTTGCACCCAGCCGCCCCTGCCCCTGACCGGCCGCAACCTGCCACCGGCGGACCTCGCCGCGAGGCCGTGCCGCGCCGAGTTCTCGCGGCAGCGGTGGAAGTGTCGCATCTGCCGCAACCGCAGCGGCTCGTCCCGGGTGTCACCAGCGATCGCGGCGTCAGCTACGCGGTCGAGATCGGGTGCCCGACGCTTCTGCTCGACGTGCACGCGGCCGCCGATCGGCCGGGCCTATCCCGCGGAGGTCTACGCCACCCGGCAGATACTTCGGCGAGGTTGAGCAGAATGGGTCCTTGGCCGTTCCTGCCGGCCGCCAGCTACGCCGTCGTTCCGGTCAGCTCCCGCCTCTCCGAGAAGGCCAGGTACCTGGCCGCACTGCACGATGTGAATGCCGCGATCCGGTGAGTCCGCGCCAACGGCGCCGGTTGTGGGCCGCCTACCGAGCGCGTCGCCGGCTGGGTCTCTTCGGCGGAAGGAGTCCTGTTCACCATCGCAGCGCTGAGCAGCGGCGTGCCCGATTCGATCTGGAAAGCACCGTCGGGCCGTTGCCCGGCGTGTCGAGCGAGCTCACGGCGGCCATCGACTTCTACGGTCCCACCGACTGGACGACCTAGCTGAGGACGCGCCGCTGGCGAAGCGATGGAATGGCCCGGAAAGCCTGGCTCGACCGAGAGCCGGTTTCTAGGCTACGAGCCGTCTGAACAACTCGAGCGGGCCCAGGACGCCAACCCGGTGAACCGGGCTCGTAGCGGCGTTTCGCCGGTGCCGATTTATTACGGTGACGCCGACACGGGCGTGGACAGGGACGAAGCCTGCGATTGCGCGAGGCGTTGCGCGCCGTCGACGCGGCCCTCGAATTCCTCGACATCGCCGGGGACAGGACACGGTGGGCCCGAGTTCGAAACGCCCGAGTCGCAGGTCCTTACTCCAAATTTTTCGGCCGGACGCTTGGCCGTGCCGACGACCACTCGTAACGGAGCCTCTCATGCCCGCATCACTGCTCGTCGGCCTCGACGGCACCTGCGCCCGGCCCTTCCGGCGAGTCCCCACTGCACGTCGCGCTGGCAGCCACAGGCATCAACGGCGCCCGCACGCGCCTGGTTGGCGCGGAGGCGTTGGCTGCCCTGCCGACGTACGACCCGACGCAGCCGGCAACCCGCGTGGTACTTGGCGTGGTCGCGCGCTCCGCGAGGCCGACAGCGTGATCATCTCGTCACCGGGCTACCCCGGGTCCGTGTCGGGCCTGGTCAAGGACACCTTGAACTCTGTCGGACAACTCCGCGCCGATCCGCGGCGCGATCTGCCGGGCCGGGCCGTCGGCTGCGTCGCCACGGCGTATGGGTGGCTGGCAGCCGTGACCACACTGCACCCGTTGCGAGCCATCGTGCACGCGCTAAGCGGCCGGCCGACGGTGCTGGGCCTTGCCGTCAACGCCGCGGAGTCCCCGATCGAGCCGGACTCGCAACCGTCCGGGCGAGTGCTTTCCCAGCTGCAGAGCATGGCCGATGACGTGAGGCAACTGAGCAGTCTCGCCGCCGCTCGGCCGGCCGATCCGATCCCCTCCGGCTTGGCCGGGTGAGCGGGCCGGTGACGGTGGCCGGACCGCCGAGCCCGCAGAGCCGGCGGATCACCACAGCGACCTTGATTGTGGTGTGCCAGAGTTTTCAATCCCTGGCCTATGCGGGCATCGCCCTGTTCCTCCCGCTGATCCGTAAGGACCTCGGCTTGAGCTTCGCGCAGGCCGGCGGCCTCGCGGCCGCGTCGATCGCGACGTACGCGGCGATGCAGATTCCGGCCGGCTATCTGGCCGACCGGTTCAGGCCGAAGCGGTTGTTCCTGTTAGGCACGGTCGGAACCAATCTGCTCGCGTTGAGCTTCCCGCTGTGGTCGGCGTACTGGCCGTTGGTGGTAAATCAGGCAGTCTCCGGAGTGTTCCGGTCCCTGATGTTCGCACCGGGCCTGCGCCTGATCACGGCGCAGTTCCCGTCCGGGCGCCGGGCCACCGCGATGGGTCTTTACGCGGCCGGGGGCTTCTCCTCCAACATCTTCCTCAGCTCACTCGGGCCTGTCCTCGTGCGGCCCCTGGGCTGGCGGCCCCTCTTCATCCTGTTCGCGATCTTCGGCCTGCTGATGGTCATGGTGTACTGGCGGGTCGGCGACGACGGTCCGCGGGCCGACGCCGCCACGCCGTTGCGACTGAGGGAGCTGGCCGGCCTCCTCAGGCAGCGGGTCCTGTGGCTCTGCGGAGTCATCCAGTTTGTCCGCGTGGCCGTGACCCAGGGCATCGTATTCTGGCTGCCGACTTACCTGGTCGTGGCCAAGGGAGTGACTCTGGAGACGGCCGGCCTGATCGTCGCGCTGGCCGCCGCCATCACCGCTCCCGCCAACTTCTTCGGCGGCTACCTCTCCGACCGGATCAGCCGCCCGCTCTTTATCATCGGCACCGCGGTGTCAATCCTGGCGGGCACTCTCACACTCCTCCCCTTGTCTCACGGCCTCCCCTTGATAGTCGCGATCGTGGCCTTCCAAGCGGTGTTCGTGCAGGTTTACTTCGGACCGCTCTTCGAGATCCCGATCCGCAAGCTGGGTGGCCGGGTCGCCGGTGTGTCGAGCGGATTCTCCAACACCTGCGCCAACGTCGGCGGCCTCACATCCGCCTACACCCTTGGCGCGGTCAAGGACGCGACCGGCTCGTTCGATCTCGGCTTCTACGCCATGGGCGTCATGTGCGTGGTGGCGCTGGGTGCCACTGCCGCACTGAGCAGGTCTCCGGACTCCGAGAGCGAGCTGGAGATCGCAGAAGCGTGAACCGGAAGGAGATCGATGCCCGCGGAACCGGACGACGAGCATTCCGTCGGGAGTTGGCTGCCCGGGCTGCAGGACGAGTTGCTGCATCCCCCACGCCAGCACCGCAGCCGGCGGTCGATGGCGCAGATCCTGACCGCCGCGGAAACGGTCTGGACCCGCGACGGCCCCGGTGGGTTCACCATGGCGGCCATATCCGAGGAGTCGGGGATCTCTATCGGAGGGCTTTACAGCCGGTTCAACGGCAAACACGGGTTAGTCCTCGCGGTCAAGGACCGACTGCTCACGCGGCTCGAGCAGGACGCTGCCGAGCGGCTCCACGACCACGGCAAAGGCCTCGACCACACCGTGCGCGAGCTGGTCACGTTCCTCGCCCAGGCCGACCTGAGCGCGGTCGCCCGCTCTCTCGGCACTGCGGTATCTCCCGACGAAGAGCTGTTCGCCCGAGGGGCGCTCGCCTGGCAGCGGCTGTGCGCGTCGTTCTGCACCGCAGCGCTGCGTGACGCGCACGAGATCGGGCACCGTGATCCGGAGCTGGCACTGGCGATGACGTTTCAAGTGGCGATGAGTTGCATGGCCTCAGCAGGGCATACCGGAGGCTGGATCGGCCTTCCGAAATCACGCACGCCGATCAGCGACGAGGTGGTCGACATGTGCCTCAATTACCTGCGCGCCTGACGCGGCGACCTGCACTATCGGCCGCCGGGTACCGTCAGCATGTGGTTTCCGACAAGACAGCACCTGGCTTCCACCCACCGCAACAGGCACGCAGCCGCGCCGCACTGCAACGCCTGCTGACGGCGGCCGAGCAGGTGCTGGCCACGGCGGGTACCGACGAGCTGACAATGGCGGCCGTCGCGCAACGCGCCGGAGTGTCCATCGGCGCGATCTACGGGCGCTTCGCGAGCAAGGACCAGCTGCTCAACGCGGTCAAGGACCGGCTGCTCGGCCGAATCGAGGAGGACCTTGCCAGCGCGTTGAACAACGCCGGTGACAGCCTGCGGGAACTCGTCGAAGCGTTCACTCGTGCCCTGGCCGACGGGTTCTCGGCAGGGACCCATGCGATCCCCTACGTCCTGGTCAACGCCCGCAATCAGGAGGCCACCGATCGGGGCGTCCAAGCCCTGGAAACCATCCAGCGGCTGTTCCTCGACAAGGCAATGCACCACCTCGCCGAGGTCCGCCAACCGGACCCGATGACCGCGCTCGTAATCGTCGCCCGCACGATCACGGGCGCGTGCATTCACCGCACGATGTCGGCGCACATCTGGCCGGATGGGACGTCGTGGGGTCGCTGGGCCGCGGCGTTGTCCGGAATGTCGGTCGGGTACCTCACCACACCGGACGCCGCAACGCCAGAGTCTGGTTCAGTCGGATAGCCCATCGATGCGCCCAAGCCCCGACAGCAGCTCGCCGGCGCCACCATGTCCGTTGACAAATACCGCGGACCATGTCGTCAACTTAGGCGAGTGCCGCCGCGCGGCCGGCGTGGCTTACGCCGGCTTTGATGAGTCGTTCATACCGACAGCATCCACGACACGATTCGGATAGCCATGCCAGCCTGGCGGAGGCGGCAGTTCAGCGCGCGGATGAGGTGGGCGCGGACGCGCTCTGCAGCTCTGCGGCTCGGACGCCGAGTTGCTCCGTGGGAGTGCGGAAGTTCTCCCGCCCGGTCGCGACGGCGACGATGTTGATCAGGCAGACGAAGGCGACGAATCCGGCGACCGGTAGCCATGCGGTCGGGCTCCCGCCGGACAACGCGGTCGCGATCGAAGGCGCGAAGCCGGCCAGGCCGAAACCGATCGCTGTGCCGACCGCGATGCCGGACAAGCGGACCCGAGCCGGGAACAGCTCCCCGTAGAAGGCCGACCACACCCCGGCGGCGGCGCTATGCGCGACACCGAAGGTGAGAATGCCGGTCAGAAAGATCAGACCGTAGTTGCCGGTCGAGATGGAACCCAGGTAGGCGGCCATCAGCACGGCGCAGCCCAGCGAGCCGCCGATGAAGACACGCTTGCGCCCGACCCGGTCCGAGAGCACGGCGAAACCGGGGATTGCCACCAAAGACACGATGCTGGCCACGATGCCGACCCAGAGCATCGCGGTGCTGGACAAGCCCTGCGTGTTGACGGCGTAGGAGAGAGCGTAAATGGTGAAGATCGTGCTGACGGTGGCGATCGTGGCCGCCGCCACCACCCGCACGACGGAGCCCGAATGGTCCCGGATCAAGCTCGCGAGCGGTACCCGAACAACCTCGTCGCGTTGTCGGCTCTGCTCGAAGACAGGGGTCTCCTGCAGCGAGCGGCGGATGAGGAAGCCGATGAGAACGACCACGGCGCTGAGCCAGAACGGCACCCGCCAGCCCCAGCTCAGCAACGAGTCCCGGGGCAGAGCGGCGACCGGTAGAAAAACAGCCGTGGCCAGAATCTGTCCGAGCTGCGTACCACTGAGAGTGAAACTGGTGTAGAACGCCCGGCGATTCGCCGGTGCATGTTCGAGGCTCATCGAGGTGGCTCCGGCCTGCTCCCCCGCCGCCGACAGCCCCTGCAGCAAGCGCATCGTCACCAGTAATACCGGCGCCAGTACGCCGATGTGGTCATAGGTCGGCAGGCAGCCGACCAGGAACGTCGACCCGCCCATCAGCAGCACGGTCGAAACCAGCACGCGCTTACGCCCGAACCGGTCCCCGATGTGGCCGAACACGAGGGCACCGATCGGCCGGACCAGATAAGCGACCCCGAACGTCGCCAGGGCGAGCAGCGTCCCGGCGGCTGGATCCGAAGCGGGGAAGAAGATCTTGCTAAAGACCAGCACGGCGGCCGTGCCGTAGATGAAGAAGTCGTAGTACTCCAGCGTGCTGCCGATCCATCCAGCGATGGCCGCCTTACGCGGCTGGGCCACCGCAGCGGCGGAGGGCTTGGCCATGGGAGCTCCTGGGAGTGTGGCGTCGTTGCGTACACAGCGAGGACGGCGAGACCGGACGGACCGGCACCGTGATGACGGATCGCTTTGTCAGCGGATGAGGGAGTACTCCGGTGTCGGCGCTCTGGGTCCGTTCGGTGTTCTGTGTGTCGCGAATGACGACGATCGGATCACCAGAGATCAGCAGAAGGTCGGCGCGCCTGCCGGGTGCGATGACCACTCGATCGGCGATCTCCGGCGTCAGCCATCAAGAAGCTTCGTGCCCACGCTCGCTGCACCACAGCTATTCGCCTCTCTGCCTGGCAGGGCTACCAGGCACTCATGCCCCCAATGACCCGTATGTTTCGGGTAGTTTTGATCCTGTCTTCGGCAGGGGCGCCCTGTCAAGAGGCAAATTATGCGTATGTTTTCACGTGCCCTCGGCCTGGCGCGTGCTCACACCTTGGGCATCGAGCCAGCTGATCGGTACCCGTACCCCTGCGCCCCGGCGATCGGGTCGCCACGATGGAGGGCTGCGCAAGCAGACCGGCTACGGTCGCGCCACCATCGAGGAGACATGTCGGCTGCTGGCCGAACGTGGCATCGTCAACGTCCGCCCAGAGCGCTGCAGCGGATTTGTTCTTGACGAAGGTCAGCCCCGTAGTCCGGCCGCGTCAGATCCTTCTGACGCTCCGAGGCGCGACAACCATTGCCACGCCATAGCCGTCCGCGGCGCGCACGAGGCGGCAGCAACCCGCACCGGCCGGGACTCTCGTGATTTGGGCGCTTGCCTGAACACGATGCGCCGCTTCGGCCACGGTCTTTAGAGCTACCTGTACACGAATTGGTCCCTGCCCGAACACATTGCCGCGATCACCAGCAACGATCTCGCTCACCCGCCGCGCGCGGTGTTGATCCGCCCGGTGCACCGAGTTGCCGGTCCGCACCGCCCCCGAGGCGTCATCGACCTCGACGGCCTACCTGGCCGAGTGAATAGCCGTGCACAAAGGGCTCGTCGAGGCGATCCGGAACGGCGATTCGACGCTCGTGCGGAACGCCGTCGCCGCTGATGCCCGGTCTCGCGGGAGAACGCACCGTACAGCAGCCGACCGCGAGCGATCGCCGTGCGCCACGTACGCAAGTACTCCATCGGACTCAACCCGACGACCGCGCGAAAGCGAGTCCAGCTTCATCAATTGATGTGCGCTGCCGCTTCGTCTGCGCTGCTCAGACTCACGTAGTGGGCGATTCCGGCGTCCACACCGGACATTTCGAGCTCGGCGTCGGCGGTGTCGGGTCGACGGCCGTCCGGTTTCGCCGTCGCGCGGGAAGCCACGGTCATCGAGATCGCGGTACCGGCCACCCAGAACTACCTCATCTCGGTCGGCGCGGCCCCCACCACCTACGGCCTTCAGCTCGTCGACAACAGGGGTCCGGGCACTCGCGCCGCGCCATCGAAGCGGCCTGGAACAACGCAGACTCGGGTGTCATCGCCGAACTCGTCAAGCTGACCAACGATCTCGCCCGGTCGCCTCCATCGCCGACTTCGGCGCGCCCGAGTTCGGCCCGCGGGTGTCGACGAGAGCCGGCCGAGACAAGACAACAGCACTGTGTGAAGGGACCCGCCTGGCCGCGGCGACCCGGCTCGTCCTGCCGGTCACCCGCACGCTCACCTTGCCGAGGCCGGCGCCGACCAGGCCGCGAGCGCGACAGATCACGGCCGCGCCGTCGTCACTGTGCCCTGAACCGTCCGGAAGAACAGACACATGACCGTCACCCTGATCAACAGCTTCACCGTACCGCCGGAACACGAGGAAGGGTTCCTCCGGACCTGGCGCGCCCCGATCGGCCACTTCGCGACCGCGCCGGGCTTGCGGCGCGCCGGCTGCACCGCAACACCGGCCTGAACGCACGATGTTCCCGTACGTCACCATCGCGTCCTGGGCGGATGTCGACGCCTACCGCGCGGTCTTCCAGGACTTCACCCCGGCCGGGCAGCGCGTCCCGGGCGCCAGGGCGTACCCGGGCCTGTTCGAGGTTTACGAGGAGGTCGAGCCCCGGACGTGAGCACCGGCAGCGCCAGCCGATCGACGACGTGGTCGAGGAACCCGTCGTCCAGGGGCAGCCGCCACAGCCACCTCATGAACAGCACCGACGCGACGACTTCCTCGAACAGCCCGACATCGACCAGGCCGGGCAGCTCACCACGTTCGACGGCCCGCTCGACCACCTCTTCGGGCAACCGCGCGCCGCTGGAGAACCGGGTCTCCAGCTCGTCGATCAGCTCCGGGTCGGATGCCCGGGCCTGCACCAGCCCCACCGCCAGGCTGCCGTCGTAGCCGGCGAGCACTTCAGCGAAGCGTCGCGTGTGCGCGAGCAGGTCGCCGCGGAACGTCCCGGTGTCGGCCGACCACGACGTCCGGCTCCCTTGGTAGCGGGCCATCGCGGCGACCGCGATCTCGCGCTTGTTGCGCCACCGCCGGTAGATGGTGGCCTTCGACGTCCCCGACCGGGCGGCGACGGCGTCGATCGTCATCGACACGTACCCAGTCTCGGCGAGCAGGTCGAGCACCGCGTTGAGGATCCGGGCGTCGCGGGTGGGATCCAGCGGGCGAACACTCATCCGGCGAGCATATCAGTGCACGTCACGGCCTCGAACGGTACGAGACCGTTTCGTACTGTACCGTCGGTGTGACTCCGGCAGGAAGGGACACCATGACCGTCACCTCCTACGCGGCGCGCTCCGCGGGCGCCCGCCTCGAACCGTACGGACGCGAGCCCGGCCCCCTCGGCGCGCTGGAAGCCGACGTCCGCGTGACGCACTGCGGCGTCTGCCACAGCGACATCGGCCAGATCGACGACGAGTACGGCATCACCCGCTACCCCTGCGTCGCCGGGCACGAAGCCGTCGGCGTGGTCGAAGCAGTCGGCAGCGCCGTCGACACCGATCTCCTGCCGGTCGGCACGAGGGTGGGCGTCGGCGCGATCGCCGGGGCCTGCTTCCGTTGCGCGCTCTGCCTGAGCGGTCGGCACAACCTCTGTCCCCGTCGGGACGACACC
This sequence comes from Amycolatopsis sp. CA-126428, assembly GCF_002904335.1. GTDB lineage: Bacteria > Actinomycetota > Actinomycetes > Mycobacteriales > Pseudonocardiaceae > Amycolatopsis. The sequence continues at coordinate 13,356 of NZ_PPHF01000134.1, read as the reverse complement.
GTCATGCGCGGCGACCGCGGCGCCTTCACGGAGCTGCTGCGTGTTTCGGATTGGCGCACCGCTTATCCCATCCCGGACGCGATCCCGTCCGAGCAGGCGGCGCCGATGATGTGCGCCGGCGTCACCGTCTTCGCGCCGCTGCTGCGCCACGACGTCCGGCCGGTCGACCGGGTGGCCGTCGTCGGGATCGGCGGCCTCGGTCACCTGGCCCTGCAGTTCCTGGCCCACTGGGGCTGCGACGTCACGGCGATCTCGACGTCCCAGTCCAAAGAGGACGACGCCCGTCGCTTCGGCGCCACCTGCTTCATCGCCACCGGCGAAGAAGGCGCTCTCGAAGCAGCGGCCGGGTCGTTCGACTTCATCCTGTCGACGGTGTCCGCGAACCTGCCGTGGGGCGACTACCTCGACCTGCTGGTGCCACAGGGCCGGATCAGCGTGGTCGGCGTGCCGCGCGAGGCGATCGCCGTGCACCCGATGCAGCTGCTCCCGGCCGAGAAGACGATCTCCGGCGGCGTGCCCGCGTCCCCCAGCGAGACCCGGCTGATGCTCGACTTCGCCGCGAGGCACGGAATCGGCCCGCAGGTGGAGACCTTCCCGGTGACGGAGATCAACACCGCCATCGACCTCGTCCGCGGTGGACGGGCGCGCTATCGCGCGGTCGTCTCGCTCACGTGAGCGGCCGGTCAGCGCGGCCGCCGCCCGGCTTCGCGATGCCGACGTCAGGTCTCAACGTCCGTCGCCTGGACTGCCGACAGCAGGTGCCGGGCGTACGGATACGCCCAGGGTTCCTCATGCTCGACTAGCGTGCTCGTTGTTGCTGGACCGAGGGGAACCATCGCATCCTTCAGTCTCAGGTAACGCGCCACCGGCGCCAGCGTGCGGGACCAATCTCGCGCGGAGCCACCCGGACTACCTCGCCCGAGGCCCTGCGCCACCGCCGCCACGACCTGACTCTGCCTGCAGATGATCAGCCTCACGAGTTTGTGGCTCGTTCGCTGACCTGCCACCTCCGCACGAGGAGCCGTTTCGCGCGCATGGAGGCCGAGTCACAGCCAGCAACTCTGGCGTTTGACGAACGCGTTCGCTACGATCGCGTTGTGAGCCCACGTCGTTTACCACTCAGCCGCCGCGACCGCCCTGCCAAACCGCCGCTTAGCCGTGATGGCTTGGTGGCCGCTGCGCTGCGCGTCATGCGGGAAGAAGGCTTGGAGCGCCTGACGATGCGACGGCTGGCCGCGGAAGTCGACACCGGGCCGGCATCGCTCTACGTATACGTGCGGAACACCGCCGAACTGCATGGAGCGATCCTGGACGAGCTCGTCGCCGGGTTGGAGCAGCCTAGCGAGGGGGGCCCGGAGCAGTGGCGGGAGCAGCTCATCACGTTGCTGTGCGCTTACACCGATCTGCTCTTCGCCTATCCCAGCTTGGCGCGGTCGGTGCTGACGCTGCGGCCGTCCGGCCCGAACTATCTGCGATTGATCGACATAGTGCTCGGATTACTGCTAGTCGGTGGCCTGTCGAATCGGCAGGCGGCGTGGGGCGTCGACATCCTATTGCAGCAGGCCACCGCCATGGCAGCCGAGCAGGGTAGCCGGGAAGAATCGGTTGAAGCGGACGGCGAGGAGCAAGACCTCGCCTTGGCGATAGCCGAGGCGCAGCGCGACACCTACCCGTACCTGGTCCGCGTCCGTGACGAGATTCTTTCCGGGACCGGCGAGCAGCGGCTGCGGTGGGGTTTCCGAACGCTCATCGAGGGGCTGTGCGCCGGCTAATCTGCCCTTCCTGACTTCTGGCGGCTCGGCGCCCGCACGAGGCCAATCCTCCCAGCATGAGGGTCCGAAGTTATACCCCGGTCGTCAAGGAACATGTTCGTGACGAACTTGCTCAGCCTCTCTACGGCGAATTTGTCAGAGATACCCGATCTGCTGGAGGCATCATGAGCACACCTATCATCACCGTCGTCGGAGCTGGTTTGGGCGGTTTGCCCCTAGCCCGGGACGCCGTCGAGCCAGGGACCCGCCCGTGAGCCGCGAAGGCGCACCCCGGCGGGTAGTGGCGACCGGGTTCGGCGACGAATCGAAGCTGTCCTTTGAGCTCGTGCGGGACGTGCCTCGCGGCGCCGACGACGTGGTCGTGCGGGTGGCGGCGATCGGCGTCAACCCGGTCGACTTCAAGCGCTACACCGACCAGGCCTACGCCTCACGACGCGGCGACATCCACTTTCCGATGCCGCTTGGCGTGGAAGCAACCGGGACGGTGATCGAGGTCGGCGACGACGTCGTCGGCCCGGCCGGACCCATCCGGGTGGGTGATCAGGTCGTTATGCACCGCATCGACGGCGCCTACGGTGAGCAGGTCACCGTCGCGGCGTCGTCGGTACTGCCCAAGCCTGGGCAGGTGTCGTGGGAGCAGGCTGCATGCCTGCTGCTGGCCGGGACCACGGCCGCGCACGCGCTGGCCGCGGTGGCCGCGCGTCCCGGTGAAACCGTGCTGGTGCACGCCGTGTCCGGCTCGGTCGGGCGAGCCGTCGCCCAGCTCGCGCATGTTGACGGTATCCGGGTCGTCGGCACGACGTCGGGCGGGCACGACGACACCCTGGCCGCCGTCGGCGTCACGCCGATCGCCTACGGACCAGGGCTTGCCGAGCGGGCCCGGCAGTCCGCACCGGACGGGTACGCCGCAGCGATCGACCTGGTGGGCACCGACGAGGCGGTAGACGTCTCGCTCGAGCTAGTTGCGGACCGGCGCCGAATCGCGACCGTCGTGGCCTTCGATCGCGCGCAGCGCGACGGGTTCCTGGCGCTCGGCGGGTCGTCGGGGCAGGACGCGTCCGGCATCGCCGTGCGGGCCAATGCCCGCGTCCGTGTCCTGGCGCTGGCGCAGGCCGGCCTGTTCCACCTCGACGTGGTGCGCTTCGCCTTCGACGACGTCCGTGCCGCTCATGAACTGCTCGGCCGTGGCGCGCACGGGCATCTCGTGCTGACCACCGACGCGATCACCGACTGACTCCTCAAGGAGCCAGAGGTTCCCGGACTTGCGCTGATCTCGGGCGCCCGCAGAGCGGCCAAGCGCCCTCGACGCGAGCAGGGCCATCGTGGCACCCATGTTGTCCGCTTCGCGGTCGTCCGCAGCGTGGGTGGATAATGTGGCCAAGGGCCCAGCCGCCGACCACCTCACCGGAAGGTAGTCGCGCATCTGAGAAAGGGCGCTGGTTTCGTAGACCTCCACGACGACACTCTTGCCTTCGCTGGCTTGTCGTCCTCGACGCGCGGCCTCTATAGCTGATTGACCCTCCGGAACCAGTGCCGGACTGGCGTCCGGTTTCCCGTCGGGCGGCTACGTTGCAGCGATCCGGCGTCGTTGCCGGAGCCGGGCCGGCTGCTCGCCTCGGCCAGCCACCTAATTTAGTTAGCTTCGGCAACAGGACGGGAGCAAGTACGATCACGACAGCTGCCGCGGTCGCCACGCTCGATGGGTGGCGACCGTTGACGGACGACGACACGCGGTGCGACCTCACATGCCGGTCCAGGAGTGCGCGGCCGTTGTAGGGACTTCTCGCGGGATTGCCCTCGACGTGGCCCGGCAGTCCGGCAGCCCGTCGCGAACGCACCACCACAGTCGAACCCACACCAGGTGCTGTCCTCGAGGCGGTCATAGCGCAGGCCTCACCGAGCACACGGTTCCGACGCGGCGCCCGCATCCACAGGCTTGTCACCAACGAACGCGTTTGCTACGATCGCGTTCGTACCTAAGCCGCCGCTAAATCGATTGACGAACCCGAAAAGGCGCACCGTCGCGTGCGAACCGGTTCGCCTCAGCACACATTTGCCGAAAGGCCCGTTAACATGCCCAAGGGATACTGGGTCAACCAGAGCGACATCACCGACCCGGAGAAGATGTCGAAATACTCCACCGCGGTCCGCGAATTTCTGGGACGCGAAGGCGCCCGAACATTGTTCATCACCGATTACTCGCGGTACGAGGTCGTCGAAGGGTCGCCCCGCAGCCGTCAACTCGTTCAGGAATTCCCCAGTTACGAGGCGGCACTGAGTGCGTACCGGTCAGCCGAGTATCAGGCGATCAGGAAACTGCGCCGTGACGCGGCGCTGCTCGATCTGCTCATCGTCGAAGGCCTGGAGTGAACCACAAAGCAACGCCGGCCCGAAGTCGAGTTGATCTGCCGGGGAACCGGGCCGGCGATGATAGAAGGCGCCCGCGCGGGTGCGCCGGACGCGGTGCAGGTCGCGGACCGGTTCCACCTGTGGCAGAACCTGGGCCAGGCGGTCCAGAAGACCATCAACGCGTATCGGGCTCGGCTCGTCGCGCCGCCCCCACCGCCCGCAGACGACACCCCACCCGCAGAGGAGCGGCAACTGCCCGACCTCAAGATCGTTACTCGTCTTCGGGAGCACCACGTCGCCATACATGAACTGACTGCACAAGAATGGACCAAGTCGGCGATCCGCCGGAAACTCAGCCTGCACCATGCCACGGTGCGCGATACCTGCGCGCGGCCACCGCCGTGGAGTTGACCGCCGTGTCCAAGCAGCGCGCACATCTGGTCGACGACTACGTCACCTACCTACACCAGCGTTGGAACGGGGAAAACGCAACGCCACCGGGCTGTTCCGCGAGATCAAACAGCAGGGCTATCCGGGCCGGTAGACGCTGCCCCGCGCAGGCGAATAAAGACGAGCTTATATGGCGCCCAGTTGATGGTATGCCAAGCTTCCAATGCTCTACCTTGAACGTTCCTCTCGACTACGCTCAGCCAGAAGAGACCCAGATCGGCCTTCGGCCTTCACGAGGAGACCTTTATGCGTAAATCTTTCACTATCCTCGCTGCGTCCGCGCTCGCCGCGGTCCTGCTGCCCGCCACCGCGTCCGCGACACCCGCCAGCGGCGTCACCGGCACGATCCTGGCCAAGCAGACCATCGGCCACACCGACTACACGCTGCGGGAAATCACCGTCCAGCCCGGCGGCTACACCGGCTGGCACTTCCACGACGGCACGCTGTATGCGTACGTGAAGGCTGGAACGCTGACGCACAACATGGCCGACTGCAGCCTCGACGGCGTCTTCGGCACCGGGCGCGCGTTCACCGAGAAGCCGGACCAGGTGCACATCGGCCGCAACCTCGGGTCGACGCCGCTGGTGCTCGAGGTGCTGTATGTGCTCCCTGCGGGCAGCCCGCTGTCGGAGGACGCCTCGGATCCCGGCTGCGGCTTCTAGAACTGCAACGGGCCGTTGATGCGTTTACGGTACATCACCGTTGAGGTAGTTGATACCGTGAAAGATCAGCTCAAGCAGGCGCACTAGCGAATCAAGAGTTGGTCCGCGCGCCGAGTCGCCACGCGGGTCGCTTCAGCGGAGCGGTGATCGAGCTGTTAAGGCACCGAAGCACCTGCGTACCTGGTTAGTGTGGTTTCAACGTGTCTTTGTGATAATTGCTGAGGTCCTGGTCAAACGGCCAGCCGATTGGTTCATCGATCGTGTGTTGTGCCATGCACGTGCAGATCGCGCTCTACAACGGACTCGACCCCCTCGACGTCCTCGGTCCCTTCGAGGTCATCCACTCCGCCGGCCTGTTATCCGGCGGGCAGGTGACCACCGAGTTCGTCACCGACGAAAGGGCGCGGGAGGTGCCCAGCGGGTTCGCATCGATCACGCTGACTGCCACAGCGGTTCTGGATCCGGGGAACGAGAGTGCGATCGTGGTTCCTGGGGCAGCCGGCGGCCTGTCCATGGATCCGGCCGTAGAGAACGGCATCGGCTGGCTGCTCGCGGCGGCGGGACGCAGCGAGCTGCCGAACCGGCCGCGCGAGGCCCTAACCGGGCCGGACGCGGCCGTGGCGACCGTCTGCGGGGGCTCGATCCTGCTCGCAAGCGGGGGTTTGGCCGACGGGAGTCCGCTGGTGACCCACGAACGCGGCCGCGACCTCGCGGGGGACGAAGGCGGTTCCGGTCGAGGCCAGGACGGTCGATGACGGCAACCTGCTCAGCTCCGGCAACGTCACGTCCCGCATCGACCTGGCCCTGCATCTGGTCGAGCGCGAAGTCGGGCCGCCGGTGGCCCACGCGGTCGGCGAGCTGATCCGGCACGAGCGCCGGGGCACGGTCTGGAGCACCACCGGCGTTCCCCTGGTGGCCGACTGAGCAGGTACAGGGCACGCTCGGCCTCCGTGGCCGGCCCAGGCGGGAACACCGCCGGGCCGGCCACAGCCGACGAGGAAACGGTCGAGCCCAGGCTGTCTTTCTGGGCCCAGCTCAGCGCTGGGGTGCGGTCTGGGCCCAGGTATTGGTACTGAGGGACGACCAATAGTTGTCGAGCAGCCGGCCGAATGCGTCCGGATTGGGTAACTCGAGATCCTTCGGCGGCAGCTCACGGCGCTCGGCAGGTGTCGCGATGCCGGCGATGATCTGCTCAACGCCACCAGGTGCGTAGCCGTTGAGCACGTGCGTCTCTTCAGTGGTCGTGAACCTGTGATCGGTGCCGCGGGGGATCCAGATGGAGTCTCCCGCCGTGGCGGTGAGCTCGCGCGGACCGACCTGCATGTCCATCGAGCCGCTGAACACGAAGAACCACTCGTCGACGTTGTGGACGTGCAGCGGCGGCCCGACTCCGGCCCGCATCCACTGTTCGATGACCGAGAACGAGCCGCCGGTCTGGTGGACGTCGGCCAAGATCACCCACAGGGTGTCATAGAACCAGTAGGCAGGCGCGTCGTGCTTGCTGGCGACGAAGGCGTCCCGGGATAGGAACGTGGTGGCGGGGTAGGGTGACGACATCGCGGCTCCTGTCGGTTGCGATGGGAAGTCAGCGGGTTGTGGTGCGCTGTGCGGCCGTGCGCACGACCTCGGCGAGAGGCATCGCAGGACGGCCCAGCAGCCGCGCGAGGTCTTGGCTGTCAGTCGCCAGGTCACCGTGGGCGATGGAAACATCCAGCGCCGCGACGAACTCGGCGCTCCCCTGGTCGAGGCCGGCTTGCCGCAAGGAGGACGTGTACTCCTCGACCGACAGGTCGCGGTAGACCACCGCGGTGCCGGTGACCTCGCTGATCACCCGGGCCAGCTCGGAAAGGTCGAAGGACGGTCCGCCGAGTTCATAGCTGCGATTGCCCGGTTCGTCCTGCAGCAACGCCGTCACCGCGGCGCAGGCGTAGTCCCGGCGTGTCGCTGCCGAGATCCGGCCGCTGCCGGCGGCACCAAGGATCTCGCCGCGCCGCAGGTATTCGTCGAGTTGACCGGTGTAGTTCTCGGTGTACCAGCCATTGCGCAAGAACGTGAACGGGATGCCGGCCTCGCGCAACGCGCGCTCGGTGTCCTGATGCTCTTCGGCCAGCGGGTTGGTCGTGTCATCGGCGTTGAGCATGCTCGTGTAGACGATGCGCGACGTGCCCGTCGACCTGGCGGCGGCCTCGATGACATTGGTGTGGTGGATGACCCGCCGGCCCGGCTCACTGCTGGAGACCAGCAGCAGCCGGTCGACGTCGGCCAGCGCGACGACCAGGGACGACGGGCAGGAGTAGTCCGCCTCACGCACCTGCACTCCACGCCCGGCGAGATCGGCGGCCTTGCCCGGCGTGCGCACGACAGCGACGACGTCGGAGGCCCGCACTCCACGGCTCAACAGTCCCAGGACGGCCAAGCGTCCCAACTGCCCTGATGCTCCGGTAACCGCGTAGATGGGCATGGTCTCCTCCTGGACGGGCTGCCTGACGGGTGTTTCGGCTGCGCTACGAGGCTTCACGAGAACGGCGGGATGTGGTCGGTGACGAACTGTTCGAAGTCGCGGGCCGGTCGGCCGAGGATCGAGGGCACATCTTCGGTGACGTAGTCGCAGTCGCCCTCGGCGAACAAGCCCACCGCTTGGGCGTTCATCGCGGCCAGGTCCGCCGGTAGGCCGGCGTCGATCATGGCCTGCGTTTGTTCTTCGATCGTCAGCGGTTCGAACGCGATCGGCCGGCCGAGCACTTTCGAGAGCACCACCGCGGCGTCCGCGAAAGAGAGCGACTCGGGGCCGGTCGGCCAGTAGGTCTTGCCCGCGTGCGAAGCCGGGGCGAGGGCGATTTCCGCGGCGACGGCGGCGACGTCCCGCGTGTCGATCATGCCGAGACGGCCGTCGCCGGCGGCCGAGCCGAAGCTGCTCTCCCCGGCGATCGACGGGGCCGACATGAAGAAGTTCTGCATGTAGGCGTTGTTGCGCAGCAACGTGTAGCCCAGCCCGGAGGCGATCAGTCCGTTCTCGATCTCGGCCTGGCCGCGCCGCCGGGCGATCGGCGAGTCCGCCGATGCCTTGCTGGTGACCTTCACGACGTGCCGGACGCCGGCCCGGACCGCGCTGGCGACCACGTTCAGCTCCTGGGCGGGTACCGCCGGGCTGACCAGGACCACGGACGAAACACCGCGCATCGCCGCGTCGACGGTCGCCGGAACCCCCAGATCACCGGCAACCACCTCCACCCCCGACCGCGCCAGAGCGGCGGCCTTCTCGAGGTCGCGTACCAGGACCCGAACTCTTTCTCCCCGATCGGCGAGCAGTCGAGCCGCCTCCGCACCCACCTTGCCCGCGGTCGTTATCAAGATCATCACAGCGCTCCTTAGAAACTTTTAGCTGACTCTAAAAATAGTACACGCACGAAACTTGGAGCGTTGCTGGTAGTCTGCGATAGTGTCGAGTCAGGGACTTCGTGAGCGCAAGAAGGCGCGCACCCGTCGGCTCATCGCGGACACGGCGGCCCGCCTATTCGCCGAGCACGGCTACGAACACGTGTCCGTCAGCGATGTCGCGCGCGAGGCCGAAGTCGCCGAACAGACGGTCTACAACTACTTCGGGACCAAGGAACAGCTGGTCACCGATCGCGAGGAGCAGATCCGGCAACGGCTGTGCGACTTGATTCGAGACCGGCCCGTCGGCACGAGCCCGGCGGCCGCCGTCCGCGCCTTCGTCCTGGACTCCGTCGCCGGGATCCGCCGAATTCCGCCGGAGCTCTGGCGGGGCGAGCTCGGACACCTGGCGGCCATCAGCCCGGCCGTCCACCGGCTCGCGCTGGAGCTGACCGACCGCCAGGCCGAAGCCATCACCGAGGCCATCGCCGACACGACCACCGTCCCGCCGGAGATCGCCAAACTGCAAGGGATCGCGCTGGCCGGCGTGTTCCGGATCATCATCGGCGAGGCCGGTCGGCGCACCGTCGAGGGCCAAACCCAGGCGGCGATCGCCGACGGCCTGTACCCGATAATCGAAAACATCCTCGACGAACTCGACCGCTGGCTCATTGCGCCCCGACCGCCGACATCACTGTGACGGCAGCGGACGGCAACGGTCAGAGCGGAAGCAGACCGACCTTGGGAAAGTTGGCCTCGATGAGAGTCATCCTCTCGTTAGGAGCCAGCGAACTGTTCAGCCCTTGCTGTCATATCAGCTCGGGCTGTACTGTTCGGGACGTGCTGACATGTGAGACGCGACAGTCGGCGCTGGCCCGTCTGGGGCACGCCCTGGCCGACCCGACCCGCTGCCGGATCCTGGTCGCTCTGCTGGACGGAGTGAGCTATCCCGGCCAACTGGCCACCCAGCTCGGACTGACTCGCTCGAACGTGTCCAACCACCTGTCCTGCTTGCGAGGCTGCGGCCTGGTGGTGGCCACCTATGAGGGCCGCCAGGTCCGCTACGCGCTGGCGGATGCGCATCTGGCCCGCGCGTTGAGCGAGCTGGTGGAGGTCGTGCTCGCGGTGGACACCGACCAGCGGAGCGTCGACGACGAAGACGGCGCGGCGCCGGTCACCGGATCGAGCCCGCCGCGACCGAGTGCGGCGGAGGCGCTGCGCTGATGAGCGAGGACACCACCCGCCGGCTCGATCTGTCGCTGACCGCGTCGGCGACCGAACAAGACGGCTGCGCCGACGGATGCTGCGCCCCAGCCGGTACGAGCCCGACTACGACCGTCGACTCGCAACGACGGGCAGTGCTGTCGCGTCGGGTGCGGCTGGTGGTGGCAGCGACGATCACCTACAACGTCATCGAGGCGATCATCGCTATCTCCGCCGGCTCGGTCGCCTCGTCGACCGCGCTGATAGGGTTCGGGCTCGACTCGGTCATCGAAGTCGCCTCGGCCGTCGCGGTGGCCTGGCAATTCTCCGGCACGGACCCCGAAGCCCGCGAGCGGACGGCGTTGAAGGTGATCGCGGTGTCGTTCTTCGCCCTCGCGCTCTACGTCACGGTCGAATCGGTGCGCTCGCTGCTGGGCGGGGAGTCCGCCGAGCACTCGACGGTCGGGATCGTGCTGGCGGCGGCGTCGTTGCTGGTGATGCCGTTCCTGTCGTATGCTCAGCGGCGCGCTGGACGGGAGCTGGGCTCGGCGAGCGCGGTCGCAGACTCCAAGCAGACTCTACTGTGCACATATTTGTCCGGGGTCTTGCTGGTCGGGCTGCTGCTCAACAACTTGTTCGACTGGTCCTGGGCCGACCCGATCGTTGCCCTGGTCATCGCCGCGGTCGCGGTCAAGGAAAGCCGCGAGGCCTGGCGCGGCGAGCACTGCTGCTGACCGGCTCGGGCTCGCAAAAGGCGCCTGATCTGTGGAACTCGAATGGGCGATCGCGGCCGTCGTGATCACCGTGCTTTCATCGCTGTTCGGGCATTTCGAGGCGAAAGCTCCACTGTGGACACGCATCACCCGGTGGCTGGTGTACCTCGCCGTCCTGCTCGTCGTCGAGCTGCTGACCGGGCGCCCATGGACATGGGTATGGATCGCCGGCCTGCCCGCCGTCGGCGCGACGTTCCACGTGATCTGGTTCGTCCGGCACCAGAACAACCCGTTGACCACCGAGCCACGCGAGCGGTACTTCCAACTTCGCGGCTGGGCATAGTCGCCCTCGCCTGCGGCGGCTGGCTGATTCTCACCGTGTCCTACAAGGACGAGGTGAACAGCATCGTCCACATCGCGCAGCCGAAGGACTAACTGCCCTCGGATGGCTCGCCACTCTCAGACGTCATCGCCGTTCAGCAGCTTCATATGGGAGCCGTAGAACGGAGTGCCCAGCTGCACCTTTCGACCAGTGCTGGGCCGCGCAGAACGCCCGCGCGATGACCGATTCGTCGATCGCGGTCGTCGACCGTCGGTAGCCGGCCCCTCGCGACAAGGCCGCGGCGACAAGAACGGTCCCGAAACTGCGGCGCCGGTAAGTGGCCTCCAGTCGGGCCGGGCCGATCACGCCCCGCTTGTCAACGCCGCACAACCACAAATCGAGCCCGCCGACCTGCTGACTACGCAGCTGCAGCACTACCCGACCAACGCCAGCCCTCGTCTTCGGCGGCTGCGCGACCAGGACGAGCTATGCGTGCGTGGGCGTCGTCTCGTGTGCGAACCGAAGATCGATCTCGAACCAGGTCGATCTGGGAATTCGAGTGCCTGAAACAGGTTGCAGCTCGAGGTTGGTAGGTAGACCGAGTGGTCGTAGCTGATGATTCGCTCTGCCACGTCAAGATAGTGACCGTTCAGACAACGCTCGTGGCGCCCCGCTGGCCGCGCCGGCAAGCCACTGTCCATTCCGGGCTTACGCGGTGTAGGCGCTCGCAGCGCGAGCCATGTCGATCTTGTGCGACTTGCGGTGTCTCTGTTGTCTCACGGCGATGTCCTCAAGATCAGTCTCAGGAATGAGTCATTTCCTCAGCGTCGATCGCCCGGTCGTTCGGTGGGGACCGGTCAGCGGGTGAGCCTCGCGCGGGCCTCGTCGGTGAGCGGGGTGAAGAAGTTGACCAGGTTGCCGTCGGGGTCGCGGAACAGCAGGGAGCGGTTTCCCCAGGGCATCGTGGTCGGCTTCTGCACGATTTCGGGGGCGACGGCCAGGCTTGCCATCCGTTCATGCTCGCGGTCGACGTCCTCGACGAGAAACTCGAGGATCGCGGTCCGGTTCGACTCGGGGACGGCTGCTCCGGCGCTGAACAGCGCCATTGTCTCGGCGCTGCCGATGGCCAGTGTGCACGACGGGCCCACGAGTTCGGCGAACTGCTCGGCCGGGCGCCGGGCATCGAGGCCGGTGACGTGCTCGTAGAACTCGACAAGGCGGGCGACGTCGTTGGTGATGACGCGAACGGAGACGAACTGCACGGTGGTTCCCTTCTGCCGTGGAGGGCGGCTCTGACCCGTCCTCCGGGGTTCACCGGACACGTTAGGGTCAATAGTGGACAGGATCCGCCCGGTATTGGAAGATCCCTGAGTGTGACCCGTCCGATCGCCCGTGTCCTGGCCTTGCTGGAGATCCTCCAGAGCGGAGGCACTCGGACCGTCGCCGAGCTGGCCGGGCGGCTCGACGTGGACGAGCGCACCGTCCGCCGCTACGTCGACCACCTCCTCGACCTGGACATCCCGGTCCGCTCGGTGCGCGGGCGGTACGGCGGGTACCGCCTGTCCCCGGGCTTTCGGATGCCTCCGCTGATGCTCACCGACGAGGAGGCACTCGCTGTCCTGCTCGGTCTGGTCGCGGGCCGGCGTGCCGGGTTGATCAGTACCTCGGTCGCGGCCGCCGAAAGCGCGGTCGCGAAGGTCCGGCGAGTGCTGCCCGAAGCTCTTGGCCGCCGGCTCGACGCGCTGCTGGAGGTCGCCGACTTCACCGCGCCCGCACGATCGGCACTCGCGGCGGAGGCCGCGACACTGCTCACCGTCGCCGAGGCGGCGCGGGAACGTCACCCGGTTGGTCTCGGTTACACCGCCGGCCACGGCGGTGCCAGCGAACGCGTCGTCCATCCGTACGGCATCGTGGCGCACTCCGGGCGGTGGTACCTGACCGGCTTCGACTCCGCCACCGGGCAAGTGCGCACGTTCCGCGTCGACCGGATCACGACCGTCGAAATGCGTGCCGGAACGTTCGAGCTACCGGCCGGATTCGACCCTGCCCAGCGAGTGCTGACCGCGATCGCCGAGGCGCCGTACCAGCACGAGGTGTCCGTGCGGATTCGATCGACGCCCGAACAGATCCGCTCCGTCTTCCCCGCGTCCGTCGCCACACTCGAGGAGCTCGACCCCGGCACTTCCTGGGTGCGGGCCCGGATACGAGCACAACGGCTCGAATGGATACCACCCCTGCTCGCCGCGCTCGATCGGCCGTTCGTCGTGGAACAGCCCGACGCCCTCCGCGACCTGGTGCGAGCACTAGCCAGCCGGCTCGCCGGCCACGCCGATGCGCGACAGGAAGACTGATCACGCGCCGGGACCTTACGACATCAACCGCGAGATGCTACACACTCGGCCCCGCGCTAGAAACCATCAGCGGAAACCACGGGGGTCTGCCCCCGGTTCGGTTGACTCCTGACCTGTGAGGATGCGCTCCTCGCTGGAAGGATGCCCACCATGCCCAA
>NZ_PPHF01000133.1 GCF_002904335.1 Amycolatopsis sp. CA-126428 | reverse complement strand
GGGGCTGCGTGCGGGCGGGGCTGCGTGCGGGCGGGGCTGCGTGCGGGCGGGGCTGCGTGCGGGCGGGGCTGCATGAGGGCGGGGCTGCATGAAGCTGGCTTGGGCAAGCCAGCACTCAGGCCCTGGAGCGCGCCACCCGGCTCTTGACCACTCCGCAGCCGAACCTGTTCACCAGACTGCGCAGGCCGCCGCCAAAGCCAAGCCCAAGGCCGCTGCCGCAGCGGGGCCGGACACACCGAAGGCCGCCGCGAACAAAGATTCGCAGCGGCCTTCAAAGTCCTCTCAGCGGATGCCCGCCGGCACCGCCACCGGTGTCTTGCTCGCCGGGGTCGAAACCGGCGCGGGTTGCTGGGGTACCGCCATCTGGGCCGGCAGAAGGTTCGCCGGCTGCGGGGCTCCGCCGCCCGTATCCGGGGAGCCGTCTCCCCCGTCCGCCGAGGTCCCCACCAGGGCCAATGCGCTCAGCACCAGGCCCGAGACCACCACGCCCGCCCCCTGGGCCGCGCGGCGCTTGAAGCGGCCGCCGCCGAGGACGTTCGGGCTCTGGCCCAGCGGGGCCGATGAGCCCAGCGGCGCCACGCCACCCAACACGCCCGAATCGCGCAGGCCCGCGACCCGGTCGGGGCGCTGGACCGCGACCAGCTGGCCGTCCGCCGTGATCGCCAGGTTGTCCGGGGTGCTCGGCAGCTCCGTGTGCTGCGGGATCGACTGGAGGCTCGCCAGGAAGCCCGCCGACATCGACGGCGCCCCCGCGTGGCGGATCGCCTCCATCGTCTGGCGCTGGGCGCGCACCTCGGCCGCGCACGCCGCGCAGCGGGTGATGTGCGACGCCGCCCGGTCGCGGGCGCCGTGGGACAGCTCGCCGTCGACGAACGCCACCACGACGTCCGGCAGCAGGTGCGACTCGGGAAGTGCCCAGCCTCGCGGTGCGGTCATACCGTCACCTTCGCAGACTGCGGTGCGTGAACGCGACGACGCTCGAGCGACGCGCGCAGCGCCTGACGCCCGCGGTGGATGCGGCTGCGGACCGTGCCCAGCTTGACGTTCAGGGTCGCGCCGATCTCCTCGTACGACAGCCCTTCGACGTCACACAGCACCACGGCGGCGCGGAACTCCGGGGGCAGCTCGTCGAGCGCCGCCTGCAGGTCCGGGTCCAGGTGCGTGTCCGAGTAGACCTGCTCGGGGCTCGGGTCGTCGCCCACGATGCGGTCGGTGTCCTCCGGCAGGCCTTCCATCCGCACGCGCGAGCGGCGGCGGGCCATGTCCAGGAACAGGTTGGTGGTGATCCGGTGCAGCCAGCCCTCGAAGGTGCCGGGCTTGTAGGACGCCAGCGAGCGGAAGACCCGGATGAAGGTCTCCTGCGTGAGGTCCTCGGCGTCGTGGGTGTTGCCGGTCAGGCGGTAGGCGAGCCGGTAGACCCGGTCGCCGTGTTCGCGCACGACCTCGTCCCAGGACGGCGGCGTCCAAGCCGCCTCGTCCAAGGTCACGGGCTTGGCCCCGGTGTCGGCAACGGCGTTCTGCATCGCGGGAGCAGGCACCTCCATCAGCGTTTCTCCTGTCTGCTCCACCCAACGCGGGTCCTCGGCACGGTGTTCCCGTGTATCCGGATTTCAGTCTCTCCGGGTTCCTTATGGTTCTAGTGAGACTGGACTGAGAGCAGGCTGAGAACTTCTTCACGGGTGCTTACCAGGGAGCCTGCGCGGATTTATCGACAACCAACGCTAACCTCCGTGCGTGAACACGCCCACCCCTGCGGCCGCACCGGCCGATTCCGGGTTCGTCGACGGGTACCTGCCCGACGACGAGGTGCTGTCTTCGGCGCGGGCACGGGCCGAAGACCTGGGCTGCACCCCGCTCAGCGCGGGTGCGGGAGCGACGCTGCGGTTCCTGGCCGCGACGCTGTGCGCGAAGGCCGTCGTCGAGGTCGGCACGGGTGCGGGGGTGAGCGGGCTCAGCCTGCTGCGCGGGATGGCCCCCGACGGCGTGCTGACGTCGATCGACGTGGAGCCGGAGTACCAGCGGGCGGCGCGCGCGACGTTCCGCGAGGCCGGCTTCGCGCCGGGCCGCACCCGCCTGATCATCGGGCGCGCGCTGGACGTCCTGCAGCGGCTCACGCCGGGCGGCTACGACCTGGTGTTCGTCGATTCCGCGCACATCGAGTACCCCGGCTGCTACGAGCTGGGTGTGTCGCTCCTGCGGCGCGGCGGGATCATCGCGTTCCACAACGTGCTCGCCGGTGGCCGGGTGATCGACCCCGCCCACCGGGATCCGGAGACGCTGGCTTTGCGCGAGGTGGCGCGGGCGTTCCGGGAGGACGAACGCCTGGTCCCGGCCCTGTTGCCGGTGGGCGGCGGCCTGCTGGTCGCCGCGGCCACCTGATCACCTGCCCACAGGCTCGTCGAGTTGTGGACAACTCGCTGTTCGCAGCCGGTTTCGTCGGTGGGCGCCGGTAGACTGGACGTGGGGACGCCCCCCGGGGAGGGCGGGGGTGTTTCCGGTTCCGGCCCCCACCGCCGCCACCGCGAGCAGCAGCCACGCCGCCACCACCGCGATCAGCCACGACCACCCGGCGTGCCCGTACACCCACGCCCCGGCCGCTCCGCCCACGCTGCTGCCCAGGTAGTACGTCGCCGTGTACGTGCCGCCCACCTGGCCGCGGGCCCCCTCCGGGGCGTCCGCCGCCGCCCAGCCGTTCGCGACCGCGTGCGCGGCGAAGAACGCGCAGGTCAGCACCAGGAACCCGGCGATGACCAGCGGCAGCGAGTCCGGCAGCGTCAGCGCCGCACCGGCCGCCGTCAGCAGCAGCGCGCCGACCAGAGCCCGGCGGCGGCCCACCCGCGCAACCAGCCGCCCCGCCGCCGCCGAGGACACCGAACCGCTCGCGTACGCGAGGAAGACCAGCGAAGCGATCGCCGGCGACAGGTGCAGCGGCGCCCCGGTCAGCCGGAACCCCGCGGCGTTGTAGAGCGCGACGAACGAGCCCATCGCGAGCAGCGCGACGGCGTACTGGGCGAGCAGCACCGGCTTGCTCAGCGCCGTGACCAGCCCCCGGGTGACGTCGCGGACCCGGACGGTCCCGGCGGCACGAGCGCCCGGCGGCAGCGTCACGACGGTGACGGCCGAACACACCGCCCCGATTCCCGCGACGACGAACAGCGCGCCGCGCCAGCCGAGTGGGCCGGCGGTGAAGCCGCTGGCCAGCCTGCCGAGCATGCCGCCGATCGTGTTGCCGGCGATCATCGCGCCGACCGCCGCCGCGACGCCCGCGCGGCCGAGGCGCTCGGCCAGGTACGCGGCCGCCACCCCGGGGAACCCGGCGATCGCGACGCCCTGCAGCGCGCGCACGACCAGCAGCGCCGGGTACGTCGGCATCAGCGGGAGCAGCAGGCCGAACACGACCGAAGCGACGACCGACGTCAGGATCACCGGGCGGCGGCCGACCACTTCGGACAGCGCCGCGATCGGCAGGACCGCGATGGCCAGCGCCCCGGTCGCGACGCTGACCGCGAGTGCCGCGCCGCCCGGGTCGAGGTGGTACTGCGCCGCCAGCTGCGGCAGCACCGGCTGGGGCGCGTAGAGCAGGGCGAACGAGGAGATCCCGGCCGCGGCGACGGCGGTCTTGACTCGGCGGGTGGAAGTCACGTCCTGAAAGTAAGCACGCCTAACCAATACGTCTAATGCACTCAGCTGGCAGAATCGATGCGGTGACGCATGACTCCCTGTCCGCGCAGGTCGCGCCCCACCTGCCGCTGCTCGCCGCCCTCCGGGAGACGAGGAACGTCACACGCGCGGCCGAACTGCTGGGCGTGCCGCAGCCGACGGTGAGCCGGCGGCTGGCGGCGCTGGCGAACGCGCTGGGTGCCCCGCTGACGGTCCCGGACGGCCGCGGCATCCGGCTCACGCGCGCGGCGGAACTCCTGGCCGAGGCGGCCGAGCGCGGGCTGGCGGCGCTCGACGCCGGCGTCCGGCTGGCGCGCGAGGAGGTCTCGCCGGAGTCGGGGCACGTGGTGCTGGGCTTCCTGCACCTGCTCGGGCGGTCGCTGGTGCCTTCGCTGCTGCGCGGCCACCGGGCGCGGTACCCGGGGGTGCGGTTCACGCTGGTGCAGGGTTCGCGGCAGGACATGGTCGACCGGCTGGCGGGCGGCGAGCTGGACCTGGCGCTGCTGGCGCCGCTGCCCGAGGTGCCGGCCTTGGCCTGCGCCGGCCTGGTGGACGAGGAAATCCTGCTGTCGGTCCCGGCCGGGCACCGGCTGGCCGGGAGGGCGTCGGTGCGGGTGGCCGAGCTGGCGGACGAAGAGTTCGTGCTGCTCGAGCCGGGGTACGGCGTCCGGACGCTGACGGACGAGCTCTGCGCGGCGGCGGGCTTCGCACCGCGGATCGCGTTCGAGGGCCAGGAGTCCGACACCGTTCGCGGCCTGGTGGCGTCGGGGCTGGGGGTGGCGTTGCTGCCGCGGTTCGGGCCGGGCACGCCGGCGGGGGTGGCGGAGGTGCCGTTGTCGCCGCCGCCGTTCCGGACGATCGGGCTGGCGTGGCGGGCGGACGAGCCGATGACCCCGGCGGTCACCGGCTTCCGCGAGCACGTCCTCGCGAGCCGTCAGCCCAGCGAAGCCGCCAGCTCCACCAGCGTCCGGGCCGCGAATCCGGTCGCCCCCGGGACGACTTCGTCGTAGTTCTTCTCCGACCGGGCCGGTCCGGCGATGTCCAGGTGCGCCCACGGCAGGCCGGACGTGAACTCCCGCAGGAACAGCGCCGCCGTGATGCCACCCGGGCCGCCCGGGGTCTGGCGGACGTCGCCGAACTCGCCGCGGACGTTCTCCGCGTAGTCCTCCACCAGCGGCATCCGCCACCACGCCTCGCCGACCCGCGAGCCGGCCGAGACGACCGCGGCCGCCAGCGCGTCGTCCGAGGCGAACAAGCCGCCCGTGCGCAAGCCCAGCGAGACCTTCATCGCGCCCGTCAGCGTCGCCGCGTCGACGACGTAGTCCGGCGTGAACCGGCGGATCCCGTAGGTCAGCGCGTCCGCGAGGACCATCCGGCCCTCCGCGTCGGTGTTGCCGACCTCGGTGGTCTTGCCGCCGTAGTGCCGGACGATGTCGCCCGGGCGGTACGACGAGCCCGACACGTGGTTTTCCGCGCACGGGACCAGTGCCGTCACGCGGACCGGCAGGCCCAGTGCCGCGACGGCGCGGATCGCCGCGATCACCGCCGCGCCGCCCGCCATGTCCGTGCGCATCAGGTGCATCCCGTCGGCCGGCTTGATCGACAGGCCGCCCGTGTCGAAGGTGATGCCCTTGCCGACCAGGAGCAGGTGCGGCGCGGCCCCCGACGGCTTGTACGCCATCTCGATCAGCCGCGGCGGCCGGGCGGAACCGCCGCCGACCGCCAGGACGCCGCCGAAGCCCTCCGCCGCGAGCCACTTCTCGTCCCGCACCGTCACCTCGACGCGCGGGCCGGCCACGCGAGCGGCCGTGTCCGCCAGCCAGGCGGGCGTCTTCACGTTGGACGGCGTGTTGGCGAGGTCGCGGGTCAGCGCCGTCGCCGCGGCCAGCACCGAGGCGCGCGCGACCAGCTCGGGCAGCGCGAGGTCCTCCCCCACGAGCCGGACCGTCCGCACCGACGGCTTCGGGTCGTCGCCGGACACCTTGTACCGGTAGCCGCCCAGCAGGAGGCCCAGCGCGAGCTCGGTGACGTGCTCGCCGGCGGCCTCTTCGGGCAGCTGCAGCTGCACCGCGCGGAACGCCTTCCCGCCGTGTTCGACGTCCTCGGCCAGCGCCGCGTTCACCGCGCGGGCCAGCGCCGCGCCGGTCTTGCGGTACTCCCTCGGCTCGCCGCCGCCGAGCCCCGCGATCCAGCGGGGCCCGCCGCCGGGCACCGTCTGCACGTCGCCCGCCTTGCCGGTGATCCGGACGCCCTCGATCTCCAACGGCTCGACGTCATCGTTGTCGGGCGCGGCCACCAACCGGGCCGTCGGGACGCCGCGGCGGAGCTCCCCCGCGACTTCGATGTCGAGCAGAGTAGCCGGAACGGGCGGTAGCGGATTACGCACAGTGAGCAACCTTCGGACGCTGAGGAACCGCGACCCCGGCCTCCGAAGGGAGACCGGGGTGCGACGGAAGGACGGATCGAGGGAGTCGGCTCAGCCGGTGACCTCCGCCAAAGCGGCGCCGAGGTCCTTCGCTTCTTCCGCGGAAAGTTCGACGACGAGTCGCCCACCACCCTCGAGCGGTACGCGCATCACGAGGCCCCGCCCCTCCTTAGTCACTTCGAGGGGACCATCTCCGGTCCGGGGCTTCATGGCCGCCATAGCGTGCTCCCTCCGTCTCAACCGGCGCGCCCGGGTCGCGCTCGCGTGAAAGCCAGCCGGGTCTGCTGTCCATTGTCCCTCATCAGCGGCCGGGCGCATCAGCGGAGGGGATCTTTTGCTGCGGTATCGGTGCTGGTATGCGGCCCGCGCGAGGTGAAAGACTCTCGGCCGACCGAAGTTTTCCGCGCAAGGAGAAGACGTGACCGCATCCGACGTCCTGTTGACCGCCGACGCCGACGGGGTGCGCACCCTGACCCTCAACCGGCCGCAGGCGTACAACTCGCTGACCGTCGAGCTGAAGGAAGCACTGCTCGCGGCGCTGCGCGAGGCGGCGGACGACGACGCTGTCCGCGCGGTCGTGCTGACCGGAGCGGGCAAGGCGTTCTGCGCCGGGCAGGACTTGAAGGAACACGTGGGGCTGCTGCAGGCGGGTGACCCCGCCCCGCTACACACCGTGAAGGAGCACTACAACCCGATCGTCAAGACGATCGTGGCGATGCCGAAGCCGGTGATCGCGGCGGTCAACGGCACCGCCGCCGGCGCCGGGGCCGCCTTTGCCTACGCCAGTGACCTGCGGATCGCCGCCGAGTCGTCGTCGTTCCTGATGGCCTTCGCCAACGTCGGGCTGGGCCCGGACTCGGGTGCGTCGTGGACGCTGCAGCGGCTGGTCGGCTACGGCCGGGCCGCCGAGCTGATGCTGCTCGCCCGGACCGTCGACGCGGCCGAGGCGCTGCGGCTCGGCCTGGTCGGCGAGGTCGTGCCGGACGAAGAACTGCCGGCCCGCGCCCAGAAGATCGCGGCGAAGCTGGCGGCCGGCCCGACGGTGGCCTACGCGAAGATCAAGGGCGTGCTGAACCTGGCCGCGCAGTCGACGTTCGAAGAGGCGCTCGACGCCGAGGACGCCGCCCAGACGGCGCTCGGCGCGACTGCTGACCACGCCGAGGCCGTCGAGGCCTTCGTCGGCAAGCGCAAGCCGGCTTTCCAGGGCAAGTGACGTCGTGAGTGTTTAGGCGGGTTAGAACCCGCCTAAACACTCACGAGGCCCGGAAGCAGCCGGCGACGTGGTCGTCGACCATGCCGGTGGCCTGCATCAGCGCGTAGCAGGTCGTCGGGCCGAGGAAGACGAAGCCGCGCTTCTTCAGCTCTTTCGCCATCGCCTTGGACTCGTCGGTGATGGCCGGGACGTCGGACATCGACGCGGGGCGCTCGTGCGACGCGGGCGCGAACGACCAGAGCAGGTCGTCCAGCGGCTCGTCCAGGGCGGCGATGGCCTGCGCGTTCTTGATCGCGGCCAGGATCTTCGCCCGGTTCCGCACGATCGACGCGTCCTGCATCAGCCGCTCGACGTCGGCGTCGCCGAACTTCGCCACCTTCGCCGGCTTGAACTGCTTGAACGCCTTCCGGAAGCCTTCGCGCTTGCGCAGGATGGTGATCCACGACAGCCCCGACTGGAACGACTCGAGGCACAGCCGCTCGTACAGCTCGTCCTGGCCGTGGAGCGGGACGCCCCACTCCTTGTCGTGGTACTCGGCGTAGTCCGGGGTCGAATTGCCCCAGCCGCACCGCGAGACGCCGTCGGCGCCGATCAGCTCACTCATCCCCACCCACCGAATAGTTCTCCGCGAACCGCGCGAACCGCCGCAGCGACTGGCGCACCCCCAGCGCGAACACCGGCCGTACGACCGGCCAGCCGAGCCGGCCCAGCGGCCCGAACGGCAGCCGCAGGTGCTCGGCCCAGACGAACGTCGAGCGCGTCGCCCCCTTCGGCACCACCTGGAACACGCCGGTACCGGCCACGAAGCTGCCGAGGTGCCGGACCCCGCACCGGACCGGCGGCTCCCAGCTGGTGATCTCCATGGTGTCGGTGAAGCCGAGGCCGGCCACCCCGGTGAACGCCGACAACCGTGACCCGACGCTGCGGCCGTTGCCCTCGATCACCTCGACCTCGGTGCCGAGCATCCACTCGCCCTGGCGCGCCCAGTCCGTCAGCGCGAGCCAGGTCGTCCCCGCCGGGGCGCGGACGTCGACCGAGAGGATCAGGTCCGTCACGGGGCGGCCTCGGGCGAACTCTCCGGCTCGCGCTCGCGCTGCTCCAGCTCGGCGACCCGGGCGCGCAGCTCGTCGAGCTCGACGCCGAGGCGCCGCATCACCCAGTCCACTTCGGACATCTTGTACCCGCGCAGCACCAGCTGGAAGCGGACTTCGGCCAGGTCCTCGCCGGTGATGTCCTCGGCGGGCAGCCGCGTGGGCGAGCTGCCCGGCGGCAGCGGGGCGAGCTCCTCACCCCGGCCGAACACCACCGCGGCGAGCAGGAACACCACGGCCGCCACCAGCAGCATGACTACGAGGTAGATCAGCGCGGTCGTCACGCGACGATCGTGGCATACCCACCCCAGGAACGTCTCGCGAGCACGACGAGCCGGACGGAAAGCGCCACCCAGGCGAACATCAGCAGCGCGCACGGGACGCTGAGGAACAGCCTCGAGACGTCGACGACGCCGGTCGCGCCGATCAGCAGCCCGACCGAGGCGAGGTTGATACCCACGGCGACGGCGATCAGCAGCCCGCAGAACCGGGACAGCCGGACCCCGTCGAGGCGCCGGCTGAGCCAGCGCGTGCCGAGCAGCGCGAGCAGGCCGATCACCGGCACGAGGAACACCGCGCCGTGGGAGAGGCGCGTGATCACCATGTACCACTCGGGGGACGGCGTCGACAGCTTCGTCCAGTTGCCGAAGGTGAGGATCCGCGCGTAGTCCCAGGCGATCTGCATCGCCGGGACGCCCAGCACGAGCTTCCACAGCGTCCGGACGCCGCTGAGCATGCCCAGCTCGGCCTGGTAGTCGTGGGCGACGACCGCCGCCGGACCGAAGTCGGCGACGGCGCGGCGCTCGGCTTCTTCGTCGTTCCACCCGCCTGCGCGGTAGGCGTCGGCGGCGTCGTGCAGCCCGTCGCGGGCCTCCTCGAGCAGGTCGGTCTTGAACCGGCCGCAGCCGTGCAGCCTGCGGTCCAGCTCCCCCAGGTACTCGTCGATCATGCTTCCAGCACTCCCCCGATGACCGCGGTGAACTCCCGCCACTCCACGCGTTCGGCCTGCAGGGCCTGCTCGCCGGAGCGGGTGAGCCGGTAGGTCCGCCGCTTGCGGCCGGACACGACGTCCCATTCGCTGGCCAGCCAGCCGGCCCGCTCCAGCCGGCGCAGGGCCGGGTACACGGTGCCGGTCGGCAGGTCGAGCGCGCCGTCGCTGCGCAGCTGGAGCGCCTCGATGATCGCGTAGCCGTGCAGTTTCCGGCCGTCGAGCACGGCCAGCAGCAACGCGTCGAGGTGGCCGCGCAGGGTGTCCGCCTTCATGGGTAAGCAGTCTACACGTCGACTGGCTACATGTAGGCAGACTATGTGTAGCCTGTCTACATGAACGCACTCCCGGTCGCGAGACTCCAGTTCGCGACGACGACCTCGTTCCACTTCCTGTTCGTGCTGCTCA
This sequence comes from Amycolatopsis sp. CA-126428, assembly GCF_002904335.1. Classification (GTDB taxonomy): domain Bacteria; phylum Actinomycetota; class Actinomycetes; order Mycobacteriales; family Pseudonocardiaceae; genus Amycolatopsis. The sequence continues at coordinate 25,143 of NZ_PPHF01000133.1, read as the reverse complement.
CGCTGGGGCTGGTCACGCTGGTGGCCGTGATGCAGACGCGCTGGACGCTCGGCGGCAAGCCCGAGCTCCTGCGGATGACGCGGTTCTGGGGCCGCCTGTACGTGATCAACTACGCGCTCGGGATCGTCACCGGGATCGTGATGGAGTTCCAGTTCGGGCTGACCTGGACCGGGCTCTCCACCTTCGCCGGCGACGTCTTCGGCGCACCGCTGGCCATCGAGGCCCTGGTCGCGTTCTTCCTCGAGTCGACCTTCCTCGGCCTGTGGATCTTCGGCTTCGGCCGGCTGCCACGATGGCTGCATCTGACGCTGATCTGGCTGGTCACGCTGACCGCGTACGCGTCGGCGCTGTTCATCATGCTGGCCAACTCGTTCCTGCAGAACCCGGTCGGCAGCCACGTCGAGCACGGCACGCTGCGCCTCGACGACTTCGGCGCGCTGTTCGCCAACCCGGCACTGGCCGCGTCCTTGCCGCACGTGCTCGGCGCCGCGCTGGTGACCGGCGGGTTCTTCGTCGTCGGCGTCAGCGCGTGGCACTTCCTCAAGCGCACCACCGAGGTCGAGTTCTTCCGCCGCTCGATGCGCATCGGCGTCATCGCGGCGCTCGCCGGCTCGATCTTCGTCGTCAACCAGGGCTTCGCGCAGTTCGGCGAGCTGAAGATGTACCAGCCGGACAAGCTCGGCATGGGTGCCGTCGGCGCGCCGCTGGGCGCCATGATCGGGCTCGGGTTCCTCATGTTCCTCTGCGCGATCATCGGCACGGTCCTGCTGGTCCGGAACTGGGTGACGCGGGCCCGGTTCCTGCACTACCTGATGATCGCGGCGATCCCGTTGCCGTTCATCGCCGCGATCATGGGCTGGCTGGTGCGCGAACTCGGGCGTCAGCCGTGGCTGGTCTGGGGGAAGCTGCGGACCGCCGACGCGATCGCGGACGTCCCCGCCGGCCAGATCCTGTTCTCCTTCATCGCTTTCTCACTGCTGTTCGCCGCGCTCGCGGTGGCCGACTGGGTGCTCATGGCGCGGGTCGCCAAGCGCGGCCCGGAGCCGGCCGAAGCGCCCGCCGAACTGCCCGTCCTGAGCGGAGTCTGACCGATGGCGACCTTCTGGTGGTGTGTGCTGGGCCTGCTGACCTGCGGGTACTTCGCGCTCGCGGGGTACGACTACGGCGTCGGCATGCTCCTGCCCGGGTTCGAGGCCGGCGAGCGGCGGCGGCGCCAGACGCTCGGCGCGCTCGGGCCGTTCTTCCTGGCCAACGAGGTGTGGCTGGTGGCGGCCGTCGGCCTGCTGTTCGGTGCGTTCCCGCACCTGGAGGGCAAGGTGTTCGCCGGGGCGTACGTCCTGGTGGTGACGCTGCTGCTCGGCCTGGTCACGTTCACGGCGTCGATGCAGCTGCGCAGCCGCCGCCCGGACGCGCGCCGCGGCGCCTGGACGGCGGGCATCGTCGGCGGCGCGCTCGTCACGGCGCTGTCGTGGGGCCTGTTCCTCGGCAACCTGGTGCTCGGGCTGCCGCTGTCGCCCGACGGCTCGCCTTCGGGGGACGTGCTCGCGTTGTTCTCGCCCTACGCGGTGCTGTGGGGACTCGGGTTCGTCGCGCTGTTCTGCTGGCAGGGTGCGGCGTTCCTGGCGGTGCGGGGGCCGGCCGAGCTGACCGGCCGCGCGGTGCGGCTGGCCCGCGCGTTCTCGGCACCGGTGTTCGCGTTCCTGGTGATCGCCTCGGCGTGGGGCGTCTTCGCGCTGGACGGCGTTCCCGCGTTCGGCGCGGCCGTGGCCGGGCTGGCTTTCGCGGCCTTCGCCGTCGCCCGGCTCGGGCTGGCGGCGCGGCGGTACCGGGTCGCGCTCGTCGGGTCGATGGTGCTTTCGGCCTGTCCGGCGCTGCTCGCCGGGACCCTGCGGTTCCCGGCGGTGCTGACCGCTCCGGGGTACGCGCTGACGGTCGGTGAGGCGGCGACGGCGCCGGAGACGTTCGCGGTGCTGGCCTGGTTCGCGCCGCCCGCGGTGCTGGTGCTGCTGGTGGTGCAGTGGCTGACCTGGCGTGCGCACCGCCGTCCCGTCGACCAGCGCTCGCTGCTGCACTTCTAGGGGGGACGTCGTGCCTGCTCTACCCGGACTCCGGCGGTACCTCGGCGCGCTGAGCCTGCTCGGCGTGCTCACCGCGTTTTCCGTGCTCCTCCAAGCCGAAGGGCTCGCCACGCTGCTCACCGGCGGCGGGGTTTCCCTGGTCCTGCTCGTGGCGATCGCGGCCCGAGCCGCGCTCACCTGGGGCCACGGTGTCCTCAGTGGACGGTTCGCGGCGTCGGTCCGCGCTGCGTTGCGGCGGCGGTTGCTCAGGTCCGCTTCGGACCGTGCGGGCGTCGTCGCGACCCAGGTGACGCGCGGTGTCGACGCCACGGACAGCTACCTGACCGGGTACCTGCCGTCACTGGTCGTGTCGGTGGTGGTGCCGGCCGCGGTGATCGTGCGGCTGGTCACCGCGGACCTGGTCTCGGCGCTCGTCGTGGTCGTCACCTTGCCCCTGATTCCGGTGTTCGGCGTCCTGATCGGGAAGCAGGCGAAGGCGGCGGTCCAGTGGGAGCTGCTGACGAAGCTGGGCGGGCACTTCCTGGACGTCGTCCGCGGGTTCGGGACGTTGAAGGTGTTCGGCCGGGCGGCCGCGCAGGCTTCGACGGTCCGTTCCATGGCGGCCGCCCACGCGGACGCGACCATGAAGACGCTGCGGGTGGCGTTCCTTTCGGCGCTGGTGCTGGAGCTGGTGGCGACGCTGTCGGTCGCGCTGGTCGCGGTGCCGATCGGGTTCCGGCTGCTCGCGGGCGGCCTGGACGCGCGAACCGCACTGCTGATCCTGCTGCTGACGCCGGAGGCGTACCTGCCGCTGCGGGCGGCGGGCGCGAAGTTCCACGCGGCGGCGGAGGGGCTGACGGCGTTGCGGGAGGCGTTGTCCGCTCCGGTGGTTTCGCCGCGTTCCGCGGTTTCCACGCGGCGGCGGGGCGCGCCTTCACTGGTCTTGGAGCGGGTCTCGGTTTCCTACGGAGGTGTTCCCGCATTGTCCGAAGTGGACTTGACGCTGCCCGCCGGAGCGCGGCTCGCGGTGGTGGGGCCGAGCGGGTCGGGCAAGAGCACGCTGCTGGCGGTGCTGCTGGGCTTCGTGCCGCCGGCTTCCGGCCGGGTGCTGGTGGACGGCGTCGACCTGCGGTCGCTGGCACCGGCATCGTGGCTGGCCGAGATCGCCTGGGTCCCGCAGCGGCCGACGTTGTTCCGGGGGACGCTGGCTTCGAACATCGCCCTGGGGCTGCCATCGGCGGACGTCCCGTTCGCGGCCCGCGCGGCGGCGCTGGACGCCGTGGCGGCCGGGTTGCCGCAGGGGTTCGAGACACCGGTGGGCGAGCTGGGCGAAGTGCTGTCGGCCGGACAGCGCCAGCGGGTCGGCTTGGCCCGCGCGCTGGCGCGAACCTCGGCGGGACTGGTCCTGCTGGACGAGCCGACCGCCCGGCTGGATTCCCGGACCGAGGACGCCGTCCTGTCGGCCACCCGGCGCTTGCTGCCAGGCCGCACGGCGGTGCTGGTGGCCCACCGCCCGGCGATGGTCTCGCTGGCGGACCGGGTGATCGAACTCCGCGATGGCCGGGTCCGCTCGGAGGTGGCGGCGTGAACCTCTGGGCCTTTTCCGCCAAAGACCTCACCCGCCTCCTCCGCGCCGCCCTCCTCGGCGCCGCCGCCGAACTCGCCGCCCTCGCGCTCATGGCCACCGCCGCCTGGCTGCTGCTCCGCGCCGCCGAACGACCGCCGCTCGCCGCTCTCACCGTTGCCATCGTTGCCGTCCGCGCCCTTGCCCTCCTCCGGGGTGGCCTGCGGTACGCCGAACGGCTCGCCGGGCACGATGTCGTCCTCCGGTGGCTCGGCTCGCTGCGGACCCGGGTCTACCAAGCCCTCGTGCCCGGCACCCGGTACTCCGGCGGCGACCTCGTCACCCGGCTCGTGTCCGATGTGGACGCTCTGCAGGACGCCGTCCTGCGGTGGTTCCTACCTGCCGGGGTTGCCGCGATCGTGGGCGGCGCCGCGGTCGCCGTCACCGCCGGCGCGTCGGTGCCGGCCGCCGGAACGCTCGCCGGCGGGCTGCTCGCCGCCGGGGTCCTCCTCCCGTGGCTGGTCATCCGCCGCACCACCGATGGCGCTCGGGAAAGCGCCCCGGACCGGGCCGAACTCGCCGAACGGGCCGTCGAGCTCGTCACCGGGCACCGGGAACTCCTCGCCGCCGGGGCGCTCGATGAACACCAGCGGAGCGCCACGGACGTCGTCCACCGGATCACCGCCGGCGAGCGGGCGGCCTCCGGCAGGACCGCCCTGCTCACCGGCGCCGGAGTGCTCGTCCAGCTGGTCACCGCCGTCGGCGTCGGGCTGCTCTGCCGGGCCTCCGTGCCCTGGACCGCCGCGCTCACCCTGGCCGCCGTGACGGTCTTCGAGGTCGTCCTCCCGCTGATCGGGGCCGCGCGGCGGGTTCCGGAGATCCGCGCCGCCGCCGCCCGGGTGCGCGCCGTCCTGGACGAACCCGCCGTCCCGGACGGGACCCGCACCGCCCGGGCGGGCCACTTCCGGCTGGAGAAAGCCGGCGTGCGCCACCCCGGGCGGGCGCCCGCCCTCAAGGACGTCGACCTCGACCTGCCGCCCGGCAAGCGCGTCGGGATCCTCGGCCCCAGCGGGGCCGGGAAAACGACCCTCCTGCGCCTGCTGCTCGGCAGCCAGGCCCCCACCGAAGGCCGGGTGACCCTCGACGGCCACCCGCTCGGCGAGTACGCCGACCTGCCGGAGATCATCTCGGGCGCCGAGGCCGACGCCCACGTCTTCCACACGACCGTCCGCGAGAACCTCCTGCTCGCCGGCCCGGACGCGACCGACGAGGAACTGGCGGCCGCCTGCGAAACCGCCGGGTTCGACCTGGCCCTCGACCGTGAAACCGGTCCGGACGGCGCCGCGCTGTCCGGCGGTCAGCGCCAGCGGCTGATCCTCGCCCGGGCCGTCCTGGCCGCACCGGCGGTCCTCGTGCTCGACGAGCCCGTCGAAGGCCTCGATCCCGCCCACGGCGACGCCGTTCTGAAGCGCGTCCTCGCGAAGGCGACCGGCAGCGTGGTCCTCGTCACCCACCGGCCCGAGCACCTGGACGGCTTCGACGAGGTCATCACCCTCGAGGACGGGCGAGCACTTCCCGCATCGGCGGCCGGTCGGCGACGCGGACGTCCGTGACGTCCGGCAGCCATTCCCCGTCCACCGCCACGAACTGCGTGAACGGCGCGTCCGCGGCCGGGACGCCGCAGCGGTCCAGGGCCGTGCCGAGGATCTGGCGGGACATCACCCCGAGCTGGGGCAGCGAGCGGTTCCGGTGCTTGCGGACGCCCAGGTTGACCTGCGCGAGCCCGTCGAGGCCGTACCGCGCCTCGGCGTCGAGCAGCAGCCCGATTTCGACGCCGTAGCCGGCGGCGAACGGCACCGACTCGAGGAACTCGCGCGTGCCCGCGTACTCGCCACCGAGCGGCTGGATCAGCCCGCCCAGAGCGGGCCGCAACGCCGAGAGCACCGGCCGCGCCAGGAGCTCGGTGACGCGCCCGCCACCGGTGCTCTCCAGCCGCAGCGGACGGCGGTAGAAGCCCTTGACCAGCTGGACGCCGCTTTCGGCGACCAGCGGGCCGAGCAGCGACGGCACGAACGCCGGGTCCGGGTCGACCAGGTCGGAGTCGAGGAAGACGACGAGGTCGCCGCTCGTCGCGGCCAGCGAACGCCACAGCACCTCGCCCTTGCCCGGCACCGGCGGCAGGTCCGGCAGGACGTCCTCGCGGCGGACCACCCGCGCCCCGGCAGCCTCGGCGGCCTCGGCGGTCGCGTCCGTGGAACCCGAGTCCATCACGATCAGCTCGTCGACGACCGAGCCGACGAGCGGGCGGACCGACGCGACGACGTCACCCACGGTCCGCTCTTCGTCCAGTGCCGGTAGCACCACCGACACCGTCCGGTCACCCTTCGCGGCCAGGATGTCCGCAGGCGTCCACCCGGGCTCCTGCCACGTACGCCGCTCGAACCAACTCACGAGTAACGATCGTGCCATGCTGGGGGCACCGCACCGAAGAGGAGGACCACTTGATCGCGCTGCTTGTCCGGTTCGTGCTGGGACCGCTCGTCAGGGCGGTGTACCGGCCCGAAGTCCACGGCGTGGAGAACGTGCCGCTCAGCGGCCCGGTGCTCCTGGCGGCCAACCACCGCGCCGCCCTCGACACCGGCGTGATCACCTTCGCGACCCCGCGGCAGGTCAAGTTCCTCGGCAAGGCGGAGTACTTCGCCGGCAAGGGCCTCAAGGGCAAGGCGCTGGCCGGGTTCCTCGGCGGCCTCGGCTACGTCCCGGTCGAGCGCGGCAACGCCCAGGCCGGGCTCGCGGCCCTGGAGGCCGCCCGCAAGGTGCTCGACGCGGGCGGCGTCTTCGCGATCTACCCCGAGGGCACCCGGTCACTGGACGGCCGGCTGCACCGCGGCCACACCGGCGTCGGGGCGCTGGCCCTGGCGACCGGCGCGAAGGTGGTGCCGGTCGCGCTGACCGGCACCGAGCAGCTCCAGCCGAAGGGCGCCCGCATCCCGCGCCGGGCGAAGATCGGCATCACCTTCGGCAAGCCCCTGGACTTCTCGCGCTACGAAGGCCAGGACTACGCGCCGGCGATCCGCCGGTCGGTCACCGACGAGGTCATGTACGCGATCCTGGAGCTCTCCGGCCAGGAATACGTCGACACCTACCACAAGCGCCCGAGCGAAGGCGTGGCCTGAGGCGTCAGCCGACCACCTTCACGACGACCTGCTCGTGGTCGACCGTGTACGCCAGGTACTCGAACTTCAGCCCGGTCGCCTCGACGTGCTCCAGCCACGCCCGGTGCTCGTGCTCCTGCCAGCCGGTGTAGTTGAAGTACTCGTCGAACACCACGATCGACCCCGGCCGCAGGCGCGGGCCGACCAGTTCGAGGACGGTCTTCGTCGAGGAGTACAGGTCGCAGTCCACGTGCAGCAGGTCGACCGGACCGGGGTGCGCCTCGAGGAAACCGGGGAGCACGTCGTCGAACCAGCCGACGACCAGCTCCGCACCCGGCACGTCGGGCAGGCTGTCCATGTCGAACGTCCCCGCCGGGTAGCCCGATCGCCAGGTTTCCGGCAGGCCTTCGAACGAGTCGAAGCCGTACACCGACTCGCCGCCCCGGGCCTTGGCGATGATCTTCAGCGTGGTGCCCGAGTACACGCCGAACTCGAGCGCCAGGCCGCCTTCGGGGGCGAGCGACAGGCCGTGTTCCAGGGTGCTGTGCGGCGAGGGGAACGGACGGGCGCCCTTCATGTGGTCCCGGACGAACGCGGCACTGCGCTGCGCCGCCTCGGCTTCCCCCGCGAACTCGAGGTCGCGCCGGACGCGGTGCTCCACGTGGCTGACGTGCTCGAGCACCCGGTCGGTCTGGCGGCCGGCTTCGGCGGGCAGCTGCCGCCGCAGCTCGGCGACCTCGCGGCTCAACTCGTCGAGCTTGGCGGACTGCTCCGCGAAGTGCCGGCCGACCGCTTCTTCGACCGCCCGCGAGACCTTGTCACGCAGGGAATGGCGAAGCCGGTCGGCGCGCAGGCTCCGGCGAATGAGGTCGCGCATGCAATGTCCTTCCGATCCGCGTCCAGGGCTTGGCCCGCGACGCTCACACCCTCATCGATGAGGGCAGCAGAGTACGCATGATCCGGCGGCAGGGCTCTTCGACGAACCGGTACACCAGGTGGGCACTCAGCACCGCCAGCCCGATCGCCACGAGCACGGTAAGGCGGAACGGCCAGCTCTGCCACCCGGACAGCTGTTCCGGGATGGCGAGCTTCGAGTAGATCATCTTGCGCGCCAGGTCCAGGAACAGCCAGTGCACCATGTACAGCGCGAACGAGATCTTCCCGCCCCACACCAGCACCCGGCTGGCCAGCAGCCGGGTCGCGGGGTCCCGGCGGCTGACCGCCAGCGAGCCGATCAGCAGCAGGAACAGCGGCACCACGACCACGGTCTCGGTCGAGCCCCACATGAGGTGGCCGTTGATCCGCCAGTCCTGGTCGAAGCGGTACCGCGGCGCCGGGTCCCAGCGCTGCACGGCGTAGAGGACCACGACGATCGTCGCCAGGATCGCGGTCGGCTTCAGGAACCAGGGCAGCTTCACCGTCGCGCCGTGGCGCATCACCAGCAGGGCGACCACCGCGCCCGCGAAGAACTCGGTGAGCACCCGCAACGGGACGATCCCCCCGACGATCGTGTCGCCGTTCCACAGCAGGTCACTGCCGTCCTGGAAGCCCATACCGATGACCACCATCGGCACCGCGAGGACCGCGACCACCACCAGCAGCGCCCGGGTGCTGACGTGGACGAGAATCCGGGCCAGCACCACCACCAGCACGGTGAAGACCAGGTAGGCCAGCCATTCGGCGCTCAGCGACCAGTCGACCGGGTTCCAGTCGTGGTGGGCCGTGCTCCAGGCGTGCACCAGGAACACGTGCTCCAGGAAGCGGGTCGGGTCCAGCGCGGCCTGCAGCCGGTCGTCGTTGTTCGCCTCCACCGAGAAGGCGTGGTACGCGCCCCACACCAGCAGCATGAAGAACAGCACCGGCCAGATCCGGGACAGCCGCAGCCACAGGAAGCCGGCCATCTTCTTCGGTCCCCAGTTCTCGGCCATCCGGTCGAGGTGGGTGAACGTCAGGATGAAGCCGCTGAGCACGAAGAACAGGTCCACCCCGAGGTAGCCCACGTTGAAGATGGGGACCAGCGGGTACAGGAACCCGAACGCCTTCAGCAGCTCCGGCCGGAAGTGGAAGGCGAGCACCCACAGCGCGGCCACCGCGCGGATGCCGGTGAGCTGGCCGATGTGCACACCCGGCTTGGCGGACCGCGCCGGTTTCGTCTCGGTCTTCGGCGTGGCGGCCCCGTCGGCGACGTCGGCGACCGGAGTGGACCCGGGCGGGGACACGGTCAGCACACGGCCGTTGTCTGCGTCCATCGTCGGGCTTCCTCCGCGTTCCGGGTGTTCGTTCTGGGCCGGTGAACCGGGCCGGGTCACTTCCGGCTGACCACGGAGAACACCACACGGCCCGGTGCGGTCATCGACAGGGTCTTCGTTTCCAGCGGCCGCCCGGTCAGCACGAGGGACGGTTCCTGCGGCGCGGAGACCATCAGCGGTGCGTCACCGTGGGTCCAGGGCAGCCGGAACGACTCGCCGTCGAGCCTGACCGTCAGATCGTCCGGCTTGAAGAGGAATCCCCACACCCGCTCGCCCAGCGACTGTTCCGGGTACACCCGGGCGACGACCACGCCGTCGGCGGCCGTGGGCACCGGGACGGACTGCCCGGCGGCCACCTGCGCGCTGGACAGTTCCCGCTCGCCACCGCACCGGTTCGGGCCGCGCTCGAGCAGCTGCCATTTGTCCGTGGAGTCCACCAGGGTGTACCGGCAGGTCTCGGCGAGCTCCGTGCGCGGCGGGTCCCAGAGCGCGAACCGGGCGTCGAGCGTGGTCCTGGTGTTCTCGCGGATGATGAACCGGGGACCGTTGACGTCGTCGGCGATCCAGGACTCGTTCATCTTGTCGAGCAGCTCGGTGTAGGCGCCGTAGTTCAGCAGCGTCGGCAGGATCGCCGGGTTCAGCCCGTAGGTCCAGGCGATGGCCTGTTCGAACGGTTCGGCCCGGACCGATTGCGTGCCGATCCGGGTCAGGAACCGCTGCGGGATGTCGGTGCGCTGACGCAGCTGCGCCCGCGCTTCCTCCTGGACGGCGTCCCGGTGGGAACCGGAGACGACGATGGTGGCGCCTTCGGCGAAGGTGTGCAGGGACCGCGCCGGATCGATCGCCCACAGGCCGCCGCCGAAGTTGGCCGCTTGGGCCAGCAGCGCGACGACCGCGACCACCGCCAGCACCGCGCTGCGCCACAGCACGGCGACCAGCACGGCGAGCGCGAACAGCACGGCGAAGTACTGGGAGGAGTGCGCGTCGTGCCGCACGAACCCCTGCTTGAACAGCAGCCAGCCGCCGGCCAGCAGACCCAGCCACAGCGGCCAGCGCAGGCCGTCCATCTTGGTCTTGCCCACGGCGACGACCAGCACGATCGTCAACGCGCCGGCGACCAGGTACTCCCAGACGTTGTTCGTCGGTTCCAGGCCCATCGACTGCGCGTGCCCGCTGCCGACCGAGAGCGCGCGGACGACGTAGTCCACCACCTGCGTCGGCGGCTGGCCCGCGACGATCCAGAGCAGGACCAGGCCGACGACGCCGGACACCGCGTACTCGGCGAACTCCCGCAGCCGCCTGCCGGGCCGGACGAACACCGCGCCCAGCACGATGGGGCCGCACATCAGCCCGACCGAGAACTTGGTCAGCAGCATGGCGGCGACCACCAGGCCCATGACCACCGGGAACGACCGTTCCGCCCATTTCGGCAGCAGGCCGAGGGCGTGGCAGATGGCCAGCACCACGACGAACCCGGTCGTGGCGGTGATGACGCTGGTCAGGGGCACGGCGCTGAAGCTCACCGCGATCGCCACGCAGGCGGCCCACGCCCACCGGGTGCCGATCCGGCCCTGGAACGCCTGGAAGCAGGCGACGAGGCAGCCGGTCGTGAACACGAACCAGAAGAGGTAACCGACGAGCACCTCGGCCCGGACGGTGGTGGACGGGATCGCCAGGAAGTACAGCGGCCCGTAGGTCGTCGCGATCCGGTCGCCGAAGCTCAGGCCCGTGTGCCGCGCCATCGCGATCAGCAGCCCGTAGTCGTAGTCGCCCTTGGGTTCGATGGGCGAGAACGCCGGCACCTGCCAGGTGAGGATGGTGAGCAGGCCGCTGATCAGGAGCGTGACCCGCGAGGGGGCCTCGACCGCGAGACGCCAGGCGCGGGACCGGTCACCGAGCTTGCGCGGCCGGGTGTCGCCGGCTGCTTCCTCGGCGGCCGGCTCGGCGTCCTGGCCGGTCACCGGCCCCGGGTCCTTGACCAGGTCTTTCATCGAGGTTCTCCTGAACGACGGTACGGCTGGCGCGACAACGGCCGCGGTGGCGGATCCGGGCTGGGGCGTCAGAGCACCGAGCGCGGCAACGTGGGCTTCGGGTCGAACTTCACACCGCGCAGCAGGCTCTTCACGATGCGCAGCCGCAGCGCGCGGGAAACGTGTCCCTGGGCCATGCCCCGGAGCACGCGGACGGCGAACCCGGCGGCCGCGAACGGGTTCTCGTGGTGCAGCCGGTAGGAAAGCTCGTTGCGGGCGCCGTACTCGTACTTCCAGACGTTCTGGTGGTTGATCTGGCCGAAGTTCACCCCGCGGTTCTCCGGGAGGTCGTGCACGACGACGCTGGTCAGCACCTGGACGCCGGGCGCGGCCTTCGAGATGCGCAGGGTGTACTCCATGTCGTCGAACCAGATGAAGTACTCGGTCAGCGGCAGCCCGAAGCGGGTCAGCGCCCAGCGCGGGACCAGCACGGAGACGAACGAGCAGTGGTTGACGAGCACCGCCTGCTGCCCGAGCGAGAGCAGCCGCCCCCAGTCCCAGGTCGTGCCGGGGTTGTTCATCTCGCAGATGCCGCCGTCGGTCCACTTCACCACGGAACAGGCGAAGGGCATCTGGTGGCCGAGGGTCTGTTCGGCCTTGTCGAGCCCGTTGACCAGCTCTTCGAGGGCGTCCGGCCGCGGGTAGCAGTCGTCGTCCATGATCCAGAGGAAGTCGGCACCCAGCTCGTAGCCCTTGGCCATGCCCGCCGAGAAGCCGCCGGCGCCGCCGGTGTTCTCGGACAGGCTCAGCACGGTGACCCGGGAGTCGGTCGCGTACGACGCGAGCAGTGCGTCGGTGCCGTCGGTCGACGCGTTGTCGACGACCACGACCCACTCGGGCGCATGGCTCTGGGCGAGGACGTGGTCGAGCACCTTGCGGAGCTTGTCCTTGCGGTTGTAGGTGACGACGACCGCGGCGACCTTGTTCACTGCTTCATCCACCCTTGGTACAGCTCCGTGGCCCAGGCGCTGGCCTTGGGCAGTTTGGCGAAGGCCTCGTTCTTGGTGGCCTGTTCCTCGAACCAGCGCTTGCGCTGCTCCGGCGAAGACATCATGGTCCGGATCTTCTCGGCCGCCTGGCGGACGAAAGCGTACGGGTGCCGCGGGCACAGGAGCCCGTCGGGGACCACCGACGCCTGCGAACCCACGTCGGCCGAAAGCACCGGGATCCCGGCGGCCGTGGCCTCGAAGGTGGTCAAGGTCAGGCCCTCGTTCTCCGAGGTGACCACCAGGACGTCGGACTCGGCCAGCGTATCCTTGACCGGGTGGTCCGCCGCGCGGACCTCGAGCACGTCGGTCAGGCCCAGCCGGCCGCGCAGGGCGTGCACCTCGTCCGCGAGCTCACCGTCGCCCTGGACGATGAACCGCACCGGGACCGGCGAGGACTTCTTGAGCTCGGCGGCGAGCTTCAGGAAGACCTGCGGCCGCTTCTGCTGGTGGAAGCGCCCGATGTAGGTCACCGTGAACGGCGTGGACTTCGCCTCGGCCTCGGGGGCGCCCGGGGTGATCCCGGCGGTGGTGGCGTTCGCGAGGGTGGCCAGGACCACCTTGTCCGCCGCGATGCCCTGCCGGTGGACGAGGTAGTCGCGCAGCTGCGGGGAGATCACGTGGTGCTGGTCGATCATCGCCGACACCTGGACGGCGTGGTCGACGAAACCGCCGGTCCGCCACTCGAGGACGTGCTGCGAATCGACGACCGGGACGTCCGGCCAGACCGACTTCACCCAGGACAGCCGGTCGTAGAGCCAGGTGTTGTGGTGCACGTGGATGCCGCGGATGTCGAAGGCCGAGAACAGCCCGCTGAACAACGCGGAATCGGTGCCCAGCTTGATCGGGTGGGTCAGCGGGATGATCACCGTGTCGTCGAACTCGGGCCGCGTGATCCACGGGTGGGCCGACTCCCGGTCGGTGATGACGATCGGGACGAAGCCGGCTTCCTTGGCCAGCTGGATGCAGTCCAGCGCCCAGCGCTCCGCGCCGCCGAGCTCGAGCCAGTGCAGGCCGAACAGGATGGCGGGCCGGGCGGTGCTGACCTGGCGGCGGTAGTTCGTGTTGCCGGCGACCGGCAGCCGCCGGGGCAGCTGCACCGAGCGCATGCGCCGCTCGACGACGTCGGTCCGCAGCTGACGCAGGTGGTCGTACTGGAACGGGACCCGCGACCGGAGCAGCTTCTTGGCCTTGCCGACCGGGCCGCTGAGCTGCTGGTAGCCGTTCTGCACCACCGGCTTGCCGCCGACGTCGATGACGAGGTCCTGCGTCCCGCTCGGCGCCGGTGCGCCGGCTTCGGGAGCGACCAGGCTGCGCACCACGACGGACCCGACCGACTCGCGGTCCTGGGTCCAGCCGATGTGCAGGCAGCGCTCGTCGGTCAGCGACGGGTAGCCCAGGTGCAGCGCCCGGACGACGGTCAGGCGCAGTGTCGCGCCGCGTCGCACCAGGGCGTGGTAGTTGGCCGCGCCGATGACCAGGCGGCGCTCACGCTCGTCGAGGGCGCCGTCCCCGACGAGACCCACCCCACGGTCTTCGACAACTTCGAAGGTCTCCGTCAGCAAATCGGTACTCACGCCCGCCCCATCAGTCTGTTTCCCTTTCGGAAAGCTCCGACCAACCACGAAACATTGCTGCTCCACGAAGCTGGTCGAAATCGGTTCCCCGGCTTCGGGCAAGCGCCGAACTGACCCCCGACGACGCTACGCAGATCCACACTATAGGGGTCAAAAGTCACCCATCTGCACGCGGGTTCCGGTTGCACAGGGTGACAGGAGATTGAGCTCACCAAACCAGGGAGATGTTACCGGAATCGACGGGCGTCTCGTTTCCGACTGGCGAACCAGGGGCCTGAGCACGCCCACCCGGTGCCGTCACCCCCGGCATCCGCAGGTCGGGAGGGGGCTGCTCGCCCGGACCCGAGGGTGCCGGCACCCGCTGCGCCACCGGCCGGGTCCCGGGCGGGCACTTTGTTGCCGTAGGACAACTTACGCAGATTTAAAGCGTACGAATTGCACAACACCGTTGCCGAAACACGATGGCAACCTCGGCGAATCACCGCCGCCGACGTCGCCCGCCGCGACCGGCCCGGGGACCTCCGGTTCCGGCACGGCCGGTGACGCCGGCCACGTCCGTCAGATCCCCGGCGCTTCCTTCGCCCACTTCGGCGGCGCGGGCGGCTCGTACGTCTCGAACCGGTCGAGCAAGGCGGCCGGGTCGGCGTCGGCGAGCAGGAGCTGCCGGTAGCCGTCCTTGACGAAGCCCTCGGCGACCATGTGGTCGGCGAACGTCATCAGGGGCGCGTAGTACCCGTCGACGTCGACCAGGCCGATCGGCTTGCCGTGCAGGCCGAGCTGGGCCCACGTCCAGACCTCGAACAGCTCCTCCAGGGTGCCCGCGCCGCCCGGCAGCGCGACGAAGCCGTCGGAGAGGGCCGCCATCTTGGCCTTGCGCTCGTGCATGTCCGCGACGACGTGCAGCTCGGTCAGCCCGGCGTGCGCGATCTCGACGCTGGTGAGCGCCTCCGGGATGACGCCGATCACCTCGCCGCCCGCGGCCAGCGCGGCGTCGGCGACCACGCCCATCGTGCCGACGCTCGCCCCGCCGTAGACCAGGCCGATGCCGCGCTGGGCCAGCAGCTTCCCGAGCGCGGCCGCCTGCTCGGCGTACCGCGGCGAGAAGCCCATCGACGACCCGCAGAAGACACAGATCCGCCGCATCAGTGCGTGTCCTCCCAGGCCTGGTAGGACTCCTGCACCACGCGGACGGCGTCGTCGATGTCGTCGGTGACGTGCAGCAGGTCCAGGTCGTGCGGACTGATCTTGCCCTCGGCCTGCACGGTCTTGGCGATCCAGTCGTAGAGGCCGCCCCAGTAGTCGCTGCCGAACAGCACCACCGGGAACTTCGTGACCTTCTTCGTCTGCACCAGGGTCAGCGCCTCGAACAGCTCGTCGAGCGTGCCGAAGCCGCCGGGCAGGCAGATGAAGGCCTGCGAATACTTGATGAACATCGTCTTGCGGGCGAAGAAGTAGCGGAAGTTGACGCCGAGGTCGACCCACGGGTTCAGGCCCTGCTCGAACGGCAGCTCGATGCCGAGCCCGACCGAGAAGCCGCCGGCCTCGGCCGCGCCGCGGTTGACCGCCTCCATCGCGCCCGGGCCGCCGCCGGTCATCACCGCGAAGCCGGCGTTGGCCAGCGCCCCGCCGATCTTGCGGCCCAGCTCGTACTCCGGGTCGTCGCGCTTGGTGCGGGCCGAGCCGAACACCGTGACCGCGCGCGGAACCTCGGCGAGCGCGCCGAAGCCCTCGACGAACTCGGCCTGGATCCGCAGCACGCGCCACGGGTCGGTGTGCACCCAGTCGCTGGGGCCGCGCGAGTCCAGGAGCCGCTGGTCGGTGGTGCTGCCCTGGTCACGGCGGTCGCGGCGCAGCACGACCGGGCCCTTGTGCCGCTCCACCGGGCGTTCGGGGTACTGGCCGTCCGGCCATTCAGACTGTTCACTCACTACGCCATGCTACGGCCTGCCCGCCAGCGAGAATGCGAGAAGCGCGGTGGCGGTGAAGTCGATGGCCGGCTCGTTGCTGGGCCATGAACTCAAGTCGTCGGCGTAGCGGCTTCCCTGCCCGTCGAAGGGTTCATACGGACGGGTGCATTCCTTGGCACCCGCCGGGAACGGCAGGTCGGCGAAGTTGCCCGCGCCGTTGGGGCCGTTCACGACCGCGCCGTAGAGCACTTTCGAAGGTCCGGCGAGGTTCGCGGCCTGGTGGTGCGGGCACTGCGGGAACGTCGTGCCGGCCCCGACCACGAACGAGACGCCCCAGGCGTTGGCCCCGAGGGTGAAGTTCCGTTGCCGCGCGCCGAACGCGGCGTACCTGCGGTCGCCGGTGACGCGCTCGTAGAGCCGCGCGGTCGCGGCGAAGCCGAAGCTCTTGCCGGCCGCGTCGAAATCGGTGACGTCCACCGCCGTCCCGAATGGACTCGTCTTCGCCGGCGCGACGCCGGAGTCGAGCTGGCGGCGGAGGTCGGCGGCCAGCTCGCGGACGTCGAGCGCCGCGCCCGGGACGCCGGTGCGCAGCAGGCCGGCCAGGTCGGCGTGGGCCAGCGCGCTGGTGTCGTAGAGGTTCAACGTGCTCGTGTCCCCGCTGCCGATGTAGGCCTTCGCCCACTTCGCCGCGTCACGGGCCCAGCCGTCGGCGCGCGGGTCGTGGAGACTCCGGGCGGCCAGCGCCAGCTGCGTCGCGCCCAGCTCCAGGTCGTCCTCCCACGACGATTCCGGGTAGTAGGCGTGCGGGAACGCCGTGACGAGCTCGCCGACGCCGGTCGTCCTGGCCTGCGCGAAGACGGCCGCCGCCTCGGCGAGGTAGTGGCGGGCGAGCCGCGGGTCCCGGCGGGCCTGCACCTGCGCGCCGAGCGCGAACGCCGCGGCGACGCGGCCGGCGAGGTTCGGGGACAGCGGCGCGCCCGCCGGGGCCGCGGGGAACACCGGGCGGTGCTTGACGAAGTAGGCCGGGTCGCCGGGCTTCACGTCGAGCGCGTCGTCGTCCTGCGGGTTGCGCCAGACGTCGTGGTCGCCGAGGAAGCCGAACTCCTCGCTGCCGGTGCCGATGCCGACCTGGGCGTAAAGGGTCCGGGTGCGGCCGTCCCACACCTTGTCGAGCCAGCCGAGGCCGAAGCGGACTTCCTCCGCCAGCACGGGATCGGGGTCCTCCCGCAGCGCGAACCCGAGTTCGGCCAGCGAATACGCGGTGTTGGAGGTGAACTTCACGAAGTCGCCGGCGTCGACCCAGCCGCCTTCGACGTCGACCGGGCCGCCCTGCGGCTTCAGGGGTTCGACGATCTCGTCGCCGCCTTCGCCCGCGAACTTCGGCTCCGCGTAGACGGTCGCCGTCCGGTCGGCCAGGTGCGACGGCTTGCGGTCGAGGCGGCCCGGGATGACGTCGTGGCCGTCGCGCTGGGCCTGGAAGAACTCGGTGGTGGCCCGCACGAGCGGGCGGAACAGCCGGCGCGCGGTGTCGATCCGGAAGGGCGGCGACGTCGCGCCCGCGGCCTTGACCCGGTAGGTGCCCGGTCTCTCCAAAGTGGACAGGTCGAGGTCGAACACCGCCGGGTAGCGGGCGTTCCAGGCGCCGAGGCTCGCGCCGGTGCGGCCTTCGCGGACGGTGCGGCCGCGTTCGTCGACGACGGTGAACGTGCCTTGCGCGCCGCCGAGCAGGTACGCGTGCTTCGCCTCGCCCAGCGCGTAGCCGACTTGGTCGACCCGCACCTCGGCCGGGGTCGCGGCCTCGGCCGGGGTCGCGGCGAGGGGCACCGCGAGCGCGGCCGCCGTCGCGAGGGGAAGCAGGCGCATGCTCGGTCTCCGCTTTGTTAGGAAAGTTTCCTATCTAGCGGAGGACGCTATCCCGGGCGGCCGGAAGCGTCAATATGTCCGTTTCCCCGGCCACCGCGCCGATGACCTACCGTGGGGAGATGACCAGTGCCCCCGCCGAACCGCTCGGAGCGCGGATCCGGCGGCTGCGCACCGGCCGCGGCTGGACCCAGCGCGAGCTGGCCGAGCCGGGCTACGACCGCGGCTTCCTGGCGAAGGTCGAGACCGGCAGCCGCCCGCCGTCGGAGGAGATGCTGGGCTACCTGGCGCAGCGGCTCGGGCTGACCGTCGACGAGCTGCGGTTCGGCCGTCCGCCCGGCATCGCCGCCGAGCTGCGCGCGGCGCTGGACGAGGGGTACCGCGACCTGGAGCAGGGCCGGATCGCCGACGCGGAGGAGCGGTTCGCCGCCGTGGGCAAGCAGGCCGCGGGCTACCACCTGGACGACGTCGAGTGCTACGCGCGGTTCTGCCAGGCCGAGGTGAAGTGGCAGCTCTTCGACGTCTCGGGGGCGCAGCGGGCACTGGAACACGCGGACGAACTGGCCGGCGCGGCGCCGCCGTGGCTGCGGGCGATGATCGTGCACCGGTGGGCGGGCTGCCGGTTCCAGAGCGGCGACCCGGGCCCGGCGATCGCGCGGATCGAGGCCGAGCTGGCGGCGGGGCCGGCGGACCCGGACGCCGAGCTGTGCCTGCTCACCGCGTTGATCCACCCGCTGATGGAGATGGGCGGCCTGCACCGGGCCCGCCGCGCGGCCGAGGACGGCCGGCGGCTGGCGCGGGCGGCGGCCCGGCCGGACTTCGTCGCGCGGTTCCACCGGCAGGCGTCGCAGGTGTGGCAGGCGACCGGCCGCGCGGACCGGGCGGACGAGGACCTGACCGAGGCGTGCCGCCTGTTCGCGTCGGTCGGGTTCGACCGCGACGCGGCCCGCTGCCGCTGGGCGCGCGGCTACCTCCTGCGTCACCTGGGCCGCCTCGACGAAGCCCGCGCGGAACTGACGGCGGCCCGCGACCAGCTGGCGGCGATCGGCGCGGACGAAGGCTTCGCCGGGGCGACGCTCGAGCTGGCCGAGGTCCGGCTCCGGCAGGGCGCGCCGGCGGAGGCCGCGACGCTGGTTTCCGAGGTCCGCGAGTTGCTGACCCGGGACGTCGAGTCGCTGGGCGAGGCGACGAGCCTGCTGGGCCAGATCGCCGCGGTCCAGGGCGACCCGGAGACGGCGACCCGGCTGCTGCGCCAGGCCTTCGAGATCCAGACCGGCGCGGCCCTGCACGGCGCCGCGGTTTCGACGGCCCTGCGGCTCGGCGACACGCTCCGACAACGTGGTCATCTCGACGAAGCCGTCGAGGCCTACCGCCGCGGCCTGGACTCGGCCGCCGGCGAGCCATAACCGTGTCGTCCCTCCAATCACGCGTGATGCCCCTCCAATCACGCGTGATGACCCTCTGATCACACGTGCTGCCCCTCCCAGCACCGGAACTCGTGTGCTCGAAGGCGGAACTCGCGTGATCGGGCGTGGAACTCGCGTGATTGGGAGGTCAACTCGCGTGATTGGCGGGTCGACACGGCGGACCAGCGGGGCCGGTGGTCCATAACGGACCAACTTTCCTACGAAAGTCTGTGAATTGGTTCAGACCAGTCCGCAAGATGGCCTCGACCTGCGGTTTTGCGCGAGGTCCCGTGATCGCGACCGGACCGCGCTGCTCCGTTCGGCCCATTGACCCGTCCGCGGACGGAACCTTTACTCGGACGCGTCCGGCGCAATAACAGCAGTTATTGCGCCGGGCACATTCCTCACGGTCCCCGGAAAGGTTCCCCATGAGATCCCCACGTGGGCTGGCGGCGATCGCCGGCCTGGCCCTGACGTTCGCGGTGCCGGCGATCCCGGCCGCCGCCGCTCCCGCACCTCCCGCCGCCACCCCGCCCGAGGCGCTCGCCGCCCGCGCCGCCGACCAGGCCGCCCTCAACGGCGCCGACCGGCTCGCGAAGGGCGCCGAGGAGGCCTTCGTCCGCACCGGGGTCACCCCGGGTGGCGGCGGGCTCTACTTCGCCTCCTACCAGCGCACTTACCACGGCCTGCCGGTCATCGGCGGCGACGCGGTGGTCGTCGCCGACGGCGCCGGGCGGGTGCGCGGCACCGAAGCCGCGCACACCGCCCCGATCACCGTCGGCACGCGGGCCGCCCTGAAGGCCGAGCAAGCGACGAAGGTCGCCGCCGCGAAGGTGTCGACAGTGGACAGGGTGGACACCCCGAAGCTCGTCGTGCTGGCCGGGGACGCGCCGACGCTCGCCTACGAGGTCGTCGTCAGCGGCCGCGACCAGGGTAAGCCCACCCGCCTGCACGTCTTCGTCGACAGCACCACGGGAAAGATCCTCGACACCCGCGACGACGTCCGCGAAGCCGGCACCGGCAACTCCTTCTACGCCGGCACCGTCTCGATCGACACCTCCGGCTCCGGCAGTTCGTACTCGATGACCGACCCCGGCCGCCGCGGCATCGCCTGCGGCCGCGAGGGCGGCTCGATCTTCACGAAGAGCAGCAACACCTGGGGCAACGGCTCCGGCACGGACCTCGAGACCGGCTGCGTCGACGTGCTCTACAGCGTCCAGACGGAGTGGAAGATGCTCGCCGACTGGCTCGGCCGCAACGGCATCGACGGGGCCGGCGGCGGGTTCCGCGCGAGCGTCGGCCTCAACGACGTCAACGCGTACTGGGACGGCTCCTCGACGCACTTCGGGCACTCGCAGGACAACCGCCGCCAGGCGACGCCGATGGACGTCGTCGGCCACGAGTTCGGCCACGCGATCTTCCAGACCACCCCCGGCGGCGCCGGCTCGGGCAACGAGAACGGCGGGCTCAACGAGTCCACCGGCGACATCTTCGGCGCGCTGACCGAGTACTACGCCAACAACCCGGTGGACCGGCCGGACTTCTCCGTCGGCGAGGGCGTCAACCTCGTCGGCCAGGGCCCGATCCGCTACATGGACAACCCGTCGAAGGTCGGCGACCCGAACTGCTACTCGTCGTCGATCCCGAGCACCGAGGTGCACGCCGCCGCCGGCCCGCAGAACCACTGGTTCTACCTGCTTTCCCAGGGCAGCGGCGCCAGCCCGACGTGCAACAGCTCGACGGTGAGCGGCATCGGCATCCAGAAGGCCGGCAAGATCTTCTACAACGGCCTGCTGAAGAAGACGTCGTCGTGGAACCACCGCGCGGCCCGCAAGGCCACCCTGGAAGCCGCGGTCGCGCTGTTCCCGGGCAGCTGCACCGAGTTCGCCGCCACCAAGGCCGCCTGGGACGCGGTGAGCGTCCCGGCCGTCAGCGGTGAGCCGACCTGCAGCGGCCAGCCGCCCGCGGGCAACGACTACTCGCTGACGCTGTCGCCGACGTCGGCGTCCGTCCAACCCGGACAGGCGGCGACCACCACGGTGACCACCCGGGTCACCTCGGGCTCCGCGCAGACCGTGCAGCTGCTGGCCACCGGCCTGCCCGAGGGCGCGAAGGCGACCTTCAGCCCGGCGAGCGTGCAGTCCGGCGGCACGTCGACGCTGACCATCACCACCTCGGCGACCACGCCGCAGGGCACCAGCCAGGTGACGGTCACCGGCGACGGCACCGACGCCGACCACACCGCGCAGTTCTCGCTCACCGTCGGCACCGGCACCCCGCCGCCGACCGGCTGCGACGGCCTCGCCGAGTGGGACTCCGCCAAGGCGTACGTGCCGAACGACGTGGTGGGCCACAACGGTCACAAGTGGACGTCGCTGTGGTACTCGACCGGGGCCGAGCCCGGCGCACCCGGCTCGTGGGCCGTCTGGAGCGACGCCGGCGCCTGCTGATCGATCACGCACCGCGCGGTGGTGGACGCCACCACCGCGCGGCTTACCCTGGACCTCCACGGCGGAAAGGCACCTGTGTGAGCGAGAGCGTCGGCGAACGCCTGCGTGAGCTGCGCACCGAACGCGGGCTCACGCAGCGCGAACTCGCCGGGCCGCAGTACTCCGCGGCGTACGTGTCGTCGGTCGAGACCGGCGCGCGGACGCCGTCGGGAGACGCGCTGCGGTTCTTCGCCCAGCAACTCGGCATCGACCCCGACGAACTGCTCGGCGGCCGGTCGCCGCGGGAGCTGATCGAGCTCGACCTCGAGCTGATCGAAACGGCGGACCGGTTCCTGGCCGGCGACGCCCGCCGCGCGACCCCGCGGATGCAGCGGATCCGGCGCCACGCCGAGCGCCTCGACCGGCCGCGGCAGGTGGGGATCGCGCTGCTGTGGCTGGCCGGGTACTCGACCGGCGACGTCCGCACCAAGTACGTCGCGGATGCCGAGACGGCCCTGTCGGGCGAGCCGCCGCCGGTGCGGGCGATGGTCGTGCCGCTGCGCGCGGCGGTGCTCACCGGGTGGGGTGAGGTGCAGTATTCGGTGCACCTGCTGGAAACCTGCCACGCCGAGCTGCTGCGCGACGGCTACCCGCAGCCGTCGATGCTGCTGACGCTGCGGGCCTGCCTGGCCGAGCGGCACCTGCGCCAGGGCGACCTGGAGCGGGCGGCCGAGTACGCCGATTCCGCGCTGCGGCTCACCCGGGGCGGCCCGGCGCTGCTCGCGGAGCTGACCCGCAGTCACGTCGAGGTGTGCCGCAGCCACCTGGCGGCGGACCGGTTCGCCGACGCCGCCGCGTCGGTCGCCGCGGCCTACGACCTGATGCAGGAACGGGCGCTGCACCCGGCGATGGCGTACTGCCTGCTGGCCAGGGCCCGGGTCCGCGGCCGGTCGGGTGACGTCGAGGGCGCGCTGGCCGACCTCGGGGCGGCGCGGGAAACGGCGTGGCCGGATGACGTCCCGGCCATCACCGTCGAGCTCGCCGCGGAGTACCTCGCGGCGGGCCGGGTGGAGACGGCGGCGGCGCTGCTCGACCAGGTCCGCCCGGCGGTCGTGGCGGGCACGGCGCTGGCCGCGGAGCTGCGGCTGCAGCTGGGTTCGCTGGCCAGGGCCCGCGGCGACGCGCGACGCGCGGCCGAGGACCTGCGGGCCGCCGTCGAGCTGGCCACCGGCCTGGGCGCGCGCGGGGTGCTGGTCCGCGCGCTGCGGCCGTTGAGCGAACTGCTCGGCGAGACCGGGAAGCAGGCGGAGGCGGCGGACGTGCTGCGGAACGGGCTCATCGCACTGGGCGCGGAAGACGGCTGAAGCGATTCACCAGCGGTACTAACGAATCCCGTTGATCGAGATCATCCGGCGTTCGGATGGTGTCACCGACAATCCCTACGAAAGTCGTTCCGGCGCGGAACGCGGCGCGAATCCCCTGCTGCGGCGGGGTTTGTACGAATTGATTCGATAATCCGGAACGTGCCGTTGGTCCGTTCGGCGCATTGACGCCCCGATCCGCTGATCCTTTACTCGGATGCGTCCGGACGCATACCTCCTGTTAGCACGCCGGACACCTCTCCCTTTCCCTTACCGGACCTCGATTCTGCCTTCATGGAAGGAAGACCTCGATGACCCATCGTGGGTTCAGCACGGGCTTGGCGGCTGCCGCCGGGCTCGCCATGACGCTCGCGTTACCGGTGACCCCGGCGAGCGCAGCTTCCCAAGCCCAGCCCGCCGCTCCCGAAGCGGCCGCCGCCCGCGCCGCCGACCAGGCGGCCGCCAGCGGTCTCGACGCCCTGCGCCGCGGCCCGGCCGAATCGTTCCAGCGCATCGGCCTCACCGCCGGTGGCGGTGGCCTCTTCTACGGCGCATACCAGCGCACCTACCAGGGCCTCCGGGTCGTGGGCGGGGACGCGGTGGTCGTCGCGGACGGCGCCGGGCGCGTCCGCGGCACCAGTGCGGCCGAGACCGCGGCCATCACCGTGGGGACCCAAGCCCTGGTCGACGCGGCGAAAGCCGCCGCCACCGCCCGCGCTCAACTGCCCACAGTGGACAGTGTGAGCACACCGGAGAAGGTGGTGCTGGCCGGGACGAGCCCGAAGCTGGCCTACGAAGTCGTCGTCGCCGGGCGCACCGCCACGGCACCGAGCAACCTGCACGTGTTCGTCGACGCGGCGACCGGTGCGGTGCTCGACAAGCGGGACGACGTGAAGACGTTCGCTTCCGGCGCGAAGGGCCAGGCGCAGCCCGCCACGGTGAACGTCGCCGGCACGGGCAACAGCTACTACGTCGGGAACGTCTCCATCGACACCACGCAGTCCGGCAGCACGTACACGCTGCGTGACCCGGGCCGCACCGGCATCAGCTGCGGCCGCGAAGGCGGCTCCGTCTACAGTGGACCGGACAACAACTGGGGCAACGGCTCCGGCACGGACCTCGAGACCGGCTGCGTCGACGTCCTCTACAGCGTCCAGACCGAGTGGAAGATGCTCGCCGACTGGCTCGGCCGCAACGGCATCAACGGCAGCGGCACCGGCTACCCCGCCAGCGTCGGCCTGGCCGACGTCAACGCCTACTGGAACGGCTCGTCGACGCACTTCGGGCACTCGCAGGACAACCAGCGCCAGGCCACCTCGATGGACGTCGTCGGCCACGAGTTCGGCCACGGCGTCTTCCAGTTCACCCCGGGCGGTGCCGGTTCCGGCAACGAGAACGGCGGCATGAACGAGTCGACCGGGGACATCTTCGGCGCGTTGACCGAGGCGTACGCGAACAACGCCAAGGACACCCCGGACTACGAGGTCGGCGAGGGCGTCAACCTGGTCGGCCAGGGCCCGATCCGCTACATGTACCAGCCGTCCAAGGTCGGGGACCCGAACTGCTACTCGTCGTCGATCCCGAGCACCGAGGTGCACGCCGCCGCGGGCCCGCAGAACCACTGGTTCTACCTGCTGGCCGAGGGCTCGAACCCGGGTGGCGGCAAGCCCGCCAGCCCGACCTGCAACAGCTCGTCGGTCACCGGCATCGGCATCCAGAAGGCCGGCAAGATCTTCTACAACGGCCTCCTGAAGAAGACCTCGTCGTGGAACCACAAGGCCGCCCGCAAGGCGACCCTCGAAGCCGCGATCGCGCTCTTCCCGGGCAGCTGCACCGAGTACAACGCCACCAAGGCCGCGTGGGACGCCGTCTCCGTCACCACCGCCAGCGGTGAACCGACGTCGTGCAGCGGCGGCGGGCCGGACTTCTCGGTCGCGCTGAACCCGGCTTCGGGTTCCGTGCAGCCGGGCGCCTCGGCGACCACCACGATCAGCACCGCGATCACCTCGGGCGCGGCCCAGTCGATCACGCTGTCCGCCTCGGGCCTGCCCGCCGGCGCGACCGCGACGTTCAGCCCGGCGACGATCTCCTCGGGCGGCAGCTCGACGCTGACCATCGCGACGACGTCGTCGACCCCGACCGGCAGCTTCCCGATCACCATCACCGCCGACGGGGCCAGCACCGACCACACCGCGACCTACGCCCTGACCGTCGGGACCACGTCGTCGTGCGCCCCGGTGACCAACTCGACCCGGCTGGACATCCCGGACTACCCGGGTGCCGCGGTCAGCAGCACCAGCACCCGTGTCCGGCTGTGCGCGCAACGCGTCCGGCACCACCAAGGTCGAGGTGCACATCACCCACACCTACAGCGGTGACCTGGTCCTCGACCTGATCGCCCCGGACGGCACCAGCTACCGCATGAAGAACTCCAGCAGCAGCTCGACGCCGAACATCAACACCACCTACACCGTCAACGCTTCTTCGGAAGCCGCGAACGGCGCGTGGAAGCTGCAGATCAAGGACGTCGGCCCGGCCGACACCGGTTACCTGTCCTCCTGG
>NZ_PPHF01000132.1 GCF_002904335.1 Amycolatopsis sp. CA-126428 | reverse complement strand
GCGAACGGCGCGTGGAAGCTGCAGATCAAGGACGTCGGCCCGGCCGACACCGGTTACCTGTCCTCCTGGACGTTGACCGTGTAGCACCCCCGACCCCGTGAAGGCCGCACCAGCCAGGTGCGGCCTTCACGGTCGTTGTCCCCAACCCCCACCGAAGGAACTCACCGCCATGAAGTGGAAGACACGACTCGGCGCCGGGGTCACCGCCCTCGCCGCCGTGCTGGGCGTTGTGAGCGCGCCGGCGGCCACCGCCGCGCCCGCCACCGCCCTCGCCGCACCGGACATCTCGCTGGCCAACATCAAGGGCCACCTCAACCAGCTGCAGACCATCGCCAACAACAACGGCGGCACCCGCTCGGCGCGCGGCGGCGGGTACGCGGCCTCGGTGTCCTATGTGGAAAACCTGCTCAAGAACGCCGGGTACACCACGACCCGCCAGACCTGCACCAGCTGCCTCGGGCAGTCGCAGAACCTCATCGCGGAGTGGCCGCAGGGCGACGCGAGCCAGGTCATCATGCTCGGCGCGCACCTCGACTCCGTCAGCGCCGGCCCCGGCATCAACGACAACGGCTCGGGCAGCGCGTCGATCCTCGAGGTCGCACTGACGCTGGCCCGGACCAACCCGGCGATGGCCAAGCGCGTCCGGTTCGGCTGGTGGGCCGACGAAGAGTCCGGCCTGATCGGCTCCAAGTACTACGTCAACAACCTGCCGAGCAGCGAGCGCACGAAGATCAAGACCTACCTCAACTTCGACATGATCGGCTCGAAGAACTGGGGCTACTTCGTCTACGACGACGTCGCTTCGGTGAAGGCGATCTTCGACGAGTACTTCTCCTCCATCGGCATCCAGACCGAGGGCGACAGCGAAGGCGACGGCCGGTCCGACCACGCGTCCTTCAAGAGCGCGGGCATCCCGGTCGGCGGCCTGGCCACCGGCGCCGGCGACATCAAGAGCTCGGCGCAGGCGCAGAAGTGGGGCGGCACCGCCGGTTCGCCGTTCGACAACTGCTACCACCGCGCCTGCGACACGACGGCGAACATCCCGGACCCGCCGCTGGAGAAGAACAGCGACGCGATCGGGTACGCGCTGTGGAAGCTGGCCGTCGCGACGACGCAGGGCAACGACTTCTCCGTCTCGCTGAACCCGTCATCGGGCACTGTCCAACCGGGACAGTCGCTGCAGGTCGCCGTCGGCACCGCGACGACGTCCGGCTCGGCGCAGTCGATTTCGCTGTCCGCCTCCGGCCTGCCCGCGGGCGCGACGGCGTCGTTCAGCCCGGCCACCATCTCCTCGGGCGGCAGTTCGACGCTGACCATCACGACGTCCGCGTCGACGCCGACCGGCACCTTCCCGGTCACGGTCACCGCGGACGGCGCGAACGCCGACCACACGGCGACGTTCTCGCTCGGCGTCGGCAGCTCGTCCTGCGCGCCGGTGACCAACTCGACGCGGCTGGACATCCCGGACTACCCGGGGGCCGCGGTGACCAGCCCGGCGACCGTGGCGGGGTGCGCGCGCAACGCGTCCAACGCCACCAAGGTCGAGGTGCACATCACCCACACCTACCGCGGTGACCTGGTCCTCGACCTGGTCGCCCCGGACGGCACGGCGTACCGGCTGAAGAACTCCAGCAGCGACTCGACGCCGAACCTCGACACCACCTACACCGTCAACGCCTCCTCGGAGGCCGCGAACGGCGCGTGGAAGCTGCAGATCAAGGACGTCGGCCCGGCCGACACCGGTTACCTGTCCTCCTGG
>NZ_PPHF01000131.1 GCF_002904335.1 Amycolatopsis sp. CA-126428 | reverse complement strand
GGTGGCCGCCGGCGCCGGCGCGGCCACGGCCAGGACCGCGGCGAACGTGAACGTGATGGTGGCCAGAATTTTCGTTCTCAGATTCATGATCGCCACACGCCTTGGCCGGTTGATCGGCTGCGCCGAAGTCAGATTCGCCACAGCGGATCAACCTTGAGCGCTCCAGCGGAATCAGCTGTCTGATGCGTCGGCGACCACGATTGTGTTCGGCGCGTGGGCGGACGCGCCGTTTTGAGCACCGACCGGCGGGCTTTGAGCACGCCGACCGTCACGGTTCCGCCGCCCGCTGCCGCTCCGGCCCGGCTCCGCGGACACCACCCGCCGGCCCCGCCCCGCCCCCGCCCCTCCCCCTCCCCTCGCTAGAACGCGCCGATCAGGATCAGCACGCCGAGCGCGATCAGCACGGCCGGCAGCGCCACGTGGCCCCAGCGGGCGAGTAGCCGGGCGATGCCCGGGCGGGTCGCCAGGAACCGGCCCGCGGCGCACCACACCGCCACGCCCGCCAGGAACACCGTCACGTAGCCCACCAGGCCCGCAGGCCCCGTCGCCGCGAACGCCGGGACGTAGACGCCGACGTTGTCTCCGCCGTTGGCGAAGCACACAGTCGCGATGCCGACCACCCCGGCCGCCGGTGGTGGCTCGTCCTCGTCCTGGCGCCACGCTTGCCACGCCGCGCGTATCCCCAGCAGCACCGGCAGCACGCCCAGCCAGCGGACGGCGCCGTCCGGCAGCAAGCCTGCGCCGAGCGCTCCCGCGACCGACACCGCCAAGATCGCCGCGAAGCCCAAGAACTGCCCCGCCACGACCTTGAGCCCGCCACGGCGTCCGGCCGCCTGGCCGAAGAACACCGCCAGCAGCACCAGGTCGTCGACGTTCGTCACCGCGAACATCGCGGCCGCGCGCCCGAGTAGCCCGACGTCCAACCCCCACCTCCGCGGTAAAACCGCTTGGCGAAGGCCGGCGCGGTACAGCACGATTCTGCCCATGCCCGCCCTCACGCGCCGCGGCTACGCCGGTCCGGCCGACCTCCGGGCCATGCAGAGCCTGGCCCAGCGGATCTGGTCGAAGGCGAGTTCGCTGCACGTCGGGGATCTCGCGTGGCAGCGGTTCCAGCACGCCGGCCGGGAAGCCGAGTGTCCGACCGTGCTGTGGGAAGCGGGTGGCGAAGTCGTCGCGTGGGGCTGGATTTCGCTACCCGGTGAACTCGCGCTGCTCGTGGATCCGGCGCGCCCCGAACTCGCGCTCGAGGTGTTCGGCTGGTTCGAGGACACCGCCTCGGCGGCCGAGCTCGCTGTCACCGTGCTCGACGCCGAGAAGCATGTCGTCGCCGCTCTGGAGCGTTGCGGTTACGCGCTTCAGGAGAGTTCCGTTCACCAGTCGTATGAGTCTCGCCTCCTCGTTGACTTGCCCGAGCCGGTCGTGCCCGCCGGTTTCACGCTCCGGCCGGTCGTACCGGACGATTTGGCCCGCCGCGTCGCCGTGCATCGCGCGGTCTGGCACCCGTCGAGGGTGACCGAACCGAGCTACCGCAGCGTCATGGCCGCCTGGCCGTACCGGGCCGAACTGGATTGGGCCGTCGAAGCACCCGACGGCCGGTTCGCCGCCCAGTGCCTGATCTGGCTCGACGAACGCAATGCCGTCGGCGAGCTGGAGCCCGTCGGAACCTTGCCGGAGTTCCGTCGCGCGGGGCTCGCCCGTGCGGTGTGCCTCGCCGCGCTGCACGCGGCCCACCACGCCGGCGCTCGCGAAGCCGTCGTGTACCCGGTGATCAACCATCCGAAATCCGCAGGTGCCCTCCCTCTGTATCGCGATCTGGGCTTCCGCCCGTATGCCCGCACCCTCACCTTCACGCGGACCCGCCGTCGTATCCCTCCTTTCCCGGGGTCCGCGTCCCCGGAGGGCGCACAACGACGAAGGTAGCGCCCCGCCCCGCCGGGATGTCCGATTCGGCGGCCTCCGGCGGCCGGTTGTCCACATCGGGGCAGACCTGTGGACAACCCCGTGGATTTCCCTGCTGGAGCCCCGAAATCGTCGGCGCCGCGCGATAGTGTCGAGACGGGGGGCGCCCCCGCGGGGTGAGTCAGGTGAGCGTCGCCAGATCGTCGAAGAAAGCCGCTCGGCAAATGGCAATCAGACGCTCGACTTCGGGTCCGAGAGAGCGGTCCTCGTCCAGCGGCGGCACCACTGACCGCACCCACTCATAGGCCGCACGCAGCCCCGGCACGCCGTCCCCACCGGCCAGGTACCGGGCCTGGGACGCCGTGATCAGCTCGCACGCCGTGATCGCGAAAAGGTGCGAAGCCGCCGCGCGCAGTTGCTCGCCGGCCGCCGACGCAAACGCTTGCACGTCCTCCTGACCAGCCGATGTGTCGATCGAACCGAGGGTCGCCGGTGTCGCGAGCCGGCGCAGTGCGTGCAGTTCGCCGGCCGCCCGCTTGTGCAGCGGGACCAAGCCCGCCCGTGGCCCCGGATCGGCCGTGAGCTGCGGCGGCAACCCGCTGAACCGCTCGTCCAGCAACCGGTGCGTCCGCTGCACCGAAATCTCGCCGAGGTGCACCAGCGCGGCTGTCACCGCGTCCATCCGCAACCCCAGGTCCACCGCGTGATACCCGGTGCCCGGCACGAAAGCACCGTCGACGAAGGAGGGCGAATCACCCGGCATCGTTTCCCAGCGTCGCCGGGTTTCGTGCAAGTCGCGGTTGACACGGGACGCGTGCGCCAGCGCCCGCGGCGCGACCCGCACCGAAAGCGGGGCCTGCACCACACCGGGCCGCACCGGGCCGCTGCCGACCAGCTCGGTCAGCTCGGTCAGCAACGCACGCAGGTGATCGTCGCCGCCCGCCATGACCGGGGAAAACACCGCACGCGGCGCGCCGAGCACGTCGATCGCCATCGCCGCGGTGAGCGTCTGCAGGTCGAGGAGCTGCTGCGTTTCGGTCCAGCCACGCGCGGCGTGCACCATCGCCAGCGGAGAACCCTGCAGCAGCGAAGCACCTTCCTTCGGCCCAAGGACATAAGGCGTGGCACCACGCGCAGCGAGCGCCGAAGCGGCCGGCACTTCGACGCCGTCCTCCAAAACCGTGCCGATGCCCAGGAACGTCTGAAACGCGTGGGAAAGCGCGATGATCTCGCCCGAACTGCCGAGCCCGAAGCGCGGCACCGCAGGCGTGAAGCCGTCGTTCAACCGGTCCACCAGGAACTGCACCAGCTCGGCGCTCACCCCCGACCACGGCCGCAGGAAGTCGCGCAGGCGCACGACGAGCAGCTCGCGGACGTCTTCGGGCGGCAGCCACGGCGGCCCGCCGACGGCCCGGCCGATCAGCAGGTTGCGCTGGTGTTCGGCCTGCTGCCGCGGATCCAGCACGACCCCCGCGAGGCGGCCCATCCCGGTGGTGACCCCGTAGACCGGTTTTTCCGGCTCGGCAAGGGCTGTCAAGACCTCTTCCCGGCGTCGCTTCAGGGCTTCTACCAGCGGTTTGTCCAGAATCAACCGTTCACTGTCAGCGAACTCGCTGTCGGAGACGATCATCGGTAGGGCAGCATGGTGCCGACGCCGGAAGCCTCGGCACGGGCGAGGATCATGTTCGCCACCGCAACGTCCGTTGTGGACAGTCCGCGGTGCCAGAACAGGATCCGTTCGGCGTCGTGCTCGCGGCCGGGCTTGCTGCCCGCCACGATGTCGCCGATCTCGGCGTGGACGTTGTCCGCGGTGAGGAGGCCGGCGTTGAGCTGCGGGCGCAGGGCGCCGAACCGCGGGTTGCCGGACCGCGATTCGCGCCAGTCGTCGACGACGACCTTGTCGATGTCGTCGAGCAGCGTGAGCTCGAGCGCGCTGATCGTGCCGTAGGGCACCAGGAAGGTGCCCGGCCGGAGGAACTCGCGGCGCACCAGCGCCTCGGGCTCGACGAGCCGGGAGGCCTCGACCTGGATGTCCGCGCCGTCCAGGGTCTCCTCGGCCGTGGCGCAGACGCGGACGTCCTTGCCGAGCCGCTCGGACAGCCGGCGGCCGAAGTCCTCGCGCGACTCCGGGCGCTTGCTGGTCACGCGGATCTCGGCGAAGTCGAACAAGGAGTCCAGCAGCACGACGTTCCACCAGGCGGTACCGCGGGCGCCGATGTGCCCGAGCACCCGTGAATCCGGGCGGGCCAGGTACTTCGCGCCGACGGCGGTCATCGCGCCGGTGCGGGCCTCGGTGATCATCGTGCCGTCGACGATGGCCCGCGGCATGCCGGTGTCCGGGTCGAGCAACAGGATCAACGCCATTTCCGAAGGGAGGCCCCGTTCGAAGTTCCCCACGAAGTCACCGACGACCTTCACCCCGCTGACCTGCTTCGCGGAGAGGTGGCCGCGGAGGATGTTGAAGTGGCCCTTGCCGCCGTTGTCCGGCACGAGGTGCGTACGCGGCTCGAAGACGACCTGGCCGCGGCCGTGGTCGGCGAGCACGTCCTCGACCGCGGCGACGATCTCGGCGTCGGTGACGCCGAGCGCGTCGATGTCGGCACCGGTCAGGTACCGGAGCCAGACGGACGTCACCGGGCGAGGTCCTCGACGACCTCCGCGCCGGGCAGAGCGGCCAGCGCGGCGCCGGAGATCAGCAGCTTGCTGCCGCGGATCCCGCTGCCGATGACGAGCTCGGGTGCGTCGGCGACGCGGCGGTCGAGCAGGATCGGCCATTCGGCGGGCAGGCCCACCGGCGTGATGCCGCCGTACTCCATCCCGGTCAGCGAGACGGCTTCGTCCATCGGCGCGAACGACGCCTTGCGAACGTCGAGGCGGCGCTTGATCACGCCGTTGACGTCGGCGCGGGTGGTCGCGAGCACGAGCGCGGCCGCGAAGCGGACTTCGCCCGCGCGCTTGCCCGCGACGACGACGCAGTTCGCGGACGCCTCGAGCGGCGAGCCGTAGGCCTCGCAGAAGGCGGCGGTGTCGGCGAGCGAGGGGTCGATCTCCGCGACGCCGACGGCGTCCGGGTCGGCGAGCGCGGCCAGGGCCTTGGCCACGGGCTCGGCGAGCAGGTCAGTACGCGTGGGGGCGGGAACGACGGTGAGGCTCCCGGCGATCGTCCAGGTCACGACCCCATTAAAACAGCGCCCCGCTGGAGAGGGCGCGGGCGGGAAGGAGGCGCACCCGAGAGGAGGGGGGATGAGCAGGGAGGAGGCCGCACCCGGCAGGAGGGGATTAGAGGGAAAGACGCACCCGGCGCACCGGCGCCAGGAGGTGGTTCACCAGCTGGAGCCGCCGCGCTGGACTTCGATCAGCTTCGGGCGGACGTCCACGATGTAGACCAGGGCCGCCGCCATGGCGGGTACGTAGAAGATCATCCCGGGGCCCATCACCGGAAACAGCACCATGGCGAGCGTTGCGCCGCCGGTGATCAGCATCCAGATGGGCTTGGTCTTGCGGTCGGCCGCGGAGTAGGCGTCGGCGCGCTGGAGCAGCGCGTGCACGAAGGCGAAGAGCCCGACCAGCGCGCTGCCCCAGTGGATGACATTGAGGATCCAGATGGCGACTAGCACAGCGACAGCTTACGGCAAACCGCCCGAACGACCCCGGCCCCGCCACCGGGGGTGCGGTGGCGGGGCCGGGAGTTCACAGCGATGTCACTTGTCGGTCTTCGGCGCGGCCGGCTTCTTCGCGGCGGCGCTGGTGGTGGTCGTCGTGGTCGTGCGGCGGGCCGGGGAGGCCGTCTTCGGGGCCGTCTTGTTCGCGGCCTTGCGGGTGACCGAGCGGGTCTCGTGGGCGAGGTCGTCACCCAGCTCCTCGACGGCGTCGGCGGTTTCGCCGGCGACCTTCGTCACCTTGCGGGCGGTCTTCTCGCCGGCCGAACGGGTGCGCTTGGTCACCTTGGCCAGCACGCCGTCGACGCGCTCGCGGACCTCGGTGGTCACGCCCTCGACCTGGCCCTGCGCGGTGGTCAGGGCCTCTTCGAGCTGCTCGATGGCCTTCTTGACCTGCGGCTGCGTGGCGATCTTGTCCCACGCCTGCTCGCCCGACTCGGCCAGCTTGTTGTACAGCTTGAGCGCGGCCTCGGTGTACTCGTCGATGGCCTTGCGCAGCTCGGCCGGGTCCAGCTTCTCGCGCAGGCTCTCGACGTCGGTCGGCAGCTCCTGCAGGTTCTTGCGGGCGACCTCGCCGCTCTTGGTCACGTTCTCCTTGGCCTTCGCCACGGCGTCGGTGACGGCGTGGGTGGCCAGGTTGCCGGCGCCGAGCGCGGCGAGCAGCGGGGTGCGGACCTGGTCGAGGGCGGTGGTGACGGCCTTCTTGACGTCTTCGGTCTTGGGGGTGGTCATGGTGACTCCTCAGTGTTCGCGGCTGGTGTGGTGTCTGCGGTTTCCGGGGCGGGAGCGGCGGCCGGCCGTGCCGCGGCGTTCTCCCGCCGGAAGGACTCGTACACGTCGAGCAGGACCTGCTTCTGCCGTTCGGTCAGCTCGGCGTCGGCGCGGATCGCGTCGCCCACCGGGCCGCCCGTCGGCAAATCGAGGATCCCGGCCTGCACGTACAGCGCTTCCGCCGAAATGCGCAGGCCCTTGGCGATCTGCTGCAGGATCTCCGCGCTGGGCTTGCGCACCCCGCGCTCGATCTGGCTCAGGTACGGATTGGACACGCCGGCGAGCTTCGACAGCTGGCGCAACGAGATCTTCGCGGTGTTGCGCTGCTGGCGGATGTACTCGCCGATGTCGGAAGCGATGTCCGCGACCTTCTCCATGGGACTGCCGGATCCTGACGTCCCACCGGTCTCTGGCATCCGGTCACCTCCTCGCGACACCTTCGACGGTACGCGGGAGTGCTAGCTATTGCAAGCACACTGCTTGCAACTTTCGGGTGTGGTGGTGCTCACCGCTACCGTGGTCCCATGACGCGCTCGGCCCGGCTGCGGCGACGCCTCGTCGAGCACCTCCTCGACGAGGACGTCCTGCACGCGCCGGAGTGGATCGCCGCCTTCCGCGCGGTCCCCCGCCACGTCTTCCTGCCGCGGTTCTTCGCGCCGACGGGCGGGCTGTGGGCGGCGGTCGACCGCGGCGACCCCGGCTGGCTGGAGACCGTCTACTCCCGCGACGTGCTGGTGACGCAGCTCGACGACGACCCGGACCGCTGGGAGCTCGCCCGGCGCACCGGCCCGGTGGCGGGCACGCCGACGAGCTCGTCGAGCATGCCCTCGATCATGGCGATCATGCTCGAGGAGCTGCGGGTGCGCGACGGGCAGTGCGTCCTCGAGATCGGCACCGGCACCGGGTACAACGCCGCGCTGCTGAGCCACCGCTGCGGCGCCGGCCGGGTGTCCACAGTGGACATCGATCCGGTGCTCATCGCGGCGGCGCGCGAGCGGCTGGCCGCCGCGGGGCACCACCCGGCGTGCGCGGTCGGCGACGGCGCGCTCGGCTTCCCGGCCGGGAAGATCTTCGACCGCGTGCTGTGCACCGCTTCGGTGTCGTCGATCCCGCCGGCCTGGCCGGCGCAGACCGCGCCGGGCGGGCTGATCGTCACGACGCTGAACCGCCCGATTGGCGCCGGGCTGGTCCGGCTCGTCGTCGGCGAGGATGGCACCGCGCAGGGCCGCGTCCTCGCGCGCGACGGCCGTTTCATGCCGCTGCGCGCTCACCGGCTCCCGGAGACCGGCCCGCTGCCGATGCCGTCGCGCGGCGACTGGGAGCAGACCCGGCTGCCGATGTCGACGGTGCTCCAGCCCCGCAGGCAGTTCGAGTTCTTCGCGGGGCTGGCGCTGCCCGGCGTGCGGCCGGTGCGCGAAGGCGACGGCGAAACGCCGGGTCTCGCGCTGGTCCACCCGGACGGCTCGTGGGTCCGCCACCGCAAGCGCGGCGGCGCCGACGAGGTCGCCCAGGGCGGCCCGCGGGCGCTGTGGGAGCTCGCCGAGGCGGCCTTCGTCGAGTGGTGTGAGCTGGGCAAGCCGGACCGCGACCGGTTCGGGGTGACGGTGACCGGCGACCACCAGGAGTTCTGGCTCGACTCCCCGGACGGCCGCACCTGGCCGCTGGACCAAAGCGACCGGCCACCCGCACCGGGGCGTGACCTCGGTCCGGCGAGCTAGGGCAGCCGCGCCCGGATCCACTTCTCCACGTGGTCGGCCGTCGCCTCGCGGGACACGTCCGTGGTGTCGAAGAGGTCGACACCGAGGCCCGGGCCCGACTTCCGCAGCCAGTCGTTGAACTCCAGCATCTCGTCGATCCGCGGCTCGTCCCACTCCCGCCAGGCCGGCCGCGCCCGCAGCCGGGCGCGCAGCGACTCCGGCGACCCGACCAGCGCCAGGTAGTGGATGTCGCTGAAGAACGCGCGCTCCGGCAGCTGTTCGAACTCCGGCGGCGCCACCGTCCCGCACAGCACGACCGGACGGCCGTTCTGCTGCACCATCGCCGCCATCCGCAGCCAGACCGAGCGGAACGACGTGACGTCGCCGCGCAAGGCATCGATCCAGAGGATGTCCTGCTCCAGCAGCACGACGTCGCCGGCGAACCGCCCGGCCAGCAGCGGCCCCATCGTCGACTTCCCGGCGCCGCTGGGGCCGGTCAGCGCGAAGAGGGGCAGCTTCCGGAACGGCCACTCGTGCCCGCACTTCGGGCACGTGATGACGGAGCCCGCGACGACCGGGTGTTCGGCCAGCTCGCCGCACGCCGGGCAGATCCGCAGGTCGAGACCCATCTCAGTCGAAGAGGTTCTCGAGGAAGCTGCGCTTGCGGTTCCCGTGCCCGTACGGCCGCGGCGAGTCCGAGTACCCCCGGTGCGGCCGCGGCGAGTCGGGGTAGCCCCCGCGGTGCGGCCGCGGCGAATCCGGGTAGCCCCCGCGGTACGCCTTCGGCGAGTCCGGGTGACCACCGCGGTAGGGCCGCGGCGAGTCGGGACGGCCGTGACCGCCCTGGTACGGCGGTGGCTGCCGGCCGTAGAACGAGCTCTCCGCACCGACGATGGCCTCGAGCTCACCGCGGTCGAGGAAGATCCCGCGGCAGCCGTCGCACTGGTCGATGTGGATGCCGTTCTTGTCGACGGTCCGCATCTGGTTCTGACACTTCGGACAAATCACACAGCCGAGCCTACGCAAAAACGCCTCAGCAGGCGCACAGGCAGAACGGGTGCCCGATCGGATCGGCGTAGACGCGGAACGTCTTCGGGTTGTCGTCGAGCAGCTTCGCGCCCAGCCCGAGCACGCGCTCGTGCGCCGCTTCCAGGTCCGTGACGGTCAGGTCCAGGTGCATCTGCTGCGGGTTCTCCGCGGACGGCCAAGCGGGCGGCCGGTAGTCGGGCACCCGCTGGAACGCGAGGCCCGCGCCGCCGGCGGGGTTGACCAGCGTCACCCAGTGCCCGTCCTCGGCCACTTCGGGCGCTTCCCACTCCAGCACCGCGCGGTAGAACTCGGCCAGCGCCACCGGGTCGGGGCAGTCGAGGGCCACCACGCCCAGGGTCGGTACCGCACTCATCGTCGCTCCCTTCGATCCTGAGTACCTGAGTAACCAGTGAAGTGATTATGTGGGTTAGCCCACCCGAAGGCAACCGCCGTACACTCGGTAAGTGCACACCGACGCCTCCCTCGTGGTGGAGTTCCTCAACACGGTCAACGTCGAAGAGGGCACCGACCTGCTGGAAGATCCCGGGCAGTGGCGCGGGTGGGCGGCCGCGCACGAGCTGGCGGCGAATCCGGCCGGCGAAGCCCGCGCGGCGCGGGACGCCCTGCGCGCGGCGATCGGCGACCCGCGGCTGCCCGGCGGCCGCGTCGACGTCGGCACCCGGATCTCCCTCACCGCCGACGGGCCGGCGCTCGTCGCGGACGACGTCGTGGGCGCGGTGTTCGCGGCCTGCGCGCGCCTGGTCGTGCGCGGCGACTGGATCCGGCTGAAGATCTGCCCCGCCGACACCTGCCTGTGGGCGTTCTACGACGAGTCGCGCAACCGCTCGCGGACGTGGTGCTCGATGCGCGTCTGCGGCAACCGCGAGAAGGCGCGCGGCTGGCGCGCCCGCGCCGCCGCGGGCTGAGGAGCCCTCATCCGAGCGGCGGACCCTCGGACGGTTGTGGACAACTTGGGGACGGAGCACCACATATCCACGCCCTGGACCACCCCGCCCCCATACGTTGTGGACAGCCGTTAGGCCATCACCGTGAAAACCTGTGGATAACCCCGGGGATAACTCAGCTTCCTGTGGACAACTGGTTTGAAGGTCCCCCAGGTGTGGTATACGACCAAGCTCCTCAGAACAGCAGCTCCGCGACGGCGTAGATGACGAGGCCGGCGAGCGCACCCACCACCGTGCCGTTGATCCTGATGAACTGCAGGTCGCGGCCCACTTGGAGCTCGATCTTGCGGGATGTCTCCTCGGCGTCCCATCGCTCGACCGTGTCGGTGATGATCGTGGTGATCTCCCGTGAGTAGTTCTTCACGAGGTACGCCGCGGCCCCCTCGACCCAGCCGTCGGCCTTCGCGCGCAGCTGGTCGTCGGTGATCAGCCGCTGCCCGAGCGAGGTGAGCCCGAGCCGGACGCGCCGGCGCAGCTCACTCGACGGGTCCTCGGCCGCGGTCAGCAGCATCTCCTTCGCCGTGCTCCACGCCGAGCCGATCAGCCGCTGCACCTCTTCGTGGTGCACGATCTGGCCCTTGACCTGCTCGGCGCGGGCCATCACGTCCGGGTTGGTCTGCAGGTCCTGGGCGAACTCGCCGAGGAACTTGTCCAGCGCCAGCCGCATCGGGTGGTTGACGTCGGTCTTGACCGCCCACGCGAAGGACAGCACCTCGCCGTAGACCTTGTCCGCGAGCATCTCGTCGACGAACTTCGGCGACCAGCTCGGCGCCCGGTCCGAGACCACGCGCAGCATCGTCGTGTGGTTGTCGCGCACCCACTCGTAGCCGCGGTCGCACATCAGGTCCACGAGCTTGTGGTGCGCCCCGTCGGCGAACACGCCCTGCAGGATCTTGCCCAGCGGCGGGCCCCACGGCTTGTCGATGATCCGGCGCGCGACGGCCTGCTCCATGATCGCCTGGATGTCCTCGTCGCGGAGCACCTTCACGGCGGCGCGCACGGCCGTGGCCAGCTCGGACGTCACGCGCTCGGCGTTGTCCGGCTCGGCGAGCCAGCCGCCGAGCCGCCGGGCGATCTCGACGCGCTTGAGCTTGTCGCGCACGACCTCCTCGGACAGGAAGTTCGACCCGACGAAGTCGCCGAGGCTGCTGCCCAGCGCGTCCTTCTTGTTCGGGATGATCGCCGTGTGCGGGATCTTCAGCCCGAGCGGGTGCCGGAACAGCGCCGTGACGGCGAACCAGTCGGCCAGCGCGCCGACCATGCCGGCCTCGGCCGCGGCGCGCACGTAGCCGACCCAGCCCGGCCAGCCGGCCGACTGCGCCCAGCCGGCCAGCAGGAACACGAGCGTCGCGCCGAGCAGGAACGACAGCGCGAC
Organism: Amycolatopsis sp. CA-126428; assembly: GCF_002904335.1. GTDB lineage: Bacteria > Actinomycetota > Actinomycetes > Mycobacteriales > Pseudonocardiaceae > Amycolatopsis. The sequence goes on along the minus strand of NZ_PPHF01000131.1, from coordinate 13,069 downwards.
GAGCTTCATCTTGCGCAGCGCACGCCGCTTTTCCTCTTCACCGGCCGCGCCGCCCGGTGGGTCGGCGGGCGTCACCTTCGCGGGGGTCAGTTGCTCCACATCACCATTGTCCGTGAGGATGGCTGATCGTGCGCGAACCTGCTCTCGTCCCCCGGCTCCGGCCGTTCACCTCGACCATCTTCGCCGAGATGACGGCGCTCGCCGTCCGGCACGACGCCGTCAACCTCGGCCAGGGCTTCCCGGACACCGACGGACCGGCCGGGATGCTCGAAGCGGCGAAGAACGCCCTGTTCGGCGGGGCGAACCAGTACCCGCCGGGGCCCGGGCGGCCCGAGCTGCGGGCCGCGATCGCGCGGCACCGGCAGCGCTACGGCACCGAGTACGACCCGGACACCGAGATCCTGGTCACCGCGGGCGCGACCGAGGCCATCGCGGCAGCGTTGCTGGCCCTGACCGAGCCCGGTGACGAGGTGATCGTCATCGAGCCGTACTACGACTCCTACGCCGCCGCGGTCGCGATGGCGGGGGCCGAGCGGCGGGTCGTCGGCCTGGTCGAGGGCCCGGACGGCCGGTTCGGTCTCGACGTCGACGGCCTGCGCGCCGCCGTCACGCCGCGGACCAGGGCGATCCTGGTCAACTCGCCGCACAACCCGACCGGGACCGTCTTCACCCGCGCCGAGCTGGAAGCGCTCGCCACCCTATGCGTCGACCACGACCTGGTCGCCATCTGCGACGAGGTCTACGAGCACCTGGTCTTCGATGACGCCGAGCACATCCCGCTGGTCACGCTGCCCGGCATGCGGCCGCGGACGGTCAGCATCTCCAGCGCCGGCAAGACGTTCAACTGCACCGGCTGGAAGATCGGCTGGGTCTGCTCGACGCCGGAGCTCGTCGCGGCGGTGAAGGCGGCGAAGCAGTTCATGACCTTCGTGTCGGGCGGGCCGTTGCAGCCCGCCGTCGCGCACGCGCTCGACCACGAGCTGCCCTGGGTCGACGGCCTGCGCGCGTCGCTGCAGGAGAAGCGCGACCGGCTTTCGGCCGGCCTCGCGGACGCCGGGTTCGCCGTCCGGCCGACGGCGGGCACGTACTTCGTCTGCGTCGACGTCCGGCCGCTGGGCTTCGCCGACGCCGCCGAGCTGGCCTGGGAACTGCCGGGCCGGGTCGGGGTGGCCGCGGTGCCGGTGAAGGTCTTCACCGATCACCCGGACGAGTGGAACCACCTGCTGCGTTTCGCGTTCTGCAAGCGCAACGAGGTCATCGACGAGGCCATCACCCGATTGCGCAAACTGGTCTGATCATCGCGCTCCGGCTGAGTAGACGTCCTTCGCGGCCGTTCCGGCGGGGCAGCGGGAGCAGGTGCGGTCCCGGCCGGCGCGCCGGAGGCCGGGCGCGCCAGGCCGCGTGCCCCCACTTGCCGCTCCGGGCTGTCACTCTCCGCAACCGCGACGACCGCTCCCCGCAACGACGGCAGCGGCCACGGTCAGCTTCCGGCGCGGGACTCGGCCTGGCGAGCGCCGGCCACGCCGGACGTCTCGCGGGGCGGCCGGTCGACACCTTCGTGATCACGGACCGCAGCCGGATCCCGGACCGGTTCGAGCCGCCCGGTTTCGGCGCAGGGCAAGCGAAGCCGCGTGGGGGACCCCGTTCGGCCCAGTGATCGGCCCGCATCCGGGGCGAATTCCGGTCACTCGGCCGAAACCGCAGCCCGCACACCGAGCGGAACCGACTCGACACAAAGCGCGTCCGGCCGCCCGGAAACATCAGGTCAACCGGAAACGTGCAAATTGCAGAACTCGTCCGAATGGCCGTAAGCGAGCACCCGAACGGCACTGAGAGTGATCAACTTGTCGGCCGCAGATACCTTGCCCGGGCGGGCTGCTGGTCCCTACGGGCTGGATCGAACGCGGGAGAGATGAAAGACTTCGAGCGGCGCTAGAACGAGTGCAGCCCCGGGGGAACTGCGACCTGGCCGGAGAAAGACCCCAGCAAGAACAGGCTCGAGCGGAAATCGCGGAAGCCTCAGGCGCGGACGGTGGTGGTGGCGGTGAGCAGCACGGCGGACGCGCGCCGCGACGCTCCCGTTCGGCCTGCGCTCACCCCGGGTGAACCGGAAGCCTTGCACGCGCGCGCCCGGGCGCCGCGCCCGTGGACGACCTCGCTGCAGCGGCCCGCCGCCAAGATCCTGGTCGCCGGGGGGCTGACCCTCGCGGGCTGGCTGCTCGGCGCCGCGCTGTCCGGCAGCACCGCATCGGCGGCCGACCGGCCGGCGTGCCCCGAAGCGCCCGTGGTCTCCACTGTGGACCACGCCGTGAAGCCGCTTTGGCACGCCAGGCACCGCAAGGGCCACCACGAGACCGGGGCCGCCACCTGCGCGGGGCAGCCGAAGGCCGACAGCACCGAACCGCCCGCGGCGGCCGGGCCGCAGGCGGACGAGACCACAAAGGACAGCTCGGCCGGCGGAGAGCCGACGGCCACCACGCCGGACAGCGACCCCGCCGGTGAGCCGGTCGCCTCGGAAAGCTCTTCCACCGAGGAGCCCGCCGCCACGACGCCGGACAGCTCGACCGCTGCCGAGACCGCGGCCGCCGCCGAGGCACCCGCCAAGCCGACGACCAAGTCGACCACCAAGGCAACCTCCGAGGCCACCTCCGAAGCACCGAAGGCCACCTCCTCCAGCGGGAACCTGCTCGGCTCCCTCGTCGGCGGCACGCTGAAGGCGGTCAGCGGAGCGACCACAACGGACACCGCCGCCGAGCCGGCCGCGCCCACCAAGACCACGTCCTCCGGCGGCGACCTGCTCGGCGGGCTCCTCGGCGGCGTCCTGGACGTGGTCGGCGGCACGCTCTCCACCGTCACGGGCACCGTCGGCGCCGTCACGGACACGCTGTCCCACACCGTGCTCGCGCCGCTCACCCAGCCGCTCACGGGCAACCCCGGCGGGCCCGTCCTGCTGCCCCTCGACGACATCCTGGGCCCGGTGCTCGGCGGCTCGAACTCCGGCGGCGTCATCGCGGTCGTGCCCGGCGTGACGGCGGCCGTCGTCACCCAGGCACCGGCCACGGTCACGGTCACCGAGACCGTCCCGGCCGCCGCGGTTCCGGCTTCCACGACGGCCGACCCGCAGCAGGCGGCCCGGGGCGTGGTTACGCGCCTCGTCGTCCTCCAGCACGCGGACTCGCTGCCGGTGGTCCACGAGCGGCCGCGCGACTCCGGCACCCACGCCACGGGTGGCGGCGGCGACTCCACGCCCGGCCTGCCCGGCGGCGGCACCACCGCGCCGAGCGCGCCGGCCCCCACCGCGGCCCCGGGCCACGACGGCCCCGGCGGCGCGCGCCACGCGTTCGCCGTCCACACCGACGACGTCACCACCACGCAGCTCAAGCTGATCGGCACCAGCCGCGACCACGAAGTCGACGGCGCGGGCAGGGAAGCCGCCCTGCCCACCACTTCCCCCGACTGACGCCCGACCGCGCAGCCGGGGACAAGTGCGTCCAAATCAAGATCACCAAGGCGCACCCGCACGCCGTTGAGGCGTGACGTTTCCCCAGCTGCAGCCCGGAATCCGTGGCTCTTTCACGTCTCGTGACGCGCTGCCGCGCGTCCGACGTACCCCAGGGGCGAAAACCATGCGAACCCACGAACTTTCCGACCGGCCGACCGCGCCCGGCCGGGTCGGATCCCGGTCCCGGCGCCGCGCTGCCCCCGCGGCGCCGGGACCCACACCGGGTGCGCTCCGGGAGCCCTTGCTCACCGCGCCGAGCGAGGACTCGCAGTACCGCGAGCGCACCTGAGCCGCCGGCTTCCCGGCACGTCGAGGGGCTGTGCCGGGAAGCCGCGGTACCCGCGAACGGGGTCACGTCCGTGAGCGGGTCGTGTGGAACACGAACCGGTGCGCTGGATGCACATGAACGCCGCCCATCCCTGGGAGCGGGCTCGCATCCAGCGCACCGGTTCGTTCATGCGATGGGTGCGTCCAGGGAAGCCGGGGTGCCGCGGACCGACGCTTCGGCCGCGCCGAGACGAGAAACCGCTTCGTCGATCCGGTCCGGCGGCAGCGAAAACGGCAGCCGGATCCAGCGCTCCAGCCCGCCGTGGACGCCGAACCGCGAGCCCGGCGCCACCTGGACGCCGTGGCTCGCCGCCGCCACCGCCAGCCGCGAGCTCACCGGCTCCGGCATGCGGCACCACAGCGACAGGCCGCCTTTCGGCAGCGTGAACGTCCAGTCCGGCAGGTGCCGGTGCACGGCGGCGGCCAGGGCGTCGCGGTAGCCGCGCAGCTCCTCACGCCGGCGGCCGAGCAGGGTTTCGTCGGCCATGAGCTCGGTCAGCACGAGCTGCTCGAACACCGGCGACCCGAGGTCGACCGCGTAGCGCGCCGAAACCAGCCGGCCGAGCAGGTCCTCCGACGCGCGGATCCAGCCGAGCCGCAGCCCGCCCCAGTGCGTCTTCGACGCCGAGCCGACGCAGATGGCCAGGTCGCCGGCGAACGCGGCCAGCGGCGGCGGCCCGTGCCGGGGATCGCCCTCCAGGTCCAGCTCGACGAGCGTCTCGTCCACCACGACCGGCGTCCGGGCACGGGCCAGCACGGTCCCGAGCCGGGAACGGCCTTCGGCGTCCAGGCGCAGGCCGGTGGGGTTCTGGAAGTCGACGACGAGGTAGGCGAACCGCGGCGACGCCTGGCGCAGCGCCGCGTCGACCCCGGCGATGTCCCAGCCGCGCGCCCCGGTCGGGTCGAGCGCCACCGGCACCGGGATCGCGTGCGCGGCGCGGATCGCCTCCAGGGCGTTCGGGTACGTCGGCTGCTCGACCAGCACGCGGTCGCCGGGACCGGCGAGCATGCGCAGGACCAGGACGAACGCGTGGTGCGCGCCGTTGGTGACCATGACCTGCGCCGCCGTCGTCGGCAGCCCGCGCTCGGTGTAGCGCCGCGCGATCTGCTCGCGCAGGCCGAGCAGGCCGCGTTCCTGGTAGCCGTGGTCGCCCAGGTGGCCGGCGAGCCGGCCGCGAGCGGCGTCGACCGCCGCCGCCGTGCCCGGGATGGCGGGCGAGGACGCGTGGGTGAAGTCGATCGAGCCGTCGCCCACCGGCGCGAGCGGACCGCGGCGGCGGCGCCCGGGCGCGGCGATCCACGAGCCCGCGCCGCGGCGGCTCGCGACGAACCCGTTCTCCCGCAACCGGTCCAGCGCCGCGCCGATCAGCGTCCGGCTGGCGCCGAGCGCGTCGGCCAGCTCGCGCTCGGCGGGCAGCCGGGTGCCGAGCGGGAGCTGGCCGTCCAGCACCTGCAGCTCGATGGCCGCGGCCAGGTCGGCCGCTCCCTGCCGGGAGCCGCCTTGCCGCCACGAGCCCAGCATGACGGCCAATCGCGGCCCTGAAATGCGTCCACCTACTGGGAGCCCGGCTTCCATAAGGCCAATATCCGGCAATTGGCTATGGTTTACAAGGCCACTTGCGGTCGATAGTGGAGATGTGGCTCAGACCGACCTCCGGCCCGTCCGGATCTCCCGTGACCCCGCCCGCCGCAGCGTCCAGCTGCTCGCCGGCCTCGCCCTCTACGGCACCAGCGTCGCCCTCGTCACCCGCGCCGGCCTCGGCCTCGAGCCGTGGAGCGTGCTGGCCGAAGGCGTCCTGAAGCACACCGGCCTGTCGTTCGGCACGGTCACCGGCCTGATCTCGGTGGCCGTGCTGCTGCTGTGGATCCCGCTGCGCCAGCGGCCCGGCATCGGCACCATCGCGAACGTCGTGGTCATCTCGGTCATGGTCGACGTCGTCCGCGCGGTGCTCCCGGACCAGCACGACCTCGTGTGGCAGATCGTGCTGCTGGCCGGCGGGGTGACGCTCAACGGCGTCGCGACCGCCACCTACGTCGGCGCCCGGCTGGGCCCGGGCCCCCGCGACGGCCTGATGACCGGGCTGGCCGCGCGCACCGGCTGGTCGGTCCGGCTGGTGCGCACCGGCATCGAGGTCACCGTGGTGGCGGCCGGCTTCCTGCTCGGCGGGACCGTCGGGATCGGCACCGTGCTCTACGCCCTCGCCATCGGCCCGCTCACCCAGGCGCTGCTGCCCTGGACCACCTGGCGGGAAGAGCAGGAGCCGCAGCAGCGTCACTAACCCGCCTTGCGCTGCTGCACGGCCCGGCGCAGCGTCTGGTAGTCCGCGCCGCGCCGGGCGAGCACGTCGTCGGTGCCGCGCTGCTGCGCCAGCGCGAGCAGGATGTGCTCTTGGCCGAGGTGCTTGTCGCCCAGCCGGACGGCTTCCTTGAGGCTCAGCTCCAGCGTCTTCTTCGACTGAGAGGTGAAGGGGATGTGCCCGCGCTTGGCCGGGCCGAGCCGGCCGGCCAGCGCCCCTTCGCCGTGGGTCTGCTCCACGCGTTCGACGATCTGCTCGACGTCGATGCCGAACTCGGTGAGCGCTTCGGCGTCGGCGTCGCTCACGCCGCCGCGGCGCCGGGTGCGGGCCAGCTCCGCCGCGATGTCGTCGGTGGAGATGCCCAGCTCGGTGAGCACACCGGCGCCGGTCTTCACCAGCCCGGCCAGCAGGTGGGCGGGCCCGATCTCCACCGAGCCGGACTCCCGCGCCACGATCTGCGCCTCGACGACCGCCAGCCGCGCGTCGGCCGTGAACCTTTCGAACATCAGTGCCTCCCGTACTTCTTGTGCACGGCCTGCCGGCTGACCCCCAGCTCGGCGGCGATTTCCTGCCACGACCAGCCGTGCACCCGCGCGCTGCGGACCTGCACGGCCTCCAGTTGTTCCAGCAGCCGCCGGAGCGCGGCGACCGCGCGCAGTCCCACCCGGGGATCGCGATCACCCGCCCGGGCGGCCAAATCCGTCGCTTCCGTCATGCTTGTCAACCTACGTTGACATCCCGACACTGTCAACTCACGTTGACACGCTCAGCGCGAAACCCCCGGAGGGGCGACGTACAGTCGGGTGATGCCCGAGATCGCGATCGCCGAGCGGGCCGGGGTGGGCGCCGACGGCCACCCACGCCCCACCGAGGACCACGTCGTCGTGCTGGACAACGCGGTCCTGGTCCTCGACGGCGCCACCTCTTCGGACCCCGCGCAACCCCCGGGCGGCTGGTACGCCGAACGGCTCGCCCGGCGCCTCGGCGACGACCTCCGCGCGGCCCCGGAAGCCGACCTGACCGAGGTCCTGACCAGCGCGATCGCCGCGCTCACGGCGGAACACCGGCTGCGGCCGCAGCGCTCGCCGTCCAGCACGGTCGCGGCCGTGCGCTGGCTCGAAGACCGCGTCGACGCGCTCGTCCTGGCCGACAGCCCGGTGGTCGGCTTCGGCGGCTTCGGGATCGACGTCGTCTCGGACGACCGGCTCGCCCGGCTGCGGCGGCGCGGGATGCTCCAGACCGGCGCCGACGTCCGCCGCCGGCGCAACGCCCACGACGGCTTCTGGGTCGCCGAAGCCGACCCGGGCGCCGCCGCGCACTCGGTCCGGCGCAGCTGGCGGCGAGCCGACGTCGACGCGGTGCTCCTCGCCAGCGACGGCGTGTCCATCGGCGTCGACCAGTACGAACTCTTCGGCTGGCAGGAAGTCCTGGCGGTCACCCGCGCGGACGGGCCCGACGCCGTGCTGGACGCCGTCCGCACCGCCGAAAAGCAGGATCCGGACGGCGAACGCTGGCCCCGGCCCAAGCGGCACGACGACCAGGCGCTCGTCCTCGTGGATTTCAATCAGGGGGTTATTCAGGGTCTTCCCTGATCACGACGGTCGCGTTTCCCGAGACCCTGGGCGCATGGGGACAGAAGCGGGGAAGCGCACGAGACCGTGGCGGCTCGTGGCGGTGGGTGCGATCGGGTGGGGCCTGTTCACGGCCGTGGTGCTGCACGTGGTCAGCTCGCGCAACCCGGTGTACGACACGTTGTCGAGCTACACGGTGACCGACCGCGGCGAAGGGCTGCTCGGCGCGAGCGTGCTCTCGCTGGCCATCGGGTCGCTCGCGGTGCTCGGCGCGCTGCAGGTCGCCGGGGTGCCGCTGTCGCGGACGACCCGGCTGCTGCTCGCGTTGTGGGCGCTCGGGATGGCCGCGGCCGCGATCTTCCCGGCCAGCTACCCCGAGGCGCCGGACCCGGTGAGCGGCGAGATTCACCTCTACGCGTGCCTGGTCGCGTTCTGCAGCCTGCCCGGCGCGGCGATCTCGCTGCTGGAGCCGCTGCGGGGGCGGCCCGAGCGCGTCGCGCTGGTGCGGGCGATCCGGCTGAGCGCGGGGGCGTTCGCGCTGTTCGCCCTGAGCTTCGTGTTCGTGCGGCTGAGCGAGGCCGGCGTGACGCCGTTCCGCGAGATCTCCGACGCCTTCCCGATCGGCGTCATGCAGCGGCTGCTGCTGCTCGCCGACGTCGTGCTGCTGGGCACGCTGCTGTGGCTGGCGACCCGGCTGGAATCAGCCTTCGACGGCCGCCGCGAATTCGGGCGTGTAGCCGTACAGGCCGGGCATGCCGCCGGTGTGCAGGAACACCACGTGGTCGTCCGGGGCGAAGTGGCCCGCCCATTCGATCAGCGCGGCGGCCACTTTGCCGGTGTAGACCGGATCGAGCACCACGCCCTCGGTGCGACCGAAGAGCCGTAGGGCGTTCCAGACCGCGTCGGTCGGGATGCCGTAGCCGGGGCCGAGCGTGGAATCGCCCATTCTCGTGTGGGCGAGCGACGGCGGTTCCACGCCGAGGAGCTTGGCCGCGCCGTCGACGAGGTCACGGAGGTTTTCCGTGGCCTCGTCGAGCGGGTGGCTGACGCAGGCGATGCCGACGCCCATGCCGCCGAGGAGCGCGGTGCCCAGCGCGACACCGGCCGCGGTGCCGCCGCTGGCGTGCGGGACGACCAGGTGGGCCCGCTCGATGCCGCGTTCTTCCAGCTGTTTCGCCAGTTCGTAGGTCGCGCGGACGTAGCCGAGGGCGCCGAGGTCGTTGGAGCCGCCGACCGGGATCGTGGCGACCTTCCGGCCCTCGGCGGCGGCTTCGGCGACCAGGCGGTCGTAGGTGCGGCCGGTTTCCTCGCCGTCGGCGCAGACGTGGACGGTCGCGCCGAAGAGCCGGTCGAGGGGGAGGTTGCCGCCGCGTTCGTACGCCTCGCCGTCGCGCGGGACCTTGGCGGTGAGCACGAGTTCGCAGCGCAGGCCGAGCTTCGCGCACGCGGCGGCGGTCTGGCGGCCGTGGTTGGTCTGGAGCGCACCGAAGGTGAGCACGGTGTCCGCACCGGCTTCCCTGGCCGCACCCAGGTGGTACTCCAGCTTGCGGAGCTTGTTGCCGCCGGCGCCGAGCGGGTGCACGTCGTCGCGCTTGAGCCAGAGGTTCCGCAGGCCGAGAGCTTCGCCGAGCCGCGGCGCTTCGTGCAGGGGTGTCGGCCAGCCGCCCAGGTCGACGCGGGGTACCGCGGCCAGCGCGGCGTCGGGGAATCCGGCGAAGTCGAACGGCATCGGCCCTCCAGGCTCGGCTTTCTAACCACTATAGGGGGTTAAGCACCGCGAAGCGGAGTTCCGTGTGCGGCCCGACTTCACGCACGCCGAGCCGGCGCAGCGCGACGCCGTCGAGATCGGGGTCGCCGAACAGCGGCAGCCCGGCACCCAGCAGCACCGGAGCGATCAGGACGTGCAGCTCGTCGGCCAGCCGGGCCCGCACGGCCTGCCGGACCACGCTCGCGCCGATCACCTTGACCGCCCGGTCCCCCGCCGCCGCCTTCGCCTGCTCGACCGCCGACGCGAACCCATCGGTCACGAAGGTGAAGGTGAGGTTCTCGTCCGGCGCGGGCAGTGTGGCCGGCGGTGTGTGGGTGACGACGAAGATCGGCACCTGGAACTCGTAGTTGCCGACGTACCAGTCCGGGTCCTCGGCCATCGCGAACGTCCGGCGGCCGAGGACGACCGCGCCCGTCTCCCGGATCAGGTCGGTCATCCACTCGCTGCCGTTCGACGCGGCGGGGTCGGACAGCCGCGCCGTGCCGCCGTGGCGATCGGCGACGAAACCGTCCAGCGACATGCTCATACCCGCGTGCACCGTGGCCATGGGTTCTCCTCACGTAGTCGTTGGCCGGGTAGACGTCCGGCCGGCCGAAAAGTCATCGAGGAGTAGCCGGAAACCGTCGGTATCCGGTAACGTTCGTTCGAACGAACGAGAACCTTCGGGGGGCGCCATGACCGCTATGAGCCTCGACTTCACGGGCCTCGCCGCCCAGGCCGCGCGACTCGCCGCGGGCGACGTCACCTCCGCCGAGCTCACCGCGGCCGCGCTCGGCCGCGCGCACGCCAGCCAGGCGACGCTGAACGCGTTCCGCCACCTGCGCGACGACGAGGCCCACCGCGAAGCCGTCGAGGCCGACCGGCGCCTGGCCGCCGGGGACCGGGCGCCGCTGCTCGGCGTGCCGGTCGCGATCAAGGACGACGTCGACCTCACCGGCCTGCCCACGTCCTTCGGCTGCCCCGGCGAATTCCCGTGCGCGACGGCCGACGCGCCCGCGGTCGCGCTGCTGCGCGAGGCCGGAGCTGTGATCATCGGCAAGACGAACACCCCCGAGCTGGGCCAGTGGCCGTTCACCGAGGGCCCGGCCTTCGGCGTGACGCGCAACCCGTGGCACCCCGGCCACACCCCAGGGGGTTCTTCGGGCGGGAGCGCGGCCGCGGTGGCGTCGGGGGTCATCGCGGCCGCGCTCGGGTCCGACGGCGCCGGCTCGGTGCGCATCCCGGCCGCGTGGACCGGGCTCGTCGGCATCAAGCCCCAGCGCGGCCGGATCCCGACCGACGGCGAGCTGTTCCACGGCCTGACCGTGCTCGGCCCGCTGGCCCGCACGACCGAAGACGCCGCCCTGCTACTCGACGCCGCGGCGGGGACGCCCGGGGTGTTCCGCGCGGCCGCCGCGCGTGAGCCCGGGAAGCTGCGGATCGGGCTGTCGACGCGGATCCCGTTCACCGCCACCAAGACCCGGCTCGACCCGGTCGTCGAAGCGAACGTCCGGCGGCTCGCCGAGTCCCTCGCCGGGCTGGGCCACGAGATCGTCGAGATCGAGCCGGACTACGGGCTGATCGGGCTGACGTTCCTGCCGCGTTCGCTCACCGGCGTCCGCGACTGGACGCTGCGGGTGCCCGACCGCACCGGGCTCGACCCGCGCACGCGCAGCAACGCCGGCCACGGCCGGTTCCTGGCCGGGCCCGCGCTGCGGCTCGCCCGCGCCCTCGAGCCGGGCCTGCACCGGCGGATCGGCTCGGTGTTCGGCCGCGTCGACGTGCTCCTCACCCCGACCACCGCGACCCCGCCCCCGCCGGTCGGCACGTTCGACGGGCTGTCCGGCTGGGAGACCGACCAGGCCATGATCGCCGCCTGCCCGTACGCTTGGCCGTGGAACGTGCTGGGCTGGCCGGGGGTCAACGTCCCGGCCGGGCTCACGGCCGGCGGGCTCCCGGTCGGGGCCCAGCTGCTCGGCCCGTCGCACGCCGAGGAGCGGCTGATTTCGCTTGCCGCGCAACTGGAAGAGGTCGAACGATGGCCGGAGCGGCATCCCGAGACAAGCTGGTAAGCACCCGGGACGCCATCCTGCGCGGCGCGCTGACCGTCGTCGGCGAACACGGGGTCGGCGGGCTGACGAACCGCCGGATCGTCGCCGCCGCCGGCGTCTCGCTCGGCACGCTGACCTACCACTTCGCGAGCCAGACGGCGTTGCTGCGCGAGGCGATGCTGATGTTCGTCGAGGAGGAGACGGCGAAGCTCGGCGCGATCGTCGACGGTTACCGTGCGGCGGGTCTCAGTCTCGAGCAGGCGGCTTCGGTCGTCGAGCACGTCATCGCGCAGCTGCCGTTCGGCGCCGACGAGCTCGGCGCGCACGAGCTGTACCTCCAGTCCGCCCGCGATCCCGAGCTGCAGGAAGCTTCTTCGCGCTGCTTCGCGGCGTACGACGAGCTGGCCGTGACGATCCTGGAGGCGTTGGGCGTCCCGGAGCCTGCTCGGCTGGCCGGTCCGGTGGTGGCCCTGATCGCGGGGTTGCAGCTGCGGCGGCTGGCGACCGGCGAGACGGACACCCCGGTGGCCGAGCCCCTGATGATGCTGCTCCGCGGAGCTTGATGGCGCGGCCGGTCGTCCGCGGCACGGCGGCGTGGAAGTACTTCGGCGACTTCCGCGACGCGCTGCTGGCGGAGCAGGTGCTGGTGCTGCAGGTGGCGCACCCGGTCGTCGCGGCGGGCGTGCGCGACCATTCGGACTACGCCTCGGATCCGTGGACGCGGCTGATGCGGACGGTCGCGTCGCTGTCGATCTACGTCTACGGCGGTGAGTCCGGGGCACGGGTGGAAGCCGCACGGTTGCGTGCGTTGCACCGGACGTTCACGGGCATGGCAGAGGGGCGGCGCTACAGCGCACTCGACCCCGCGGCGTATGCGTGGGTGCACGCGACGCTGGTCAAGGCGCCGGTTGACGCGCAACGGTTCTTCGGGCGGCCACTGTCCACATCGGAGCTTTCGGAGTATTACGCGCAGATGCGTGACATCGGGCGAATGCTCGGGGTCCGGGAGCGGGATCTGCCGCGGGACTGGGCGGAGTTCGAGCGGTACTACGACGCGATGGTGGCGGGTTTCAGGACGAACGCCACGATCGAAACGCTCCTCGAGACGATCCGGACGGTGCCGAAGCCGGTGAAGGGGCTGCCGGATTCGTGGTGGCGGGGCTTGCAGCGGGGGCAGGTGTTCTTGGTGCGGGCCACTTTGCCGCCTTCGTTGCGGGAGACGCTTGATCTACAGTGGACGGATGCGGACCAGTGCCGGTTCGAGCGGTTTTCGGGGGGTGTGCGGATCGCGAGCACGCCGATCCCGGCCTGGGTGCGGACGGCGCCCATGCGGTGGGTCGGGAAGCTCAACGTGTGGCTGCGCGCACACCCGAAGGTGTATCGAGCCCTGGTCCGCGGCGACGGGCCGGGCGCGCAGCCCCGGCTCTGACTGCGGCGGGTCGACCCGCGTGATCGGAGGGGCATCTCGCGTGATTGGGCGGGCATCTCGCGTGATTCGAGAGGCAACTCGCGTGATTGAGGGGTCAACTCGCGTGATTGAGGGGTCAACTCGCGTGATTGAGGGGTCAACTCGC
>NZ_PPHF01000013.1 GCF_002904335.1 Amycolatopsis sp. CA-126428 | reverse complement strand
CCCGCTGCCCGCTGCCCGCTGCCCGCTGCCCGCTGCCCGCTGCCCGCTGCCCGCTGCCCGCTGCCCGCTGCGGATGATGCTCCCGCCGGCCAACCGGCCCCCGAACCTGGCCCGCCCTCCCTGGGGGAACCACCCGTCTCCAGCCTACCGACCGACTCCGACGGAAAGTGTCCGGCCGATCACGATCCCCCGAGTTGTCCACATGTCGACTTACCTGGGGACAACTTGTGGATCACCACCCGGATTCAGGTCGCCAACCCGCGGCACCCGGCTTACAGTCCCCTTATGCGTCGGCGCTGGATCCTCGTGGTCCCGGTTGCGGTGCTGGTCACAGCGCTGCTCGCGGGGGTCGCCACCTGGGCCCGGTCCGGGAGCATGGAACGGGACCTGGCCGCGCGGGCCCAGACCGCCCTCTTCGAAGCCGGGCTCCCCACCGGGGATGTCCGCTTCGACGGGCGAGATGCCACGCTCAGCGGCTTCCCGCCCGGCCAAGCGCTCAGAGCCCTCGAAATCGTGCAAAACGTCGACGGGGTCCGCGCCGCCAAGGTCAACGGCGATGTCACCCCCGTGGTGCCCAGCAGCGCCACCCCGAGCCCGCCGCCGCCGACCACCGTCGCCACCACGTCGAGTCCGCCGCCGACCACCAGCACCACCGCTCCGCCTCCCACCGACAAGGCCGGCGTGCAGGCCGAGATCGACCGGCTGCTCACCGAGGCGCCCATCGCCTTCGAGCCCGACACGGCCAAGCTCACCCCGGACGGCGAACAGGCCGCGCGCAGCGTCGCGATCGCTCTCGCCAAGGCGCCCGCCGGCTTCCGGTACCGGGTCACCGGGCACGTCGCCCGGGGGCCCGGTGGCGAGAGCGCCGCTCTCAAGCTCTCGCGGGACCGCGCCCGGGCCGTCGCGCGGATCCTCACCGCCAACGGGCTGGCGATCAACCGCGTGACCTACCGGGGGCTGGGCGACACGCGGCCGGCCACCGGCGGCGAAGAAGACCGGCGTGTCGAGATCACGGTCGTTTGAGGGGTGATGAGCTGATGTTCTGGCTGTTCGGGCAGATCTGGCTGTGGCTGATCGTCGCCTTCGCCCTCGGTGCGGTGACGTCGTGGCTCGTGCTGCGCGCCGCCCCGCGGCCCCGGCCCGAGCCCGCGGCGCGGGAAGCCGAGTTCGAGGACGAAGCGCCGCCGTATGAGCCGCCGCCGCCTCTTTCGACCGAGCAGACGCAGTTCATCCCCGCCGCGTGGGCGCAGCATGCGCCCGAGCCGCGCACCGAGGTCCACGACGACGAAGAAGCCGCTCCCGTCGGCCACCGCGAAGGACACCTGCCGCTGCCACCGCAGCGCGGGGTGCAGGCCGAGGACTGGCCCACCGAAGAAGAACCCGCCTGGCCGCAGGCCGAAGAGCCGCCGGACGCGACCCGGCAGTGGCACCAGCCTGGGCGCGGTGGCTGACACCCATCCTGGTAAGTTCGGCTACGCACTGTGAGCGAAGGCTGAGGAGGGGGTGGAGTGGCGCTCCCCCATTGGACGTCGCAGCAGGTCCTGCCGCCGGGCCGGCACGCGGGCGACCTCGCCGACGTCTACGAACGCCTGGTGTTCGACGCCCCGCACCAGAACGACCGCGAGATCCTCTTCAGCGCGCTCAACAGCTACCTCGGCGTCGCCCGGCGGATCATCCCGTCCGGCCGCGCCTGGATCGGCGGCGAGCTGATCACCCGCACCGCCCACCCGCCGCAAAGCCTCGACGTCGTCCTCATCCCGGACGAGTGGGGCGCGCTCAAGCGGCTCGACGACGCCGGCCGGTCCGCGCTCTACGGCCTGCTCACGCTGCGCGGCGTGATCGTCGGGCAGCCGGCGATGTACCTCGACCAGGTGCAGCCGGTCGGCGGCATGCTGGACGGCTTCCTGTGCCGCCCCGGCGACGAAGACGTGTGGGCCGAGGTCTGGGCCCGAGGCGGCAGGGGCTACCCGGAGATGATCTGGTGAGGAACGAGTTCCGGCGCATCGCCGACGAAATCCCCGGCGGCACGTGGCTCGACGACCTGGCCCGCGCCTCGGCGATGGCGGCCAACGCCAAGTTCGAGCGGACGTCCCGCTCACCGCTGCTGCACGTGTCGGTGATCGGCGAGCAGACCATCGACGCGTACACCTTCTCCGACATCAGCCGCGCCCTGCAGGACGCGACGGCGAAGATCGGGCACATCATCCGGAACCCGTCCGGCGAGGTCACCCAGGTCCAGCAGACCGACCGGGACAAGGCGCCGCTGATCCAGCGCGGCCAGGCGGGCAACGCGATCTTCTTCGGCTTCCCGGAGCTCGACGTCTCCGACGACGCGCTGATCGTCGACGGCATCGAGACGCTGTCCGAGCGCGCGGTCAAGGAGCTGTGCGACTTCCTGCCGGCGAACGGCTCGGACGACGGCGCGCTCGACGCCGTGCTGCTCCAGCGCGACACCGTCCGCAACGCGGTGAGCGACATCGTCAACGCCGTCGCGAAGAACGCCGGCATCGGGATGGCGCTGACCCCGACCGCCGGCGAGCAGGTCACCCGCAGCATGACCACCGAGCAGGCGCGGATCCTGCAGGGCAGCCTCCGCGAGTCCCGCGAGGAGGTCGGCTACGAGACGGTCCGCGGGCGGCTCGACGGCGTCCGCACTCGCCGGCGCATCTTCTACCTCGACCGCGAGTCGGGCGGCACGATCCAGGGCGCGGTGGCGCCGGACCTGCTCGACCAGATCAAGGAGAACCTCGACCGTCCGGTGACAGCCCGGTTACGCGTCGTGCGCACGACGACGATCGACGGACGACGTGGCCGGCCCGTCTTCGAACTGCTCGAAATCACCCCGGAAGTAAGCCTTTTCGACTGAGAAGTCCGGTATACGACTTTCGTCTTGAACGCCGGTACCGACGGTCGTCGTAGGCCTCACGGCGGTGCCCGGATGACCGTAGGATATTTACGATACCCGCTGCGAGGTCGCAAAAGGCCGCGTCGAACAGTGGGAACTCCGATATTCTTCCCATTGATCATCGGGCCACACCATGCCCGCGATGTCAGGAAATATCGATACCTGACCCCAAATGGTGGGACAATGACTTTTTCCAGAATGTAACAATTTCGTTCTGGGCCACACTTATGGGTTAACGTCGTCGCACTCCCACCCGAAGGGGTTCGCATGATGACCGACCCGCAGTACCCGCCGGCCACCGCGCGCCACGGCCGGCCCGCGCCGCCGGTGACGGCCACGGAGCGTCGTCAAGCCAATGCGAAGCCCGCCCGGAACATCCTGGCGATCGCCGGCCTGCTGCTCGGTGTGGCGGCCCTCGTCGTCACCTTCGTCCCGGATGTCGAGTTCGTCGCGTGGCCGCTGGGCGGGATCGGGCTGATCCTGGCGATCACCGGGCTGGTCCAGGCCAAGAAGGGCACCGTGGGCGACCGCGGGGTGGCGATCACCGCCACCACCGTCACCGCCGCCGCGCTGCTCACCACGGCCGGGATGCTGCTGTACTCGACCTTCTTCGGGGGCGGCGAGTCCGGGCTCCACCTCCCCGCGGTGGCCACCGACAAGCACGCCGTGACCTTCCAGGTCACCTCCGCCGGCGGCGCGACCGTGCGCTACGGCAGCCTCAACGACCAGCGCACCGAAAACGCGCCCGCCAGCACCGACGCCTGGCAGGGACAGGCGTCCTACAACAATGGCTCCTACCTGTTGACGCTCACCGCGGACACCCGCAATGCGACGGTCAGCAACGAAATCAAGTGCGCCATTCTCGTCGACGGCAAGAAGGTCGCGGAAAACAGCGGGACGACGATCGCGCTCTGCACGGCGAACGTCGGCTGAGCCAAGCGCGGGAACGCCGCCTGGCGACCGGCCGGCCTACCCCCACGTCGGCCGGCCGGGCCGCCACGAGCCGCTCCTGGCGGCTCCGGGCCCCGCGGCGGTTTCCCGCGCGGGGCCTGGCACCGGCGTCTCAGCCTGCCCCTCCCCTAGGGCTCTGCCGGCACCGCCGAACCTACGCGGACACCGCCCGCGCCCACTAAGAATCCACTAAGGATTCAGCGCACAGGCACCGGCCGTGACCCATTCGCAATGAAATTCCGAACGGCCGCAGTTCGGGAAAGCCGTCACTGGAGATCGGCGAGTTCGGTGCGCACCTCGCCGACGAGCTTCGGGTGCACGCGCTCGTAAATGCGCACCGACAACGCCAGTTGTTCGCGCGCGCCGTCGATGTCGCCCCGGGCCCGCAGCACCCGGCCCAGCGTCAGCCGCAGCGTCCCTTCCCGCGCGACGAACTCGCGGCTGATCGCCAGGTCGATCGCTTCCCAGACGTACCGCTCGGCGGCCTCGAGGTCCCGGATCCGCAGGCTGAGCTCGGCCAGCTTGTCCAGGGAGACGACGACCTGGACGTCGTCGCCCAGTTCGCGGTCGATCCGCAGGCCGGCGCGCTGGTGGGCGATCGCGTCGGCCAGCCGGCCCGCCCGCTTCTCCGCCTGCGCGCAGCTGCTGAGGGCCTGCCCGCGCAGGGTGACGTCGGGCGCGTTCGCGATGGCCTCGGCCAGCCGTTCGATGGCCCGCTCGTGCTCGCCGAGCCGGCTCAGCGCCCGCCCGAGGTGCAGGTCCACCGAGGTCCGCAGCCGCTGGTCGGCCGACGCGGCGGACAGCTCCGCCGCCCGTTCGGCGTCGGTGAGCCCGGACCCCGGCAGCTCGAACGTCAGCGCGATCTCGCACCGCGCGAGCCACAGCCAGCACTGGCCCTCGACGTCGCCCGCGGCTTCGGCGGCGGCGACGCCGAGGTCGGCCATCCGCATCCACTCGTCCAGCAGCGGGCAAGCGACGCGGTAGGTGTGGGCCAGCCGAGCCAGCCGCCACACGTCGTCGTGCCGGCCCGCGGTGTACGCGGCGTCGAGGACGGCCAGCAGGTTCGGCCACTCGGCCGCGAACCAGTCGTGCGCCTCGGCGAAGCCGGGAAGTGGCGGCAGCACGTCGTCGGCGAGGACGTCGGAGAAGTCGAGCGGGTCGGCGACCCGGCCCAGCCGGCGCCGCGCCCGGTCGGCTGCCGCCTGGTAGTAGCGGACCGTCCAGCCGAGCGCTTCGTCGCGTTCCTTGTCGCCGAGTTCCTGCTCCGCGAGCTCCCGCAGGTACAGCCAGACGAGGTCGTGCGGCACGAAGACGTCCCGCTCGGTCTCGGCGATGAGGTTGTGCGCGGCCAGCGTGCGCAACCGCCGCCGGGCCTCGGCCACGGTGATCTGCGCGACCGCGGCCATCACGTGCGGCCCGACCATCACCCCGGGCACCGCGCCCAGCTGCAGGAACGTCTGCGCGACTTCGCCGGGCAGGCCGCGGAAGGAGACGTCGAACGCCGCGCGGACGCTGTCGTCGGCGCCGTCGACCTGCAGCCCCGCGAGCCGGGTGCGTTCGTTGCCGAGCTCGTCGACGAGCTCCTCCGCGGTCCGCTGCGCGCTCGCCGAGAGCCGCGCGCCGGCGATCCGCAACGCCAGCGGGAGGTAGCCGCAGAGCCGCGCGAGGGCGTGGTTGAGGCTCGCCGGGCCGGCGAGTTCCTCGATGAGCGCCACGGCGTCGTCGGGCGCGAGCGTGCCGAGCACGCGCTGCTTGGCCGCGTTCGACACGGCGAGCCCGTCGAGGCGCGAGCGGCTGGTCACCACCGTCATCGTCCGCGCGCTCGGCGGCAGCAGCGGGCGCACCTGCTCGGCGGTGCGGGCGTCGTCGAGCAGCACCAGCATCCGCCGCCCGGCGATCAGCGAGCGGTAGAGCGCGACGCGTTCGTGCAGCAGCTCCGGGATCTTCGCGGTGTCGACGCCGAGGCCGAGGAGGAACTGCGTGAGCAGCTCGGCCGGCTCGAGCGGCGGGTGGTGCGGGTCGAAGCCGCGCAGCGACGCGAACAGGACGCCGTCCGGGAACCGCGGCGCGACCCGGTGCGCCCACCACACGACGAGCGAGCTCTTGCCGACCCCGGCGGTCCCGCTGACCACGGCGATCGTCGTCTGCCCGGCTTCGGCCCGGGTGACCAGGGCGTCGAGCCAGGCCAGTTCCTCGGCGCGCCCGGCCAGGTTCGGCACCGCCGCGGGCAGCTGCGAAATCGCTTTCGCCGGC
The DNA here is from genome assembly GCF_002904335.1 of Amycolatopsis sp. CA-126428. Lineage (GTDB taxonomy): Bacteria > Actinomycetota > Actinomycetes > Mycobacteriales > Pseudonocardiaceae > Amycolatopsis. The sequence goes on along the minus strand of NZ_PPHF01000013.1, from coordinate 44,096 downwards.
TCCGCGCCGGCGGCCGGGGCGACGACGTCCCGCGCCGGGAGGTCGTCGTTGAGGACGCGCTCGTGCAGCCAGCGCAGCTCCGCGCCGGGCTCGACGCCGAGGGTGCGCAGGGTCGCGCGGGAGACCGTCCGGTACAGCTCGAGCGCGTCCCCGCGGCGGCCCGCGTGGTACAGCGCCCGCATCAGCTGTCCCGCGGTCCGCTCGGCCAGGGGATCGGCCCGGACGATCGGGCTGAGCTCGACGATCAGTTCCGCGTGCCGGCCGAGTTCGAGGTCGGCGTCGACGCGGGCGCCGTGCACGGCGAGGCGGAGGTCCTCGAGTTCGGGGGCGCGCAGGGAGTCGGGCACCCCGCCCAGCGCGGGGCCCTGCCAGAGCGCGAGCGCCTCGGCCAGCAGCGCGGCGGCGGCCTCCGGAGTGGCCAGTGACGCGCGGTCCAGCAGCGTGCGCGCCCGGTGGACGTCGATCAGGTCGGGCTCGACGTCCAGCCGGTAGCCCGGCGGGGTGGTGAGGATGCGCGGGCCGTCGAGGTCGCGCAGGATGCGCCGCAGGTGGGAGACGTTGCCGTGGACGATGGTCCGGGCGGTCGCCGGCGGGTCGTGGCCCCACAGGGCGTCGATGATCTCGTCGAGGCCGACGACCTTGCCGGGCCGCAACGCCAGCAGCGCGAGCAGGCCGCGGACCCCGGGGCCGCCGATCGGGACGGGTTCGTCGCCGTGGAAGAGCTGAACGGGGCCGAGCAGCTGGAGCCGGGTCTGGGCCATGCTCGCGCCCACCTCCCCGGGTCCACGGTGTCCCCGGCGTCGCCCCCGCCGGAAAAATCAACCTACCGTGATGGCCCGCCGGCGAATACCGCCCCACCGGGCCGGGACCAGGACATATCCCGGACACGGCGGAATCCGCAGCGGGGGTACCGCGCCCCTGCGATTGACGCCGACATGACAGGACCCCGCACCACCGGTCCCGATCCGGTGGTGCGGGGTCGCCGTCAAAACTCCCGGCCGGGCCGCCTGGGGCCGTCCGCCCGTCCGCCACCGAGGGCAACCGGGCGGGTGAGCTCACCCCGAGCGAAGTACCCGCCGCCGGTCGTCCGCGAAGACGTGTTGCACGGGCCACACACCCGCGCGGTGGCGACACGGTAACAGGGCGCACCGGGCCGGTCACCGGCGGGTCAGGATCTTCTCGCGTTCCGAGGCCCCCGGGACGACTCAGCGCGTGATCGGCGTCGAATCACGGCCGGCGATGAACGCGGGCCGGGGCGTGCCGGCCGCGAACGGCTCCCGCAGGGCGTTTTCCACGCTGTTGAACACCAGGAAGATGTTCGAGCGCGGGTACGGGGTGATGTTGTTCCCGGAGCCGTGCATGATGTTCGAGTCGAACCACAGCGCCGAGCCCGCCTGGCCGGTGAACTGGTCGATGCCGTGCTCGGCCGCCATCTTCGTGATGTCGTCCTCGCCCGGCACGCCCACCCGCTGGTCCTTGAGCGAGCTCTTGTAGTTGTCGTCCGGCGTCTCACCGGCGCACTGGACGAACGTCCGGTGCGAACCCGGCATGATCATCAGGCCGCCGTTGAACGGGTGGTTGTCAGTCAGCGCGATGGAGCAGCTGACCGCCCGCGGCGACGGCATGCCGTCCTCCGCGTGCCAGGTTTCGAAGTCCGAGTGCCAGTAGAACCCGGTGCCCTTGAAGCCGGGCATGTAGTTGACCCGGCTCTGGTGGACGTACACCTCGGAGCCGAGCAGCTGCCGCGCCCGGTCCAGCACGCGCGGGTCGCGCACCAGCTCCGCGATCAGGCCCGAGAGCTCGTGGACGTCGAAGATCGACCGGACCTCACCGGTCTTCGCCTCGGCGATCACGCGCTCGTCCCGGGCGAGCTCCGCGTCGGAGGACAGCCGCACCAGCTCCTGCCAGTACGTCTGCACCTCCCCGACGGAGAGCAGGTCGTCGACCACGGTGTAGCCCTTGGTCTCGTGGTTCGCCAGCGTGGCGGCGTCGATCGGGCCGTCGGCTTCGGTACCCCACACCGTGGGGTGCACGCGGGGCAGGTGCTCCGGCGTACCGGTGATCCGGGTCGGGTAAGCGTCGTCGACCCGGGTGTCCGTCAGCGTCACGGGCTTCCCCTCCTGTTTACTCTCCGGTGCTTACGCGTCCTCGGTGATCAGCGGGTACACGCCGTTTTCGTCGTGCACCTCGCGGCCGGTCACCGGGGGGTTGAACACGCACACGCACTTGATCTCGGTCTTCGGCCGGACCTGGTGCTTGTCGTGGTCGTTGAGCAGGTACAGCGTGCCGGGCTTGAGCTCGTACACCTTGCCGGTGGCCAGGTCCTCGATCTCGCCCTCACCGGAGGTGATGAACACCGCCTCGATGTGGTTGGCGTACCAGAAGTCGTTGACCGTCCCCGCGTAGAGCGTGGTCTCGTGCACCGAGAAGCCGACGCCCTCCTTGGCGAGGATGATCCGCTTGCTGCGCCAGTTCTCGGTCTTGATGTCGGCGTCGGTGTCGGTGATCTCGTCAAGTGTGCGGACGAGCACGGGCGAACTCCCTTACTTTTTCAGGACGGCCTTGACGGACTCGTCGATGATCGACAGGCCCTGCGTCAGCTCGTCGTCGGTCAGCGTCAGCGGCGGCAGCAGTTTCATGACTTCGCCGTCGGGGCCGGAGGTTTCCATCAGCAGGCCGCGGGCGAACGCCTCGGCGCAGACGCGCCCGGCGAGGTCGCCGTTCGCGAACTCGAGACCGCGCGCCAGGCCGCGGCCCTTGGCGAGCAGGTTCGCTTCCGGGTACGCCTCGACGAGGCCGGAGAACGCGGTGGCGATGCGCTCGCCCTTCGCTTTCGTCGACTTCTCGAGCTCGTCGTCGCTCCAGTAGACGTCGATCGCTTCCTTGGCGGTGACGAACGCCGGGCTGATCCCGCGGAAGGTGCCGTTGTGCTCGCCCGGCTCCCAGACGTCGAGCTCCGGCTTGATGAGCGTCAGCGCCATCGGGATGCCGTAACCGCTGATGGACTTCGACAGGCAGACGATGTCGGGCGTGATCCCGGCGTCCTCGAAGCTGAAGAACGGGCCGGTGCGGCCGCAGCCCATCTGGACGTCGTCGAGGATCAGCAGGATGTTGTGGCGCTTGCAGAGGTCGTCGAGACCCTTCAGCCACTCCAGGCGCGCGGCGTTGATGCCGCCCTCGCCCTGCACGCCTTCGACGATCACCGCGGCCGGCTCGTTGAGCCCGCTGCCGGAGTCCTGCAGGAGCTTCTCGAAGTAGAGGAAGTCCGGCATCGCGCCGTCGAAGTACTGGTCGTAGGGCATCGGGGTGGCGTGCACCAGCGGGACACCGGCGCCGCCGCGCTTCATCGAGTTGCCGGTGACCGACAGGGCGCCCAGCGTCATGCCGTGGAAGGCGTTGGTGAAGTTGATGACCGCTTCGCGGCCGGTCACCTTGCGCGCCAGCTTCAGCGCGGCTTCGACGGCGTTCGCGCCGCCCGGCCCGGGGAACACGACCTTGTAGCCGTACCCGCGCGGGTCGAGGACCTTGTCGCGGAAGGTCTGCAGGAAGTCGCGCTTGGCCACGGTGAACATGTCCAGGGCGTGGGTGACGCCGTCGCGCTGGATGTAGTCGATCAGGGCCTGCTTCAGCTGCGGGTTGTTGTGCCCGTAGTTCAGCGCGCCGGCCCCGGCGAAGAAGTCCAAATAGGGCTTTCCGCTTTCGTCGTGGAGCCAGCTGCCCTGCGCGCGGTCGAACACGACCGGCCAGCCGCGGCTGTAGCTGCGTACTTCGGATTCGAGCTCTTCGAAGATGCTCATCGTGTTGTTTCTCTCCTAATCGCCCGGATTCGGCGGTGCGGTCAGCGGACCGATGCGGTAAAGCTCTTCGGGCAGGTGCCCCGCGTCGGGGAAATCCTCCCCCCCGAACAGCACACTGGTTTCCATGGCGGCGTTCCACCGCTTCGCGAACGAGCTGAACAGCCGGATGGACGCCTCGTTGTCCGGGGTGATCGTGGTCTCGAGGTAACGCACCCCCTCGCCGACCAGGCGGGTGTACAGCGTGTCGAGCAGCGCGCCGGCCAGGCCCTTTCCCCGCTGGGACGCGTCGACCGCGACCTGCCAGACGAGCGCCGACTCCGGCTCGTCCGGCCGGCGGTAGGCGATGACGAAACCGACCGCCTCGCCATCCTCACGCGCGACCACCGAGGACTCGGCGAAATCGCGGCACCACAGCATGTATGCGTACGGCGAGTTGAGATCCAGCTTGGCGGAATCGCGCGCGATTCGCCACAGCTGCGCGCCGTCCGCCTTGGTCGGGGATTCGATCAAGTGCGTTACGGACATACTCAGGAAACGTAACAGAGAATTTTCCGCCTGCCAGCGACGCAGCTCACGGCCCGGGCGATGACCTGCGGGGACGCGAAGTACCCCGTGAGCAGTCGCACAAACCTGTTTGACGCGGCCACCTAATGGGCATGAGAGCGCTCGGGGCGCGGGCTCCCGGCTCGTGACCTACCCGCACCATGAACCCTTCCGCCCGTGATCGCAAGGCGACGGGCCGAAATCGCTCAGTCCAGCCGCCACAGGCGGCGCCAGATCTTTCGCGCCGGCAACCCGACGGCGGGCAGCACGAGCACCCCGGAGACGACGAGCCACCACACCGGAGCGTCGCCGCGCTGCCAGCCCGCCACCACGTTCCCCAGCCAGCCGAAGAACGGCTGCCTGAGCAGGGGTAGGAAAGCGGCGAGCAGCAAGGCCGTCACAGCCAGCATGAACAGCACCGTGAACACCCGGCGCGAGGTCCTGCCCATCGTCAGCAACGCCGTCGTCAGGTAGACGACGGCGCCCGCGAGCACCGGCAGGCCGGCCAGTTCGAACAGGAGGCCGCCGTGGTTCCCGAGCGCCAGCCCCGCCAGCAAGGCCAAGGTGGCGGCGATGATCGGCCCCTGCGAGCCGATGCGGATCGCGTTCGCGGAGATTCTCCCGATGATCTTGAAGAGGGTCCGTAGCGCGTTGCCGACCTTCACGGGCCATCCCTGGGGGATCCGGAACGCGACGGTGCCCACGTTCACCGAGGCGGCCCCCAGGCTCAGGAGCGTCCGCGTCAGCAGCGGGGTGTGCTGCTCGCCGGCGAGCTTCTCCGCCGAAACCCGACACACCTGGAACAGCTGCTGAGCGGTCGCCACGTCAGCGGGCACGCGGGCCGCCTTCGACCGGAAGGCCGCGGACGCGGTCCCGCTCGCCCCGCTGTGCTTGACGTCGTGCAGAGCCTGCTGCGTCACGACCGGGATTTCGGCTGCCGCGATCTGCACTTGGCGCGCCCTGGCCAGCACCATCGCGGTGACCGGCAGGCTCACCGGCCGTTCGGTCCCGAACTCGACGAGCTCCAGATCGGCGTCGAGACCGAGGAACTCCAGCTCGCCGATCAGCTGGCGGCACAGCTGATCGGCCTCTTCGGGCGAGCAATTGTCCCGCTCATCCGGCTTGCGCCAGATGTCTCTCAACGTGGTCCTGAGCTCGTTCCGGAACACCTCGGGCCCCACGATGTCACGCAGGATCTCCAGGCGAACCGGATCGAGCAGGCACTGCACCAGCCAGCCGGCGCCGTCGACCCGGCCCCACATCCAGTCGCTGGCGCGCCACGACGACTTGTAGAACGCGCCGAAGTAGCCCGCCTGCAGGCCGGTCAGCTTGTCCGCCGCGCGCGGCCGCGACAGGTCGAGCAACGTCCGGGAGTCCGCGCTGACCTGCACGAGGTCGAGCCGCTGATCCACCGGCGGCGGCTCGGCGTGCAGACCGCGGCGCGCCACGTGAAGACCGAGGAGGCGAGCCTGGACGACGTCGTCGCCGGAGTCCAGCGCCAGCCAGTCCAGCAGCGTCGTGACCGTTTCGGCGGATGATGATCCCGCCTGCACAACTGCAAGCGCCCGCAACGCCGGAGCCGCGACCCGCAGCGCCGCGACGGCCATCGGCCAGGCCCGAGCGAGCTCGGCGGAGCGGCCGAGCGCGGCCCACTCTTCGGCCAGCTCGCCGACCCAGGCTTCGAGGGTGGTGCGCGCTCCCGGCCCTCGGTGGGCGACGATCCACTGCGCCAGCCGTACGCTCCGCGCCGCCACCTGCCGCGCTGCGTGCAGCATCGCCCGCGCTTCATTGAGCGCATTCGCCTGCCCGGGGGCCGGCCCGAGCCGGAACCCGGCGTTGATCAGCTGCAAACCGGTCGCCACCGCGTCTTCGAGCGCGCCCGTGCGGTAACCGACGAGGTCAGCCACGGTCATGCTCGCCGGCGGGGGCCCGGCCGGGATGCCAGTGCCCAACCCGGTCGCGGCGGCCGCGCGCAACTGCCGCGACAGGCCGGACCCCCAAGTCCGGTCCGGACTGCCCGCTGCGGACAAGCCGAACCGCTGGGTGGCGACCCGGACGAGCTCGGCGGCGTCCTCGGCGGTCCGCCGGTCCAGGTACGCAGCCGCGAGCCGCGGGCCGATCAGCGCCTCGGGACCGCCGTGCAATCCGAGGGCCGCCAGCGACACCCGAGAGTCCCGCGCCCGGACGACGGCCTCGTTGTGCCGGGTCAGCTCGTCCAGCTCGGCGCTGATCGACTGGCTCATCACGGTGGCGATGACCTTGCCGATCGCGGTCGACAGCAGCGGCGGGTTCAACGGATCGGCCCCCAGCGCGACCGCCTCCGGTATTCCCGTGGGCACGACGTAGAGCAGGAGCCGGCGGACGTCCGCGTTCGCGGGCCGCTCGAAGATCTCGCGCAGCGCCGGCCGGATCGGCATGTTGAGCAGGAGCCCCCCGTCGGTGAGCCAGTGGGACCGCGCGAGGCCGGTGTACGCCGACATGTCGGGATGCAGGAGGTCGACGCCGGCATCGCCGATCGGCACCCGGGACAGCTCGAACGCACCCGGGAACGAAGCGGTGGACCGAGCGGCGAGCGCCAGTGGCCCCTCCACCCCCGAAGTCCACACCGGACCAGTGAAGCGGAAGAGCATCCGGTGCTCGGTGTCGCGCACGAGGTTTCCCAGCGCGTCGTCGAACCGCCTCGCCTCGCCGTCGACCATCGTGCCGGTGAGGAGCACGGTGATGTCCGGTTCGGCGGCCGGCGGAGTACCTTCCGCGGTGATGCGACGCAGGGCCTGCTCCAAACCGGCCAGCAGGACCCGGTCGCCGTCGAGCACCGATCGGGGCTGGGGATCCGCGGCGCCCCGCGACAGGTTCTCCAGCGAGCCGATCGCGATCCAGGTGTCCCGCAGCACCTCCGGCTTGGAGCGGTAGGCCTCCGCCAAGCCGAGGCAGGCAGCGCTGATGCCGCCGCCGCTGGTTCCGGTCAGCACGTCGATCGACACGGAGGCACGCAGCAGGTCGAGCAGCTTGCGGTACACACCAGGGTCGTCGTCACCGCGCGACTCGCGCAGCAGCTGCGACGTCTCGGCGGCAACGCCACCCATCCAGATGGCGAGGCTGGCACCGCCCACCATCGTCATCGCCAGGCGGATCTCCTGCCGCCACGGTCCCGCCGTCTCGTCCGTTCCCGGTGCGCCACTCACGGCGCTCGCTCAGGAGCCGGGGCCGCCGGGCCGGTGTCCGGGGCCGCCGGGCCGGTGTCCGGGAGCGTCACGGAGGCCGGCACCGTCAGGACGACCTCGGCCGCCGGCGCCGGTTTCGCCGGCGCCTCGGGCTTCGCCGGTGCCGTGGGCGCCGCCGGACGGTCGCCGGGGCGGATGTGCCGCCACAGCGCGGCCAGCGGCGGGACGACCCACGGCAGCAGCAGGACGGCCACGAAAATGACCCACGCGACCGCCCGGTCGCCGTGGCCCCAGCCGTCGACCACCGAGCGCAGCCAGCCGAAGAACGGCTCCGCCAGCACCGGCAGGAACGGGGCGAGCACCAGGCCGAGCACCGCGAGCAACCCGACCAGGTAGAGCAGGACCAGCGGTGTCTTCTTCGCCATCAGCAGCACATTGACGACGACGAAGACCACGCCGCCGGCCAGCACCGGCAGCCCGATGAACCCCACGAACGCGTTGCCGTTGCCACCCATCAGCAGGCCCGCGACGAGAGCGAGCACCGCGGCGGCGATGGTTCCCGGTGTCTTCAGCGCCATCGCGCCCTTGGTGATCCGCCAGGTGCTGCGGGCGGTGGCACGGACGGCGGTGACCATCGACTTCGCGGGCTTCGGCGTCGACGACGGCACGGTCGCGGCGGCCGCGTTGACCCCGGCCGCCGCCAGCTTGATCACGGTCTTGACCAGCAGCGGAGTGCCACGTTCGTCCGAAATCCGTTCGTCCGAGACGCGGCAGGTCTGGAACACCCGCTGCGTCCGGTCGGCGCTGTCCAGCGGGAACACCCCGTCTCCGGTCTCCGGGTCCGGTGTGCCCATCGTGCGGAAGGCCTTCGACTTCTTGTCACTCGCCTTCGCCTCGGCGACGTCCTCGCACGCATGCCGCCACACGACCGGTAGCTCGGTCCGGGCGATCTCCGACTGCCGCGCCCTGGCGAGGACCAGCGCGGTCACCGGCATGCTTTCGGGCACTTCGGCGGCGTAGTCGACCGGCTCCAGCTGCCCGTCGAGCCCGAGGAAGCCCAGCTCCTTGCCGAGCTGAGCGGTCAGCTCGGCGACGTCCGCCGCGCTGAGGTTGTCCGCCTCGCGTGGCGGGCACCAGCCGATCTCCGTGAAGGTCTGCTGCACCTGCGACCGGAACGCGTCCTGGCCGGCGAGGACGGCGAGGTTCCGCAGCCGGACCGGGTCGAGGAGCACCTGCATGAGCCAGCCCGCTCCGTCGATCCGGCCCCACATCCAGTCGTTCGCGCGCCAGGAAGCCTTGTAGAAGCCACCGAAGTAGCCCGCCTGCATCCCCGTCAGCTTCTCCCACGAGCGCCGCCGGCCCATGTCGAGCAGCGTCCGCGAGTCGGCGCTCACCTGCACGAGGTCGGCTCGCTGGTCGACGGCGGGCGCCTCCGCCAGCAGCCCGCGAGCAGCGACGTGCAGAGCGAGCAACCGCGCCTGCACGACTTCGTCGTCGGTTCCGCCTTCGAGCGCGAGCCAGTTCAGCAGCGTCTTCACGACGTCGTTCTCGTCCGGTCGCGCATCGACCCGGCGGCGCAAGGCGGGTGCCGTGGCCCGGAGCGCTTTGACGACGGCCGACCAGGCCCCGGTGAGACCATCGGTGTCGACGGCGGCAGCCCATCCACGGGCCAGCACGTCGATCCACTGCTCGAGGGACCCGCCCGGCTGCGGCTGCGGCTGCCGCGCAACCCACTCGTCGAGCTTTTCCTTCCGGGCAGCAGCCTTGCGCGCCTTGTGCAGCTCGGCCTTGGCTTCGTTGAGCACGTCCGCGTCGGCCGCGTCCGGGCCGAGCAGGAAGGCCGCGTTGAGCAGCTGGAGTCCGGTCGCGACGGCGTCGGCGAGGGCCGAAGTACGGTAGGGCAGAAGTGCCTCCACCGGCATCCGCGTCTCCGGCGGGCCGAGCGCTATCTCGCGCGTCAGGCCCTCGGCCGCCTTGCCGCGCAGGGTCGCCGACATCCCCGTCGACCACTGCAGCTCCGGATTGTCCACACGGGACTGCGCGTACCGGCAGGCGGCGAGCTCGGCCAGTTCCTCCGCATCTTCGGCCGTCCGCCGCTCGAGGTAGGCCCGGAAAAGCTGCTTGTCGATCAACGACTCCGCGCCACCGCGCAGGCCGAGCCCGGCCAGGACGACCCGGGTGTCCCTGGTCAGCAGCACACCGGCGTTGTGCCGGGAAAGCTCTTCGAGCTCAGCGCTGATGGACTGACTCATCACCGCGGTGACGACCTTGCCCATCGTGTTGGTCAACATCGGGAAGTCGTTGGCGTCACAGGGTTTCGCCTCGGCCTCCCGTTCCCCGGTCGGCACGACGTACAGCAGCAGCCGCCGGACGTCGGCAGCGGCGGGCCGGGCGAAAATCTCCGCCAGGGCCGGGCGGAGCGGCTTGTTGAGCAGCACCCCGCCGTCGGTCACCCAGTGCGAGCGGCTGAGCTTGGTGTACGGCTGCATGTCCGGGTGCTTCTCGTCCGCATGCTCTGGCCGGATCGGCACCCGGGACAGCTCGAACGCACCTGGGTACGAGGCGGTGGACCGGGCGGCGAGCGCGAGCGGGCCGAGCACCTCTCCCGATCGCCAGTGCTCGCCGTGGAACCGGAACAGCATGCGGTGGTCGGTGTCCCGCACGAGATTGCCCAGCGCGTCCTGGTACCGGGTGCTCTCGCCGTCGATCATGGTTCCGGTGAGCAGCACGGTGAGGTCGGGCGTGCCCGCCGCCGGCCCCGGGCTGTTCCCCTTGATCCGGTCGAGCGCGCAACGGACCCCGTCGAGCAGGACGCGGTCGCCGTCGAACAGCGACCGCGGTTCGGGCTCGGCCGGGTCGCGGATCAGCTTGTCCAGCGACCCTGTCTCGATCCATGTGTCGCGCAGGACCGCCGGACTGGAGTCGTACGCCTCCGCGAGGCCGAGGCAGGCGGCGTTGATGCCGCCGGCGCTCGTCCCGGTCAGGACGTCGACCGAGACGTCCGCCCGGAGCAGGCCGGTCAGCTTCCGGTAGCTGCCCGCAGGCACGCTGCTCCGTGCCTCACGGAGCAGCTGGGACGTCTCGGACGCGACGCCGCCCATCCAGACGGCGAGGCTGGCGCCGCCGACCATGGTCATCGCGAGCCGGATCTCCTGCCGGGGCAGTGTGTCCTCGGCGCTTCCGGGTTCCGGTGTCTCAGCCATGGGCTTCCCCCGCCCGTCGTCGTTCCTGCCGGAGATTAGAGGCGTGCGGAGAGCAGCTGGATACGTCCGCAGGTACGGCCATTCGGGTGGACTTGTTCGCCCTCTCGGCCCCTACGCCGCCAGATGTTCCAAGACCAGCACTTGAGCCTCACCGACCGCGAAGCCCAGCACCGCGCCCGTCGCGATCAGGATCCACTCGTCCTGCTCGAACGCCGGGCGCAGCAGCCTCTCGAACTCCTTCGGCGACAGCTGCTTCATCTTCGACACCAGCACGTTGCGGATGTCCATCGCGTCCGTCGCGTAGTCCTCGATGTAGCGCATCGTCTCCGGCAGGCGTGACATGATCTGGGACGAAATCGCCAGCTTCATGTCCTGGTACTTGCGGCTGCCCACCGCGAACACCAGCAGCGGCTTCGCGACGCTGCCCAGCTCGCGGTCGAGCTGGCGCTGGATCAACGCCAGCACCCGGTCCGACAGCGGCCCGTGCAGGATCGCCTCGATCACGTTGTGCGGGGTGATGATCTCCTTCGCGATCAACGACCCGTACGCCTCCGCCACTTCCGCGCGGCGCTTCAGGAACAGGCCCTGCCACTGGATGCCGAAATAGCGGCGCGGCTCGATCGGGTAGAAGATCATGCGCAGCGCCAGCCAGTCGGTGAACCAGCCGGTGAACAGGCCGAAGACCGGCATGATCGGCGGAAACTTGAAGAGCACCCACGCCACCATCTGGACGACGCCGATCGCGCCGCCGAAGACCAGGCCGGAGCGGGCGATGAACTTGAACTCCTTCGCGCCCGCCTCCTGGAAAATGCGGTTCAGCAGGCGCTTGTCCTTGACCAGGCTGGTGACCACCATGCCCTTGAGGTCGAACACGCTGTCCACATCGGACTTGATCAGGTCGAGCACGGCAGCGACCATCCGCGGCGACTCGTGCTGGACGCGCTCGATCACCAGCCGCTGGACCCGGACCGGCAGGGACTCCCACAGCCCCGGCTGGTAGTGCGCCGCCACCTCGCGGACGATGTCCTCGACGCCCGCCAGCAGGGGCTTCTCGATCTCTTTCGCGATCCGCCCGGCGTCCAGCCGCGCGACGACCTCGGCCGGTTTGATCAGCTGCTCGGTCATCGTGTCGCAGGCGATGCTCGCCATCCGCGCCGCGCGCTTCGGGACGATGCCCTGCCAGCCCAGGAACGGCTTGACGCCGATGAACTCCACGGGCTGGAACATCATCCGGATCGCCACGAGCTTCGTGCCGTAGCCGATCAGCGCCGCGACGATCGGGATCGAGACGTAGAGGGGCCAGTGCTGGGCGAAGTCGGCGACGATGCCGGCGAAGAAAGCCCCCATCCGCTAACCCAAGCTCGGGTCGCAGGCCTGCCAGAACTGGGCGCCCAGGCGCGAGACGTGGATCGTCCGCCGGAGGAACTTCGCGCGCCGGACGTGCTTCTCCGCTTCGCGCACCGTCTCGTCGGTCAGCAGGATCTCGTACTGCGTCTCCAGCGACGGCACCTCTTCGTCGAGGTCGACCAGGCCGAGCCCGATCAGCCGGGTGACGTAGCCGGGCACCTGGTCGGGCAGCGACACCCCGGCCGCCTTGCCGACCGTCGAGGCGTTGCGCAGCACGACCCGGCCGTTGCCGCCGAGGCCGGTCCGCTCGACGACGTCGACCGCGGGGAACGGCGAGCCGTCGGACAGCGCGGCCAGGATGCGCGCCTCGTCCGGCGTCAGCTGGCGCAGGATGATCGCGTAGAAGTACTCGCGGGCGCGCTCGCGACCGAAGCCGACGGAGTGGTTGAGCAGCTCGGCCATCGCGGCGCGCAGCGGCTCGGCGTGGTTGTCGCGCACCGGCACCAGCGTCACGGTGGCGGGCACGTTCCCGGGGACGGCCGGGCGGTTCATCGCCGACGCCGCGGTGAGCGCCGCGTGGTACGGGTCGTCGACCTCGTCGAGGCGTCGGCGCAGCTCGGTCAGCAGCTGGCGTTCCACCTGCCGGACGCCGCGTTCGGCGGTCTCGACGCCGGGCAGCTTGCGGCCGATCGCGAAGCCGGTGCGCGCGGCCCAGCCCGCCAGCTGACCGGCGCGGCGGGCCAGGTCGGCCACGTCGTCGGCGGCACCCCGGCCGTTCGGTCGCTCTGCGTTCACAGGCTTGCTCCCCTCTGCTTACGCGAGTGATGCTACCTGCGGGTAGGCCGAACGGAGGTGTGACTACCGGCATGATGACGGCTATGAGTCCGACGCGCTGGGGCCCGCCGATCGACGTCCTCCCGTACTTCTCGAAAGAGGAACAGGCGCTGATGACGCTGCTCGGCGCGCTCACCGAGGAGGACTGGACGCGGCCGACCGTGTGCGCCGGCTGGACGGTCAAGGACGTCGCCGCTCACCTGCTGGGCGACAAGGTCGGCCGGCTGTCCCACGGCCGGGACGGGCACGCGTCCCAAGGCCCCCGTCCGGGCGAAGCCTTCCCCCGGTTCATCGACCGGCTCAACGAGGAGTGGGTCGTCGCGTGCCGCCGGCTCTCGACGGACGTCCTGCTCACCATGCTGTACGAGTTCATGGGCCAGACGACCGAGTACTGGGCCCAGCTGGACCTCGACGCCCTCGGCATGCCGGTGAGCTGGGCCGGCGACGAGCCCGCCCCGCGCTGGCTGGACGCGGCCCGCGATTACTCCGAGTTCTGGGTGCACCACGTGCAGATCCGCGAGGCCCTCGAGCACACGCCGCTGGAGGCGGAGTACGCCGAGCCGATCGCCGACACGTTCATCCGGGCACTGCCGCACACCCTGCGTGCCGTCGACGCCCGGGTCGGCAAGCAGGTCGGCTACACGGTGACCGGCCAGGGCAAGTGGCACGCGCGCCGCGAGCGCGACGGCTGGGTCCTGGACCGCGGCGCACCACCGTCCCGCACGCCGCTGGCCACCGTGACGACGGACCTGGACACGTTCTGGCGGCTCTGCACCCGCAACCCGACGAGCACCGACGGCGTCCGGACGACCGGGGACGAAAACGTTTGCGCGCTGCTGCTCGGGATGACGTCGATCATCGTCTAGCGGCGGCGCGCCTGCTTCCGCAGCTGCAGGATCCGGGCGCCGCCGATGAGCGCGACCAGCACCGCGCCGCCGATCGCCGAGAACAGCATCGCGATGGCCAGCGGCAGGCTGCCTTCGGCGCCGAAGAAGTGCACCGTCGCCGGGTCGAGGTTCTGCAGGATGAAGACCAGCAGCACGACCAGCACGACCAGGCCGGCGATGACCGCGACCCAGGTGCCGCTGATCCGCGTCGGCCGGGCCTTGCCCACCGGTTTGGCGGACGCCGGTTCGGCGGACGCCGGTTCGGCGGTCGCCGGTTTGGCGGGTGCCGGCCGCACCGGCGTCACCTCCTCCGCGCCCGGCCGGACGTCGCCGGCGCGCAGCTCGGCGGGTTCCAGAGCGCCTTCGGGCAGGTCTTGGTGGGTGGGACCGGTGGGGCGGTCGGCCGCGCCCCCGCGCGCGTGCGTCATGTGCTCAGTGTCCGTCCGGCGCGCGCGGAGCGCCGCCTCAAACCCCCTAACGGGCGAAACCGTCGACCTCCCGCAGGACGCGCAGGGTGTTCCGCCCGGCCAGTTTCGCGCAGTCGTCCTCACTCCACCCGCGCTCGAGCAGCGCGGCGAACAACACGGGGTACTTGGAGGTGTCCTCCAGTCCCTCCGGCAGCGAGCCGACGCCGTCGTAGTCGCCACCGAGGCCGATGTGGTCGACGCCGGCGACCTCGCGGGCGTGCTCGACGTGCGCGACGACGTCCTCGACGGTGGCGAGCGGCTTGGGCGGGCCGTCCCACTCCTGGACGAACTTCCCGCGCAGCGTCAGGTTCCGGGGCTCCAGCCCGGCTTCGGCCATCGCGGCGTCGAGCCGCTCGTTCCACGCGGCGACCTTCGGGGAGACGAAGGCGGGCACGAAGGTGATCATCGCGACGCCGCCGTTGCCGGGCAGCTTCGCCAGGACGTCGTCGGGGATGTTGCGGGGGTGGTCGTTCACCGCGGTGCAGGAGGAGTGGCTGAAGATCACCGGCACCGAGCTGACCTCGATCGCCGCCCGCATCGTCGACGGCGCGACGTGCGACAGGTCGACCATCATCCCGATCTTGTTCATCTCGCGCACGATGTCGCGGCCGAACTCGGTGAGACCGCCGTGGGCCGGCTCGTCGGTGCCCGCGTCGGCCCAGGTGGTGTTGAAGTTGTGCGTCAGCGTCATGTAGCGGACGCCGAGGCGGCGCAGGATCCGCAGCACGCCGATCGACTCGGCGATGCTGTGCCCGCCCTCGGCCCCGAGCAGCGACGCGATCCGGCCGTCGGCGAACGCGGCTTCGGCCTCGTCCGCGGTGGTGACGAGGCGCAGCCGGTCGGGGTAGCGCTCGACCAGCTGGTGGACGACCTCCACCTGTTCCAGGACGGCGGTCACGGCACTGTGGCCTTCGAACTCACAGGGCACGAACACCGACCAGAACTGCATGCCGAGCTTGCCGTCGGCGAGCTTCGGGAAGTCGGTGTGGAGAGCGGGCTGCCGCACGGTCAGGTCGAGGGACGCGGCCGCCTCGACCGGGTTCGGGCCACCGTGCTGCCGCAGTTCCCACGGCAGGTCGTTGTGCCCGTCGGCGAGGATGACGGCGTCCAGCAGTTTGGTAGCACGCTGTAGTGCCTCGTTAGTCATCGCCCGATCGTAGGGAGGTCCGGTATACGGTTCGTACAAACGGGCTGACATCTTTCCCGGAAGAAGTAATCCGGCGAGGTGTTGGGGTAAAGTGTCTCCTCGTGGACACCGACGACGACGAGATCGTCACCTGGTGGGGCCTGGTCATCGAGGGTTACCTGGCCACCCAGGACAGGCTGATGGGCGAAATCGCCGACCGCTTCGGGCTGGCGCCGGCGTCGTTCGACATCCTGCTGCGGCTGGTGCGCTCGCCCGAGCACCGGATGCCGATGACGCGCCTGGCCACGGAGGCGGCGCTGTCCAGCGGCGGGTTCACGAAGGTGGCGGACCGCCTGGTCGCGGCCGACCTGATCTGCCGGATCCCCAGCCCCGACGACCGCCGCGTGACGTTCGCGTCCCTGACCGAGCACGGGCTGGACGTGGCGAACAAGGCCCGCGCGGCGGCGGCGGACATCCTGCGCCGGATCGTGCTGACGCCGCTCGGTGAGGACGCGCCGGCACTCGCCGAAGCGATGCGGACACTCCGGGCGTTCAACAGCGACCGTTGAAAAAGTCGAGGTCACGCCCGGCGCCGGTGGCGCGCACCATGAAAGCCATGCTGACCGAATCGACCATCACGACGATGCTTCCGGTGACCGACAGTGAACGCGCCGGCCACTTCTACGCGGACTCCCTCGGCCTGAAGCAGACAGGGAAGGGCGAGGACGGAACCCTCTACTTCGCGGCGGCCGGCGGCGCCATCGGCCTCCGCCCGATGCCGGCCGGCGCGCAGAGCGAGAACACGGCACTGAGCTTCGAAGTCGGCGACCTGCCCGCCGAAGTCAAAACCCTGGAGGACCGCGGTGTCCGGTTCCAGGACTTCGAGATGGAAGGCCTGAAGACGGTCGACCACATCGCCCAGCTGGGCAACGAGCGGGCGGCCTGGTTCAGCGACTCCGAAGGCAACGTGCTCTGCCTGCACGAGGTCATGGGCTGACGCGCTCGTGAGCGGTAATGAGGGTTCTAACCCGATTTACCACTCACGACCGCTAGGCGAGTGACGGCATCAGCTTGATCGCGTTCCCAGACAGGACCCCGCTCAGCACGTCGTCCGGCAGCCCGAGCCCGGCCAGCGTCCGGACGTTCGCGGCCACCGAAGGCACGCCCGGCCAGTCCGTCCCGAACACGAACTTCCCCGCCAGCCGCGTCAGGTCGAACCGCCGGTAGTACTCCGGCAGCTTCTTCGGCGGCAGCCCGGCCAAGTCGAGCCACACGTTCTCGCGCGCCAGCGCCAGGAACGCCGCCACGTCGTACCACCAGCCGCGGCCGCCGTGGGCGAAGACGAACTGCAGCGACGGGAAGTCTTCGACCACATCGGACAGCAGCTCCGGGTTGCCGAAACTGGTGCGGGAGCCCGGAAAGCTCGACGTTCCCGAGTGGAGGATCACCGGTACCCCGCGTTCGAGGCACAGCTGGTAGACCGGGTACAGCTCCTTGTCCGCCGGCGAGAACGCGCCGTGCACCGGGTGGATCTTCAGCGCCACCGCGCCCAGGTCCAGCTGCCGCGCCACCTCCGCCGCCGCCGGGTGGTGCAGGTACGGGTTCACGTTCGCCACGAGCCGGAACCGCTCCGGGTTGAACGAAACCAGCGGCAGGTTGTCCTCGATCGGCTGGATCCCGGTCGCCCGCGGGCTGTACTCGCAGAACAACAGGACCCGGTCGACGCCCTCGGACGCCATCAGCTCGTCCATTGCGGACGGAACGACCGAACCGTCGGAGGCGTACACCGAACGCCACGGGTACGCCCCGGCGAAGTCGTGCGCCCACTGCAGCCACGCCGGTTTCAGCGTCGGCAGCCGTGGCGTGTGGACGTGGGCGTCGACCACGAAGTGCCCGTCGATCACGAGCTGGGTACCGTCCGCAGCGAATCGCGGACCAGCTCGCGGATCACGTTGCGGCGGATCTTGCCGGTCGCCGTCTTCGGCAGCTCCGCCAGTTCGACCACCCCGCGCGGGCGCTTGAACGCCGCCAGCCCCTCGCGGCAGAACTCGATCAGCTCGTCCGGGTCCACCGCGAACCCGGGCGCGGGGACGATGCACGCCACCGGCTTGTCGAGGCCGTCGGCGTCCGGCGCGGCGACGACGGCGACCTCGGCCACCGCCGGGTGCTGCCGCAGCCGTTCCTCCACTTCGGACGGTGAGACCCAGATCCCGCCCGCCTTCAGCATGTCCCCGAACCGGCCGAGACAGCTGTACGTCCCGTCTTCGTTCCGGACGTAGCTGTCGCCGGTCCGCAGCCACTCGCCCTGGAACACCAGCTTCGTCGCGTCGTACCGGGCCCAGTAGCCGGTCGCCGTCGACGGCCCGGCCACGAACAGCTCGCCCGGCTTCCCGGCGGCGTCGATCACCGCCCCGGTCTCGTCGCGCAGCTGCACGGAATAGCCCGGCACCGGGACGCCGGTGCTGCCCGGCCGCACCGAACCGGGCTGGTTCGACAGGAAGATGTGCAGGGCTTCGGTCGACCCGATGCCGTCGAGGATCGCCAGCCCGAAGCGCGCGCGGAACCGTTCGAACAGGGACGCGGGCAGCGGCTCACCGGCCGAAACCGCGTGCCGCACCGAGGAAAACGAGTCGTCCGGGACGTCGCTGGCGAGCAACGCCGCGTAGAACGTCGGGACCGCGAAGAACAGCGACGGCCGCTCCTCGCGAGCGCGCTTCGCGAACAACGCGGGTGTCGGGCGCGAAGGCTCGAGCAGCGTCGTCCCACCCGCGCCGAGCGGGAAGAAGCACGAGTTCCCCAGCCCGTAGGCGAAGAACAGCTTCGGCACGGACAGGAACCGGTCCGCCGAAGTCGTCGCCAGCACACCGCGGGCGTAGGTCTCGCAGACCGCGCGGATGCTCGCGTGCCGGTGCATCGCGCCCTTCGGCTGCCCCGTGGTGCCCGAGGTGTACAGCCACAGCGCCGGCGAGTCCTCCCACGTCCGTCCACTGGGGAGCGATCCCGCCAGTGACGGCCAGTCGTGCGTCCGGACACCGAACCCGGCCGCGTCGCAGCGGTCGAGCACGACGTCGGTGACCTCGGGAGCGAGCCCGAGCGCAACCCCGGCCTGCTCGGCGAACTCCCCGGACACGCACAGCACGCGCGCCCGCGAGTCGGCCAGCACCTGGCCCAGCTCCGGCCCGGTGACCATGGTCGACACCGGGACGGCGACCGCGCCGGCCAGCATCGCGCCGAGGATGCCGGTGAGCAGCTCGACGTCGTCGACCATGCAGAACATGACCCGTTCTTCGGGCCGCACCCCGAGTCCGGCGAGCCCGCCGGCGACGCGCCGGGACTCCTCGGCGAGCTCGGCGTAGGTGAGGGATCGCCCGGGCGACACGACCGCGGTCGCGTCCGGGTGCCCGGCCGAGAGCAGGTACTCCGCGGCATTGAACCCTGTCGCCACCAGGCCTCCTACGTGAGGTGCACGTACTCGTAGTCGATGGGCTTGCCGTTGATGCCCTGCCGCGGCGGCGCGACCCAGCTCGCGATCTTCCCCCGCTCGTACACCGGGCGCATCAGCGAGCGGACGAACGTGAGGTCTTCGGTCGTGGGCAGCCACTTGCGCTTGCCTGCCTCCCAGGTCGCCTCGTCGACGATGGTGCCGTCGGGAGTGACGTGGTGGCCGGAGTTTATGCCCACTTCGCGGTTGAAGCCAGGGTGCGGCAAGCGGAACGTGCGGTCGATGCCGGCGTCGGCGAGGATCTTGTTCCAGCGCTTCACGCCGGTCTGGCAGTCGGCCACGTACTCGCTGCGCAGATCGAGGTTGAGCAGCAGGATCGCCTGCAGCTCCTCGGTCGTCCAGGTGCCGTCGCCGGTCGGCCGCTCCAGCGTGCGGGCGTCCTCGGTGAGCTTGTGGTCGTCCTTGCGGCGGGTTTCCTGCCAGCGGCCCTTGAGCCCGGCGGTGTAGTAGTTCGCCGCGTTCGTCGACGTCTCGCTGCCGAACAGGTCGAGCGACACGGTGTAGTGGAAGTTGATGTACTTCTGGATGATGTCGAGCGGGATGCCGCCGTGCGGGCCGATGTCGTACGTGTCGTGCTCGCGGATCAGTTCGGCGCTGCGGGTCACCACGCGGTCGACGCCGGTGGTGCCCACCATCATGTGGTGCGCTTCTTCCTTGAGCATGAACTCGCAGGTGCGCGAAAGCGGGTCGAAGGAGGACTCCTTGAGCGTGCCGAGCTGGTACTTCCCGTCGCGGTCGGTGAAGTAGGTGAACATGTAGAACGCCAGCCAGTCGGCGGTTTCCTCGTTGAACGCACCGAGGATGCGCGGCGCGTCGGGGCTGCCGGAGTTGCGCAGCAGCAGCCCTTCGGCCTCGTCACGGCCTTCGCGGCCGAAGTAGGCGTGCAGCAGGTACACCATCGCCCACAGGTGACGGCCTTCTTCGACGTTGACCTGGAACAGGTTCCGCAGGTCGTACAGGCTCGGCGCGGTCAGGCCGAGGAGTTTCTGCTGCTCGACCGACGCCGGTTCGGTGTCGCCCTGGATGACGATCAGCCGCTGCAGGTCGGCGCGGTACTCGCCGGGCACCTGCTGCCACACCGGTTCGCCCTGGTGCTCGCCGAAGGCGATCCGCCGGTCCGGGTCGCGCTCGGCGAGGAAGATGCCCCAGCGGTACTCCGGCACGTTGACGTGGTCGAAGTGCGCCCAGCCTTCGCGGCCCACGCTGACCGCCGTGCGCAGGTAGACCCCCTGCGTCTCCAGTGTCGGCCCCATCTCGCCCCACCAGTGCAGGAACTTCGGCTGCCAGCCCTCCAAAGCGCGCTGCAACCTGCGGTCTTCGGCGAGGTTGACGTTGTTGGGGATCTTGGCGTCGTAGTCGATCTTCTCGGGCATCTGCGCTAGACCCGCTTCCTGTCGAAGACGGCCTTCTGTCCCGTACCGTAGCGGCGCAGCGCGCCTTCCGGCCCGGATGCGTTCGGCCGGGTGAAAATCCAGTTCTGCCAAGCCGCCAGCCGGCCGAAGATCTTGGTCTCGATGGTCTCGGGACCGACGAACCGGTGGTTGGCCTCCATGCCGGTGAGCGCGTCCGGGGACAGCGACGCGCGGCCTTCGAGCGCGATCCGGATCTCGTCCTCCCAGTCGAGGTCGTCCGGGGCGTCGGTGACCAATCCGAGTTCGAGGGCTTCGGCCGCGCTCAGCTCGCGGTTCTTCTCGCGCGCGAGCCAGGCGAGGTGGTCGTCGTCGCCGTAGAAGCGCGCCTGCAGGCGGGTCAGGCCGTTGCCCATCGGGAAGGCGCCGAAATTGGCGTCCGTGAGCTGGATGGACGCGCGCTCGTCACTGTCTTCGTCGTCGATCGGCGGGCCGTCCAGGATGTACTGGCGGTCCGCGGCCAGCGCGATTTCCAGCAGCGCCCCGGTGAAGCAGCTGCCGGGTTCGACGAGCGCGATCAAGCTGCGGCTGGTGACGTCGAGGCGCTTGAGCGTGCGCTTGAAGTAGTGCGTGATCTCGTTGGCCAGCCAGTCCTTTTGCCCGAGCACGGCCTGCTCGTGCGCCAGCACCTTCGCCGGGTCGCCCTGGGTCCGGAGGATCCACGTCCCGGCTTCGACCTCGTTGGTGCGCAGCCGCAGGATCGTGTCGTCCAGCTCGCGGGTCATCGCGAGGAACCAGCCGCCCGCGCCCTCTTCGTGCAGGTCGCCCGGGTCGTTTTCGGGCCCCTTGACGGTGATCGTGACCTGGTCCTTGGCCACGTCGATGTCGACATAGCGATGTTCGAGCGGGGTGAGCTCGATGCCGTGTTCCGCCGGTTTCTCGGCCCGCCGGGCGAGTTCCCGCGCCTTTTCGAGGACCTTCTCGCGGAAGTCCTGGCGGGGCACCAGTTCGTCGACCAGCCGCCAGTCGACGGCCGTCTTGCCCTTGACCCCGTCCGGGCGCGTGGCGAAGACGTCGGCGAGGTCCCGGCGGACGCGCCGCTTGTCGACGACCCGGGTGAGGCCGCCGGTGCCGGGCAGCACGCCCAGCAGCGGCACCTCGGGCAACGCGACGGTCGAGGAGTTGTCGTCGATCAGGAAGATCTTTTCGCAGGCCAGCGCGATTTCGTAGCCACCGCCGGCGCAGGTGCCGTTCACCGCGGCCACGTAGACCTGGCCGGAGTGCTCGGTGGCGTCCTCCATGCCGTTGCGGGTCTCGTTGGTGAACTTGCAGAAGTTCACCTTCCAGTGGTGCTCCGACGCGGCGAGCATGCGGATGTTCGCGCCTGCGCAGAACACCTTGTCCTTGGCGCTGGTCACGATGACCACGCGGACCTCGGGGTGCTCGAACCGCAGCCGCTGCGTGGCGTCGTGGAGCTCGATGTCGACGCCGAGGTCGTAGGAGTTGAGCTTGAGCTCGTACCCCGGGACCAGCCCGCCCTGCTCGTCGACGTCCAGCTCCAGCCAGGCGATCTCCCCGTCCACCCGCAGGCGCCAGTGGCGGTACTCGTCCGGACGGCGGTCGAAGGCAACCGGTGTGGTGGTGGTCACCACCCGATTGTCTACATGAGTCAGACGGACGTCAACGTTGTGTAGAAAGTTGATCTCGGGTGGTCACCCGGTTGAGCGTGGCCCACGCCCAGGTCAGGAACGCCCACAGGGCCAGCCCGGCTGCGGCATCGGTGAAGATCGTCGCGAACCAGAACGCCGGGATGCGCGGCACGCCGGTCAGGAAGTGGCCGAGCGTGACCATCCCGGCCAGCGAATAGACCAAGAGGAACGCCAGGGCGCGCGGGTACCGGCCTTGCGTGTACGCGCGGTAGCCGAGCCAGCCGAACGCCGTGAGCAGCACCCAGGTGACGGCGACGACGATGCCGCCGACGAGCGGTGTGATCCCCCGGAGCTGCGGATAGTCCGCGTACCGGATGGCGTTGTGCGCGTAGTGGATCGCCGTGCTGAGCAGCGAGAAGCCGAGTATCACCCGAAGCGGTGTCAGTCCCTTGTCCATCACGGCCCCCGAGTTGATAGATCGCTCTAGCGACGGTAACGCCCCGGCTCGTGAGTGGCAAGGCGGGTTAGAACCCGCCTTGCCACTCACGACGGGGGTCACACGAAGTCGATGCGGTGCTGGACCACCGGATAACCCGCCTTCGCGAACGCCTTCGCCATCGGGACGTTGCCGACGTCGGTGCCCGCGACGATCCGGTCCGCGCCGTAGCCGACGAGGTCGTGCGTCGCCTCGACCAGGAGGTCGTACGCGTAGCCCTTGCCCCGGTGCTCCGGCACCACGGCCACGTAGCCGACGACCGGGTCGTAGACGTTGCGGCTCGGCAGGACGAGGCCGGCCAGCTCGCCTTCGGGCGTGTACGCCAGCCGCCACCAGTCCCGCGGCGCCGGCATCCACTTCATCAGGTCGAGGTCTTCCCGCGCGGCCGCTTCGAGGCCCTGCTCTTCGATGGTCTTGCGCGCGTGCGCGTCGAGGCTGCCGACGTGCACCCGCTTGAAGACGTCGAGGAGGACGTCGTCGTCCGGCTCGGGCCGGAACTCGAGCCGGCCGGGCTTCTCCGGCAGGCCGTTTTCCGGGGTCCAGCGGAAGCGGTAGCGCTCGACGAGCCGGCGGTAGCCCGCCGCCTCGGCCGCCTCGACCCGGCCGTTCACTTCGCGCGCGACGTCCGGATCGTCCGGCCACGCCGGGGGCGTGTGCAGTGCGTACTCCGCCCGCAGCGGTGCGGTTTTCAGCAGGTGGACGGCCGCGTCGAAGTCGGTGAAGTCGAACCAGTCCAGCGCGATCGGGGTTTCGTCATCGGATTTGGCCCACCAGGCGGCCCGGGCCACGACGACGTCGTCGCGCAGCGCGACCCAGGTCCACTCGGGCCGGTACTCGCCCCTCTTCGCCATCTCGACGAAGTCGTCGCCGAGCAGCGTGCGGCCGACGAGACAGCGGTCGGGCAGGGAGGTGAACAGTGTTTCTTCGCCCGCTTCGAGCGGGCGCACGACCAGTTCGGTCATGAAAATCCTTCCAGGAGTACGCGCTCCCGGTCAGACAGCCGGCACCCTCGCTGCGAGGTGGGAGCGCGTGATCGGTTGCGTGATCATCGGTCCCACCTCCTTTCGCTGGTCAAGGTGCCTTCACGAGACCCTAGGGGAGGCGCCCGCGGTGATCAACGGATTTTCTGGAGCACCACACGTGTGCTCAGCCGGGGCTCGGCGTAGGAGTGCGACGCCTCCAGGACGTACTCGCCCGCGATGTGCTGCCAGCCGTCGCGCCAGACTTCGGCCGACCTCGGCGTGATGACGATGTCGGTCTCCACGGCCTGGCCGGGCCGGGCTTCGACGCTCGCGAACCCGGCCAGCCAGCGCTGCGGCCGGTCGCCGCGCTCGGTCGGGGCCAGGTAGAGCTGCACGACCTCGCGTCCCGCGCGTGTTCCCGTGTTGCGCACGCGGACCCGGACGCGGACGCCGCCTTCCTCGTCCGGGTAGGCGTCGAGTTCTTGGTACGCCCAGGTCGTGTAGCCCTGGCCGTGTCCGAACCAGTACGCGGGTTGCCCGCCGGCGCGGGCCCAGGCGCCGTAGCCGATGTACACGTCTTCGCCGTACTCGAGCACGCCGTCTTGCGGCGTCACGTCGGTGACCGGCGCGTCTTCGAGCTTCGCCGGCCAGGTCGTCGGCAGGCGGCCGCCGGGCTCCTCGCGGCCGAAGAGGACGTCGGCGAGCGCGTCGCCGCCGGCCTGGCCGGGGAACCAGGTGAGCAGCACCGCGGCGACGTCGTCGCGCCACGGCATCTCCACCGGGGAGCCGGCGTTGACGACCACGACGGTGTTCCGGTTCGCTTCGGCGACCCGCGCGACGAGTTCGTCCTGGCGGCCGGGCAGGGCGAGGGACGTCCGGTCGAACCCTTCGCTCTCGACCTCGGCGGTCGTGCCGACCACGACGACGGCGACCTCCGACTTCGCCGCCAGGGCCACGGCTTCGTCGAGGCTCGCGTCCGGGTCCAGGACCGGGCCGCGGTGGCCGAGCGCGAAGGTGACCCAGGCGAAGGTGCCCCTGGCGAATTCCGCCATCTCCGAGGGGATCCAGTAGGTCAGGCTGACGTCGATCGGCTCGCCCGCGGTCAGCTCGACCTCCCGGCGTTGTTCGTGCACCTGCATGATCGACGTGAAGATGTCCCCGCCTTCCGGCAGGTTCACGCCGTCGAAGACGGTCTGGCCGGCGACGGTGAGGCGGAGGTCGCCGGGGCCGGTGACGCCGAAGGTGTGCGTGCCGCTTTGCTCCGGGAGGAACGTGCCGGCGATCTCGACCGAGGCGAGCGTGCCGATGTCGAGCCCGGCCGGCAGTTCGCCGATCCAGTCGATTCTGGCTTGACGCAAGGAAAACTGCGCGAGTTCGGTGCCGTCGGTGGCGCGGGCCGTCGCGCGGAGCCGGAAATTGTCGGTGGCGGTCGGTAACGTCGTTCGCGGATCGGCACCGGGGGCGTAACCGAGCTCGGTGCCCGCGGGAAGGGCGGCTTTCAAGCCGGCCAGAGGGGAGACGATGTGATCGGGGAACACGGTGGCACTGCCGCCACCGAGGATCTTGGGGTCCTCGGCGAGCGCGCCGATGAGCGCGATGCTCTGCGGCTCCCGCAGCGGCAGCACGCCGGTTTCGTTGCTGAGCAACACGAACGACCGGTGCGCGATCTCGCGCGCGACCGCGTCTCCGTCCACATCGGACCCTTTTGCCGCGGGGCCGCCGCCGAGCGCGCCGGTCCGGTCGGCGAGCAGGAGCACGCGGCGGACCATGGCGTCGACGACGGCTTCGTCGACTTCGCCGCCGCGAACGGCTTCGGCGAGCCGTTCGCCGAACACCGTGCGGGGGCCGGGCATGGCGACGTCGAGGCCGCCGTTGGCGGAGGCGACGGTGTCGCGCGCGGCCAGCCAGTCGGAGACGACGAAGCCGTCGAAGCCCCATTCGTCGCGCAGCACGCCGTTGAGCAGTTCGGCGTGCTGGGTCATCGTGACGCCGTTGACGCTGTTGTAGGCGGCCATGATCCCCCACGGCTTCGCGCGCCGGACGATGAGTTCGAACGGCGCGAGGTAGAGCTCGCGCAGGGCCCGCTCGCTGACGCGCACGTCGGCGGTGAAGCGTTCGGTCTCGAAGTCGTTGGCGACGAAGTGCTTGACCGTGACGGCGACCCCGCCGTCCTGCACGCCGGTCACGTAGCCGGCGCCGATCATCCCGGTGAGGAGGGGGTCTTCGGAGTAGCACTCGAAGTGCCGGCCGCCCAGCGGCGAGCGGTGGAGGTTGACCGTCGGGGCGAGCAGCACGTGCACGCCCTTGCGCCGGGCTTCCTGCGCGAGCAGGCGCCCGGCTTTGACGGCCAGGCGCGGGTCCCAGCTCGCGGCGAGCGCGGTCGGGCTGGGCAGGGTCACCGAGGGGTCGTCCGGGCTCCAGCGCGTGCCGCGGACGCCGACCGGGCCGTCGGAGAGAACCATCGACGCGAGCCCGATCCGCGGCAGGCCGGGAAGGGACCAGACGTCCTGGCCGGCGAGCAGGCTCGCCTTCGCGTCCAGGTCGAGCTCGGCCAGCAGCGCTTCGACGTCGAAGCTCATGCGCATCCTCCGCGGTCGGTCCTGCCGTCACCCTACCTGGCGGTGAGTAGTGAACGTTATGCTTCCGTGACACTCACTGCCGTAGGCTCGGGATCATGACCCGGGCCAGGGGCGCCGACCGCCGAGCCGGCATCGTCCGAGCGGCGTTCGAGGTGATCGCCGAGCGCGGCTACCGAGGCACGTCACTGGCCGCGGTGGCCGAGCGCGTCGGGCTGACGCAACAGGGCCTGATGCACTACTTCCCCACCAAGGAAGACCTGCTGACGGCGGTGCTGGAGACCCGCGACGAGTGGGACCTGCTGCACTTCGGGCACGGCCCGGAGGGCGACCCGTCGGCGATGACGGTGAACCAGCTGGCCGACCTGGTGGACTACAACGCGAGCCGCCCGGGCATCGTCCAGACGTACACGGTGCTTTCGGCGGACAGCGTCACGGAGGACCACCCGGCCCGGAAGTACTTCCAGGACCGCTACGCGCGGGTGCGGGCGGGCATGACCCAGATGCTCGAGCGCCACCGCGACGAGCTGCCGCCGGGCACGACCCCGGAACAGCTGGCCCCGCTGGCCATCGCCCTCCTCGACGGCCTCCAGCTGCAATGGCTCCTCGACCCGGCGGAGGTCGACATGTCCGCCGGGTTCCGCACGTTCCTCACCCTGCTGGGGGTGAAGCCGGACTGACGATCAGCGCATGCCGACGCTCTGGCGCTCGACCTCGATGAGCGCGACCACCCGCTGCTGCTCTCGCGTGTAGGGCGCACCGATGTACTTGTTCGCGATCCGGTCGACGATCTCCCAGGCGGCGTCGCCCTCGATCCACTCGGCCACCCGGCCGCGGATGATCACGGGCTCGAACGGGTTGTCCGGCGGGGTCAGCGAAAGCGCGACGCGCGGGTCACGCCGCAGGTTGCGGGCTTTGCGCGAGTCCGGGCCGGTCAGGATGGCGATGCGGTCGCCCTCCGGGTCGACCCAGACCGGGACCGAATGGGGCGCGCCGTCGGGCAGGACGGTGGCGAGGTGACCGATCGCGGTGGTGGCGATGATGCGGCGGACGTCGGCGTCGAGCATGGGTCGGCTCCTTGCTGAGGTGGGGGGTTCGGGCGACGGCTTCAGGCGACGGCGTAGTGGAGGTGGGTGACGCCGGGCGCGGCCACGGCCTCGAGCAGGCTGAGCCGCACGTGCGAAGGCAGCTCCTGGAAGAACGGCCGGCCGCCGCCGAGCAGCACCGGCACCTGGTGGAGCACGATTTCGTCGACCAGGCCGGCCTGCAGCGCCGAGGCCAGCACGCCGCCGCCCATGAGGCCGACGTCCTTGCCGCCGGCCGCCTCGCGGGCCGCCGCGATCGCGTCTTCGACGGTGCCGGCGAGCGTCTGCCGCTCGGTCAGTTCCGGCGCGGGCCGGTGGCTGACCAGGAAGAGCGGGGCGTCCGGGTGCGGGCTGCCGCCACCGAAGTGTTCCGAGTCTTCGTAGGTGTTGCGGCCCGCCACGATCGCGCCCACCCGGCCGGCGAGCGAGTCGAAGACGCGGGCACTCGGCTCGCTGAGGGTGAAGAAGTCGAAGACCCGGCTCCGGGTGTCCCCGTCGGAGTACCAGTCGAAGAGGGTCCCGCCGTCGCCGAGTCCCTGACCCGGGCCGGCGCCGCGGCCGGTGATGTAGCCGTCCACCGACACGGCGTGGGCGCTGAAGACCTTGCTCATCGCGACTTTCCCTTCTGGGTTCCTTCAGGAGACTCCAGAACCGTAGCAGTCGAAGTTCCTTAAGGGAACCCCAAGTGCTAAACTGGGGTCATGCAGCGCACGAACTTCAGCGAACTGGCCGCGTGCTCGATCGCGCGCACGCTCGACGTCATCGGCGAACCGTGGTCACCGCTGATCCTGCGGGACGTGTGGGTCGGCCTCAGCCGGTTCGAACAGCTCCAGGCGGACCTCGGCATCTCGCGCAAGGTCCTCACCGAGCGGCTGAACCACCTGGTCGACTCCGGCATCCTCGAGCGCCGCCCGTACGACCGCCGTCCGCGCTACGAGTACGTCCTGACCGAGAAGGGCACCGAGCTGGTCGACATGCTGCTGGTGATGACCCGCTGGGGCGACAAGTGGCTGGCGGGCGAGGCCGGGCCTCCGGTACTCCACCGCCACCACGCGTGCGGCGAGATCAGCGCGGTCGATTTGCGCTGCGCCCACTGCGGCGAGCCGATGCACGCGGGAGACGTGGACGTACTGGCCGGCCCCGGCGCAACCCGCTGACCCACGCCGGCCCCGCTACCCCCGCGCAGCCCCAGGCACCTGATCGGCGCCGCTCACAGCAACCGCGGCTGGGCCACCACTCCGCGCAATCGCTGCAGCGTGCGCAGCGTCGTCTCGAGATCCTCCAGTGGCACTTCAGCCGCCACCTCCTCGGCCCACGCGATCTGCGCCTCCCCCAAGGCCCGCATCGCCGTGCGAGCCCGCCGCGTCAACGACAGCAGCGGCGCCCGCGCGTCGGCCGGGTTCGGCAGGCGGTCGAGCATTCCGTTGCGCAGCAAGCGGTTCACCGTCTCCTGCACACTCTGGCGGCGCAGCCCCCGACGGCGCGCCACCTCGGCGGCGGTCGCCGGGCCGTCCTCGAGGAAGCCGAGGACCTGCCACTGCGCCGCCGTCAGCCCGACCGGCTCGGTCAGCGCGTCGCCCGCGGCGAGGAAGCCGCCGTTGCACGCGAAAACCGCGTCGATCACGCGGGTGAACGTCTCGGCTCGAGGTGACCGCATGCGTGCTAGTCTCGCATATCGACAGGTACCTGTCGAAACGGAGACGACCATGGACATGCCCCGCCTCGGGCCCGCGCACGACGCGCTGAAGGCGTTCGTCGGCGACTGGACCGGCACCGAGGAACTCGCCGCCTCGCCGTGGGCACCGGCCTCGACCGCGCGTGCCGACTGCGAATACCGCTTGGCCCTCAACGGTTTCGCCGTGATCCAGCACTATCGCCAGCGGCGCGAGGACGGGTCCGAGTTCCTCGGCCACAACGTCTTCACCGCCGACCCGGCCACCGGCGAGACGCTCTGGTACGGCTTCGACAGCTACGGCTTCCCACCCGAGTCGCCCGCCCGCGGCACCTGGACCGGCGCGACGCTGACCCTGGAGAAGCGGACCGCGCGCGGCGTCGCCCGGCACCGGCTCACGCCCGGCGGCGGCACGCTGGCGCACGAAATCGACGTCCGGATGGGTGAAAACCCGGAGTACAGCCCGTTTTTGCGGGCCAGGTACACCCGGAAGGACCAGTAGCGGCGCCGAAACTGTCGGACCCCCGGAGTACAGATGAAGGCGTGTCCACAACCACCGAGCCGCCCCCGCTGATCGGGGTCGAGAACGTCAAGATGCCCGAATGGGCCCGCGTCGACGAACGCGTGGCCGCCGCGGGCTTCGGCCAGGCCGTGCGCGCACTGCCCACCGCGATCTCGGTCGTGCTGCGGCTGGCGTGGCGGACTTCGCCGCGGCTGACGCTGCTGGCCGCCGTCGTGCA
Source organism: Amycolatopsis sp. CA-126428 (assembly GCF_002904335.1). GTDB lineage: Bacteria > Actinomycetota > Actinomycetes > Mycobacteriales > Pseudonocardiaceae > Amycolatopsis. Next base: position 14,697 of record NZ_PPHF01000013.1, on the reverse strand, counting down.
CGTCGTGTCCGGCTGCGTCACGGCGTTCGGGCTGCTCGCCACCGCGAACGTCTTCACCGCGCTGCTCGAACAGGGCCCGACGCCGGAACGCGTGCTGCAGTCGTTGCCGGCGATCGCGGTCGTCACCGGGTCGTACGCGGCGCGCGCGGTGCTGGACGCGGCCGTCGCCGCCGTCGAAGGCGCGCTCCGGCCCCGGGTCACCGCGGCGGCGGACGACGCGGTGACGGCCGCGGTCGTGCGCGTCGGGCTGATCGCGTTCGAGGACGCGGACTTCCGCGAGCTGGCCCGGCAGGGCGCGCGGTTCGGGGTGCGGGCCATCGAGACGAGCCTGCGGCGGCTCGCCGACCTGACGTCGTCGGTGATCTCGCTGGCGGCGGCGATGCTCACGGCCGGACTGCTCAACCCGTGGCTGGCCCCGGTGCTCCTGCTCGCGGCGGCGGCCGACGGCTGGGCCGCCGCGCGCGTCGCGAAGCTGAACTACCGGCACTTCCTGGACACCGTCGGGCGCAACATCCGCAAGTCGGTCGTGGAAGAGGTCGCCACCTGGCGCTCGATGGCCCTCGAACGACACGCGCTGACGTTGCAGGAGCCGCTGCTCGGCGAGTACCGGCGCATCTCACGCAGCCTCACGCGCGAGGAGATGCGGCTGGCGCACCGGAGCAACCTGGTGCGCACCAGCGGGCGGGCGGCGGCCGGCTTCGGCACGGCGGTCGCGTACCTGGTGCTCGGCTGGCTGCTCTACACCGGCGCGATGGAGCTGGCGCTGGCCGGCACGGCGGTGCTGGCGATGCGCACGGCGTCCACGGCGCTGTCCAACACCATGCGCGCGGTCAATTCGCTGTACGAGGACTCCTTCTACATCGGGTTCTACAACCAGCTGCTCGCGGAATCCCGGAAGCGGCAACCACCGCCGACGTCGGTGACCGCGCCGGCCGACCCGGCCGAGATCCGGCTGGACGGCGTCACGTTCACCTACCCGGGCCGGGACAGCCCGGCGCTCCGGGACGTCTCGCTGACGATCCGGCGCGGCGAGGTGGTCGCGCTGGTCGGTGAAAACGGCTCGGGCAAGACCACCCTCGGCAAGCTGCTCACCGGGCTCTACCCGCCGGACGAGGGCACGGTCCGCTGGGACGACGTCGACCTCGCCCGGGCGGATCCGGCATCGGTGCACGCGAACATCGCGGTGATCGCGCAGGAACCGGCGGAGTGGCCGATGACGGCGGCGAACAACATCACGGTCGGCCGCCTCGGCCGGCCGGACCCGGACAGGCAGGCGTGGCGCGAAGCCGTCGACTACTCGGGCGCGGACGAGGTGATCGCTTCCCTGCCGGCCGGGGAGAACACGGTCCTGTCGAAGAAGTTCGACGAGGGACACGACCTTTCCGGCGGCCAGTGGCAGCGCATGGGCATCGCCCGCGGCATCTACCGGGACGCCTCGGTCCTGGTGGCCGACGAACCGACAGCGGCGCTCGACGCCCGAGCGGAAGCCCGCGTGTTCGCCGGGCTCCAGCACGCGAGCCGCTCGGACCGCGGCCGCCGTACGACGGTGCTGGTGACGCACCGGCTGGCCAACATCCGCTCGGCCGACCGGATCCTGGTGCTCGAGAAGGGAAAACTGATCGAAGAAGGCACCCACGACGAGCTGATCAGCGCGGGCGGGGTCTACCACGAGCTGTACGAGATCCAGGCCCGCGCCTACCGAAACGGCCAGCCCTAACCGCCACCTGCCGCCCCACTCACCTGCACCCCGCCCCCACCCCCACCCCGTCCAGTCGGCTCGCGTACCCGGGGGGTCGGCCCACGTACCCAGGCAGTCGGCTCGCGTACCCGGAGGGTCGGCCCACGTACCCAGGCAGTCGGCCGCGCACCCAGCCGATCTGCCCGCGTATTGAGGCGGCCGACTCGCCAGCCGACCGTCCAGGTACGCAAGCCGACCCCCCAGACACGCGAGCCGACCCTCCGGGTACGCCAGTTCGCCGGTCCGGTACGCGTCACTCGCGCGAATCGATCGGGCGGGCATCTCACGTGATTGAGCGGCCGACTCACGTGACTGGGCGGTCAACTCGCGGGACTGGAGGGGCATCGGGGGTGATTGGTGGGGCGTCGAGGGTGAGTGGGCGGCGTTGGGGTTAGGTGGCGAGGGTTAGGGAGCCCAGGTGGGAGAAGTGGGCGGCGAGGCGGGAGCCGGGGCGGAGGGGGACCGCGTCCGTCATTCCGCCGGTCAGGACCAGCCAGCCCGGCTCCAACGCCAAGCCGCGCGCCGCCAGGGTGTTCGCCGCCAGGGCCAAGGCCTCCGCCGGGTGGCCCTGGACCGCCGCGCCCGTTGCCGTGTCGACTATCTGGCCGTCGACCTCCAGGAGGGCCGCCTCCAACGACAGATCCAGGGAAGCCGGCGCGACACCCACCGGGCCCAGGCTGAAGTACGCCGACGAGCCGTTGTCCGCGACGGCGTCCGGGAGCGTGAACCGGTAGTCCGCGTAGCGGCTGTCGATCACCTCGATGCCGCCGTACACGCGGTCGACCGCGGCCAGCGCCGTCGCCGCCGTCACGCCCGGGCCCGCCAGCCGGCGGCCCAGCACGAAGACCAGTTCCGGCTCCGCGCGCGGGTGGATCAGCTCGTCGTGGGGCACCGGGGCGCCGATCGGCAGCACCATCGCGTCGGTCAGCCAGGCCAGCAACGGCGCGTCGATGCCCATCCGCTCCTGCTTGGCCCGGGACGTCAGCCCCAGCTTCACCCCGATCAACGTCTCCCCGCGCGCCCGCCGCTGACGCAGGGCTTCGTCCTGGATCGCGTACGCCGTGTCGACGTCCAGGTCCGGCCAGCCGGCCGAGAGCGGCTCGCGCTCCGAGACCGTCCCCAGCAACGAAGCGGCTGCTTCTCGCACGTTCACGATTCCTCCGGAGAACCGAAGACCGCGGTAACACTGCCGATCCCGGCGATCGTGGTGACGATCGTGTCGCCCGGCGACACCGGGATCGCCCGGGTCATCGACCCCGGCAGCACGACGTGGCCGGGCTCCAGGGTGACGCCCAGCGGCCCCACCGTGTTCGCCAGCCACACCAGCGAGTTCAACGGCGACCCGAGCACCGCGCCGCCCGCGCCCGTCGCCGCCACCGAACCGTTCCGGTACAGCACGCAGCCGGCCAGCCGCAGGTCCACCGACCCCAGGGCCGTCGGGCTGCTCCCCAGCACCACGCCACCGGAAGACGCGTTGTCCGCGATGGTGTCGAACAGGGAGATCTTCCAGTCCTGGATGCGGGAATCGACGATCTCCAGCGACGGCAGCACGAACTCGACTGCGCGCACCGCGTCGGCGACCGTCACCCCCGGCCCGCGCAGGGCCGAGCCGAGCACGAACGCGATCTCCGGCTCGATCCGCGGCTGCAGGAACGCCGACGTCGGGATCGGCTGGTGCTCCAGGTGGAACATGCTGCCGGTGAGGTGCCCGTAGTCGGGCTGGTCGACGCCCATCTGCCGCTGCATCGCCGCCGACGCGAGGCCGACCTTGTGGCCGCGGACGGCGTCGCCGCCCTCGACCCACTGCCGCACCTGCTCCTGCTGGATCCGGTACGCGTCCTCGACGTCCGCGTCCGGATACGTCTTGATCAGCGGCTCGATCGGCTCACGCGAGGCATAGGCCCCCGCCAGCGCGACGGCGGCCTCCTGCACCTTACTGACGTCCACCCCCGGAACTCTGCCGTGCGCGCCCCGCGCACACAAGCGACGATGTTCCGTCCAGCGGAACTCTCACCAAGCAATCTCTTGCGCGCGAGATAAATCGGGCGTAGCGTGAGCACCACACCAGGAAGGGACGTGAGGGACATGGCACCGACCCAGGCCGAGGTCACCAAGCTCGCCGAGGTCCGCGACGAACTGCGCGAGCGCCACCTGCGCCCGGCCGCCGAACGCCCGGCGACGAACGGCCGCGGCATCCACCACACCGCGCTGATCTCCAGCGACGTCGAGCGGACGATCGAGTTCTACCAGGACATCCTGGGCTTCCCGCTCACCGAGCTGATCGAGAACCGCGACTACCCCGGCTCCAGCCACTTCTTCTTCGACGTCGGCAACGGCAACGCGGTCGCCTTCTTCGACCTGCCCGGCCTGGACCTCGGCCCGTACGCGGAAGTCCTCGGTGGACTGCACCACCTGGCGCTGTCCGTCGAGCCCGAGCGGTGGGGCGCCATCAAAGACAAGCTCGACGAAGCCGGCGTCCAGTACCTGCTGGAGAGCAAGACGTCCATCTACCTGTCCGACCCGGACGGTGCCCGCGTCGAGCTGATCTCCGACCCGCTCGGAGAGATGTACGGCGAGAAGATCGGCTGAAAGCGTGGTCCGGGCGTCGCGCGCCAACTAGCCTGTGCGCGACGCCTGGAGGTCCGATGTCCGACTGGTCCCTCTCCCGCGCGAAGGCGCGGCTCGATCACCGCGAGCGGCTCGACGAACTGACCGCGCGCACCCGGTTCGAGGTGCGCCTGCACCTCAACGAGCCCGCGACGAACGGCGCCTACGACGAGCTCACGAGCATCTTCGCGATCGGGCACGGCGAGTGCGCCGCCCTCCTCCGGCACCACCGGCTGCTGCCGTGGTGGGAACGCGCGCTGCTGTTCCGCTACGCGCGGCGGATGCACGGCAAGGCGATCACCCGCAGTGTCGGCGTGGTCCCCGCCGAAGTGGCGCCGCAGGCGGCCCGCGCGTTCGGCGCCGAGATCGCCGAACTGGCCCCCGGCTCCGGGGACACCGGCGCGAAGTACGACCTGCAGGGCCGCGGCCTGCTGACCGTGTTCCGGATCGCCGTCGGCGCCAAGGGCGCCACCTGGGCCGACCGCCACGAAGTCGCGACGACGTCCGCCCGCAACATCCTGATCTGCGCCGCGACCTTCGCCCGCCGGAAGCCGTGGCACGTCGTGTGGCCGGTCTACCGCGTGCGCGGCCTGCGGCTCTGGAAGCTTTGACGCCCACCGCGCGTTCCACCGGTATGACCCCAGAGGAGATCCTCGCCGGCGCGAGCACGATCGCCGTCGTCGGCCTGAGCCGCGATCCGGCGAAGGCCGCGCACGGCGTCCCGGCCGTCCTGCAGGCCCACGGCTTCCGGATCATCCCGGTGCACCCGACCGCGACCGAGCTGCTCGGCGAAAAGGTGTACCGGTCGCTGCAGGACATCCCGGAGCCGGTCGACCTCGTCGACGTCTTCCGGCCGTCCCCCGAAGCGCCGGGCATCGCCCGCGACGCCGTCGAGATCGGCGCCAAAGCGCTGTGGCTGCAGCAAGGCATCGTCTCCGCCGAGGCGCGTCGCATCGCCGAAGAGGGCGGGCTCGCCTACGTCGAGAACCGCTGCACCGCCGTCGTCCGCGCGACCGCCTCGATCTCGAAGAGCTAGCCGGACGCTCCGAAGTGGACGATCCGGTGGTTGCCCGGCTCGGCGACCCAGACCCCGCCGGTGCCGTCGTCGGCGACGTCCCTCGGTGAGCTGATCGGCTCGGCCGTGCCGGGCAGCGCGACGCCGGTGCGGGTGTCGAACCGGGCCACGCGCCCGGTGTCGTCGACCAGCAGCCGCCCCTCGTGGTCGAGCGCGACGCCGCGGGGCCGGGTCAGGCCGGCGAACTCGCGCACGAACCCGCCCTGCCACGAAAACTGGACCACGCGGCGGTTGCCGGTGTCGGCGACGTAGACGTTGCCGGCCGCGTCGACCGCCACCCCTTCCGGTGCCTTGAGCCGCCCGGCCAGGACGCGCACGAGCGCGCCGTCGCGGGTGAACGCCTGGACCCGGTCGTTGCCGGTGTCGGCCACCCACACCCGGCCGCGAGCGTCGACGGCGAGCCCGGACGGCGCGCGGAACTGCCCCGGCCCGGCGCCGGGCCCGCCGAACGCGCGCGGCAGCGCGGCGGCTTCACTGCTGGTCACAGCACCAGGATCACCGGCCGCGAGCCACCGCGGCCAGCGCCGGGATGAGTGTTCAGCGACTGTTCCGCCCCCGCTCACCAGCTCCAGCGGGAGCACGTCCGCCGGTCGAGGAAGCTGTACGCGGGCAGCGGTCCCAGCCAGTCGGCCTGGACGCCGTCGCCACGCGCGAGCCCGGCGACGGTGTCCCGGACGACGAGCAGGTCGCCCAGCCCGACCAGGAACGCCCACCGCTCGTCGGCGCTCTCGCCCGCCGGCAGCGCCACGGAGTCGCGGGCCCGTTCGGCGACCCGGGAAAGCAGGACGTCCGAGCGGGCCGCCCGCCACGCCGACCCGGGTTCGGTGAACCGCAGGCAGACGTGCACTTCGGCCAGGCCGTCGAGCCGGTCGAGGTCGGCGCGGTAGGTGTCCGCGGCCGGGGCGAGCACCTCGGTCCGGACGGCGTCCTCGTCCTCGGCCACGGTGCCGAACCGGACCGGCAGCACCGGGCCGCCCTCGACGAGCGCGGACACCACCGCCAAGTGCGCCGCCGGGTCGGGCTCGGGGTCGCCGACGACCATGGCGAGGTCCTCCCAGCAGACCGTGCGCGACGCCCGCGGGTGCCCGGCCCGCACGACCCCGTACAGCTGCAGCGTCACGGCTGTTCGACGGGGATGGCGGGCTCCACCTGGACGGCAACGGCTGGTGTCGGCGGCGGGGGCGGGATCAGCCCGACGGTGTGGTCGAGCCCGATGGAGACCTGCCCGGGGTTCGGCTGCTGCGCCTGCGCGTTCACCCGCTGCATCGCTTCGAGGTAGCGGATGTAGGTGTCGACGCTGGCGATCACGACCCTGGCCTCGATCGACAGCAGCTCGATCCCGATCAAGGACACCTTGACCGTGGCGTCGATGACGAGTCCCTTGTCCAGCAGGACGTTGAGGGTGTCGGTGAGGGTGCCACCGGTCTGTCCCGGTCTGGTCACTTCGCTCCTTCGGTCGCAGGGATTTCGTCGAGGGCGGCGCGGATCTCGGCGAACCGGAACTCCAGCGCGATGAGGGCCTGGCCGAGCGCTTCGACCTGGGCCGGGGTCAGGGTGCCGGCGTCGAGCCGCCGCAGTGCCTGCCGCTCCAGCACCTCCTTGAGGACGTCGAGCACGGTGACGACGAGGTGCCCGAGCCCGCGGCCGGCGTCGGCGGCGATCCGCTGGGTCATCGGTGCGTCCCGTCGAGCCCGAGCAGCAGCAACCGCAGGTCGAGCCGCACGAGATCGATGCCGGCGAGGGAGATGATGACGTCACCGGTGACGACGGCCCCGCGGTGCACGACCCGGTCGAGCAGATCCACGATGGCTTCGGCGGTGTTGGTGCCGGTGGGCGTGAAGACCTCGGCGAGCAGGTCGCCACGGCTCGGCGCGCCGGCGCCGGTGAGCAGGTCGCCGATCGCCGTCGTGGGCCTCGCGGGCCGGGGAACCTCGTCAGCCATGCGCCGTCGCTCCGAGCTCGACGTCGGTGAACGAGTACGGCGGCCACGGCCCGGAGGTCTCCACCGTCGCCCCCGCCGCGCTCAGCTCGCGGGCGAACCACTCGACCTCCGCGTGGAACGCCGCCTCCCGGCCGGTCTCCACGAGGTACGCCGTGTTCGCCAGCACCCCGTGCGACCGGGCCCGGTCCAGGCTGTCGGCCGCGTGGCGGCGCAACGCCTCGTCGAGCCGGCGTGCCGCGCCGGCCACGTCCTCGCGAGCGCGCTGAATCGCCTTCAGCCGTTCACGCCGGCGCACGAGGTACTGCGTTCCGGTCAAGCCCGTCGCGTCGGGCCGGGTGGTCGCCGCCGGCTCGGCGTGGCGGATCCGCACCCCCCACTCGCGGTGGCCGGCCACCTCTTCGAGGCAGTCACGCGCCTGGTCGTAGCCCGCCTCCAGGAGCCGGCGGGCGGCGTCCTCGCCGTCGAGGACCGTGCCGAACCTCAGCGGCAGCACCGGCTCGCTGCGGAACACCGCGCGCACCACGGCGTCGTGCTCGCGGGCCAGCTCGGCGAGGGTGCCGTCGACCGGGTCGAGCGTGTCGATGCGGTCGAAACGCGCCGGCGCCACTTCGGACACGACCACGCCGAGATCGCGGTAGCCGATCAGCCGCGGCACCGGGCCGATGTCCAAGGTGGACGGGCGGTTGCGGGTGATCGCGTACGCGCACAGCCAGTTTCCGGTGCTCACCGGGATTCTTCCCTCCCGCCCGGCGCGGGCAGCCGGGCCTCCAGTTCGGCGACGCGCGCCGCCAGATCAGTCGTTCCCAGTTCCGCACGTGCGGCATTCGGAGCAAAGAACGGATCGTTCGTCCACCAGTCCATGCCCATTTCCCGAGCGGTCTGCGCGGACGCGATGAACAGCCGGATCCGCAGGGTCAGCAATTCGACGTCGACCACACTGACGCCGATGTCACCGGCGATGACGACGCCCTTGTCGAGCACGCGTTCCAGAATGTCCGCCAACGAATCGGACGAAGCGGCCAATCGTGTCGACCTTCCTTTCAGGAATCGGTGGCACCCCGGGTGAACCGGCGCAGCCGCTCACAGGCGGCGAGCTCGCCGTCGGCGTCGACGTCGACCCGGTAGGTGGCCATCACGCTGGTGGAGTCCGGGATCCGGGCCAGCTCGACGACGTCGACGAGCACCGACCAGCCCCCGTCACCCCGGCTGCGGATCCCGGTCACGGCATGCGGAGTGAGCCCCGTCACCATGGCGAACTGATCCTTGGCCGTCCGAATGGCGTCGGCGGCACGCAGCCGGGAAACGGATTTCCCGGCGGGCGTGGGGGAATTCTTGTTTTGGGCAGGGAGCGGCAGTGGCGATTCCGGCATCGCTTTCCTCGTCGCAGGTAGGGTGCCCACCGTAGCAACACCGAGGATCACGCGCAGCGCCGTCGGGGCACGGCATTTTTCACCGGTTCGCGGCAACTATTGGGCGATCCGCGGCAACCGACGGAGACAAATGGCGCAACCAGCGGACACCCGGCGGTACCAATTTCCGGAAAACACCCGGCTGATTACGATCGGGTAACGTCTACCAGCCGGTAGCCGACACCCCGGACCGTCTCGATGGTGTGGGTGCCGAACGGCGCGTCGATCTTGCGCCGCAGGTAGCCGATGTAGACCTCGACGACGTTCTCGTCGCCGTCGTAGTGCGCGTCCCAGACGTGGCTGAGGATCTCGTTCTTCGACAGCGCCGCGCCGGCCCGCCGCAGCAGGAACTCCAGCAACCCGAACTCCCGCGCGGTGAGCTCGATCCGCTTTTGTCCCCTGTGGACGGTACGGGCGGAGGGGTCGAGCCGCAGGTCGCCCGCCTCCAGCACGGCCGGGCGGGCCGGGGCGCCGCGCCGCAGCAACGCGCGCAGCCGGGCGATGAGCACGACGAAGGAGAAGGGCTTGGACAGGTAGTCGTCGGCGCCGAGGTCGAACGCGTCGGCTTCGTCGTACTCGCCGTCCTTGGCCGTCAGCATCAGCACCGGCGTCCAGTTCTCGGCCGCCCGCAGGCGTTTGAGCACCTCGTAACCGGACAGCTCGGGCAGCATGATGTCGAGCACCACGACGTCGTACTCGTGCTCGGTCGCCCGCCAGAGGCCCTCCCGGCCGGTGTGCGCGACATCGGCGGTGAAGCCCTCGGCGACCAGCCCCCGCCGCAGCGTCTCCGCGAACTCGCGCTCGTCCTCCACGATCAGCAGGCGCACTACTCCTCCTTCGGCAGTTCGATCACCGGCAGTTCGATCACGAACCGCGCGCCCGGCCCGTCCGGTTCGGCGTACCGCGCCCGGCCGCCGTGGCGCGCCGCGATGCCGGCCACGATCGGCAGGCCCAGCCCGGTGCCGCCGTGCCCGCGCTGCCGCGACGCGTCGAGCCGGACGAACCGCTCGAAGATCCGCTCCCGGTCGGCCGGCCCGACGCCGGGGCCGTCGTCGCTCACCTCGACGACGGCGAAGTCGCCCCACACCGCGCTGCTGACGCGGATGCGCGAGCGCGCGTGCCCGCGCGCGTTGTCGACCAGGTTGCGCACCGCCCGCCGCAGCTGGGCCTCGCTGCCGTACACCTTCGCCGGCCCGGCGCGGACCTCGACGTCCACCGTGCTTTCGCCGCGGACGCGCTCGGCCTCCGCGCGGACGATGTCGTCGAGGTCGACCTCGGTGCGCTGCGGCCGGTCGGTCGCGTCGTCGGTGCGGGCCAGCATGAGCAGGTCGTCGACGAGTTCGCGCAGCCGCGCGGTTTCCCGGCCGATCACCGGCACCAGGTCCCCCGTGCTCTCCGGGTGCCGCCCGGAGACGTCGAGCGCGGTGCTGATCGTCGACAGCGGCGAGCGCAGTTCGTGGCTGGCGTCCGCGACGAACCGGCGTTGCGCGGCCTGGGCCGACGCGAGCCGGGCCAGCATTTCGTTGAGCGTCACGGCCAGGCGGTGCACCTCGTCGCCGCCCGGCGGCAGCGGCACGCGCGCGGCGAGGTCGCGCGTCGAGATCTCCGCGACGGTCCGGCGCATCCGCTCGACCGGCCGCAGCGCCGAGCCGACCGCGCGGTACACCGCGAGCCCGGCGATCGCCAGCAGCGGCACCGCGAGCAGGCCGAGCAGCAGCGTCAGCCGCGTCGACGCCTCCGTGACCGGTTCCAGTGAGCGCGCGGAAATCACGGTGTACGGGCCGCCCGGCCCGATCACCTCCTGCGACACGACGCGGTAGTCGTCGTTGTCGCCGTTCAGCCCGAGCGGCAGCGTTTCGACGATTTCGTGCCCGGCGACCGGGCGGGCCGTGGTCAGCGGCGGGTGCCCGACGATCGCCGGGTCGCTCGCGATCGGTGTCCGCCGCGCGTCCAGCACCTGCGTGACGGCCTCGGTGTCGCCGGTGCTGGCGACGTCGCTCGCGCTCAGGTCGCGCGCGCCCTCGCGGACGAGCTGGATGGCGACCTGCCGCCCGGTGCTGCGGGCACTCTCGGTGACGCTGCGGTCGAGCGACTCCTCGAGCAGCAGCACCACGGCCACCCCGCCGACGGCAATGGCCAGCGCGAGCGCGAACACCGCCACCGCGGTGGCGCGCATCCGGACGCCGGTCGCGGCGATCACCCTGCCGAGTTTCACCAACGCAGCGTAACGACCGCCGCAGACCGCCGGCCGGTGGTCGGCAGCGGCGGCCGGCGGGACCACCCGATCACCGGCGCCGGCGCGGGACGGCGAGCCGCTCCTCGCGCAGGCGCTCGACCTCGGCCAGGCTCAGCGGCCCGAGCGGGTGCCCGATCGTCCAGGCCAGCAGCAGGTCGGCCAGCGCGGGGTTGCGGGCGAGCGCCGGGCCGTGCAGGTAGGTGCCGACGACCCGGTCGGTCACCGCGCCTTCGGTGCCGTCGCCGTTGCCGGTGCCGCGCACGACCCGCCCGAGCGGCTCGCTGCGGGCGCCGAGCTTGCTGACGCCCAGGTGGTTTTCGAAGCCGGTCAGGGCGGCCCCGTCCAGGAGGCGGGACGGCGTCGCGACCAGTTCGGCGACCGCGCGCTGCGGGCTCGGTTCGGTGGTGACGTCGAGCAGGCCGAGCCCCTCGTGGTCGACGCCGTCGAGGCCGCGGAAGCGGGTGCCGAGCACCTGCAGGCCGGCGCACACGCCGAACACGACCGCGCCGGCCGCGACCGCCCGCCGCAGGCCCGGGTACTTGCGCAGGTGCGCGGCCGCGAGCACCTGCGCGCCGTCCTCGCCGCCGCCGAGCAGATACAGGTCCAAAGTGGACGGTACCGGTTCGCCGAGGCCGACGGGCACCACCTCGGCGTCGAGCCCGCGCCACTGCAACCGCTTGCCGAGCACCTGGGCGTTGCCGGTGTCGCCGTAGGTGCCGAGCACCTCCGGCAGCAGAAGTCCGATGTGGACGACCGAATCAGCCACCGGGCAGCCTGCCCACCAGGTCGCGGAACGCGGTGTAGTTGGCGACCAGTTCGACGGCACCGGGCGGCAGCGCGTCGATCGCGGTGACCGGGTCCGGCTCGGCCCAGTGCGCCACTTCGGCGTAGCAGAGCCGGACCGAGAGGTCGGCGCCGCGCTCGCCGGTGACGACCACCTGGCGCCCGCGCAGCCGTTCGAAGTGGACGTCCCACAGCCAGGACAGGTCCCGGCCGTCGGCCTCCTGGGCGTTGACCGCGACGACGACCGGGGTGTCCTCGTCCAGCACCCGCAGCGTTTCCACCCAGCCGGCCGGGTTCTTCGCCAGCATCACCCGCACGGAGTGCCGCGACCGCCGGATCGTCCGGTAGCGGCCGCCGATGTCGGTGATGGTCCGCAGCCGCGCCGCGGCGGTGTGCGGCGGCACGCCGAGCCGGTGCGCCGCGGCGAGCGCGAGCGCGGCGTTCGCGCGGTTGGCCTCGCCGGGCAGCCGCAGGTCGAGGTCGACCTGGCGGCCGCCCGGGGTGAGGACGAGTTCGCCCTCGAGCATCCAGGCGGGCTCCGGCCGGGCGAGCCCGCACTCGCAGCTCCAGTGCCGCTCGTGGGTCTCGACGCGGCCTTCGCAGCGCGGGCACGCCGTCGAATCGCCGGTCCAGCGGCGGCCCGTGCTGACCCACACGAGCTTCGCGGCCACGCTCGCCGCGGACGTCACCAGCACGTCGTCGCAGTTCGCGACGACCACCGTGCCGGGCAGCCCGGCGATGGCGGCCCGCAGGTCGCGCTCGGTGGCGCGCACCTCGCCGACCCGGTCCAGCTGGTCGCGGCTCAGGTTGAGCAGCACCAGCACGGCGGGCCGGACCTGGTCGGCCACCCACGGCACGTAGGTCTCGTCGACCTCGAGGACCGCGTAGGGCGCGTCGGGGCGGGCGGTCAGCGCGGCGAGGACGCCGTCGGGCATGTTCGAGCCGTCGCTGTTCGCGGCGACCTCGGCCAGCGTTTCCAGCGCGCGGGTGAGCATCAGCGACGTCGTGGTTTTGCCGTTGGTGCCGGTGACGAGCACGACGGTGCGTTCGCGGCCGAGGCGGCGCAGGGCGGCCGGATCGAGCGCCAGCGTGACGCGGCCGCCGATCATGCCGCCGCGGCCGAGCCCCGAACTGCGCGACAACCAGGCGGTCAGCCGCCCGGCGGCCACGGAAGCGCGGGTGCGGAGAGGACTTCGGACGGACACGCCTGGATGCTGCCCGCCGGGCGCTGTGAGTTTCCTGAGTCCGTGGCGCGGGTCTCTAAAGCGTGACGACGACCTTGCCGTGGACGTGCCGCGTGGCCTGCAGCGCGACGGCGTCCCGGATCCGTTCGACCGGGAAGACCGCGGCGACGGGCACGGTGAGCCCGCCGGCGACGATGGCGTCGGCGATCTGCTTCAGCGCGCCCGGCTCGGCGTCGGCGCCCCCGGTGGCCCGCACACCGCCCGGCGGGTTGGGGCCGGCGGCGATCGTGGCGATCCGTTCGGGTGGGACGCCGAGTTCCAGCGCGGCTTCGGCCGTCTCGGTGCCGAAGAGGTCGACGGCCGCGGTGACTTTCCCGACCCGGCCGGCCAGTCCGGGGCCGTAGGCGACGGGCTCGGCGCCGAGCTTGCGCAGGAACGGGAAGGTGCCTTCGGAGCCGGTGCCGATCACGGTGGCACCGGCGAGCTTCGCGAGCTGGACGGCGAAGATGCCCACGCCACCGGCGGCCCCGCCGACCAGGAGAGTGTCACCGGCCCGCAGGCCGACGGCGGCCAGTGCGGCGGCCGCCGAGGAGCCGGCGACGGGAAGCGTGCTTGCCACCTCGTCGCTGAGACCGTCCGGGGTCGGGAACAGCGAGTCTTCGGCTTGGACGACCACGAAGTCGGCGACGGCTCGGCCGAGCGCGCCACCGTGGACGCGATCACCTACGGCGGTGTTTTCGACCCCGGGCCCCACTTCGTCGACGACGCCGGCGAAGTCGTACCCGAAGCCGGACGGCAGCGTGATCCCGAACCGCGCGGCGGCTTCGGGCCGGGCGGCGAGCGCCCAGTCCATCGGATTCAGCCCGGCGGCGGTGACGCGCACCCGCACCTCCCCGGGGCCGGCGTGCGGTTCCGGCACTTCCCGCAGTTCGAGCACCTCGGGGCCACCGAACTTCTCGTAGACGACGGCTCGGCTCATGAGGACCTCCTGTTATGGGACTTGGTCCCGTCACTGTACACACTCCGACGGGACCAAGTACCGTGTCGTCATGGCCCGCTGGGAACCGAACGCGCCGGAGAGGCTGAGCCGAGCCGCCCTCGAACTGTTCGCGGAGCGCGGGTACGAGAACACGACGGTGATCGACATCGCGGCGCGGGCGGGGCTGACGAAGAGCACGTTCTTCCGGCACTTCCAGGACAAGCGCGAGGTACTGTTCGGGGGGAGCACGGTGGCGGGCCTGCTCGCCGAGGCGGTGGCCGGCGCGCCTGAGACTTCTGCACCGCTCGAGGCGGTGGCGTGTGCGATGGACGCGCTCGGCGGGAAGGTGTTCACGGCCGAGCGCCGGGAGTTCAGCGCCCTGCGGCGGTCGGTGATCTCGGCGCACCCGGAGTTGATGGAGCGGGAGGCGCTGAAGGGGCTGGCGCTGACCTCGGCGATGGCTGACGCGCTGCGGCAGCGCGGGGTGCCGGAGCTGGCGGCGCGGGTTGCGGCGGAACTGGGGGCGCTGGCGATGAAGATCGCTTACGACCGGTGGAGCTGCGCCGAGGCAGTGGACTTCGGAGAGGCTGCACGGCGGGCTCTGGATGAGGTTCGGGCGGCGGTTACCGCCTGAGCAGTCGCGCTCCGACCGAAGGCGGCGCCCTCTGGTACCCGCACCGCACCGCACCGCACCGCACCGCACCGCACCGCACCGCACCGCACCGCACCGCACCGCACCGCACC
>NZ_PPHF01000129.1 GCF_002904335.1 Amycolatopsis sp. CA-126428 | reverse complement strand
GCTAACCCAGTGTTTCCGCAGGTGAGCAGCTTGTTTAAAGCGCACTAGAAAAGTCGTAGTTGTCGCCGACGAGCTGCACTTCGGCCGGGCCGCCGAGCGGCTGCACATCGCCCAGCCCGCGGTCAGCCGGCAGATCGCGCGGCTGGAGCGTGAGCTGGGGGTGCGGCTGTTCGACCGGTCGCCGCGGCGGGTCCGGCTCACGGAGGCCGGGTACCGGGTGCTCGACGCGGCCCGGGAGGCGCTGGCGGCCGCCGACCGGGTCCGGGGCGCGGCGACCCCGCGGGCGGGGGTGATGCGCATCGGTACCGGCACGGGCCAGTTCACTGCCCGGCTGGAACGGGGGATCGACGCGTTGCGCGAGCAGGCTCCGGGGTTCGACGTGGTGCTCGTCGATCTGCCGCTGCCCGCGCGCCTGAACGCCCTGCGGCAGGGCGAGCTCGACCTGGCCCTCGCGCGGGGCGTGCGGGCGGCGCCCGGGCTGCGGGTGCTGCCGACGTGGACGGAGTCCCTGTTCGCGGTCGTGTCCGTGCGGCACCCCGCCGCCGGTCGCGCGGCCGTCGGCGTGGCCGAACTGGCCGACGGTCCGTTCCGCGCTGCCCAGGATCACGACCCGTCCGTGGTCGCCGCGTTGCGGGAGGCCCCACTGCGGCCGGGCCGCCGTGCGGGCACGGTCGGGGACACGATCGTCGAGGTCGGCTCCGATCCGCGCAGCTGGACCGTGCTACCCGCCGATCAGGTGGCCGAGCTCCGCTCCACGCGGGTGCGGGCGATCCCGCTCGAACCTCCGACGACGATCACCGGCAGCGTCGTCATCCCGGACGAGCTCCCTTCCACTTGCGCTACGGCCCACCGGGCGGCCTTCGGTGACTGACGCCGAGCCCCGCCTGATCGTTCCCACCGAGCGCCTGTACCCGGCCTGGGTCGATGCGCACGCGGAGTGGGGACCGGGCCTGCATGAAGACGGTTTCGGCTTGTTGGCCACCGACGACGTTCGGACCCCGGCCGGGTTCTCCGCGTGGATCGCCCGTCTCGCCACTGACGTGAGCTGCACGTACCGGTGGATCGTCGAGGACGGCACGGTGCTCGGGGCCATCGCCTTGCGGCACGGAAGCGGTGAGCTCGTCCAGCGCGCCGGGCACATCGGCTACGGCATCCGGCCGGCCGCGCGGGGACGCGGCTTGGGGACGTGGGCGCTGGGGGAGATGCTGGCGGAGGCGGCACGGCGCGGCATGGACCACGTGGTGCTGGTCTGCGCTGCGGACAACACCGCGTCGGCCAAGACGATCGAACGGCAAGGCGGAGTCCTCGACAGCGTCGGCGAAGTCCGGCGCTACCGGGTCAGCATCGCCGGGGATCTTGAGTCGTCAGACGCGTGGCGGCCTTCGCCGCCCGGTGATTACCGTCGGAGGTATCGAATTCCTCTGGTACATCCCGAACCAGGCCGAGCCCGGTCACCGCGGCGACGACGTCGTCGCGGACCACAACAGCCTGGACACGCTTACGGCGCACGCCCACGCGCTCGAACGGCACGGCTGGGCGGGCGCGCTGCTCGGCACCGGGTGGGGTCGGCCCGACACCTTCACCGTCGCCACCGCACTGGCCGCGCGCACGAGCGCGTTCCAGCCGCTCGTCGCGGTCCGGCCGGGGTACTCGCGGCCCGCGCAGTTCGCGGCCGCGGCCGCCACCCTGGACCACCTCTCCGGCGGGCGGCTGCTGGTCAACGTGGTGTCGGGCAAGGACGACCTGTCCGCCTACGGTGACGACGAAGGCGACCAAACCCGGCGCTACGCCCGGACCAAGGAGTTCCTCCAGCTCGTGCGGCGGCTGTGGGCCGAGGAGAACGTCACATACGAGGGCGAGTACTTCGGCGTCACCGGCTCCACCCTCGCGCAACGGCCGGTCACCCGTCCCGGCCGCCCGCACCCGCGGCTCTACTTCGGCGGCGCTTCCGCGGCCGCCGAGGAAGTCGGCGCCACCGAAGCGGACGTCCAGCTGTTCTGGGGCGAACCTCTGGACGGCGTCGCCGAGCGGATCGAACGACTCGAAGACCTGAGTGCGAAACTGGGGCGCGAGCACCCGCCGCTGGAGTACGGGCTGCGCGTCACCACGTTCGTCCGCGACACCACGGAACAGGCCTGGGCGGAAGCCGAGGCCAAGGTGGACCGGATGGCACGGGGGACGATCGTCCGCGAGACGTCACGTGGTCCGCGGCCACCGGCCAGCGACGGCTGCTCGACCTGGCCACGCGAGGCGACGTGCTCGACGACAACCTCTACACCGCTCCTGGCCGGTTCGGCGCCGCCGGTGCGGGCACGACCTGGCTTGTCGGATCGGCCGAGGACGTCGCGAAGTCCCTGCGCAAGTACCGAGCGCTCGGGATCAGCCACTTCATCCTGTCCGACACCCCTTATCTGCCGGAGATCAAGCGGCAGGGCGATCAGCTGCTGCCGTTGCTGCGGAGCTGAGCTCAGCGGTTCCAGTGTTCGGCGAGCAGTTCGTAGGACCGCACCCGGTCGGCGTGGGCGTGGGTGATGGTCGTGACGACGAGCTCGTCCGCGCCGGTCGCCTCCTGCAACTGCCGGAGCCGGGCGGCGACCGTGGCGGCCGAGCCGACGAACTGGGTGTCGACGCGGTCGGCGACGATCGCGCGGTCCTCGTCGCTCCACTCGTGGGCGGCCGCTTCTTCCGGTGTCGGGAACCGGATCGCGCCCTCGGCGCGGCGGATGCTGCGGACCCAGAGCGCGTAGCCCGACGCCAGTTCGCGGGCCGCGGCGTCGTCTTCGGCGACGACCACGTCCGCCGATACCGCGATGTGGGGGCGGGGGAGTTCGTCCGACGGCCGGAACGCCTGCCGGTAGGCGTCGACGGCTTCGAGCACGCTGGACGGGCTGACGTGGTAGTTGGCCGCGAAGCGCAGCGAGTTGTGGCCGGCTACGGACGCGCTCTGGCCGCCGCTGCTGCCGAGGATCCAGACCTGCGGCCGCGCGCCTTCGCCGGGGACGGCGTGGGCTTCCAGTCCCTCGGCGGAGCGGTAGGTGCCGCGCAGGAGGGCGAGAATGTCGTCGACCTGCTCGGCGTAGCCGGGGGATTCGGCGCCGGGTTGCTGCAGCAGTCCGAAGGCCAGGCCGAGCCGGGACGACCGGGCCAGACTGCCGAAGTCGGGTTTCGCCGGGATGAGCAGGCCGTTGGCGGCCTGAGCGGGCGCCGGCCGTGGCGCCGCCGTGGCGTATTCGCGGACCAGCTGCTTACCGCTGCGGCCGAGCCCCAGGTCGAGCCGCCCGGGGTGGAGCGCGTCGAGGAGGCCGAACTCTTCGACGACGGCCAGGGGTGTGCGGTGGGCGAGCTGGACGCCGGCGGAGCCGAGCCGGATGCGTTCGGTGGCTCCGGCCACGAGGGCGATGAGCACCGGTGGGGAAGCACCGGCGACGCCCGGGTTGAGGTGGTGTTCGGCGAACCAGTAGCGGTGGTAGCCGAATTCTTCGGTCCGCCGGGCGAGGTCGACGGTGTTGCGCACGGCGTGGGCGACGTCGGACCCGGAACTGACCGGGACGAGGTCGAGCACCGACAAGGGGGCGTCAGCCACGATGATTCTCCTGTTCGGCAGCGGCTCAGAGCAGGGCCACCGGTGCTGAGCTCTCGAAGCGGTAGCCCACACCGCGGACGGTGGTGATCGGGTCCAGGTGTGGCTCGAGCTTGGCCCGGAGCTTGCGGACGTGGACGTCGACCGTCCGGTCACCGCCGTGCTGCCGCGGCCAGAGTGCGGATTTCAGCGCGGCGCGGGTGAAGACCCGGTCCGGGTGCGCACGCAGGAACCGCAGCAGGTCGAATTCCAGCCGGGTCAGCGTGAGCGGACTGCCCAGCAGGACCGCGCGCCGGGACTCGGTTTCGATGCGCAGGAGGGGGTCCGAGACCAGGGTGAGGTGGGCGGCGCGCCGAGGGCGGGCGGTGATGACGTCGACGTTCGCCAGTCCGTCGAGCGCAGTGGTCAGCCGGGTGGCGATGAGAGCGGCGTCGGCGGCTTGGCCGGTGAGGTCGATCCGGATGGCCACGTCGAACACCTCGGAGTCCGCGCGTTGTCCGGGCTGGGTCGTCATGAGTGCGATTGTGGGCCGTGACTGCCGTGGCGTGGAAGGCTGCCCGGCGGGTGGAACGACTTGACGGCACACGGATCGCCGGCGGCACGATGACGGTGTTGCACGAAGGAGCCGCGTGATGAGATTCCAGGTCCTGGACATCCTGCCCCACCTCACGAATCCGGTGACCGGTCGCCGGGTCCGGACCGACGAGCGCTTCGCCCAGGCGCTCACCTCCGCGCGTTATGCGGAAGAGTTCGGGTTCGACGCCGTCGCGCTCGGCGAACGGCACGCGGGGCACTTCTTGAGCAGCGGCGTCACCGTGCTGCTGGGCGCGATCGCGGCGACGACGAGCCGGGTGCGGATCCAGACCGGGGTCTCGGTGCTGTCGATCCACGATCCGCTGCGGGTGGCGGAGGACTACGCGACGGTCGACCAGTTGTCCCGCGGGCGGCTGGAGCTGGTGATCGGCAAGGGCAACGAGTTGCGCCAGCTGCCGATGTTCGGCATCGAGAACGGTGACCAGTGGGACGCGCTCGCCGAGAAGTACGAGCTGCTGCGGCAGCTCTGGCGCGAGGAGGACGTCACCTGGTCGGGGCGGTTCCGCGGCCCGCTGGCCGGGGTGACCAGTTTGCCGCGGCCGTTCGCCGGCGCGCCGCGGGTGTGGCACGGTTCGGCGACCACGGTGACGTCGGCGGAGCTGGCGGCGAAGTGGGGTGATCCGCTGTTCTCGGCCAACGCCCTCCAGCCGCGGGACCGGTACACCGTGCTGATCGAGCATTACCGCAAGCACTACGCCGAGCACGGCCACGACCCGCGGTTCGCGTTCGTCGGTGCGGGTGCCGGATTCCTGTACCTGGCGGACACCACGCAGGAAGCGCGTGGGGCCTTCGGCCCGACCTACGAGAAGATCGTCGAGTTCTTCAACCAGCCGGGCAACCACACGCCGGGAAACCCGATGGAGTTCCCGACGGTCGACGACGCCATCGAGCGCGGGCCGGTCCTGGTCGGCAGTCCACAGCAGATCGCCGAAAAGATCCTGTGGTGGCACGAAGCCTACGGGCACGACCTGCAGTCGTTCAGCCTGCCGACGATGATCCCGCACGAGCAGCAGCTGGACATGCTGGAACGGTTCGCCTCGGAGGTCGTGCCCGTGGTGCGGAAGGCCGCGCCCACGACACTGTGGACGGACGACGACCCCTACGGCGGGCGCCCGGCCGTGCACGGGCGCACCGCCGCGGATGCGGCGGGCGGCCGCTGACGGTTCAGGTGTCCAGGCCGAGGTGGTCGCGCAGGGTCGTGCCGGTGTAGTCGGTGCGGAAGGAGCCGCGTTCCTGCAGCAGCGGGACGACGGTGTCGGCGAACTCGTCGAGGCCGCCGGGGGTGACGTGCGGGACGAGGATGAAGCCGTCGCTCGCGTCGGCCTGGACGAGGTCGTCGATCGCGGCGGCGATGGTCGCGGGTGAGCCGATGAACGTCTGCCGTCCGGTGACTTCGATGATCAGGTCGCGGGTGGAGAGGTTCTTGGCCTCGGCGAGTTGCCGCCATTCGCGGGCGGTGGCCAGGGGGTCGCGGTACATGCGGACGCTGGCGCGACCCGGCGCGATCGTGGACCCGTCGACCACCGGGTCGGTCGTGGGCAGCGGGCCGTCGGGGTCGTGGCCGGACAGGTCGGTGTTCCAGACCTGTTCGAGGAACTTGATCGCGGTCTGCGCGCTGACCTGCTGCCGCCGGACGAGGTGGGCGCGTTCGTGGGCGTCGGCGTCGGTGTCGCCGAGGACGAACGTGGCCGCGGGCAGGATCACCAGCTGCTCCGGCGTCCGGCCGTATTTCGCCAGCCGGCCCTTCACGTCGGAGTAGAACTTCTGTCCCGCTTCGAGGGTGCCGTAGCGGCTGAAGATCGCGTCGGCGGTGGCCGCGGCGAACTCGCGACCCTCGTCGGAGTCGCCGGCTTGGATGATCACCGGGCGGCCCTGTGGGCTGCGCGGGACCGGGAACCGGCCCTCGATGGCGAAGTGGCCGTCGTGGTGGGCGAACGTGCCCGCCTCGGGGTTGCGCAGGAACACGCCGGTCTCGGCGTCGGCGGCGATCTCGTCGCCGCGCCAGGAGTCGAACAGCTCCCAGGCGGTGCGCAGGAACGTCTCGGCGCGCTCGTAGCGCTGGTCCTGGGGGAGGTACCCGCCGCGGCGGAAGTTTTCGCCGGTGAAGGCGTCCCACGATGTAACGACGTTCCACGCGGCGCGCGCGGCGGAGAGGTGGTCGAGCGAGGCGAACTGCCGGGCCACCTCGAAGGGTTCGTTGAACGTCGAGTTGATCGTCCCGGCGAGGCCGAGCCGCTCGGTGACCGCGGCCAGCGCGGAGAGCACGGTGAAGGTGTCCGGGCGGCCGACGACGTCGAGGTCGTAGATCTGCCCGTTCTGCTCGCGCAGCCGCAGGCCTTCGGCGAGGAAGAAGAAGTCGAACTTCGCGCGCTCGGCGGTCTGCGCGAGCTTGACGAAGGAGCTGAATTCGATGTGGCTGCCGGCTTCGGGGTCGCTCCACACGGTTGTGTTGTTGACGCCGGGGAAGTGCGCCGCGAGGTGGATCTGCTTGCGGGACATCTCGGGCCTCCTCAGGCGGTGGCGTAGCGGTTGGCGGGCCGGGAAAGACCGAGCAGGCCCCGTAGGGTGCTCGCCTCGTATTCGGTGCGGAAGGCACCGCGGGCCCGCAGTTCGGGGACCAGGCCGCGGGTGATGGCGGTCAGGTCGTGCGGTACCGCGCCCGGCCGCAGCCGGAAGCCGGAGAGCCCGGCGCGCTGCCAGTCGAGCAGCAGGTCGGCCAGCCCGGCCGGGGTGCCGGTGAAGACGTACGCGTCCGAGTCGTACGCCGCGCCGAACCGATCGTCGAGCCGGGCCTTGCGGTCCGCGGCCGCCTGCTCGGTCTCACCGAGGAACACGACGACGTCCCCGAAGACGTGCAGGGTCTCGCCGCCGCGTCCGGCGCGGTCCTGCTCGTCGCGCACCGCGGCGACGATCGTGCTCGCCTGTCCGCGGTCGAACGGTGTCACGTAGACGACGTCGGCGGAGCGGGCGGCGAGCCGGTAGGGGATGGCGGCGTGAGCCAGCGCCGTGACCAGGGGCTGGCCCTGCGGCGGCCGTGGGGTGATCGACGGGCCCTTGACCGAGAACCAGCGGCCGGTGAAGTCAATGTAGTGCAGCTTCTCGCGGTCGACGAACCGGCCGGTAACGACGTCGCGGATCTCGGCGTCGTCCTCCCAGGAGTCCCAGAGCCGGCGCAGCACCTCGACGTAGTCCGCGGCCTCGTCGAACAGGTCGGCCAGGGGGCCGGGTTTGTCCGGCTCGGCGGCGTCTTCGAGGCGGAACTCGCCGAATTCGCGGCGCCCGAAGTGCCGGTTGTCGTCGGCGCGGCCGGCGACCTGCACGCGGACGCCGGCGCGGCCGGTGCTGACGTAGTCGAGTGTGGCGATGGCTTTGGACAGGTGGAACGGCTCGGTGTGGGTGACCACCGCGGTGGGCACGAGCCCGATGTGCGAGGTCAGCGGGGCGACGCGGGCGGCGATCAGCACGGCGTCGAGGCGGCCCTGGACGATGCCGGTCCGCTCGCCCGGCCGGTCGAGGGGGTGCACCGTCTGCAGGGCCAGCGAGTCTTCGATGGTGACGAAGTCCAGCTTCGCCGCCTCCGCCTCCCGGACCAGGTCAGCCCAGTAGCCGGCGGTGAGCAGCTCGCGTGGCCGCGCGCCGGGTTCCCGCCACGCGGCAGGATGCCACCCGGCTCCGTCCAGCGCGACCGCGATCCGTGGTCCCGTTCCTGAAGTCATCCCGGCGTTCCCTTCTCCTCGGCCCATGCGCAGTGTGCGCCGGATCCCGCGCTTCAGGCGGGACTGGTCAACTGCTGGGACGCACGTGGAACGCCGGAATAAATCGCGGGTCACACCACTTCGTTCAGCTTTCCGGTGGCGACGTCGAGCGAGCGGATCTCGTCCTCGGTGACCACGCCGCCGGCGTTGCGGATCACGTGGGCCTCACCTTCGCCGCGGCCCAGACGGCGGGACCGGCGGCGCGCAGCCCGCTGGTCCAGGAGTACTGACCCTGCTCGACGGCGTGCTGGCGACCCAGTACCGGGTGCTGACCGCGGCGGTCCCGCTGTGGCTGGTCGCCCGGACCACGGCGCCGAACTGGACGATCTCCGGCGTGATGGTGGTCAACACGCCCCGACGTGGCTGGCTCTCGGTTTCCTGCTGGCCGCGGTGGTCGTGCCCACGATCGGCGAACTCTGGCAGGCGGCGGGCGGCTTCGAGCTGTCGTTCACGCTGGCGCCCCCGCACGCGGTCGGCCAGTACCAGGGCCTCTTCGGGATGGGACTGGGGCTCGGTGTGACGCTGGGGCCCGCGGTGCTGAACGCCCTGTGCATCACTTGGGGCACACCGGGCTGGTTCGTGATCGGGGGCATTTTCGCCGCGACCGGCCTGGCCGTTCCGGCGGTGGTCCGCCGGGCCGAGCGCGATCGGTCGCGACAGGCCGCGGTCGAGCCGCAGGTCGCGTGACCGTTTCACTTGTGTGTGTCAAGGGCGCGTCGTCGCGGTGCCAGGGAATGAGACTCCGGTTCGCACAGTGGGACGGCCTCAAGCGCTTGGCTAGCGTCGCACTCGAAGACGCAACCGTTCCCTGCTGGAGGCCGTCCGGTGTCCCCACTTTCCTTCGCCCGCAACGCCGCGGCCGTGCTCGCCTTGCCCGTGCTGCTGACCGCCTGCTCCGCCGCGGGCACCGAACAGGCCGCCGACGCCGGCCCGCCGAAGCCCGGCGGCACGCTGCGGCTGGGCATCTCGTCCGCGCCCGACTGCATCGACCCACAGCAGGCCGCCACGAACGCGTCGATCAACGTCGGCCGCCAGCTCGTCGACTCGCTCACCGACCAGGACCCGAAGACCGGCGAGATCAAGCCGTGGCTGGCCGAAAAGTGGGAGATCAGCCCGGATTCGACGGCCTTCACGTTCCACCTGCGCTCCGGCGCGACCTTCTCCGACGGCAGCCCGGTCGACGCGGCCGCCGTGAAGACGAGTTTCGACGGCATCAAGGCCCTCGGCACGAAGGCCCAGCTCGGCTACGGCTACCTCGCCGCATACAAGGCGTCGACCGTCGTCGACCCGCAGACCGTGCGCCTCGAGTTTTCCGCGCCGAGCGCGCAGTTCCTGCAGGCCAGCTCGACGATGTCGCTCGGTCTCCTCGCGCCCGCCGCATTCAGGCAGACCCCGGAACAGCGCTGCCAGGGCACCGGCCTGACCGGCTCCGGGCCGTTCGTCTTCGAAAGCCTGAAGCAGAACCAGGAAATCGTCCTGGCCAAGCGCAAGGGGTACGCCTGGGGCTCGTCGCTGTTCAAGCACCAGGGTGAGGCCTACCTCGACAAGATCGACTACAAGATCGTGCCGGAGCCTGGCGTCCGCACTGGCAGCCTTTCCTCCGGCCAGCTCGACGCGGCGACGGACATCCAGCCGGTCGACGAGCCGCAGTTCACCGGCAACGGCTTCAGCGAGAACATCCGGCCCAACCCCGGCGTCGTGTTCAACCTGCACGCCAACACCACCCGGGGCGTGCTCACCGACGAGAAGGTGCGCCAGGCCGTGCTCAAGGGCGTCGACCGCACCGAAGTCGTCAACACGGTGCTGACGCCGAGCTACAAGGCCGCCACCAGCATCCTCGGCTCGGCGACGCCACTGCACAGCGACCTGTCGCAGCAGCTTGCGTACGACCAGAAGGGCGCGGCCGGGCTGCTGGACGGCGAAGGCTGGGTGCCCGGCCCGGACGGGATCCGCGTCAGGGACGGGCAGAAGCTGAGCGCGTCGGTCGTGTTCTCCCCGGTGTTCAACCAGAACCGCAGCGTGCTGGAGCTGATCCAGCAGCAGCTCCGCAAGATCGGCTTCGACCTGCGAATCGAGCAGCACACCACGGCCGAGACCACACAGATCCAGCTGAGCGGGAACTACGACTTCCTCTGGTACAACGTCACGCGCGCGGACCCGGACATCCTGCGCGGCCAGTTCTCCACCAAGGCCGGCAACCGCAGCAAGCTGACGCCGGGCAACCCCGTGGATGTCGCCCTGGATGCGCAGTCGTCCACTGTGGATACGGCCAAGCGGAAGCCGTCCGCCGACGAGGTGCAGAAGCTCATCATCGACCACGCCTACGCGGTCCCGGTGTTCGAGCTGACGCAGGTCGTCGCGGTAAGCGCGAAGGCGCACAACGTCGACTTCGAGGCGTCGTCGCGGCTGCAGCTGTTCGACGCGTGGCTGTCGTGAGGCGGTATCTCCTCCGTCGCGTCGGGCAGGCGGTGTTCGTACTGTGGGCGGCGTTCACGCTGTCGTTCCTGATCCTGTACCTGCTGCCGGGCGACGCCGTGTCGGCGAAGCTCGCCAGCGGGGAGGCGGGGTCGTCGGCGACGCCTGAGCAGCTCGCGGCCGCCCGCGCGGAGTACGGCCTCGACTCGCCGCTGCCGGTCCAGTACCTGAAGCGCCTGGTCTCGGCGCTGCACGGTGACTTCGGCCGCAGCGTCGCCACCGGCGATGATGCGACGCACATGGTCGTCACGGCGCTGCCGCCGACGCTGGCGGTGACCGGGCTGGCCCTGGTCTTCGCGGTCTTGTTCGGCGGCGGGTCGGCGTTTCTCGGCACGTTCACGAAGTTCCGCTGGCTGCGGCAGGCGCTGCTGTCCCTGCCGTCGCTGGCCATCTCGCTGCCGCCGTTCTGGGTCGGGCTGCTGCTCATCCAGTTCTTCTCGTTCCGCCTGCGGCTGCTGCCCGCGCTCGGCACGCAGGGCTTCTCCGCGCTGATCCTGCCCGCCCTCACGCTGGCCCTGCCGACCGGCGCGATCATCGGGCAAGTGCTG
This sequence comes from Amycolatopsis sp. CA-126428, assembly GCF_002904335.1. GTDB lineage: Bacteria > Actinomycetota > Actinomycetes > Mycobacteriales > Pseudonocardiaceae > Amycolatopsis. The sequence continues at coordinate 211,394 of NZ_PPHF01000129.1, read as the reverse complement.
GCGAAGAGTCTGGCCACGCAGCAGGAGCAGCCGTACGCGGAGATCGCGGCGGCCAAGGGTGCGAGCCGCTGGCGTGTCCATTCCGGACACCTGCTGCGCAACGCGGCCGTGCCGACGCTGACCATCGCCGGGGTGGTGGCGGGCAACCTCGTGGCGGGTTCGGTGATCACGGAGACGGTGTTTTCGCGTGACGGCGTCGGCCGGATCACCGCGGCCGCCGTCACCGCGCAGGACGTCCCGGTGGTGCAGGCGGTGATCGTGCTGGCCGCGCTGGTGTTCGTGGTGCTCAACCTGGTCGTCGACCTGCTCTACCCGCTGCTCGATCCGCGCATCGCCCGGACGCCGGAGGTGGCCCATGGTTGACCTCGCCACCCCGGCTCGCGTGGTGCGCCGCCCGGGTCTCGTGTTCGCCATCGCGGTGCTGGGGTTCGTGCTGCTGGCGGCCTTCGTCCCGGCGCTGCTGACCGGGTACGATCCGATCACCGGCGTCCCGAAGGAACGGCTGCAGGGCCCGTCGCTGAAGCACCTCTTCGGCACTGACGAGACCGGCCGGGACGTCTACGCGCGGGTTATCCACGGCGCGGCGCTCTCGCTGCGCGCTACCGCGATCGCCGTGCTCGTCGCTTTGGTCGCGGGCTCCGCGCTGGGCCTGCTGGCCGGGTTCCGCGGCGGGTGGGCCGACACCGCGATCATGCGGGTCGTCGACGTCTTCCTGGCCATCCCGCCGATCCTGCTCTCGTTGGCCCTGGTCACGGCGCTGGGCTTCGGCACGACCAACGTCGCGATCGCCGTCGGCATCGCCAACCTCGCGTCCTTCGCACGGGTCATGCGTGCGGAGGTGCTTCGCGTGCGTAACGGCGTGTTCGTCGAAGCCGCGCGAGCCTCCGGCGTTCGCTGGTCGGGTGTGTTGCTGCGGCACGTCCTGCCCAACGCGGCGGGACCGGTGCTCGCGCTGGCGACCCTCACGCTCGGCACGGCGGTGCTCGAGGTGTCGGCGCTGAGCTTCCTCGGCTTCGGCGCGACGCCGCCGACACCGGAGTGGGGTGCGCTCGTCGCCGGCGGGCGCAGCTTCCTGGCCACGGCCTGGTGGATGACGACGTTCCCGGGGCTGACGGTCGCGGCGGTGGTGCTGTCCGCGAACCGGCTGGCCCGGGCACTGGACGGAGGAGACCGATGACCTTGCTGCGGATTTCCCAGCTGGCCGTGTCGTACAAGACGGTCCCTGCCGTCCGTGACGTCAGTCTGGACGTCGGTGCCGGTGAAGTGGTCGCGGTCGTCGGCGAATCGGGCTCGGGCAAGTCGACGACCGCGCACGCGGCGATCGGTCTGCTACCCCGCGGCGGCCGGGTCGACGGCGGTTCGATCACCTTTGACGGCCGCGACCTGCTCGCGCTCTCGGACAAGCAGTGGCGGGGAGTGCGCGGGCGCGAGATCGCGCTGGTGCCGCAGGACCCGGCGGTGTCGCTGAACCCGGTGCACCGGATCGGCGACCAGGTCGCGGAGGTGCTGAAGATCCACGGCCTCGCGGACCGGCGCTCGGCGTCGGTGCAGGCGACCGAGCTGCTGGAACGCGCGGGCGTTCCGCAGCCGGAGCTGCGGGCACGGCAGTACCCGCACCAGCTGTCGGGCGGCCTGCGCCAGCGCGTGCTCATCGCGGCCGCGCTGGCCGGGCGACCGAAGCTGATCATCGCCGACGAGCCGACCAGCGCCCTCGACGTCACCGTCCAGCGACGCATCCTCGACCACCTCACGTCGCTGGCCGCCGAGTCCGGCACGGCGATCCTCCTGATCACGCACGACCTCGGCGTCGCGGCCGACCGGGCGTCGCGGATCGTGGTGCTCTCGCAAGGTTCGGTCGTGGAGGAAGGTACGTCGGTCGTCAGCGCTCCGACCCACCCGTACACGCAGCAACTGCTTGCGGCAGCGCCGAGCATGTCGAGCGCCCTGCGTCCGGCCGCACCGCCCGCGGAGCCGCTGGTTTCGGTGCGCGACCTCGCGAAGACGTTCGACGGCGGCATTCGCGCGGTCGACGGCGTCTCGTTCGACATCCCGCGCGGGCAGACCCTGGCGCTGGTCGGTGAATCCGGCTCGGGCAAGTCGACGACCGCGCGGATGGTCCTGCGGCTGGAGCGGCCGTCGGCGGGTTCGGTGCGGTTCGACGGCCAGGACATCACCGCGCTCGGTGGCGACGAACTCCGGCGGTTGCGGCGGCGGATGCAGATCGTGTACCAGAACCCGTATGCGTCACTGAACCCGAGGTTCTCCATCGAGGACGTGGTCGCGGAACCGTTGCGGGCGTTCGGGGTGCCGGACCGCCGGGCCCGCGTTTCGGAGCTGCTGGAGCAGGTGGCACTGCCGTCGTCGGTGGCGCGCCGGAAGCCGGCGGAGCTGTCGGGCGGCCAGCGGCAGCGAGTGGCGATCGCGCGGGCCCTGGCGCTGAAGCCGGATCTGGTGGTGTGCGACGAACCGGTGTCGGCGCTGGACGTCTCGGTACAGGCCCAGATCCTGCGGCTGCTGGACGAACTGCAGTCCTCGTTGGGTCTGTCGTACCTGTTCATCTCGCACGACTTGGCGGTGGTCCGGCAGCTCGCGGACCACGTCGGGGTCATGCGCGCGGGGGAGCTGGTGGAGCTGGGCCCGGCTGCCCACGTGCTGGAGCAACCGGAGTCGGAGTACACGAAGGAGCTGCTGGCGGCGATTCCGGGGCGTTCGGTGCTGAGTGCCGCGAAAAGGTAACCCATGGGGCGGCTTTGCTCGAATCGGAGCCCATGACTACAGGACGGTAGGCCTCGCCGCGCCGTCGTAACAGTGCAGCGCCGGTTCGTTCAGTGCTTGGGAATCCGGGTTCTCATTCTCTGGATGCCGTTGCTGTGCGCGGCGCGGTACCCCACTCTGCCGATCATGACCCAGCTCCACGAACCTCTGAAATTCGCCTATTGGGTGCCGAACGTCAGCGGCGGGCTCGTCACCAGTGACATCGAGCAGCGCACCGACTGGGGGTACGAATACAACCGGGATCTCGCGGTCATCGCGGAGAACAACGGTTTCGAATACGCGCTCACGCAGGTGCGCTACACCGCCAGCTACGGTGCCGCCTACCAACACGAATCGACCGGCTTCAGCCTCGCCCTCCTGCTGGCGACGCAGCGGCTGAAAGTCATCGCGGCCGTGCACCCCGGGTTGTGGCAGCCCGGGGTGCTGGCCAAGTTCATCGCCAGCGCGGACGTCCTCTCCGGCGGCCGGGCCGCGGTGAACGTCGTCAGCGGCTGGTTCAAGGACGAGTTCACCGGACTCGGTGAACCGTGGCTGGAGCACGACGAGCGCTACCGCCGGTCCGAAGAGTTCATCCGGGTACTCAAGGAACTGTGGACCAACGACCACGCCGAGTTCTCCGGCGACTTCTACCGCATCCACGATTTCGACATCAAACCCAAGCCGATCGCGGGAGAGGGCCGTCCGCATCCGGAAGTCTTCCAGGGCGGGAACTCCACCGCCGCGCGCAAGCTGGCCGGCCGCGTGTCGGACTGGTACTTCAGTAACGGGAAGGACTACGATGGCTTCAGCGAGCAGGTGGCCGAGGTCCGCGGCTACGCCGCCGAAAACAACCGCGCCGTGCGATTCGGCCTGAACGGGTTCGTGATCGCCCGCGAAAGCGAGTCCGAAGCGCGGGACGTGTTGCGCGAGATCGTCGCCAAAGCCAATGTGGAAGCCGTCGAGGGCTTCCGTTCCGCCGTGCAGCAGGCCGGCAACTCCACCGCGGACAAGAAGGGCATGTGGGCGGATTCGGCGTTCGCCGACCTCGTCCAGTACAACGACGGCTTCCGCACCCGGCTCATCGGCACCCCGGAACAGATCGCCGAACGCGCCATCGAATACAAGCGCCGCGGCGCGAGCCTGCTGCTGCTCGGCTTCCTGCACTTCCAGGAGGACGTGGAGTACTTCGGCAAGCACGTGCTCCCGATCATCCGGGAGCTGGAAAAAGACCTCGACCACAGCGCCGCAACACCCGAACCCGTGAGGAGCCGAGCATGACCGACTGGATCGAACGCGCCCGCGAGGTCGCCGCCAAACTCGCCGTCGACGCCGTCGGACGCGACCATCGCGGCGAAACTCCGTACCAGGAAGTCCGGTTGCTGAAGGACGCCGGCCTGGTGACCCTCCTCGGCCCGGCCGAGCACGGTGGCGGCGGACAGACCTGGGAAACCGCGTACCGGGTGATCCGCGAGATCGCCGAGGCCGACGGCTCGATCGGGCAGCTGCTGGGCTACCACTACCTGTGGGCCTGGGCCGCGCGCCTGGTGGCCACGGACGCCCAGGTGACCGCGGTCGAAGAGCTGTACACGAAGGACAACTTGTTCTTCGGCGGCGCGGTGAACCCGCGCGATTCCGACCTGACGATCACCGAGGACGGCGACTTCATCGTCTACAACGGGCACAAGTCGTTCTCCACCGGCGGCAAGGTCTCGGACCTGACCGTGCTCGAAGGCGTCCGCGAAGGAACCGAGGACCACATCTTCGCGATCGTCCCGTCGAAGCAGGAGGGCATCACCTTCCACGACGACTGGGACAACATCGGCCAGCGGCTCACCGAATCCGGCAGCGTGACGATCGAGAACGTCCGGGTGCCGTGGGAGTCGGCCGCCGGCTACGTCGACCGCAAGTTCCAGCCGCTGGTGTATAACACCCTCAACGTCCCGGCGATCCAGCTCGTCTTCGCGAACTTCTACCTCGGCATCGCCCAGGGCGCGCTGAAGACGGCGCTCGCCTACACGCAGGACCGGACCCGGGCTTGGCCCTACGGCGGCGACGACAAGCAGGCGGCCTCGGAGGAGTGGTACATCCTCGACGGCTACGGCGACCTGCAGGCCAAGCTGTGGGCGGTCGAGGCCCTGGTGGACAAGGCCGGTGCGGCGATCTCCCGCGTGCTGCACGCCCCGCGGGAGGAGTTGACACCCGAAGCGCGCGGCGAGGTGGCGGTGCTGATCGCCGCGGCCAAGCAGCGCACGGTGGACACCGGCCTGGAAATCGGCACGAAGATCTTCGAGCTGACCGGGGCGCGGGCGAGCGCGTCGAAGTACGGCCTCGACCGGTTCTGGCGCAACCTGCGGACCCACTCGCTGCACGACCCGCTGCCGTACAAGCGCCGCGAGGTGGGCGTGTACGCCCTGCTCGGCGAATACCCCACGCCGACCTGGTACACCTGAGCGGAGTTCAGGCCGGGGCGGCGACGATCCGGCCGAAGACATCGCTCGGTCACCCGCCCACGACGCGGTCATCCGCTGGACCCAGGTGCCGAGCGTCCCTCGTTCCTCGTTGGGGACACCGACGTGGTCCGAGCTTCAGGAAACCGATGACCCGTCGTGGCGCAGGCGCCGACCGGCAGCTTGCCAGAGTGATCACCGCGCCGACGGGTGGCGGGAGTCGTTTTGGCTGACTGCCACCCGACGCATGCGGCGGACGAACTGTGTCCGGTAGTGCGCCTGTGGGGTTACGAGGCTCGACACCGTCGCTTCGGTGAGCCCGGTCGCCGCCGTGACTTGGGCGGCCCTCGGTTGCCGAGGTATCGCAGCACCAGGCTCAGGTTGTGCCGCCGGACGCTTGGCGGCCGCGCAGGAACGAAGCCCGGCTCGTTCGTCTCAAGTAAATTACATATCCTGAATTCGGCCATACGCGCCGTAGATACGGTTCCCTGTCCTTGACAGTGGCCAGGCCGGCGAGTTTAGTTCGCTGTCTAGACGAAGTGGTCCACCGAGGCGCTGCCGAACCCGCATCTTCTCCCCAAAACGAAGCCATGCACACGGGCGTGCATGGTGGGCGGGGGCGTCACTGAGGAGGCAATCGTGCCGGATCGCCACGCATCACACGCAGATGAGCCGACCGCCGGCCGTTCGCAGTTCTCTCGTCGGACTTTCCTCGGCGCCGGCGCAGGTGTTGCTGCTGGGGCGACGTTGGGACTGGCTGGGCCGGCGTTCGCCGACACGGGCAAGCCGCATGGAGAAACTCCGTTCGGGCCCGTTGTCGTGGCGAACCCCGGAGGACGGGCGTCCTACGCCCGGGCCGTGCGTCTTACCGCCGGGCGGCCTGCCGGGATGTCGCGGACGCTGCTCGCGACGTTTCAAGGGGGAAGCGGTCCGGGTTTTCCGCTCTACCGGAGCGACGACGATGGCCGCACCTGGGAGAAGCAGGGCAGTGTGCCCAACGCCGATGAGGCCACCGGATTCTCCCTTCATCCGTTCCTGTACGAACTGCCCCGGGCGTTCGCGGGCTTGCCCCAGGGCGCACTGCTCTTCGCCTGCAACTGGCTGGACAGCTTCACCAGCACCAACATCCAGCTTCATGCCAGCACGGATGGCGGCCTCACCTGGCGGTTCCTGAGCACGGTCGCCCGGGGCGGACCGCCCGACACGACGAACGGCGCGACGCCGGTGTGGGAGCCGTTCCTGCTGCTGCACAACAACAGGCTGATCTGCTACTACTCCGACCAACGGGACCCGCACTTCGGTCAGAAGCTCGCCCACCAGACCAGCACGGACCTGCGCACGTGGGGTCCCGTGGTAGACGATGCGACCGGAACGACGTACCCCGAACGACCGGGCATGACCACCGTGGCCAGGCTGAACAGGGGCCTGTGGATCATGACCTACGAATTCGGGGCGCCCGACGACCCTGACAACCCCGATCAAAACAATTACACCTACCACGTGCACTACCGGATCGCGAAGGACCCGGAGTCGTTCCGGTTCTCCGGGGACACCCCGCTCCTCGACCAGAATGGCGATGCGCCGAACGGAGCGCCCGTGGTGTCGTGGACGGACTCGGGCGGGCCGAACGGAACGCTCATCGTCACGGACAACGACAATCAGGACTTCTTCGTCAACCGCGACCTCGGCAACGCCGGGAAGTGGACGCGAATGTCCTCGCCCATGCCGGCCGGGTACAGCCGGTTCACCATTCCCCTCGACGGTCTCCGCAGCCCTCGAAAGCGTGGCCTGGTCTTCGTCATCACGGGAGCACAGTACGGAAAATCCGCGCCAGTCGAGGCAGGCATCATCTCGGTGGACGACTGCGAGAACGCGGCCCCCCGACGGCAATAGCGAGACCGCCTGCTCCGGCGACCGCGCGGGCAAGTCGATCGCGGGCTGCCACGGGACAGCCGCAGCGCCCCTCCGCCGCTTCGGTGGCGTTTGCCCCAACCCACGTTCCCCCGATCGAACAAGTCGGCAGCGGCGATCACGCTCGACGCGTTGAGCGGCGTGCTCACCCGGCCGAAGACGTCAGTGTGGTCCGGTGTGACCGTCGGCAGCACCGGCGCTGAGCCGGGTCCTTGCCGCGTCGCCGTCGACCGGGCCGCCGTCGACTCCGGGCTGGCCACGCCCGCCATCCCGTCCCGCAGTCCCGCGCTGGTTGAGGGCGACTCGCCGGCCTGCTTCACCTTCCGCCGTTTCGACGATGATGGCGAACGGCAGTCGGAGCTGGGCGCCATCGATCACGGCCGCGCCGGTGCCGAGCTGGCCGAGCGGCTGGCCGACCAGATCCGGGCCTGGGGCCGCGCACGCACCTCCGCGGCGGCCTTCGCGCGCACGTCGTCGTCGACGAGGTTGAGTGTGCCGAGTTCGTCGCCGGCTCCCCATCGGCCCCCAGTTGCCGGGCAGGTCGAGGTCAGTCGGATTGACCACGTGGTCAGACCCGCTCAGCACGATCCACAACGGCGCGCCGCGCCGCCCGGCAGGGCAGGGCAGGAGGTGGAAGCACTCGCGGCAGAGGACCGTACACTGGCCCGGTCACGCGGAGGCGGGCCGGCGTATCAGGTGACGATGGTCGCCAGGGGGTCGAGACCGTAGGTGCGGGCGTAGCCGTTCTCGGTACCGACGAGCAGGTCGACGATCTCGAAGTAGCGGTCCCAGAAGGGAGTCTCGCGCAGCGCGTCGATGAGGAGCTGGTAGGCGTGGTGATCGTCTGCTTCCCAGACCCAGATGTCGGTGACGCGTGTGGAGTAGAACTCGGTGTCGTAGAAGCGTGACCGGACGCCGGTGGTTTTGGCCTTGATCGCGGGGACGACCTGGGTGGTGAAGGCGTCCGCCCGTTCCTGGACGGTCATGGCAAGCCATTCAGGGGTGGTCTTGATGAGCATGAAAGCGGTCACCGTTGCTTGGGCTTCTTCGGTGGGCATGGCGGGTCCTTCCCCGGTGGCAGGTGGTCTTGATGTGTGCGGCACGACGACGGGTGCCGGTGATGCGTCGGACGGTGCGGTCAGGACAGGACGACGGGCTTGAGGGTGTCGGCGCACCACTGCTCGAAGGTCGTGGGAGAGGCGGTGTCCGCGGTACGGGTGACGCCGGCGTCGAGGCCGTTGTCCTTGGCCTGCTTCATGTCGATGATGCCTTGGACGAACGTTTCGTTGAGGCCGTAGCCGACGAGAGTGGCGCGCAGCTCCTCGACCGGCTGGCGCTCGTAGCGGACGGGGCGGCCCAGCTGCTCGGTCATGATGCGAGCCAGGTCGCCGGGGGACAGGTCCCGGGGTCCGAGAACCGGGACGTCGCCGACGCCGGTCCAGGAGCGGTCCAGCAACAGGCGGGCGGCGACGGCGGCGATGTCGGCGACGGCAACCAGGGGGGCCTTGCGATCGGCGTCGACGACGTCGGTGAACACGCCCTTCTCGCGGATCGAGCCGGCCTCCTCCAGGAGGTTCTCGAAGAAGGACGGGTTGGCAAGAGCCCGGTAGGCGACGCCGGTTTTCGCGATGAGGTCGTCCATGGCGAGGGACGCGGTGACGAGCCCGGCCCGGTCGGCGACCGGCGTGCCGCGGCCGAGCGCGGAGACGCCGACGACGTGCCCGACGCCGTGGGCGGCGAGGGCCTCGGCGGCGGGGCGAGTGAACTCGCTCCAGGCGTCCACCGGGCTCAGGGAGGAGTCCGGGGGCACGAGCCAGAAGGCAGCGTCCGCGCCCTCGAAGGCCCGGTCGACGACCTCGGCGTCGCCGTGCGAGCCGGTGATCACCTCGACGCGTCCGCGCACCGCGTCCGGAAGCCGGGCCGGGTCGCGGGCGATCACCCGCAGCTCCTCGCCGTGGGTGGAGGCGGCATCCAGCAGCAGGGACAGCAGGTGACGGCCGATGTTTCCGGTGGGAGCAGTGATGACGATCATGAAAACCTCGCAGGTCGTGCCGGTCGGTACGCTTCCGATGCTGCTGAGAAGCACACCCATGCCACAATGGGAACTTCGGCAAGCATTCATTGTCTGAAATGGAATTACGCTGGTGAGCAGCACTGACCCGGTCATCGATGCCAACCTCGCCGTCGCACTCGACGCCCTGCTGACCGAGCAGAGCGTCACGCGCGCCGCCGCCCGCCTGCACACCTCCCCGGCAGCCATGAGCCGCACCCTCGCCCGCCTGCGCCGCATCCTCCAAGACCCCCTCCTGGTCCGGGCCGGGCAGACCATGGTCCCCACACCACGCGCCCACGCCCTGCGCGACGAGGCCGCTGCCGTGGTGCGCAGCCTGGCGGCACTGCTCACATCCGGCGCCGTCGTCGATCCCGCCACCCTGCACAGCACCTTCACCCTCCAGGCCGCCGACCTGGTCGGGGCGGCGCTGGCCGCCGGCCTGCTGCAACTGACCCGGCGAGAGGCGCCGGGGGTCTCCTTGCGGTTCCGGACCGAGGAGTTCGAGGCCGGTTCGGCCCTCCGGGACGGCCGGATCGACCTGGAGATCGGCGCTATCGACCACGTCGATCCCGAAACCCAGGTCGAAAACCTGCTCACCCTGCGGATGGTGGCGGCCGTCCGACCCGGTCACCCCCTGACCGAGCAACCCCTGACCCCCGCCCGGCTCGCTGCCGCCGACCACGTCGCGGTCAGCCGCCGCGGCCGGTTCACCGGTCCCCTCGACACCGCCCTGGCCGAGCACGACCTTCGCCGGCGGGTCGCCGTGGTCCTGCCCAGCCATCTGGCCGCGATGGCCCTTGCCGCCCGCAGCGACCTCGTCTGCCTGGTCCCCGCGGCACTCTCCGACGCGCCCGCCTCACCCCTGACCGCCGACGCCACCGCCCTCGGCCTGCACCTCCTCGACATCCCCCTGCCTCTGCCACCACTGACCATCGGCATGGCCTGGCATCCTCGCCAGTCCGCCGACGGAGCCCACAATTGGCTCCGCGCCGCCGTCCGCCGGACCCTTCACGCACCTGGAAGATCGACTACCTGACGTGGCCAGGGCGGCACGCGGACGCCGCGGGCCGAGTGACGCCGATGGCGCCGCACCCAGCACGCCACCACCGATGAAACGGACGACCCGAAGAAGGACGGCGCGCTGACGCCGGAGGGGATGGCGCTCGGGATCAGGGCCGCCGTCGACGGCGGCGCGCGGGTGATCAACATTTCGGCCGGTACCGTCGAGCAGAACCAGCGGCTCGCCGATGCGGTCGACTACGCCGCGAGCCATGATGTCGTGCTCGTCGCCTCGGCCGCCAACAGCGCGAAGAGGGGCGACCCGGTGACCTATCCGGCGGCCCACCCGTCGGTGATCGTGATCGGCGCGGTGGACGAGGCCGGCGAGCACCAGAAGGCGGATACGTGGGTGACCCACTTCGGAGATCCGTTCGCGTGCAACGCTACCGCCGCGCAAGCCCAATACTTGTCGTGACTATGACGCGGCAATCAACTCCGGCAAGCGGTGGTGATCGGCCTGACCTGCGTCGCGGTGATCTCGAGGAGACTTTCGGGCGTCTGTTCGACGAGCATGCCGCGGTCCTGCACCGCTATCTGGTCGGGAGGATCGGTGTCGACATTGCCGGTGACCTGCTCAGCGAGACGTTCCTGATCGCGTTGCAGCAGCGCGACCGCTACGACGCCGAGCGAGGAAGCGCCCGGTCCTGGCTGTTCGGTATCGCGACGAACCTACTGCGTACGGAGGTCCGCAACGAGGTCGCTGCCCAGCGCAAGCAGTTGCACCTGGCCGCGCACGAGCTCAGCAGGCGGGTTGTGCACGGGCATGCCGATCGGGTGGCCGAACGGATCGACGCGCAGGCCCGGGTGCAGCACCTGGCCAGGGCGTTGGCGGAACTCTCGCCGAACGATCTGGACGTGCTGCTGCTGACCAGCTGGGCGGAACTGACGCCGACCGAGATCGGCGAGACGCTCGGTGTTCCCGCCGGCACTGTGCGCTCCCGCCTGCACCGGACCCGGCGCTTGCTGAGGGCTTCCGCGGCATCCAGCTCCGCGCGCGATGAGGAAGGAGTACAGACCGATGACTGAGGACAACGTCCACCGCTTGTGGACCGACGAAGAGCTGGACGAAGGGCTGATCTTGATGCGCCCCGACGAACTCGCCAGCCGGCAGCCCCTGGGCGAGGCACGAAACACGCTGTTGAACGCGGTGCGCTCGCTCGAAGGAAGGGACACCCTGGTGGCTGACACCAACCCGGTGACCGAGCTGACACGAAAGCCAGGGCTCCCCGCCGGACGGCGCTGGTGGCTCAGTGCGGCCGCCGCGGCAGTGGTCGTTGCCGTCGGCGCCACCGTGGCGATCACCGGCGGAGACCACGGTGCGCCCTCGGCCCAGTCGACGTCGTCGGTGCCGGCGGTGAAATTCGCGTCGGTGCAGCAGGCGCTGGACAAAGCGGCCGACATGATCCATGTCACGGGCGAGGCGCCCATTCCCGCAGGGAAATTCCGGTATACCGAGACCCGCGGCTGGTACCTGGTCGCCAGCAAGGAGCGCCAGTTCGCTTTCCTCGCCGAAGAGCTGAGGCAGACCTGGCAGCCGAGCGACTTCGACAGTGAATGGCTGCTCAAGATCGGGCAGACGGGGAACAAGCAGTGGCTGGTGGGCAACGAGCAAACCGCCACCACCACCGAGGGGCAGAACGTAAACGAAATCCGTCAGTCCGGTGAGTGGCGCGCGCGGGGCGGCCAGTTCCCCGAGAAAGCGTTGATCTTCGCCGGCCGGGGCGCCGGCGAATGGAGCGCACCCACCGAACAGCAGTTGGCCGACTTGCCCCGCGACCCGCAACAGCTCTACGACCTCATGCTCAAGGATCCCTTTCTGGCGAACAAGCCCCGCGGCGGAGGTGTGCTGGCGGTCGCGGCCACTCTGCTGAAGACCGGTGTCGTACCCGCCGATCTCAAGGAAGCGGTGTACCGCGCGGTGGCCAGGATTCCCGGGCTGAAGATCACCGCGCAGGTGGCGAACCTCGACGGCCGCAAGGGCGTCGCCCTGGGTGTCACACCCCCGGACGGTACCTATCGCTACGACATCATCGTCGATTGCGACACCGGCGAGTTCATCGGGGAACGGACGACCGAGTTCACGCCAGGAGGCGACGTGGGGATCGAAGGCATCAAGGCCGACACCGTGACCTCCTACAGTTCGGTCCACACCGCCATCACCGACCAGGCGGGGACCGTTCCAGCGGGAAACTGACCGGCCCACAAGGCCGACCAGAGTGGACCCGGCACTCGCTCCTGGGCGGGCGCCGGTTCCACCAAAGCCGCGCCGACCGGCCAAAAAGGCCGGCGTGCGCGGGAATGCCTGGAACGGGCAGTCGCGCAACCATCCAAGACGATCAGGCGTCATCCCGATGAATGGCAATGCAATGGCAGAAGGGGGATCAACATGGGGCGACTGAACGGCATGACGGTGACGGTGGGAGCAGTGATGGCCCTCGTCGCCGTGGCCAATCCAGCTGTAGCGGTGACACCTGGGGCCACGCCTCCGGGGGTGGCCCGTCCGGCTTCGTCCATTCACTGGCAGGCATGCGACGCGCACCCGGCGCTGGACTGCGCGACCGTGCCGATGCCGATCGACTGGAGCGTACCCGCCGGGGCGACGACACCGATCTCCGTCGTTCGGGCGAAAGCCGCCAAACCCCGGCAGCGCAAGGGCGTGCTCATCGTCAACCCCGGTGGGCCGGGTGGTTCCGGGGTCGACTTCGCGACCGACATCATCGAAAACCACGTCATGTCGCAGTCCCTCGCGGACAACTTCGACGTCGTCGGGTTCGATCCGCGTGGCGTGGCACGCAGTGCCCAGCTCACCTGCGACGATGCCGTGCTGAACGACTGGGTCGATTTCTATCCGGAAACCGAGCCGGACTACCGCGGCATGCTCGATCACAACGACCGCTTGGGCCGCAGTTGCGTGCAGTACAGCGGACCCTTGGCCGATCACGCTGACACGACCAGTGTGGTACGGGACGTGGACGCGCTGCGGCAGGCACTGGGCGAGGACAAGATCAGCTACTACGGCAAGTCCTACGGCACCCAGATCGGCCAGCAGTACGCCGAACTGTTCGGTGCGCACCTGCGCGCGTTGGCCTTGGATTCCAATCTGGACCACAGCGTGGGCACCATGGGTTTCCTCGTCCCCCAGAACCAGGCGTTCGAGGACTCCTTCACCGACTTCGCGGCCTGGTGCGGGCGCACCCCTGCCTGCTCGCTGCACAACCGCGACGTGCCGGCCCTCTGGGACGATCTCCACGCCAAGGCGACTGCGGGGAAGCTGACCCGTCCCGGGAGCAGCTACGCCCTGTCGGTCGCCCAGCTCCGTGAGGAGGTCCTGTACCCCTTCATGTACGACCCGGCTGGGTGGCCCGAGCTGGCGGACTGGCTCAAGTCGCTCGCCGACGGCACTCCCGGGTCGCTTCGCGCCCAGTCGCAGGATCCGGGAGCCCGCAGTGAACTGCCGATCTGGTGCGGTGACTGGAAATGGAACGAGGTCGACAGCTTTGCCGCCCTGTCGGCGTACCGGAAACGGTCAGAGGTCGTCGCCCCGCACACCCGTCTCAGCCCGTTCTACACCCAGCTCACCGGATGTCTGGGCTGGAGCGGTCGGGTGAACAACCCCCAACACCGGCTCCATGTCACTCAGGCACCTCCGATCCTGATGACCAACAGCATCCATGACGTGGCCACCCCGTACCAGTGGGCGCGGTCCGTCGCCGCTCAACTGCCGACGTCCACCCTTCTTGCCTACGACGGCACCGGACACGGCACTTACCGGCTCAGTTCCTGCGTGCGTGCGGCGGTCGACACCTACCTGCTCACCCTCCACACGCCGGCCCCCGGCACCCACTGTCCCGCCGAATGGCCGACCACAGGTGACGCTGGGACGGCTCGCCCGGCCACGCTGATTCACCGCCGGTAAGACAACGACAGAGCCGCCAGGCAAGGGGGCCGCGTCATCCGGGCGCGGGCCTCCCCGCGCAACCGGGACCCGAGCAGCGACAGGGTGATGTGGGCATACCATGCCCGCCACGACCGGGCTGGCAGGCCCTTGATCAGCTCGTCGGGCCCGGGCTTCGCGGCCGCCGGCCGGTGGTGACCGGGGTGTCGTTGACCTTGGTGGCCGGCACGTGCCCGGCATCGTGGGCCTCCAGCCACAACCGCAGGTGCTCGGGCAGATACGACATAGTCGCGGACGTCGTCGATGTCCCGGTCCGCCCGGCGCAGCAGCCGCTGCATCCCCTCCGGGGGCACCTCGCCGGCCTGTTCGGCCAGCGTCCAGCCGTTCTTCCGCTCCAAGCCCGCGACCAGCCCGGACACATACTCCCGCTCCCGGACCCGCGGCTCCGACCCCGCGAACCTGCCCGCGATCCGCTCGGCACGGGCGTGCGGGGAAGTGGGCTGCCCGCACGGTGAACGACCGCACCCGATCCGCCGGTCCACATCGGACGTCCAGGTGGGACCGGGCCACGGCCCGGTCCGGGAGGACCCGATGTGCGTCCGGGGGAGTTGCTCGCAACATCTGCCGCTGATCGCGCAATCCTGATCAGGGCGTTCCTTTCCCACTCACCTAGAGTCCTTTCAGGGAAGCGCTCACGGAAGGGGATGGCCGATGGCAACGGGGACAGTGCACGTCTACGTCGGTCCGACGTGCTCGGCCGGTGAGCTGCGCCGGCGGTTCCCGGACGTGGTGGTCCATCCGCCCGCGTCCCACGGGGACTTCTTCTCCGCCGACCTGGTTTCCGGGGACGCGGCCGTCGTCGTTGACGGTTACTACCACCACCGGCTGGGGTTGCGGCACAAGGAATACCTCCACGCGCTCGACCGCGGGGTGAACGTCGTCGGCGCGGCGAGCATAGGTGCTCTCCGGGCCCGGGAACTGAGCGCCTTCGGGATGCGGGGCTGCGGAACCGTCTACGAGCTCTACCGCGCCGGTGTGTTCGACGGCGATGACGCGGTCGCGGTGGCGCACGAAGACTCGGCTCCCTACACCAGCCTGAGTGTTCCCCTGGTGAACCTCTACGCGGCAGCGCAGGCCGCGTGCGCTGCGGAAGTGCTGCGCAGCGAAGACGTCGGCGAAGTCATCGCCGCGCTCCGCTCGGAGTACTACCCGTTGCGCACGGAGGCGCGCGTCGCGCACATCCTGCGCCGGGCCGGCCGGCCCGAGCTGGCGGACTGGTACGAGGAACAGACGGCCGGCGATCCGCACGTCTTCGACCAGAAGCGCAGGGACTGCCTCGCCGCGGTGGAGGCGGCACGCCACCTCGTCGCCGACGGTGCCGTCGGGCAGGTGACGGGAGCCGGCGGAGCCGATTGGAAGACGGTTTTCCTGCGGGTGTGGAGCAACGCCTTCGCCGAACGGACCGGGGATCCGCCGCTGGGCCGGCGCCTGGCGTACCAGCAGATCTTCAGCTCCGGCTACCCGCGCGCCTGGGAACGCTATCTGGACGAGACCTACCGGCGCGCACCGGCCGGCGAGGCCGTGGGCGACCTGGAGGATTCCCTGTCCCGGCAGATCGGGGTGGCTCGGTTCCCGCAGCCGGTGACGCACAAGGAAGACTGGCTGTTCGACTTCGTCTGCCCGGTACCGGACCTGAGCGATCCGCGCGAGGTGGAGCTCCTGCTGAGCACGGAGGAACCGGGGGACGTCGAGACCGTCGCCCGCTACCTCCGGCAGGTGCGGGAATTCACCGGCCGGGCGACCGGCTCCGCGGTGGGAGACGACCCCGAGGTGCTCTCCGGCGAAGCCGGCAAGGTCCTGCTGTGCCACCTCTGGGAGGTGCCGCCCGGAAAGCTGGTCCGCGAGTGCCGCCGCCGGGGGATTCCCAACGTCAGGACGGCGGTCGACCTCCTTCAGCCCTTCGTCGTCGGCGCCATCAAGGACGGGAAATACACCCGCGTGGTTCCGGCATGACGAAGAAGGTCGTGCTGAACGGAACGCATCGTGCTCTCTCGGCCGAAGCGACGTGGTCGCGGATCGAACCGCAGCTGGGGACCTTCGGCATCACCCGGGTCGCGGACGTGACGCACCTGGACCACATCGGCATCCCCGTGATGATCGCCGTCCGCCCCCTGTCGGAGACGTACGGCACCTCACAGGGCAAAGGGGCCACGCCGCTCCTGGCCCGGATATCCGCGGCGATGGAGTCGATCGAGATGTGGCACGCGGAGCACTTCGACCCGTCCCGGTTCGAAGCGACCGCTCGCGACCTCGAACTGCCCTACCCGATCCGGGCGCTCAACGTCCGGCCGCTGAAGCAGCCCCTCGACCACGTGCGGCTCGAGTGGACCCGGGCGCGCACGGTGGTCGGCGGTGACCCCGTGCCGCTTCCGGTCCAGTTGCTGAGCCTGTCGTTCGTCGGCGGCAGCCTCTGG
This sequence comes from Amycolatopsis sp. CA-126428, assembly GCF_002904335.1. GTDB lineage: Bacteria > Actinomycetota > Actinomycetes > Mycobacteriales > Pseudonocardiaceae > Amycolatopsis. The sequence goes on along the minus strand of NZ_PPHF01000129.1, from coordinate 194,801 downwards.
GAACCCCGCGTGTTCAAGACCACGTCCACCGGGCTGGCGTCGGGGAACTCCGCGGCGGAGGCGTGTCTCCACGGGATCTACGAGGTGATCGAACGCCACGCACTGGCCGGCCTGGACGACTCCGGCACGGACTCCCGCGTGCAGGTCGACCTGTCCACAGTGGACGACGAACACCTCGGGTCGCTGCTCGACCGGCTGGCCGCCGCGGGCGTCCGGTGCGAGGTGGCCATGGTCCGGAACGACCTGGCGGTTCCCGTGTTCGTGGCGTTCGTCTGGTCCCCGCTCTACCCGCTCGTCGCGGCGGGCTCCGGCGCCCACATGGACGTCACCGTGGCCATGAGCCGGGCGATCACCGAAGCGGTCCAGACCCGGCTCACGAGGATCTGCACCACCCGCGACAACCTGCCGTCCGGCTACCGGCCGCCTCACGCCGACGATCCCCTGTTGTCCGCGGCCGCGGGGGAGCCCCTCGCCGACGTGGTCGAAGGGTACGGCGCCGCCCACGACGACCTCGACGCGGAACTGCGGGAGGTCGCCGAGCGGGTCGAGAAGCTCACCGGGATGGCACCGGTCGTGGCCGACATGTCGACCCGGCCCGACAGCTTATCGGTGGTCAGGGTGGTCTGCCCCGGCCTCGACTATCCCGGTAAGGGTGGCAACAGCATTCCGAGAGCCATGCCCTCTCCGGCGGCCCCCTGAATCGCGCCAGGGGTTTCCGGCCACATCAGCTCCGCATCCCGTCCGAGGTGGTCCCATGGGTGACGTAAGTATTTCCCTCTCATCGTCGTTGGCGCAGTTCACCGGAGGTGTCCGGCGCTTTTCCGTGCCGGCGGGCACAGTGCGTCAGGTGCTGGAGAAAATGCAGGACGAGTACCCCCGCCTCACCGGGCGCATCGTCGACGACAGCCTGCAGCCCCTGCCTTTCGTCCGCGTCTACGTCGGCGATGCCGACGTACGCGACCTGGGCTCGGCGGATTCCGCCGTTGCGCCCGGCACCACGGTGATGGTCCTGGCCGCCGTCGCCGGCGGCTGAAGCACCCGACGAAGGGGGACTGCCTAACGCCGAGCGAGCACAGAACGAATCAGATCGCCGAAATCCGACGTACAGGAAGAGGCTTGAATGCAGTTCACACCGCAAGTCATGGCCGGCCACCTGCTGACCGAAGTGGAACCGATCCGCGGCACCCTCGACGTCCTGGCCGACGAGGAAGCCCGTCAGCAGCTCGACCGGCTGGTCGACTACCTCGTGGACCCGGAGCCGGGCGAACCCTTCGTGGCGGCCGGCATGTCCACCCAGACGAACACCGAAACCGACACGGGTCCGTCGAACACCAACACGATTCCCGACGCCGACAGCGACACCGAGTGGCGGTGGGACGACGAGTGACGTACTCGTCCGGGGAACCGGCGGAGGTGGCCCGGCCCGTTCGCTGATTCCTTGGGGTCCGTGACCATCGGATCCGGACGAACCGGGGCGGGTCCGGGCGGAAAGCGGCGGCCCGCCCCGGCTCGCCGACGCGGCAGTGAAGCATTCCAGATCGACGAGACGAGGGTGACGGCATGGGCAACGCCACGATTCTGATTGTCACATCCAGGTGGGACACGACCGCGTACGCCGCGGCCGAGATCCTGCGCCGGAACGGCCGGGAGCCGGTCTTCTTCTACCCCGAGGACGTGCCGCTGACCGCGCAGATCGACGCGGTTTTCCGGCAGGGGAGGTGGTCCAACCGGCTGCACACTCGGGACGGGGTGATCGACCTCGGCGACATCAAGGCCGTCTGGTGGCGGAAGCCCTATGTGGCCCGCCCCTCGAAGGAGCTCTCCCGGGTGCAAATGCCCTACGCCAAGCGGGAGAGCGAGTACGCCATGCGCGGGTTGTGGGATCTGCTGCTCAACGATCCGGACGTCTACTGGATGAGCGATCCGCACAACATCCGCAAAGCCGCCAACAAGATGATCCAGATGACCAAGGGGGCGGCCCTCGGCCTCACTTCGCCGAAGACCATCATCACCAACGATCCCGAAGACGTGCGCAAGTTCTACGACGAGTGCTCCGGGAAGATGGTCTTCAAGTCCATGACGGGACCGTTCCTGCTTCCGGGCGAAGTGGAGGAGGAGTACACCTCCGAAACCTTCGTGCCCGGCATGCCACTGGTCCGGCCGTTCACCGACGAGGACATGGCGCACGTCGACAGCGTGCGGCACTGCGCCTGCATGTTCCAGGAACTCGTCGAGAAGAAGCACGAACTGCGCGTCACGCTCTTCGAGGACCAGATCTTCACCTGCAAGATCGAATCGCAGAAGAACGACCTCACCCGGCACGACTGGCGCCGGCAGGACTCGCTGCCCCACGCCACCATCGGTGAGCTCCCCGGCTCCGTGGCGAAGGCCTGTCTCGCCATGGTGAACGATTTCGGGCTGCGCTTCGGGGCTTTCGACTTCATCGTGACGCCCGAGGACGAGCACATCTTCCTGGAGGTCAACGCGAACGGCCAGTGGCTGTTCGTCCAGGAATGGGTCCCGGAACTGCGCCTCATGCAGGCCTTCGTCGACATCATGGTGCGGAACTCGTGACGGCCCCGTGAAGACCCGCCCGGCGTCCGGCACATCCTCCTCGGAACAGCTGCTCTTCGGCGGTCGCCTCCTCTACGTCAACGACACGAGCACCCAGGACGGCGCCCTGACCCGGCTCGGCCTGTGGCCGGTGGTCCGGGCGCTGCCGCCACTCGTCCGCACCACCGTCCGGCTCGCCCGCGAAACCGACGCTCCGGCGGTGTGGCTGGTCGCCGGCGCCGAAGTCGGACGTGGTGTCGCGCAGGCCGTCGGGCTGGTCGCCGTCAACGCCGCGCTGGCCGCCGTGCTGGCCGGTGGCGACCCGGCCGGCTGGCTGCACCGGGCCGTGCCGTCGCTCGTGCTGGTGGCGGTCACCGCGGTGCTGGGCGCGGTGCTCACCGCCGTCTCCACCTACGGTTCGGGGCGGCTGCAGCCGAAGGTCGAACGAGCCGCCACCGAGCAGTACCTGGCCTGTGCCTCGCGCGTGGAACTGGCCGCGCTCGAGGACGACCGGTTCCGCCGGCTGCTCGACACCGCCCAGTTCGGGGCGACGGCCGCCCGCCGGATGGTCGAGCACTGCACGCGCGTGATCACCGCGTTGCTCTCCCTGGCGGCCGCCGGGAGCGTGCTCACCGTGCTGCATCCGGTGCTGCTGCCGTTGCTCACCCTGATGATCGTCCCGCACCTGTGGGGGACCGTCGTGACCGCGCGCCGCCGTTACGAGAGTTTCCGCACCTGGGTGCAGCACCTGCGCGCGGGCCGGGTGCTCAGTACGGAACTCACCGCCGTCGAAGCCGCCCCGGAGATCCGGGTCCACCAGGTGGGCCCGTTCCTGCTCCGGCACTTCCGCACCATGTCCGCCGCCTCCGAGGCCGAACAGACCCGGCTGGCTGGGCTGGACGCCCGCACCGGCCTGTGGGTCGCCGCCTGGACCGGGCTCGCCACCGCCGCCACCTACCTCACTCTGGGCCTCTTGGCCTGGGGCGGCACCGTGGCCGTGTCCGTCGCGGGAACCGCGGTGCTCGCCATCCGCACCGGCACGGGCCGCCTCGGCGGCCTGGTCCAGGCGGTCACCAGCCTGTACGACGAGAGCCTGTTCGTCGCCGACCTCGAGCGGCTGCGGGTCCGGGCGGCCGAGCAGGCCATCCCGGGCGGTGGCCTGGCCGTGCCGGAACACCCCCGCCGGATCACGTTCGACCGGGTCACCTTCCGCTACCCCGGCACCGACCGGGCCGCACCACCGGCGATCGACGACGTCTCGCTCACCATCCCGAGGGGGCGGATCACCGCGCTCGTCGGGGAAAACGGCTCGGGCAAGTCCACGCTGGTCAAGCTGCTCGCCGGGCTCTACCTCCCGGACAGCGGCCGGGTCGGGTGGGACGACGTCCCCACCTGCCGGGCCGACCGCCAGCAGGTGTTCGGCCGGATCGCCATGGTCGCGCAGGACTTCAAGCGCTGGCCCTTCACCGCGCGGGTCAACGTCACCATCGGTGACTCCCGCGCTCCCGACGACGACGGCCGGCTGAGCGCCGCCGCCGACCAAGCGGGCGCCACCGCGGTGATCGAGGACCTGCCGCGCGGCTGGGCCACGTTGCTGGCCCGGGGGTACGAGGGCGGCCACCAGCTCAGTGGCGGCCAGTGGCAGCGCGTGGGGGTCGCCCGGGCCCACTACCGCGACGCACCGGTCCTGATCGTCGACGAACCCACCGCCGCGCTCGACGCCCGTGAAGAGCAGCGGGTGTTCGACCGGATCCGCGGACTGGCCGAAGGCGGGCAGACCGTCGTCCTCATCACCCACCGGATGGCGTCCGTCCGGCACGCGGACCTGGTGTACGTGCTCCACCGCGGCCGGCTCGTCGAATCCGGTTCACCGGAGGAGCTGCTGGAGCGGCCCGGAGGGCGGTTCCGCGGACTGTACGAGATCCAGGCCGCCCAGTTCGGCCGGAGAGAGGGCCCGGCCCTGCCCCACGACTTCGTCTCCGGAGAGCGGAAACCATGACAGCACCGGAAAAGCGCGTCGGACACGCACGCGACGCCGGGGCCGTCCTCGTCGTCCTGGCGGCCGTGTCCGTGGGCCTGCTCCACGCCGTTCCGACGTTCGGACGGCTGGCGGACCTGGGCGACGGCGGCCGGCCGCTCGTCCTGCGGTTCCTCCTCGCGGTCGTCCTGATCATCGCGGTGGGACGGCTGGGCGGCTGGGTCGCGACACAGTGCCGCCAGCCACCGGTCGTCGGCGAGATGGCCGCGGGCATCGCGCTGGGCCCGACCTTGCTGGGCCAGGTGGCGCCGGAAGTCCAGCACGCCCTGTTCCCGACGGCCCTGGTGCCCCACCTCGGCCTGGTCGCGCAGCTGGCGATCAGCTGCTTCGTCTTCCTCCTCGGCGCCGACCTCCCGCTGGACCTGCTGCGCGGGGCGGGGCGCCGGGTGGCCGCACTCGGGACGGCCATGGTGGCCGTCCCGCTCGCCGGCGGGCTGCTGCTCGCCGCCGGCCTGGCCGCGGCGTACCGGCCGGCGGGGACCGGGCTCATCCCCTTCCTCCTCTTCGTGGGCACCTCGATGAGCATCACCGCGTTCCCCGTGCTGGTCCGGATCCTCGCCGGGCTCGACCTGATCCGGACCCGGATCGGCACGCTCGGCCTGGCCACCGCCGGGGTGGGCGACGTCCTCTCGTGGTGCCTGCTGGTCGTGGTCGTCGCGCTGGCCCGTGGTGACTCGGCGGCCGCGGTCGCGCCGACCGTGGGGTGGCTCGTCCTGTTCACCGCGGGAACGCTCACCGTCGTCCGCCCGGCGCTGCGCCGCCTCTCGGCGATCGCGGAGGACCACGCCGGCCGGCGGCGCGCCCTGACCGTGGTGCTGGTGCTCTGGGCGCTTTCCGCCGCCGCCGTCACCGACTGGATCGGCGTCCACGCCATCTTCGGGGCGTTGCTGGCCGGCGTGATCATGCCGCGCGAAAACCGCGTGGTGCGCGACCTCGGCCGCACGGTCGGGCGCGGGGTGACCGCGGTGCTCCCGCTCTTCTTCGCCGTGATCGGGTTCGGCATGCACGTCGGGTTCCTGCGGAACCTCCAGGACGTGCTGGTGTGCGGGCTCGTGATCGTGGTGGCCGTCACGGGCAAGCTGGGCACGACCACGCTCGTCGGCCGGCTGACCGGGTTGACGTGGCGGGAGTCGGCCGGGCTGGGCGTCATGGTCAACTGCCGGGGCCTGACCGAGCTGGTGGTGGTCTCCGCGGGACTGGCGCTCGGCATCATCGGCCCGGACCTGTTCGTCGTGTTCGTGGTGATGACGCTGGTGACCACGGCGATGACCGGCCCGTTGCTCCGGCGGCTCGATCTCGGCGGTGCCCGGGCGCCCGCGCGGCCGGTCGCCGGTTCCGGACCCGCGCCGGAGACCGTAACTGTGGTGAACGCCGATGGCGGCGCGGACCGCACCCATTAGCGTCGGCGTTGTGCCCGGAAGAAAAGGAGCGATGACATGAATCCCTTCGACGACCCCGACGGCGAGTTCGTGGCGTTGGTGAACGACGAGGGCCAGTATTCGCTGTGGCCCACTTTCAGCCCGGTACCCGCCGGCTGGACGACCGACTTCGGCCCGGATCGCCGCGACGCCTGCCTGGCCCACATCGAGCGCACCTGGACCGACATGCGGCCCCGCAGCCTCGTTCTCGCCATGGAACAACAGCAAGAGCAAGGCTGACGTCCCGGTGCCGCCGGCGGCGGCCATGACCCGGTTTTTCTTTCTTCTCCTGGGGGAGCGGGTGCAGACGATCCATTTCACCATGGCGGACCTCGGGCGGATCAGAATGGCGACCACGGTCGGCATCACCGGGGAAGCCGTTTTCGCGATGGACTCGTTCGCGAAAGCGCGAACGGGTATTTTCGCGGTGTGGCGGCGCCGGTTCGCCCACCGGAGCCCGGTCCGCGCGCTCGGGCGGTCCGTCCGCCCGGTGCCCGATCTGCTGTGGCTGGTGCACGAAACGACGCTGCCCGGCCGCGCTCCGGTCGACGGGGCCGACGCCGGCCGTGACGAGGTGGTGGCGGCGGTCCGGTCCTTCTGCTCGGTCGCGATATCGCCGTTCTGGCCGCGGGTCCACGGCCACCTGGAAAGCGAACGCGACGCCCGGAGCCGCCTCGCGATGACCGGCGGGGTGGAACGCCTGCTCGACACGCTGCACCCCTTGGTGCGGTGGCGACCGCCGGTACTGGAGATTCCCGGCGAGCGCACCGGCGAAATCCACCTCGACGGCCGGGGGCTGGTGCTCGTTCCGTCACTGTTCCTGCACGAGGGCCGGGCCGCGCTGCTCATGGACGGCCAGGACGGCGAAACCCCGGTCCTGGTGTTCTCCGCCGCCCCGCCGAGCCACACCGACGCGAAGGAGATGTGGAACGCGCCGGAGATCGGGCACCGGGCCTTGGCGGCCCTGGTCGGCCGCACCCGGGCCGCCGTGCTGCAGGAACTCACCGACAGCCGGTCCACGGGCGAGCTGGCCGAGCGGCTGCGCATGTCCTCGGCCGGCATCAGCCAGCACACCTCGATCCTGCGCGAAGCCGGCCTGATCACCACCCGGCGGAACCGCAACACCGTGCAGCACGACGTCACCCGGCTGGGCAAAGCCCTGCTCGACGGGACCGCCCTCGACGTGCGGTGCCGGACGTCGTGAGGGGGACGCCGGCGCCTCTCCCCACGACCGGGCCACGGGCCGCGGACCTGGGGACCGGGTGCTGGCGTCGAGGTCACTTCCCGGTGGGGGAAAAGGACCGGGCGGCGGTGAGGAAGACGTCGTTGTCGGCGCGGCTGCCGACGGTGATCCGGACTCCTTCCCCGGGGAACGGGCGCACGAGCACCCCGTGGGCCAGGCAGTGCGCGGCGAACGCGCCCGCCCGGCCGCCCAGTGGCAGCCACAGGAAATTGCCGTGCGACTCGGGTACGCCGAACCCGTGCGCCCGCAGGGTTTCGCGCACCCGGCCGCGCTCGACGCGGACGTCGCGGCAGCGGGCGGCCACCTGGTCACGACCGGCCAAGCTGGCCAGCGCCGCCGCTTCGGCCGACGCGGTGACGGTGAACGGCAGCTGGGCCCGGTCGAGCGCGGCGATCACCGCGGGCGGGCCCGCGCAGTAGCCGACCCGCAGCCCGGCCAGGCCGTGCGCCTTCGAGAACGTGCGCAGGCCGACCAGGCTGCCGCCTTCCCCGAGTTCGCGGACGAGGTCGATCCCGTCGGGACTGTCCGGGTCGCTGACGAACTCCCGGTACGCCTCGTCCAGCACCACGAGCACGTGCGGAGGCAGCCGCCGCAGGAAATCCAGCAGAGCCTCCCGGTGCAGCACCGCGCCGGTGGGGTTGTTCGGGTTGCACAGCAGCACCATCCGGGTGTCGTCGCCGACAGCCGCCGCGATCGCGTCGAGGTCGTGCCCGTGGCCGGCGGTCAGCGGCACCGGCACCGGCCGCGCTCCGGCCACGGTGGCCAGGACGGGATACGCCTCGAACGAAGGCCAGCCGAACACCACACTGCCGCTGCCGCCGAACACCACCTGCATGAGGTGCTGCAGGAGCGCGCCGGAGCCGGGGCCCACGGCGACCTGCCCGGCCGGCAGGCCGGTCAGGCGGGCCAGCCGGGTGATCAGCTCCCCGGGGCGCATCGCCGGGTAGCGGTGTGCCGCGGCGGCCGCGGCGGCCGCGGCCGCCGCCGCCTCGGGCAGCGGCGGCCACGGCAGCTCGTTGCCGGCCAGCTGGACCGCGGGGCGCGCCGGCGGCGCCGGATACCCCGGCAACCGGCCGACCTCGGGCCGGACGAACCTGGTCATGACCCCCTCCTCGTCCTTCACGACAGCTCGAACACGACCGCGCCCGCCAGTCCTTCGACGTGGTGGACGGCGGAGCACTGCCAGCCGCCCTCGTCGAAGGCGTCCAGCCACTCCTGCTCGGTCGGCAGGAAGGCGCCCATCATGGCGTGGCCGAGTTCGAACGCCAGCGTGAACACCGGGATGTCGTCGTCGGGCACGCCGACGGTGCGCACGTTGTCCCCGAGCACCAGTTTGCGGGCGGCGGGAAACGCCTCGCGCAGCCGGCGCAGGGCGGCGACGCACTGCTCCCGCGGCCAGAAGTCGTGGCCCATCATGAAACAGGTGAGCAGCTCGACGTCGGCGAACTCCGGGCGCGGCGTCAGGTGCCGCGCATCGGCCTCGACGAACCGGACCCGATCGGCCAGGCCGGCCTGCGCGGCCTCGCCGGTCGACAGCTCCAGCGCGGCGGCGGCGATTTCGACGCCGATCCCCCTGGCCGCCGGGTAGCGCTTGGCCAGCTGGAGCAGCCGCTCGCCACTGCCCGATCCCAGGTCGGCCACCGACGTGACCGGGAAGCCCAGCCCCTCGACCACCGACCAGAACACCGGATCGAAGAACGTGGTGTTGGCCTGCCGGGACGCGAAGCTGATCGCCCGGGCGTCCCGCGTGTAGTAGTCCCCGACCCGGTTGGCGTTGCGCAGCACGAAGGGCATCCGGGCGAACAGCGGCGCCGAGCCCACCGCCAGCCAGTGGAACAACGGCTTGGCCTGGTAGACCTCGTCGAAAACCGGGCCGGCGACGACGGTGTCGCCGTCCCGCCGGACCACCTCGACGCCGGCGAGCGCCACGAACATGCCGCGGGTGGAGCCCGGGTGCAGGTCGTGCCGCGCCGCGAAGGCCGGGATCTCGAGCCGGCCGAACTCCTTGAGCTCGTCGAGCGCACCCAGCTCCCAGGCGGTCGCGATGGCCGGCGCGGCGACCGCCGCGTTGAAGATGGCGGCGGCCGCCCGCCGAGAGCCGGGCGCCGGGATTTCGGTTGTCATGACAGACCTTTCCGGCGCCCGGCCCGTGCCGGGCGCCTCTCCGGTAGCGGATCGATCCGGCCAGCCGGCGTATCCGCGCAGTCCGTAGAGCAGGGGCGCCGGGCCGGCGAACCGGTCGATCCGCCGTACCCGGCCGAACACCACCTCGTGGTCGCCGATCCGTTCGGTGCCGGTGACCACGCAGTCGGCGACGGAGTGCGCGTCGCCGCTCAGGTGCGGCCCGGCCCGGCCGTCTCCGGCCCGCCACGGCACCCGGTCGAACCGGTCGGCGGCGCCGGAGGCGAACAGCTCCGCGGTGGCGCGCGCCCGGTGGTGCAGCAGGTTGACCGCGAACCGGCCCCGCTCGCGGACCGCGGCCAGCGTCGGGCTGCCCAGGCGCAGGCAGACCAGCAGGGTCGGTGGTTCGAGCGACACGCTGCACAGCGACGAGCACGTCATGCCCCGCGGCCGCCCGTCGCCGTCCGGGACGGTGACCACGGCGACCCCGGCGGGGAAGCCCGCCATCAGCGTGCGGAAGGTGTCCCGGTCGACGTCCGGCTCCACGGCGGTCACCGCATCGACGCGAGGTAGTCGCGCTGGCTGGGCAGCCGCTCGACCAGGTCCTTCACCTGGGCGCGGACCAGCTCGAACTCCTTGATCGCCCCCGTTTCGTCGAACAGCCCGAGCGCGGCGGGCGGGCGCACCGGCAGCCCGCCGAGACCCAGCAGCATGCAGACGTAGGAGTAGGGCTCGAAACCGTGGTACTGCGGCCAGATCGTTTCGCTGTCGGGCAGCTTGGTCGTCCACTGCTCCAGCCGCCCGGCGAGGGAATCCGGGATCGGCCTGGTCTTGGTGTCCCGCCAGTAGGCGTTGTCGCTCCGGGCCGCGCCGCGGTAGTGCAGGCAGAGGAATTCGCGGACCCCGTCCATGCAGCCGGCGATCCGCCGGTTGTAGGAGTCGCGCAGCCGCGGGTCCCAGTCGTCGCCGGGGAAGTGCTTGACCAGTTGCTCGACACCGTGCTGGATGAAGAAGATCCCGGTCGATTCCAGGGGCTCCACGAAGCCACTGGACAGTCCGATCGCGACACAGTTGCGCACCCAGGACTCCCGGCTGCGGCCGACCCGCATCCGCAGGTGGTTGGCCTCCAGATCGTCGGCCGCCGGCCCGACGAACTCGCGCAGGGTGCGCTCGGCTTCGTCGGGGGAGCAGTAGTCGGACGCGTAGACGTACCCGGTGCCGATGCGCTCGTACAGCGGGATCGTCCAGATCCAGCCGGTGTCCATCGCGGTGGCGGTCGTGCAGGGGCGCATGCCCCGGCGTGCCACGTCCACGGGCACGCGCAGCGCCACCGCGCTGTCGTTGGGCAGAGTGTCCTGATAGGACTGGAACGGCGTGCCGAGTGCCCGGTTGAGCAGCAGGCCGGTGAAGCCGCTGCAGTCGATGAACAGGTCGCCGTGGAGGGCACCGGAGCCCCGGGTCACCACGTGGTCGATCCACCCGCGCTCGTCCAGTGCCACGTCCACCACGTCGTCGAGGACGTGCCGCACACCCCGCCGGGTGGCGTACCCGGTGAGGTACCGGGCCAGCAGCGCGGCGTCGAAGTGGTAGGCGTAGGGGAACTGGGTGTGCTGCTCGGTCAGCGTGGTGCGATACCCGCGTTGCCCGTCCCGCTCCACGAAGTCCTGCTCGAACAACGTGCCGTCCAGGTACCGCGGAGACCGCTCGGCGTCGCACAGCGCGGCCATCAGGAAGCTGTCCTGGTCGAACCGGTCGCCGGGGCGCAGCTGCAGCCACCAGTCGGTCAGGCCGAACCCGTCGACCACCCGCACCCGTTCGAACGGGTGGTAGAAGGCGTGCCCCGGCGCGCGCCAGTTCTCGAACCTGATGCCGAGCTTGTAACTGGCGTTGCACTCGGGCATCCATTCCCGCTCGTCGAGCCCGAGGTAGTCGAAGAAGTGCCGGATCGTGCTGAACGTGGCCTCACCGACACCGATGGTGGAGATCCGGGCGGATTCGACGACGGTCACGGAAATCCGGTCCCCGAACGCCGCCTTGAGGTACGAGGCCGTCATCCACCCGGATGTTCCGCCTCCGACGATTACCACCTGTCTGGGCACGACTACCTCCATCGGAATCAGTTCCGCCCGGTGTGCTCCTTCAATCGGCGAGGAGCAGACGATCCTGCCGACACACCGGGGGCCCGCGACCGGACATCGCCGGGCGGTCGGCCCAGCCTCACCGACATCGGCCGCCGGAGCCACCTTTTTAAGGCAGCCGCGAAAAGCGCAGATCACCACGGTGGTGCCGGGACGTTCCGAGGCCGGGCGCGCACCGAATCCGCCTGCGGCGCCGTAACGGCGGGAATTACGGTCGTGCGCGGGGATTGCGGCCACCCATGATGGCGAAGACCGGAAGACGCGTGGACGCGGGAGTAGGGCATGAACCTGATCGACGACCGGGAATCAGCGGCCGACTTGGCTGCGTACGCGGCGTTTTTCGAGATGGCGGAGGCGCTCGGTCTCTCCGGGCTGCTGGACGGCGGCCGTCCGTTCACTTTGGACGAAGTGACCGAGCACGGCCGGGTGGACGGCCGGGGAGCCGTGGCCTTCACCGGCGCGCTGCTGGCCGCGGGGCTGCTGGAGCCGGGCTCGCACCCCCGGGAGTTCGTGCCGGGCGCGGACATGGCGGGCCGCCGCTACCGGGCCGGCTACGTCTCGTGGTCGCTGACGGCCAACCGGCCCTACCTGGACCACGCCGCGGAGATCCTGCGCGACCCCGCGACCGCGGCCGGCCACAGCCGCGACGGGCGCAAGGTGGCGGTGTCGTCGCGCTGGATCGGGACGTACGGCTTCTACCCCGGGGTGGTGGAGGAGATCCTCAGCCGCAAGCCGCAGCGGATCGTCGACCTGGGTGCCGGCGCGGGCGCGCTGCTGGTGCGGTTGCTGACCGAACTGCCGAACAGCACCGGTGTCGCGCTGGACCTGAGCGCCGGCGCCTGCGCGGAGGCCACCGCGGCGGCCGGGCGAGCCGGGGTGGGTGACCGGCTCGACGTCGTGCACCGGCCGATCGAGTCGCTCGTCGAGGACGCCTCGCCGGTGCGGGACGCCGACGTCGTGCACGCCGGGTTCGTCCTCCACGACACCTTGGCCCGGCCGGAGGTGGCCGAGGGGGTGCTGCGGGCCTGCCGGGAGTCCCTCGCCCCCGGCGGCACCGTGATCGTCACCGACGCGGTGCCCTACGCCAGCGGCGCGGAGCGGGCGTTCAGCGCTCTCTTCACCTACCTGCACGCGAGCTCGATGAACGTCGAGCTGCCGTCGGGGGAGCAATGGCGCGCTCTGTTCCGCCGGGCGGGTTTCGCGAAAGTGACCTCGACACCGCTGGGCATGCCGGGCAGCCGCATGATGGTCGCGTCCCGATGACCGCGGAGACCGTCGCGCGAACCCGGGCGAAGGCGCTTTACACCGCCAGGGCGACCCGCACCGCCATCGCGCCCTTCACCGACGAGGACCCGGAACTGGGCCTGCGGGACGGCTACGAGATCCAGCAGGAACTGCTCGCCCTGCTGCTCGCCGACGGCGACCGGACGGTGGGCTACAAGGCCGGCCTGACCTCGAAGCCGATGCAGGCCGTGCTCGGGGTCGGCACACCGGACTACGGACCGGTGCTGGCGTCGACGATCCACCCCGACGGCGCGCGGGTCGACCTGGGCGACTTCATCGCGCCCCGGGTCGAGGCGGAGATCGTGTTCCGGCTGGCCGCCCCGCTGCGCGGCCCCGGGGTCACGGCCGAGCAGGTCCGCGCGGCGCTCGGCGAGGTCATCGCCGGTCTGGAGATCGTCGACTCGCGCATCGCGGACTGGCGGATCCGGCTCGCCGACACCGTCGCGGACCTGGCCTCCAACGGTGCGGTCGTGCTGGCGGACCCGGTGCCCTCCGGGCCGGACGACGACTACCGGCTGCTGGGCATGGCGTTCTCCCGCAACGGCGAGCTGGTCGCGACGGGCGCGGGTGCGGCGGCGCTGGGTGATCCCGTGGCCGTCGTCGCCTGGCTGGCGAACACCCTCGGAGAGCACGGCGTCACCCTGGACGCCGGCCAGCTGGTCATGACGGGGGCGCTGCACGCGGCCGTGCCGCTCGCGCCCGGCGACCGCTTCGTCGCGGAGTTCGACCGGCTCGGCACGGTTCGCCTGGACGTCGCGGCCGGGGCGGGGAAGCCGTGACCGCTCCGATGCCCGCGGCGGTGCTCGGCGCCGGCCTGATCGGTGCGGGCCTGGCCGACCTGGTGCACCGCTCGCCGCTGCTCGACTGCGCGCTGGTCGTGGCCCGCGACCCCGGCGCGGCCGGGCTGCGCAAGGTGGCGGACTCGGGCATCGCCACGACCGGCGGCGGGATCCGGGCGCTGCTGGAGCGCGGCCGTCCGCCGCGGATCGTGTTCGACGCGACGGACGCCACCGCGCACGCGGAGCACGCCGAGCTGCTGCGGGGCACGGGCACGCTGCTGGTCGACCTGACGCCGAGCAACGCCGGGCACATGGTGGTGCCGGGGGTGAACGACGCCGACGCGCTGGCGCACCCGGACCTGAGCATGATCAGCTGCGGCGGCCAGGCCGTGCTGCCGCTGCTGCACGCGATCACCCGGGCGGACGACGCCGAGTACATCGAGGTCGTGACCACGGCGGCCGGCCCCGGGGTGGGCCGCGCGACCCGGCTGAACCTGGACGAGTACGTCGCCACTACGCAGGAGGCGGTCACCCGGTTCACCGGGGTGAAGCAGGTCAAGGCGCTGCTCAACATCAGCCCGGCCCGCCCGCCCGCGACGTTCCGGGTGGCGGTGACGCTGCTCGGCGCGGACCTGGACGAGGCGTGCGTTTCCGAAGCCGTCCTCGCCACCGAGCAGCGGATGCGGACCTACGTGCCCGGCTACCGCGTGGCCGCGTGCGTGGCCGGCGCCGGCCGCGCGTTCGTCGCCGTCGAAGTGAGCGCGACCGGCGGCCGCATCCCGGCGTACGCCGGGAACCTCGAGATCATCAACTCCGCCGCCGTGCGCGTGGCCGAACTCTATGCGGGGCAGGCATGACCGTCGTCATCCACGACCCGACGCTGCGCGACGGCCACCACGCGGTCGGCCACCAGCTCGACGCGGAGCAGCTGCGGGCGTACGCGCGAGCGGCCGACGCCGCCGGCGTCCCCGTCGTGGAAGTCGGGCACGGCAACGGCCTCGGGGCCTCCTCGCTGCAGGCGGGCCGGGCGAAGCTCTCCGACGAGGAGATGCTGGAGACCGTCCGGGCGGCGCTGCCGAACAGCCGGATGGCCGCCTTCATGCTGCCGGGCTGGGGCACGACCGCGGACCTGCGGATGGCGGTGACCCGGGGCGCGGACATCGTGCGGATCGGCACCCACTGCACCGAGGCCGACCTCGCGGAGCGGCACCTGGGCTGGCTGCGCGAGCAGGGTGTCGAAGCGCAGGGCGTGCTGATGATGAGCCACATGGCGACCCCGGCCCGGCTGGCGGGCGAGGCGGCGAAGCTGGTCTCCTCCGGCGCGCTGGCGGTCGGGATCATGGACTCGGCCGGGCACTACCTGCCGGAGGACGTGACCGAGCGGATCACCGCCATCCGCGAGGCGACCGGGGTGCCGGTCCTGTTCCACGGCCACAACAACCTGGGCATGGCGATCGCCAACTCGGTCGCCGCGGTGCGGGCCGGGGCGGCCATCATCGACGCCTGTGCCCGCGGTTTCGGTGCGGGGGCCGGCAACGCGCAGCTCGAAGTCCTGGTCCCGGTGCTGGAGCGGCTCGGCCACCCGACCGGCATCGACCTGTACGGCCTGCTGGACGCGGCGGATGTCGCCGGCCGGGTGCTCATGCCCGCACCGCCCACGATCGACTCGGTCGGCGTGGTCAGCGGGCTGGCCGGGGTGTTCTCCGGCTTCAAGGGCCGGGTCCTCGACGTCGCGCGGCGCGAGGGCGTCGACCCCCGCGACGTCTTCTTCGAACTGGGCCGCCGGCAAGCGGTCGCCGGTCAGGAGGACCTCATCGTCGACGTGGCGCTGGCCCTGGCGGGCCGGCGCACGACCAGTTGAGAGGGGGTGGGGACGTGTACGAGGTGGTCAAGGACATCCTGGTCCGCTCCATGCGAGTCCGGGCCGACGACATCCGCCCGGCCGCGACCCGCGAGGAGGTCGGCCTGGACTCCCTCGCGGTGGTGGAGCTGGCCGAGCTGCTCGACGCGCGGCTCGGCATCGTGGTCCACGACTGGGAGCTGCTGGACACGGTGACGGTCGGGGACGTCGCGCGGCTGGTGGCCGAGCGCAAGGCGGCGTCGTGAACCCGAAGCCGCTGCCGCACCTGCGCCGCGCCCTGTACGACCTGCCCGGCTACCGGCCCACGGAGGGCGTCCACGAGGTGCCGCCGCCCCGGCTGCTGTCGGCGAACGAATCGCCGGAGGCGCCGCCGCGCCCGGCGGTGGACGCGGCCGCCCGGGCCGCGGCGGCGGTGCACCGCTATCCCGACCCGGGGTGCACGGAGCTGGTGGCCGAGCTGGCCCGGACGCACCGGATCGGACCGGAGCGGTTCGTGGCCGGTGCCGGATCGGTGGCGTTGCTGCAGCTGCTCTTCCAGGCCGTTGCCGAGCCGGGGGCGGAGGCGGTGCTGGCGCGGCCCTCCTTCGAGCTGTACCGGCCCCTGGCCGAGCTGGCCGGCGTGCGTCCGGTCCAGGTGCCGCTGACCGGGCACGTCCACGACCTGCCGGCCATGGCGGAACGGGTCACCGCGCGGACCGGGCTCGTGGTGGTCTGCGACCCCAACAACCCGACGGGGACGGCGGTGCCGGCGGCCGAGCTGGCGGCGTTCCTGGACCGGGTGCCGCCCACCTGCCTGGTCGCGATCGACCAGGCCTACGCCGAATACGTTCGCGACCTCGCCGCCTTCCCGCGCCTGGCGAGCGACCGGCCCAACGTCGTGGTGCTGCGGACGTTCTCCAAGGCGTACGGGCTGGCGGGGCTGCGGGTGGGCTACCTCGTGGCCGACGCGCGGGTCGCCGAGCAGCTGCGCAAGGGCGTGCCGGCGTATTCGGTCGGCTCGGTGGCGCAGGCCGCCGCGGTGGCGGCGCTGCGCGAGCCGGCCCGGATGCGCGCGGTCACCGACGCCACCGTCGCCGAGCGCGCCCGGGTACGCGCTGTGCTGCTGCGCGCGGGCTGGGACGTGCCGCCGAGCGAGGCGAACTTCCTGTGGCTGCGGCTGGGCGAGGCCGCCGAGCGCTTCGCCGGCTGGTGCGCCGGCCGCCGGGTCGCGGTGCGGTGCTTCGCGGGCCAAGGCGTCCGCGTGACCGTCGGCACCTCGGAGGACAACGACGACTTCCTCGCCGCAGCGGCCGCGTGGCGCGGCGCGGCGCGATCCCGGGAAGGGGTGCCGGCATGACCGCGACCACCGTCGTCCCGGGCGGAACGCTCGGCCGCGACGTCGTGGTGGCGCCGGGCATGTGCAGCGGGGGTTCCCTGATCTTCGGCCGCATCGGCGACTGGACCTGGGAAGCGGTGGCGCAGTCGTGCGGCGTGAACGTCCACGCTGCCCGGACGGCCGCCGGCGATCCCGCGTACCTGTCCTTCTACTACTACCGGGTGCGCGGCGGAGCCGTCGTGCACCCGCACGGGCTGACGTTCGGCGACGAGCTGACGGTGACGTCCCGGGTCTTCCAGCTCGGCAGCCAGTCGGTCATCACCCTGCACCGGCTGGCGCCCGCGGGCCTGTTCGCCCCCGGCGAGCCCTTGGCGGCGGACGAGTTCCACGAGCGCCCGCACCCCGACTGCATGTACGTCGAGAACTTCAACCGCTGGGTCGCCCGTCGCACGGCCGGCAGCAACGAAGGGCTGACCCGCCTGGCGCCGCCGGACTTCGCCTACGAGCACCTGCCGGTGCTGCCCACCGAGTACTCGCCGCGCGCCGAAGTGGGCCGAGCACGGGCCGCGGGCGGGTTCCACCCGGACGGCCCGGAGGGCTTCGCCGAGGTCGGGCGGGCGCGCACCAGCGAGCACGCGCTCGACGTGGTGCGGGACCTCAACGGCGCCGGGCTCATGTACTTCGCGTCGTACTTCTCGGTGTTCGACACGGCACTGCTGGCCGCGTGGCGCTCCCTCGGGCGCACGGACGAGCTGTTCCTGCGGCGCCGGGTGATCGACCAGCGGATCGGCTATTTCGGCAACGCGGACCCGGGGACGGTGTTCGCCGTGACCCTGCGGCTGTGGCGCGACGAACGGGACCCGGGGCGCGAGATCGCCGACCTGGTCATGCGGGACCGGGCGACGGGCCGGCTCGTCGCGGCGACCGCCATCGAGACCGGAGGCCCGGCATGATTCCCCTGTCCCACGCGCAGCAACGGCTCTGGTTCCTCGAGCAGTTCGAGCCGGCGACCGCGCTGTACAACACGCCGATCGCGGTGCGGCTGTCCGGCCGGATCGACGCGGCGGCGCTGCGGGCCGCGCTCGGCGACCTGGCCGGACGGCACGAGAGCCTGCGGACCGTCTACCCCGCCGTCGACGGGCAGCCCGAGCAGCGGATCCTGCCGGCCGGTCAGGTCCGGCCCGAGCTGGTCGTCCGGGAGTGCGCCGGGGAGGCCGAGCTGCGGGCGGCACTGGCGGCCGCGGCCGGGCACGGGTTCGACATCGTCACCGAGATCCCGTTGCGCGCTTGGCTGTTCCGGGTCGGCGAGGAACACGTCCTGCTCCTGGTCCTGCACCACATCGCCTGCGACGGCGCCTCGCTGGGGCCGTTGTTCGAGGATCTCGGACACGCGTACACGCAGCGGGCCGCCGGGCGGGAGCCGGTCCGGGAGCCGCTGCCGGTCCAATACGCCGATTACGCCCTCTGGCAGCGTGAGCTGCTCGGTGCCGCCGACGAGCCGGGCAGCGTGCTCGCCACTCAGCTCGGCTACTGGCGATCCGCTCTCGACGGGCTGCCCGAGGAACTGCCGCTGCCGTACGACCGGCCCCGCCCGGCCCACCCGTCGCTGCGGGGCGGCCGGGTGTCCGCGAGCGTCGGGCAGCACGCACACGAACGCCTGGCGGCGCTGGCCACGGCCGAACGGGTCAGCCCGTTCATGCTGCGGCAGGCGGCGGTCGCCGCGCTGTTCACCCGGCTGGGCGCGGGGGAGGACATCGCGCTGGGCACCCCGGTGGCCGGCCGGGCCGACGAGGCGCTGACCCCGCTGATCGGCTTCTTCGTGAACACACTCGTGCTGCGCACCGGCACCGGCGGCAACCCCACCTTCGCCGAGCTGCTCGCCCGCGTCCGCGCGACGGACCTGGCCGCCTTCGACCACCAGGACGCGCCGTTCGAGGCGGTCGTCGAGCAGCTGGGCCCCGCCAGGGTGCCCGGCCGCCACCCGCTCTTCCAGACGCTGGTCACGTCCGGCAGCCAGACCCCGGTGCCCGGCCGCCTCGGGGACCTGGACTGCCGCGAGGAGGATTTCGACCTCCCCGTCGCCCGGTTCGACCTCGTCTTCGACTTCGCCGAGGACGGCGGCATCACCGTCGACTACGCCGCCGACCTGTTCGACGAGGACACCGCGCGGAGCCTGCTCACCCGGCTGGTCCGGCTGCTCGAGGCCGTCGCGGACGACCCGCACCGGCCCATCGGCGCCCTCGACCTGCTCAGCGCCGACGAACACCGCCGGGTCCGGTCGACCTGGAACGACACCGCCGCGCCGGTCGAGAGCGCGACCCTGCCGGAACTGCTCGCGTCCCGCGTGGCCGGGGATCCGCAGGCCACGGCCCTGCTGAGCGACGATGTGCGGTGGACCTACGCCGAGTTCGACGCGCGGGCGAACCGCCTGGCCCGGTACCTGGCGGCGGCGGGTGCGGGCCCGGAGACCCCGGTCGCGGTGGCGATGGAACGTTCACCGGAGCAGGTCGTCGCGATCTGGGCGGTGCTCAAGGCGGGGGCGGCGCTGGTGCCGCTCGACCCGGACCTGCCCCCCGCGCGGGCGGAGAACGTCCTGCGGGTGAGCCGTCCCGCCCTGCTCGTGACCTCCGGTGAGCAGCACGACACCGAGTTCCCGGTACGCCGGATCGCGCTCGACGACCCCGGTACGGCCACGCGGATCGCCGGTCAGCTGCCCGACCCGGTACCGGCTCCGCGGCTCCGTCCCGCGCACCCCGCGTACGTCATCTTCACGTCGGGTTCGACGGGGATGCCCAAGGGCGTCGTCCTCTCCCACGAGGGGCTCGTCAACCACTTCGCCTGGGCCCAGGAGCGCTTCCGGCTCGGTTCCGCCGACCGGGTGCTGCAGAAGACCGCGTACGGCTTCGACATCTCGATCAACGAGCTGATCTGGCCGCTGCTGGCCGGCGCGGCGATCGTGGTGCCCCGCCCGGGCGCCCAGCGTGACCTGCCCTACCTCGCCGCGCAGGTCCGGCGGCACGGCGTGAACGTGCTCCACTTCGTCCCTTCGGCGCTCGCCGCGTTCGCGCAGGAGCCCCTCGCCGAGGCGATCACGGGCCTGCGCCTGGTCCGCAGCGGGGGCGAGGCGCTCTCCGGCCGCGTGGCCGCCCGGGTCGCCCGCGAGCTGGGCTGGCCCCTGGTCAACGAGTACGGCCCCAGCGAGACCACGATCGTCATGACCTCGCAGCCGGCCTACGGGCCGGCGACGGTCCCGGACGGCGCCGCGATCGCCCCCATCGGCCGCCCCATCCGCAACTCCCGCGTCCACCTGCTCGACGACCGCCTGCAGCCGGTGCCGCCGGGGATCCCGGGGGAGGCGTACATCGCGGGCGTGCAGCTGGCCCGCGGCTACCTCAACCGCCCCGACCTGACCGCCGAGCGGTTCGTGCCGGACCCGTTCGGCGCACCCGGTGAGCGCATGTACCGCTCGGGCGACGTCTGCCGCTGGGCGGCGGACGGCATGCTCGAGTTCGTCCGCCGGGCCGACCAGCAGATCAAGATCCGCGGCTTCCGGATCGAGCCGGGCGAGATCGAGACCGTGCTGGGCGCCCACCCCGCCGTGGCCCGGGTGGCCGTCGTGGCCCGCACCGACGAGCCCGGCGGCCCGCGGCTGGTGGCGTACGTCGTGCCCGCGGCGGACGCCCCGGACGGCCTGCCCGCAGCGCTGCGCGCGCACGTCGCCCGGCAGCTGCCCGAGTACATGGTGCCGGCCGCCGTGGTGCCGCTGGACGCCCTGCCGCTCACCGTCAACGGCAAGCTCGACCGGGCCGCCCTGCCCGCGCCCGACTTCTCGGCCGGGAGCGGCGCGCCGGACCGCCCGCCGACCGAGCTGGAAGCGCGGCTCGGCGAAATCTTCGCCGCCGTGCTGGGGCTCGACCGCGTCGGCGTCGACGACAGCTTCTTCGACCTCGGCGGCCACTCGCTCCTGGCCACCCGCCTGACCGGCCGCATCGCCGCCGAGCTCGGCCTCGACCTGCCGATCCGCGCGCTCTTCGAGGCGCCCACGGTCGCCGGGGCCGCACACCGCCTGCGGGCCGCCGGCCCCGGCCGCACCCCGCTGAGCGCCGCCGTGCGTCCCGGCCGGCTGCCGCTGTCGTACGCCCAGCAGCGCCTCTGGTTCGTCGAGCAGCTGGAAGGCGCCAGCTCGCTCTACAACACCCCGGTCGCCCTGCGCCTGACCGGCGAGCTGGACGCCGGGGCCCTGCGCCGCGCGATCGGCGACGTCCTGGCCCGGCACGAGAGCCTGCGGACGGTCTTCCCCGCGACCGATGGCCGGCCCGAGCAGCGCATCCTGCCCGCCTTCCTCCCGGACCTGCCGGCCGTCGACTGCGCGACGCGCGAGGAGCTCGCCGCGGCGCTGGCCGGCGCCTCGGCGACCGTCTTCGACCTCGCCGCCGAGATCCCGCTCCGCGCGTGGCTCTTCCGCAGCGAGGGCGAGCACGTCCTGCTGCTGCTCCTGCACCACATCGCCAGCGACGGCGGCTCCCTCGCGCCGCTGCTGCGCGACCTCGGCACCGCCTACGTCGCCCGGCGCGCCGGAGAGGCACCCGGCTGGGCGCCGTTGCGCGTCCAGTACGCCGACTACGCCCTGCGTCAGCGCCTCGACGACGCGTCCGTGCAGGTCTGGAGCGAAGTACTGCGCGACCTGCCGGACGAACTGCCGCTGCCCTACGACCGGCCCCGCCCCGCGACCCCCACCCACCGGGGCGGGCACGTGCCGTTCACGCTGGACGCCGGCGTCCACACCGCGCTCGCCGCGCTCGCCGCGGAGCACCGGGCCAGCATGTTCATGGTGCTGCAGGCGGCGGTCGCGGCCCTGTGGACGCGGCTCGGCGCCGGCCACGACATCCCGCTCGGCACCCCGGTGGCCGGCCGGGACGACGAGGAACTGCACGACCTCGTCGGCTTCTTCGTCAACACCCTCGTGCTCCGCACGCGCACCGGCGGCAACCCGACCTTCGCCGAGCTGCTCGACCGGGTCCGCACGACCGCGCTCGCCGCGTACGACCACCGGGACGTGCCGTTCGAGACGCTGGTCGAGCGGCTCAACCCGGCTCGCGTGCCCGGGCGCCACCCGCTGTTCCAAACCGTCGTCACGCACGACAACCGGGCCGAGCCGACCCTGGACGTCCCGGGCCTGGCCGCCCGCTTCGAACCGGTCGAGGGCCACCACGCCCAGTTCGACCTCAACGTCGTCGTCGACGAGCGGCACGGCCCCGGCGGCCGCCCGGCCGGTCTGCACGGCGAGCTGGTCTACGCCGCCGATCTCTTCGAGCACCGCAGCGCCGAGGCCATCGCGGCGCGGCTCACCGCGTTGCTGCGGGCGGTCGCCGTCCGGCCGGACCTGCGCTTGAGCTCGATCGACCTGCTCGGCGCGGGGGAGCGGGCCCGGCTGCTGCGGCTGGGCCGCGGTGCCGCGGGCACCCCGCTGCCCCGGCAAACCCTGCCTGAGCTCTTCGCGCTGCAGGCCACCGCGACGCCGGACGCCGTCGCGGTGGCCGAGGGCGGTGCGAGCCTCACGTACCGCGCGCTGTCGGCGCGGGCGGACCGGCTGGCCCGGCACCTCGTCGCGCGCGGGCTCCGGCCGGAAGAACGCGTCGCGATCCTGGCCGGGCGCGGCATGGACCTCGTCGTGGCGATCGTCGCGGCGGCGCGGGCGGGCGGCACCTACGTGCCGCTCGACGACCGCTACCCGCTCCCGCGCCTGCGCACGATCCTCGGTGACGCCGGCGCCACCGTGCTGCTGGTGGACGACGAGCACCGCGACCACCCGATCGCCGTCGAGGCCCGCTGCCCGGTGCTCGTCCCCGGCGAGGAGCCCCCCGGCGGGAGCCGGCTCCCGCTGCCGGCCGTGCACCCGGACCAGCTGGCCTACCTCGTCTACACCTCGGGCTCGACCGGCACGCCGAAGGGGGTCGGCACCACCCACCGCAACCTGGCCGACCTGCTCGCCAACGGCGGGTTCCGCTCCGGTGCCCACGAGGCCGTCCTGCTGCACTCGCCGATCGCGTTCGACGCGTCGACCACGGAGATCTGGGCGCCGCTTGTCACCGGCGGCCGCATCGTGCTCGCCCCGGCCGGCCCGCTCGACCCCGCCGTGCTCACCCGCACGGTCACCGAGCGCCGGACGACGCTCGTGCAGGCGCCCTCGGGGCTGTTCCAAATCCTCGCCGGCGAGCACGCGGAGACGTTCCGCACGGTCCGCGAGGTCTGGACCGGCGGCGACATCGTCTCGGCCGCCGCCGTCCGGACGCTGCTCCGCGCCTGCCCCGGCACCGAAGTCGTCGCGGTGTACGCCCCGACCGAGGTCACCGCGATCAAGACCTGGCACCGGATGTCCGATCCGGCCGAGGTCGGCGCGACCGTGCCGCTGGGCCGTCCGCTCGACAACGCCCGGGTGCTCGTGCTCGACGACTGCCTGCAGCCGGTGCCCGAGGGCGTGACCGGCGAGCTCTACCTGGCCGGGCCGGGGGTGACGCGGGGCTACCTCGGCCGGCCGGGACTGACCGCCTGCCGGTTCGTCGCCGACCCCCACGGCGCGCCGGGAGAGCGGATGTACCGCACGGGTGACCTGGGCCGCTGGGGGCCCGGCGGGGTGCTCGAGTTCGCCGGCCGCGACGACGGGCAGGTGAAGATCCGCGGTTTCCGGGTCGAGCCGGGCGAGATCGAGGCCGCGCTGGCCGCCCACCCCGCCGTCCGCCAGGTCGCGGTCGTGGTGCGCGGCACGACCGACAAACGCCTGGTCGCCTACGTCGTCGGCGACGCCGCGGCCGAAGACCTGCGTGCCTACACCGCGGAACGGCTGCCCGAACACCTGGTCCCGGCCGCCGTCGTCGTGCTCGACCGGCTCCCGGTCACCGCGAACGGCAAGGTCGACCGGGGGGCCCTGCCCGAGCCCGCGGCGGCGCCGCGGCCCGGCGGCCGGGCCCCGCGCACGCCCCGCGAAGAGCTGCTCTGCGCACTGTTCGCCGAGGTCCTCGACGTGCCCCGGGTCGGCGTGGACGACGGCTTCTTCGCCCTCGGCGGCCATTCCCTGCTGGCCACCCGCCTGGTCGGCCGGATCCGGGCCGAGCTGGGCGTCGAGATTCCGATCCGGACGCTGTTCGAGCACCCCGACGTGGCTTCGCTGGCCGCCCTGCCCGGCGAGCACACCCCGGCCCGCCCGGCGATGACCGTGCGGGAGCGCCCGGAGCCGCTGCCGCTGTCGTACGCCCAGCAGCGGCTCTGGTTCCTGGCCCAGCTCGAGGGCCCGGGCGCCACCTACAACAGCTCGCTGGCCTTCCGCCTCACCGGCGACGTCGACCGGGACGCCCTGGAAGCGGCCTTCGGCGACGTGATCGCCCGGCACGAGGCCCTGCGCACGATCTTCCCCGCTGTCGAGGGCACCCCGCGGCAGCTGGTGCTGGACAGCGCGCAGGCCCGGCCCGGCCTCAGCGCACTGCCACCCGCGCCCGAAGCGGCGTTCGACCTGACCCGCGACCTCCCGATCCGGGCCTGGCTGACCGGCGACGGGCGGCTCGTGCTCACCCTGCACCACATCGCCAGCGACGGCTGGTCCCTCGAACCGCTGCTGCGCGACCTCGGCACCGCCTACGCCGCTCGCCGCGCCGGAACGGCTCCCGGGTGGGCGCCGCTGCCCGTTCAGTACGCCGACTACACCCTCTGGCAACGCGAACTGCTGGACACCACCGCCGCCGGGCAGCTCGGCTACTGGCGGCGGCAGCTGGCCGGCTTGCCCGAATGCCTGGAACTGCCCGTGGACCGGCCGCGCACCCCGGCCCGCTCGTACGACGGCGGGGAGGTGGGCCTGCGGCTGGACCCCGAGCTGCACGCCGGCGTCGCCCGGCTGGCCCGGGCGCGGCAGGCCACCGTGTTCATGGTGCTGCAGGCCGCGGTGGCGGTGCTGCTGTCCCGGCTCGGCGCCGGGACCGACATCCCCCTCGGCACGGCGATCGCCGGGCGCACCGACTCCGCCCTCGACGACCTGGTCGGCTTCTTCGTCAACACGCTCGTCCTGCGCACCGACCTGTCCGGTGCCCCCTCGTTCGGCGAGCTCCTGGCCCGGGTCCGCGCGACCGACCTGGCCGCCTACGACCACCAGGACGTGCCCTTCGAGCGGCTCGTCGAGGAACTCAACCCGGCCCGGTCCGCCACCCACCCGCTGGTCCAGGTGATGCTGACCTTCCAGAACACGGCGGCGGGGGAGCTCCGCCTCCCGGGGGTGACCGTGGCCGAAGAGGCCGTCGGCGGCGGAACGGCCCGCTTCGACCTCTCGTTCGGCTTCGCCGAGCAGCACGCCCCGGACGGCACTCCGGCCGGTGTCGACGGCGTCCTCGAGTACGCGGCCGACCTGTTCGACCCGGCGACCGCGCAGGCGATCGCGGACCGGCTCGTCCGGGTGCTGGCGGCCGTCGTGGCCGACCCGGACGCCCGGGTGGACCGGGTCGACGTCCTCGGCCCCGCCGAGCGCAGTGCCCTGCTCGCGGCCGGAGCCGGCCCGGCCGCACCGGAACCGGCGCTGGTCCCGGCCCTCGTCTCCGCCCGGGCCGCCGCAACGCCGTCGCGGACGGCGGTGGTGGCCGGGGCCGCCCGCCTGACGTACGGCGAGCTGGACGCACGGGCGAACCGGCTGGCCCGCCACCTGATCGGCCGCGGCGTCGTCCCGGGCGACCTGGTCGGCGTCGAACTGCCGCCCGGTGCGGATCTGGTCGTGGCGCTGCTGGGGGTGCTGAAGGCGGGCGCGGCCTACCTGCCGCTCGACCCCACCCAGCCCGCCGGACGGAAGTCCCGCCTCCTGGAGACCGCGGCCCCCGCGCTGGTGCTCACCGGCGATCCGACACCGGGTGCGGAGGACGCCACCGACCCCGGGATCCCCCTGCCGCCCGCCGCCGCCGCGTACGTGATCTTCACCTCGGGCTCGACGGGCGAGCCGAAGGGCGTGGTGGTCGAGCACCGCTCGCTGGCGAGCTACCTCGCGTGGGCCCGGCACGCCTACCCCGGGATGGCCGGCCGCTCCCTCGTGCACTCCCCGGTCGTGTTCGACCTGACCGTGACCGGCCTCTGGGGCACGCTCACCGCCGGTGGTGAAGTGCACCTGACCGAGCTGACCGAGCCGACCGAGCCGACGGGCGCACCGGCCGCCGTGGCCGGGCCACCCACCTTCGTCAAGGCCACCCCGTCGCACCTGGGGCTGTTCGGCGTGCTGCCGCCCGAGTACGCGCCCACCCGGGACCTCGTCCTCGGCGGTGAACTGCTGCTCGGCTCGGCGCTGCGCGAGTGGCGGGCCCGGCACCCCGGCGTCACCGTGATCAACGAGTACGGCCCGACCGAGACCACCGTGGGCTGCGGCGAATTCCGCATCGAGCCCGGCGACGAGCTGCCCGACGGCGGCATCACCATCGGCCGGCCCGTGTGGGGCACCCGCTGGTACGTCCTCGACGACAGCCTGGCCCCCACCCCGCCCGGTGTCACCGGCGAGCTGTACATCGCGGGTGACCTGCTCGCCCGCGGCTACCTCGCGTTGCCCGGCCGCACGGCGGGGCGGTTCGTCGCGGACCCGTTCGGCCCGCCCGGCGAGCGCATGTACCGCACCGGGGACCTCGTGCGCCGCCGCGCCGACGGCACCGTCGACTTCGTGGCCCGCGACGACGACCAGGTCAAGGTGCGCGGTTTCCGCGTCGAGCTGGGGGAGGTCGAGGCGGTGCTGGCGGCCCGGCCGCAGGTGGTCGAGGCGGCGGCGACCGTACGCGGTGAGCGGCTGCTGGCCTACGCCGTCCCGGCCCCGGACGCCCGCTGGACCCCGGACGAGCTGCGGACCCGGCTCGCCGAGCTGCTGCCGCAGTACGCCGTGCCCGCCGCCGTGGTGGTGCTGGACCGGTTGCCCCGCACCTCGAACGGCAAGATCGACCGCGCGGCCCTGCCCGAACCGGCCGCCCCGGCCACCGCGGGCCGCGGGCCGCGCACGGCCACCGAGGCGGCGCTCTGCGAGCTGTTCGAAACGGCCTTGGGCGTCGTACGGGTGGGCGTCGACGACGACTTCTTCGCTCTCGGCGGCCACTCGCTGCTGGCCGCCCGGGTGGTCGCCCGGGCCCGGGAGCGGTACGGGCTCACCGTGGGCATCTCCGACCTGTTCGCCGCGCCGACCGTGGGCCGGCTGGCCGCCCTCCTCGGCGAGGGCGGCCGGCGGGCCCCCGAGGGGCTGCTGCGCCTGCGTGCGGGCGTGGCGGGACCGGCCCCGTTGTTCTGCGTGCACCCCGGCGCCGGCATCGGCTGGGTCTACAGCAGCCTGCTGGAGCACCTCGACCCCGGCCGGCCCCTCTACGCCCTGCAGGCCGGGGCCGAGTCACCGGCGACCGTGGCCGACATGGCCGCCGGCTACGTGGCGCGGCTGCGCGAGGTGCAGCCGTCCGGGCCGTACCAGCTGCTCGGCTGGTCCTTCGGGGCGGTCGTCGCGCACGCCATGGCCGCCCGGCTCCAGGAAACGGGCGACAAGGTCACGCTGCTGGCCCTGCTCGACGGCTATCCGGCCGAGGGCGACGGCGGCGAGCCCACCGCCGCCGAGGCACTGGCCCAGCTGCTGGCCTCGCTGGGCCACCGGGTGCCCGCGGGCACCGCCGGGCCCGCCGACGTCGGCAGCTTCGTCGCGCTGGCGAGCGCCGACGGTCCCCTCGCCGGGCTCGGCGCCGACCTGATCGAGCAGCTGTGCGCGACCTTCGTCCGCCACGCCCGGCTCGCCGGCGCGCACGTGCCGCCTCGCTACGAGGGCGACGCGGTCTTCTTCACCGCCGAGCACACGGCCGCGGCGGCGGAAGCCGGGCGGTGGCGGCCCTACCTGACCGGTGACCTGGACCGGCACGGAATCGCGTGCGCGCACGGAGAGCTGCTGGCACCCGAGCACGCCGCGCGGATCGCGGCCGTTCTCGAACCGCTGCTCCGCTGACCCTTTCCCCGGACAAGGAGTTTCCCATGACCGAAGCGACCGTCGGGCTCGCGCCCGGCCGCAACGTCCTCACGGTGGACCCCGGCGAAGCAGCCGTGGTCGCGGCGGTCGCCGACCGGCTCGTGGCGGCCCACCCGCACGTCGACGACGCGCTGGTCGCCGCGGCGCGTCCCGCCTGGGAGGAGCTGCCTGCCGGCATCCGGCGCCGGCTCCGGGCGTTCCGCCGCGACTCCGGCGTCTCCGGTGTGCTCGCCGTGCACGGGCTGCCCCTCGACACCGGGCTGCCGCCCACCCCGGCGGTCGGCGGCTCGGTCCAGCGCACCACCACCCGCGCCGCGGCCGTGCTGCTGCTGGCGGCCTGCGGCCTCGGCGACCCGGCGGCCTACCGGCAGGAGAAGGGCGGCGCGCTCGTCCAGGACGTCGTGCCGGTGCCCGGCCAGGAGGCGTTCCAGGGCAACGCCGGCTCGACCGAGCTGATGCTGCACAACGAAAACGCGTTCCACGTCCACCGGCCCGACTACGTGCTGCTGCTCTGCCTGCGCGCCGACCACGACCGCGTCGCGGGCCTGCACACCAGCTCGGTCCGCGAGGCACTGGCCCTGCTGCCCGCCCCGACCCGCGCGCTGCTCGCCCGCCCGGTCTTCCGGACCGCCGCCCCACCCTCGTTCGGTTTCGACAGCGCGGGCACCCCCGGCCACGCCGTGTTGACCGGAGACGCCGAGGACCCGGACGTGCGGGTCGACTTCGCGGCCACCACCGCCGTCACCCCGGCCGGTCAGGCGGCCTTGGCCGAGCTGAGCCGCGCCCTCGGCGCCGTGCCGCGCACGCTGCACCTCGAGCCCGGCGACCTCGCCGTCGTCGACAACCGCGTCGCCCTGCACGGGCGCTCGGCCTTCCGTCCCCGCTACGACGGGGCGGACCGCTGGCTGCAGCGCACGTTCGTGCTCGGCGACCTGCGCCGCTCCCGCGACCACCGCCCCGGCGACGGCCACGTGCTGGAGCGCTGATCCCACCCCGCCCGCCGGATCCGCCGACCCCGAGAACCAGGCTGGAGATCGTCGTGACCGTCATCGAAGCCGCCGCCGAGCGGCCCGGGCCGCGCCCGGCGCCACCCGCCGGGGGGCCGGGGTGCTGCTGACCCGGCCCGGCATCCGGCTGTTCCTGGCCGGGCAGACCTTGTCCCTGTTCGGCGACGGCGTCGCCCTCATCGCCCTCGGCGTCTGGGCGAAGGTGCTGACCGGCAGCAGCTCAGTGGCGGCGCTGGTCATGTTCACGTACATGGCGCCGACGGTGCTGCTGCCGCTCGGCGGGGTGCTGGCCGACCGGGTGCGGCGCCGGCCGCTGCTGATCGGCACGAACCTGGCCGTCGCGCTGGCATCGGCGGCGTTGCTGCTCGTCGACGGCCCGGGCGAGCTGGGCATCCTCTACGCCGTGGCCGCCGCCTACGGAGCCGCCTCCGCGGTGCTGAGCCCGGCGCAGAGCGCGCTGCTGCGCTCGATGCTGGTGGAGGAGGCGGAGTTCGGCGCCGCCGCCGGGCTCAGCCAGAGCGTCCGGTCAGGGACGACGTTGCTCTCCCCGGTCGCCGGCGCCACCGTGTACGGGTGGATCGGCGGTCACGGCGTCGCCGTGGTGGCCATGGCCTGCCTGCTGACCGCGGCACTGGCCTTCGCCACGCTGCCGGACCGCGAGCGTCCGGCGCGCCGGGAACGCACCGGGTGGGCCGCGGAGCTCACCGCCGGCCTCCACCACGTGCGCGGCTCCGCCGAGATCCGGCCGCTGCTGGTCGCGATGGTCACGATGACGGCGGTGATCGGCATGACCTCGCCGATGCTGCTGGCGCTGATCGAGCACGGCCTGCACCGCCCGCCGACCCTGCTCGGCGCATTGGAGAGCGTGCTGGCGCTCGGGGGCCTGGCCGGTGCGGTGGGCGGCAGCGTGGCGATCGCCCGGTTCCGGCCGCAGCGGCTGGTGGCGGCCGGGGCGCTGGTGTTCGCGCTCGGGACCGCCCTGCAGGCGGTGGCGGTCTTCCCCGCGGTCGTCGCCGGGCTGGTGCTCGCCGGCGCCGCGGGGCCACTGGCGGTGATCGGACTGGCCACGGTCGCGCAGGCGGCGACGCCCGAACACCTCATGGGCCGCACCCAGGCGGCGGTGAACCTCTGCCTGACCGTCCCGCAGGCGGCCGCGCTCGGCGCCGGTTCGGGTCTGGTCGCCCTGCTCAGCTTCCGGCAGGTCATCGCGCTGATGGTGCTCGGCGCGCTCGTCACCGCCGTGGCCCTGTTCCGCCGCCGGCCGGCACCCGTACCGAATTCCGAGGAAAGAGGCCGACCGTCATGAACGACACGCTCGCCGCCGCACCGCCCGTCTCGCGGGAGACCCTGCCGCAGCTGTTCGCCCGCGCGGCGCGGCGGTACCCGGACTCGACCGCCGTGGTGCAGGGGGAGCGGCGCCTGACCTACGCGGGTCTGGCGGAGCGTGCGAACCGCCTCGCCCGGCACCTCGCCGGCTTCGGTGTCGGCCCGGAGGTGCCGGTCGGCCTGTTCCTGCACCGCTCGCCGGAGCTCCCGGCCGTGCTGCAGGGCGTGCTGAACGCCGGCGGGGTGTACGTACCGCTGGATCCCGAGCTGCCGGCCGCCCGGCTGGACCGGATCCTCGCCGCCACCCGCGCCCCGCTCGTGCTGACCACCTCGGACCTGGCCGGCCGGCTGCCGGCGGGCTCGACCAGCCTGGTTCTCGACGATCCGGCGACGGTCGCCGCGCTGCGGCGGTACGACGCCCGGCCGGTCGGGAACGTGGCGCTGCACCCCGAGCACACGGCGTACATCGTCTTCACCTCCGGCTCGACCGGCACCCCCAAGGGCGTGCCGGTGCCGCACCGCGCGATCGTCAACCACCTCGCGTGGATCCAGGACGCGCACCGGATCGGCCCGGCCGACCGGACGTTGCTGAAGACCCCGTTCAGCTACGACGCCTCGGTCATCGAGCTGATCTGGCCCCTGCTGCACGGCGCGACCATGGTCGTGGCCCAGCCGGGCGGGCACCGCGACCCCGCGTACCTCGTGGAGCTGATCTCGGCGCACCGGGTGACGGTCGTCGAAATGGTGCCGTCGATGCTCGGGCCTCTGCTGCGCGAGCCCGCGGCGGCGCGCTGCGACAGCCTGCGCGTCGTGTTCAGCGGCGGCGAGGCGCTCACCACCACCCAGGCCGCGCAGGTGCGCGCCGTTCTCGGCGCGCCCACGTCGAACCAGTACGGCCCCGCCGAGACCACCAACGCCGCCACCGAGCACCTGGTCCGCGACGCCGCGGACGCGCCCGGCGCGATGGTGCCGATCGGCCGGCCGGTCTGGCACACCCGCCTGCACGTGCTCGACGACCGGTTGCGCCCCGTCCCGGTGGGCGTGCCCGGTGAGCTCTACATCGCCGGCATCCAGCTGGCCCGCGGCTACCTCCACCGGCCGGGCCTGACCGCCGAGCGGTTCGTGCCCGAGGTGGCCGGCCCGCCCGGCGAACGCATGTACCGCACCGGCGACCTGGTGAAGTGGAACGAGGACGGGCAGCTGGAGTTCGCCGGCCGCGTCGACGACCAGGTCAAGCTGCGCGGCCAGCGGATCGAACCGGGCGAGATCGAGGCGGTCCTGGCCGCGCACGGCGCGGTCGCGCAGGCGGTTGTCACCGTCCGCGAGGACGAGCCGGGCGACCGCCGCCTGGTGGCCTACGTGGTCACGGCGGCGAGCGCCCCGCCCGGCCTGGCCGCCACGCTGCGCGCGCACGCCGCCGCCGAACTGCCCGAGCACATGGTCCCCGCGGCCGTGGTCGTCCTCGACGCGATCCCCGCGACGGTCAACGGCAAGGTCGACCGGGCGGCGCTGCCCCGCCCCGACTACGCCGTGGCCGCCGGGCGCGCGCCCGCGAACCCGCGTGAGGAACTGCTGTGTGCGGCGTTCGCGGAGGTTCTCGGGGTGCCCCGGGTCGGCGCGGACGACAGCTTCTTCGCGCTGGGCGGGCATTCGCTCCTGCTGGTGCGCCTGGCCGAGCTGCTGCGCGTGCGAGGCGTGCCCGCGGACGTGCGCAGCCTGTTCACCATGCCGACCCCCGCCGAGCTGGCGGCGGCGACGGTCACCGGCCCGGTCGTGGCACCGCCCACGGTCATCCCACCGGGCGCCACCGCGCTCACCCCCGCGATGGTGCCCCTCGCCGGGCTCACCGCGGAGCAGCTGGCGCTCGTGACGGCGGCCGTGCCCGGCGGTGCCGCGGCGATCGCCGACGTCTACCGGCTCGGGCCGCTGCAGGACGGGTTGTTCTTCCACCACCGGCTGCACGAGGGCCGCGACCGGGATCCCTACCTGCTGCGCCACCCGTTCCGCGTCGCGTCGCGAAAGCGGCTCGACGAGTTCCTGGCCGCTTGCCGCACACTGCTGGAGCGGCACGAGGTCCTGCGCACGTCACTGGCCTGGGAAGGCCTGCCGCACCCCGTCCAGGTCGTCCACCGCACCGCCGAGCTCCCGGTCACCGAGGTGACCGTCGCCGCCGCCGGCGACGACGGCGTCCGCGAGCTGCTGGCCGCCTGCGACACCGTCATGGACCTGCGCCGCGCGCCCCTGATGGACGTGGTCGTCGCTCCCGAGCCCGGCACCGGCCACTGGCTGCTCGTCTGGCGCATGCACCACGTCACCCAGGACCACACGACGGGCGAGGTCCTCCTCGAAGAGCTGGCGGAGCTGCTGGCCGGCCGGAGCGGGCAGCTGCGGCCGCCCGAGCCCTACCGGAACTACGTCGCCCAGGCGCTGCTCGGCGTGCCGGCCGAGCAGCACCGGGCCTGGTTCGCCCGGCTGCTCGGCGACGTCACCGAGCCCACCGCTCCCTTCGGCGTGCTGGAGGTGCGCCACGACGGCGGCGACGTCGCCGAGCGGCACAGCCCGCTGGACCCGGAGCTCGCCGTGCGGCTGCGCACCGTCGCGCGGCTCGCCGGCACCAGCCCCGCCACGGTGTTCCACGTCGTCTGGGCTCGCGTGCTCGCCGGGCTGACCGGCCGCGACGACGTCGTCTTCGGCACGCTCCTGTTCGGGCGGATGCGGGCCGGCGCCGGCGTCGAACGGGTGCCGGGGCTGTTCATCAACACGCTGCCCGTGCGGGCGCGGACCTACCGGGCCGGCGTCCGGGAGGCCGTCGGGACCATGCACGCCCAGCTCGCCGAGCTCGTGGTCCACGAACACGCGTCGCTGGCCGACGCGCAGCGGGCGTCCGGCGTGCCGTTCCCCGTGCCGCTGTTCACGACCGTGCTCAACCACCGGCACGACACCGCGGCCGGTGGCGCCGACCTGGCCGGGGTGGAGGACCTCGGCGAACGGGAGCGCACGAACTACCCGCTGGTGGTCTCCATCGACGACGACGGCACCGGGTTCACGTTCGTGGTGCAGGCGGTGCCCGCGATCCCGGCGGACGTGGTGCTCGACGCGCTGCACACCACCACGGCGAACGTCGTGGCGGCGCTGGCCGGGCATCCGGAGACGGCGCTGCACGCCGTGGACGTGCTCGACGCCGCCGAACGCCGGCGGGTGCTGACCGACCGCAACGACACGGCCGCCGGGTTCCCGGCGGCGTCGCTGGCCGAGCTGTTCGAGCAGCAGGTGGACCGCACTCCGCACGCGCCCGCCGTGACCGGGCCGCGGGGCGTGCTGACCTACGCCGAACTGGACGAGCGGGCCGGCCGCCTCGCGCAGGTGCTGATCGCGGCGGGGGTCCGGCCCGAGCAGCCGGTCGTCATGCTCCAGCGGAAGTCGGCCGACGTGGTGGTGGGGATCCTCGCCGTGGTCAAGGCCGGCGCCTACTACGTTCCGCTGCCGGACGCGTTCCCGCTCGCGCGCATGCGCTGGGTCGTCGAGAGCACCGGGACAGCGGTCCTGCTCACCGACCGCGCCTCGGCCGCGCACCCGCTGCTCGGTGCCGCCGGCGTGCCCGTCGTGTACGCCGACGACCCGATCGACCGGCCCGCGTCCCGTCCCGGGCCGGAGGTGCACCCCGATCAGCTCGCCTACGTCATGTACACCTCCGGGTCCACCGGGGTGCCCAAGGGCGTCGGCGTCAGCCACCGCAGCATCGTCGCGTTCACGGCGGACCGGCGGTGGCGGCCCGAGGACCGGCGGGCCGTGCTGCACCACTCGCCGCACGCATTCGACCCGTCCACCTACGAACTGTGGCTTCCGCTGCTGTCGGGCGGCCGGGTGGTGCTGCCGCCCGGCCCGCTCGACCGCGCCGCGATGACGGCCGTCGCCGGGCAGGTGACGTCGGCGGTCTTCGCGGCGGCCCTGTTCAACGTCCTGGCGGAGGAAGCGACCGAGCCGATGGCGCGGCTCGGGCTGGCGTGGTCGGGCGGCGACGTGCTCAGCCCGGCGGCGGTGCGCAGGCTGCGCGACGAGGCGCCGGAGATGCGGGTGGCCAACGCGTACGGCGCGACCGAAGCCACGGTCATCTCGACCTGGTTCCCGCTGCCCACCGGGGAGCCGGTCCCGGCCAACGTGCCCGTCGGCGAGCCGATGGACAACACCCGGGTGTACGTGCTGGACCGAGGACTGCGGCCGGTGCCCGCCGGGGTGCCCGGCGAGATCTACCTCGGCGGGCCGGGACTCGCCCGCGGCTACCTCGGCCGCCCGGGCCTGACCGCCGAACGGTTCGTGGCCGACGTGGCCGGGCCGCCCGGCACCCGCATGTACCGCACCGGCGACGTCGGGCGGTTCCGGCCCGGTGGCGTACTCGAGTTCGTGGGCCGCGTCGACGACCAGGTCAAGATCAGCGGCTACCGGGTCGAACCGGCCGAGGTCGTGGCGGCGCTGCTCGACCAGCCCGGTGTCGCCCAGGCGGCCGCGGACCTGCGGACGGACGACGGTGTGCCGCGCCTCGTCGGCTACGTCGTACCGGGGGACGTCGCACCGCGGGAGGTGCTGGAGGCGCTGAGGGAGCGGCTGCCGGCCTACATGGTGCCCTCGGCGGTGGTGGCACTGGACGCCTTGCCGCTCACCCGCAACGGCAAGCTCGACAAGGCGGCGCTGCCCGCGCCCGCGGTGCCGAGGGGTGCTGCCGCACGCCGAGCGCGCAACGAGCGCGAGGAGCGGCTGTGCGTCCTTTTCGCGGAGGTGCTGGGCCGGGACGAGGTCGGCCTGGACGACAACTTCTTCGTCCTGGGCGGGCAATCGTTGCTCGCCACCCGCCTGCTCGGGCGGATCCGCGCGGAACTGGGCGCGGAATGCTCCCTCCGCGCGTTCTTCGACGCCCCGACGGTCGCCGGGCTGGCCGCCCACCTGGCCGTGCCGGCCACCCGCCGGCCGGCCCTCACGCCCCGTCGTTGAGGGGGTGACCGCCCTCGCCGGCCGTGCCCCGGACCTGCCCCGGGTCCGGGGCACAGCCGGCGCCCTCGCCCCGCTGGTGCCGGCTCGAGGCCGCTCAACGCCGCTCAACGCCGTGAACGGGCCATTCACGGCCCTGCCCACACCTGCCCACGCCGGCCGGCCGGATTACCGAGAGAACTTCAGTGAGCCAGCCGCATCACGGGCGTCGAGGCGTCGCCGGAACCGTGCTGGGCCGACCAGGCCGCCACGTGCGCGCGGGACCGCAACCCGAGCTCGGTGCGGATGTTGCGCACGTGCGTCTCGACCGTCCGGACCGACAGGTGCATGCGGGCGGCGATCTGACGGTTGGTGAACCCCTCCGCCAGCAGCGCGACCACGTCCCGCTCGCGCTGGCTCAGGACGTCGTCGCGGGCCGTCTCGGGGGTGCGCTGCTGCCGGTGCTCCAGCGCGAAGGCCAGTGCCTGTGCGCGGTCGAGTGCCCGCCCCGCCGCCGCGGCGCTGACGAGCGTCTCCCGCGGCAGCACGCCGACCGCCGCCATCCGCACCGCCTCGACCCGGTCGCGCCACCACGGCCGATCCAGCAACGGCGAGCCGGCCGCCTCCGCGTAGGACAGCAATTGGACGGCCCGGCTCAGCCGGCCGATGCCCGCGGCGCTGAGCCCCAGACAGGTCACCGCGTGGGCGAAGTCCTCGTCGGTGAGATCCCCGTCGGACCGCAACATGTCCGTGCAGTGCCGGTCGGCGAGTTCGTGGTCGCCGCCGGACAGCGCGATGACGGCAGCGGCGCGGATCGTCCCGCGCAGCCGGGCGGACGGGCCGCCGGCGCGAAGCACGGGAAGCAGCCGGTCGGCCAGCTCGGCCGCCAGCGTCAGTTCCTCCCAGGGCCGCTCGTGCCACGGGACGTCGCCGAGCCAGCCCGCCGTGGTCACCGCGTCCGCGTCGACGGCACCGGTCGTGGGGGACAGCACCACGCGCCGGGTCGAGGCCAAGCCGAGCAGCAGGCGGCCGAGCAGGTCCGACGCCGTCCACTGCGCGGCGAGGCGGCGCATCTCCGTCAGGTCGCAGAACCACGCGGCCAGCACGGTGGCGCCACGCAGAGCGATTTCCCGGTACGGCGAGTCGACGCGGGTGTTGTCCAGCGCGGACCGCAGCATCGCCCGGGTGCGGTGGCTCGGCCGGCGCTCCAGCATGTCGACGAGGAACACGGTGCCGGCCAGCAGCAGCTGACGGTCGTCGTCGTGCAGCCGGGTCAGGACGTGTTCGATGGTCGGGCGCTCGGCGGCGAGCCGGTGCAGCACGTCCGGCGGCGGCGTGGCGGAGGCGCGGCCCAGCGGCTCGGCGAGCCTCGTCAGCCAGTCGGCGAGCCGGTCGTAGGTCTGTTTCTGCTCACTCGCCTCGGTCAGCCGCTCGTGGGCGTAGTGCCGGATCGGCGCCGGCATCCGCAGCCGTCCCGAGCGGTGCGCCGTGATGAGCGACTTCGCCTCCAGCGCCATCAGCTGGTCCAGCACCACGGACGTCGTCTCCGTACCGTCGGTCGCCACGGCGGCGGCGACCTCGGCCAGCACGCCGCCGGGCAGCACCGAGATGCGGCGGAACATGCTGCGCTGGGCCGGGGTCAGCAGCTCGTAGCTCCAGGTCACGGCCTGGTGCCAGCTCTGGTGCCGCGGGTGGGCGGTGCGCCAGCCGCTGGTCAGCGCGCACAGGTGCGCGTTGAGGTTGTCCCGGACCTCGGTCAGCGGGAACGTCTGCGCCAGGCGGGCCGCCAGCTCGATGGCCAGGGGCAAGCCGTCCAGCTCGGTGCAGATGGCGCCGATGACGCGGGCGTTGTCCTCGGTGAGCCGGAGCCCGGGAACGACCGCGCGGGCGCGGTCCACGAACAGCCGCACCGCGTCCGCGCGGAGGTGGTCGGCGATCCGGTCGGTGGCCGGCAGCGGCAAGCCGCTCATCGCGTGCACCACCTCGCCCGGCACCCGCAGGACCTCCCGGCTGGTGGCGAGGATGCGCAGCTTCGGGTGGCGCAGCAGCAACGCGCCGAGCACCGGGATGCACGTGTCGAGCAGGTGCTCGCAGTTGTCCACGACCAGCAG
Organism: Amycolatopsis sp. CA-126428; assembly: GCF_002904335.1. GTDB lineage: Bacteria > Actinomycetota > Actinomycetes > Mycobacteriales > Pseudonocardiaceae > Amycolatopsis. The sequence goes on along the minus strand of NZ_PPHF01000129.1, from coordinate 157,646 downwards.
GCGTTCGCGGTCGTCGTCAGGGACGCCCACCGCCGACAGGTCGCCTTCCGCGGCGGCGAGGTCGACCAGCGTGACCTCGCAGCGGCGGCTGCGCTCCTCCTGTTTGGCCAGTTCGACGGCCAGGCGCGTCTTGCCGACCCCGGGCGGGCCGGTGAGGGTCAGCAGGCGGGCCGTGCGGAGCAGCCTTCTCAGCTCGACCAGCTCCTCGGCGCGGCCCAGGAAGCTGCTGAGCTGCGTCAACATGCCGCCGATCGCCGACTCTCCGGTCCAGCTCGTCTTCTGCCGGTCCCGGTAGGCACGCTGCCGGCAGGCGTTGGAACAGTACGAGGCGCTCCGCACGCCGATGATGCCGCCGCAAGTACCGCACAAAGCCGACCCGGAATCCGCTCTGGCCATGACCTCCCTTTCCCGGATCCGCCTTCACCCGCGCCCGCGGGGCCGACCGCTCGCCGGACGCCAGGAAAGAGTCGTTCATGACGTCCGGCGTGGTGAACGACTCTTCCTGACTTCGGGCTGGGTGTTTCCCGGCAACGTACTGCCTGGAGGAACAGGGAATACTGTACGGCCGGTCACCGGTCCCGGAGTGTCGGATGTTGCTCGTTCCCCGACCCTTGTTGCGCGGTCACGCGGGTCGCGTCCGCATCCGGTACTGCGACGGGGTGCAGCCCACGTGCTTGCGGAACGTGCGGGCGAAGTTGTCCGGATTGGGGAAGCCGCACCGTCTGCCGACCCGGGAGATCGGCTCGCTGTCGACCGTCAGGCGGTGACGGGCGGCGTCGATGCGCAATTCGGCCAGGTACTTCATCGGTGTTTTGCCGGTGGTGGCCGCGAACTGTCGGATGAAGTGGTAGCGGCTCACCCCGGCCTGCTCGGCCAGCTGGTCGAGGGTTACGCCGGAGCTGAGGTGCTCGAGCATGTATTCGGTCACCGCGGACAGCTGTTCCGAAGTGAGGTTTCCCTCCCGTGCCGCAACGATGCGTCGTGGGTAGAGCAGGTGGGTGGCCAGGTAATGGGCTGCGATATCCGCGCGGCAGTCACCGGCGGCGGCATCTTGGTCATGCAGCAGTACGGGTGCCATGGAGGCGACGTGTGAATCGAATTCCTGCAGGGTGTGCAGTTCGGACGGATCCCGGAAAGGGGTTTCGGAACATTTGTCCGCGACCTCGTGGAGCACCTCGACCGACAGCCAGATGTACGCGACTTCGAACGGCGGGTAATCCGGCGGCGTCCGGCGGAGCCGTACCTGGGCGCTCGGCGCCACCCGGCAGATCTCCCCGGTCAGGAGCGTGACACCCCGCCGGCCCCGCCGGTCCTGGCCCTCGATCTGGCAGGCCCCCCGCAGCAGGGCGATGATGGCGAGCCAGTTGCTCGACGGTTGACAGCGCAAGAGGTCGCCGTTCGCGCCGGAAGCGTGCTTTTCCACTATCAAGGACCGGCGGTCGAGAGCTGGGCTCGGCGCAGTCATGCAGCGTCTCTCCTCGTTCGTTGAATCGAGCACTCGCCAGTCGATGGCCGATTGCGAACGGGAGGAATTCAAGGATCGGGCGGGGTGCTCGCGGTCGGTGAGCGATGTCCGGTCCTGTCAAAAACGGACAGTGCAAGACATTGCTCCGTTTGCCGCACGCATCGGATTCCTGTCACAATGATCCCCCGATCCGGGTTTTCCGCCGAATTCATTGTCGAACGCTACGGTCGGCAGACGGGCTTAGCCACGTACTCTCGATACGTGGATAGCGCTATCACTTGGTGAGCTCGAGGAGTTCGGTGATACGTTGCTGGGTGGGGGTGCCGCGGACCGCGTGGAGCGAGTACAGGCACTGGCGTGACTGCGGACTGACCATCAGCGCGTGGTCGAAGTCCAGGCGGCCGACGCGTTCGTCCAAGATGATCAGCACCGGTGAGGAAGCGGGCTTGGACACTCGGTGGTCGTCCCACAGCGCCGCGAACTCGGCACTTGCGGCGCGGAGATCGCCGACCAGCGCCACCGCGGCCGCGTCGTAGCCGCGTTTGGCCACGATAATGCGCAGGTAGGCGGCGTACGCACGGCCGATGAACTCCTGCTGGTCGGCCGGGTTCAGCACGTAGCGCCGCCACCGGCGCGAGGCGAACCAGCACCAGAACAGGTTCCCCTCCCAGCCCGGCAGGCCCGCGGCGCGGCCGAACAGCGTGGCGTGCGGCTCGTTCTGGGCCAAGACGGTGCCCAGATCGTCGGCGGCGAACGCCGGCGACGTCGCCGCCACCGCCCGCATGACCGACAGCAGCTTGGTGTCGGCGCCACCGTCCGTGGTCGCCGCGGCCGGCTCGGCGTGGCCCGCCAGGCGGTACAGGTAGGCACGTTCGTCCCGGTCCAGCCGCAGTGCGTGCGCGAGCCCGGCGAGGATGGCGGCCGAGGGCTGTGGGCCGCGCCCCTGCTCCAGCCGCTCGTAGTAGGTCGCCGACATGTTGGCCAGGCGCGCCACCTCGTCCCGGCGCAGACCCGGTGTCCGGCGCCGCCGGCCGGCCCCCAGCCCGACCGCCTGCGGTGCCAACGCGTCGCGCCGCCGCCGGAGGAAATCGGCCAACGCGTCGCGCATGGTCAGCGCCGTGCGTTCCCGCATCGGCTGCACCACCCCCACACAGGCAGGGGAACACCGGTTCCCGAGCGGGTGGCCCCGGTCCGCCGCCTCGTTCTGTCCGGCGGTTGCGGCGTGTCCGGCGCCGGACGGTGACGTGCGGTGATGACACATCTGACCCCCATGAGCTCCCCTGCGGGAATTCGGCAGTTCGAGTGCGAACCGCGTCCCGGAAGCGCCGCGGCTACGTCGTACGCTAGAGATCCGGCGAAGCGAGAACATCACCGCTGAGTGGACACCTGGATGTGGCTCTTGCGGGGGACAAGGCGCAGTCTCGCCCGCCGACGCCGTTTCGGGTGGTGGTATCCGAGCGGACGACGAACTCGTCCGAAGTAGCCTCAACTGATCTGTCTTGCACGAGAAAATTCGTCTCCGAAGGTAGCACCGCCCCTCCGGCAGTGGCCACTTCGGCCGACCCAACGGGCAAGAACGTTGCCCGTTGACCAGCGGATTCGCCGCCGCCGCAACAGCGCCCGAGACCAGTCCGGAATTGCTGCTCTTAGTGCTTTCGGCCGATGTCCGCAGGGCAAAACCCTCCGAAAGGTGTGGGCCGTTCCGGGGATTTCCCGCTCCGGCACCGGTTCCGCCGTCGAGCACCTGACCACGCTCGCCGACGCCGGGCCGTGCTCACCCGGGTCTCTTCCGGCACCCTCGTGATCACCGCCGGGCAGTGCACCGGCCGGAGCGGTACTGCGTCACCCGGCCGGGTACGCCCCGGCCGGCAGCGCGCGCCTGCTGCCCGGCCTGTCTGCTCGCGGCGGCCCCGCACGGCCGCCACCACCACCCGCCGCCGGCGCATCCTGGGCGACGGGCACCCCGACTCGCTCGGTTCCCTCGTCGGGCTCGGCTTGGCGCGCACGTGCTCGAACGCGACCTCGACCGGATCGAAAGCGTCGGCTGCGGGGGCCGGGATGCGCCGGGCTCTGACCAGGCACCGGGCCCTGGACGGCCCGATCGAGCCGAGCGGAATGCCCAGGATCTCGCTGGTTTCCCGGTAGGTCATGGCGGGCTCGCCGAACAACAGCGAGAGCAGCCGCCGGTCTCGGCCGGCGTCGAACTCGGGCGTCACCACCTCGCGGAACAGCCACACTGAGCCGCAAACGTCGTCGGCGTCCGCGTTCCCGACGCCGAGGCGGCGGCAGGTCGCGAGGACGAGCGGGGTGCATTGACGCACGATCGCCCGCCACGCCGCATCGACACCGAGCGAAGCAATTCCGCTGCGGGCAATTCTTCCGGCATGAGTCGATCGTCGTCAGCCGGCCGCCGCGGCGCGACGATCAGGGCAGGACCGAATCGCCGTGCACCAGGCCGGCGCCGCGCGGGGTGCGTTCGTAGAGCACGACCCGGCCGGTGCGGCGGGATCAAACACTGGGGCTCACGACCCGGTTGCTCATCCGTGAGAGCCGAGTACTTCACCGCCCGGGACAACGAACGACACGTCGATTACGGCGAAGGTCCCTCCTGCTCGGCGGAGGTCGGCGACGAACGCTTTCAGTTCTTGGCCCAGTGCGGGTGAGGCATATGTTTTACCACGTCCGTCCGAGCCGGGCAGACGTCCAAGTCGGGGCACACCAGCGGTATCAAGACTCGCAGTGTTATGTAGAGCTGGGCATGCGGGAGGGTGCCGGGGATTTCTTTGACGCCGAACGCGGACATCGCGCTGAGGACCTCGGCGAGGAACGGCGGGCACCCGACCCGAATCAGCCCGGCTCGGAGTGGCAGCTGAGCCCATTTGGCGTACGTGCCTGGGTCAAGGCCTTTCGCGAGGTTGTTCAAGCACACGCAGAGACCGTGTGAACGGTAGCGGACCGGCCGGTACCACGGGACCTTGGATCTCGGGTCAGCGATTCTTTGGCTCGTTGACGGCGTTCGGTTTTCCGGTCGCGGTGGTGTGTACTGCGGAGTGGGTGGAGTGGTCCAGTTCGGCGGATGGACAGGGGCCCGGGAAACGGTGTTGCGTCAGTACGTGGCGCGACTCGAGGGTTGCCTGCAACGCTGGCCGCGCTGGGATCCGCAGCGGTGGGCACCTCCACACGTCGGGTGGCAGCTCACCGGCGACTTCCCCGCGACCAGTATCACTGTTCGAGGCTATTCCTGCGATTCGGCCAGCAGCCGCAGGGCCAAGGCTTTGAGTTGCGGGCTCGCGGTCGCGGCGTCGCCGGAGTCGAAGGGTGGGTGCGGGTCGTATTCGACGGCGAGCTGGATGCCCCGGGCGGTTTCCTCGCCGGCGATCAGGAAGGCGAGGTAGAGGGCCAGGTCGATGCCGGCAGACACGCCGGCCGCGGTGATGACCTTGCCGACCCGGACGTACCGCCGGGGTACGTACTTCACGCCGAACGTGCTCTCCAGGTAGTTCGCCGACGCCCAGTACGTGGTCGCCCGGTCGCGGAGCAGGCCGGCCGCGCCGAGGATCAGCGCGCCGGTGCAGACCGAGGTCGTCCAGGTCGTGTGCCGGTCGATGCGGCGGATCCAGTCGAGCAGGACCGGGTTCTGCATCGCGGCGACCGTGCCGCGGTTGCCTGCGCCGGGCACGAGGAGCACGTCGAGCCGGCCGACCTCGGCCACCGAGCGTTCGGCGAGCACCGAGACCTGCCGGGTGTCGGTGCGGACCGGGCCGCGGTGTTCGGCGATCATCGTCACGGTCGCGCCCGGCAGCCGGGACAGCAGCTCGGCGGGGCCGGTCGGATCCAGGAGGCTGAAGCCGTCGTAGAGGAGGATCCCGATCCGCGGGCCCGGCGTTCCGGCGCTTGCCGTGCCGGTCGTGAGCCCCAGCGCCGCGGTCGCCGCCATGCCGGTCAGCACCGTCCTGCGGGTGGTCTGTGCACTCGTCATGCCCCGGAAGTCTGGGCGGCTCCCGGGTCGGGTGGGCGGGGCATGTCCGGCATCCGGCGAATCGTGTCCCCGCTCACGCCGTAGTGGTCGAGGAACGCCTGGCGCAGGGTCGACGGCGAGGTGAATCCGCAGCGGCGGGCGACCGTGGCCAGCGGCAGCTCGCTGCCCCGCGCCAGGTGCGCGGCGGCCTCGGTCCGGACGGCCCGCACCACGTGGGCCGGGGTCCGGCCCACGTGCCTGGCGAACAGCCGGCCGAGGTGCCTGGTGCTGATCCCGGCCCGCGCCGCCAGCGACGGCGGGCTGAGGTCCTCGGCCAGGTGCGAAACGATGTGACCGAGCAGGTCGCGCACCAGCCGGTTGGCGGGCGGCGGGGCGGACAGAAACACGCTGATCTGCGCCTGGTCGGCCGGGCGGTGCAGATAGGTCACCAGCTCGCGGGCGACCTCGCGGGCCAGGGACGGGCCGTGGTCGTCCTCGATCAGAGCCAGCGTGAGGTCGAGCGCGCTGGTCACCCCGGCCGAGGTGTAGACGTCGCCGTCCCGGATGTACAGCGGCGCCGCGTCCACGGTCACCGCAGGGAACTTGGCCGCCAGCAGCTGCGCGTACCCCCAGTGTGTGGTGACCCGGCGTTCGGCGAGCAGCCCGGCAGCGGCGAGCACGAACGTGCCCGTGCACACCGAGGCGATCCGGCGGCTGCGCCGGGCCAGCCGCCGCACCTGCGTCAGCAGCCGGTCGTCGACGGCCGCTTCGGGAGTTCCGGCTCCGCCGACGACCAGGGTCGTGTCGATCCGCCCGGTCACGGTGGCCAGCGGCCTCGCCCCGGCCAGCACGATCCCGGATGAGCTGCGCGCGGCCTTCCCCGACACCGTCGCGAGCTCGATGGTGTACGGCGGCTCGGCCCCGTGCGAGTTCGCGATCTCCAGCGCCCCACTCGGACAGGCGACGTCGAGGATCTGCACGTCGTCGTAGGCGACGATCACCATCCGCCGAGCCGCTCCTTCTCCATTCCCCACAGGAGGAGCCTACTTTCGTGGCTGGGGTGGCCGCCGGAAGTTCCGGACGGCCCGGAATCGCACAGGGTCGGCTGCGGCACCGAACTGCCGGGAACTCGGTGCGCCCTCGCCCGGAGTCGTGCCGCTGGCGCAGCAGGCCGCCGTCGCGGAGGCGGCGGCGCCGGACGGGAAGGTGACCGGGATCCGGCCCGGTCTCATGCCGACCGATTCGACGCAGGTGATCTTCACCCGGCCGGGGCTCGAGCCGAGAACTGCTTGCGGGGCTGGCTTCCAATGCGGCGGCTCGGTCGATCATGTCGATCGCCCAACTGCACGGCAGGCGGGTGGCGCTGAACCTGATCACCGGTGCGGCACTCAACGAGCTGCGTTCGGTCGGCGACACCCTTCGGCACGAGGACCGCTACGCCCGGCTTCAGGACTACGTCGGGTTGCTGCTGCGCCTCCTGGACGGCGAGCCGGTCACCTGGAATGGCAGGTTCTACCACGCTGTGGACCTGCAGCTGGCGACCCGGTGCCCGGCTCCCGGGCGAAACCGGGAAGGAACGCTACCGCGGACAGGATCGCCATGACGATGGCGAAACAGCCGACCGTGGTCAGGGCACCGAGCGAGTCCAGCAGCACACCGGTGAGGACGGGGCCGAGGAACGCTCCGGCGTTGGCGATCTGGAGGGTCGCGCTCGTGACCCGGCCCTGCATGTCGTCCGGGGCGTGGGTGAGGACGTGCCCGGACAGGATCGCGTTCAACGACGGTGCCAGCAGTAACGCCGCCGCGTTGGCGACGCCGATCAGGTAGGCCGACGGCGAAACCAGCATCGCCCCGAAAGCGACGGTGGCTGTCACGGCGAAGGCCCGCACGATCGCCCGCGACGACAGGATGCGCTGGATCCGTGGAATGAGCAGGGCCCCGGCCAGCCCTCCGGCGCCGATGATGGCGTACATGAAGCCCAGCTCGGTGGCGGATGCCCCACGCCACAGCGCCAGCACCGTGGCCGCCAGGTTCACCGAGCTGAACAATACGCCCGCCGCGGCCAGCCAGAGCGTGAAGGAACGCAAGAAGGACTCGTGCCACACCCAGGCCAGTCCTCGCCGGACCTCCCGGATCAGACCCTGTTGACGCGGCCGCAGATCGCGGGTCAGCGGGTCGAGCCCCACCGTGATCAACGCGATGGCAGCGAAGGAAATCACGTACGAGGCAGCGTCGACCGCGAAGGGGGCCACGTGGTGCCAGGCGAACAGGAAACCACCCAGCGGGAAGCCGATCAGCGTGGCGACCTGGCCGCGCAGCTGGTTGCGGGCGACGGCCTCCTTCAGCTGGGCGGCCGGCACGACCTGCCGGACCGAAGGCGTCTCCGCCGGGCCGAAGAAGACGCCCAGCACCGCCTCGCAGACGGCGACCGCCACAAGATGCGCGTACGTGAGATGGCCCGCGACGATTGCGAGGGCGACGGTGCCGAGGGCGACCGCCCGGCCGGCGTCGCAGATCAGCATTACGGCACGGTTGCTCCAGCGGTTCACCAGGACCCCCGCGAACAGCTGCAGAGAAAAGACCACGACGAAGCGGACCGTGGCGATCAGGCCTGCCTGCGCCGCGGAGCCGGTGACGGCCAAGACCAGCAGCGGCAACGCGGTCTGGGAGATCATCACGCCCAGATGCGAGACGGCCTGTCCGACCCAGAGAAGGACGAAGTTGCCGTTGCGGTGCAGCGGCACCGGGGGAGCGGCGTTGTGTCCACCGTGGACGGTCACCGCGACGACAGTCCCGCAGCATCCAGCAACCGCTGACGGTCGACTTTGCCGTAACCCGTGGTGGGGAACGCGTCGACGCGCCTGATCATCGACGGCACCAGGTAATCGGGCAGCTGCCGCCGCAGGAGGCCGGCGAGCTGGTCGGTGTCGACCGTGCCGACCACGAAGGCGATCAGGAACCGGGACATCGACTGGCGGGCCGCGGCCACCACGGTCGCCTGACGTACGCCCGGCAGCCGGCTGAGTGCCACTTCCACTTCACCGAGCTCCACCCGGTATCCCCGGATGTTCACCTGGTCGTCGTTGCGGCCCAGACAATGGAGCGTCCCGTCCGGGTCACGTGTCACGAGGTCACCCGTCCGATAGCTGCGGCCACCGGGCACCACCGGGTCCGGCACGAACCTTTCCGCGGTCAATCCGGGGCGCCGGAACTACGTGGCGCCCGCGGCCATCCCACCGATCAGCAGCTCGCCAGTGTCCGAGGCGGGATCGCTTTCCGTGGTGCCGGTGTGGAGGAGGTCCACGTGCACCGAGTCGATCGGCCGCCCGATGGGCGGCAGGTCCGGCCACTTTTCCGGCGACGGACCGACGTGGTGCGCAGTGACGACATGCGTCTCCGTGGTGCCGTACTGGTTGACCAGCGCGCAGCCCGGCAGGCGGGCGAACATCTCGCGGATGTCCGGGGAGCACTGCAGCGGTTCCCCGCAGACGATCACCTCGCGCAGCCGCGCCCCGGCCAGTTGCGCGGGCGGGGGCGAGAACAGGGCCAGGATCTGCAAGGCGACGAACGGAATGAACAGACGCTCGATCGACGACTCGACGATGAGCCGCCACATCCGTTCGGGATCGGACTTCACCGCCTCCGGGACGACGACGAGGTGCCCACCCGTGCCTGAGGTCGACAGCAGTTCCTGGTACGAGACATCGACCGAGAGCGGCGCGAAATGCGCGGTCCGCGTTCCGAGGCCGGTGCGGCTGTCGGTGATCTGCCAGGACACCAGGTTCTCCAGAGACCAGTACGGCAGGGCGACGGCCTTCGGGCGGCCGGTCGAGCCCGAGGTGTAGACCAGGTACGCGAGGTCCGGGCGCGCCGGCCTGCCGGGAGCCGTTACGAATACCGCTGCCGGTGACCCGCCTACATCGAGGGCGCTCAACGCCGGGAGATGCGCAAGCTGTCCGGGAATTGCGGAGGTGCCATCAGTCACCACCAGCCCGACCGCGCCGTCGTCGGCCATCATCCCCGGCCGGCCGGCCGGGTACGAGCAGTCCAAGGGAACGCAGACGGCGCCGATGCGAAGCAGCGCAATCATGGTCAAGACGCTTTCGCCGCTGCGCGAGCCATACAGGCCGACCGGCTGGCCGGCCCGCACCCCGGCGGCCGACAAGCGGGCGGCCAGTGCCGCGGATTCCCGCCACAGCCCGGCATACGTCAAGGTGTGCGAGCCACTGCTCAGCGCCGGTTCCGGGGATGACGGCGGACAGCGCGTTCGACGCGCAGCAGCATGGTTTCGCGCGCTTCTTGCCACGTGTAACCGGGTTCCCCGCTGGTCACGCGAACATCCGACCCTGGAAGACTTGTACACGATTCAGCCGGCCATGTCCTCCTTGCGGCGAGGGGTGGTGTCACCAAACGGTCGACCTGTGCCGGCGGTCTTCCGACATCTTTCCGAAGCCCCGGTTGCTCAGGGGCGGCGAGCGGTGAGCTGCCAGACCGGGAGGACGAGGTTGCCGCGCTCGTCGACGTCCAGGGCGGCGATCGTGGCCGGGTCGACGTCGGTGTCCAGCACCGCTCGCGACGCCTCGTGCAGCATGTCCACTGTGAACGCCGTCCGATAACGCGTCTGCTCGAGCCGGGTGATCTCCCAGCTCCGCCCGACGGTCTCGCGGAGGTTGCGTTCGCTGATCAAGAAAGGGACGGGGACGCCGGCCGGTATTGCGTCCGTGAAGCAGAACATGTGCAGCCGTGCTCCGGGCCTGGTCGCCCGAGTGAGTGCTTCGACGTAGGTGTGGCGGACTTCCTCGGTGAAGCAGTGGTAGAGCGCGCTGTCGAGAACTGTGTCGAAGCGATCTTCGTACCCGTCGAGCTTTGTGGCGTCCGCGACCGCGAAGTCGACCTCGACGCCCTTCGCCGACGCCCGGGTGCGGGCCTGCTCGATCGCCGACGGCGCGCCGTCGAGTCCGGTGACGCGGTGCCCGCGGGACGCGAGGAAGATCGCGTTGTCGCCGGGGCCGCACCCCAGGTCTGCCACCTCGCCGGCGAACTGCCCGCTCTCTTCGAGTGCGATGACACCCGGCTGGGGTTCTTTGGTGTCCCACGGTATCCGTGTGCCGAGCGGCGACTTTCCTTGGTACATTTCCTCGAAATCGACGTCCTCGGCGGTTGGTTGCGGCTCGCTCATGAGCTCCTCGAGTTCGTTGTGTCGGTTTCCGGCGGTACTCGCCGTGAGGTGTCGCAAAATTCGGAGAACGTGGGAAGAAGAAGCGGTTGAATGGTAGCGAATTATGCCTTCGCTGCGCCCTGTTTCAGGTCTGGTCGGCAGTATTCCCAGTCCCGCCCCTGGCGGGTTCGCCCATGTCGGATGGCCCGCTTGGGTGAGTCTACGCCTTGACAGCACCGAACGCACGAGCGAATATGAGTGAAGTAAGTGTCCGGACTGGTGTGACCGGCAGGGGGGGTAGTGTCGCATCCGATGCATGTTCGCGCCTCGGAAAACTCGTCCGTTGCTCCATTCGTGAACCTGGCTGTCGTCACTGGTGGCACCAAGGGAATCGGCTTCGAGTTGAGTGCGATGTTGGTGAAGTCGGGATATCGCGTCGTCTCTCTTTACCGCCACGATGAGAAGTCGGCCGAAGCCGCCACGCGGCAACTCGGCGAACACCACGTCGCGATCAGGGCCGACGTATCGAATCCGGATCAGGTGCGCCGGGCCGCCGACACCGTCCTGGCCGAGCACGGCACCCCGTCGGTGCTGGTCAACAACGCCGGCCGCAACATCGACCAGCCCTTCCTCGCGATGACCGACGAGGAGTGGGACGTGGTGATCCGATCCAACCTGTCCGGGCCGTTCTACCTGACTCGCGCGCTGGCGCCGGCGATGCTCGAGGCCGGCGGCGGGTCGGTGGTCAACATCGGCGCCACCACCGGCATCCGGCCGCGGTTCCACGGCGTGAACTACTGCGCCAGCAAGGCCGGTCTGCTGCACCTGACCAAATGTCTCGCGCTGGAGCTCGCGCCCACGATCCGGGTCAACTGCCTGATCCCCGGGATGATCGACACCGAGGACATGCGGACGCGGGTGGCGGCGGCCGCGCCCGAACACCGGACCAGCATGGTCACCGGCATTCCCCTCGACCGCATCGGCACGCCCGCGGAGATGGCCGCCGCGCTCGCGTTCCTCATCGGCGAAGGCGGGCGCTACATCACCGGTCAGAAGCTCATCGTCGATGGCGGTCAGTTCATGTGGTGAGCGCCGGCGTGGCGACCGGCACCCTGGGGAGGGAGGGAGCGAAACCATGCGCAAGGGCGACGAGCATGCTGTGGGCGCATCAGAGAGAACCGGGCCGATCGCGGTCATCGGCGTCGCTTGCCGGCTGCCGATGGCGCCGGATCCCCGCGCGTTCTGGAGGTTGCTGCGCGAGGGAGTAAGCGCTGTCGGGGAGGTGCCCGAGGACCGGTGGGACCCGGCTGTCTTCGCCGGCCACCTGTCACCCGCGCTCCGCCGCGGCGCGTTCCTCGACGGGATCGACACCTTCGACGCCGCGTTCTTCGGTATCTCACCGCGCGAGGCCGCGGCGATGGACCCCCAGCAGCGGCTTCTGCTGGAGCTGGGGTGGGAGGCCGTCGAGGACGCGGCGATCGTGCCCGCCACGTTGCGCGGCACCCGGACCGGCGTGTTCGCCGGGGCGATCGGCGACGACTACACGACGTTGGGCGCGAGGCTCGGGATCGACGGCGTCGGCAGGCACACGCTCACCGGGCGGAACCGCGGTCTCATCGCCAACCGGCTGTCCTACCTGCTCGGCGCGCACGGGCCGAGCTTCACCGTCGACAGTGGACAGTCGTCGTCGCTCGTGGCGGTGCACCTGGCGTGCGAGAGCCTGCGCAGCGGCGAGTCCGATCTCGCGATCGCCGGTGGCGTGAACGTGATCGCGGCGCCCGACAGCATGCTCGGCGCCGACGAGTTCGGTGGGTTGTCGCCCGACGGGCGCTGCTTCACCTTCGACGCGCGCGCCAACGGCTACGTGCGTGGAGAAGGGGGCGCCGTTGTCGTCCTGAAGCCGCTGGCCGCCGCCCTCGCGGACGGCGATCCCGTGTACTGCGTGGTGCTGGGCAGCGCCGTCACCGGCGACGGGGCCACCGACGGGCTGACCGCACCGGACCCGTACGGCCAGGAACTGGTGCTGCGCGCCGCGTGCGAGCGGGCCGGCGTGCGCCCGGCCGACCTGCAGTACGTCGAGCTGCACGGCACCGGCACCGTGCGCGGCGACCGGGCCGAAGCCGCCGCACTGGGTGCGGTGTACGGCGTGGGCCGCACCGAAAGCCTGCTGGTCGGTTCGGTGAAGACCAATGTCGGGCACCTCGAGGGCGCGGCCGGGGCCACCGGGCTGCTCAAGGCGGTGCTCGGTATCCGCCACCGGTGGCTGCCGAGGAGCCTGAACTTCGCCACGCCGAACCCCGGCATCCCCCTGGCCGAGCTGAAGCTGCAGGTGCACACCGAGGACGGACCGTGGCCGCACCCTCGGCGGCGGCTGCTGGCCGGCGTCAGCTCGTTCGGCATGGGCGGCACGAACTGCCACGTGGTGCTGGCCGACGGGCCGGCGCCCGAGACGGCCCGGTCCGGCGGGCCGGCGCCCGCCGTGGTCCCGTGGGTGCTGTCGGCACGTAGCGGGCCGGCCCTGTGCGGGCAGGCCGAGCGACTGCGCGCGGCGGTGACCGGAGCCGTCGAACCCGCCCGGTCCGCGGTGGACACCGCGTTCTCGCTCGTCCGCACCAGGTCGGCGTTCGAACAGCGCGCCGTGGTGCTCGGCCGCGACGAAGGCGAACTGCTCGCCGGGCTGGGCGGGCTGGCGAGCGGCGCGCCCGCGGCGGGGGTCGTGCGCGGGACGGCCGGACCGCGGGCGCCGGGGGTGGCGTTCCTGTTCGCCGGGCAAGGCAGCCAGCGTCCCGGGATGGGCAGGCAGCTGTACCGTGCCCACCGGGTGTTCGCCGACGCGTTCGACGAGGTCTGCGCGCGGCTCGACACCCACCTCGACGTCCGGGTGCGGGACCTGGTGTTCGCCGAGCCCGGCTCCCCGGCCGCCGAACGGCTCGATCGCACCCGGTACACGCAGCCGGCGCTGTTCGCACTGGAAGTGGCGCTGTTCCGGCTGTTCACGGCCTGGAACCTGATCCCGGGGTACCTCGTCGGCCATTCCATCGGCGAGCTGGCCGCCGCCCACGTCGGCGGTGGGCTCACGCTGACCGCCGCCGCCGAGCTGGTCGTGGTGCGCGGCGCGCTGATGGAGACCGCTCCCGCGTCCGGGGCGATGGCCGCGGTCGAAGCCGAACCGGCCGAGCTGACCGAATGGTTGCGCGGCAAGGAAGAACGCGTCGCGCTGGCGGCGGTCAACGGACCGTCGGCGGTGGTCGTGTCCGGGGATGCGGACGCGGTGGCCGAGCTGGTCGCGCGGGCGCGTGCCCAAGGCCGCCGGAGCAGCGGGCTTCGCGTGAGCCACGCCTTCCACTCGCCGCACATGGACGGCGTGCTCGACGAGTTCCGCGCCGCCGTGCGCGGGCTGACCGCGGCCGAACCGGCGATCCCCGTCGTCTCCACCCTCACCGGCGAGCAGTTGACCGCCGCCGAGCTGGGCTCCGCCGACTACTGGGCCCGCCAGCTGCGGGGCACCGTGCGCTTCGCCGACGGTGTGCGCCGGGCTCGTGACCGGGGCGCCGGCGTCTTCGTCGAGCTGGGACCGGACGCGGCGCTCAGCCCGATGGCACGCGCGTGCCTGGCAGGTTCACCGTCGCCCGGCACCGTCGTGGTCCCGGCTCTGCGGGCGGAGCGCGACGAGCCGTACACCGTCCTCGCCGCGCTCGCCGAAGCCCACGTCCTGGGCGTTCCCGTCGACTGGGCCGCCGTGCTGGCTCCGGCGCGACCGCGGCGTGTCCCCCTGCCCACCTATGCCTTCGACCGCACCCGGCACTGGCTCACCGACACCGCCCCGCCGGCGCGCCCCGCCGCCGCCCCGGCCGGTGCTGGCCCCGATCTCCTCGAGCTCGTCCGCGCCACCGCCGCGGCCGCGCTCGGGCACGCCGGGCCGGACGCCGTCGATCCCGGCCGGGGCTTCCGCGAGCAGGGGTTCGCTTCGCTCGCCGCGGTGGAGCTGGCCGCCCTGCTCGGCGAGGCGACCGGAACCCGGCTGCCGGACACGCTGCTCTACGACTTCCCCACCCCCGCCGAGCTGGCCGAGCACCTCGCGCACCGGCTCCCGGACCCGGCCGCGGAAGTCACCGCGGCCCGCGCCGAGGCGGCCGGTGAGCCGATCGCCGTCGTCGGCATGGCGTGCCGCTACCCGGGCGGGGTCCGGGGTCCCGAGGACCTGTGGCGGCTGGTCGACGGCGGGGTCGACGCGATCGGCGAGTTCCCGGGCAACCGCGGCTGGGACCTCGACCGGCTGCGCGATCCGAGGCGGCCCGGCGGCTCGGCCACGCGGTCCGGCGGGTTCCTGTACGACGCCGACTTGTTCGACCCGGCGTTCTTCGGCATCAGCGCGCGCGAGGCGGCCGCGATGGACCCGCAGCAGCGCGTCCTCCTCGAAACGGCTTGGGAGGCGCTGGAGCACGCGAACCTCGACCCCGGCACGCTGCGCGCGAGCGCCACCGGGGTGTTCGTCGGCGCGACCGCGCAGGAGTACGGGCCGCGGCCGGACGAAACCGCCGGTGAGGCCGAGGGCTACCTGCTCACCGGACGCACGCCGAGCGTCGTTTCGGGCCGGATCGCCTACGCCCTCGGCCTCGCCGGGCCGGCGGTCACGGTCGACACGGCGTGCTCGTCGTCGCTGGTGGCCCTGCACCTCGCCTGCCGGTCGCTGCGGCAAGGGGAGTCGGCGCTCGCGCTCGCCGGCGGCGTCTGCGTGATGGCCGGTCCCGGCATGTTCGTGGAGTTCAGCAGGCAGCACGGCCTCGCCCCCGACGGGCGGTGCAAGGCGTTCGCCGAGGACGCCGACGGCACCGGCTGGGCCGAGGGCGCCGGGATGGTCGTGCTGGAACGGCTTTCCGACGCGCGCCGAGCCGGGCACCCGGTGCTCGGCGTCGTCCGCGGCTCGGCGATCAACCAGGACGGGGCGAGCAACGGCCTCACCGCGCCCAGCGGCCGCGCGCAGGAACTGGTGATCCGGCAGGCCCTCGCCGACGCCGGGCTCCGCGGCGACGAGGTCGACGCGGTGGAGGCGCACGGCACGGGCACCGCGCTCGGCGACCCGATCGAGGCACAGGCGCTGATCGCCACCTACGGGCGCGACCGCCCGACGCACCGCCCGCTGAGACTGGGGTCGCTGAAGTCCAACATCGGGCACACCCAGGCGGCCGCCGGGGTCGGCGGGCTGATCAAGGTGCTGCTCGCGATGCGGCACGGCCGGCTGCCGCGCACGCTGCACGCGACCACGCCCTCGTCGCGGGTCGACTGGTCCGCGGGTGCGGTGTCGCTGCTCACGGAGGCCGCGCCGTGGCCGGACGGAGGCCGGCCACGACGGGCGGGCGTCTCGTCGTTCGGCATCAGCGGCACCAACGCCCACCTGATCGTCGAGCAGGCACCGGCGCGGGGTGACCGGGTCCCCCGGCCGGAGGTGCCCGTGCCCTGGGTGCTGACCGCACGCTCGGCGGACGCGCTGCGTGCGCGGGCCCGGGCGCTGATCGACGCCGGCGACCTCGACCCGGCCGACGCCGGGCACACGCTCGCCACCGGACGAGCCGTGTTCGCGCACCGCGCGGTCGTCGTGGGTGCGACCACCGGCGAGCTGCGGCGCGGCCTGGCGCGGGTGGCGCGCGAGGAGCTGCCCGGCCCGGCGGTGGCACGCAGACCCGTGTTCGTCTTCCCCGGCCAGGGCGCGCAGTGGGCCGGGATGGGCGCCGAGCTGCTCGAGTCGTCGCCGGTTTTCGCCCGGTCCATGGCGGCGTGCGCGGACGCGCTGAGGCCGCACGTGGACTGGACGCTCGCCGACGTGGTGCGCGCACCGGCCGAGGCCGGCCTGCTCGAGCGGGTCGACGTGGTGCAGCCCGCGCTGTGGGCGCTGATGGTGTCGCTCGCCGAGGTGTGGCGGTCCTTCGGGGTGGCGCCCGCCGCCGTCGTCGGTCATTCGCAGGGGGAGATCGCCGCCGCCTGCGTGGCCGGCGCTCTGTCGCTTTCCGATGCCGCCGCCGTGGTGGCGTTGCGGAGCAAGGCCTTGACGGCGATCGCCGGGCGTGGCGGGATGCTGGCGGTCGAGCTGCCGGCGGACCGGGTGCGGGACCGGCTCGCCGGAGCGGGCCCGGGCCGGTTGTCGGTCGCCGCGGTCAACGGCCCGGCCGCGACGGTCGTGGCCGGCGACCACGACGCGCTGGACGACCTGCAGCGCCGGTGCGAAGCCGAGAACGTGCGGGTGCACCGGGTGCCGGTGGACTACGCCTCGCACTCGCCGCACGTCGAGGACCTCGAGGACGAGCTGAAGCGGCTGCTCGCGGGGCTCACCCCGTGCCCGGCCGACGTCGCCTTCCACTCCACGGTGACGGGTGGCCCGCTCGGTGCCGAGGCGCTGGACGCCGGCTACTGGTACCGCAACCTTCGCGGGACGGTCCGGTTCGAGCAGGCGGTGCGCGGGCTCGTGGACGACGGCCACGACGCCTTTCTGGAGATGAGCCCGCACCCGGTGCTGAGCGCGGCCCTGCGGACCACGGCAGGCGACGACGTCACCGTGGCCGGTTCGCTGCGCCGCGACGACGGGGGCGCGCGGCGGCTGCTCGGGTCGCTGGGGGAGGCGTTCGCCGCGGGCGTGACCGTCGACTGGCGGGCCGCGTTCGCCGGTCTCGACGTCCGGCACGCCGACCTGCCCACCTACCCCTTCCAGCGACGCCGGTACTGGATCACGAGCCGGGCCACCCAGGACGTCACGGCGTTGGGGCTCGCCGCCGCGGAGCACCTCCTGCTGGGCGCGTCGACGGAGCTGGGCGACGGCGGGGGTGTGCTGTTCACCGGCTCGGTTTCCGCGCGCACCCAGCCGTGGCTCGCCGAGCACGCGGTGGGCGGCGCGGTGCTGCTGCCGGGAGCCGCGTTCGCCGAACTCGCGCTGACCGCCGGGCTGCGGGCGGGGTGCCGGGGGCTGGCGGAGCTGGTGATCGCCGCGCCGCTCAGGCTGCCCGCCCGGGGTGCGGTGCAGGTTCAGGTCGCGGTCGGGCCGCCGGAAGACCGGCGCACGGTGCGGGTGTACGCCCGGGTCGAAGACGAGCCATGGACGTTGCACGCGTCGGGATCGTTCGGTGACGGCGGTGACGGCGTCGCACTCACCGGGGCGTGGCCGCCTCCGGCCGCGGCGGCGGTGGACGTCGACGAGCTGTACGCGCGGCTCGCCGACGAGGGGTACCACTACGGCCCGGCGTTCCGGGGGCTGAAGGCCGCCTGGCGACAGGGCGACGCCGTTTTCGCGGAGGTCGCGCTGGCCGCCGCCGAGCGGCCGGACGCCGACCGGGCGGCCGTGCACCCGGCGCTGCTCGACGGCGCCCTGCACGCGGCGGTCGGCCTGCTCCACGACCCGGGCCGCCGGCTGCTGCCGTTCGCCTGGCGGGACGTCCGGCTCCACGCGACCGGGGCCACCGAACTGCGGGTGCGGATGCGGCCCGCGGGCCCGGACGCGGTGTCCGTGGTGCTCGCGGACGCTGCGGGCGAGCCGGTGGCGACGGTCGGCTCGCTGACGCTGCGGGCCGCGCCGGACGTGGTCCGCGGGGCTGCCGACCCCCTGCTGCGGGTCTCCTGGACCACCACGATCCCGGCGGCGCCGCCGTCGGCGGGCCGCCGGTGGGCGGCGCTCGGCACTGCCCGCCGGTTCGGGCTCGCGGCCGACGCGCACGATGACATCGCCGCGCTCGTGACCGCGCTCGGGCGGAGCGGCGCCGGTCCGGACGTCGTTGTGGCGGACTTGACCGACCTCGACGGCGACGACGCCGGTTCCGTGCACCAGGCCGTGCACCGCGCGCACGCGCTGCTGCGGGACTGGCTGGCGCACGAGGTGCTCGAACGCACGACTTTGCTGGTGGTGACCTCGGGTGCGGTGCCGGCGGGCGGCACGGTGCCCGGCCTCGCCGGCGCCGCGGTGCACGGGTTGCTGCGCACCGCCGTCGCCGAGCACCCGGGCCGGTTCGTGGTGGCCGACGTGGAGCGTGGCGGCGAAGTGGAGTCCTCGCAGGCACTGCCCGCGCTGCTCCGCGCCGGTGAGCCGGAGTTCGCGGTGCGCGCGGGGACGGGCCACGCGCCCCGGCTCGTCCGCACTACCGCGGTGGCGGCGCCGGTGCCGATCGGCGGCGGCACGGTGCTCGTCACCGGCGGCACCGGCACGCTGGGCCTTCGGCTCGCCCGGCACCTGGTCGCCGAGCACGGCGTGCGGCACCTGCTCCTCGTCAGCAGACGCGGCGAGCACGCGGAGGGCGCGGCCGAGCTCACCGCCTTGGGTGCGGACGTCACCTTCGCCGCTTGTGACGTGACCGACCGCGAAGCACTCGCCGCGGTGGTCGCCGGAATCCCGGCGGACCGTCCCCTGCGCGCGGTCGTGCACGCCGCGGGGACGCTCGACGACGGCGTGCTCACCGCGCTCACCCCGGCCCGGCTCGATGCCGCGCTCGGGCCCAAAGTGGACGCCGCCGTCGCCCTGCACGAGCTGACCCTTGACCACGACCTGGCCGCTTTCGTGCTGTTTTCTTCCATCACCGGCACCCTCGGCAGCCCCGGCCAGGCGGGGTACACCGCGGCGAACGCGGCGCTGGACGCCCTCGCCCAGCGCCGCCGGGCCGGCGGGCTGCCCGCCACGTCGCTGGCGTGGGGGCTGTGGGCACGGCCGAGCGGGATGACCGCGCACCTCACCGACGCCGACCTCGCGCGGCTGGGCCGCGCCGGCGTCGCGGCGCTCCCCGAGGAAGCCGCGCTGGCGCTGTTCGACGTCGCCCTCGGCGCGTCCGAGGCGGCGCTGGTGGCCGCCCGGCTGGACCTGGCGGCGTTGCGTGCCCAGGCCCGCGCCGGACGGCAGGCGCCGGTGTTCCGCGAGCTGGTGCCCGGTCCGGTCACGGCGGACCGGGCGGCCGGGCCGTCGTGGTCCGCGCGGCTCGCGGCGGCCCCCGCGGCCGAGCAGGAGGCGCTGGCGTTGGCGCTGGTGCGCGAGCAGGCGGCCGCGGTCCTCGGCCTGGACTCGGCCGAGGCCGTCGCCCCGGGCACGGCGTTCACCGCCGTGGGCGTCGATTCGCTCATGTCCGTCGAGCTGCGCGGCCGGCTCAACGCGGCCACCGGGCTCAAGCTGCCCGTGACCGTGCTGTTCGACCGGCCGACACCGGCGGCCCTGGCCGCCCACATCCGGGCCGAGGTGCTCGGCTCCGCGCGGGAAGCCACGCCGCGGGCCCGCACCGTCAGCGGCGAACCGATCGCCGTCGTCGCCATGGGCTGCCGGTACCCGGGCGGGATCCGCTCCCCGGAGGACCTGTGGCGGCTGGTCGACGATGGGCGCGACGCCATCGGCGAGTTCCCGGCCGACCGGGGCTGGGCCGTCGACGCGCTCTACGACCCCGACGCCGACGCCGCCGGGCACAGTTACACCCGGCACGGCGGTTTCCTCGACGACGCCGCCGGATTCGACGCCGCCTTCTTCGGAATGAGCCCCCGCGAAGCCCTCGCGACCGACCCGCAGCAGCGCGTCCTGCTGGAGACCAGCTGGGAGACGCTGGAGCGAGCGGGCATCGACCCGCGGACACTGCGCGGCAGCCGCACCGGTGTCTTCGCGGGCGTGATGTACGACGACTACGCCGAGCGGTTGAAGCGGGCGCCGGCGGGCTACGAGGGCTACCTCGCGACCGCGATCACCAGCAGCGTCGCGTCCGGCCGGGTGGCCTACGCGCTCGGCCTCGAGGGGCCGGCCGTCACCGTCGACACGGCCTGCTCGTCGTCGCTGGTCGCGCTGCACCTGGCGTGCCAGGCGCTGCGCGCGGGGGACTGCGACCTGGCCCTCGCGGGCGGCGTCACCGTGATGGCGACCCCCGGGCTCTTCGTCGCGTTCAGCAGGCAGCGCGGGCTCGCCCCCGACGGCCGGTGCAAGCCCTTCGCCGCCGCGGCCGACGGCACCGGCTGGGGCGAGGGCGTGGGCGTGCTGCTGGTCGAACGGCTGACCGACGCGCTGCGCAACGGGCACCCCGTGCTGGCCACGGTCCGTTCGTCCGCGGTCAACTCCGACGGCGCGAGCAACGGGCTCACGGCACCGAGCGGACCGTCCCAGCAACGCGTGATCCGGCAGGCGCTGGCCGACGCCGGGCTGGGGGCGGCGGACGTGGACGTCGTGGAGGCACACGGCACCGGCACACCGCTCGGCGACCCGATCGAGGCCCAGGCGATCCTCGCCACCTACGGGCAGGACCGGCTGGACGGCCCGCCGGTCCGGATCGGCTCGGTGAAGTCGAACATCGGGCACACGCAGGCCGCCGCCGGGGTGGCCGGGGTGATCAAGATGGTGCAGGCGATGCGTGCGGGCCGGCTGCCGCGAAGCCTCCACGTGGACGAGCCGACCGGGCACGTCGACTGGTCGGCGGGGCGGGCCGAACTGCTCACCGAGCCGGTGGACTGGCCGGACGCCGGCCGTCCCCGCCGCGCGGGCGTGTCCGCCTTCGGGATCAGCGGGACCAACGCGCACGTGATCCTCGAGCAGGCGCCGCGGCCGCCCGGCCGCCCGGCCGCGTCCGGCACCGCGTCGGCGTGGGTGCTCTCGGCTCGAGAGGAACGGCCGCTGCGCGAACTCGCCGGCCGGCTGCGCGCGCGGGTCGCCGGGCCGGACGCGCCGGACCCGGCGGACGTCGGGCACGCCCTCGCGACCGCGCGGACGCCGTTCGAGCATCGCGCCGTGGTGCTCGCCGCCGACCGGGCCGGGTTCCTGGCCGGGCTCGACGCGCTCGCCGCCGGACGGCCGCTGCCCGGCCTCGTCACCGGAACGCCGTCGCCGTCCGGGAAGACGGTGTTCGTCTTCCCGGGCCAGGGCTCGCAGTGGCCGGGCATGGCGCTGGAGCTGCTCGACACCTCGCCGGTGTTCGCCGAGCGGCTCGCCGAGTGCTCGGCCGCGCTGAGCGCCCACGTGGGCTGGTCGCTGCCGGAGATGCTGCGGGGCGCGCCCGGCCACGACCGGGTCGACGTCGTGCAGCCGGTGCTCTGGGCGGTGCTGGTGTCGATCGCCGAGCTGTGGCGGTCGGCCGGAGTGGTGCCCGACGCGGTGGCCGGCCACTCGCAGGGTGAGATCGCGGCCGCCTGCGTCGCCGGCGCGCTGACGGTGGAGGACGCCGCGCGGGTGGTCGCGTTGCGCAGCCGGGCGCTCGCCGAGCTGACCGGCACGGGCGGGATGGTGTCGGTGGCGCTGCCCGCGGCTCGCGTGGCGGAGTTGCTCGAGCCGTGGGGCGACGCGCTGGACGTGGCCGCGCTCAACGGCCCGTCGGCGACTGTGGTCTCCGGTGCGCCGGAGGCGCTCGGCGCGCTGCTCGAGGCGTGCGCCGCCGCCGGGATCCGGGCGCGCCGGGTGCCGGTCGACTACGCATCGCACTCGCCGCGGGTCGAGCCGATCCGCGCGCGGGTACAGGAGTTGCTCGCGCCGATCGCGCCGCGTGCGGCGGCGATCCCGTTCTACTCGACGGTGACCGCGGGGGCACTGGACACCACCGGCCTCGACGCCGGGTACTGGTTCCGCAACCTCCGGCAGCCGGTGCGGTTCGAGGAGACCACCCGGGCGCTGCTCGCCGCGGGGCACACGTGGTTCGTCGAGGCGAGCCCGCACCCGGTGCTGACCTCGGCGATCGAGGAGACGGCCGACGACGGGACCGGCCGGAGCGCGGTGGTGCTGGGGTCCCTCCGCCGGGACCAGGGCGGTCTGGACCGCTTCCGGACGTCGCTGGCCGAGGGGTACGTGCGTGGCCTCGCCGTGGACTGGCCCGCGGCGCTCGGCGGCGGGCCCGGCCGCCCGGTCGACCTGCCCACCTACCCGTTCCAGCACGCGCGCTACTGGCTGGACGCCGTCCCGGACGCGCCGGGCCCGGTGGCCGGGGACCACCCCCTCCTGTCCGCGTCGACCGAGCTGGGCGACGGCCGGGGGGTGCTGTTCACCGGCTCGGTTTCCTCGCGCACCCACTCGTGGCTCGCCGACCACGCGGTACTGGGCACACCGCTGCTGCCCGGGACGGCGGTGCTGGAGCTCGCGGCACGGGCCGGGCGGCAGCTCGGCACCCCGGCGCTCGCCGAGCTGACCTTGCACGCTCCGCTGGTGCTGCCCGAGAACGGCGTCACGCACCTGCAGGTCGTCGTGGCCGAACCGGGCGCGGACGGGACGCGCGCGTTCTCGATGCACTCCCGGGTGGACGGCGCGGACCTGATCCGGCACGCCGGCGGCCTGCTGTGTGCCGACCCGGTCGTCGAGGACGTGCCGGGGCCGCCTGCCCAGTGGCCACCGGACGGCGCGGTCCCGATCGACGTCGCCGCCGGCTACGAGCGGCTCGCTGGGCTGGGGTACGGCTACGGGCCCGCGTTCCGCGGCCTGACAGCGGCGTGGCGGTCGGGCACGGACGTGCTGGCCGAGGTCGAGCTGCCGGACGGGATCGAACCGGGTGGCTTCGGGGTGCACCCGGCGCTGCTGGACGCGGCCCTGCACCCGGCGCTGCTGGTGGGCGAAGACACCACGCCGCTGCTGCCGTTCGAGTGGTCCTCGGTGTCGTTGTCGGCCACCGGCGCGACGCGGGCGCGGGTCCGGATCCGGCCGCTCGAGCCGGGCCACGTGTCGATCGCGGTCGACGACGCCTCCGGCGCGCCGCTGCTGCGCGCCGGTTCACTCGTGCTGCGGCCCGCGGTCCGGCTGTGGCAGGTGGACTGGCGGGCGGTGCGGCCCGGCGCCCCGGCGCTCGCGGTCACGCCGGAGGTGGTGCGGCTGGGCGGTGCCGGCTCGGCCAGGTCGGCGCGTGGTGGGGCGGCGGATGCGCTCGCGGTCACCCCGGAGGCGGTGCGCCTGGGCGGTGGCGAAGACTTGGCCTCGTCGGCGCGCGAAGTGACGGCGCGCGCGCTCGCGGCCGTCCAGCGGCACCTCGCCGGACCGGTGGGGCCACCGCTCGTGCTGCTCACCTCGGGCGCGGCCGGTGACCCCCGTCCCGCGGACCCGGCGGCCGCCGCCGCGTGGGGGCTGGTCCGCTCGGCGCAGACCGAGCACCCTGGCCGGATCGTCCTGCTGGACGCGCTCGCGCCGCCGTCGGCCCGGCAGCTGGCCGAGGCGCTCGCCACCGGTGAACCGCAGCTCGCCCTGCGCGCGGGCGGGTTCACCGCCCCACGCCTGGTGCCCGTGCCGGCCGCGGGTTTCACCACGGCCCGGCCCCTCGACCGGGACGGCACCGTGCTCGTTACGGGTGGGCTCGGCACGCTCGGCTCCGTGGTCGCGCGGCACCTGGTGACCCGGCACGGCGTGCGGCACCTCGTGCTGGCCGGCCGTCGGGGCCCGGACACCGGCGGTGCCGCCGAGCTGGCCGCGCACCTGCGGGAGCTGGGCGCCGACGTCACCGTGGCCGCCTGCGACGTCGGTGACGCGGACGCGGTGGCGGCCCTGCTGCGCGAGATACCCGCCGAGCACCCGCTGACCGCCGTGTTCCACCTGGCGGGGGTGCTCGACGACGGCACCGTCGAAGCGCTCACCCCGGCCCGGCTCGGGCCGGTGTTCCACGCGAAAGCAGCGGGGGCTTGGCACCTGCACGAACAGACCCGCGACCTCGACCTGGCCGAGTTCGTGCTGTTCTCTTCGGTCGCCGGGACGATCGGCACCGCGGGGCAGGGCGGCTACGCGGCGGCGAACGCGTTCCTCGACGCGCTGGCCGGGCACCGGGCGGCGCTCGGCCTCCCGGTCCGGTCGCTCGCCTGGGGGCTCTGGGCGGTCGAGAGCGGGTTGACCGGCTCGCTCACCGACGTCGACCGCGAGCGGCTGCGTCGTTCGGGTCTGGCGCCGATGGCCACGGAGCAGGCGCTCGCGATGCTCGACGCCGCGCTCGCCGGAGCGCACCCGGTGGTTGTCGCGGCCCGGCTCGACCCGGCCGCGACACCGCGCGAAAGCACTGCGGCCTCGGCGCCGTCGTCGCGGCCGGGGGAGCGGCTGCGCCGCCTGCCGCCTCCCGAGCAGGATCGCGAAGTGCGTGAACTCGTCGCCGGGCTCACCGCCGCCGTCCTCGGCTATCGCGGCAAGTTGCCGGCGGACCGCACGTTCAGCCGGCTGGGCATGGAGTCGCTCACCGCCGTCGAACTGCGCAACCGGCTCGCCGCGGCCACCGGGCTTCGCCTGCGCACCTCCGTCGTGTTCGACCACCCCGACGTGGACGCGCTGGCCCGCCACGTGCTGAGCGAGCTGTCCGGCGAACCGGCCGGGCCCGCCGAGGTGGTCCGCGGGCCGTCCGCCGAGCCGATCGCGATCGTCGGCATGGGGTGCAGCTTCCCGGGCGGCGTGCACGGCCCCGACGAGCTGTGGCGGCTGGTCGCCGAAGGCGGGGACGCGATCGGGCCGTTCCCCACCGACCGGGGCTGGGACCTCGACGCGCTCTACGATCCCGACCCCGCCCGCGCGGGCACGGTCTACACCCGGGAGGCGGGGTTCCTCGCCAACGCGGCGGGCTTCGACGCGGAGTTCTTCGGCATGACACCCCGGGAAGCGACCGCCACCGATCCGCAGCAGCGGCTGCTCCTCGAAACGGCGTGGGCGACGCTGGAGCACGCGGCACTCGACCCGCACTCGTTGCGCGGCGAGCCGGTCGGCGTGTTCACCGGCGTCATGTACGGCGACTACCGGACCCGGGCGACGCGGCCCACCGCGGAAACCGAGGGCTACCTCGTCACCGGCAGCGCGGGCAGCGTCGCGTCCGGGCGGGTGGCCTACCACCTCGGCTTCGCCGGCCCGGCGATCACGGTGGACACCGCCTGCTCGTCTTCGCTCGTGGCGGTGCACCTGGCCGCCCAGGCCCTGCGGGCCGGCGAATGCCGGCTCGCACTGGCCGGCGGGGTCACGGTGATGGCCACCGAAGCCGCCCTGCTGGAGTTCAGCCGCCGGCGCGGGCTCGCCGCCGACGGCCGCTGCAAGCCGTTCGCCGCGGCCGCCGACGGCACCGCGCTCTCCGAGGGCGCCGGGCTGCTCCTGCTCGAACGGCTCGGCGATGCCCGGCGCAACGGCCACCGGGTGCTGGCCGTGCTGCGGGGGTCGGCGGTCAACTCCGACGGCACGAGCAACGGGCTCACCGCGCCGAGCGGGCCCGCGCAGGAGCGGGTGGTGCGGCGGGCACTGGCCGACGCCGGGCTCGCCCCGGGGGACGTGGACGCCGTCGAGGCGCACGGCACCGGAACCCCGCTCGGTGACCCCGTCGAGGCCGAGGCACTGCTGGCGACCTATGGACCGGGGCGCGAACGGCCGCTCTGGCTCGGCTCGGTGAAGTCCAACATCGGGCACGCGCAGGCCGCCGCGGGTGTCGCGGGGATCATCAAGATGGTGCAGGCGATGCGGCACGGCGTGCTGCCGCCCACGCTGCACGTCGACCGGCCGACGCCGCACGTCGACTGGACCCGCGGGCCGGTGCGCCTGCTGCGCGAGACGACGCCGTGGCCGGACCGCGGCGCGCTGCGGCGGGTGGGCGTTTCCTCGTTCGGCATCAGCGGCACCAACGCGCACGTCGTTCTGGAGCAGGGCCCCGGCGAGCCCACGGCGCCCCAGGTCCCCGACGGCACCGTGGTGCCGTGGGTGGTGTCGGCGCCCACGGCGGCGGGCGTGCAGCGGTACGCCGGGCAGCTGCATGAGTTCCTGCTCGCCCACCCGGAGCACTCGATCACCGCGACCGGAGCGGCCCTCGCGCGGCGGAGCGCGTTCCCCGCACGCGGGGGGATCGTCGGACGGACCCGGGCGGAGCTGCTGGAGGGCTTGCGGGTGCTCGCCGACGGGGGCTCGTCCGCCGCCGTCGTCACCGGCACGGCGGGCGGCGGCGAGCTCGCCGTGCTGTTCGGCGGCCAAGGCAGCCAGCGCCGCCGGATGGGCCGCGAGCTGGCGGCGGCGTTCCCGGTGTACGCCGCCGCGTTCGACGCCGTGTGCGCCGAACTGGATCGCCACCTGGACCGGCCCCTGCGGGCGGTCATCGGCCTGGACGGCAGCGAAGACCCGGCGTTGCACGAGACCGCCTGGACCCAGCCCGCGCTGTTCGCCGTCGAGGTCGCGCTGTACCGGCTGGTGGAGAGCTGGGGACTGGTGCCAGGCTGCGTGGCGGGCCACTCGCTGGGCGAACTGACCGCCGCGCACGTCGCCGGGGTGCTGTCGCTCGCCGACGCGTGCACCATGGTCGCCGCCCGCGGGAGGCTGATGCAGGCCGCCCGCACCGGCGGCGCGATGGCGGCGATGGAGGCGGACGAGGCGGAACTGGGCGACGTGGGCGAGGGCGTGTCCGTCGCCGCGGTGAACGCGCCCGGGTCGGTCGTCGTGTCCGGGGACGCGGGAGCCGTGCTCGACCTGGTGGCGCACTGGCGCTCGCGCGGACGGCGCACCACCCGGCTGCGGGTCAGCCACGCGTTCCACTCGCCGCACATGGACCGGGCCGCCGAGGAGTTCCGCGCCGTGGTCGGCGGGCTGACGCTGCACCCCGCGACCATTCCGCTGATCTCCACCGTCACGGGTGCGCAGGCGACCGGCGAGCAGCTGCGCTCCGCCGGTTACTGGGCGGGGCAGCTGCGCCGTGGCGTGCGGTTCGCCGACTGCGTCCGGACCATGCGGGACCGCGGGGTGACCGCGTACCTGGAGCTTTCCCCGACCCCGGTGCTGCTGCCGGACGTCACCGCCACGGTCGCCGGGACCACGCCCGAACCCGCGGTCGTCGCGGTGCTCGACAAGGACGCACCGGAGCGCCAGTCGGCCGTCACGATGCTGGCGCGGCTGTTCGCCGCGGGCCCGCGGCCGGACTTCACCGCGGTGTTCCCGGCCGGCGCCCGGGCCGCCGAGCTGCCCACGTATCCCTTCCGGCACCAGCGGTTCTGGCTTGCGCCGGAGCCCGCCGAGGCGGGGACCGCACCCGCCGCGGCGGGCCATCCGCTGCTGGACGCGGCGGTCGAGCTGGCCGACGGCGGTGTCGTGCTCACCGGACGGGTCTCGCTCCGGCGCCACCCCTGGCTCGCCGACCACACCGTCTCGGGCGTGGTCTTGCTGCCCGGCACCGCGTTCGTCGACCTCGCGCTGCACGCGGGCGAGCTGGCCGGCCGGCCGGTGGTGCGCGATCTGGTCGTCCAGGTGCCCCTGCCGGTGCCCGAGACGGGGGCGGTCGAGCTCCAGGTGCGGGTCGTGGCCGCCGACGGCACCGGCGCGGCCGCGGTCACCGTGCACGGACGACCGTGCACGGACGCGCCGCCGGGCGCCTGGACCGAGCACGCGACCGGAGCGCTCGTCGCCGACGACGGGACCCCGGCCGGTGCCCTGCCCGCCCGGGCACCCGGTGCAGGGGAGGAGATCGACCTCGACGGCGCCTATCCGCGGCTGGCCGCGTCGGGCCTCGGCTACGGACCGGCTTTCCGGGCCGTGCGCGCGGCCCGGCGACAGGACGGGGAACTGCACGTCGAGGCGGCCACCGACGCACTCGACGTCGAAGGCTGGCGGCTGCACCCGGCCCTCTTCGACGCGGTCCTGCACCCCCTCGCGCTGGAGTCCGGCGGGACGGAACCCGGATCGGTCCGGCTGCCCCACGCGTGGGCCGGGGTCCGGTTCCGCGGCGGGCACCCGGCGGCCGTCCGGGCGCGCCTCACCCGCACCGGTGCCGGTTCGGTGTCGGTGACGGTCACGGACGAGCGCGGGGTGCCCGTGCTGGAAGTGGCGGAACTACACACCCGGGCGGTGCCGGTGGCCGACCTCGGCGCCGGGCGTCCCGTGCTGCGCCGCCAGGCGTGGTCACCGCTCGTGACGGGGGACGAGCGGCCCGCGGCCCGGCTCGTCGTGGTGGGCGAGGGCGGCCCGGACGTCGAGCGGCACGCCACCGTGCGCGAGCTGCGCGCCGCGCTCGACGCCGGGGCGAGGCCACCGGACCTGGTGCTGCTCGAAGCGACCGCAGAAGACGGCGAGGCCGACCCGGCGGTCCGCGCCGGGCAGCGGTGCGAACGGGTGCTCGCCGACGTCCGGGAGTGGCAGGCCGACCCGCGGTTCGCCGCGGCCCGGCTCGTCGTGGCGACGACGGCCGCGGTCGACACCCGGCCGGCGGACGACGTCGACCCCGCGGCGGCCGCCGTCTGGGGCCTGCTGCGGGCGGCACAGGCCGAACTGCCCGGCCGGTTCGTGCTGCTGGACACCGACGACACCGCGGCGTCGTGGCGCGCGGTTCCCGCGGCGCTCGCCACCGGTGCGCCGGAGCTCGCGATCCGGTCCGGGCAGGCCACCACGCCACGGCTCGTGGTGCACCGCGGCGCGGCGCGCGCCGGCGCCGCACTGGCCGACGGGACGGTTCTCCTCACCGGCGCGACCGGCGTGCTGGGCGGGCTGCTGGCGCGGCACCTCGTCACCGGGCACGGAGTCCGGCACCTGCTGCTGCTCAACCGGCGCGGGCGGGCGGCGCCCGGCGCGGCCCGGTTGCTCGAGGAGCTGGCCGCGCTGGGCGCTCGGGCGAACCTGGTCGCGTGTGACGCCGCCGACGCGGCCGCGCTGGCCGGCGTGCTCGGCGACCTCCCCGGCGAGCGTCCGCTGCGGGCCGTGGTGCACGCGGCCGGGGTGCTCGACGACGGTCCGCTGGTGACGATGACCCCCGCGCGGCTGGCGGCGGTGCTGCGGCCGAAGGCCGGTGCGGCCTGGCAGCTGCACCGGCAGACCGAGCAGCTCGACTTGGCGGCCTTCGTGCTGTTCTCGTCGCTGGCCGGGGTGCTCGGCAGCGCCGGGCAGGCCGGCTACGCCGCAGCCAACGCCTTCCTGGACGGGCTCGCGGCGCACCGCGCCCGGCTCGGTCTGCCGGCGACATCGCTGGCGTGGGGGCTCTGGGCACCGGAGGACGGCATGGCCGGGCAGCTGGGCGTCGCCGGCCGAGCCCGCCTGGCCGGGGCCGGGGTGCTGCCGATGCCGGTCGCCGACGCGCTGGCGTTGTTCGACGAGGCGCTCACCGCCGCAGCGCCGGCGCTCGTCGCGGCCCGGCTCGACCTCGCCACCCTGCGGGCTCGCACCGGCCTGCGCGCGAAGGCCGGACGCGCTCCGGTGCGGGCGGAGGACTTCGCGGCCAAGCTCGCGGGACAGCCGCCGCGGCAGCGGTACGAGCTGGTCTTCGAGCTGGTGCGCACCACCGTCGCGGCGGTGCTCGCCCACGAGCCGCCGGAGCCGCTGAGCGGCGTGGAGCTGCGCGACCTCGGGTTGGACTCGCTCACCTCGCTCGAACTACGCGACCGGCTCAACGCCGCCACCGGCCTCGCCCTGCCCGGCACCGTCGTGTTCGAGCACCCCACGGCCGACGACCTGACCGGCCGCCTGGTCGCCGAGCTCGGCGCGGCGGCCGCCGTTTCCGACCGGCCGCGCCCCCGGGCCGGCCACACCCAGGAGGGGATCGTGTGACCAGTCCCGTGTCGAGCCATGTCCGGCTGCACGCGGAGGAGGCACCGGCGCCGGACGACGCCGGCGGCGTCCAGCCGTTCCCGATCCCGAGCCAGAACCACCGGCCGGTGGGGTGCGCGCCGGAGAGCGACAAGATCCGGCGGCGGGAACTCGCCGACTTCCTGCGCAAGCGCCGCGAGAGCACCGACCCGGCCGAGCTGGGGCTGCACCGCGGCGCCCGGCGGCGGACCCCCGGGCTGCGCCGCGAGGAGATCGCGGTGCTCGCCGGGATGAGCCCGACTTGGTACACCTACCTCGAGCAGGCGCGTTCGGTCTCACCGTCGGCGAAGAACCTCGACGGCATCGCGGACGTGCTCCGGCTCTCGGACGGGGAGCGCGTGTACCTGAGCCGGCTGGCGCAACGGGACCCGATGCACCGGCCTGCCACCGAACAGGACAGCGCCCGGCTGTGGGAGCTGACCAAGGCGCTGAACCCACTGCCCGCCCTCGCCACTTCGCGCTTCGGTGACGTACTGGGGTGGAACGACGCGGCCGTCGACCAGTACGGCGACTTCGGCCGGATGCCCGACGCCGAGCGGAACCTGCTCTGGTGGATGTTCACCGCCGACGCGGCCCGTGAACGGATCGTCGACTGGGAAGCCGAGGCCCGCGCCCAGGTCGCGCGGCTGCGCTGGGCGGCGGCGGGCTGGTACGGCCACCCCCGGCTGGACGCGCTGGTCGGCGCCCTCGCCGCGGCGAGCGACTCGTTCCGGGCGTGGTGGGACAAGCACGCCGTGTACGCCCCGGGCGATCGGATCGTCACGATCCGGCACGCCCGCAGCGGCGAGCAGATGACCACGCGCGTCCTCGACGCGTGGCAAGACGACCTGGGCGACGCCCGGCTGGTGCTGCACGTGCCCGGCTGAGGGCGTAGCCATCCCCACCGACGAAAGGCGGCAAGCCGTGGCGCTGCCCCGGGAAAGCACCGCGATCGACGACATCCTCCTGTCCGACATGAGCTTCTGGCAGACGCCCGTGACCGAGCGGGACGCCGCGTTCGCCCGGTTGCGGGCGTTGCCGGGCCTGGCCTTCTTCCCCGAGCCCGTGCAGCACGTGGTGCCGATGGGACCCGGCTACCACGCCGTGGTGCGGCACGCCGACGTCGTCGAGGTGAGCAGGCGCCCGGCCGACTTCACCTCCGCGCCGATCGCCACCGCCCTCGAGAACCCCGTCCCCGGCTACGCCCACTACTTCGACTCCCTGATCAACTTCGACGGGCCGCGGCACGCCAAGATGCGCCGCGTCGTCAACCGCGCGTTCACCCACCGTGCCGTTCAGCGGCTCGTCTCCGGCGTGCGGGCGACCGCGGCGGGAATCGTCGACGAACTCGCCGAGCGCGGCCCGTCGGACTTCGTCGAGCACGTCGCCGCGCGGCTGCCGCTGACCGTCATCTGCGACCTCATCGGCATCCCCGAGAGCGAGCGGGCGACCGTCAACCGGTTGTCCACCCTCTTCGTCTGCGCCGCCGACCCGGAGTACACGCCCGACGGCCCGCAGAGTTGGGCGGCCGAGGTGCTGCAGGCCTGCGGGACACTGCAGCAGCTCGTGCTGGAGCTGTGCGAACTCCGGCAGCGGCAGCCGGCCGACGACGTGGTGACGGCGCTGTCCACCGCGAACGTCGACGGCGAGCGGCTCACCGCGTCCGAGATCGGCTCCTTCTTCATCCTGCTCGTCATGGCCGGCAACGAGACCACCCGCAACGCGCTCGCGCACGCCCTGCAGCTGCTCACCGACCACCCCGCGCAGAAGGCATCGCTGACCGCGGATCTCGACGGCCGCCTCGGCGGCGCGGTCGAGGAGATCCTGCGCTACGTGCCGCCGATCAACTGGATGCGCCGGACCGTGGCCCGGCCCGGGGTGGAGCTCGGCGGGCAGCGGTTCGAGGCGGGCGAAAAGCTCCTGCTGTTCTATTGGTCGGCCAACCGGGACGAAGCGGTTTTCGCCGACCCGCAGCGCTTCGACATCACGCGCGACACCCGGCAGAGCGTCACCTTCGGCGGGTGGGGGCCGCACTACTGCCTCGGTGCGCACCTGGCCCGGCACGAGATCACGGTGCTGCTCGGTGAGCTCCTGCGGCGGCTGCCGGGCATCCGCGCGGCCGGGCCACCCGACCGGCTCGTCGCCGGCTTCGTCAACGGGGTCAAGCGGCTGCCCTGCGAGTTCTGACCACGACCACCTCCGGAAAGGACGTCGATGCGGTTCGGTTTCGCACTCGACTTCGGGTCCACCCTTCCCTTCGCCGAGCGCATGCGGACCGGTGTGCCGCTGCTCGCTCGGGCGCGGGAAGCCGGGATCGAATCGGTCTGGATCGGCGAGAGCTACCACCACCGGCCCGGGCCGTTCCACCTCCCGGCGCCGTTGCTGACGCTGGCCCACCTGGCCGGGGTCACCCCGCTCCGGCTGGGGACCGGGGTGCTGCTGGCCCGCGCCCACCACCCGCGCCGCCTCGCGCTGGAAGCGGCGATGGTGGACCAGATCAGCGAGGGGCGGCTGACGCTGGGCATCGGGCTCGGCGAGGACGCGCTGCGCGGCGACCTCGGTGGCCCGGACCTGCCCGGCGGGGCCGCGTTCGACTCGCTCCTCGACGGGGTGCGCCGGGAGTGGCGCGACGCCGTGGGTGACGGGCTCCGGCCGGGGCCGGTGCAGCCCGGCGGGCCGCCGATCCTCGTCGGCGGGTTCAGCGAGGCAGCCACGGTCCGCGCCGCCACCGCCGGCGACGGCTGGTACGCGGCGACCGGCTACTCCGACGACCTGGTGCGCACCCAGACCGCTCGCTACCTCGAGCGGCTGCCGGCGGGCCGCGAGCCGCTCGTCGCGGCGAACCGGTTGTGCTTGATCGCCGCCGACCGCGCCACCGCCCGGGCGCGCGCCGCGCACCACTTCCGCGAGGTGTACGACTTCTACGGCGCGCTGGGAGCGTGGAACCTCCCCGTGGTCTACGACCCTGCGGCCACTCCCACCCCGGAGAACACCGTCGGCGACGCGGCGCCGGTGCTGGTCGGTACCCCCGACGACGTGCTGGCGCACCTGCGCCGGTACCGCGACTGGGGTGTGACCGACGTGCACCTCCGGATGGCGCCGGTCGCCACGTCCGCCGAGGTGGCGTTGGAAACCATCGCGCACGTCGCCGAGCGGATCGTGCCGGAGCTCGGGGGCTGACCGGCGCCGGACCGATCAGGGCACCGGTGCGGTGGTCCGGCGCTCGGCCGCGCGGAGGATCGCGGCCGGGATCGCGGTGCACACCGCTGCCCCGAGCACCCACCAGAACGTGGTGGCGAAGGCGGCGGCCTGGCCGGCGGGGGCGATCGCGCCGGTCAGCCCGGCCTGCAGCACCAGCGTGAAGAGCGCCGTGCCCGCCGAACCTCCGAACCGCTGGCCCATGTTCAGCTGGACCGTCGCGTCCCCGATCTTCGACGGCGGAACCGCCCGGTAGGAGGCCGCGATGGCGGGCACCGAGCACGCCCCGATGCCCAACCCGCGCAGGACCATCACCAGCTGCAGGAACCAGTACGGCGTGTCGTCCCGCAGCAGCACGAACGGGATCGTCGCCACCACGGTCAGGCCGGCCGCGGCCAGCAGCGTCGAGCCGCTGCCGATGCGTTCGATCAGCCGGCCGCTGAGCAGCAGGGCGGCCGCGACGCCGGCGCCCTGCGGCAGCAACAGCAGGCCGGTCGTGACGGTGTCCTCGTGGCGCACGATCTGGAAGTACAGCGGCATCAGGATGACCGCGCCGAAGATCGACACCCCGACGAAGAAGTTGCTGGTGGCCGCCGTTCGGTAGCGCAGGTCCCGGAACAGGCGGAGGTCCGCGACGGGGTGCGCGGCGGTGCGGGCGCGCACGACGAACGCCCCGAACAACACGACGGCCGCCAGCAGCGCGACAGCGACGACCCACGGCCCGCCGCCGCCCGCGACCCCGAGGTTGGCCAGGCCGTACGTCAGCGCCACGCTGCCGAGGGTGATCGCCAGGAGCCCGGGCAGATCCGGGGTGGGCACCTCGGTGGTGCCGTCCGCGGGCAGCAGCCGGAGCGCGAGCACCACGGCGAGCACGCCGATCGGGACGTTCACGAAGAAGATCCACGGCCAGCCGCCGTGGGCGAGCAGCAGGCCGCCGATCGTCGGCCCGAGCGTGGGCGCCAGGATCGACGACGCCGAGGTCAGGCTCATCACCCGGCCCATCCGCTCCGGGCCGGCCTCCCGGGCCAGGATCATCTGCCCGACGGGCATCGACAGGCCGCCGGCCAGACCCTGTGCCGCGCGCAGCGCGATCAGCATCCCGGCGGAACCGGCGAACCCGCACGCCAGCGAGGTGAGCGTGAAGAGCGCGATGGCGCTCACGTACACCGACCGGGCGCCGAAGCGAGCCGCCGCCCAGCCGGTCACCGGCAGCACAGCGGCCATGGCGAGCAGGTACGCCGTCACCAGCCACTCGACGGTGGTGAGCGGCGAGCCGAGGTCCGTCGAGAGCCGCCGCAGCGCCACGTTGACGACCGTGGAGTCCAGCAGCGTCATGAATGAGCCGACGACGACCACCACGATCATGCGCCGCAAGGCGGGGGACAGTGGTTCGGACCCTCGCCGGGCCCCGCCGTCCGCGGTCATCGCGCCCCCTCCGTTACGGTGTGTCCCTAGACGCCGGACAGCCGGTGAAGACCGATCGTATCGGCCGCACGCGGCCGCGGGGCCGGTCAGCCGTTCGCCCTCGGCGTGAAGCCGGCCGCGGTGATCCGCATCGTCGTCTCGGGTGGCTGCGGCGCGGGAACCAGGTGGAGCCGCTGCACCTCGCCGGGCGATCCGGCTCCGGCGGCGTCACAGGCGCATTCCGCGTGCTCGAGACCGGCGAAGCGGTACGCGATCTCCATCATGCGGTTCCGTTCGGTGCGCCGGAAGTCGGCCAGCAGGTGCACGTTCGCGCGCGCCGCCGCGTCGACGATCCGGCGGAGCAGGACCGACCCGACACCGCAGGCCACGACCCGGCAGGAGGTCGCGAGCAGCTTGATCCGCCAGGCGGCGGGGAGCCGTTCGAGGAGGATGACGCCCACGGCCCCGTGCGGGCCGAACCGGTCGGCGAGGGTGGCGACGAGCACTTCGTGGGCCGGATCGGCGACGAGTGCGTCGAGCGTCTCCCGCGAGTAGGGGATGCCGGTGGCGTTGAGCTGGCTGGTCCGCCGTGTCAGCTCTTCGACGCGGGCGAGGTCGCCCGGGCCGGCCCGGGCGACGACGAGTTCCATGCGGAGGCTTTTCAGGAACTCCTCGTCGGGGCCGCGGAAGGCGGCCCGGTCCGCCTCGCGCCGGACCCGCGCCTGGTACATCGCCCGCCGCCGGGTCGCGTCGGCGGTGACCGTGGCCGGACTGAACTCGGGCAGCCCGGTCAGCGAGGCGGCCCGCTCGGCCGGGTAGCAGCGGATCCGGGGCAGGGACCGGGAAACCTCGGCGCGCTCGGAGGGCTGATCGTCGACGAAGGCGACCGCGCTTTCGGCGAAACCCAGTTCGGCCACGATCTCCCGCACGGCGTCGGACTTGCGGCCCCAGCCGATGCGCGGCAGGACGAAGTACTCGGCCACGGCCAGCTCTTCCAGGCACTGCCAGGCGTGCTCGTGGTCGTTGCGGCTCACGACGGACTGCAGCACGCCCCGCCGGTCCAGCTCCACGACCACGCGGCGGATCTCGTCCGCGAGGTGGACCTCGGGGTCCTCCAGGAGCGTGCCCCGCCACAGCGTGTTGTCGAGGTCCCAGATCAGGCACTTGACGAGAGCTTCTTGCTGGTGCATGGATCACCTCCGCTAGAACTCCCAAAGGGTGGCGGTCCACGCCGCCACCGGGCTGTTGCTCAGGACGAGCACGAGATCGCCGGGCCGGAGGCCGCCACCGGCCCGCACCCGGTGGAGGTTGAGGACGACGTCCATCGCACCGAGGTGGCCGAAGCGGGCCAGGTGTTCGCCGCACACCGGGTGGACACGCAGCCCGAGCGACCGTTCGTAGAACGTGTACGCGCTTGCGGTCACGTTGGGCAGGAGGGTGGTGGCGACGTCCCCCTTGGCGGCGCCGGCCTCGGCGAGGACCTCCTCGACGAGGCGGCCGAGCCGGGTGCGGCTCTGCATCGCCAGGTCGAACCGGTACTGGTCGAGGTCGCGGCACTCCTCTCGCCACTGCGCCACGGGCGTGTCCTTGTAGTCCACCCGGAACAGGCCGTGGAACCGGGGGTCCGCCGCCATCCGGTGGGCCTTCAGCACCGGGCGCCCGTCCCGGACCAGGGTCATGGCGAAGGCGCCGTCGCCGATCACCGTGACGGGGAAGCGGATCCGGTCGACGCCGGTCGGCCGGCTCGCATAGGTGATCATGACGCTGCGGCGGGCCGGGTCGGCGACGAGCAGGTCCTTCGCGAGCGACCACGCGGCGGCCGAGCCGGCGCAGCCGAGGCCGTCGAGGGTGAACGGGAACGTGCCGCGCAGGCCGCTCTCGAACTGGATGTGGCAGGCGTCCGAGCCGATCAGCACCTCCGGCGCGCGGGAGCCGATCGTGATCAGCTGGTCCGGGATCCGCGGGTCTTCGGCGAGCAGGTCCCGGCAGGCCTGCGCGGCCAGGTCGACGGGCGTCTTCCCGTCGAAGACCCCGACGGTCCGGACCCCGCTGTGCGCCACGAACTCCCCCTCCTGCGCACCCAGGCGCCGTGTTTCCGGCAGCTCGGCCACGTCCACCAGGTCGCCGGGGAGCAGGCACGCGATGGCGCCGATGCCGATGGTCACGAATTCTCCTCGATGGCTCGGCGGGCGAGGACCAGCTGGCAGATCTCGGACGTGCCTTCGATGAGCTCCATCAGCTTCGCGTCGCGGTAGGCGCGGGCGACGACGTGCCCGTCCTGTGCCCCGGCCGAGGCCAGGACCTGCACGGCCCGGGTGGCGCCCGCGGCGGCGTTGCCCGCCGCCACGTACTTGGCGAGGACCGCGTCGGTCACCAGCTCCGGCGAGTTCCGGTCCCAGCTGTCGCTGGCCCGTTCGCACGCGAGCGTCGCGGTGCGGACGGCGACGTGGAGGTCGGCGACGTGCCGGGCCACGAGCTGGTGCGCGGCGAGCGGCGTCCCGAACTGGTGACGGGCGCCGGCGTGGCGGACCACGGCGGCCAGGCAGGCCCGCAGCATGCCGACGCAGCCCCAGGCGACCGACAACCTGCCGTGGGTCAGCGGGATGGTGACGAGCATGGTCACCGGCAGCCGGGACCCGGCGAGCAGGGCGGACCGGGGCAGCCGCACGGAATCCAGCCGGACGTTCGAGTGCCCGGCGGCGCGGCAGCCGAGCGGGTCGGGGATCTTCTCGACCGTGACGCCGGCAGCGGTGGCCGGGACCGCGGCGATCGCCGCGCCGGCTCCGTACGTGCCGGCGACGAGCAGCAGGTCCGCATAAGCGGCCGCGGTCACCCAGACCTTCTCGCCGGTCACGACGATCCCGTCCGCGTCGTCGGTGATCCGGGTCGCGACGGCCGAAAGGTCGCTGCCGGCCTCCGCCTCGCTGAAGCAGACGGCCGCGAGGTCTCCGCCGCTGAGCCGGCCGAGCAGGGCGGCGCGCTGTTCGCGGTCGCCCAACCGCCGGATGGTCCAGGCGGCCATGCCTTGGGACGTCATGACGCTCCGAAGCGAGCCGCACAGGCTGCCGGCGTGGGCGGTCAGCCTGCCGTCGGCCAGTCCGGACAGGCCGAGGCCGCCGAACTCGGCGGGGACGGCCGCGCAGAGGACGCCTTCGCGGCCCAGCCGGCGCAGCAGCTCCCGGGGGAGTGCGCCGGCCACGTCCCAGGCGGCGGCGTGCGGCCCGACCGATTCCGTCAGGAGCGCGGCCGGGTCAGCCACGGCGGGTGGCGGCGGTGATCCGGGTGATCAGCGCGACCATGGTGTCGACGGTGCGGAAGTTCTGCATGCTCAGGTCGTCGCCCTCGATGGTGATGCCGTAGGTCTGTTCGATGTGGACGACCAGTTCCATGGCGAAGATGGAGGTGACGGCGCCGGACGCGAAAAGGTCGGTCGCAGGGGCCCAGGACTGCCGCGTCCTCGTCTCCAGGAACCCTGTCAGCTCCGCCCGGGCGGACTGCGCGGTGGCGTTCCCGGCATCGGCGATGTCTGTCATGGCTAACTCTTTCCGGTCGGTGCGGGCTGGTGGGCCGGCGAGGTCAGCCGGGACGTTTCCGCGCGATGGTCACGCCGTCGGCGATGGTGAGCAGGGAAATGTCCACGCGGTGGTCGTCCCGCAGCCGCGCGTTCAGCTCGGCGACGGCCAGGGTCGCGGGGTCGGTGGCGGCCGGATCGACGACCCGGCCGAACAGGAGCGTGTTGTCCAGGACGACGAGACCGCCGGGGCGGACCAGGGTGAGCGCGTGTTCGTAGTACGGCACCGAATTTTCCTTGTCGGCGTCGACGAAGACGAAGTCGAAGCTCTCCGGGCCGTCCCGCCGGGCCAGGTCTTCGAGCGTCCCGAGCGCGTCGCCGAGCCGGAGGTCGACGCGCTCGGCGACCCCGGCGCGCTGCCAGTACCGGGTCGCGATGCCGGCCCAGGTTTCGCTGATCTCACACGTCACCACGCGGCCGCCAGGGGGAAGTGCGCGGGCGAGCCGGAGGGTCGTGTAACCGGTGAACGTCCCGATCTCCAGGATCGAGCGGGCGCCGGTGGTCGCGGCGAGCAGGCCCAGGAACTGCGCTTCCTCGGGCATGGCCAGCATCGTTTCGAGCGCGGGGAACCGCGCGGTTTCCCGGCGCAGGTCCGCCAGGACCTCGTCTTCGTCGAGCGACACGCGCCGGACGTAGGCGGCGAGATCCGCGTCGATGGACAGCTGTCCGGCCACTTCGTGCCTCCCCGGGTTCGCGCGGCGTCCGTCAGTACGGGTAGAAGCCCCGGCCGGACTTCCGCCCGTGGTCGCCGGCCGCCACCTTGGCCAGGAGCAGCCCGGCCGGCCGGAAGCTGTCGTCGCCGGTCCGGTCGAAGAGCACGGCGAGCGAGTCGGCGAGGTTGTCGAGGCCGATCAGGTCCGCGGTCCGCAACGGACCGAGCGGGTGCCCGAGACAGTTCTGCATGAGCAGGTCCACGTCCGCGGCCGAGGCCCGGCCCTCTTCGACGATCTTGATGGCGTCGTTGAT
This sequence comes from Amycolatopsis sp. CA-126428, assembly GCF_002904335.1. Classification (GTDB taxonomy): domain Bacteria; phylum Actinomycetota; class Actinomycetes; order Mycobacteriales; family Pseudonocardiaceae; genus Amycolatopsis. The sequence continues at coordinate 118,488 of NZ_PPHF01000129.1, read as the reverse complement.
CATGCGGTGCGAGACCCGGCTGGTGACGAACCCGGGACCGTCGCCGACCACGACGCCGGTGCGCCCGAGCCGCGCGAGCAGCGCCGACGCGCTCGCTTCGATCGCGTCCGAAGTGCGTGAACCGGGGACCACCTCGACGGTGGGGACGAGGTAGGCGGGGTTCATGAAGTGGATGCCGAGCACGGTTTCCGGGTGCGGGACGCCGGCCGCCAGTTCGTCGACCGGGATCGACGAAGTGTTGGTCACGACCGGCACGTGCGGGCCGACGGCGCGGGAGACGGCGCCGAGCACCCGGAGCTTCACGGCGGCGTTCTCGACGACGGCCTCGATCACGGCGTCGGCGGGCACGGCGCCGTCGAACGAGGTGGTCGCGTGCACCGCGCCCAGCGGGGCGTCGCGGTCGAGCGCGCCGGTCAGCGTGGCCAGCCGGAGCTCCCTGGCCACCTTCCCCGGGGCGGACTCGGCCTTCGCCGGGTCGACGTCGACGAGGACGACGTCGAGCCCGCGGGAAACACCGAGTGTGGCGATGCCGATTCCCATTACCCCGGCACCGACGACGGTCAATCGAATTCTGCCGTCCGCTTCGTTCACAGGATTCCCCAGTTTCGCATCGACCACGGAATGTTCCAGGGAGCTGTCGGGGTGTCAACATCCGGTGCCCGATCGGGCCTGCCCGATCGGGGACTGGAAGAGGCATCGATTGTCCGCCAACGGTTTCGTGATGGTCGTGGCGAGCGGACTCGTGTACCGTCGAGCCATGTTTTCCCTTTCGGCAGACGAGGTCGAATCGAGGATCAAGCGAATACTGGTGGAGGACGCCTATCTCGATCTGCCGGTGGATTCCATCAGCGCGTCCGACGGGCTCGCCGTCGATCTCGGTCTCGACTCGCTCGGTTTCACCGAACTGCGGGTGCAGTGCGAGCGGCAATTCGCGACGAAGATTCCCGACGAGCAGTTCAACTCCGTCCGGTTCCACTCCGTCGGTTCGGTGCGCGACCTGATCCTCGAACTGTGCCGCTGACGATGGCCGGACCGGTGGCGCCACCGCGCGACGACTCGATCGCCATCACCGGGATGGCGTGGGACACGGCGCTCGGTTCCGGGATCGAGGAAGTCTGGCAACGGGTGCTGGCCGGGGACGACGGCTTCCGGGCGTTCCCGTCGCCCGTCCCGGTGCGCAACGAATCGGCCGCCCGGCTCGCCACCGGACCGCGGCCGGGCGGCAGCCACGAGCAGTACGCCGCCGTCGCCGCCGGCACCGCCCGCCGGGCACTGGCGGACGCCGGGCTCGCCGACGCGATCGGCTGCCGGCTGGTGCTCGGGACCAGCCTCGGCCCGCACGCGGACGCGCCGGCGGCAGGCTCGCTCCACGCCTGGGCCGAAGAGACGGGGCGACGGCTGGCCGTGGCGACGACACCCGTCGCCGTTTCGACGGCGTGCTCGGCGGGGTCGGACGCGCTCGCCGTCGCGGCCACCCTGATCCGGGCCGGCCGGGCCGACCGTTGCCTGGCCGGCGGCGTGGACCTGCTTTCCCCCGCGAAGCTCCTGGGGCATTCGGCGATGGGCGTGATGTCCCCAACGGTGCTGCGGCCCTTCGACACCGGCCGGGACGGCACCCTGCCCGGTGAAGGGGCCGCGGTCCTCGTCGTGGAACGGCTGAGCGCCGCGCGGGCGCGAGGGGCCCCGGTGCGCGGGTTCCTCCGCGGGTGGGGCGCGGCCAACGCCGGAACGTCGCTCAACGAGCCCGACACCTCCGGGGTCAGCGGGGCACAGGCCGTGCTGCGGAGTCTCGTCACGGGCGGCTGCGACCCGGCCGACGTCGCGGTGATCAGCTTGCACGGCACCGCGACGGCCGCCAACGACGACGCCGAGGCGGAGATCGTGCGCCGGGTCTTCGGCGCCGGCGCACCCGGTCCGGTCGTGCTGGCCGCCAAGGGCGCCTTCGGGCACACGCTCGGCGCGAGCGGGGTGATCGAGACCGTGCTCGCGCTGCTCGCCCTCCGGGACGCCACGGCCCCGCCGATCGCGCACCTGCGGTCCGCGCCGCCGGACTTCCCGCTGCCCCTGCCGATCGGCGCGCCGATGGCCGTCTCGGGCGAGTTCGCGCTGAACCTCACCCTGGGCATCGGCGGCTTCACCACCTGCCTGCTGCTGCAACGAGGAGACGGCGCATGCCGACGCGATCCCCGGACTCCCGCCCCCGCACGTCCCGCCTCGTCGCGGGCGATCCGGTGAGCGTGGTCGTGGCCGACCTCGCCGAGGTCGAGCGGCGCGGCCCGCGCAAGTTCGCCGATCCCGCCGCGTGGCTGGTCCGGTCCGCGCTGGAGCGCGCCCGGCCGGCGCCGGCCGCCGGCGGCACGGTCGGAGTGATCGGGATCAGCGAGGTCGCCACCCGGCAGACCCTGCTGGCCGTGGCCGCGGACGCCGCGCGGGGACACAGCTCGCCGCGCCGGTTCGTCGCCGCCGGGCCGGGCACGCTGATCGGCCTCGGCTGTGTCGAGTTCGGGTACACCGGGCCGAGCCTCCTGCTCACCATGCCCGAGGCGCCCGGTCGCGAGCTGGCCGGTGTGCTCGCCGAGGACTGGCTCATGAGCGAACCGCCCGCCGCCTGCCGGGTGGCGATCGTTTCGTACACCGTCGACGCGCCGGAGGCGCACCGCGCGACCTGCCACTGGATCACGGCCGCCGGAACCGGGGCTTCGGCGTGACCTCCGGCGCCGCCATCGACCCGGGCGTGCTCGAAGAGTTCCTCGGGCGGCTGCGGACACTCCGGCCCCCGGTGGCCGGCGGGCCACCGCGGCCGCTGACCGCGCTGGCCGCCGAGCTGGCCGAGCTGCCGATCTCCCCGGGCGGCGTCGTCGTGATCGCGCTGCCGAACAGCGCCCGCCTGCTGCGCGCCTTCTTCGGCTGCCTGCTCGCGGACTATGTCCCGCTGCTCATGGCGCCGTCGGCGCCAGGGCCGAGGATCGCCGAGACCGCGGCCCGGCTGGGCGCCGCGGCGATCCTCGGCACCCGGGCCGGAGCGAGCGCGGACCCCGCGGGCTCCCGCCGGGCCGGCGACCTGGACGTCGTGCTCCGCGCGGGGCACCGGCGCCGGCACCGGCCGGGCCAGGCCATCCTGCTGACGTCGGGCACTTCGGGGGCGGCCACCGGATGTCTGCACGACGTCTCCGCACTGCTGCGCAACGCGCGGCGGCACGCGGCCGCGGTCGGGCTCACCGCGGCGGACCGGGTCCTGATCAGCCTGCCGCTGTACTACTCGTTCGCCTTGGTCGGGCAGCTCATGGGCGCCCTGGTCAGCGGGGCGACGCCGGTACTGGGCGGACCGCCGTTCAACGCCGCGGAGTACGCCGAAGCGCTTGCGCGAGAGGGCGTCACCCACGCTTCGCTGACCCCCATCCTGGTGTCGGCCCTCCTCGACGACGGCGCTGCGCTGCCGGCCGGCCTGCGCGCGCTGACCGTCGGCGGACAGGCGCTCGCCCCCGCGCGGACCGCGGACCTGCTCGGCAGGAACCCCGGTCTGGAGCTGTACCTCACCTACGGGCTCACCCAGGCCGGTCCGCGCGTGACGACGCTGGCCGCCCACCGCGAACCGCCGCACCGTCACCACTCCGTCGGCGTGCCGGTGGACGGCGTGCGGGTTTCCCTCCGCGATGTCGGGCGTGGCCCGCGCGAGCAGGAGGTCCTGGTCCACTCGGACACCCTCTTCGTCGAGCGGGTGGGCGTGCCGCGCGAACGGTCCGCCGCGGAACTGCTGCCCGGCCCGGTCCTCGCGACCGGCGACCTCGGCCACCTCGACGAAGCCGGCTACCTCTACCTCACCGGGCGGCTCACCGACTTCGTCGAGGTGCGCGGGGAGAAGGTGTCGCTGGCTTCGCTGCGGGCGATCGCCACCTCGCTGCCGGAGGTGACCGGCGCGACCGCCGCCCACGACGCCGTGGCCGACGTGATCGCCCTCGACCTGCACGTCTCCCCGGCGCCGCGCGGGATCGACGAGGCCGGGTTGCGGCGACGGCTCTTCTCGCTGCTGGCCCCGCACGAACGACCGGGCCGCCTCACCTTCCACGACGCCGCCGAGGTCAGCTCGTTCAAGTGACCCGGCCGGCCTTCGACGTCTTCCAGGGAGTGCCATGACCGACCGCGACACCACCACCACCGTCGACGTCGTGTGCCTCGCCTCTTCGGGCGCCTCGGCCCGGCAGTTCGCCCGGTGGCGGGACCTGGCCGGGCCGGCGTGCCGGATCGTCCCCCTCGACCTGCCCGGACGCGGGAGCAAGGTGCGCCGCCCGCCGGAGCGCACCCTGGACGGCGTCGTGGGCGGGCTTCTCGAGGAGCTGCCCGTGGAGCGCGAGTACGCGCTCTTCGGCCACAGCTTCGGCGGCCTGCTCGCCTACGAGCTCGCGCGCCGGGCCGCGGCCGAAGGGCGTGCGCTGCCCCGGTTCGTCGTCGTCGCCGCGTGCCGCCCGCCCCACGACGTCTCGTCGGCCCTCTTCGCGGAGGCCGCCGAGCTGGGCGACAGCGAACTGCTCGACGCGCTCGACGCGGCCGGCCTGATCTCGGGCACTCTCCGCGACTCGCCCGCCGCGAGCGTGGTCGTTCCCGCGCTACGGGCCGACCTGCGGGTGCTGGCCGGGTACGTCCCGCCGGAGCCGGACCGGGCCGCGGTCCCGGTCGACCTCGTCTCCTGGTTCGGGGTGGCTGATCGGGCCGTTTCCGGGCAGGCGGCCGCGAAGTGGCGTTCCTACACGTCCCGGTCGTGGTCGTTGCGCGCGTTCGAGGGCGACCACTTCTTCGTGCGCGAACAGGGGACCGCGTGCGCGGAAATCCTGGCGAAGCTCGCGACGTCGCCGGGAGTCACCCCCGTCTCGGCGGCGGTGCGCCGGGTCCGGGCCGTGTCCCTGCGGCCCACCGAAAGCGTCTCCGTCGGCCCTGGGGTCGCCGTCAACATGGGGGAACCCGACTTCGCCACCCCGGCCGTCATCGTCGACACCGCGATCGAGGCGCTCCGGGACGGCGCCACCCACTACGCCGATCTGAACGGCGATCCGGAGCTGCGCGGGCTGATCGCCGAGCAGGCGAGCGCGGCCGGGGTGCGCGCGGTGTCCCCGGCCGAGGTCCTGGTTTCGCACGGCGGAACAGCCGCGGTCACCGCGTCCGTGCTGGCGGTGGTCGATCCCGGCGACCGCGTCGTCGTCCCCGAGCCGGTCTACGCGCTCTACGCCGACGCCGTCGGCTTGGCCGGGGGCGTGACGGTACACGTCGCGGGCACGCCCGCGCACCGGCTCGACTTCGACGCGCTCGCTCGCGCACTGCCCGGCGCGAAGCTCGTCGTGCTCTGCAACCCGGTCAACCCGACGGGAGTCGTGCACTCCGCCGACGAGCTGGCCGCGCTGGGCCGGCTCGCCGAGGACGCCGGCGCCATGGTGCTCGTCGACGAGGCCTACGCGCACCTGATCCACCCCGGCTGCGAGTTCACCGGCGCGCTGGCCATCGGGTCGCTCGCCGACCGGCTGATCCACGTCCAGACGCTGTCCAAGACCTACGCGATGACCGGCTGGCGGATCGGGTACGCCGTCGCACCGCCCGAAATCGCCCAGGCGATCAAGCTGGTGCACCGGACGATGAACGGCCCGGTGAACTCGGCCGTCCAGCGGGCCGCGCTCACCGCGCTGCGCCACGGGCCCGGCCTGGCCGACGGCATGCTCGCCGCGTACACCGAGCGCCGGGACGCCGTCCTCGCCCGGCTCGACGCCATGCCCGGAGTCTCCGCGGTGCGTCCCGATGGCGCGTTCTACGTGCTCGTGCGCTACCCGGGCGAGCGTCCGTCGGGTGAGGTCGCGGCGTTGCTCGGCGAGCACGGCGTCGCCGTGCGGGCCGGGCGCGAGTACGGGCCCGGCGGCGAAGGGCACATCCGCATCTCGTTCGCGACCGACCTGGCCACCCTGCACACCGGGCTGGACCGCATGGCCGAGGTGTTCGCGACGCTGCGCCGGGAGGTGAAGTGATGGCGGCCGCCGTCCGGGAACCCGGTCGCGGGCTCCGGCACGCCGTGCTCGGCGCCGGCGGTGTGGGGCTGACACTGGCCGCCGAGCTCGCCCGCGCGGGCAGCGACGTCACCCTCGTCGTGCGGGAGACCTCGCTGCCCGCGCACCCCGGCTCCGTCCGCGTGCGCCGGGCCGGCGCGGACGACGTCGTGGTGCCCGTTCCCGCCGTGGCACGGCTCGACGGCCCCGTCGACGTCTTGTGGATCGCGGTCAAGGCGCCGCAGCTGGACGCCGCCCTCCGGGCCGTGCCCGCGGGGAGCGTCGAGCGTGCGCTGGTCGTGCCGCTGCTGAACGGCGTCGAGCACCTGGCGGCCCTGGAAGCGGCGTTCGGGGACCGGGTCGTGGCCGGCGCCATCCGCGTCGAGGCGCGGCGGACGGGCGCGGGGGAGGTCGTCCGGGACTCCCTGTTCACGGAGGTCGAGCTGGCGGCCCCGCCCGCCGGGCTCGTCGCGGAGCTGGAGCGGGCCGGGATCGGCGTCCGGGCCGCCGAGGACCCGGCCGGGGTCCTCTGGCGCAAGCTGGTGTTCCTCGCGCCGCTGGCGCTGGCGACCGCCGTGGCGGGCCCGGTCGACGCGGTTCGCCGCGACCCTGTCGTCGAGGACTTGATGAAGGACTGCGCGGCGGAAGCCTGCGCCGCGGCGGCCGGGCTGGGGGTGCGCGTGGACGTCCGGCGCGTCACCGGTCTCCTCGGCGCCCTGCCGGGCCGGACGATCAGCTCCCTGGAACGGGACGTCCGGACGGGCACGGCGGGCGAGCTCGACGCGATCGGCGGCGCCGTGCTGCGCGCCGCCGCCCGCGCGGGAGTGCCCGCACCGGCCACCCGGACCCTGGTCGACCGCGTGACCGCCCGGCTTCACGGCGAGGCCGGGAGCTGCCGCGGCTGGGTGCTCGTCGCGCCGCACGAGTTCCGGCGGGTGCGGCTGCCGGTCCCCGGCGCCGAGCACCTCGAGCCCGGTCAGGTCGTGCTCGAAGTGCTCGCCGGCGGGATCTGCGGCAGCGACCTGCCCTACGTCCGCGGGCGCGTCCACCCGGCGCTCCCGGACACCGCGGACAGCGCCGCGCACCTCCCGGGCTTCCCCCTCCACGAGGTGGCCGGGCGGGTGCTCGCCTCGGCGGACCCGGAGCTCGCGGTCGGCGACCGGGTGGTCGGCTGGGCGAGCCGGTGGTCCGGGCTGGCCGGCGTCGTCGTGAACGACGGATCGGACCTGTTCGCCTACGACCCGGGCCTGGCGCCCGCCGAGGCGGTCGTGCTGCAGCCGCTGGCGTGCGTGCTGGCCGCGTTCGACGACCTCGGGGACGTCCGCGGGCAGCCGGTGACGGTGCTCGGCCTCGGGCCGATCGGGCTGCTGGCTTGCCACGTGGCGAAAGCCCGGGGGGCGGCCAGGGTGACGGGCGTCGACCGGGCCGGCCGCGACGACGTCGCCCGGGCGTTCGGCCTCGACCACGTGGTCCGCAGCTCGACCGACCGGTGGGCCGCGAGCCACGCGGGCCGGGTCGGCGGCGTGCTCGTCGAAGCGATCGGGCACCAGGTCGGCACGCTGACCGACGCCGTGCTCGCGGCGGCGGACGGCGCCCGCATCCACTACCTGGGCATTCCCGACGACGACGTCTACCCGCTGTCGGTGAAATTCCTGCTGCGCAAGCGGCTGACCCTGAGCGGGGGCTGGCTGGCGCGGGGCAGGCGCGCCGCGCTGGCGGCCGCCCAGGAGTACGTCGGGCACTGGCCGGAGCTGATGCCGGACCTGGTCACCGACGTCGTCGCGTTCGACGACGCGCCCCGGGCCTACGAGCTGGCCGCCGTGGCGCGCCGGGGCCGGCTCAAGGTCGTCATCGACTTCGACGGCGCCGGCTCAGCCTGGAACCCGGCGCAGCAGGCAAGTGGGATTCTGGATCCGCCTTCCGCGCCGCCCTAGTTTCGACCGGTGGGTTTCTCACCGACGTACGCTGGGGCTGACTGGTGATTCTTACGCGACAGAGCGGGCTGACCTCGGCCCAACGGGACATCTGGGCCGCGCACGAACGATTTCCGCACCTGCCCCAGTACAACGTCTTTCTCAGCAAGCGGTTTTCGGGTCCGGTGGACCTGGAAGCCTTGCGTGCCAGCGTGAACGATACGCTCGCGCACGCCGACGCGTTCCGGTTGCGTTTCGGCGAGCAGGACGGCGTCCCGCACCAGTGGACGCACGCCGGCGCGCCGGCCGCGCGGTTGCTGGACCTCTCCGGCGTCGACGATCCCCCGGCGGCGTGCCGGGACTGGATCACGGCGGACTTCGACCGGCCGCTCGACGTGCGCGCGGCCGCGGTCGAAGCGGTTCTGCTGCGCGAAGGCCCGGCCGCGGTGCACCTCTACGTGAAGGCCCACCACATCGTCACCGACGCGTTCGGCCTGGGGCTGTGCTTCGCGCGGATCGAGGCCGGGTACGCGGCCCGCGTCGAAGGCGGGGCCCTCCCGGCCGAACCGCCGTCCTACCTCGCCGCCGTCCCCGACGACGCCGGTTACCGCGCCTCCGCCCGGCACGACGAGGACCGGGAGTACTTCCGCGCCGCACTGGACGGGGTGGTCCCGGCGGTGTTCGACCGGCGGGCACCCAGCGGCTCGCGGCCCAGCGCGCAGTACTCGTTCACGTTGCCCCGCGAGCTGCTCGACGAGGTCGAGCGGCGTGGAGAGCCGGTGTTCGCGGTGCTCGCCGCCGCGTTCGCGACCTACCTGTGCCGGGTGCACCGGAGCGACGAGGTCGTGCTCGGCGTGCCGCTTCTCAACCGGCGGGGCACGCACCTGCACACGGTCGGCCACTTCGTCAACACGCTGCCGTTGCGCGTCCGCACCGCCGGAGTGTCGACGCCGGCCGAGCTGACCGGCCTGGTCCGGGCCGCGAGCCAGGAGCTGCAGCGCCGGGAGCGGCTCGCGATCGGCGACCTCCTGCGCGACCGGCCCGCGGGGGCGCCCCGCGACCTGTTCGACGTGACGCTCTCCTACGTGCGGTGGCCCGGAACGCCGCCGCCCGCCGGCCTGCGTGCCGAGATCCGGGGCGGCACCCGCGCCCACGACTCCGACGTGCTCGCCGTGGTGGTGAACGACTTCGGTGACCGGGGCCCGGTCCGCGTCGATCTCAGTCACGCCCTGGACGTGTTCGACGAGGACTTCCCGGTCGAAGCGCCGGCGCGGCACCTGCGCACCCTGGTGACGGCGATGGTGCGCGAGCCGGACCGGCCGCTGCGCGAGCTGTCGCTGATGGACGATGACGAGCGGCACGAAGTGGTGTACGGCGGCAACGCGACGGAGGCGGCGTTCCCCGGGGAAGCGACGCTGCACGGGCTGTTCGAAGCGCAGGCGGCCCGGACCCCCGGCCGCGTCGCGGTGGTGCCCGCCGGTGGTGCCACCCCGCTGACCTTCGCGCGGCTCGACGCCGAGGCGAACCGGCTCGCCCATGCCCTGCGGGCCGACGGCGTCGGCCCGGGCGACGCGGTCGCCGTCCTGCTGGACCGCGGCCCGCTGCTGCCGGTGGCGCTGCTGGCCGTGCTGAAGGCCGGTGGCTGCTACCTGCCGGTCGAGCCGGCCCACCCGGTCGAACGCCTCCGCTTCATCCTGCACGACAGCGGGGCCAAGGTCGTCCTCACCTCGCCGGACCGGCCGGCGCCGGCCGGGACCACCGCGCGGGTGCGGCACGTCGGCACCCGGCTCGACGGCCCGGACACCCGGCCGGCCCCGCTAGCCACCGCGGACGACCTCGCCTACGTCATCTACACCTCCGGGACGACGGGCCGGCCGAAGGGCGTGCTGATCGAGCACCGCTCGGTGGTCAACCGGTTGCACTGGATGCAGCGGCGCTACCCGATCGAGGACGGTGACGTGCTGCTGCAGAAGACACCCGCGTCGTTCGACGTCTCGGTGTGGGAGCTGTTCTGGTGGTCGTTCACCGGGGCCCGGCTCGCGCTGCTCCCGCCCGGCGCCGAGGGTGACCCCGAGGTCGTCCTGGACGTCGTCGAGCGGGAGCGGGTCACGGTCGTGCACTTCGTGCCGTCGCTGTTCGGGCCGTTCCTGGAGACGGTCGCGGCCCGCGGCCGGCCGGCGTCGCTGCGCCGGGTGTTCTGCAGCGGCGAGGCGCTGCCGCCGTCGCAGGTCAACCGGTTCCACGAGCTGTTCGCCGGCACGGCCGAGCTGGTGAACCTGTACGGCCCGACGGAGACGACGATCGACGTCTCGTACTTCGACTGCCCGGCCGGGCCGGTGCGGCGCGTCCCGATCGGCCGCCCGATCGACAACACCCGGCTCTACGTGCTCGGCCGCGACGACCTGCCGCAGCCGGCCGGCGTGCCGGGGGAGCTGCACGTCGCGGGCGTCGGCGTGGCCCGGGGCTACCTCGGCCGCGACGAGCTGACCCGGGAGAAGTTCGTCGCCGACCCGTTCGTGCCGGGCGCGCGGATGTACCGCACCGGCGACCTCGCCCGGCGGCTCGCCGACGGCACGTTCGAGTACCTCGGCCGCACCGACGACCAGGTCAAGGTGCGCGGCAACCGGGTGGAGCCCGGCGAAGCCGCCCAGCGGCTCGCGGAGCTGCCCGGGGTGCGCGACGCCGTGGTGGTCGACCACCGCTCGCCCGAGCTGGGCGTGTACCTCGTCGGCTACTACGTCGCCTCGGAGGAGATCGACCCGGTCCACCTGCGCGCGCGACTCGCGCGGGTGCTGCCCGGCTACCTGGTCCCCGCCCGGTTCGCCCGCGTGGAAAAGATCCCGCTGACCGCCCATGGGAAGGCCGACCGCCGGGCGCTGCCCGACGTCGGCCGGGCGGCGACCGGTCCGGCGCCGCGCACCGACGTGGAGGCGGTGCTCGCCGAGGTCTGGGCCGATGTTCTCCGCGTCCGCGAAGTCGGCGTGCACGACGACTACTACGCGCTCGGCGGTGACTCCATCCTCATGCTCCGGGTGCGGGCCGGTGCGGCGCGGCGCGGACTCACCGTGACGCTGGCGGACCTGGTGGCGCATCCGACGATCGCGGAGCTCGCCCCCTTCGCCACGCGGGCCGAGGCGGCCGAGCTCGCGGAACTGGCTCCGTTCGCGCTGGTGCCCGAAGCGGACCGGGCGCGCCTGTCCGGCGCGCAGGACGCGTACCCCGTCACGCCGATGCAGCTCGGCGTGCTGTTCCACAGCCGCGAGGACGAGGGTTCCGCGGTGTACCGCGACGTGTTCCGCTACACCTTCGCCGTCGACTGGGACGAGGCGGCGTTGCGCTGGGCGTTCGGCAGGCTGGTGCGGCGGCACCCGGTGCTGCGCACCTCCTACGACCTCGTCGGGTTCGCCGAGCCGCTGCAGGTGGTGTGGCCCGCGGTCGAGGGCGCGCTCTCGGTGGCCGACCTGCGGGCGGCGGGCGGGGACCAGGCCGAAGCGGCCGTGCGGGAGCACATCGAGGAGCGCCGCTTCCACGACTACGCCTTCCACGAGGCGCCGTTGTACCACTTCGGCGTGTTCGTCCGTCAGTCCACAGTGGACGTGGTGTTCAGCTTCCACCACGCCCTCCTCGACGGCTGGAGCGCAGGCACGCTGATCGCCGAGCTGTGCCGGGACTACCTGTGCGGGCTGGGCGCGGACGTCGAGCCGGTGCCCGCCGGCGAGCCGCCTTCGCCCGCCTGGCACGTGCTCGAGGAGCGCCGCGCGCGGGCCGACGAGCGGGCGCGGCAGTTCTGGCGGACGGCGCTGGACGGCGCGACGCTGCTGCAGCTTGACCCGTACGCGCCGCACGAGCCACCCCGGGCCGCCCGGACGCCGGTGCGGTGGTTCGACCTGCCCGACGGCCTGGCCGAGGCCGTGCGTGGCTTCGCCGCCGAACACGGCGTCCCGGCGCGCTCGGTCTACCTGACCGCGCACTGCCTGACGCTGCGCCTGCTCGCGGGCGCGGCCGACGTCACCACCGGTCTGTTCACCCACGGCCGGCCGGAGGTCACCGGCGCGGACCGCAGCACGGGCCTGTTCCTCAACACCATGCCGATTCGGCTCACCGGGGAGCAGGACAGCCGCCTCGGCGTAGTGCGCGAAGTGCTGCGCCAGGAGCGTGCGGCGTACCCGTACCGGCGTTACCCCCTGAGCGCGATCCAGGACGACCGCGGCGGCGACACGGTGCTGGAGACCGGCTTCAACTACGTCGATCTGCACGTGCTGGCGCCGGTGCTCGCCGCGCCGGAGATCGAGCTGCTCGACGTGCAGGCGTTCGAGGAGAGCAACTTCGCGCTGATCGTGCACCTCGTCACGAGCCCGGTCGACCGGCGGCCGCGGCTGCGGGTCGATCCCGGCCGCGGGTTCACGCCGTCGCAGGTGGACCTGATCGCGCGCACCTACCTGGGCATTCTGCGCCGCACGGTGGAAGCACCCGGGGAAGCGCCGGACTTCCGGTTCCTGGCCGGGCCACCGCGCTTCGTCCCGCCACCGGAAATGCCGCCGCGGCACGTGCTCGACCGGCTCGCCTGCCACATCGAGCGGGTGCCCGACGCGATCGCGGTGGCCTCGGACGAGCAGCGGTGGACCTACCGAAGGCTCGGCGAGGAGGTCGACCGGATCGCCGGCGGGCTGCTCGCCCGCGGCGTGGACCGCACCGGGTGCGTCGGGATCGCCATGGACCGGTCTCCCGAGATGATCGCCGCGGTGCTGGGCGTGGTGAAGACCGGCGCCGCCTGCGTGCCGCTCGACGTCGGCTACCCGAAAGAGCGGCTGACCCTGATGATCGAGGTCGCCGGCCCGCGGTACGTGCTCGTCCACGACCGGCACGCGGACCTGATCGACGACCGGGACCTGGTCCTGCCGATCGGCTCGGTCGGCGACCGGCCGGGCGCCGCCACCTCGCCGTGGCCGGAGGTCTCGCTCGAGGACACCGCGTGCATCCTGTTCACCTCCGGCTCGACGGGCCTGCCGAAAGGGGTGGAGCTGCCGCACCGGCCCTTCGCCCACTACCTGGAGTGGCAGCTCGGGCCGGAGGGGGCGGCCGCCAGTGCGCTCGGCGGGAAGACCCTGCAGTTCGCCCCGCTGAGCTTCGACGTGGCCTTCCAGGAGATTTTCGCGACGCTCGGCGGCGGGGGCACGCTCCAGCTGATCACGCCGGAGCACCGGCGCGACCCGGCGACGCTCGCCCGGCTGATGGACCGCGAAGAGGTCGAACGGATCTTCGTCCCCTACGTCGCACTGCAGCAGCTCGCCGAGACCGCCCGGCTGCTGTGCATCCGGCCGCGCGCTCTGCGGGTGATCGTCTCCTCGGGCGAGCAGCTGCGGGTGACGGACGAAATCCGCTGGCTGTGCGCCCAGCGTCCGGGCACGGTGCTGGAGAACCAGTACGGCCCGACGGAAACCCACCTCGTCACCAAGTTCACGATGACCGGCGACCCGGCCGGGTTCCCCGCCCTGCCGCCGATCGGCCCCCCGGTCGGTTACCTCGAGGTGCACGTGCTCGACGACGCGCGGCACCCGGTCCCCGCGGGCGCGGTGGGCGAGGTGTACGTCGGCGGAGCCGGGCTGGCGCACGGCTACCGGGGGCAGCCGGAGCTGACCGGCAAGGCGTTCGTGGCGCACCCGTGGCGTCCCGGGATGCGGTTGTACCGGGTGGGCGACCTCGCTCGCGTGCTGCCCGACGGCACCCTCGTGTACCTGGGCCGCGCGGACAGCCAGGTCAAGGTGCGCGGGTTCCGGGTGGAGCCGGCGGAGGTCGAGTTCGCGGTGCTGGCGCTGGCCGAAGACCACCCCGGCATCCGGGAGGTGGCCGTGGTGGCCCGCCGCCGCGACGCCGGTGACGCGTTCCTCGCGGCCTTCCTGGTCGGTGACTCCGGGTCGGTGGACCTCGGCGAGGTCCGGGCCCGGCTGCGCGCGTCGCTGCCGGAGCACCTGGTGCCGTCGTACTTCACGTGGCTGCCCGCCCTGCCGATCACCCCGAGCGGCAAGCGCGACGACGCGGCGCTTCGCTCGATGCCGCTCGCCGAGCGAACCACGACCGAGGTGACGCCACCGCGCGACGAGCGGGAACGGCTGCTCGCCGACCTCGTGTCGGGCCTGCTCGGCCGGTCCGCGATCGGTGTGCACGAGGACTTCTTCGCCGCGGGCGGCACTTCGCTCACCGCGATGCGGCTGATCGTGCTGATCGAGAAGGCGTTCGGCGTCCCCTTGCCGCTGGCGGCGTTCGTGTCCGCGCCCACCGTCGCCGAACTCGCCCGGCGGATCGACGCCGGCGCCGTGCCGCGCGCGTTCGACCCGCTCGTGCCGATCCGGCCCGGTGGTGCCCGGCCGCCGCTGCACCTGGTGCACCCGTTGGGCGGCAACGTGCTCTGCTACGTGCGGCTGGCCCGGCACCTGCCCGGCGACCAGCCGGTGTACGCCCTGCAGGCGGCTGGGGCGGCCCCGGGCACCCGCCCGCTGGCCACCATGGCCGACCTGACCCGGTCCTATGTGGACGCGGTGCGGCGGGTCCAGCCCGAAGGGCCGTACCGGATCGCGGGCTGGTCGTTCGGCGGGTTCGTCGCCTTCGAGATGGCACGGCAGCTGCGCGCGGCGGGGGAGACCGTCGAGCACCTCGTGATCGTCGACGCGATCGCCCCGGAGCCGCCGGAACGACGGGCGCCCGACCCCGCCCCGGACGCGTTGCTGGAATGGTTCTACTGGGAGCTGATCTGGGCCGACGCGGGCGCGAGCGCGCGCGTCGAGCCGATCCCGGCTCACCTTTCGCGCGACGAGAAGTTCGACCTCATCGCCGAGCACGCCACGGCGGCGGGCATCCTGCCGCTCGCCGCGGCCCGCGTCACCGTGCGCCGGCTCTTCGAGGTGTACCAGGCGAACTGGGCCGCGCTGGTCGCCTACCGGCCCGGTGTCGCCGATCTGGACCTGACCCTGCTGCGCGCCGAACAGCCGCTGCCCGCGGCGTTGCTGCCGATGCACGGCAGGCGCACGGCCCACCAGGACCCGGCCAACGGCTGGGCCGGCTTCACCACCGGGAAAGTCGACGTCGTCCCGGTCCCGGGCGATCACCTCACCCTGATGGACGAGCCGAACGTGCGTGCCGTCGCCGGCGCCGTCACCGCCGTCCTGCGGCATTCACGCCCCGTCGGAGGAGTCACCACATGACCACTCACACGCCGGTCAAGGCGATCATCGCGGGCGCCGGCATCGGTGGCCTGACCGCGGCCGCGACCCTGCGGCAGGTCGGCATCGAGGTCGAGATCTACGAGCGAGCAAAGGAGCTGAAGCCCGCCGGGGGAGCCCTGTCCCTGATGTCCAACGCCGTGCTCGCGTTGCGCACTCTCGGTCTCGACCCGGATTTCGGGGCACACGCGGCGATCCTGGCGGACCTGCACTTCGTCACCACCCGGGGGAAGCCGATCAAGACGCTGCGGTTCCGGGAGCTCACCGAGCGGCTGGGGGCGCACAGCTACGGCATCCACCGCACCGACCTGCAACGCGTGCTCCTGGACGCGGTGGCGGACACCCCGATCGCGCTGGACGCGGCGGCCACCGGCTTCGACGCTGACGACGACGGGGTGACACTGCACCTCGCGGACGGTCGCTCGGTGCGCGGTGATCTGCTCGTCGGCGCGGACGGGTTCGACTCCGCGGTGCGCCGCGGGCTCGTCGGGCCGGAGTCGCCCCGCGAACCGGGCTGTGTCTGCTGGTTCGCCACCCCGGTCCACACGGACCCCAAGTTCCCGCACGCCTACGGCGCGCACTACTGGGGCAGCGGCAAGCGGTTCGGCGTCGCGAACATCGGCTCCGGTCGCATCTACTGGTGGGGCACCAAGAACGTGCCGCCGTCGGTCGCGCGTGGCTGGCGCGGGTGCCGCGACGACGTGCTGGAAACCTTTGCCGGGTGGGCACCCGAGATCGCCAGGGTGATCGAGGCCACGGCCGAGGACGAGATCCTCGTCGTGCCGGCCCGGGACCGCCCGTTCCTCGAGCGGTGGGGCCGCGGCCGGGTGACCCTGCTCGGCGACGCCGCCCACCCCGTGCTGGCGTCGCTCGGTCAGGGTGCGGGTCTCGCCATGGAGGACGCGGCGGTGCTGGCCCACCACCTCGCAGGCGCCGACGACGTCGTGACGGCGTTGCGCGGCTACGAGGACGAGCGCAGGCCGCGCACCCGCCGGATGGTCGAACTGGCGTACGCCATGTCGAAGATGGAGCAGTGGGAGGGGCCGTTGCGGGTCGCGCTGCGAAACGCGTACTTCCGGTGCCTGCCCCGGGCGGCCATCGACCGGCGGAACCGGTCGCTGCTGGAGTTCACGACCACCAAGGTCTTCCGGCCGGAAGCCGGATCCCCGAAAGCGTGAAAGGAGCACCATGACCGACGTGTCGGCAGGCGCGATGGAAGAGCTGCGTTCGCTGGTCTACACCAGCTTCCGGTTCCCGTTTCTGCAGGCGGCCATGCGCCTGGGACTGTTCACCCTGTTGAAGGAGCGGCCCGGCAGCACCCGGGAGGAGATCGCGGACGCGCTGGGGTTGGCGGACCGTGCCGGGCACGTCCTGCTGCTGGGGTGCTGCGCGTTCGAACTCGTGCGCAAGAGCGGCGACGGCTACCACAACACCGCCACGACCGAGCTGGTCGCGGACGACCCGGACGGCTTCATGCCGGTCATCATCCGCTACACCCAGGAGATGCTGTACCGGCCGATGGGCTGGCTCTACGAATCGCTGGCCCACGACGAAAACGCGGGCCTGCAGCGCGAGCTGCTCGCCGGGTCCTCCGCGACCACGCTCTACGAGCTGCTCGCCGAAGACAAGAACCTCGAGACGGCGTTCACCGCTATGATGGAGCACCACGGCCGCGCGGTGGTCCAGGACCTGACCGACGCCGTCGACTTCTCGTCCTACCGGCAGGTCCTGGACGTCGGCGGGGGAACCGGGACCAACGCGATCAGCTTCGCCCAGCGGTGGCCCCGGCTGAAGGCGACCATCCTCGACCTGCCGAACGTGGCGAAGCTGGCGACCGACCGGATCGCCGAAGCGGGCCTGTCCGAACGCGTCCAGGCCGTCGGGACCGACATCATGCAGGACGAGTTCCCCGACGGGCACGACTGCGTCGTGTTCTCGCGGTTCCTCGAGATCTGGTCCCCCGAGCGCGTCCGCGGGCTGTTCGAGAAGGCCTACCGGGCGCTGGAGCCCGGCGGTCACCTGGTGATCGTCGCCTGCGCCCAGAACGACGACGAGACCGGCCCGGCGCACGCCGCGTGGATGTCGGCCTACGTCCACGTGGTCGCCTCACCCGAAGGACGTTCCTACACGACGGCGGAATTCGAGGAGTGGTACACCGAAGCGGGTTTCGAGACGGTGGATCGGCAGTACCCCGGGTTGTTCGACGTCATCATCCGGGCCCGCAAGCCCGCGGCATCGCCGGACCGGGCTTGACAAAGGCCCGGGCCGGTATCACAGTGCGAAGACCGGCGTCGCCTCCGCTGTCCGTCCTCTTAGGACGGACAGCGGAGGCGGGCATCGCGCCCGACCGGGGAAATGGGGGAATCAGTGGCCTGTCGTAGCGTTCCGCGCGAAGCCGGCAAAGCGACTCTGGGAGCTGTTGAAGTGAGAAACGGACAGAGCTCCGCGGCTCAAGACCGTGGTGTGGAAGGTGTCGCCCGATTGCGCGATGTCGAACTCTCGGTACTGGTGGCGCTTCCGAACGGCGTCTCGAGGTGGGGCCTCACGTACATGCTGCGCAGCCTTTCCCCGGTCAAGGCCGTTCACGGGTGCGCGAGTTTCCGTGAGGCGGTGACCCTCCTGGAAAACCGGACCTTCGACATCGTTCTCCTCTCCGCCGACGCCCTGGACGAGTTCGAGCAGGTTGCCGTGGTAGCGGCGAGACGCGGCGTGAAAACGGTGGCCATGCTGCGGGACATCAGCGACGATGCGGTCGCTCAAGCGGCGACGCTGCCGGCCGAGGGATTCCTCCTGGAATCCGCGGTCGACCCGAAGACGCTCGAGGACACTCTGCTGAGGTTGCAGCGTGGGGACATGGCTCTGCCGTCCTCGCTGGCCAGGAAGCTCTTCGCGGAGCTTCGCCGGCAGGGCCAGCCGCGAACGACCGACTTCCGCCTCACCCCGCGCGAGCGGCAAGCTCTCGGCCTGCTGGCCGAAGGGATGAGCAACAAGCAGATCGGCCGCCGGCTCGGCATTTCGGTGCACGGAGCCAAGCGTCATGTGGCGAACCTCCTGGCCAAGCTGAACTGCCCGAACCGGACTCTCGCCGTGGCCTACGCCATCCGTGACGGCCTGCTGAGCGATTGATCCGAGCTGCCGGGGGTTCGGGACAGCTCCGTCAGTTCGACTGGGGGGCGAACTTTCGGCCGGCCACCACCTGGTCCACGATGCCGTAGGCGACCGAGCCGGCCGCCGAGAGGCGATGGTGGTTGCGGAGGTCGGCGGCGACGGTCTCCGAGCGCTGCCCGGTTCGCTCGGCGAGCAGCTGCACCATTTCGCCGACCCATCGCTCGTGGGCAGCCGCCGACGGCTTCACGCGCTCCTCGGCGAGACCTTCTTCGCGGCCGGGCAGGCGCAGGACGACGTCCGAGCCCGGGAGTGCGTACCTCTTGCCCATCGCCCCGCTGCACAGCACCATGGCCGCCACCGACCCCACTGCGCCGATGGCCAGGGTGGAAACTTCCGGCATGATCCAGTTCATCATGTCGCAGATCGCAAACCCGGCTGAGACGGAGCCGGCTGCGCTGTCGATGTAGACGTTGACGTCCTCGTCGGGGTCGGTGGCGTTCAACAGCAACAACTGCGAGATCACCGCCGTCGAGACACTTCTGTCCAGCTCGCCGCTGATGATGATCGTCCGGTCGTCGAACATGTCGCTCATCAGCTTGTCCATCGCCCAGCTGTGCAAAGACATTCGTCGTCGCTCCTCCCGACGCTCGTCAGGCGATGGTCTCGACAGACCCGCAGCCGGTCACCTCCGCCGGGCCGGACCGCCGGAGGTGACTCGCTCAGCGTCCGGGCTGCGTGGGGTTGGTCGCCGACGTGTCGGACGCGCGCGTGATGACGTGGTCGACGAGTCCGTACTCCTTGGCTTCGTCCGCGCCGAACCAGCGGTCACGCTCGGAGTCCTGCATGACCCGCTCGGGCGACTGCCCGCTGTGCTCGGCGATGAGCGAAGCCATGCGCTTCTTCATCCGGCGCAGCCGGTCGGCCTGGATCGCGATGTCGGACTCGCTGCCGCCGACGCCACCCAGGGGCTGGTGCATGAGGATCTCCGCGTTGGGCAGCGCGTAACGCTTTCCGGGCTGCCCGGCCGTGAGCAGGAACTGGCCCATCGACGCGGCCATTCCCATGGCGTACGTGGCCACGTCGCACGAAATCAGGTTCATCGTGTCGTAAATGGCCATTCCCGCGGTGATGGAACCACCCGGCGAGTTGATGTACATCGCGATGTCGGCGCTGGGATCTTCCGCGGCCAGCAACAGCATCTGCGCGCAGAGCTTGTTCCCGATTTCGTCGTTCACTTCCTGGCCGAGCACGATGATCCGCTGAGCCAGGAGGCGGTCGTAGAGCGAGTCGCCCCAGGAAAGGCCGCTCACCGGGGTGGACGCGGTCGGGTGGCCGATGCCGGCCATGAACGGCGCCGCGGCCGGCCGCTGCTCGAACTTCTCCATGTGTCGCTCTCCTTCGCTTACCGCATTCCAGCCTGCGAACCCCACTCTAGTCGTGATCTCACCGGCCGGTACTTCCGGCACTGCCGGTTCGCGGAGAGCGGACGCCCTGGCCTCGTCTTTCGCGACCCCGGCCGTCCGGGTGGGTGACCGCCGCGACCGGACGAGAGCCGTCACCGAGGGCTACCGCAGCGGGCCCGTGGCGAGACCGTGCGTGACCGTGTCGACCACCTGTGCGAGCGCGAGCGAGCCGGCGAACCGCCCGGGCTCCCGGTCGAGGCCGCCGGGCACCCAGCACGGCGGGACGGGTTCGCCCGGGCCGATCATGGCGGTGAGCACGTCGTCCGGGGAGAGCCCGGTGGCCAGCAGCGCGGCGACCTCGCGGGGGTTGACGCCCGGCGGCAGCGGTCCGTTGCCCAGGTCCGTTCCATAGTGGACGACCCCGCCGTGTTCGAGGAACCGCCTGAGGTTGCCCGTCGCGGTACGCAGCTGCCGGGTGTCGGCGCCGTACCCGTGGATGTCGAGTGTGCTGACCCACACCGTGCTCCGGGCCAGGTCGGCCACGAGGGCGTCGTCGACGCGTTCGGTCCAGGGCGTGTGCGCCAGCCGGTCGACGCCGCTTTCGCAGGCGAGCCGCGTGGTGGCCCGGCCTTCGACGTGGGCGACGACGTCGAGGCCGGCGGCGTGCGCGGCGGCGACGATCGCCACGAGCACGGCGGCGGGGAACACCGGTCCGGCGTCGGAGTTCAGCGCGACCTTGATCGCCTGCGCGCCGGCCTGCCGCTGCTCACCGACGGCGGCCTCGGCGTCGAGGGGCGAACGCACTTCGCGGAAGCTGCCCGGCGCGGCCCAGGACCGGTCGCCCGGATACCCGCCCGGGGCGGTCAGGAAGGCGCCGACGACCCGCATCCGCGGCAGGGTCGCGGGATCGGCCCGGCGGTGGGCTTCGAGCACTTCGTGGGCACTGCCGAGGTCGTGGACCTCGGCGATCCCGCCTGCGCGGACCTCTCGCAGGTCCACGAGCCCGCAGTGCACGTGTGCGTCGCGCAGACCCGGCAGGACGGTGCCGCCGAGGTACCGCACCCGGGCCCCGGCCGGCACGGCCCCGGGGGCGACCGGCCCGGCCGCGGCCGGAACGCCGTCACGCAGGCGCAGCGCGCACCGGCCGAACCGGCGCCCGGCGCCCCACCAGGCGGAGTCGGCCAGCAGCCACTCTTCGGCGATGTCCATGGTCTCCAGTCCGATCTCGGGGTCAGCTCGGCTGACCGGTGATTTCCCGCAGCACCGCCCCGGCCAGGCCGGCCAGGGTGGCGCGCACGAACTCGGACATCGGCAGGGAGACTCCGTAGCCGTGCTCGACCTCGTGGCGCAGCTTGATCATCCGTACCGACTCCAGGCCGAGACCGATCAGCGGTTCGTCGTCCGGCAGGGTCTCCGGAGCCACGCCGAGCAGGGTCGCGATCCGCCGGCGCAGTTCGGTGCCGACGGCAGGCCCCCGGGCCTCGGCCGGCAGCGCGAGCAGCAGGCCACCCGCGGCCGAGCGGGTGCCGTCGGGTGCCGTGGCCGGCGCCGCCGCCGTGCTCCGGCCCACCGGGACGAGGCTGCCCTCGAGGTAGGAGTCGCGGGTGCCCCGCCGGCGGACCTTCCCGCTCTGCGTGCGCGCGATCGCCGAGGGTTCGACGAGGACGACGTCGTGCACGTCCACGCCGTGCGCGCTCGTCACCCCGAGCCGGATCCGCTCGGCGAGCGCGTCCGGGCCGGCGGTGGTGTCACCCGGCGCCATCGCCTGCACGACCACGAGCCGCTCGCCGCCCGGCGAATCGACGGAGAAGGCCGCGCCGGGCCGGGTCGCCAGCGCGGGCTCGACCCGCCGGACGGCCTCTTCGACGTCCTGCGGGTGGAGGTTGCGGCCGTTGATGACGATCAGTTCCTTCAGCCGCCCGCAGAGCACGAGGTCGGTCCCGTGGAAGAACGCCAGGTCGCCGGTCCGGAGGAACGGGCCGTCGCCGTTCGCCAGCGTGCCGCCGAAGGTCTCGGCCGTCTCCGCCGGGCGGTTCCAGTACCCCTGGCAGACGACCGGTCCGCTCACCCACACCTCGCCCACCCGGCCGGCGGCGCACTCCGTGCGGGACCCGGGGTCCACGACGAGCACGCGCCCGAACGGCCCGGCGGCCCCGCAGCCCACGAGCTCCTGGGTGCGCACCGCCGTCCCGGGCGGCACCGGTTCGCCGCGTCCCCGCTCCAGTTCCGCGGCGTCGACGACGACCCCCAGCGGGTCGGGTTCGCGCTTGCCGACGACGATCTGCATCGTCTCGGTGAGGCCGTAGGCCGGGAACAACGCGGAGCGGCGGAACCCGGCCGGTCCGAAGGTGCCGGCGAACCGGTCCAGCGTGGCTTCCTGGACCCGCTCGCCGCCGATGAGGGCGACCGCCCAGCCGGACAGGTCGAGCCCGGCGCGCAGGTCCTCGCCGATCGACTTGGCGCACTGCTCGTAGGCGAAGTTCGGACCGCCGCTGAACACCGGCCCCGGGGTCGCGGAGATCGCCGCGAGCCACCGGAAGGGGTCGGCAACGAAGTCCTCCGGGGTCATCAGCACCGCCTCACCCCCCACCAGCTGGGCGAGCAGCAGCTGCCCGAGGCCGAGCGCGTGCAGCGGCGACATCCAGCAGACGACGTTCCCGCCCGGTGGCAGCCCGGTGAGGGCGCGGAAGTTGGCGATCTGGGCGGAGAGGTTGCCCACCGACACCGCCACCCCCTTCGGGCGGCCGGTCGAGCCCGAGGTGTACTGGAGCAGCGCCGGGTCGCCGTCGGCGATCCGGGGCGGCACCCAGCGCCGCGCGTGGTCTTCGTCCGGTGCGTCGACGGTGAGCCACGTCACCGGCGGCGCGGTGGCCGGGTCCCACCTGTTCCGCAGCGCCGGCGCGAGCGCGTCGGTGGTGAGCACGACGGTCACTTCGGCGTCCGCGGCCACCGCGACGAACCGGTCGGCCGCGTTCCCGGAGAGCTCGGGCGAGCACGGCACGGCCACCGCGCCCGCGTACAGGCAGCCGGCGAAGCCGGCGAGGAAGTCCGGGCCGGGCGGTAGCACCAACAGGACGCGCGCCCGCTCGCCACCTGCCCGCCGCAGCGCCGCCGCGACGGTGCGGGCTCGCAGGTCCAGTTCCGCCCGGGTGAGCGCTTCGCCACGCTCACCCGGGGTGTGGCCGGGCGGCAGGAACCGGAACGCGGTCGCGTCCGGCGCCCGCTCGGCGTTGTCGCGCAGCACCTCGGCCAGGGTGCCGGTCGCGGCGTCCGGGGGGTGGGCGGCGAGGTCGGTCATGCGGGCTCCTGTCCGTCGTGCCCCGTGTCAGCCGAGGATCCGGGCCCGGCGCGGATCCGGCCAACCCCCGACGGCGCGGCCGATCGGTCACCGGCGGGGTAGCCGTTCGGCGACGGCCGATGGGCCGGGCACGGCGGAATGCCCGGTGACCACGGGAAACACGGCCATACCGCCGTGGACGGCAGGGGAGCCGAACAGGCACTACCGGTGGCATTTCCGCGCTATATCGTGGAGATCGGCCGTCCGCCACCGCGATCGGACCACGAACGCCAAGGGAGCCAACCGATGCCAGAGCCCGCACCGGCCCGTCCCCTCGAAAACCCGGTGACCACTCAGGACCCGGCCGCGTTCAAGGAGCTGATGAGCGCGTTCCCGACCGGGCTCGCGGTGGTCACCGCGATGGACCGCGCCGGCAGGCCGCACGGGTTCACCTGCTCGTCCCTCTGCAGCGTCGGGGTGGCGCCGCCGACGCTGCTCATCTGTGTCTCCCACCGCAGCGCGACCCTCGCGGTGATCCGGGACCGGGGCCGGTTCGCGGTCAACCTGCTCCACAGCAACGCCCGGCACGCCGCCGAAGTCTTCGCTTCCTGCCGCCCGGAACGGTTTTCCGCGCTGCCGTGGGCACCGACGTCCCGGCTGGGACTGCCCCACCTGGTGACGCACGCCCACGCCATCGCGGAATGCGCGGTCACCCAGACCATGACGGCGAGCGACCACGTGATCGTGCTGGGCGAAGTCGTGGCGATGGCGCACCGGCAGGCGCCGCCCTTGCTGTACGGCATGCGCCGGTACGCAGCCTGGCCGGCCGCCGCGCCGGGAGCGTGACCGCGGCGGCCGCGGCCGTCAGTCGCGGCGGCCGGTGTATTCGCGCTCCCGCTCGATCTCCACTGCGGTCTCCGGAACCCCGCGCGTCGAGTGGCGCAGCAGCGGGGGCGCCATCGCCGAGGTCAGCACGGCCACCAGGACGACGATCGTGTAGGTGGCGGTCGTCAGCACGCCGAGCTGGAGACCGACGGTGGCGACCACGATCTCCACCACCCCGCGGGCGTTGAGGCCCGCGCCGATGGCCACGGAGTCGAGGTGGCCGAGGCGGGCGATCCGGGCGCCGAGGTAGCCGCCGGCGAACTTGCTCACCACCGCCACCGCTACCAGCACCACCGCCGCGAGCAGCACCGGGGGACGGCCCAGCGCCGACAGGTCCACCTGCAGTCCCGCGGTCGCGAAGAACAAGGGCGCCAGCGTGGACATCACGAACGGGCGCATGGAGTCGAGGAACCCGCGGGCCGCTCCCCCGAGTGAACCGATCACCGTGCCGCACAGGAACGCGCCCAGGATCGGTTCCATGCCCAGCGCCTGGGTGCCCGCCGCGGACAACATGATCAGCACCACGGCCGTGGCGACCCCGGCACCCGGCTGGTGCGACCGCCCGGCCGGGCGCAGGAGCGACCGGACCAACGGCCGCGCCGCCACCAGGGTGAACACGAGCACCGCCACCAGGTAGCCGACGGACTCCAGGACCATCCCGGCCCGCAGGCCCTTGGTCACCATCGCCGACACGACCGACAGCAGCAGCCACCCGACGATGTCGCTGATCGCCGCCGCGCCGATGATGACCTGGCCGACGTTGCGGTGCAGCAACCGCATGTCGAGCAGGGTCTTGGCGATCACCGGGAGCGCGCTGACGGCGACCGCGACTCCGACGAACAGGGCGAAGGCGTGCCGGCCGGCGGTGGCGCCATCAGCGAGTCCGGCAGCAGGAAGCCGAGCCCGAAGCCGGCCGCGAGGGGCAACAGCACGCTGCCCAGGCTGACCACGGCGATCTGCCCGCGCCGGCGCCGGATCAGCCCGAGGTCGACGTGCGCCCCGGTGATGGCGACCAGCAGCAGCACACCGAGCTGCGCCACGGCGGTGAGCAGGTGCGTCTGCGCCGGGTCCCGGGGCAGCAGCCAGTGGGAAACCGGCAGCTGCCCGAACAACGAGGGGCCGAAGAGGACGCCCGCGGCCAGTTCGCCGACCAGGGCCGGCAGGGCCAGCCGTCCGGCGAGCCGGCCGAGCAGCACCGCGGCGGCCAGCAGCACCCCGATCTGGAGCAGGAAGACCAGCATCTGGTGGGCGCCGATCGAGGGAACGGGTCCGGCCGCGAACGTCATCGGGTTCCTTCCGCTCGATTCCGCTCGATTGTCATTTCCGCGGTCGCTCCCGCGAAAGGGCGCGAACGGCTCGGTGACCGGATGGGCACCTCCGAAGGGCACGCCAGCGAGGCGGTGTCGCGATCTCCCCGACCTGTCAGCATCTTCGGATGCGGGACGCCAGCAGGGATCTCCGGGAAATCGCTCGCCGGTACGACGCCGGTGAGCTGTCGACGACGCAGTTGCGCGCCGAGCTGGCCGGGCCCGCGAAGCTCCCGCTGTCGGAAGGGCAGCGTGGCTTGTGGGCACTGCACAAGATGGAACCGGACACCTACTCGTACAACGTTCCGGTCTGCCTGTCCTGCGCGCACGTCGACGAAACCTTGCTCGAGGAAGCGTTGCACGACGCGGTTTCGCGGCACCCGATCCTGGCGTCCGTGGTGCGGGAAGACGATGACGGGCCGCATCTGGTGCCCATCGACGCCGGCCGCTTCCGGGTGGAGCGCGCGGACATCTCCGACGTGCCCGCCGACGGCGTGCTCGACCACCTGAAGAAGCTGGCCAAGCACCCGTTCGACCTGGCGGACGGACCCCTGGTGCGCGTGTCCGTGCTCGCGCGCGCCGAGGCCGAGGTCTACGTCCTCGTGGTCGTGCACCACGTCATCCTCGACGGGCCGTCGCTGTGCCTCGTGCTCGACACCCTGCTGCACGCCTACCAGGCGCGGGTCGAAGGCGGGGAGCCGCCCGCCGGGCCCGATTCCGCGGACTACGGCGAGTTCGTCGCGTGGGAGCGGGACTTCCTCGGCGGTGAGTCCGCCCGCCGCGACCGGGACTTCTGGCGGCGGGAACTGGCCGGGCGAGTCCCGCTCACCGGCCTGCCCACCCACGCGACACTTGCCCCCGACGCGCCGCACGAAGGCGAAGTGCACGCCGGCCGGTTGTCGCGCGAGCAGGCCGAGGCGGTCACGGCGTTCGCGGCGGCGAACGAGGTCGTGCCCGCCGTTCTCCTCCTGGCCGTCTTCAAGACCTTGCTGTACCGGTACACCGGGCAGGAGGACATCGTCGTCGGGATGCCGGTGGCCGCGCGCCCGTCGGGTCGCTTCGATTCGACGGTCGGCTACTTCGTCAACGTCCTGCCCATCCGGAGCAAGCCGGCCGACGACGTGCCCGTGCCGGAGTTCGCCCGGCGCCTGCAGGCCACGGTGTTCGAAGCCCTCGACCACGCGTCCTACCCGTTCCCCCGCATCGTGCGCGAGACCGGTGACCGCGGCGACCTCCGCTCACCGGTGTTCCAGGCCGTCTTCAACTACCAGAACTTCTCGCTCGCCGGCCGACTGGACGCACTGGCCGGCGAGCTGCGCGACACGTGGTCGTTCCAGGCGGTGGCGGGTCTGCACCAGCTGGGCGAGTACGACCTGACGCTGGACGTCGTCCCCGGTGACGGGTTCGAGCTGTACTGGAAGTACCACCCGGGCGTGTTCTCCGCCGCCACCGTCGCGGGCCTGGCCGGCCACTTCGGCGTCCTGCTGGACGCTCTTCTCGCCGGGGACGGGCCCGCGCAGCTCGGCCGGCTGCGGATGCTGGCTCCGGCGGAGCGGCGGCTCGTCCTCGACGAGTGGAACCGCACCGACGCCGAGTACCCCGAGGGCCGGACGGTCTGGGAGTTGTTCGCCGAGCGGGCGGCCGCGCACCCGGACCGGGCCGCGGCGAGCTGCGGGGAACGGTCCCTGACCTACGGCGAGCTCGAGGACCGCGCTTCGGCGCTGGCCGGCGCGCTGCTGCGCCGGGGAGTCCGGGCCGGGGATCGCGTGGGAGCGAGCTTCGCGCGGTCGCTCGACCTTGTCGCCGGCCTGCTCGCGATCATGAAGACCGGCGCGGCGTACGTGCCGCTGGACCCGGGCCTACCGGCGGAGCGCCTCTCGTACCTGGTCGAAGACAGCGGGGCCGGTCTGGTCGTCTGCGACGAGGCGTCCGTGCCCACACTGTCCGATGTGGACTTACGCGGCGCCGCACTGCACGTGCTCGACCGCACGGACGTCCCTGGTGCCGAGCCCGGGAACGCGGATGCGCGGCCGGCCGCGGCGTACGTCATCTACACCTCGGGCAGCACGGGAAAGCCCAAGGGCGTGATGGTTTCCCACCGGTCGCTGACCAACATCCTGCTCTCGGTGGGGCGGTCGCTCGAGCTCACCCCGGACGACCGGCTGCCCGCCATCGCCACCTACAGCTTCGACATCGCCGCCCTGGAGCTGTTCCTGCCGCTGATCACCGGCGGGCAGTGCCGCATCCACGACGCGGCGACGGTCAAGGACGCCACCCTGCTCGCCGCGGAACTGGCGCGGTGGCGGCCGACCGTCGTGCAGGCCACGCCGGTCACCTGGGCCATGCTGCTGCGCGTCGGCTGGCGCAACCCCAGCGGTGCCAAGCTGCTCTGCACCGGGGAAGCGCTGCCGGAGCACCTGAAGGACCGGCTCTTGGCCCTCGGTGAGGCGTGGAACCTGTACGGCCCCACGGAAACCACGCTCTACTCGTCGATGAAGCGGCTTCGCCCCGACGAGCCGGTGACCATCGGGACGCCGGTCGCGAACACCCGGTTGTACGTGCTCGACCGGCACGCGCAGCCGGTGCCCGTCGGGGTGCCGGGGGAGCTGTGCATCGCGGGACACGGCGTGGCGCCGGGGTACCACGGGAAGCCGCGGCTGACCGCGGAACGGTTCGTCGAGGACCCGTTCGTGCCCGGCGGGCGGATGTACCGGACCGGCGACGTCGTGCGCCGGCTGCCGAACGGCGAGCTGGTCGTCCTCGGCCGGATGGACGACCAGGTCAAGCTCCGCGGCTACCGGATCGAGCCCGGCGAGATCGAGGCCGCGCTCGACGGGCACCCCGACGTCGCCGCGAGTGTCGTGGTGGTCGAGCGCGAGCGGCTCACGGCGTACCTCACCGTGCCCGGTGACCACGGGGGCGCCCTCGACGAGAAGGCACTGCGCGCGCACCTCGAGAAGACCTTGCCCGCTTACATGGTGCCCAGTGCGTACGTGGTGCTCGCCTCCTTCCCGCTCACGGCCAGCGGCAAGATCGATCGGGGGCGGCTGCGCGCCTCCGGCGACCGGGCCCCGGCCGCACCGGCGCGGCACGTCTCCGGTTCGCCCCGGGCCGAGCGCGTCCTGCGCCAGATCTTCACCGCGGTCCTCGGCCGCGACGACGTCGACCGCGAGGAGGGCTTTTTCGACGCGGGCGGAGACTCCTTCTCGGCCATCGAAGTGGTGGCCGAGATCAACCGCGCGTTCGGCCGCGACCTGCGGCCGACCGCCCTGTTCGCCCACGCGTCGATCGCGGCCATGGCCCGGCACCTGGAAGGGCCCGCGGGCGCCTCCCGCGGCTTCGCCGGGCGGGCCGCCGCCGAAGAGGACGGGCCCGCCGTCGATCGCGAGTACCTCGACGACGCGGTGGCGGTGGTCGGCATCTCCTGCCGGTTCCCCGGCGCCGACGACCACCGGGCGTTCTGGGACGACCTCCGGGACGGCAAGGCGGGCAACGCGTCCTGGTCGCCGGAGGAGCTGCGTGCGCTCGGGGTGCCCGACGAGCTGGTCGGCCGGGCCGGGTACGTGCCGCATCGGCCGGGGATCGAGGGCACGGCGGAGTTCGACCCGGCGTTCTTCGGGATCTCGCCGCGCGACGCCGAGTTCATGGACCCGCAGGGCAGGCTCCTGCTGCAGCACGCGTGGAAAGCGCTGGAGGACGCCGGCCACCGGCCGGAGGACGTTCCCCGCACCAGCGTCTACACGTCGGTGAGCAACAATTTCTACCAGGCCCTGCTGCCGAGCCTGATGGAGAACGCCGCCGGGACCCGGGTGCTGGCCAGCACCGAGAGCTACGCGGCGTGGTTACTGGCTCAGGGCGGCAGCATCCCCACGATGATCTCGAGCCGGCTCGGACTCGGCGGCCCCAGCATGGCGGTGAGCAGCAACTGCTCGTCGGCGCTGAGCGGCCTCCACCTCGCGTGCCAGGGCCTGCGCTCCGGCGAAACCGACCAGGCCGTGGTCGGCGCCGCCAGCCTCGGGTCCAGCATGGAGTTGGGTTACGTGCACCAGCCGGGCCTGAACTTCTCCAGCGACGGCCGGTGCCGCGCGTTCGACGACGCGGCCGACGGCATGACCGGCGGCGAAGGGGTCGGCGTGGTCGTGCTCAAGCGCGCCCGCGACGCGTTCGCCGACGGCGACCACGTCTACTGCCTGATCCGCGGGGTGGCGGTCAACAACGACGGCGGCGCCAAGGCCGGGTTCTACGCCCCGAGCGTGCAAGGCCAGGCCGACGTCATCCGCGCCGCCCTGGACGCCTCGGGCGTGGACCCCGAGACGATCCGGTACGTCGAAGCGCACGGCACGGGCACCAAGCTGGGCGATCCCGTCGAGGTCGAAGCGCTGACCGAGGCGTACCGGCACTACACGGACCGTCGGGGCTACGTCGGGATCGGCTCGGTCAAGAGCAACATCGGCCACCTTGACGCCGCCGCCGGGATCGCCGGCCTGATCAAGCTGGCCCTGAGCCTCCACCACGGCGAAGTGCCGAAGACGCTGCACTGTTCCGTGCCGAACAAGGCCATCGACTGGGCGAACTCGCCGTTCTTCGTGACCGACCGGAACCTCCCGCTGGAAGCGGGCGGGGCCGAGCCGGTGCGGGCGGGACTCAGCTCGTTCGGCATCGGCGGGACCAACGCGCACGCGGTGCTCGAACGGACGGACCCGCGTCCCCGGGCGGCGTCCCCGGTCGAGGGACCGCACCTGGTGGTCCTCTCGGCGCGGGACGGCGGCCGGCTCGAAGCGCTCGCCCGCGAGTTCCTGGCGTTCCTGCCCGGGTACCGGGCCGGCGGCGGCGACCTGGCCTCGCTGGCGTACACGCTGCAGGTGGGGCGGCGGGCGATGGCCGTCCGGATCGCGTTCGTCGTCGACGGATTCGACGAGCTGACCGAGCAGCTCGAATCGTCCGCGGCGGGACACGTGCCCGGCACGGCCTTCGGCGGCAGGGCCCGGCGGGACGACGACGAACTGGTCTCGCTCTTCGCCCGGACCCCGCAGCTCAAGGAACTCGGCGCGGACTGGATCGAGTGCGGCGACTGGGAAAAAGTCGCCGCGCTGTGGGTGAGTGGCATCGACGTCGAGTGGGACCGCTACTACGGCCCGACCCCGCCCCGGCGGGTGAGCTTGCCGACCTACCCGTTCGACACGAAGCGGTTCTGGCCGGCGGGGACACCGGCACCGGCCCGGCCCGCGGTCCCGCCGGCCGGGACATCGGTACCGGCCCCGACGGCCGCTCCGGCCGGGACATCGGTACCGGCCCCGACGGCCGCTCCGCCGGGACCGGCTGGTGCGGAGGCCCTGCTCGTGGCCGCGGCCGGCGCCGAGGGCGTCGAGCGGTTCCTGGCGCGTCGACGGCGGACCACCGCCGAGATGAACGCGATCCTGCGCCGGCTGCTGGTGGCCCAGCTGTGGTCGGCCGGGGTGTTCCGGGAACCGGGGCGGCGTGGCGTGCTCGCGTCCGAGCACGCGAAGTGGTTCGACCACACGGTGGACGTGCTGGTGGACGCGGGCGAACTCAGCCGTGCCGGCGACCTCCCGCGGAACCCGGACGTCGACGGCGCGTGGCGTGAGTGGCGTGCGTGGACGGCCGCGCACGAAGGCGATCCGGAGCTGGCCGCCAAGACCACGGTGACCACCCGCTCGCTCGAGGCGCTGCCCGACATCCTGGCGGGCCGGACGACGGCCACGGCCGTCCTGTTCCCCGGCGGGTCCTTCGACCTCGTCGAGGCGGTCTACAACCGCAACATCGCGTCCGACTACTTCAACTGCGCGCTGGCGGACGAGGTGCGTGCCGAGGTCGGCAGGCTGCGCGGCGACGCGCGTTCCGGCCTCCGGATCCTCGAGGTCGGCGCCGGGACCGGCAGCGCGAGCAAGTGGATCTTCGAGCGGCTGGCCGACGTCGCAGGGGAGATATCGGAGTACGCGTACACCGACATATCCAAGGCGTTCCTGAACGCCGCGGAGAAGCGGTTCTCTCCGCGTCACCCGTACCTGACCTACCGCGTCTTCGACGCGGAGCGGTCCCCGGCCGCGCAGGGCTTCGCGGCCGGGGAGTACGACGTCGTCGTCGCCAACAACGTCTTGCACGCCACCCGGGACATCACCGAGACCCTCGAGCACGTCCGGGCGCTGCTGCGGCCCGGCGGAGTCCTGCTGCTGAACGAGGTCACCGCCAACGAATGGTGGGCGCACCTCGCGTTCGGGTTCCTCGACGGCTGGTTCCGCCACGCCGACGGCCGCCGCATCCCGGGCGGGCCCGCCTTGTCGGCGGACTCGTGGCGCGAGGTGCTGCGCGGCAGCGGGTTCGACGCGGTCGGCGTCCTGGGAGGACCGGCCCGGGAGCTGGGGATGCAGATCGTCTCGGCGCGGGCGGGCCGCCCGGCGCCGGCGACCACCGGGCCGGAACTTCCCACAGCGGCGTATGTCGAGGACGCCCTCGCGCGCTGCCTGATGGAGTCGCTGAAACTGACCAGGGACGAACTGCAGCCCGACGCGCCGTTCGCCGACTACGGGCTGGACTCCCTGACCGGGGTCGCCATGGTGGGGATGCTCAACGAGTCGCTGGGCACCGACCTGGACGCCAGCGTCCTGTTCGACAACCCGTCGATCCGGCGGCTGACGAAGTTCCTCGTGGCGGAACACGGCGACGACATCACCGCCCACCGGCTCGCAGAGGGGGAGCCGCGGGCCGAGGTGGTCCGGGTCCCGGCCCGGCCCCAGGTGGCCGAACCGGTGCCGGCCACCGAACCGGTGCCGGCCACCGAACCGGTGCCGGCCACCGAAGCACCTCGGCCGCGGGAACCCATCGCCATCATCGGAATGAGCGGCCGGTTTCCCGGTGCCCGGGACCTCGACGAGTTCTGGCGCCAGATGGCCGACGGGCACGACCCGGTCACGCCGGTGACCCGGTGGGACCTCCCGGACGGGCAGACCACCTGCCGCCACGGCGGGTTCATGACCGGCATCGACGAGTTCGATCCGCTGTTCTTCGGCATCTCCGGCGCGGAAGCCGGCTACATGGAGCCGCAGCAGCGGCTGTTCCTCCAGGAGGCGTGGAACGCGCTCGAGGACGCGGGCCACGCCGGCGCGTCGATCGACCGCGAACGCTGCGGCATCTACGTCGGCAGCGGTGGCGGCGACTACTTCGACCTGACTTCCCCCTTCGCCTACCCGGCCCAGGCGTACTGGGGGAACATGAACTCGATGGTGCCTGCCCGGCTGGCCTACTACCTGGACCTGCACGGGCCGGCGATGACGGTCAACACGGCGTGCTCCAGTTCGCTCACCGCCGTTTACCTGGCGTGCCAAGGACTGTGGACGGGCGAGACCGATCTCGCGCTCGCCGGGGGCGTCGCCGTCCAGTGTTCGCCCCGGGTCTACGTCGCCGGTTCGCGGGCGGGGATGCTCGCCCCGTCGGGGCGGTCCCGTTCGTTCGACGCGGCCGCCGACGGGTTCGTCCCGGCGGAGGGGGCCGGCGTGATCGTGCTGAAGCGGCTTTCGGACGCCGAGGCCGATGGCGACCACGTCCACGGCGTCCTCCGCGGCATCGGCCTCAACCAGGACGGCACCTCCAACGGCATCACCGCGCCGAACGGGAGTTCCCAGGAGAGCCTGATCCGGCGGGTCCACCGGGAGTTCGAGATCGACACCGCCGGTATCCAGCTGGTCGAGGCGCACGGAACCGGAACGAAGCTCGGCGATCCGGTGGAGTTCAACGCGCTGACCCGCGCCTTCCGCGCGGTGACGGACCAGGAGCAGTTCTGCTCGCTGGGCTCGGTCAAGGCCAACATCGGTCACGCGCTGGAGGCGGCGGGCGTGGCCGGGGTCATCAAGGTCCTGCTGGCGATGAAGCACGGGACGATTCCCGGCCTGCTGCACTTCCGCGAGGCCAACCCCAGTGTCGTGCTGGCGGGCAGCCCGTTCTTCGTGCACACCGAGCGACGGGACTGGGTGGCCCCGCCGGGTGACCGCCGCCGCGCGGCGGTCACGTCCCTCGGGGCGAGCGGGACGAACGTCCACGCGGTCATCGAGGAGGCGCCGGCCCGACCCCGGCGGACCACGCGGGGTGGCCCTCGGCTGATCGCGCTGTCGGCGCGGACGGACGAAGCCCTGCGGGAGCAGATGACCCGCCTCGCGCGGCATTGCCGAGCGCACCCGGACCTCGAGCTCGCCGACGTGAGCTACACACTTCTCCTGGGACGCAGACACTTCCAGGTCCGCTGGGCCTGCGTCGCGGACGACCTGGCCGAGCTGCGGCGCCGGCTCGCCGGCGAACGCGCTCCCGGGCCGGCGCCGGACGGAGAGCTGAGCCGCCTGGCTGCCGAGTACGTCGACGGGGGCACGCCCGACTTCGAGGAGCTGTTCCGCGACGAGCCCCGGCGGCGCGTGCCCTTGCCGGGCTACCCCTTCGAGCGGGGCCGGTACCCGCTGCCGGACCGCCCGCGTTCGCCGGAACGCGTGGTGCTCACCGGGGCCGAGTTCTTCCTGCGGGAGCACCGGGTGCGGGGAACGGCCATCGTGCCCGGGGCGATGTACCTCGAATGGGTTCGGGCCGCCGTCGCGCCGCAGCCCGGCGAGGTGGTGTGCTTGCGGGACATCGCTTTCCTGCGTCCGCTCGACGTCGTCAGCGGCGCCCGTGAGGTGCACGTGGCCGTGCGAGCGGACGGCGGGTTCCAGGTGTCCTCCACGGACTCGCCCGATACTTCGGTGACGCACTGCGAAGGCCGGCTCGTGGCCGGCGAGGGCGCGGAGCGGCGGACGCTCGACCTGCCCACGCTGCTCCGGGACCTCCGGCGGACGCCGATGGAGCCGGAACGCTTCTACGCGGAATACCGGGAACACGGCGTCGACTACGGTCCGGCGTTCCGAGGGTGCGTCGCGGTGTACGAAGGCGAAGGAACCGTCCTCGCGCAACTGGAACTACCCGATGCGGTGGCCGGGACGGCCGGCGAGTTCCCCCTGCACCCGGTGCTGGTGGACTCGGCGCTGCAGGGCATGCGCCTGCTCCACGGAACCGGCGAGGACGAGGGCGGCCTGACGTTCGCGATCGAGCGGGCCGAGATCCTCCGGCCGTGCACGGCGAAGATGTGGGCTTGGATCCGCCGCGGGACGGGGCCGGCCGCCGGGCGCATCGACGTCGACCTGGCCAGTGAGAACGGCGACGTGTGCCTGGCCCTCCGGGGGATCACGGTCCGCGGCGGCGGACCCGTCCCGGACGCCGGACCGGCGGCGGTCACCCTGCTCCCGGCCTGGGATCCGGTCCGGGAGAGCGAAACCGGGACATGGCCGCGGACCGCGGACGTGGTCGGCGTCGTCGCGGCGACCCCGGCCGCGAGGGACGTCCTCCTCGCCCGGTACCCGGCGGCCCACGTGCTGCCCGCGTGCGGTTCGCAACGCGAAATCGACGACGCCGTCCGGGCCGCGCCCGTGCTCGACCACCTGATCTGGGTGGCGCCCGAATACGCGGCGGAGTCCTCGGCCGACCGGCTTGTCGACGCCCAGTCCACCGGCACCCTGCAGGTCTTCCGCACGGTGAAGGCGGTGCTCGCCGCCGGGTACGGCGACCGCCGGCTGGGGTGGACCCTGATCACGCACCGCGCGCACGCGGTGTTCGAGACCGAGCCGCTCGATCCCGCCCACGCCGGGATCGCGGGCCTGGCGGGCTCGGCCGCGAAGGAGTATCCCTTGTGGACGGTCCGGGTCGCGGACGTCGAGGCGTACGACGGCGGCTCGCTCTCCGCGGTGCTGAGCCTGCCCGCCGACCCGGACGGTGACCTGCGGATCCACCGGGGAGGCACGTGGTACCGGCAGCGCCTGCTGCCCGTCCGGGCCGGCGCGCCGGAGCCGTCGAGGTTCCGCGAGGGCGGCACCTACGTCATCGCCGGCGGGGCCGGCGGGCTGGGCGTGGCCCTCAGCGAACACCTGATCCGGCGGTACCGCGCCCAGGTGGTGTGGCTCGGCCGGCGGCCCCGTGACGCGCGCGTCGACGCCGCGATCGGCCGCGCGGCGGGCTCCGGGGGCCCGGCGCCGCACTACATCCGTGCGGACGCCACCAGCGCCGCCGCCCTCCGTGCCGCGCGGGAGGAAACCGACCGGCGGTTCGGACCCGTCCACGGCGTCGTCCAGTCGGGGCTGGTGTTCGCCGGCGCGAGCCTGGACAGGATGACCGAACCGGAGTTCCACGACGTGCTGCGGAGCAAGGTCGACGCGAGCGTGCGGCTGCTGGACACCTGGGGCGGCGATTCGCTCGAACTGGCGCTGTTCCTCTCGTCCATCAACTCCTACCTGAAGGCCATCAAGCAGGCGAACTACGCGGCCGCCTGCACGTTCATGGATTCGTTCGCCGCGACGGTGCAACGCCGGCACGGGTGCGTGGCCAAGGTGATCAACCTGGGCTACTGCTTCACCAACGCGGCAGCCGGCGCCGGCCGCTCGACGCTGCTGAACAACGCCGTCCCGCTCATCAGCCCGGACGAGTTCGTGGCCGCGGTCGAACGGCTCTGCGCGGGCCCGGCGAGCCGGCTGACCCTGATGAAGTTCGGCCCGGCCGTGCACACCCGCGGGATCACCTTGGGCGACGACGAGGTTCTCCTGCTCCCGGACGGGGTGCCGGCCGCGGCGCCCGGCTCCCGGGCGCCGCGGGACGGGTTCGACGACCTGGACCGGCTGCGCGAACGGGTCGCCGACCTGACGGCACTGGCGATCTGACCGTGCGGACTGCGGAGGAACCCCCGATGAAACGACTGCTGCTCGACTTCCTCTGGGCCGCCCTGCGTTCCCTGGGCGCGTTCGAACGGGGACCGGAAGCGGCCGGCCTGCTGCCCGGGTACGACGCCTGGTTCGCCGAGTCCGTCCGCGTGCTGGCGGCCGCGGGCTACCCGGTGCGGGACCCCGGGTCCCGGCCGCCCCGGCCGCCCGGCGAACTCTGGCCGGAGTGGGACGCCGAAGCACCGCGATGGCGGGACAACCCCGATCTGGCCGACATCCACGTGCTGCTGGAGACGATGCTCCGCGCGCTCCCCGACGTCCTCACCGGCAACCGGCGCGCCACGGAGGTCATGTTCCCCGGCGGCTCCACGCGGCTGGTCGAGAACGTGTACAAGACCAACCCGGAGTCGGTGTTCTTCAACCGCGTGCTCGCCGGCGAACTGGTGGCCCACCTGCGTGCGCGCGCCGGCGACGAACCCGGTTTCGCGCCGCGCATCCTGGAGATCGGCGCGGGCACGGGGGCGACGAGCGCCATCGTGCTCGACGCCGTCCGCGCGGCCGGCCTCGCCGTGCGCGAGTACCACTACACGGACCTCTCCCGCGCCTTCCTCGACCACGCCGAGCGGTCCTACGGGCCGGCCAACCCGTTCCTGACCTACGGGATCCTCGACATCGAGCGACCCGTGGCGGAACAGGGGATCGACGTCGGCGGCCACGACGTCGTCATCGCCGCCAACGTCCTGCACGCCACCCGCGACATCCGCGCGACCCTGCGCAACACCAAGGCCGCGCTCAGGAAGGGCGGCCTCCTGCTGCTCAACGAAGCGACCACGAACATCCTGATCAACCAGTTCACCTTCGCGCTGCTCGAAGGGTGGTGGCGGTACGAGGACGCGGGAACGCGCATCCCGGGCAGCCCGCTCCTGTCGGCCGAAGGCTGGCAGCGGGTGCTGGCCGAGGCCGGGTTCGAGCCGGTCACCTGGCCCGCGGCGGAAGCCGCGGACCTCGGCCAGCAGATCATCGCGGCCGTGAGCGACGGCGTCGTGCGGCAGCCCGGTTCCGGCGAGCCGGCACCGGCTGCCCCCGCCGCCGAGCCCGTGCGCGCACGCGATGAATCCGTGGCTCCCGACCGGCTTCGCGAGTACGTCGAGGGGGTGGCGCTCGGCATCCTCGCCGAGTCGCTGCGCATCGACCCCGCCCGGATCGACCGGCACGGCGCCTTCGCGGACTACGGGCTCGACTCCATCTACGCGGTGCAGGTGGCCCGGGCGATCGGGGCCGCACTGGCGCTCGACCTGGACGTGACCCTGCTCTTCGAATACACCACGCTGGCGGACCTCGGCGAATTCATCGCGACCGAGTACGCCTCGGGAATCCGGGTCGTGGCCGCCGTCGAAACCCCGGCCGCCGCGGACATCCCCGCCGCCGAGCCGGCCGGGATGGCGATCGTCGGGATGTCCGCGCGCTTCGCCGGGGCCGATGACGTCGAGGAGTTCTGGCGGATCATCGAGGCGGGCGAACGGCGCCTGACCGCCCCGCCGGCCGGGCGCGCGGACTGGGCGGACTGGGCGGGCGCGGACACGAGCGCGTGGCAGGCCGGGTTCCTGGACCGCGTCCACGATTTCGACCCGCTCTTCTTCGGCATGTCGATGACGGAAGCCCGGCAGCTCCCGCCCGAGCTCCGCCTGATGGTGATGACCGCGTGGAACGCCGTCGAAGACGCCGGCTATCGGCCGGACCAGCTGCGCGAGCGGCCGACCGGGGTCTTCGTCGCCGCCACGAACAGCGAGTACCGGCCCGGCGCGCCCGACGGCGAAGCGAGCATGCTGGGACTGCTGACGCCCGCGATGATCCCGGGACGCCTTTCGCACCTGTTCGACCTCCACGGCCCGAGCGAGCACTACGACACGACGTGCTCGTCGTCGCTGGTGGCGCTGCACCGGGCCATCGGGGCCATCCGGGCCGGCGAGTGCGAGCAAGCACTGGTCGGCGGCGTGCAGCTGGCCGCGTCGCCGGCCGCGTTCGAGGTGATGCGGGCCGGCGGGATGCTCAGCGCCACCGGGAACGTCCGGCCGTTCCAAAAGGACGCCGACGGCACCGCACGCGGCGAAGGGGTCGCCGCCGTGCTGATCAAGCCGCTCGCCAGGGCGATCGAGGACGGCGACTTCGTCTACGGCGTCGTGCGGGGGACCGGCGTGGTCCACGGCGGCCGGGGCGTGTCCCCGACGGCGCCGAACATCCGGGGGATGAAGTCGGCCATGACACGCGCTTACGCCGACGCCGCGGTCGACCCCGGTTCCGTCGCCTACATCGAAACCCACAGCATGAGCACGTTGCTGGCCGACAGCGCGGAGCTCACCGCGTTGCGCGCGAGCCCCCGGGCCGACGGTGAGGTCACCTACCTCGGCAGCCTCAAGCCGTGCATCGGGCACACCGAAGTGTGCTCGGGACTGGCGGCGCTGGTGAAGACGGTCGAAGCCCTGCGGCGCGGCGTCGTCCCGGCCATCCCCGGTTTCGGCGGCCTGCACCCGGAACTTTCCTTCGGCAGTACGCCCTTCCGGATCGCCGGGACGGCGGTGCCGTGGCCCGAGCGCACCGACGACGCCGGCCGCTCGCGGCCGCGGCGGGCGAGCATCAACAGCTTCGGCATCGGGGGCGTGAACGCGCACGCGGTCCTCGAGCAGTACGTCGAACGCCGTCCCGGCCGCGTCGAGGACGCCCGGCCGCGGCTGCTCGTGCTTTCGGCCCGGACCGAAGAAGCGCTGCGGGAGCGGGTGGAGCGGCTCGCCGTCCGGCTGGCGGCCGCGGAGGCGGACCCGGTGACCTTCGCCGACGTCGCCCACACACTGCGGACCGGGCGGGAGGAGCTGGACTGCCGGGTCGCCGTGATTGCCGCGACGGCCGCCGAGGCGGCCGCCGCGCTCCGGGAGTGGCTCGACGCCAGACCGCACGCGCGGTCCCGGGTCGTCGTCGCCGAGGCACAGCGCGGGGAAACGCGCCTGAGCGCACTGGCCGGGCAGTGGACCGCGGGCCGGCCGGTCGAGTGGGGTTCACTGGAAGGGGGAGAGCGGCGGCGGGTTCCGCTGCCGGGCTACCCCTTCGAAGGGCGGTTTTGCTTCGCACGGGAGCACCGCCCGAGCGTGGTCGTCACGCCCGGCCCGGCGGACTTCGTCACCGGTGTCGTCGCTTCGGTGCTGGGCCTGCCGGAGCAGGAGATCGACCGGGCGAAACCCCTGGCGGCCTACGGCCTCAACTCGCTGCTCCTGACCGGGGTGCTCAGCAGGCTCCGCGGCGCCTTCCCGGCGTTCCGGCCGGAGTGGCTGCAGACGTACGACACCCTGGACGACGTGGCCGCGCGGTTGACGATGGCCGGCGAGAGCGCCGCGGGACCGCGGTTCCCGGAACTGCTGCACCTCAACGACGTCGGCGAAGGCCGCCCGGTGTTCTGGGTCCACGGCGCGCTGGCCGGTGTCGAGG
This sequence comes from Amycolatopsis sp. CA-126428, assembly GCF_002904335.1. GTDB lineage: Bacteria > Actinomycetota > Actinomycetes > Mycobacteriales > Pseudonocardiaceae > Amycolatopsis. Next base: position 79,136 of record NZ_PPHF01000129.1, on the reverse strand, counting down.
CCTACCGCAAGATCGCCGCGCGGATCACCCGGCCGTTCTACGGGATCCAGGCCCGCGGCTTCATGACGGAGGACGAGCCGATCGAAGGCATCCCGGAAATGGCCGGGTACTACCTGGACATCATGCGCGCCGTGCAGCCGGAGGGGCCCTACGACGTCGGCGGGTTCTGCCTCGGCGGGCTCGTCGCGTACGAGATCACCCGGCTGCTCCAGCAGCGCGGGCAGGTCGTGCGTTCGCTGACCATGGTGGACTCGCCGGACAACACCGGCTGGGCGAAGTCGAACGAAAACGGGTCCGGCTCGGCACGCAGTGCCGCACTCCAAGTGGTGAACTCGATGCTGTGGCCGCCCGGGGTGAAGCGGCTCGAGGACGTCCGGCCCCGGCTGATCCACCGCGGCGAGGTCACCGGGGTGGCCGGCGACGCGGCGTTCGTGCGGCGGCTGGCCGAGCTGGCGGCCGACCGGGGGCTCGCCATGGAACGCGACCGGATCGTGCACTTCGTCGAACGGAACATGCGGGTCCAGCTGGCCTACCGCATCGACGAGTACCGGATCCGGCCGCTCGAAGAGCCCGAAGCGCCGGTCTGCACGTACTTCCGGAACCGCCGCGGCCTCTTCCTGGGGGAGCTCGAACCGTACTTCCAAGTCGACGGCGAAACCTTCTCCCTCGACCACATCACCTATTGGCAGGACTGGGAACGGGAGCTGCCGGGCCTGCGCGTCGTCGACATCGACGCGGCCAACCACATGACCCTCCTGCACGAGGACGGGCCGCGCACCGCGATCGAGCGGGCGTGCGCGGCCACCTACCACGAGGCCGGCTGATGCGCGCCGTCGTGTTCCCCGGACAGGGGATCCAGCGGCGAGGCATGGGCCGGGGACTGTTCGGGCAGTTCCCCGACGTCACCCGGCAGGCGGACGACGTGCTCGGGTACTCGGTCGAGGAACTGTGCCGCGCCGATCCCGGCCGGCGGCTGAGCCGGACCGAGTACGCGCAGCCGGCGATCTACGTCGTCAACGCGCTGCACCACCGGGCCGCGAGCCCGGCGGCGGACTACCTGGCCGGGCACAGCCTGGGCGAGTACAACGCGCTCCTCGCGGCGGGCGCCTTCGACTTCGTGACCGGCCTGACGCTCGTGCGGCACCGCGCGGAGCTGATGGGCCGGTGCGCCGGCGGCGGGATGGCGGCCGTGGTCGGCGTGCCCCAACGGGTCATCGAGGAAACGCTGGCGACGCACGAAGCGGCGGGGGTCGTCATCGCCAACCACAACGCGCCGGAACAGTTCGTGCTCGCCGGGCCCGCCGGCGAGCTCGACCGGCTCAAGGCGGTTTTCGAAGGGACGGCCGGAGTGCGGGGCTTCGTCCCGCTGCGCGTCGGCGGCGCGTTCCATTCACCGCTCATGGAACCGGCCGCCGAGGCATTTCGCGCGGTTCTGGACTCGGTCACCTTCGACGAGTTGCGGACGCCGGTCGTCGCCAATGTGACCGGCCTGCCCTACGCGTCCGGGGGAGACGCCATCCGGGCGGTGCTGGCCGCGCAGGTCGTCCGCCCGGTCCGGTGGGCCGACGGCGTCCGGTACCTGCGCGACGCCGGCGTGACGGACTTCGTCGAAGCGGGCGGGGGCAAAGTGCTGACCTCGCTGATCGGCAAGGTGCTGGCGGAAGACCCCCGTACCGCGCCGTGGCGCGAATACCGCGACGAGCGGATCTCGGCGCTGCTGCGCGACGGCGTGGCAGGGAAACTGACCGTCGGCCGAATTGCCCAAACCATTCGCACCGCCGGCCCACCGGTGGAACACTGACCCCGGTTCGACCGTTTCCGGCCCGCCCGACATTGGAGTTCCCGCACCCATGATGTTCGTCGACTACCTCGATCGAGGCTCCGGCATCGACCCACAGGCGCCGTGCATGGTCGCGCCCGACGGCACCGTGCTGATGACGCACGAGGAATTCACGTCGGTCAGCCACCGGGTGGCGGTCGCGCTGCTGGCGGACGGGCTCCAGCCGGGTGACCGGGTTTCGGTGCTGAGCCCCAACGACGCCCACGCGTTCGCCTGCATCGTGGGGGTGATCCGGGCCGGTGGTATCTGGACGGCGGCCCACGCGACGCACGCCGTGGACGCGCTCGTCGACTTCCTCGGCGCCGCGGGGTGCACCCGGATGATCTACCACGGTTCCCTGGCCGAGCAGGCCGGCACGATCATCGACCGGCTCGCGACGCTGCGGACGACGGTCTCGATCGGACTCGGCCGTCCCGGTGACCCGGAACTGGCCGCTTGGATGGCACCCGAGGGCGCGCGGGCGCCGATGCGCCCGGTGGACTCCGGCGAAAACATCCTGTTCGCCGGCACCGGCGGCACCACCGGCAAGCCGAAGCTCCTGCCGATCAACAACCGGCAGGCCCACCTGATGTTTGTCGCGCTGACCGCGCACGCCCCCGAACCCGAGCCGCCGCGCTACCTCATCGCGACGCCGATGGCCCACGCGGGCGGCTCGTTCGCCTTTCCCGTGCTGGGCCTGGGCGGCTCGGTCATCCTCCACCGGGAAGTGGTGCCCGAGGACATCCTGACCTCGATTGAGCGCAATCGCGCGACCCGGATCTTCCTGCCCGCCGCCGACCTGTACGACCTGCTGGACCACCCGTCGGTCCGCGACCACGACTACTCTTCGCTGCGGCACTTCCTCCTGTCGGCCTCGCCGGTCGCCCCCGAGCGGCTCGCCGAAGCCGTCGACGTGTTCGGGCCCGTGATGGCCCAGTTCTATTCGCAGTCCGAGGCACCGCTGACGTGCACAGTGCTGACGCCGCGGGACATCGCCGAGGCCGTGGCGCCCGGTGGCGACCGCGGCCGGCTGGCCTCCTGCGGCAGGTCGACGATCGTCGCCCGCGTCGAGATCATCGACGACGACGGCAACGTCCTGCCGCCCGGCCGGCCCGGCGAAATCGCCGTCCGCTCCGACCTGGTCTTCTCCGGGTACCGGGAAAACCCGGAGGCGACGGCGGAAACCCGGCGCCCGCACGGCTGGCACGGCACGGGCGACATCGGCGTGCGCGACGAAGCCGGCTTCTTCTATGTCGTCGACCGCAAGCGGGACATGATCATCGTGGGCGGGCACAACGTGTTTTCGTCCGAGGTGGAAGCGTTCCTGCACACGTTCCCCGACGTGAAGGACTGTGCGGTGATCGGCCTGCCGGACGAGAAGCAGGGCGAAGCGGTCACCGCGGTCGTGGAACCGAAGCCGGGCCGGATCCTCGACGTCGAGGCGATCCTGCGGGCCTGCGAGGAGCGGCTCGGGCCGGTCAAGGCGCCGAAGTCGATCCTGGTCCGCGAGCTGCCCCGCTCAACCGTCGGCAAGGTGCTCAAGCGCGAGCTGCGCGACGAGTACTGGGCCACCGGGGCCCGCAAGGTGTAAGTGCCTCGACACAACCGAAAACCGCTACCAGGGGGAAAATCATGGTCAAGGCAGCCGGGACCCGGCCCAGCGTCGGAGCCGAGTTCCTGCAGGGCTGGCGGCCGCTCACGGCCGCCACGGTCGGCATCGGCGTCGGTGTCGCGTCACTGCCGTTCTACACGTTCGGGCTGTTCATCCCTGAGCTCGAGGCGGAGTTCGGCTGGAGCCGCAGCAGCCTTTCGTCGATCCTGCTCGTCGGTTCGCTGATCAACGTCCTGCTGACGCCGCTCGTCGGCGCGATCATCGACCGCTACGGCGTGCGCGTCCCGTCGGTGGTGTCCCTGCTCGCACTCGGTGCCAGCTTCCTGTTGCTCGCCCGGACGGGACCGTCCTTCTCGAACTTCCTGCTGCTGATGGTCGCGATGTACGTGCTGGCACTGGCTTCCTCGCCGGTGTCGTTCACCCGCGCGGTGAACGAGCGGTTCGACCGGGCCCGCGGCGTCGCACTCGGCATCGCGCTCGCGGGCGCGGGCCTGGTCGCCTTCTTCGCCCCCCAGGTCCTCGGCGGGCAGATCGCGGAGAACTGGCGCGCCGGGTACCGCACGCTGGGGATCGTGGTGCTGGTGGGCGCGGTGGTCGTCGGCGTGCTGATGCCGAACTCGCGCCGGCTCGCCTCGCCGGCGGCCCGCCGGGAGGCGGCGGCCCCGAAGATCCTGCCGCTGCTGCGCACCACGCTCTTCGCGCGGCTCGCCGTGATCTTCTTCCTGCTCGCGCTCGCCATCGGCGGCCTGACGGTGCACTTGGTGCCGATGCAGCGTGACGCCGGGGTGCCGGCCACCACCGCCGCGAGCACGGCCGGCCTCGTCGGCATCGCGCTGATCGTCGGCCGGCTGGTGGTGGGCCTGCTCGTCGACCGCTTCTTCGCGCCGAAGATCGCTGCGGGCGTGCTGGTCGTCACGGCGGCCGGGCTCCTCGCGCTGCTGTTCGGCGGCCCCGGCCTCGCCGTGGCCGCCGCACTCGGTCTCGGCGTCGCACTCGGCGGCGAGGTGGACGTCATGGGCTACCTCATCGCCCGGTACTACGACCTGGCCGGCTACGGGCGGCTGTTCGGCGTGCTGTACGCGATCTTCGTGGTCGGCACCGGGCTCAGCCCGTTGCTGATCTCCTGGCTGCGCGCCGCCACCGGCGGGTACGACGTCGTCCTCATCGTCTCCGTGGGCCTGCTGGCGGCCGCGAGCGCGCTGCTGATGACGGCACCCCGCTTCCCGGCGAGCTCCGAGAACCCGGCGGGCTGACGAGCCCGGGGCACCTCGGCGAGCCGCCGCGGTGCCCGGCCTCGTCAGCGGCGGGCGACCGGGTAGAGGTGCACCCCACCGTGCGGGTGCAGCGTGATCAGCGGGTCGGGCCGCACCTCGGCGGCGCCCGCCGGCGCGACCAGGCGGTGCGTGCGCGCCACGGTCGCCAGCACGAGCACCAGTTCGACGAGCGCGAAGTGCTTGCCGATGCAGATCCGGGGTCCGCTTCCGAACGGCAGGTACGCGTGCCGGGGCCGTTCACCCGCGTGGTCCGGGCTGAACCGCTCCGGCCGGAACTCCTCCGGGTCGGGCCAGAAGTCCCGGTGCCGGTGCAGGAAGTAGCTGTTGATGAGCACGTTGGTGCCCGCCGGTATCCGGTAGCCGCCCAGCTCGTCGTCGACGGCGGCCTGCCGCATCGTCTGGTAGGCGGGGGAGTAGATGCGGAGCACTTCGTCGATGACCATGCGGGTGTAGACGAGCCGGGGGACGTCTTCGAACGTCGGCACCCGGCCGTCCAGCACCTCGTCGACCTCCGCGTGGAGGGCCCGTTCGACCTCGGGGTGCCGGGCCAGGAGGTAGAAGGCCCAGGCGAGGGTGTTCGTGGTCGTCTCGAAGGCCGCGATGCACAGGTTGAGGACCTCGTCGTGGAGCTGCTTGAGGTCCATCTTCGTGCCGTCTTCCTCGTCCACGGCGTGCATCAGGAGGGTCAGGAGATCCGCGTCCTCCTCCGCGCCGGCGTCCTTCGCCAGTCGGGCTTCGACGAACCCGGACACGAACTTGTCCATCGCGGTCGTCGCCCGCAGCAGCCGCCGGTGCCCTGGCGTGGGCACCTTGAGCGGCGGGAACGGGAACCGGAAGAACGCACCCATCACCGTGTTCGCCGTGGCGAAGGCGCGCTCGAATGCCGGTATCGTCGCCGCGACGTCGGCGCTGAACAGGGACCGGGTGACGATGTGCAGCGCGACCCGGCCGATCTCGGCGGAGACGTCGATCGGGTCATCCGGATCCGCCCGGCCGCTCCAACCGTCGGTCATGCGCTGGGTTTCGGTCGTCATGGTCCGCACGAACCGCGGCACGGTGCGCATGGTGAACGTCGGGGCCATCATGCGGCGCTGCCGGTGCCACAGCTCGCCGTCCGAGACGATCAGCCCGTCGCCCAGCACCGGGCGGACGATCTCGAACAACGCGGCGCCCTTGTTGTACCGGTCCGTCCGCTCGACGAGGACCTGCCGGATGAGGTCGGGGTCGTTGACGATCACCATCTCCATGCCGACCAGGCGGAAGCGGAAGACATCGCCGTAGCGGTCGAGTCCGCGCCGGAGGAAGGACAGCTGGTCACGGCGGAACGCGAGCATGCCACCGACGCCGTCGCCGCGCCGGACCCTGGGGACCTCGATCAGGGTGCGGGTGTCCGATTCGTGAGTGGCCATGATGGTCGTCTCCCCTTCGGAACAGGTCCGAAAACGTCAGAATGCCGACTTCAGGTAGTCGTGCTGGCTCGGTAGCGCGTCGACGAGCGAGGCGGCCTGCACCCGCACCCGCACCAGCTCGGCACGTGCTGCTGCGTCGTCGATGTAGTCGAGTGCGGGGAGTGACCTGCGGGGCAGGTGGCCGCCGAGGCCGAGGAGCATCACGTTGTACGAATAGGGCTCGAACCCGTGGTAGTAGGGGTACACGGACGTCTCGTCGGGCAGCCGGACCGACCACGACTCCAGCCGCTCGGCCAGCCCGTCCGGCAGCGGACGTTCCTTCGTCGCCTTCCAGTACGCCGTGTCGGCCCGCGCCGCGCACCGGTAGTGCACTACCAGGAAGTCGCGGACGCCGTCCAGGCACCGGGCGATCGCCCGGTTGTAGCCGGCGGTCAGCTCGGGTCGCCAGCTCTCGTCGGGGAAGTGCTTGACCAACTGCTCGACACCGTACTGGATGAAGAAGATACCGGTGGACTCCAACGGTTCGACGAACCCGCTGGACAGCCCGATCGCCACGCAGTTGCGTACCCAGGACGTCTCGTTGCGGCCGATGCGCATGCCGATGTGGTTGGCCTCGGCGTCGGCGCTTTCCGGGCCGACGAACTCGCGAAGAGTCTTTTCGGCCTCTTCCGGCGAGCAGAAGTCTTCGGCGTAGACGTACCCGGTGCCGATGCGGTCGGTCAGCGGGATCGTCCAGATCCACCCGGAATCCTGCGCGGTCGCGGTGGTGCACGGGCGCATCCGGGACTCGGCCATGTCGGTCGGCACCCGCAGCGCCACGGCCCGGTTGTTCGGCAGGTACTCCTGGTAGGACTGGAAGGGCACCTGCATGGCCTTGTTGATCAGCAGGCCGCGGAACCCGGTGCAGTCGACGAACAGGTCGCCGCTGATTTCGCCGTGCTCGCGGGTGACCAGGTGGCTGATCCAGCCGCGCTCGTCCTGGCGTACTTCCAGCACGTCGTCGAGCACGCGGTGGACTCCCCGCCGGGTGCCGACGCCGGCGAGGAACCCGGCCAACCGGGCGGCGTCGAAGTGGTAGGCGTACGGGAACTGAGTGTCCTGCTCGGCCATCGTGCTCCGGCGCGGCCGGCCACCGCCGTCGTGCAGGGCGCGCTCGAACAGCTGCCCGTCCAAGTACTTGGGTGCCCGCTGCGCATCGCACAGAGCGGGGATCACCAAGCAGTCCCGGTCGAACTGTTCGCCTCCGAGCTTGAGCCACCAGTCGGCCATGGTGAAACCATGCACCTTGGGCAGCCGTTCGAACGGGTGGTAGAAAACGTGGCCCGGCTCACGCCAGTTCTCGAATCTGATGCCCAGCTTGTACGTCGCGTTGCAGGCCGGCATCCAATCCTTTTCGGCCAGTCCCAGATAATCGAAGAAGTGCCGGACTGTGCTGAAGGTTGCCTCGCCCACGCCGATGGTCGGAACGCGCGCGGACTCGACCACGGTCACCGAGATCCGCTCGCCGAATGCTTCCTTCAGGTAGGTCGCAGTCATCCATCCAGCGGTACCTCCACCGACTATGACGACGTTGTGGAGCATGGGCCACCTCTTTATGGATTTCGGATCTTGAGTGGTCAAGTGCAGCACAAGGGGCCGGCCGGGCGCGACTGCTCGTTCGGGTACCCGCCGTGCCCTCGGGCGGGACACGTGGGGGGCGCCGTTCGGGCACTGGTCGGCGATGGGCCCGGTTCCTAACCTTGACTGGTCCCCGTGCCACATCGGACGCCGATGTGGTCGCCGTGCGCGCGAGCGAACGGTTTCCGAAACGTCGTCCACCGAGGAGGTTTCCGTGGCCGAGCCGAACCGGCGAAACTGTGCTGATCACTCCGCGGGAACCAGCTACCGCGATGTGCTGCGGCTCGACCAGCTCCTGGACTGCCAGCCGGAGACGGGCGCACACGACGAGCTGCTGTTCGTCATCGTTCACCAAGTGCACGAACTGTGGTTCAAGCTGATGCTGTTCGAGCTGGAGGAGACACGCGACCTCCTGCTGGCCGACCGGCTTGACGCGGCCCAACACCTGCTGCGCAGGCTCGTCGCGATCCAGAACGTGCTGATTTCGCAGTGGGCCGTGCTGGACACCATGCTGCCAATGGACTTTCTCGCCTTCCGGAACACTCTCCAGGGCGGCAGCGGCTTCGATTCGGCGCAGTACCGCGAGATCGAGTTCCTGGCCGGGCTGAAGGACGGCAGTTTTCTGGACCGGGCGCAGCTCACCGACACCGAGCGCGAACGCCTGGCACGGAGACTGGCGGAACCGAGTTTGCAGGACGCGTTCACCTCCGTGGCCGAGAGGTCGGGGGTCGATCCGCTCGCCAAGCTCTGGCAAGACGGCTACCGAGACCTGTCTCCCAAGCACTGGGAACTGCTTCACGTGGCCGAGGCCCTCCTCGACGTCGATCAGGCATTCGGCCGGTGGCGAACACATCACGCGCTGACCGTAGAACGCCAGATCGGGTCCAAACCGGGCACCGGTGGATCGTCCGGAGTGAACTACCTGCGCACTCGCCTCACTTCGCGCCTCTTTCCCGAGCTTTGGGCGGTTCGCTCCCAGCTGTGACCACGGCTTGCGGCGACCGGGATCGGTGACGGATTCGGTGGCTCCTGGCAAGAGCGGCCGGCTGGTTCCACGTCGAGAAGCCGATGGTGAACGGCACGACCACGGCACCGTGGCAACCCGGTGACTCCGGCTGGGGACAGTGGCGCTCGACCTGCTCGCGAAGGAGACCCGGGACCTGCTCGAGGCGGAGAGGCTGACGTGGCGGCTCCCGTTCGCCACCGGCTCCCAGCACCGGGAACGTGTCTTCGGGACCCCGGGCCGCGCCGAACTCGACCGGCTGTTCGCCGAGTTCGACGAGGCCCAGCCTGAACTGGAGCTACACGATGCCGGCGGTGCCGAAAGCGCCGTACATCGATTCCCGGACAGGTCGACCTCGAAGGGGAGGTCAGTGACATCGTCATGGAAGACAACAGAGAAAGCGCTCGACTCGCTGGACTCGGCGGCCGCCGGTCACGCGCGTTCGCGGAGGATCACGGGCAGCCCGTCCGACGGGGCGGGCAGCGAGGTGAACCGCCACGGAGCCTCGTAGGTCGCGGGGAAGGACCACGAGAACCGGCGCAGCAGTGCGTCGAGGGTGGCCTTGACCTTCGCCATGCCGAAGTGCATGCCTATGCACTTGTGCGGTCCGGCGCCGAACGGCAACCAGGCCAGGCGGTTCGCGCGGTCCTCGCCCCGCGAGCCGGCGAACCGGTCCGGGTCGAACCGGTGCGGCTCCGGCCAGAGCTCCGGGAGCAGCTGGTTGACGGCAGTGCACACCGACACCAGGTGGCCCGACGGCACGAAGTGGCCGAGGATGTCCGTGTCCTTGGCGGTCATCCGCATCGAGATCGGCGACGGCGAGACCAGGCGGATGCTCTCCTTCACGATCAGTTCGAGCGTGCCGAGCCCGCGCAGCCGGGCCAGGCCCGGCGGCATCGAGGCCAGTGCCATCGACTCGGCCCTGGCGCGGCGCTGCCACTCGGGGTGCTTGCCGAGGAAGTAGACCGCCGCGATGGCGGCGGTCGTCGTCGTGTCGTGGGACGCGATGAGCGTGAAGAGCATGTGGCGGGCGATCCCCTCGGTGCCGAACGCGTCGCCGAGCCGGCTCAGCACGGACAGGAAGTCCTCGCCGGCACGCATGCGCGCGGCAGGCACCTCACCGGCCAGGTGGGTGAGGAGCCGGTGCCGCGCGCGGTGGGCCCGGTGCCACCGGGTGCCGGGCACGCGGAGGCGGGCAAGGGCGGTCTCCGCGCGGATGCACTGCTCGATCGCGGCCATCACCTTCCGGCCCTCGGTCTCGTACGGCACACCCAGCAGCGCCATCGTCGTCATCTGCCCGGACAACGTCCGCAGCGCCGGCACGGCCGCGAACTCACGGCCTTCCGGCCAGCGCGCCACGTACGCGTCGGCGTCGGCCGCCATTCTCCGCAGGTACCCCGCGAGCGCGTCCTCGTTGTAGGCGGCCTGCATCAGCCTGCGGTCGGTCAGGTGCTCAGTGGCGTTCATCGCGAGCAGACCGCCGTCGAACCAGGGACCGATGACGGCGGGCCAGCCGCTCGCGAACGCCTTGTCCTTGTTGGTGAGGACCTCGCGCGCCGCGTCGGGGCCCGACGCGGCGACGACCTTGCGGCCGAACGCCTGCCACCAGGAGACCGGCCCGTGCCGGTGCATCAGCTGCAGCTGGAAGGCCGGGCCGTGGCGGACGGTGTTGATGCCCAGCCCGGCGAACGGGAGGCCGCGGTCGCCGATGACCGGCTTGAGCCCGCTGCCCGCAGGCGGGGCCGCCAGCGGGCCAGGGCGCAGTGGAGTGTGTTCGAGCAGCGCGTCGAACCAGTGCGACGTGTCGACCTCGACAAGCCGTGCGTTCTCCGTGACGACGTTCTGCGGTCGTGTGCGCATGTGGGCAGGCCTCCCGGAGCTCGTCATGGTGAGTCGACACCTGCGTGCCATCCGCGATGCATCTCCATTGCATCCTCACGGCACCGGGAGGACATCGGCGGCGCGCGCAACGGATGCCGTGCGGAGAGGGCCGGCTGCGAGATTACGTCTTCGTCTCACGCTGAAGACGGCGCGTCGAGGCATACCGCAACGAGATCCTTGGGGGGGCCGTGAGGTGCCAGCCGAATTGAGTCCGGTCCCGGCCGACAGCAGATCCGACGGGAAACCGGCCGAAGAGCTGGTGGCGATCGTGGGCATGGGCTGCCGCTACCCGCGCACCATCTGCTCGTCCGCCGAGCTGTGGGATTTCGTGGTACGCGGCGGCAACGCCGTCACGGCCGGCTTCCCCGCCGACCGCGGGTGGGACCTGGCGGCGCTGACCGGCACCGAGCCGGGCGCCCCGGGGGCGACCTACGTGCGTGGCGCGTCGTTTGTCGAGGGGGCAGGGGACTTCGACCCGTCGTTCTTCGGCATCAGCCCCCGCGAGGCGCTGGCGATGGACCCGCAGCAGCGCATCCTGCTCGAGGTCTCCTGGGAGGCGCTCGAGCACGCGGGCATCGACCCGACGACCCTGGCGGGCACCCGGGCGGGCGTCTACTTCGGCGTCGTGGCACAGGAGTACGGCCCGAGGGTGTTCGCGGGTGACCCGGACCGGGCAGGGCACCTGACGACGGGCACGGCGCCGAGCGTCGCCTCGGGACGGGTCGCCTACACCCTGGGTCTGGAAGGGCCGGCGGTCACCGTGGACACGGCCTGTTCGTCGTCCCTGGTGGCCGTGCACCAGGCGGTCCGGGCGCTGCGGGCGGGCGAATGCTCGCTCGCGCTCGCCGGCGGCGCCAACGTGGTCTGCGCGCCGAGCATCTTCGTCGGGTTCGCGCACCTCGGCGCGCTGGCCCCGGACGGCCTCAGCAAGCCGTTCTCCGCCGCCGCCGACGGGTTCGGTGTCTCGGAAGGCGCCGGGGTGGTCGTCCTCGAGCGGCTGTCGGACGCGCGGCGCCACGGCCACGACGTGCTCGCGGTTCTGCGCGGCACCGCGATCGGCCAGGACGGCGCCTCCGACGGCCTGTCGGCGCCGGACGAGGCCGGTCAGCGGCGGGTGATACTCGACGCCCTCGCCGACGCCGCCATCGCGCCCGCCGACGTCGATGTCGTCGAGGCCCACGGCACGGGCACGAAGGTCGGTGACCCGATCGAGGCCCGTGCGCTGATGGCGACCTACGGCGCCGCCCGGCCGGCGGGCGACCCGCTGCTGGTGGGCTCGGTCAAGTCCAACATCGGGCACCCACAGGCGGCGTCCGGCATTGCCGGTGTGATCAAGGTGGTCGAGGCGATCCGGCACGCACAGGTACCGGGCACCCTGCACCTGTCCGGCACGACCGGTGCCGTCGACTGGTCCCCCGGCACCATCCGGGTCGTCGGGGAGACCACCACCTGGCCGTCGGCAGGCCGGCCCCGGCGGGCGGCGGTGTCGTCGTTCGGGATCAGCGGGACCAACGCCCACGTCATCGTGGAACAGGCACCGGAGGACGCCGTCGCCGCGCACATCGAGCCGGACTCCCCGGTGGTGCCGCTCGTCCTGTCGGCCAGGACGGAACCGGCGTTGCGCGCGCAGGCCTCCCGGCTGCGCACCCACCTCGCCGCGCGGCCGCGGCTCGCTCTCGCCGACGTCGCCGGCACCCTGGCGGCCCGGACTCGCTTCGAGCACCGCGCGGTCCTCGTGACCGGCGACCGTGCGGAGGCACTCGACGGGCTGGCCGCTCTCGCCGACGGCAGGCCGGACGCGGGCACCGTCACCGGCAGCGCCGCGGCGGATCCGGGGGTGGTGTTCGTGTTCCCCGGGCAGGGTTCGCAGTGGGCGGGCATGGCGGTGGCACTGCTCGACAGCAGCCCGGTGTTCGCGGCCGAGATCGCGGCGTGCGACCGCGCGTTCGCCGAGTTCACGGACTGGTCGCTGTTCGACGTGCTCCTCGGCCGCGCGGACGCCCCGGGCCTGGATCGGGTCGACGTCGTGCAACCCGCGCTGTTCGCCGTCATGGTGTCGCTCGCGCGCTGCTGGCAGGCGTTCGGCGTCGAGCCGGCCGCTGTGATCGGGCACTCCCAGGGCGAGATCGCCGCCGCCTACGTCGCGGGCGTCCTCTCGCTGCGCGACGCGGCCCGGGTCGTCACCTTGCGCAGCAAGGCGATCCTGGACATCGCCGGCACCGGCGGGATGGTCTCGGTACCGCTCGGCGCCGCCGAGGTGGCACCTCTGCTCGCGCGGTGGGCGGGCCGGCTCGGCATCGCCGCCACCAACGGGCCGGGATCGACCGTGGTGTCCGGCGACGCGGCGGCCGTCGACGAGTTCATGGCGCACTGCGCGGCACGTGCTCTCCGGGCCCGCCGGGTACCGGTCGACTACGCCTCGCACTCCGCCCACGTCGAGGCGCTCGAGGTGACCCTGCGGGAGGCGATCGACGGCATCGAGCCGATGGCCTGCGCGGTCGACCTCATCTCGACGGTGACCGGGGACCGCGTCGAGGGCACCGGACTGGACGCGGAGTACTGGTACCGCAACCTGCGCGGGACGGTGGACTTCGCGCGGGCGGTGCGGGTGGCGCACGCGCGCGGCCACCGGATCTTCGTCGAGGTCAGTGCCCACCCAGTCCTGACCGTGGGGGTGGAGGAGACGCTCCAGGAGCTCGACCCGGACGGCGCGGCCGTCGTCACCGGCACGCTGCGGCGCGACGAAGGCGGCCTCCGCCGACTGCTCACGTCGGTCGCGGAGGTCCACGTCGCGGGCGGGCAGGCCGACCTGGCCGGTCGCCTCCGCGACCACGGGCCGCGTCGCACCGACCTGCCGTCCTACCCCTTCGAGCGCAGGCGCTACTGGCTGTCGCCCGGCGCCGGGGACACCACCGGCCGGCGTGTCCCCGGCGGTCTCGTCCACCCGCTCCTCGCCGCCGCGCACGACCACCCCGAGAACGACGGACTGCAGTTCACCGGACTGCTGTCACGGGCAACGCACCCCTGGCTGGCCGACCACGCCGTGAACGGCGTCGTCCTGCTGCCCGGCGCCGCCCTCGCCGAGCTCGCCATGTTCGTGGGCCAGCAGACCGGCTGTCCCGCGGTCGCCGACCTCGTGCTGCACGAGCCGCTGGTCGTCCCCGAGCGAACCGCGGTCGTCGTCCGCGTCGTCGTGTCCGGCGACACCGGCGAGGGACGCGAGGTGCGGATCTACTCGCGTACCGAGGCCGAGGAGCGCATCGACGTCCGCCGTCCGTGGACCAGGCACGCCGACGGTGTGCTGGCGCCGGACGGGACGGTTCCCGACACCGCCCCGGCGGCCTGGCCACCGGCGGGCGCCGGACCGGTCGACGTGTCCGACGGGTACGAGCGCCTCGCGCGGCGTGGCTACGAGTACGGTCCCGCGTTCCGGGGCCTGCGCGCGGTGTGGCGGCACGGCGCCGACGTCCACGCCGAGGTCGCGCTCCCCGGCGAGACGGACGACGGCTTCTCCCTCCACCCGGCCCTGCTGGACGCCGCACTGCACGCGTTCCAGTACGCGGGGCCCGACAGGGACACCGGCACGGGCACGGAGGCGGAGCCGGACACGGTGCTGCTTCCCTTCGCCTGGGAAGGACTCCGGCTGCACGCGGTCGGCGCCCGCGCCCTGCGGGTCAGCATCGTCGCGACCGGGCCGGACGTGTACCGGCTGACCCTCCGGGATCTCGACGGAAGGCTCGTCTGCACCGTCGACTCCCTGACGCTGCGGCCGATCGAACCCACCCGCCTCCGCGCCGCGGGCGCCCGCACCCCGGACTCGCTGTTCGGTCTCGAGTGGACAGCCGTCGCCCCGTCGGCGGACCCGGAGACCGGGGCAACGTGGGCGGAGTGGCCCGCGGTGGCTCCGTCCGGTGTGACCGTGCTGCGCTGCACGCCCTCCGACGAGCACGCCGGGCCGGACCTGCCGAGGCGGGCCAGGCAGGCGCTGGCGGACGTCGTCGCGGTGGCCCAGCGCGTGCTGACCGAACCGGAGCTCGACGGTGCCACGCTGGTGGTCCTCACCAGGCGGGCCGTCTCGACCGGTGCGGGCGAGGACGTCGTGGACCTGGAGAACGCGCCGGTGTGGGGGCTGGTGCGCAGCGCGCAGACCGAGAACCCCGGCCGGATCGTCCTCGTCGACGTCGACGACTGGTCGTCCTGGCGGGAGGTGCTGCCCACCGTTCTGGTGCACGGCGAACCGCAGCTGGCGTTCCGGCACGGGGTCGCCCGGGTGCCACGCCTTGCGCGCGTGGCACCTCCCATCGCCGGCGTCGAGCACCTGCACGAGCCGGACTGGCGGCTGAGGACGTCGGGGGAGGGCACGCTCGACGCGGCCAACATGTCGCTGCTGCGCTCGCCCGCCGGGTCGACGCCACTGGGCGAGGGTGAGGTGCGGGTCGCGGTCCGCGCGGTCGGGCTGAACTTCCGGGACGTCATGATCGGCTACGGGCTGTACCCCGACCCGGACGTCGACCTCGGCAACGAGGTGGCCGGGGTTGTCGTCGAGGTCGCGGACGACGTCGCGTCGCTCCGGCCGGGCAACCGGGTGATGGGCATGTCCTACGGCGTCGGCCCGCTGGCCGTCCGGGATCACCGGTACTTCACCACCTTTCCGGCCACCTGGACGTTCGAGCAGGCGGCGGCTGTGCCGGCGGCGTTCCTCACCGCCCACTGCTCGTTGCGCGGCCTCGCGGGGCTCACGGCGGGCCAACGGGTTCTCGTGCACGCCGCCACCGGCGGGGTCGGCATGGCGGCGATCCAGCTCGCCAGGCACTGGGGCGCCGAGGTCTTCGCCACCTCGGGCATCGCGAAGTGGCCCACCCTGTGGCGCCTGGGTTTCGACGAGGACCACGTGGCGAACTCGCGCACGCTCGAGTTCCGCGAGAAGTTCCTCGGCACGACCGGTGGCGCCGGCGTCGACGTCGTCCTCGACTCGCTCGCCGGCGAGTTCGTCGACGCGTCGCTCGGCCTGTTGCCGCGCGGCGGTGTCTTCGTCGAGCTGGGCAAGACCGACGTGCGCGCCGAGGACGAGGTCGCGGCGCGCCATCCTGGCGTGTCCTACCGGCCCTTCGACCTCACCGAGGTCGGGCCGGCCGAGACCGGGGCGGTGCTGTCGGAGCTGGGTGCCCTGTTCGAACGCGGCGAGCTGCGGCCGCTGCCAGTCTCGGTGCGCGACGTCCGCCAGATGCCGGAGGCGCTGACGTTCCTCAGCCAGGCCCGGCACACCGGCAAGCTCGCGGTCACCATCCCCAGGGCGCTCGACCCGGCGGGCACGGTGCTCATCACCGGCGGCACCGGCGTGCTCGGCGCGCTGCTCGCGCGGCACCTCGTGACCCGGCACGGGGTCCGGCACCTGCTCCTGCTCAGCCGCAGCGGGCCGGACACCGCGACCGCCAGGCAGCTCGCCGAGGAGCTGGCGGCGTCGGGTGCCGGTGTCTCGATCCTCGCCTGTGACGCCGCCGACCGGGACGCGCTCGGCGCCGCGATCGCGCGGATACCCGCGCGGCATCCGCTGACCGCGGTCGTCCACGCCGCGGGCGTGCTCGACGACGCCGTGTTCGGCGCCATGTCACCGGAGAAGGTGGACCGCGTGTTCCGGCCGAAGGTCGACGCGGCGTGGCACTTGCACCAGGTCACCCAGGGGCTCGACCTGGCCGCGTTCGTGCTGTTCTCCTCCGCGGCCGGAATCCTCGGCACCGCGGGCCAGGCGAACTACGCCGCGGCCAACACCTTCCTCGACGCGCTGGCCGAGCACCGGCGCCAGCGCGGGCTGCCGGCGACCTCGCTCGCCTGGGGGCTGTGGGGGCAGGACACGGGGATGACCGGGCACCTCGACGACCGGAACCGGGCACGCCTGCACGGCACCGGCTTCACCCCGATGTCCACAACGGACGGTCTGGCGTTGTTCGACGCCGCGCTGGAAAGCGGGCGGTCGCTGCTCGTCCCGGCCCACCTCGAACCGCCCACCGCGACCTCCGGCGCGCCGACCGGGCCCTCGGTGCTCCGCGGGTTCGCCCGGCCCGCACTGCGCGTTGCCGGCAACGGGCGCGGCACGCCGGGAACGCCGCCGCTCGCCGACGGGTTCGGCGCGCTGGCGGCCGACGAGCGGCGGGCCGCGGTGCTGGGGCTGGTCCGCGGCGTCGCCGCCGACGTGCTGAGGCACGACTCGCCGGACGCGATCGGCCCCGCCACGGGGTTCAAGGAGATGGGGTTCGACTCGCTGGGGGCGGTCGAGTTCCGCAACCGGCTGCGGAAGACCACGAAACTCCCGGTTCCCGCGAACGCCGTGTTCGAGTACCGCACTCCGCTGGCGCTGACCGAGCACCTGCTCACACTCCTGGCACCCGCGCCGCCGCCGCGGGAGGAGCCGCCACCCGCGGCGGCAGCGGAGGAGAACACGGCCGCCGACCCGGTGGATTCCACAGTGGACACGCAGCACGACCTGGCGCCGCTGAGCCGCTACCAGGAAGACGTCGTCGCCGTCGCGATGGCCTATCCGGACCTGCCGATCTCTCAGCCCACCGGGTACTTCCGGCTGCGCGGCGCGACCGACGTCGAGCGGCTGCAGCGGGCGATCCGGCGCACCGCGCTGCGGCACGACGCGATGCGGCTGCGGTTCGCCGCACACGGTGACGCGTTGCTGCAGAGGGTGCTCCCCGGCGCCCCGGACGTCGAGGTCGTGTCGTTCCTCGCGGAAGCCGACCCGAGGGCCGCCTGCCTGCGGTGGATCGCCTGCACCACGGACACCGTGATACCGCTGGACGGCACGCTCGCGCGGACGACGATCCTCATCGACGACACCGACTCGCTGATCGTGTACTGCCGGTTCCACCACGCCGTCGCCGACGCGTGGGGCATCAACATCCTGATCGGGGACATCCGCGAGGCCTACCGGGCCGGTGACCGGCAGGCCGTCGCCGGCCGCGCCCCGAGCTGTCTGGACGTCGTCCGGTCGGACGAAGAGTACCGGCGCTCACCGGACTGGCAGGCGGACCGGGACGCCCTCGTCAGCGCGGTGGCCCCGCTGCGCCCGGCCCTGTTCCCCCGCAACGGCACCGTGCGCGGCCACCGCAGGCGGCAGCGGTCCTTCCACGTCGCGGCGGCCACCGCGGACCGGATCAGGGCGACCGGCCGTTCGATCTTCTCCGTCACCGCCGCCGCACTCGCCGCCTACCTGCGCCGAACGCACCGCGACGGCGACATCGTCCTCGGCATCCCGCTGCTGAACCGTCGCACACCGGCCGAGTTGTCGACCATGTCGCACGTCACGAACATCCTGCCGCTGCACGTTCCCGTCGACGAGAGCCGGACACTGCTCGAACTCGCCGACCGGATCCGCGCCGACGTGTGGGACCTCGGCGCCCGCCAGCGGTTCGCGCTCGGCGACCTGCGCACCGCCCTGCGAGAGCACGGCGTGCGCGACCGCGACCTCTTCGACGTCACCTTCTCCTACATCACCGTCCCGGCGGGACACTCGGACGACGAGACGGACGTGGAGACGACCGTGCTCTCGTCCGGCTACTCGCTCGACGCCGTCAACATCGTCGTCCGGGAGCACGAGGCGGACGGATCCCTCGCCGTCGACGTGTTCCACGCCGAGGACGTCTTCGAC
Organism: Amycolatopsis sp. CA-126428; assembly: GCF_002904335.1. Lineage (GTDB taxonomy): Bacteria > Actinomycetota > Actinomycetes > Mycobacteriales > Pseudonocardiaceae > Amycolatopsis. The sequence continues at coordinate 60,870 of NZ_PPHF01000129.1, read as the reverse complement.
GACGCCTTCACCGTCGAGGCGGCGACCGGGCACGTGGTCCGGATGCTCGACGGCGCGCTCCGGTCGGCGGACACGCCGGTGGGTGAGCTGGTGGCCCTCGGTCCTGACGAAGCGGCCGCGATCGCCGGGTACGAGCGCGGGCCGTCGGTCGAGCCGGCCGAGCCGGCGACCCTCGACGTGCTGCTGGCGGCGGCGATCGCGCGGAGCCCGGAACGGCCCGCCATCGTCGGAATCGGCGGGGACGGAATCGACGGGAAGACGTACACGCTGACCTACGCGGAGTTCGGCGCGGCGGTCGCCCGGCTCGCCGGACGACTGCGCGACCTCGGCCTGCGCCCCGAGGAGTGCGTGCCGGTGATCCTGCCGAGGTCGGCGGAATTCCTGGTCGCTGTGCATGCGGTGCACGCGGCCGGCGGTGCCTACGTGCCGGTCGACCCCGGGCACCCCGCCGAGCGGGTGCGCACCGTGCTGGCGGACTGCGGCGCCCGGATCGCCGTCGCCGACCCCGGGTCGGACGACCTGCTGGCCGGTCTCGGGATCCGGTCGGTCGCGGCGTCCGGCGAGTACGGCGACCCCGCGCCGGCAGCGGCCCTCGTCCGGCCCGCCGACCTGGCCTACGTCATCTACACCTCGGGTTCCACCGGCACCCCGAAGGGCGTGATGATCGAGCACCGCTCGGTCGTCAACCGCCTGACCTGGATGCAGCGCAGGTACCCGCTGGCCGTCGACGACGTCGTCCTGCACAAGACACCGGCCACGTTCGACGTGTCGGTGTGGGAGCTCATGTGGTGGGCGCACGCCGGTGCCCGGGTGGCGGTGGCGCCTGCCGGCGCCGAGCGCGACCCGCGTGAGCTGGCCGCCGCGATCGAACGACACGGGGTGACCGTCGTCCACTTCGTGCCCGCGATGCTCGGCCCGTTCCTCGACCACGTCCAGCAGGAGCCGGGGGCAGCCGGTCAGGTCCGCACCCTCCGGCGGGTCTTCTGCAGCGGGGAGGCGCTGGTGCCCGCGCTGGCGGAGCGGTTCCGCTCGGTGTTCGCCGCGGCGGGACTCGCGCGGGTGCGGCTGGTCAACCTGTACGGCCCGACCGAGGCGACGGTCGACGTGTCCAGTTTCGACATTCCGCCGTCCGGCCCGGTCGAGCGGGTGCCCATCGGCAGGCCGATCGACAACACCACCCTGGTGGTGCTGGACGCGAAGGGCAGGCGGTGCCCGGTCGGCGTACCGGGCGAGCTCAACATCGCGGGCGTCGGCGTCGGCCGCGGCTACCTCGGTAGGCCGGCCCTCACCGCGGCGGCGTTCGTCGTCGACGAGTCGGTTCCGCAGGGACGCCGGTACCGCACCGGCGACCTCGCGAGGTGGCTCCCCGACGGCAATGTCCAGTTCCTGGGCAGGCTGGACGACCAGGTGAAGGTCCGCGGCAACCGGGTCGCGCTCGGTGAGGTCGAGAGCGTGCTGACGCGGTGCCCCCGGGTGGCGGCCGGAGTGGTGACCGACGAGCGCACCGGCACCGGGACCCGGCTGGTGGCCTACGTCGTGCCGGCGACGGTGGACCGGTCCCCGCCGACGGCAGCGGTCGTCGACTTCCTGGCGGAGCGGCTGCCCGGGTACATGATCCCGGCGGAGTTCGTGTGGCTCGACGAGCTTCCGCTGACCCGCAGCGGGAAGGCCGACCGGTCCGCACTGGCCGCGCTCCGCCGCCACGACGACCGTTCGGACGAGCCGAGCAACCCCGTCGAGAAGGAACTGGCCGAGATCTGGACCGGCCTGCTCGGGTCGAGCGCGTTCGGGATGCGCGACGACTTCTTCACCGTGGGCGGCGACTCGATCCTGGTGCTGCGCATGCGGACCGAGGCCGAGAAGCGCGGTTTCCCCTTCGACTTCGACCGCTTCTACACCCGCCCCACCATCGCCGACCTCGCCGCACAGGTGGTGCACGGCGGGTGGCCCTCCGGCGCGGACACCGCCGTGTCCGCCGCGTTCGAGCTGGTGCCGCTGATCGACCGGGCGAGCATCGGCGACGACGTCGAGGACGCCTTCCCGGCGTCGCGACTGCAGCTGGGCATGCTGTTCCACAGCCTGCAGAGCGCGGACTCCACGCTGTACAAGGACGTCTTCCACTACCGGCTGAGGATGCCGTGGCGCGAGGACGAGTTCCGCCGCGCCCACCGCCGGCTGGTGCGCCGCCAGCCCGCGCTCCGGTCCACCTTCGACCTCACCGGCCGGTCCACCCCGCTGCAGCTCGTCTTCCTTGACGTCGAGCCCCCACTGGTGGTCGACGGCCCCGGCGACGTCGACGAGTACACGGCGCACGCGGCGCACGCGCCGTATCCGCTGGTCTCGGGCTCCGGCACGCCGCCGGTGCCGCACGGGATGCGGGTCTTCGTCCAGCCCGATGGCCACGTCGACCTGGTGTTCCACTTCCACCACGCGATCCTGGACGGGTGGAGCGTCGCCAACCTCGTCAGCGAACTGCTGCGGGACTACCTGTCCCACCTCGGCGACCCGACCGCGCCCGGCACGCAGGCGTGCTCGACGCTCCTGCTCGCCGAGCACGCCCGCGCCGAGCGCGCGGCGCTCGACGACGCCGCCACGGCGCGGTTCTGGGCACAGGCGCTCGCCGGGTCCCGGCCGACGACGATTCTGCCGACCCGGCCGCACGTCGGCCCCGGTGACGACGGCGCCAGGACCGTGGTCCTCCCGCTGTGGCTCGACCGGTCCGTCAAGCGGTTCGCCCGCCTGCGCCGCCTGCCGTTGAAGTCGGTCCTGCTGACCGCACACTGTCTCGCCCTGGGGGTGGTGTCCGGTGCGGACGACGTCGTGACCGGTTGCGTGACCCACACCCGGCCGGGCCGCGCCGGCGCCGACCTGTGCGCCGGACTGTTCATCAACACCGTGCCCGTGCGCATGGACACGCGGCGGCAGAGCTGGCAGGAGGCCGTGGCGCGGATCATCCGGTGGGAACGCGACGCGCACCCCCACCGGCGTCTTCCGGTCAGCGAGCTGGTCGCCGGGCAGGATCAGCCCGCCTTCGACACCGCGTTCAACTTCGTGAACTACCACAACCTCGCCGCCGTCCTCGGCGAGGTCGAACTGGTGGACGTGGCGGTGCGGGAGGAGACCAACTTCGCGCTGCTGAACACCGTGCTCGTCGACCCGCGCGACGGCCGCGTCTCGCTGCGGGTCAGCACGGGAGGCGACACGCTGACCGGGACGCAGTGCGCGGAGTTCGGCCGGGTGCTCGTCGAGCTGCTCGCGGAGATGGTGCGCGATCCCGACGGGGAGATCGACCTGAGGCGACCGCGGCGGGACGACGTCACCGAGCTGGTCGCCGGGGCTGCGGCACTGCACCCGGGCGCCGTCGCCGTCGCCGGCGACTCGGAGGAATGGACCCACCGCGAGCTGGGGGACACCGCCGACACCGTCGCACAGGCACTCGTCGGCAGAGGACTGCCACCCGGGGCACGAGTCGCGGTACACATGCGGCGCTCACCCCGTCTCATCGCGGTGGTGCTCGGCGTGCTGCGGGCCGGGGCCGCCGTGGTCCCGCTGGACCCGGCCTACCCGCGGGCACGCCTGCACGAGATGGTCGCGATCGCCCGCCCCAGCCTCGCGGTGGCCGACCCGGACCTCGGAGCCGGGATCGCCGACGTGACGACGGTCGTCGACCCGGCCGGACTCCTCACCGCGTCCGCCGAGGACGCGCCGGTGCTGCCCGGCATCGATCAGGAAGACGTCGCCTATGTGCTGTTCACGTCGGGTTCGACAGGGGAACCGAAGGGCGTCGCCCTGCCGCACCGCGCGCTCGCCAACGTCGTCCGGTGGCAGAACCGCCGTGCCACCGGCGCGGTGGGTATGACCACGCTTCAGTTCGCGCCGCTGAGCTTCGACGTCTCCTTCCAGGAGATCTTCTCCACGCTCGCCGGCGCGGGCACGTTGCGCCTGGTCGACGACGCGGTCCGGCAGGACATGGCCGAGGTGCTGCGCGTCATCGTCCGGGCCGGGGTGCACCGGGTGTTCCTGCCCTACGTCGCGCTGCAGGCGCTCGCGGAGGTCGCCGCCGCGACCGGTGAGTACCCCGCCTCGCTGCGGTGGATCGTGTCCTCCGGCGAGCAGCTGCGGATCACCGACGAGATCCGGGCACTCTGCGGCGCGAACCCGGCGACGGTCCTCGAGAACCAGTACGGCCCGACCGAGACCCACGTGGTGCTGGCTCACGAGCTGCCTGCCGCGGTCGGCGCGCACCCGCTGCTGCCGCCGGTCGGCACATCGGTGTCGCACACGGGTGTCGCGCTGCTCGACGAGCGGCTGCGGCCGGTGCCGCCCGGTGTGCGGGGGGAGATTTACGTCGGGGGCGCCGCCCTTGCGCAAGGGTACGAGAACCGGCCCGGCCTCACCGCGCAGCGGTTCGTCGCGGGGCCGGGAGGCTCGGTCCGCTACCGCACCGGCGACCTCGGCATCACCATGGCGAACGGCGACGTGGTGTGCCTCGGCCGCGCCGACGGCCAGGTCAAGGTCCGGGGTTACCGGGTCGAATGCGCGGAGGTCGAAATCGCGCTGCTCGGGCTGGCCGGGAAGTACCCCGGTATCGACCAGGTCGCGGTCGTACCGAGCACGATCGGCGGAGCGGACGCGGTGCTGCGGGCGTTCCTCGTCGGCGGTCCGCCCCGGGCCGGGATCGACACGGTGCGGTCCGAGCTCCGGCAGGTCCTGCCGCCGCACATGGTGCCGTCGACGTTCCAGTGGATCGACGCGATGCCGCTGACGCCGAGCGGAAAACGCGACGACGCCGCCCTGCGGGCGATCGGGGCAGGCCCCCCTGCCGCCGGCGGGGTCGAGAGCCCGCCCGGTGACGACCTCGAGGAGGCGGTCGCCGCGGTGCTGGCGGAGTTCGCCGGGCTCGGCGAACTCGGCGTGGACACCAGCTTCTTCGACGCGGGGGGAACCTCGATCGGCGCCACGCGTGCTGCGATGACCATCGCGCGGCGGTGGGGTGTAGAGCTGCCGCTGCACGTGTTCCTCACGAGCCCGACGGCCCGCCTGCTCGCCGCCGCCATCCGGTCCCACGACGACCACCGGGTCTTCGACCTCGTGGTTCCCCTGCGCGAGCACGGGGACGGGCCGCCGCTGTTCCTCGTCCACCCGATCGGCGGCAACGTCTTCTGCTACCGCGACCTGGTCCGGTGTCTTCCACCGGGGCGTGCGGTGTACGGCCTGCAGGCAGCGGGTGCCGAACCGGGAACCGTGCCCCTGTCGTCGATGACGGCCATCGCGGACTCCTACCTGGCGGCGGTCCGGCGCGTGCACCCGGAGGGTCCCTTCCACCTCGCCGGCTGGTCCTTCGGTGGCTACGTCGCCTACGAGATGGCCGGGCGGCTCGGCCCGGCGGAACTGCTCACCGTGACGCTCCTCGACACGATGGCGATCGGCGAGGGGCCCCGCACCGCGCTCGACGAGCGGCAGCTGATCACCCTGTTCTTCCGCGAGCTGCTCTGGTACTCCGGCGGCGAGGACCGGCTGGCCGCAGAACCCGACCCGGTCGGCGAGCACACGGGGCAGCTGTTCGACTCGGTCCTCCGCAGGACCATCGCGCTCGGCATCCTGCCCTCGGACGGGTCGCCGCAACTGCTCCGCAGGCTGTACGGCGTCTTCCGGGCCAACTACCGGGCGACGCTCGGTCACCGGCTCGAGAAGCTGAACCGGCCGCTGCTCGTCCTGCGGGCCACCGACGACCTCCCGGAGGCTTTCGCCGGTGCGCACCGGGCACTCCGTGGCATGTTCGCCAGCCCGGACAACGGGTGGCGGCACTGGGCCGGGTCACTCGCCGAGACCGTACCGGTGCCGGGCAACCACCTGTCCATGTTGGACACGCCAAACGTCGGCGTGGTCGCGGAGCGGCTCGGCGACGCCCTGCGCCGCGGCGACGAGACGGCCGCCGGCCGGCCGGAGGGGGACTGATGGGCGAGGTGCGCAGGGAGCTCAGCCCGATGGAACGCTGGTACTGGGTCTGCGACCAGATCTCGCCGCTCAACGTCGTCGCCCGGGTGCGGGTGCGAGGGGTGTGCACACCGGTGGACCTCGAACGCGCGGCCGCGATGCTGGTGGGCGAGCACCCGTTGCTCCGGGTCGCCGTCGCCGGCCAGGACGGCGCCCGGCCGAGGTTTGCCGGCGCGGCGAACCCGAGGATCCCGGTCCGTGCCGTCGACGCCGAACCGTCCGACGTGGATCGCTGGCATCGGGAGGTCGGTGCCGTCGAACTGACGTCGTCGCTGGACTGGCACACCGGCCCGCTGGCGCGCCTGGCCGACATCGCGTACGGCCGGGGAACGGCCGAGGAGTGCCACGACCTGGTCCTCACTGTCTCCCACATCGTCGCCGACGGCACCACCGCGCTGGGACTTCTGCGCAGGCTGGTGGAGCTGGCCGCCCGGCCGCCGCTCGAGCCGCCGCCGTCGCGTCCCGCGCTGCCACCGCCCGAGGCGATGCTGCCGCGGCGGGTCAACCGTCTGCCCCGCGCGGCGCACCTCGTGGCGGCGATGCTCGCCGACAGCGTGGCCACCGCGGTCGCACGGCCCCGGCGGTTCGTGCCGGACACTCCGGTCCCCCCACACCGCAGGCGCACCGGGCTGGTCCACCGCGAGCTGACCGCCGCGCAGCTCGCCGAGCTGACCGCCCGGTGCAGGCGTGAGGGCGTGACCGTCCACAGTGCACTGACCGCGGCGATGGCGATCGCGGTGTCCGGCACCGTGCCGGCTCGGACGCGGGTGACCATCGGTTCTCCCGTGGACTTCCGCGCCGAGCTGGATCCACCGGTCGCACCCGACGACGCGGGCGCCTATGTCGCCACCGTCCCGTCGCACGTCGCGGTGGCAGGCGGGGGAGACCTGTGGGACGTGGCACGCGGCGCGTTCCGGGACCTGCGCCGCCGCACGCGGTTCCGCCAGCACCTCGCGCTGGTCTCCCTGCTGCGGTTCATGTCGCCGCGGTCGGTCGCCACGAGCGCGCGGGCGGTCGCGGTGGTCGACCGGGTGGGACCGGGGAACGTGTGCCTGTCGAACATCGGGCGCTACGACTTCCCCGCCCGGGCCGGGGAGTGGGAGCTCTCCGGCGCCCAGTTCATCGCAGGTGTGTCGGTCAGCGGGTACCTGGTGGCGACGGTGAACACCAGCCACGGCGTACTGCAGTGGAACTTCACCTACATCGACGGCGCGATCACCGGTGCGCGAGCCGAGCAGATCGCGGACCGCGCGTTGCGGGCTCTGCTGTCCGGGCTCCGGCGCACCGGTGACGCGGTCCGGGCAGGAACGAGAGGTTGAGCATGGAGAACAGTCGGCACGCTGTCCTCGTCACCGGCGCGTCGTCGGGCCTGGGCGAGGCAGCCACCCTGGGGCTCGCCAACGCCGGGTTCACCGTCCACGCGGGCGTCCGCTCGGAGGAGAACGCGGAGCGGCTCGCGAGTGCGAACCCGTTGGTCCGTCCCGTGATCCTCGACGTCGCCGACGCGGGATCGATCGCCGCGGCGGGAAAGCTGTTGCGCGAGCGGACGGACGGAGCCGGCCTGCACGGTCTGGTGAACAACGCCGGGATCTGCGTGTCGGCGCCACTGGAATGCCTGCCGGTCGAGGACCTCAGGGCCGAGCTCGAGGTGAACCTCATCGGCACGGTGGCGCTGACCCAGGGGCTGCTTCCGCTGCTGCGGATGCGGACCGCGGCGGTGCCGCCCGCGACCCCGGCGGGCCGGATCGTCAACGTCAGCTCGGGGATCGGCCGGGTCGCCGCGCCGTTCCTCGGCGCCTACGCGGCGTCGCAATTCGCGAAGGAGGGCGTGTCCGACGCGCTGCGCCGCGAACTCGCCCCGTTCGCGGTGAGTGTCTCGGTCATCGAACCGGGTGCCGTGATGACCCCGATCTGGGCCAAGGTCGCGGCGGGTGCGCGGCGGGTGCTCGACACCGCACCCGCCGACGTCGCCGAGTCCTACCGGCGCCGGTTCGATGCGTTCGTCGCGACCAACGAGGCGCGCGCGCGGGCGAGCAGGACCCGTCCGGAGGACGTGGCGGCCGCGGTCGTCCACGCGATGACCGCACGCAGGCCCAGGACCCGCTACCACGTCGGGGTGGACGCCTGGGCGGCCGCCATCGCGTCGCGGTTGCTGCCGGACCGGGTGCTCGACGCGGTGGTGCGGCGGCAGTTCGCCGAGCCGGCTCCCGTGTCCGCCGATGACGGGGAGCGGCCGTGGTGAAGGCACTCGTGGCCGGTGCCGGGGTGGCCGGCCTGACCACCGCGATCGCGTTGCGGGCCCGGGGCGTGGAGGTCGAGGTGTTCGAGGCTGCGCCGGCGTGGCGGACGTCGGGCGGCGGACTCGGGATCGCGTGCAACGCGACGAAAGTCCTCGCCGCGCTGGGCATCGACCTCCGCTCGGCCGGGCTCGGGCGTGTCTGCGATCGGTTCACCCTGCACACCGCCCGCGGCAGGCCGATGCGCGAGCTGCCGATCGCGTCGATCTCGGCCGAGCTGGGGTCGCCGGTCGTCAACGTGCGCCGCGCCGACCTGATCGCCCTGTTGCGGGACAGGGCGGGGGACACACCGGTCCACTACGGCTCCGAGGTCGTCGGCTACGAGCGCGGCCGTGACGGCGTGTCAATCACTCGCGCGGACGGCCGGACGGTGACCGGCGACCTGCTGATCGGGGCGGACGGCATCCGGTCCGCGGTCCGGGCGCGGGTGGCCGGCCCGGAGCCGGTCACCGAGCACGGCTACGTCTGCTGGATCGCGACCGTCGCGTTCGAGCACTCCGCGTTGCCGCCGGGTGGCGCCGCCCACTACTGGGGCCGGGGCCGGAGGTTCGGCCTGATCGACATCGGTGGCGGGCACGTCTACTGGTGGGGCACCAAGAACGTCCCCGCGGGGCGCGCGCACCGCGGGGCGGACACGAAACGGGAGGTGCTCCGGTGTTACGCGGGCTGGGCGAGCGAGGTCCGTGAGGTGATCTCCCGGACCGCCGAGGCCGACATCGTGAGCGTGCCCGCCCAGGACCGGCCGTTCAGCGACCGCTGGGGCGATGGCCCGGTGACGCTGGTCGGCGACGCGGCCCACCCGATGCTCACCAGCCTGAGCCAGGGCGCCGGGGCGGCGATCGAGGACGGGTACTCGCTCGCATACCACCTCGCGCACGCGACGGGCGTCGTCGCGGGACTTCGCGGCTACGAGCGCGCGCGCCGGGAACGCACGCGGTGGCTGGTGACGGCGTCCCGGCGCCTGAGCCGGACCGAACAACTCGAGCACCCGATCGCGGTCTGCCTGCGCGACCTCGTCATCCGGTACGCCCCGGCATCCGCCGTGCGCAGGCAGAACATCGCCCCGATGAGATTCCACCTTCCGATTGAGCCGGAGCCGCCGGCCACATCTCCCCGTGCCGACAAGGAGGCCATCCGATGACCAGAGCCGCCACCGAACGAGCCTGGAGGTCCCACACCGCGACGGAACCGGGGGAGCTGCCGGTGCCGTGGGACATGCGGGCAGGCGTGCGGCGCTACCTGACGCCGGGCAAGCCGCCGCCGGGCGCCAACGACCCGACCGCCACGCCGACCGACGAGCACCCGCGGCCGGTGTTGCTCCTGCACGCGTTCATGTCCAACCAGTCGTTCAACTTCCAGGCCGGCGCGCCGTTCCTGCGCAACCACGGGTACTGCGTGTGCACCATGAACTGGGGCAAACCGAAGTGGGCGGGCCGGATCAACGTGCCGTTCCACGGCGTCGCCGACCTGCGGGGCAGTGCGGAGCAGCTGGCGGCCGAGGTCGAGCGGCTCAAGCGGCGCTTCGGCGTCGACAAGATCGACCTCGTCGGCCACTCCGGGGGCGGGGGACTGCTCATGCAGTACTACCTCAACGTCCTCGAGGGCTACCCGAACGTCGACAAGGCGGTGTCCATCGCGCCGTCCAACCACGGTGTCTCGTTCAGCACCCTCACCTACGTGTACCGCAACGTCGCCCCTCGCATGTACCACCTGATGGCCCGCAAGCTCTTCCCGCTCAGCGACCAGGGTGCACCCGACTCCGCGACGGTCGAGCTGATCTACGGCAAGGGGGACACCAGGCCGGGCCCGACCTACACGGTGATCATGACCGAGCACGACCAGATCGTCACGCCGTACAAGAAGGCCTTCCTCGACGGTCCCAACGTCACGAACATCCTCCTGCAGGACGGCTGCCCGGAGGACCTCTGCGAGCACGCAGGCATCGTCTACAACGAGCGGGCGTGGCTGCACGTCCTCAACGCCCTCGACCCGGAGAACGCCAAGCCGGTGCCCAACTTCCGCGTCGACCCGTACTTCCCCGGGTGGAAGTGAGCCCGCTCCCACGACCGAGGGGATACCGATGACCGACCAGCTGCCCACCTACCGGCGCAAGCCGGCGCGCGACCGGTTCTACGGCTGGCGCCCGGCGATCCACCACCCCGAGCCGGGGCCGGGCGAGGAGTTCCCGCCGGGGCCCCGCGCGCCGATCGCGGTCCAGTCCCTGCGCACCTGGGCCGCGCGGAACACCTATTGGCCGAAGATGCAGGAGCGGTACGGGGACACGTTCACCCTGCGGGTGGCACCCGTCGGCCGGATCGTGATCGTGTGCCGGCCCGAGGACGTGCGGACCGCGGCACTCGGCTCGCCGGAGACGTTCCCGATCGGCGAAAACAACCTGCTGTTCGAACCGCTCGTCGGCCGCGGGTCCGTGCTCGCGCTCGACGGCGCCGCGCACCGGGCCGCACGCAAGCGGATGGTGCCGCCCTTCCACGGCAAGCGCATCGCCGGCGTCGTTTCGACCATGGCGCGACTGGCCGAGGAGGAGGTGGCCGCCTGGCCGGTGGGCAGCACGTTCCCGCTCGTGGAGTGCATGCGGCGGCTCACCCTCAAGGTGATCATCCGCGTGGTCATGGGGGTCGAGGATCCGACGCGGGTGGCCGAGGTGTCCGCGGCCCTCGGCCGGGTCCTCGACGTCAGAACCCTCGACCTGCTCATGTGGATCTGGCCGCGGCTGACCGGGTTCGGTCCGTGGCGCACCGCGATCGCGGCGATGCAGCGCGCCGACGACCTGCTGTTCGAGGAGATCGCCGGGGCACGCCAAGACCCCGGCCGGTCCGAGCGCCCGGACGTGCTCGCGATGCTGCTCGACGGCAGCCCCGACGACGAGCAGGTGCGGGTCGAGCTGCTCACGTTGCTCCTCGGCGGTCACGAGACGACCGCGGTGGCGGCGGCGTGGATGTTCGAGCGCCTGCTCAGGCACCCGGCGGCGCTCGCGAGGACGCGGGAGGGCCTCGACGACCCGGACGACGAGTACCGGGCGGCCGTGATCAAGGAGACCCTGCGCCTGCGGCAGCTCAGCTACAACCTCGGCCGCCGGCTGTCCGTGCCCGCGGAGCTGGGCGGGTACCACCTGCCCGCGGGAACCTTCGTGTGGCCGTCGATCGCAGCGGCGCACACCGACCGCGCGACCTGGGGGGAGGACGCGACCGAGTTCCGGCCCGAGCGCTGGCTGGACCCCGGTGTGCCGGCCCGCGCGTTCCTCCCGTTCGGCGGCGGTGCCCACCGCTGCCTCGGTGCCCTGTTCGCGGAGACGGAGCTGGAGATCATCCTGCGGACCGTGCTGCGCGACGTCGACCTGCGCCCGGACCGGCCCGCGGCGGAGAAACCCGTTATGCGCCACGTGGTCCAGGTGCCGGCCCGCGGTGCGCGGGTCCGGGTCGTCCGCAGGACGGGCCGGTGATCGCCCAGGACCGGGAGGGCACGACGAGTCCCTTCGACGATCCCGACGGCGCGTTCCTGGTGGTGCGCAACGAGGAGGAACGCCATTCGCTGTGGCCGGCCGGGTTGCCGGTGCCCACCGGCTGGCAGGTCGTGCACGGCGAGGACACCCGCGACGGCTGCCTGGCCTACGTCGAGAGGAGCTGGACGGACCTCCGTCCGCGCGGCGCGCGGTCCCGGTGACCCCGTCACCTTTTCGTGGTTCCTGATCAAGGAGCTGTGGTCGCCAGGCCCGGCATCACTTGCGCCCCCAGCCGAACGGGGCACCGGGTCTGGTGGCATCGGGGGACCGCTGATAGACCTCCGATCTCGCCAGCTGTCAAGCCGCGGCCGCGGCCGGTGTGCCGGGAGCGAGACCGAAAGCCTTTGCTGGGTCGGAGGTCTGGACAGTGGTGGAGCTGTCCGAGGAAGCGGTTGAACAGGTGCCGCTCCGGCGGCGGCGTGCGGTCGCCGTGGGCTCGGCGACGGTGACAGCGGTCGCGTGGGGGCGGCTCGGCCGATGCCGGCGAAGGCCCGGTCGATGCCGCAGAACACCTTCACCCTCAAGCATTCCTCTCGACCAGCTGTCTGTACTGGTCAGAGACCCTGACGAGAACGCGCGGTGCCCGAATGACGAGGTTCTGCGCCTGACTCCGATTGAGCCGTTCGCGATCCCGGCGATCCGCGCGGGGCACCGGTCTCGACGGAGAACCCGCCGGTTCCCGTGGTGCCGCTCCACCGGAAAGGGCTCACCAGCCCAGGGACACCCGATACGTCCACCGAGCAGGTGCGGCCCCACCCGTCCGAACGAACGACAGGAATCCCGGCCTCCAGAACAAGACTGCCCAGCGAAGGCATTCCACCAACTCGTCCGGCAGTCATCAGGAACACCCCCGGAAACCGTGCACCGACCGGGTGCCGTGTCGCGGATAATGGCGATGCGGAGCCCACCCGGGCGCCACATGATGGAGGTACGGATCGACGGGGGAGTGGTCATGTACTTGGCAATGGCGTGGCGACAGAACGAGTTCACCGCTGTGGCCGTTGGGGGAGGCCGTTGACCGGGTCGCCTGCGTTAGCGGAATTTCGGCTGCTCGGTGCGTTGGAAGTGTGGGTGAACGGTCGTCGGCGGCAGCTGGGCGGCTTGCGGCAGAAGAAGGTGCTGGCGGCACTTCTGCTCAACGTGGACACGGTGGTGACCACCGAACGTCTCGTGGACCTGCTGTGGGAGGACCCGCCGGGAACCGCTCGCCGGCAGGTCCACAACGCGATCGCGCGGCTGCGCCTCTCGCTCGACAACGCGCGGGCGGTCGTGGTCTCCGACGGGCCGGGCTACCGGGCGCAGGTGGCCAGGGAGCAGGTCGACGTCCACCGCTTCACCCGCGCGCTGACGACCGCGCGCAGGGCTGCCGCCGACGGCGACTGGGCCACCGTCGGCACGGCCGCACCGGAGGCGCTGCGCCTGTGGCGCGGTCCGGCCCTGGCGGGACTGCCCGGCCTGATGATCGAGGCCGCGGCCTCCCGGCTCGACGAGCAGCGCCTGGTCGCCCAGGAGCTGTCGGTCGAGAGCAGGCTCAGGCAGGGCGAGGCGGCCGGCCTGATCCCGGAGCTCACCGAGCTGGTCGCCGAGCACCCGTTGCAAGAAGGGCTGCGGGCGCAGCTGATCCTCGCGCTGGTCAGATCGGGCAGGCAGTCCGAGGCGCTCGAGGTGTACGAGCGGACCCGGCAGCTCCTGGCGGAGGAGCTCGGGATCGAACCCGGGCCCGGCATGCGTGAGCTGCGGCACCGCATTCTGCGGGGTGACGCCTCTCTGAGCTCGCTGCCCGGGGCGGCCCCGGTCGCGGTGGCCCCGCCGCGGCGGGTGCGTTCCGAGGTACCGGCGGCGGTCAAGGAGACGGTCGCGGAGGACGGCTCCGCCGCGACCGTCGCCGTGACCACACCACCCCGGCCGTGCCTGCTGCCTTACGACATCGCCGATTTCACCGGCCGGGACGAGGCCATCGCCGAGCTCCTGACCGCCGCGGGCGCGCCGACCGAGTCCGCGACCGTGGTCACGGCGGTCGACGGCATGGCCGGGGTCGGGAAGACGGCGCTGGCGGTACGGGTGGCGTACCTGCTCGCGGACAAGTACCCCGACGGCCAGCTGTTCGTCGACCTCCACGGGCACACACCCGGCCGGCGCCCGGCGGATCCGGCCGTCGCACTCGACTTCCTGCTGCGCAGCCTCGGTGTCCCGGCGGAACAGGTGCCCGACAGCCTGGCCGGGCGGATCGCCAGGTGGCGGTCGCAGGTGGCGGGGCGGCGGCTGTTGCTGGTGCTCGACAACGCGGAGGACACCGCGCAGGTCCGCCCGGTCATGCCGACCGGACCGGACATCGGCGTCCTCATCACCAGCAGGCGCAGGCTGAGCGCGCTCGAGGGGGTGTCGGCACACTCGCTGCAGCCGATGTCGCGGAGCGACGCCGTGGCGTTGTTCCAGCGGGTGGCGGGCTGGGAGCGGACCGCGTCGGAGGCGCGGGGGGTCGCGGACGTGGCCGAGGTGTGCGGGTACCTGCCGCTGGCGGTCCGGATCGCCGCGTCGCGTTTCCGGAACCGGTCGGCGTGGACGGTGCGGCACCTGGTGGAACGGCTCTGCGGTGCGGGCAGGCAGCTCGCCGAGCTGTCGCTCGCCGACCTCAGCGTGGCGAACGTGTTCGCGGCCTCCTACGAGAGGCTCACCGGCGAGCAGCAGCGCTCGTTCCGGTTGCTGGGCACCCGCGCGGACCCGGAGTTCAATGTCTGCAAGGCGGCCGCGCTGCTCGGCACCACGGCCGAGAACGCCGAGAGGGTGCTGGAAGAGCTCCTCGACGTGCACCTGCTGGTAGAGGACAAGGTCGGCCGCTACCGGATGCACACCCTCCTGCGTGCCTATGCCCGTTCGGTGGCCAGGAACGAGGCCGCGGCCTGAACGTGCCTGCGCGGCGCCGCGCAGGAAATCGTGATCCGAGCGTGGCTGGTCACCGTCGCCGGCGCCGACGAGCCACGAACCGGTGGGCGAACGCACCGACGGTGCGCCCGGGGAGCGCGCGCTTTGGTCGTTTGCGGGTGCATGTCGAATGGCTTCGCGGCCGGTCCGTACCAGGTGATGGCAACCGCCGAGATGAGGTGCGCCGCGCAGGTGACCATGCGGCCGATGCCCGGCAAAGCTTCGCGGGTGCGGTATGCCGCGTTACTCGGCCTGCGTCCGAGTCATTGCCCCGGAAGTTCTGTCCGGGAAGCTCATTGGTCGCTGTCCAGGGCCGCACGTAAGGCATTGAGCCGGGCGGCGAGGTCAGGTGCTCGTAGGGACAGTTCCGTGAAGTCGGCGCTCGTGTCGAGAAGCTGGGACCAGAGCACGCCACGGCTGCCTTCGCTGAAGCTCAGGCCGAGGTCGGGGCGCTCGCCGGCCAGTGCGGCCGCGACCGCCTGGCCGCCGAGGCCGAGCAGGTCGCGGAGGACGCGTTCCCTGCTGGTCCGGGCGATCCCGCGCCACGCCAGAACCGGGATCAGCTCGATGACCTGGCGGAACCCCGCGAGTGCGGTAGCCGACCCGGGCTCCGACCAGTTCGCGTACAACGCCCAGTGGATCGCCGCGTTGATGCGCTCGGCCGTCACCGACGTGGTCATCGTGGCGGCTTCACGCCACCGCTCGATTGCGGCATCCCTCGACGTCGTGTCGCCGGTGACTTCATGGTGCGCGCGGTGCGCGAGGCCGAGATTCGTCAGGTACAGCGCTCGGTTCGCACTGCCCGGCGCGGTCACGGTCACCAGGTGGGTGCCCCACCGGACGGCTTCCTCGGCCTCTGCCGCGTCGCGGTTCTCGGCAGCGGCTTTTGTCAGCGCGTACATCAGGTCGTTGAGCTGCCCGCTCACGTCGTGGTGTGCGGGGTCGGAGCCGCGGACAGCCTCCCGCGCCCAGGAGACTGCCTCGGCCAGATCCGACTTGTTGTGGCTCGCCTCATACCGGGTGAGCAATGCTCCGGACAGCGCGCTCTTGCGGAATCCGCTGTCAGGTCCTCCGAACAGGCTGACGGCTTGCCGGAGGGCCTCGATCGCGGCGTCGATGTCGTACAGGTCGTCCGCGGCAAGCGGGTTCCCGACACCGGCCAGCCCACCGCGGTCGGTGTGCAGGATGTGCCGGGACCGCAGCGCGAGAGCGTGGTTGGTCAAGCACCGGGCTCGAAGGAGCGGGTCGCCGGTCGCGGAGCTGACCGCCAGGCCGGATGCCGATATCGCTTCGTCGAGGTCAGCGTCGTCTCTGCGCTGCAGGTAGCGGTCGCGGAGGGCGATCGAAAGGTTGTTCAGCCGCCCCGCCCGGCTTTCGCCGCGGGCCGCCGATTCCGTCACCGCGAGACGGCCTTGGGTGATGGCCTCGTCCAAAGCGGCCTGGTCGCCGAGGCGTTCATAACGGACGCGCAGTGTGCTGGCCAATGCGGCTCGCGCGTTGGTCAGGGCTCGCGGATGGGCGCCGGCGGTCTCGACGGCCGTGCGGGCGACGGAAACCGCGCGCTCGATGTCATCCGGATCGCCGAGCGTCTCGAACCGCAGCCGGAGGGCTTCTCCGAGCGCGGATTGCCGATTGACGAAGTCGGAGCTCGGCGGGTGGACCAGGACGGCCGCTTCTCGCCGGGCGTCGATGGCCGCGTCGATGGTGTTCCGGTTCCGGTCTCGCTGGAACTTGGCCACGTAGGCGAAACCCAGATTGTGCAGGCGTCGGGAGCGCACGGGGTCCGCCGCGGACGGGTCGTCGAGGGCGACTCGCAGCCGGGCGATCGCCTCGTCCACCAGCGGCGGGTCATCCTCCTGCCGGGCCTTCGCGAGCAATGCGAGGGCCTCGCGTTCCGCTTGCCTGAACCGGTCGTCCCGGGTGTCGTCGGCCATTTCGTGCTTTCAGTCCGGTTTCGATGACCGATTTCACGGTCACCGGTGCAGCGTCGCAGATATTGTGACTGGCGATTGACTGTGGTTTGCCCCCCAGAACGTGCTTACGTGAGGCGATGGTCTGCTCGAATGGAAAGCTCGACTCGTCAATCCGACCGGTAGGCAAGCGTAGGCAAGGTTGTTCCTCGAGGTCAGGGCTCGCGCGCAGCATCCGCTCCCGGTCGGCCACGGTCCGCGCCAGCCTGTCGCTGGGTGGGTGCACGGCCGGGCTCTTTTGATGGTGAAGTCGAGCAGGTCGGGCGGCGTGGCTGCCGTTGTCGGCGGTCGGCTGGGCGATCTCGGACATTGCCGGTCGATCCGGCGCCGTCGCGGCAGGAGGCGCTAACCCGGGAGATCGAGGCTGGTTCCGAGACCCGCGGCCGACTCGGCTTCGAGTTGCTCACTCACGGCACGCAAACGTTCGGCGAGTTCGCGAGACTCGGCCGCCAAGGCTGTGAAGTCCGGCCGCAGCGCCATGAGCTGGCCCCACAGCACGGCTCGTCCGTGCTCGGCGGCAGCCAAGGCAGCCTCCGGTCGGCGCTCGGCGATGGCGGACGCCGCGGCTTCACCGGCCAGACCGGACCATTCGCCCAGCTGCTCTTCGCGGCCGGCTCGGCTCAAGCCGATCCATGCGAGCATCGGCAGGAGATCCAGGGAACGCCGGTACGACTCGCTCGCGCCTGCCCAATCGTCGTCGTCGGCCAACGTCACGGCGGCAGTGTGTGCCGCGATGATGCGAGTGCGAGGGCGTGCCGGTCCGACCTCGGCGGCCATCTGCATCGCTTCCACTGCTTCTGCCCGGACGTCATCGGACCCCGTCATCTCTGCGAGATCGTGCAGACAGCGCCCGAGCTGCAGCAGGGTCGTGGCCTTGTCAACCGAGGAGGAGGCGTCGGCCGCCAGGCGGTGCCGTTGGACCGCGGCCACCAGATCACCTGGTTCTCCACGGTCCCGCAGGCACATCCCGAGGTTCGACAGGAAGATCGCGCGGTCCGGATGTCCGGTCGGTGTGTCCCCGACGGCCGTCAGCAGCAGCTGCACGGCTTCGTCGATGTCGTCACGGGCTCCGGTGATGGTGAAACGTTGCCGCAGCCACTCGGACAGGTTCGAACGCATCAACTGCGCGTCCCGGTGGCCGGCGCCGCCCGCTGAAAGGGCGTCTCGCGCCGCCTCGATGGCGAGGTTCAGCTGCTCCACGGCGCCAGTCCGTTGGTGGTGAGCGGCGAGGATGGCGGCCAGGGTCATCAGTCGGCCGGGTGCGGTGGACGAACCGCGCGGTGTCCGCGACACCGCCGCTGCGGCCAGGTCCGCGGCCTCGCTGAGATCTTCGGGCTCGCGGTGAAGCTCGAAGCGGCGGAACAGCATGTTGGCCAGCGCAGAACCCCGCAAGGACAGTCTCGCGTCCCCCTTCGGGGTGTCACTGACCGCGCGGCGCATCAGCACGACGGCCTTGTCGAGGTCACCGCGGTTCCCGGCGTGCTCGTAGCGCAGCGCGAGCGCTGCCGACAGGTTGGTGATGAACCGTGCCTTCCGCCCGTCACCTTCCCTGCACTCGTCAAGGGCCTTTTCCGCTGTGGTGATCGCTTCGGTGAGGTCGCGAATGTCGCCACCCACCTGGAACCGGATGCGCAGGTAGTTCGACAGATTTGACAGGTTGGCCGCGAGGTCCGGGTGCCCGGGCGGTGAGTTCGCGATGACTTGGCGGCCGTGACGCAGCGTCGCTGCCAGGTCTTCGGCGTCCCCTTCCCGTTCGAATCGTGCGCGGTGAGCAGAAGCCAGGTTCGACTCGAGCATGAGGGTCAGCGAGGGGCGTCCGATCGCGTTGGCTTGGGCGAGTGCCTCGCGCAGCGCGTTGATCGCCGAAGCCGAGTCCTGTGGGTCGCCGGTCAGCTCGTACCGCTCACGGAGAAGATCTCCGTAGCTGCCCGTCGCCACGGGATCGCCGTGCAGAAGGGGCACGCCGGCCGTGAGCACGGTGATCGCCTCGTCGAGCAGCTTGCTGTCTCCTTGGGCCAGGTAGCGAAGGTGCAGGGCATTGGCGAGGTTGAACAGGTGATTGCCGCGGGCCGGGTGGCCGGCTTCACCTTCGGCAACCGCAAGGCGGGCGGTTTCTTCTGCTTGTTCAAGATCTTCTTGGCCGTGGCCTCGTTCGTACCGTCGGTAGAAGACGGTCGAGAGGTCGGAAAGAGCGTCGGGGCGTCCTGGGCTGCCCGGCGGAAGCCAGGCGATGGCGGACTGCCCGATCCTGGCGGCTTCGTCGAGGTCGCCCGTGTCCCCGAACTCTTCGTGCCGCGCGAGGAGGGTGGCCGCGAACTTCACCGCCCGCGTCGCCCGAACGATGCCTGCGGCAGGAACAGCGAGAGCCTGCGTGTGAGCGTCGACGGCATCGTCGAGCGTCGAACGGAGGTTTGTGACGTAGTACTCCGTTCGCAGAGCGATGGCCAGGTTCGACCAAGCCCCCGCATGCTCGGCTGTGCCTGCTTGCGTGGTCCGGACCGACTCGCGGAAGGCGTCGGTGGCGAGGCGGATGGTGCGACGGCCGGGATTCCGTTCGTGGCGCTCGAGGGCTACCGAGCCCAGCGTCGTGAACCATCCCGGATCGGTGAACCGGTCGAAACCCAGCTCTTCGTGATCGAGTGGCGTGATCGACACGATCTCGTCGAGGAGCAACCGGGTTCGGGCCAGCTCCTCGGCATCTTGACCGGCGGGGGCGGCCAGGTAAGCCTTCCACTGAGCTCTTGCCTCGGCTATCAGCTCGTGCACTGCTCCAGTGTGCCACTTGGCGTGAGCACGCAGAGTGAGCGCTGGCTACGGGTTCAAAGCTCGAACGGACCAGTCGCTGGACGGTCCTCCTGAAGTCGCCGAGACGGCGTCGGCGGTACATCGGGCGCATCGGCAGGCGTCGCGTTGCTCGGCGAGTTCGCCAACCGGGGGATCAGCCGCAGCTGCGAGGACGGTGCAGACCGAGCAGCCGTCGGAGGCGCTGGTCCCCCTGGAGCAGCGGCGCTCGGTGAGGTGGTCGCAGAAACCGGACGCCGGACGAGGACGTCGGCCTGCACGAGCGCCATTGCGCGAAGACTCGAGGAGATCGCCGAACGGCTGCTTGACAGGCAACACGTGCGTCAGCTAATTTCGATCAGAAAGCGATTTGGGCGGTGAATGCCGTTGTCGCAAGAACGATCGGAAGACGCCGACAGTTCCGGCGTGGGAAACACTCATTCGGAAATGGCCGGCTCGGCCCATGGAGTCGTGCAGGCCCGGGAAATCAACGGTGGAGTGCACTTCCACCGAAGTCGGCACGTCGTCAGCCATCGACCCGGCCAGCTCCCGGCAGTCGACCGCCATTTCGTGAACCGGCGAGCCGAACTCGGCCTGCTGGACGACCTCCACCGTGATCGGAAGAACCGGAAAGCCGCAGCGATCTGCACCATCACCGGTTCGGCCGGGGTCGGGAAGACATCTCTCGCCGTGTTTTGGTCTCACCGCGTCGGTGATGATTTTCCTGATGGTCAGCTCTATGTGAACCTGCGCGGGTACGACCCTGGGCCGCCGGTGTCGCCGGAAACTGCGCTTGCTCATTTCCTCCGCAGTTTCGACGTGCACCCGAACACGATGCCGAAAGACCTCTCCGGTCGGGCGGCATTGTTCCGGTCACTCGTGGCGGGCAAGCAATTTCTCATCCTGCTGGACAACGCACTCTCGTCCGGACAGGTACGGCCATTGCTCCCGGGAGTTTCGAACTGCCTGGTGCTGGTCACCAGCCGGAAGCGGCTGCCGGGACTGTCCGTGCACGAGGGCGCCCGATCGGTGCACGTGGACGTGCTGCCCATGGCCGAGGCCACCTTCCTGCTCCGGACCGTGATGGCCGAACACCGCGACGCGGGTGACCTGGCCGACCTCGCCGAGCTGGCCCGGTTGTGTGCCGGTCTGCCGCTCGCGCTGCGGATAGCGGCCGAACGCGCGGTTACCCGGCCGTGGATGTCGACGGCGGATCTCATCGCCGATCTCCGGGACGAGTCCAGGCTGTGGGATGCGCTGTCCACAACGGACGACGACGAGACGGATGCCGTCCGTGCGGTCTTCGCCTGGTCCTACCGCGGCCTCACCCCCGAAGTCGCGCGCATGTTCCGCCTGCTCGGATTGCACCCCGGCGCGGAATTCAGCCTGCCGGCCGCGGCCGCGCTGGCCGGGGTGAACCCGGGCCGGGCCCGTTCCCTGCTCGACCCACTCGTGGCGACGCACCTGATCGACCAGATGACCGCCGATCGGTACCAGTTCCACGACCTGCTGCGCGCCTACGCCCTCGGCCAAGCACGTCGCGACGAGCCGGCGGAGCAGCAACGTGAAGCCACTCGGCGGATGCTCTCCTGGTACCTGCACACTGCCGACGCCGCGCGCGAGATCATCGCCCCGGGGACGCACCGGATGCCGATACGCCTCGAACCGGCACCCGAGGGACCTGAGACTCTTCGTTTCGCCGGCTACGACCAGGCGCTGGACTGGTACGACACCGAACGCGGCAACCTGATCACGGCCACGATCACCGCCGTCCGCACCGGCCACGACCGGATCGCCTGGCAGCTGCCGGCCACCTTGGCGGGAATCTACGACAACCACGATCCCGTCGAAACGTGGTTGAGCACCGAAGAGACCGCTCTGGAGGCTGCGAGACGGGCGGGCGACGACTACGGCGCCGCCGTGCTGCTCGACCGGCTCGGCATCAAGTACCGGAAGCAGCGGAAGAGCGCCCGGGCCGTGGCGTGCTTCAATGCGGCGACCGAGACCTTCCGCGAGCTTTCCGACCTGCTCGGCGCGGCCCGTTCGACGCACAACCTGGGCCTGACCTACCTGACCGAACACCGGCTGGCCGAAGCGCATCGCACGTTGGCCGGCGGCATGGCGTTCGCAGAGGAAGCCGGCAGTCCGACGTTGACTGCTTTGATCTTGGTCAGCCTCGGGGTGACCCTGTACCAGCTTGACGACGCTTCCGGCGCCGAACACCACCTCGTCCGCGCCCTGGCCGTGTTCCGGGACGCGGGAGACGAAACCCTCGAGGCGAGGGCTCTCATGGAACTGTGCGCCGTGCAACGGGAGATGGCCCAAGCGGACAAAGCTGAAGTGAGCATCCGCCGCGCCTTGACGATAGCGCGTGCCCAGCGGTCCCTGCTCCTGGAGAGCGGGTGCCTCGTGAAACTGGGAGAGCTCCAGATCGCGCAGGACGCGCCTGAGGACGCCCTGGAGACGGTCCAGCGCGCGGCCGCGCTCGCCCGCCGGAGTGGCAACTCCTTCGGCGAAGCCCGCGCCTACGATGCGGCCGGGCTGGCGTACCAGACGCTGAGGCGCCACGACGACGCCGTCGGATTCCACCGGGAAGCCGTTCGGATCCACTCCGATCGCGGTGAATCGTGGGAGCTCGCCATCACCCTCGACCACCTCGCGAGCGCTCTGGAACGCACCGGCAGAGCCGAAGAAGCCCAAGAGGTTCGGGGGGAGGTGGGCAGGCTGGCGGCTTCCTTCACCGGAGCCGCCGCCGTGGCCTTGCGCGCCCGAATCGATCGGCACCGCGCTTCACCCACCATCGGCAGATCACGGGGCCTTGACGATGCATGAGCACGGCTGGATCAAATCTTCGGCGTCCAGCTCCACCTCTGGCAACGACTGTGTCGAAATCAAGTTCACGCAGGGCGCGGTGTTCGTGCGCGACAGCAAGAGCAGACGCCGCTCGTTGTGCTTCTCCCGTCCTCAGTGGAGCGCGTTCCTGCGAGCCGCGGGCGAAGGCCCGCACGTCACTCCCGTTCCGCGATCGCGTTGAGCCGCTCGAGCAGGTCGTCGGCGGTGGGCCGGGCGCCAGGAGCCTTGTAGAGGCATTCCTCCACCAGTTCCACGAGCGCCGCCGGCGCGCTCGCCGGGAACGACGGCCGCTTCTTCAGGTGCTGTTCGCGCAGTTGGTTCTTGAGACCGGTGAACGGCCGTTCGCCCACCATGAGCTCGTAGCCGAGGACTCCGAGCGAGTAGATGTCGCACGCGCTCGTCGCCCTCTCGAGCGTCCAGCGTTCCGGCGCGGCGTACGGTGACGACCACTTGTCCTTGCGCGTGTTGGATCCCGTCGTGGCTTCCGCGTACCGGGCGATGCCGAAGTCGGACAGGCACCAGCAGCCGTCCAGCAACAGGACGTTCTCGGGCTTGACGTCTCGGTGCACGACGCCGCCGTCGAGGTCCGCGAGCGCCGTGGCGATGTCGGTCAGCACGGCCGCGCTCGCCGAGAGGTCGAACGGCCCGCCGTGCGCCTCGATGTGGTCCCGGAGCGACTTCTCGGCTCGGGGCATGACCAAGGCCCAGTCGGTCTCGGTCTCACCGTCGTCGATGACGGGCACGACGTTCCGGACCCCGGGCAGGTCGGTGAACAGCAGCTCCCGTTCGGCGCCGGGGTCCTTCGGCACGAGTTTCACCGCGGCCGGCTCGTCACCGGGCTCGGACCGCGCCTCGAAGACGCGCCCGAACCCACCCTCGCCGATGGGCGCACCCAGAATCCAGGACCTCCTGGTGCACCGCACTCGCATGCCCGTCGTCACGTCGTCCTCCAGCTGCCGTCGACCGGCCTCTCGGGCATGCGGCCGGGATGAGCGAGTCCGCCGGTCGAAGCTTCGGCGAGGTAACCGGCCCACCGGTCGAGGAAGTCGTCGAGCCGGCCGACGACGAGGGGAGTGAACGGCCAGGCGAGCTGGCTGTCGGTGAGTCCGTTCGCGATGGCCTCGGCGGCGTCGGAACCGGGGGCGAGAGCGAACGGGTGTACGGCGGCCCGGAACGGCCGCAGTGGCGAAACCATGAACGCCGTTTCGAACCACTGATATTTTTCTTCGTCCTGCGCGTTGCAGTACCAGAGCGAGTGACTTCGGCCCGCGTAGCGGAACCGGTCGGGCGGCATGGCGACGGTGAGGCGCGTATGGGCGATGACGTCGAAGGGCGGCCGTTCCGAGGCGCCCCAGCAGCCCGCCGATGCCCCGCTGATCTCGTCGAGCGAAAGCTCCGCCTGGTTGAGCCGGATGGTCCAGCCCGTGCCGCCGGAGTCCACGACTGCCGAGGGCGCCGCGCCGGCCAAGGTGTCCTTGACCGTGGTGGCGATCCGCGCGAGGTTCAGTTCCGCCGCTTCGAAGAGGCGTCCCCGCCGCTCGTCCTCGGACCGCTGCTCCGACCGCTCGCGTGCTCCCTCGCCGCGCCGGACGGCCTCCTCCCGCGCGGCCTCCCGGAGCCTGGCGAGCCCGGCCGACGGCGCTCGCGTGGTGCTGCCGGTGAGGCGGGCGAGCAGGCTCTTCGGGTGCGGACGCGCGTCCTCCTGTTTGTAGAGGCACTCCTCGACCAACGCGGCGAGCAGCGGCGGAACCCCGTGCAGGGGTGCGGGAGTGGTTCCCAGGTGCTGCGCGCGCAGCTCGTGTCCGACTCCTGCGAAGGGCTTCCTGCCGGACAGCAGTTCATGGGCGATCACGCCGAACGCGTACACGTCGGCCGCGCTCGTCACGTCGTCCCCGCGCCACCGCTCGGGAGCCGCGTACGGCGGTGACATCTCATACTTGCGCGTCTCGGGGGCGGTAGTGTCCTCGACGTACTTCGCGATCCCGAAGTCCGACAGGCACCAGTGGCCGTCGAGCCGGAGGACGTTGGCGGGCTTCAGGTCCCGGTGGACGACCCGGCCGTCGAGATCGGCCAGGGTCTCGGCGATGTCGGCCAGGATCGCCACGGCTTCGTCGACGGCGAAGGGCCCCGGTCTCTCGTCGATGTGCTGCAGCAGCGATTTCTCCGCCCTCGGCATCACGATCACGAAGTGCGTGGGCGTCTCGGCGCGGTCGACGATCGGGACCACGTGCCTGACCTGCGGCAAGTCGAACAGGAGCTCGCGGTCCGCACCGGGTTGCCGGAGGATGAACTTCGCCGCTGCCCGCTCGCCGGCCGCCGACCGGGCCTCGAAGACCTCGCCGTACCCGCCTCGGCCGATCAGGTCCCCCAGCGACCATTCCTGCTGTCGACCGCGCAGCTTCCGTCCCATGAACCCTCTCTCCGCCGGCAGCACGGCTCAAGGGCCGGTGTGGGTGAACGGCAGCCAGTCGTCCAGCAGGATTCCGGCATCGCGCATCTCCCGCGTCTTCGCGTGCAGGGCCACCGCCGAACGGGCAGGCACGAACACATCGCCGTCCATCAGGTGAGGGTAGAAGGCCGTGGTCATGTCGGCGGCCACCGCCGGGTCGACCGACCAGAGCGTGGCCACTACGTGCCGGTACCCGCTGTAGTTCAGCGCTGCCGCAAGGGTGATCACTTCGTCCGGCAAGTGGACGCCGCCGGCCGCTGTCCGGCACGCCGACAGGAATGCGAAGTCGCCCTCGTACTGGACGGCGCTCAGCCGCACGATCGTCAGGGTCCCGTCCGTGAGCACGAACCCGGCCGCGGACGGGTCGTTCAGGTCCTGGTACCCGTGACAGCTCAGGTGCACGCACCGATGGCCGAGCATCTGCTCCCGAACGGCGGCGACGGTGGCGGCCGGACCCTCGACGACCGTGACGCCACCGGGGAAGGTGCTGCGCAGGAAGTCCCGTTCCCGCTCTACGTCCTGGGTGAGCGACAGCATGCCCGGCGAGTCCGGCACGCCCACGAACAGCAGCGGAGCCGCCGGCCCGGCGTCCCGCTCGCCGACGAGTCGGCTGAGCACGCGCAGGGTCGGCGTGTAGGAGGAAACGACGCGGTCGACCACCGTCCGGCCGTCCCCGGCGTGGTGGTGACCGGCACCGTGCAGGGGGAGGAGCGTCAACAGGCCCGTCGGGCACCACCACAGCCGTTGTGTCGGCCGGGCGGGGGCGTCGGTGATGCCGAGCGCGGTGAGCACCGGGTCGGCCACCGCGTCCCACAACCACTCGACAGTCGAGCGCAGCACGGCTTCGCGAGCACTCCTGGCACGCGCACGTGCCTCGAGTGCGGCCGTGAAACTCATCCCAGGCGCGAAGTCGACGCCGTCGCGCAGTGCGGCCAGGTAGGTGGCCGTGCGGGAGGCGACCTCGTCGGCGGTCAGCTCGGGAAGGCCGATCGGCTCGACGCCGTCGCTGCGCACGATCAGGGCGTCACAGCGCCATCGGCTCACGTTGACGACGACAACCGGTCCGTTCGCCGCCGCCCCGAGCAGCGAGTCGAGCGGCGGCGGGCGGAGGAAGTCCTCGAAACCGTCGAGTTCACGGACACGATCGACCAGTTCTTCCCACTCCCTGGCCAATGCCATCCGTCGGTCGGCTTCGCGCGAACGACCGTCCGCTGAGTCGGATGCCACCAAGTCGAACCCGTTCGATATCAGTTGAAGCGGATCACCTGCGATCTCCGCGCTGAGAGTACACTCCGCCTCCGTATGACGTCATCGACAGGGGTAAGTTGGTGGATTCGCAACCCGAAACGGATTTTTACGGTGACATTCCCCTCTGGCTCGTCGATGCCAGCAAGGCGACGGAGATGTCGCCCAATGGGCTCGCCATCGGCCACATCAAGCTGCGGAGCTGGCAGATTCACCATCTCCCCGCGCCATCAGACCTGGCCGGGAGCGCGGTCTACCTGGTGCGCCTGACCTACGATTTCGACGTCGCGCCGGATGTCCCGCCACCGCTGTGGGCCGAGGTCGGGTTCGAATTTCACCTGAATGGGTGCATTGTTCGGGACGCCCTTCCCCGCGTTGTGACAGCTCCGGCCGGGTACGAGTCCTATCAGCTCAGCGAACAGCTGTACTTCACTCCGCGAACGACGCACGACGTCGGCCACTGGCCCGCGGGTTCCCCGGCAGCGAACGTCCCGCTGCCGCCGCTGCGCCCCGAACTGAGCTGTTCCGGGATCGGCGGTACCGAGGTGCGGTGGTCGCACACCGGCGGAGTGCCTACCGGGTCGCACACCGCTTACCTGGTGCTCGAGCTGCCGGAGCGGTGCGCGAAGGTGCCGGTCATCGCTTCGGGACGATACGAAATTCCCCTCGACCGTGCCCAACGGCTATTACCGGCGAGTATGTCGAGCCCCTTCGAGGTGCGATTGCCCGTGCCCGGCTCGAATGGTGCGCCGTCGGCTCCCGCGCCCGTATCGGACGACGGCTCGGCGCTTCGGGTTTTCGTCTCCCATGCTCCGGAATCGGAAGAACACGAAGGCGTTGTGCGCGAACTGTGCGGTTTCCTCGCGAAAAGGGGGATGGTCGTGCACTTCGACCGCAGGCACCTGCAGTCCAGCCCCGACTGGGACAAATGGATCACTGCCCAGATCATGCGCGCCGATGTCGTGCTCGTGGTCGTTTCCCCGTACTACCTGGCCGCGGCCGCCGGTGACCTGCCGGAAGGCGACCAGCTCGGCGTGGCCATCGATCACCGCCGGTTGACCGGCCTGCTCCACCGGCATCCGGAGATCTGGACGAAGAAGATCCTGGCGGTCGAGCTGCCCGGGAGCCCGCCGAACGCGCTGCCCGGTGACTTTCTCCCGGGGGTCGGAAAACATTTGACCATCGAGGGTTTCACCCCGGAAGGCATGGAAGAACTGCTCGAGCAGCTGGAGGACCGGCCCGGCCGGGGCCTCGGCCGGTGACCGCCGAGGACGCCGCCGCTCGGTGGGGGACAGCGGGCGGCGGCTCCCCGGCTGACGTGCTCGCCATCGCCGAGTGGCACTGGACGAGGTACCTGACGACCCTGGACGACGAGCCGAGCGACGGGTTGGACCTGTTCGCCGTCATCGGGTTGTGTTCCTTCCTGCGCGACGCGGACCTGGTGAGCGGTCATCCGGATCTGGCGGGACACCTGTCGAACCTGGGGTCGGCCTTGGCGACGGTGTTCCGGTTGACCGACGATCGGCACGATTTCGAGCGAGCGCTGGCCACCACCCGGGCGGCCGTCGACCTGACCCCGGACGACGCCGGCGCAAGATCCGCATTATGCGTCCCGGCTGTCCAACTTGGGCGTCGCGCACCGGGTGCGGTTCGAGTCGTCCGGCGTGGCCACGGACTTGACCGCCGTCGTCGGGATCGGGCAGCGTGCCGTGGTTGATCCGAGTGGACATCGGTGCGTCGACGATGCCGGTCACGTTACGCCAGCACGCTGGCCGCATCCTGGTCCGTCAGCACAGCCTTCAACCGCGGGCAGATGAACCCCGGCAGCATCTCTCCCGGCCACAGGGAACCGTCCGGCATCGTCCGCGGCGTGAGCTTGTTACGCGTAAATTTCAGCGGCGGACCCCCGGTCGATCAGCGCATGCCCGCGAGCACCGGCATAGGCCAGGAACGTGCCGATCCGGCAGTGCCCTTCTTCAGGAATCCGGTGTCGTCCACGATCAACACACCATCCGGATCGCCGAGATGCTCGATCACGTAATCGCGAAGATCGTCACGGACTCCGTAGATGTTTCTGTCCGCCCAGCGCACCAGTCGCTGCATCTCGCCCGCCTGCTCGGCCGGCGTCCAACCGTTCTTCTGCTCCAGGCCCGCCACCAGCCCGGACACATACTCGCGCGCCCTGATCGCGTGAACCGGCCCGCGATCCGCTCACGCACCCGATCCAACTGCTCCAGCACGTCGTCGGCATCGCGGTCGCGAAGGGGCTGTGCGAAGTCCCGGCGGTGCGGCCGGTCATTGCCGCCACCCGGGTGCTCCCGAACTGCCCGAACGCACCGGTGGGTTTCCGGCCTGGCCGAGCCGGTGGATCGCGACGGTCGTCTGGCTGACCCGAGCGTTACCGGTCCCACCCGTGGTCCTGGGAAGCCGCTGCCGTGCTCGAAGTGGTTACTGCGGCTGCGAGTTCTGCCTCGTCGGTGTCAAGATGCCCGTAGCGCGGCGTTCTTCACCACGATGTACGGTCGCCTGTGAAAAGCCACTTTCAGTTTTGGGTGCAGTGGTGAATTCTACAAGCCGGTCTAATTCGTTATCAACTTCCCGCTTGGGTACCCTCGGCGTTGCTTGTCAACCTGCCAATGAGGCCCTACTTTCGGATTGCACCGAAAGAGTGGTGACCGAACTTGCGCGGTCAAGCTACCGCCAAATCGGTCCTCTTGGTAATGTAACAATCAAAAGTGACCTGAATCACGGTACTTGGCAGGATTGAAAACGTACCTTAATGTCGTCGGGGCCGCGCGCCTCCGAAATGGGGTGTGAGCCGCGCGGGCACTGGGGGAATCACCCTGTTGTTCCTGTGCCGCCCTTCGGGACGGTGCGGTGTTCGGCGTGCCCGCGAACAATCGTCGATCACGAGTCACCGCCGGAGCACACATGGTCCCGTTGATCTGCCTGCCCTTCGCCGGGGCGGGCGCGAGCTTCTACCAGCCGTGGCGCAAGCTGCCTGCCGAAGGCGTGGACGTCAAGCCGCTGCAACTGCCGGGGCGTGAACGGCTGGTGGACGAAGCGCCGTACACGGACCTGCACGCCGCAGCCGATGGCTTGCTGCCGAAGGCGATGGAGATCGCCTCGGGCGGCCCGGTCGCGGTGTTCGGGCACTGCCTCGGTGCCGTCATCGCCTTCGAGCTCACGCAGCGGATGACCGCCGCCGGTGCCACCGTGGTCCACCTGTTCACCAGCGCTTCGCGCGGCCCGTGGACGGGTTCGCCACCGTGGCAGGGCAGTGCCGCGCTGAGCGATGACGATTTCCTCGAGCTGGTCCGCGACCTCACCGGCTACTGGCACCCGGCGTTCGACATCCCCGAAATGCGCGAGCTGCTGCTGCCCGCGATCCGGGCCGACTTCCGGATGTACGAAGACTACGCACCGCGCAGCCGGCACCGGCTCGATGTCCCGATCACCGCGGTCTGCGCCGGTCAGGACCGGGTCGTCTCCCACGACGAGGCCGCACGCTGGGCCGACGCGACCACCGGTCGCTTCGAAATCATCGACGTTCCCGGCGACCACATGTACATCGCCGACGCCGCCCGCTTCGTGCTCGACCTCATCACCGAGACGCTCAAGGACGTGCCCGATGCGCTTGCCCGATAAGACCGTCGTCGTCACCGGCGCCGCCCGGGGGATCGGGCGCGCCTGCGCCGTGCGCGCCGCCGAAGAGGGCGCTGATCTGGTGCTCCTGGACGTCGACGGCGAGGCCGCCGACGTGCCCTACCGCCTCGGCAACGCCGACCAGCTGGAGACGACCGCCGAGCTGTGCCGCAAGAACGGCGCCGCGGTGCTCACCCGGCTCGCCGACGTCCGGGACCTGGCCCGGCTGCAGGAGGTCGCCGCCGACGCGCTCGACCGGTTCGGCCAGGTCGACGCCCTGATCAGCAACGCGGGCATCGGTGCCCCCGCGGGCAAAGCCTCGGACGGGTTCACCGAAGCCGAATGGCAGGTGCTGCTCGACGTGAACCTGTCCGGGCCGTGGCGCGCGATCAAGGCGTTCGCCCCGGACATGGTCCGCCGGGGCAGCGGGAGCATCATCAACGTCGCCTCGACCGCCGGGCTCGTCGGCTACCGGCACTTCGCCGGGTACGTCGCGTCCAAGCACGGCGTCGTCGGCCTCACCAAGGCCGCCGCTCTCGACTACGCGCCCTCCGGGGTGCGCGTCAACGCGCTGTGCCCGGGGCCCGTCCGGGACGACCCGCAGATGGAGGGCCAGATGACGGCCGTGGTCGCGGACGCCCTCGGCATCACCTACGCCGAGCAGGAAGCCGTGTACCTCGAATCGGTACCCACCAACGCACTCGTGGACCCGGCGGACGTCGCCGGCGCCGCCGTGTGGCTCGCGGGGGACGACTCGCGGCGGGTCACCGGCACGGTCATCACCGTCGACAGCGGCTTCGCGGCGAAGTAGGGGGAGTTCCGGCATGACCGCCACCATCGACACCAGGTTCTTCGCCGACGTCGCGCCGGCCGCGGCCTCGCACAGCCTCGTCCGGCCCCTGCCCACGGCCGCAGACCCCGCCACGCGGCTGGCGGCGCTCGCGCTGCCGCCGGGAATCCGGCTGTGGGAAGAAGAAGTCCCCGTGGCCGCCGCCGATCCGCTGGCCGCGCACCGCCGGGCGCGGGAAAGCCGCCGTCCGGTCGACGGCGTCCGCACACCGGCCCGCGTGCTCGTGCTGCGCTACGCGGGCGGCGCCGCCGACCTCGTCGTCGTCGCGCACCGCGCGGTGTTCGACGGCCAAGCGCTCGCCACGTTCGCCGACGCGCTGACCGGCGCCGGCGTCGTACCGGAAGTCCGCGGCCTCGGCGCCGGTCCCGCCACCCCGCCGAAGTTCCGCCCGCCGGCGTGGGGCCTGGCCGACACCCGCCGCGCGGGCCGCCACGGCACGGTGGGGTTCACCGCGCCCGCCGCCGACGGCGACGCCGTGGCCCGTGCCCTGCGGTCGGTCCTGGACGAATACGGCGACACCACGCCGTTCGCGACGCTGACCACCGGGCCCGCCGCCGCCGACGTCCTCGACCCGCCGGGCGGTGCCGCGATCGGCTTGGTCCGGCCGGGCTTCGGCGCGGGGTACCTCCCGCACCTCGCACCGCCGTTCCCGATCACCGTGACGTGGCGCGGCGGCAGCGGCGAAATCCACTACGACGAAGGGTTCGCCGATCCCGCGGTCGCGGCCCAGCTGGCCCGGCACCTCGCCCGCCGCGTCGCGGACCCGGGTGCCGAGCTCGTGGACGACGCCGAGGCGGCCACCCTGGTCGCGCTCGGGAGCACCCCGGGTGCGACCGCGGACCGCACCATCCCCGAGGCGTTCGCCGCGGTGGCCCGCTGCGCTCCCGGGGCGCCGGCGCTGTCGGACGAGGGCACCGAGCTGACCTACCGCGAACTCTCCGCCCGGTCGGCGGCCGTCGCCGCCGGGCTGCGCGCGGCGGGGGTCGAACCCGGCGACCGCGTCGGGGTGTGCCTGGACCGCACGGCCGAGCTGGTCGTGACGCTGCTCGGCGTGCTGCGCGCGGGCGCGGCGTACGTGCCGATGGACCCGGCGTACCCGGCCGAGCGCCTGGCCTACACCGTCGAGGACGCGGGCATCCGCGTGGTCGTCACGACCGCGGCCGACTTCCCGGCGGCGGAGGGGGTGCGGCTGGTCCGGCCCGGTGACCTCGACGGCGAGCCCGGCGAAGACGTCGCCGTCAGCCCCGACGACGTCGCCTACGTCATCTACACCTCCGGGTCCACCGGGCGGCCGAAGGGTGTTGCGGTGCCGCACCGCAACATCGCCGCTCTGCTCGACGCCACCACGGCCGATCTGCGGCTGCGCCCGACGGACGTCTGGACGCTGTTTCACTCCAGCGCGTTCGACTTCTCCGTGTGGGAAATCTGGGGCAGCCTGCTCAGCGGCGCGCACCTGGTCGTGGTGCCGTACTGGGTGTCCCGCTCGCCGGAGGAGTTCCGCGCGCTCCTGGCCGAACGCCGGGTGACCGTGCTGAACCAGACCCCGTCGGCGTTCGCGGCACTGCGCGACGTCGCCCTGGCGCACGCGGAGGACCTCGCGGTGCGGCTGGTGGTGTTCGGCGGGGAGCCGCTCGACGTGCAGCTGCTCGAACCGTGGTTCCGCCGGTACTCCCACACGCGGTGCCGGGTCGTGAACATGTTCGGCATCACCGAAACCACGGTCCACGTGACCGCGCAGACCGTGACACCGGCGGAGATCGAGACGCGGTCGCGCTCGGTCGGCCGCGCGCTGCCGGGGTGGTCGGTGTCCGTGCGCGACGAGCACGGGTGGCCGCGGCCGCTCGGCGTGCCGGGGGAGATCCACGTCGGCGGCGCGGGCGTGGCGAGCCACTACCTCAACCTGCCGGACCTGACCGCGGACCGGTTCGTCCTCGATCCGGTCGACGGCGGACGCGTGTACCGCAGTGGCGATCTCGGCGTGCTGCGGCCCGACGGCCGGCTGGACCACCTCGGCCGGATCGACAGCCAGGTCAAGCTGCGCGGTTTCCGGATCGAGCCGGGCGAAATCCAGTCCGTGCTGCTCGGCGACCCCGGCGTCGCGACGGCACTGGTGGTGCTGCACGACGGCGGCGGTGACGCGGCGGCCGCGCGGCTGGACGCCTACTTCACCGGAACGGCCCGGCCGGACGAGGTCCGCCGCCGGGCCACGCGCTTCCTGCCGGAGCACATGGTGCCGTCCACGTTCACCGTCCTCGACGAGATTCCCCTGACCGTGAACGGGAAAGCGGACGTCGCGCGGCTCACCCCCGCCGTCGCCGAGCCGGGCCCGGCCGACGTCCCGCGCGAAGGCGGGCTGCTGGGTGAGGTGCTCGCGGTTTGGTGCGAGGTGCTGGGTGGTTCCGCGGCGGCCGACGACGACTTCTTCGAAACGGGCGGCAACTCGCTGCTCGCGGTGAAGCTGTCCGGGGCGCTGACCCGGGCCGGCCTGCCGCCGGTCGCGTTGCGCGAGCTGTACGTCAACTCGACGCCGGCCGAGCTGACCGCGTTGCTCGCGACCCGGACGGAGGGCTGAGTGGGCGGGAAACGGGTGGTCGTCGTCTACGACCTGGGCTCGGCGACCCCGCTGGAGATCCGCTCCGCCGCGGGACGCGCGTGCGAGGTCGAGTTCGTCGGCGACAGCTCCCGGCCGCACGTCGCGGCCGCGGCCGACGGGATCCGGCGGTTCGCCGGGTTCACCGACCTGGCCGGGCTCGACTCCGACGGACGGCTGAAGGCCGTCGAGGCGCTCGTCCCGGACGGGGTGGTCACCTTCAGCGAGTACCGGCTGGTGGAGACCGCGGAGTACGCGGCCGCGCTCGGCCTGCCGGGGCACTCGCCGGAGACGGTCGTGCTGCTCACGGACAAGCTCGCCCAGCGCCGGGCACTGGCGGCGGTCTCGCCGGTCCGGTTCGCCGGGATCGACGACGTCGACGCGGCCGTGGCGGCGACGGGGCTGCCCGCGGTGCTGAAACCGCGCCGCGGCGCGGGCAGCGCGGGGACCGTGCGCGTCGACACCGTCGAGGAGCTGCGCGCCGCCCTGCCGGGTGGATCCGCGGCCGACCACCTGCTGGAACAGCTGCTGACCGGCGATCCGAGCGTGGCCGGGGCGGACTGGGGCGACTACGTCTCGGTGGAGTCCGTGCACACGCCGGCCGGTTCGCGGCAGGTGTGCGTGACCGGCAAGTTCCCGCTGGACGGCTTCCGCGAGACCGGCATGCTGCTGCCCGCGACACTGTCCGAAGCGGACACCGAGGCAGTGCTCTCGCTCGACGCGGCCGCGACGGCGGCGCTGGGCCTGCGCCACGGCCTCACGCACACCGAGCTCAAGCTGACCCCCGAGGGGCCGCGCGTCATCGAGGTCAACGGCCGTCTCGGCGGCTACGTGCCCGGCATCCTGAAGCAGGCCAACGGGATCGACCTCGTGCGCGTCGCGCTGCAGGTGGCGCTCGGGCTGGAGCCGCGGTGGCCCGCGCCGAGCTGGACCGGCGTGACCTACCAGTACTTCCTGACCCCCGGCGAAGACGGTGTGCTGGACCGCGCCGACGGGGCGGACGAGCTGGCCGCGTTGCCGGGGGTGCGGAAGGTCGACCTGCGGGCCCGGCCCGGCGACCGCGTCGAGCGGAGCGCCGGCACGCAGGCCCACCTCGGCGTGGTGCACGGCACCGCGCCCGATCACGACACGCTGGCCCGGACCGCCCGGCGCATCGCCGAGGTGTTCCGGCCGGTCTTCGAGGGGAGTTCCCGATGAGCGCCGAAGCCCTGGCGCCCCAGGCGGCGGCCTTCGGCCCGGTGCGGCCGTACCCGTCCGATGCGGACGTCGCCACGTTGTTCCTGCGGCAGGCCGCGGCCACGCCCGCGGCGCCCGCCGTCACGAGCGGCGCGACCACGTTGACCTACGCCGAGCTCGCGCAGCGCTCCGCCTCACTGGCGGGTGCGCTCGCCGCGCACGGCGCCGGCCCCGGTGACCTCGTCGCCGTGCGTCTGGGGCGCGGCGTCGACTGGGTCGTCGCCAACCTCGCCGTGCTGCGCACGGGCGCCGCGTACCTGCCGATCGACCCGGCGGAGCCCACCGCCCGCGTGGCGCAGTTGCTCGCCGACAGCGGGGCCGTGCTGGTCGTCGACGGGAGCCCGCTCGCCGGATCGGCCCCGCTGCCGCCGTCGATCCCGGCCACCGGGCCCGCCTACGTCATGTACACCTCCGGCAGCACCGGACGCCCCAAGGGCGTGCTCGTCAGCCACCGCAACATCGCGCGGCTGGTGTGCGGCACCGACTTCGCCGACCTCACCGCGCCGCGGATCCTGCAGACCGGCGCGGTGTCCTTCGACGCCACCACGTTCGAGCTGTGGGGCGCGCTGCTCAACGGCGGCACGGTCGTCCTGCCGGCGGGCGACCTCCTCGACGCCGACCGGCTCGGCGCCCAGCTCCGCGCGCACGCGATCACCACGATGTGGCTGACCTCCGCGCTGTTCAGCCGGCTCGCCACCGCCGATCCCAGCCTGTTCGCGCCGCTGCGCGACCTGCTGGTCGGCGGCGACGTGGTGGCCGGCGAGCACGTGGCTGCGGTGCTGCGCGCGTGCCCGGGCCTGCGCGTGAGCAACGGGTACGGCCCGACGGAGAACACCACCTTCTCCACCACCCACCCGATCAGCCCGGCCGACACGGCCGGCCCGCTCCCGATCGGCCGCCCGCTGGCCAACTCCAGCGCGTACGTGCTGGACGACGAGCGGCGCCCGGTCGCCGACGGCGAGCCGGGGGAGCTGTACGTCGGCGGCGACGGCGTGGCGCTGGGCTACCTCGGCCGCCCGGACCTCACCGCGGCGGCGTTCCTCGACGACCCGTTCCGCCCCGGCGGCCGGATGTACCGCACGGGCGATTTCGCCCGCCGCCGCCCCGACGGGGTGCTGGAGTTCCTCGGCCGCCGCGACGAGCAGGTGAAGGTCCGCGGGTTCCGCATCGAGCCGGGCGAAGTCGAAGCCGCGCTGCGCGCCGAAGAGGGCGTGACCGGCGCCGTCGTGGTCGCCCGTGACCGCGAAACGCCGGGGGAGAAGTACCTCGTGGCGTACGTGACCGGCGACGGCTTCCTCGA
The DNA here is from genome assembly GCF_002904335.1 of Amycolatopsis sp. CA-126428. Classification (GTDB taxonomy): domain Bacteria; phylum Actinomycetota; class Actinomycetes; order Mycobacteriales; family Pseudonocardiaceae; genus Amycolatopsis. Next base: position 25,215 of record NZ_PPHF01000129.1, on the reverse strand, counting down.
CCCGGCGGCGCTGCGCACGGCGCTCGCGGCGCGGCTGCCCGCCCACCTCGTGCCCGGGCACGTGCTCGAACTGGACGCGCTGCCGCTGACCCCGCACGGCAAGGTGGACCGCGCCGCGCTGCCGGATCCGGCGGACTTCGCGGGTCTGCCCGCGGAGTTCGTGCCGCCGCGCGACGCCGCCGAACAGCGGCTCGCCGAAATCTGGCGGGACGTGCTCGGCGTGCCCGCGGTGGGCGTGCTGGACTCGCTGTTCGACCTCGGCGTGGATTCGCTCACCGCGGCGACCCTCGCCGCCCGCGCGCGCGCCGCGTTCGGCTGCGCGCTGTCCACAGGGGACCTGCTCGGGAACCCCACCATCGAGGCCGTCGCCCGGCTCACCGGCGGGCCGGCGCCGGCCGTGGCCGCCCGCGCCACCGGCTCGCGGCACCCGCTGACCCCGCAGCAACGGCCGCTGTACGCCGCGCAGCAACGGGATCCGGGCACGGTGCGCTACAACGTGCCGGTCGTGCTGGAGACGGCTGGTGTCGACCACGGGCGGATGCAGGACGCGCTGCGCGCGCTGGTCGCCCGCCACGACGCGCTGCGCACCGCTTTCGTCCTGGCGGACGAGCCGCTGCAGGTGGTCGCCGACCACGTCGACGTGGTGCTCGAACGCCGGACCGGGGCGCCGGTACCCGACCGGCTGATCCGGCCGTTCGACCTGACCGCGGCGCCGTTGCTGCGCGCCTGGCTGCACGACGACCGGGTGCTGGTGCTCGACTTCCACCACCTCGTGGTCGACGGCACGTCCCTCGGGCAGGTCGTCCGCGAGCTCGACGCGCTCTACCGCGGGGAGTCCCTGCCCGCGCCCGCGCACCAGTACGCGGACATCGCCGTACCGCCGCCCGACACCGCCTACTGGCGTGCGGTGCACGCGGAGCCGTTGCCGGACTTCGTGCTGCCGGCGTACGGCGACCCGGCGGTGCGCACCTACGCGGGCGCCACCCTCGACGTCCACTTCGGAGCGGAGCGCACGGCCGCGCTGCGGGCCTGCGCCGCGCGGTGCTCGACCACGCTCTTCGCGCCGCTGTTCGCCGCCTACAGCGTGTTCCTGACCACCGTCACCGGGGCCCGTGACCACGTCGTCGCCGTGCCGGCGGCCGGCGCCGGCGGCGAAGGGACAGTAGGCATGTTCGCGCAGACCCTCGGCCTGCGCACCCGCCCCGGCGGCTCGTTCGACGCGTTCACCGCCGAAGTCGCCCGCCTCGTCCGGGAAGCGTCCGCCCGCGGTCCCGCGCCGGACGGCCCGGTACCCGCCACGATGTTCGCCCTGCAGGGCGCGGGCCTGCTCGACGTCGAGTTCCTCGGCCGCCGCGCCGCGCTCCGGCCGCTGTTCCCCGGCCAGACGATGTTCGACCTCAACCTGCAGGTGTACGAGGACGACGGCGACCTGCGCGGGGAGTGGGAGTACGCCACCGAACGCTTCGAACCGGGCACCGCCGCCGCGTTGCGGACCCGGCTGCTGGAGACGGTCGACCGGCTCCTCGCCGCGCCCGGCGCCGCCGTGCTGCCCAGCGCGCCGCCGCCCGCCGCCGCCCCGCCCGCCCCCGAGTTCGACCTCTGAGGAACCGAGGACCACCATGACTGCCGACCTGACCACGGGCGAGCGGAAGATCGCCGCCGCCTCCCGCGCCGCCGCCGCCGGGTTCTGGACCACCCTGCTCACCGGCGCGCCGGTGAGCACGTTCCCCGTCGACCGGCCTTCCGCCGGGCGGTCCGCCGCGGCCCGGCTCGCGGCCACGGTGCCGGTCGAGCCCGCCCTCGCCACGCGCCTGACCGCGGTGAGCCGCGGCGACGGCGAAGCGCTGCACGTCATCCTGCTGGCCGCGACGCTGGCGTTGCTGCGCGAGTACTCCGGCTCCGCCGACGTGCTCGTGGCCCGCCCGCCCGCCGGCGAAGCGCTGGCCCGGCTGGTGCCGGTCCGGCACCGGTTCGCCGACGACGACACCTTCCGGTCGCTGCTGGGTGCCCTGCGCACGAGCGTGCCGGAAGCGCTGGCGCACCAGGACTTCCCGATCGAGTTGATCGGCGAGGCGGCCGTGGCCGTGGCCGTCGGCGGCGAGCAGGTCGTGCTCACCGCCGACGTCGTGGCGCACTTCCGGCCCGGCGCCGAGCCGGTGCTGGACGTCCACGCCGACCCCGCGCGGTACACCGCGTCGTCGGCCCGCCGCATCGGTGAGCAGCTCCTGCGCCTGCTCGCCGCGGCGCTGACGGCCCCCGACACCCCGCTCGTCTCCCTCGACCTGCTCGGCGCCGACGACCGCGCGCTGATCGCCGCCACCAACGACACCGGCCGCGAGTTCCCCTCGGACGTCACGCTGCCCGAGCTGTTCTCGCGGACGGTCGCGGCGCGCCCCGACGCCGTCGCCGTCGCCGTCGGGCTCACGTTCGCCGAGCTGGACGGCGCCGCGAACCGGCTCGCGCACCGGCTGCGGGAGCGCGGGGTCGGCCGGGAGAGCGTCGTCGCGGTCGCCGCCGAGCGCTCGCCGGAGATGCTGATCGCGATCCTCGCCGTGCTCAAGGCGGGCGGGGCGTACCTCCCGATCGACCCGGCGCTGCCGGCCACCCGGATCGAGTACGTGCTCGCCGACAGCGAAGCCGTGCTGGTGCTGGCCACGGCCGGCGTCGGACTGCCGGCCGGCGTCGCGCGGCTCGACCTGACCGGGGCCGCCGCGCCGGGCCCGGCCGTGGCGCCCCTGGCACCCGGTGACCCGGGTGACGCGGCCTACGTCATCTACACCTCCGGCTCGACCGGGCGGCCCAAGGGCGTGGTGGTCGAACACCGCAGCGTGGTGAACCGGCTGCACTGGATGCAGCGGGCGTACCCGATCGGCCCCGGTGACGTGATCCTGCAGAAGACGCCCATTTCGTTCGACGTCTCGGTGTGGGAACTGTTCTGGTGGCTGATCGAGGGCGCTTCGGTGTGCCTTCTGGAGCCCGGCGGCGAGCGGGAGCCGGAGGCGATCGTGTCGGCGGTGCAGCAGCACGGAGTCACCGTGCTGCACTTCGTGCCCACGATGCTCGGGGCGTTCCTCGGCTACCTCACCGACGGGTCCCGCCTCTCGTCGCTGCGGCGGGTGTTCGCCAGCGGTGAGGCGCTGGGGGCGCACCACGTCCGCCGCTTCCACGAGCTGCTCGACGCCGAGCTGGTGAACCTGTACGGGCCCACGGAGGCGACCGTCGACGTCAGCCACCACGTGACGGCGCCCGGCGAGGAGGTCGTGCCGATCGGGCGGCCGATCGACAACACCGGCCTGCACGTGCTCGACGAGCACGGGCGGGAACGGCCTGTCGGGATGCCCGGCGAGCTCCACCTCACCGGAGCCGGCCTCGCCCGCGGCTACCTGAACCGGCCCGAGCTGACCGCCGAGCGCTTCCCGGTGGTGGGCGGTCAGCGCGCGTACCGCACCGGTGATCTGGTGCGGCGGCGGCCGGACGGAGCCCTGGAGTACCTGGGCCGCAACGACTTCCAGGTCAAGATCCGCGGCTACCGCATCGAGCTGGGTGAGATCGAGCAGCGCCTGCGGGAGTGCCCGGGCGTGACCGACGCCGCGGTCGTCGTCCGCACGAACGCCGACGGCCAGCCGCACCTGTACGGCTACGTCGTGGCGGCCTCGGCCGGCGAGGACGGCCTGCGGGCCGCGCTCGCGGACGACCTGCCCGGGTACATGGTGCCCGAGCGGATCGTCGTGCTGGAGAGCTTCCCGTTCTCGCCCAACGGGAAGCTCGACCGAGCCGGCCTGCCGGAGCCGCTCGCCGCGGCGAGCGCCCGCGTCGCCCCGCGCACCGAAGAGGAGCGCGTGCTCGCCGGCATCTGGGCCGAAGTGCTCGGCCTGGACGAGGTCGGCGTCACCGACGGTTTCTTCGCCCTCGGCGGGACGTCGATCCACTTCGTTTCGGTGCTGGCCCGCGCCCGCCGCCACGGGCTGGACTTCACCTTCCAGCAGCTGTTCCGCTACCCGACCGTCGAGGCGCTCGTGGCCCACGCCCACGAAGTCGCCGACGGCGACGTCGCGCCCACGGAGTTCGAGCCCTTCGCGCTGATCACGGCCGAGGACCGGGCCAAGCTGCCCGACGGCGTCGAGGACGCGTACCCGATGTCGATGCTGCAATCCGGCCTGATCTACCAGTCGGAGATCATGCGCGGCAACACCAGCTACCACGACATCATCAGCTACCTGATCCGCAGCAGCGTCGACACCGGGGTGTTCCGCGAGGCCGTCCGGGTCCTGGTGGCGCAGAACCCGATCCTGCGCACCAGCTACCACCTGTCGGGCTACTCGGACTACCTGCAGCTCGTGCACCGCGAGACCGGCGAGCTGCCACTGGTCGTCGAGGACCTGCGGGACGTGGCGAACCAGGACGCCTGGTACGAGCGGTGGTTCGCCGAGGAGCAGAACCGGCCGTTCACCTGGGAGGAGCCGGGCCTGGTGCGGCTGCACGTCCACGTGCTCTCCGACGACCTCTACCGCTACAGCTACAGCCAGCACAATTCCGCGCTCGACGGCTGGAGCATCAACCAGCTCCACACCCGCCTGTTCGAGATCTACTACGCACTGCGCGACACCGGCGCCTACACCGGCACGCCGGTCGCGAACCACCTGCGCAACTTCATCGGCCTGGAGCGGCACGCCCTCGGCTCGGCGGCCCACCACCGCTTCTGGCAGCAGGAGCTCGCCGACCGCCCGGACACCGTCGTGCCGCGCCTGCGCGAGCCCGACCCCGCCCGAGAACTGGACGTGGTGTTCGAAGACATCCCGCTGCCGGCCGGGCTTTCGGACCGCGTTCTGGCGCTGGCGGACCGCCTCGGCGTGCCGGTGAAGAGCGTGCTGCTCGCCTCCCACGTCCGGGTGCACGCGCTGCTGTGCGGCGTTGCCGACGTGCTCACCGGCTACGAACACGCCGGGCGGCCCGAACTGCCGGACGCCGACCGCGCCCTCGGCGTCTTCCTCAACAGCATGCCGTTCCGGATGCAGCCGGCCCCGGGCAGCTGGGCCGACCTCGTCCGGCAGGCCTACGACACCGAAGCCCGCACGCTGCCCTACCGGCGGTACCCGATGGCGAAGGTGAAGCAGGACTTCCGCACCACGGAACCGCTGTTCGAAACGGTCTTCAACTTCACGCACTTCTACTCGCTCAAGGCGCTGAAGGAGCTGCCGGAGTTCGCGCTGCTCGACGTGCGCGCCGCCGCGATCACCGAATTCCCGTTGCGCACCGAGTATTCGCGGCACTTCTACACCGACGAGGTGCAGCTCAGCCTGCACTACCACACCGCGGTGTTCGACGCCGAGCACATCCGGCGCATCGGCGGCTACTTCGTGCGCGTGCTCGAGGCGATGACCGCGACACCGGAGGCGGACCACGAGACCACCGTGCTGCTGGGGGCCGAGGAACTGGCGCTCGTCGAGGCGTTCGCGGCGGTGGACGGGCTGACCGTGCGGGACGCGCACGGACTGCCGGTCCCGGTGGGTACGCCGGGGGTACTGCCCGACGGGCGCCGCGGGCGCCGCCTGCCCGACGGTGCGCTGGAGGTGGTGACGCCCGTGGTCGCGGCCGAGCCCGCCCCGCCGGCGGGTGCGGAGCCGGTCGCGTCCGGCGCGGCCCTGCGAAAGGTCCGGGAAGTGTGGGCCGATGTCCTGGAGCTCGACGCCGAGACCATCCGCACCGATGACGACTTCTTCGAGATCGGCGGCAGCTCGCTCGCCGCGATGCGCGTGGTGCTGCTGCTCGACGGGCTGGTGACGCTGCGGGAGGTGATGCGCTGCTCGCAGCTGGGCGAGCTCGCCGAGGCCGTCGACCGGGTGTCCGCCGCGGAGACCGGGCTGCTGGTCCCGCTGTCGGCCGTGGCCACACCGGTCGCGCACCTGGTGTGCGTGCCCTACGCGGGCGGCAACGCGGTGCACTTCAAGCCGGTCGCCGACGCCATGCCCGCCGTCCACCCCGGCGTCGCCGTGCACGCGGTCGAGCTGCCCGGCCACGCCCCCGGGTCCACTGTGGACGACCTGCGGCCGTTCGCGGCGATCGCCGCGCGGGTGGCCGACGAGATCATCGCTTCGCTCAGCGGCCCGGTCGTGGTCTGGGGCCACTGCGTGGGTTCGGCACTGGCGATCGAAGTCAGCCGCCTGCTGCGGGACCGCGGCCGCGCACCCGCGCACCTGTTCCTCGCGGCGAAGCTGCTTCCGCAGCCGGCCGAGATCCGGGAAACGCTGGCGAACGCCGAAGTCCTCAGCTTCGACGACGTCCGCGGCTTGCTCGCCGAATGGACGGGCTCCGACTCCTACGGCGACCTCGGCCCCGAGTTCGAGCAACTGCTGACCCGCGCGTTCCGGCACGACTCCCTGACCGCCAACGGCTTCCTGCTCGCGGCGGACGCGCCGCCGCTCGACGTTCCCGCGACGGTGGTCGTCGCCGCCGACGACCCGGTGACCGAAGGCTTCGCCGAAAACCACGTCGAGTGGGGCCGCCGGGTCGCCGGAGCCGGCTTGCACGTGCTCCCGGACGGCGGGCACTACTTCACCCGGACCCGCCCGGCCGACATCGCGGCGCTGGTCGCGGCGAAGGTCGAGCCGTGAGCGGCGGGCGGGGTCCTGCGCCCCGGTGCCCGGGATCGCCGCCGGGCCCGGGCACCGGCCACCGGGGTGAGCACCGCACGTTCGGCAGCACGCACGCGACCGCAGGGAGGACCTTCTCTTGAACACCACCGACGCCGCACCACGCGGTCCGCTGGCCCGCTTCCTGGGACCCGTTGCCGGGTCTCGCGGGGCCGTCGTCATGCTCGCGATCGGGCTCGTCGACTCCACCGGCACCGGGCTGTACCTGGCCGGTTCGGCCGTGTTCTTCACCATCGCCCTCGGCCTCACCGCGGCCCAGGTCGGGCTGGGCCTGTCCGTCGCGGGCCTGCTGGGCCTGGTCGCGCAGCCCCTCCTGGGCTGGTGGGCCGACCACTGGGGGGCCAAGCAGGTCCTCATCGCGCTGCACCTGTGGCGTGCCCTGAGCTTCGCGCTGTTCGTGGCCGTCGGCGACTACGCCGGGTTCGTCGTGGTCGCGGCGATGATCGGCATCGGCCAGCAGGCGCTGTCGCCGGTCTACCAGGCACTGGTGGAGCAGGTCGTCGGCGAGGACCTGCGGGTGCCGGTGATGGCACGCAGCCGGGCGGTGTACAACCTCGGCTTTTCCCTCGGCGGCCTGCTGGCGGTGCTCGCGATCGCCGCGGGCACCCGGCTCGCGTTCGACGTCGTCGTGCTGGCGAACGCCCTGTGTTGCGTCACCGCGGCCGTGTTGCTGCTCCGGGTCGCGCTGGTCGCGCAGGGTGGCTCCGCGCGGAAGCCGGGCCTGCGCCTGCGTTCGCTGGGCGACCTGCGCTATCTCGCCGTCGCCGCGGTGAACGGGGTGCTGAGCCTGCACGTGTCGCTGCTCGGCGTCGGGGTTCCGCTGTGGGTGGCATTGCACACCCACGCCCCCGATGCGCTGGTCGGCGGCCTGCTCGTGGTCAACACCGTGCTGGCGGTGCTCCTGCAGGTGCGGGCGTCGAAGGGCGCGGAGACCACCGAAGGCGGCCTCAAGGCGTTGCGGCGCGGCGGGTTCGCGCTCGTGGCGTGCGCGGCGGTGTTCGCGTGCGCCGGGCTGGTGACCTCGCCCGTCGTCGCCATCGTGCTGCTCGTGCTGGGCGTGGTCGCCCTGACCGGCGGCGAGCTGTTCCAGTCCGCGGGCGGGTGGGGCCTGTCGTACGCGCTCGCGCCGGACCGCAACCGCTCGGAGTACCTGGCGACGTTCAACCTCGGGATGAGCGCCCAGTTCGTGCTGGGGCCGGCGGCGGTGACGGTCGGGGTGATCGACCACGGCCTCACCGGGTGGGTGGTGCTGGCCGCGGTCTTCCTCGCGGCCACGCTGGTGGCCGGCCCGCTGGTGACGCGGGCGGACCGGCGGTCGCTCCGGTCAAGCCCGGACGGAGTCGCGCCGGCGTAGCGCTTCGGGTGCCGGTGCGGCGAGGTCGGCGAACAGCGGCTCGACCGACCGCGCCGCCGAGAGCCGGTCCGGGTCGAGGTAGGCGGTCACCACCGTGGTGTCGCCGGGGCAGGCCTGGACCCGCCCGTCCGGGCCCCACACCGCGCTGCCCCCACAGGCGGTCCAGCCCCCGGTGGCGCCGGTGTGGTTGGCCGGCAGGACGTGGACGGTGTTGTCCAACGCGCGGGCGGGCAGCCAGGTCCGGGACTCGGGGAAGCCGTTGCCCACGCTGAACAGGGCGCTCACGGAGTCATAGCAGATCCCCAGCCCCAGTCGGCACCTTCCCCGACGCGGCGCCGTTCGACCAGCTGCAGCCCCACCGCGCGGTCGCCGACGAGCCGGTGCTCGGCGGGCAGTTCCTTGACGGGTTCGATGTTGTGAGCCGAGACCGCCACCAGCAGCACCTGCGAGGCCGGCAGGTCGGCGCGGGTGACGAACAGGTTGCCCGCCGGCGCCCGTTACGGCTCCTGCCATGGAACGCTGGCGTTACCCACCTGCGTCGGGACCACGCCGGTGTCGGCGATCTCGGCCGACGCGGCTCCCAGCCGGCGATCCGCCGGGTCGCCGACCTCGTCCGGTTGCCTGAATCGGTGCTACCGGGGCAATCGAAGCCCGGGAGGGTCCACCGTGAGCTGCGGCGTCGACGAGCTGTCGACAGATTGTCGACGGACTCCTCGATAGTCCGAACGTATGGATGAGCCATCGGCACAGGCCGGATCCGCGGCCGGAACGGCGGACCTGCTCCGCGCGGCCCGTGCCGGGGATTCTGCGGCATGGGAGGAGATCGTCCGGAGTTACGGCGGTCTCCTGTGGGCCACCGCACGGTCCTTCCGGCTGCAACCCGCCGACGCCGGTGACGCGGTCCAGCTGACGTGGCTGAGGTTGATCGAGAACTGCGGCCGCATCGAAAACTCCGAACGCCTGGGTGGCTGGCTGAAGACCACGGCACGCCGGGAATGCCTGCGGATTTCCGGGCGGGCCACGCACCTGGCGGACAGTGCCGAACCGGCAGGCGATTCCGCCGATCCGGTCGGCAGCCTCGAAGACCGGGTGATCGATGCCGACACCGCGCGGGCGATCCGCGCCCTCGTCGAGGAACTGCCGCCGCGCTGGCGGACTCTGATCCACGCGTTGTACATCGGCGTCCCACGGTCGTATTCGGAAATCACTGAAGCCCTCGGCATTCCCCTCGGCAGCATCGGTCCGACGCGCACGCGTGCCCTTCATCGGCTCCGGGCCATGATCGAGGAACGTGGGCTCGATCTGGCGATGGTCTCCTAAACGGCCTTACCCACCGGCACACCCGCGTCCGGTTCCGCCTTGTCGAGCTTGAGCCGCCGGAGCAGTGGCCCGGTCATGATCGTCGTCACCAGGGTCATCGCCACGAACGCCGCGAACAGGCCGGGTCCGATGATGCCCAGGGACAGCCCCGCGGAAACCACCACGAGCTCGGTCAGGCCCCGGCAGTTGACCATGACGCCGAGTCCGGCGGACTCCCGCCAGGTCAGTTTCGTCAGCCGGGCGACCAGCGTCGTCGCTCCCAGTTTGCTCACGATGGCCGTGACGATGAGCAGTACGCACATCAGGATATCCCGCGGGTCCCGCAGGAGAGCGACCTGCAGGCTGAATCCGATCACCGCGAAGAACAGGGGAAGCACGACGTTGACTCCGCGTTCGACGGTGCGGCCGAGGTTCTGTGCCGTCCTGTTGTCACGCGGCATGGCCAGGCCGATCAGGAACGCCCCGAAGATCACGTGAACGCCGATCCAGTCGGTGATGTAGGCGCCGGACACGGCACTGAGCAGGACGACCGCGGTCGAGCACCGGCGCAGTGCGGTGTTCTTCCCGGCCATGGCCAGGAAATGACGGAGTGCTGGGCGAAGGACGATCAAGGTCACCGCGGCGAACGCGACGAGCAGCGCGGCGGTCGGGATGGCCGCAGCCGCCGAATCACCGCGGGCCGTCGCGACGACGACGACAAGCAGGCACCACGAGACGGCGTCCCCCGAGCCGGCGGTGGCCAGGCCGAGGGTGCCGATCCTCGTCCTGGTCAGGTCGCGTTCGGCGAGGATCCGGACCAGGACCGGGAATGCGGTGACGCTCATCGAAGTGCCGATGAACAGCACGAACGGCAGGAGACCCACCCCGGCCGGACGATACGTTCCGGCCAGGCCCGCGCCGAGCAGGAGCCCGCAGGCGAGCGGTACGCCCACCATGCCGGCCGCCAGCGCGGTCACCCGGCGACCCGAGCCACGCAGGAGTTCCAGCGGGAGATCGGCGCCGAGCAGGAACACGAAGCAGATGATCGCCAGCTGGGCAACCAGGCTGAGGTGCGGTATCAGGTCGGCGGGGAACAACGCGCTCTGCACCTCCGGCGCGAACTGGCCGAGCAGCGCGGGGCCGAGGAGGATTCCTGCCGCCATCTCGCCGACCACCCGGGGTTGGCGGCCGCCGGCTGCGACCCAGCCTCCCACGCGGCCGGCCGCGACGATCACTGCGATCGCGACGAGGAAGCCGACGATGCGGGACCAGCCGCCGTCCCCGAGCTTTCCCAGTTTCCCGACCGCGGGAACGGCGTGAACCATGCCGATGGTGATCAGCGTCAAGATCACGACGATGGCTGCGAGGGTGCGCGGTGGCGCACCGCGCCGCAGGTAGCCGGATTCCTTCATGGGTCGTTCGACTCCTGAGTGCGGCTTGAGGGGACCGTTCACCGATCCAGCCGAACGGCCATTGTTCAGCTGGATCGGGCGGTTCCGGCGATTACTGCAACGACCGGTAGTCCTGTCCGGCGAATATCGGACTGCCGGAGAGGAGCGCGCCGTCTTCGTCGGCAACCTCCAGATGGAAGGCCGTCGGCCCGGCGTAGGAGAAATGCGTTCTGGGAACCTCGAGGTCGTGCGCCCGGTTCCTGTCGTAGGTGCTCTCGCTGTCGAAGAAGCGCATGACGAACGCCATCCGGGTGTCGATGGGGCCGTCCTCCAGCAGGACGCTCCGGTGGATGACGTTCTTGTCGAAGATCAGGGCGTCGCCGATCTCGAAGTCGTCTTCCACGGAGAAGTAGTCCAGTAGCCGCTTCATCGCCGGATCGTTGAGCGGGCCGTCCCTGAGCTGGACGAACTCTTCGAGTGTGATGTCGTCTTTGGCGTCGACATGCTCCTTCAGGAGGCGGAACGATGCGGGATCCACGTCGGAGTACATGAAGTTGCCGGAGATCACGTTCTTGGGGACGTAGGCCATCCCGCCTCGCTGCCCTGCCGAGTCGATCGGCGCCAGCGGCGCCCAGATGGTGCAGCCGTAGTCGTCCGCGCGCTGGTAGCCGAAGCTCTGCGTCCCGATGTGCCAGGGGAAGCCCTTGTCCTTCAGCTTCCGCAACTCGAACGAAAGTGCCTGCGCGAAGAACATGCCGCGCCCGGTCAGGCGGCTCATCGAAGTCCTGAATTCTTCGCACGTCAGCAGGGAGATGAGTTTCTCGTCCCCGTCGTACATGTCGAACGCCAACCTGTTGAACCCGCTTTGGTACTTGTCGGTGGGTCGTTCGAGAATTTTCCCCATGGTGTGCTGCAGGTAGTTCGTGAAATCTTCGCTGTAGAACCCCCTCAATACGGCGAAGCCTCTCTCCCTGAATTCTTCAACCTGAGTCTGGTCCAGGTGAAATTGCTTGTCGAGCACTCTGCGTCTCCCATCGCGAGGCCTGTCGAACGCACTCTTCACCATCAAGAGGATTTCGGCTGCCTCGCCTGATACACGGCGCCGGGTATCAGCTGAGGGGGCCCGCGTCCTCTTGAAGAGTGGGCAACGGGACCTGGTCCCGACCATCCGAGGGGAGCACGGACGTATGAGCATCTTGATCCTGCACACGTCGAACGCCAGCCGGCGCAGGCATCTCGGCCGTGCGGCGAGGTACGCGAAGCAGCGCGGCGAACGGCTGATCCTGATCATGGAGAACCCCACCTGGGAGACGGAGTTCGCCGACCGCGTGGTCGCCGCCGACACGTCGGACATCGCGACGACCGTCGCCGCCGCACGTGCATTGCTCGAAGACGAACCGGAACCGGCCCGCGCCGTGGTGACGTTCGTGGAGCACAGCGTGCCGGCCGCGGCCGCGGTGGCCGCGGACCTCGGGTTGCCGTTCGTCGGTGAGCGAACCGCGCGGGTCGCGCGGGACAAGTACGCGATGCGCGAAGCGTTCGCGGCCGGGGGCGTGCCCCAGCCGGCGTTCGGCCTGGCCAGGACCGTGGACGAGGCGAGGACCACGGCGCGGCGCATCGGTTACCCGCTGGTCATGAAGCCGTTGATCGGCGGCGGGAGCATGTACGTGCGCCGGGTCGACGACGACGGGCAACTGGCCCAGCACTTCGAACCGATCAAGCGGCGGGCGTGGGACGCCTTCGGCTACGACCCGCTCTACGAATCGGCGCTGGCGGAGTACGGGGGCGCGATCTTGCTGGAGGCCTACCTGCCCGGCTCCGAGATCAGCGTCGAGTCCCTCGTCGTCGGCGGCGAAACGCACGTGGTGGCCGTCCACGACAAGCCGCTCCCGATGAACGGCCCGTACTTCGAAGAGGTCTGCTACACCACGCCGAGCCGGCTTCCGGTCGAGGTCGAGGCCCGGGTCCGGGAGATCACCGCAGCCGCGCACCGGGCGGTGGACATCCGCACAGGCGCCACGCACACCGAATTCCGCATCCAGGACGGCGCGGAGCCGATGATCCTGGAGACCGCCGCCCGGCTGGGCGGCGGCCCGGTCTACCAGTCGCTGCTGCTGAGCACCGGGGTGGACATGGTGGCGGGCCTGCTGGACCTGGCACTGGGCGAGCAGCCTGATCTCACCGCGAAGCCGGAGCCGACCCCGACCGGCTTCTACCTGTTCTTCGCGGGGAAGGCCGGGCGGATCAAGGCCATCCACGGGGTGGACGAGGCGAACGGCGACCCCCACGTGCGGGAGCTTGCCCTGTACCGCTCCGTCGGCGACGAGGTCGACGTCCCGCCGGACGCCGGGCAGGCCCACGGTCACGTCGTCTTCACCGCGGACACGGTGTCCGGCCTCGGCGACGTGTTCGACCGGCTCGTCAAGACCATTCGGCTCGAGACCGCCTGACCCAGACCTCGGACGGCCCCGGCGATCCCGTGGGCCGTCCGAGCCCGTGTTCGGAAGGGCGGTCCACGCGCGTGCGTTCGACGAAGCGCTTCATCGGCGTCACCAGGGTCGTGACCAGCCTGGGGTACTACCTCACGATCCCGCTGCTGGGCGTGGTCGCGCTGCGGGCGGGCGCGATGAGCCCGATCGAGGTGGGCACTCTGGTGGCCGTGCACGCGGTCTTCCGGCGCTGCCTCGCCTTGCCCGTCGGCGTGATCTGCGACCGGCGTGGGGCTGAGCGCGTGCTGGTGCTCGGCCTGGTGGCGGAGGCCGCCGGCTACGCGCTGCTGGCGTCGTCGATCACCTTCGGAGCCTGGCTCGTGGCCTTGGTCATCGACGGGGCAGGTGGGGCCGCGTACAACTCCGCCGGCCGGGTCGTCCTGGCCCAGGTGTCGAAGGACGACGGCAGCAGCGCGCGATCCTTCGCCGGCTTTTACGTCGCGACACAGGTCGGCGCGCTGATCGGACCGCTGGCAGCCGGGGTGGTCAGCACCGGCGGGGCACCTCGCCTGGTGCTCGTGCTGTCCGCGGTGGCCTATCTCGGCGCGGCCGCCGGTGCACTCCTCCGTTACCGCGGAGTCGACCGGAATACGCCCACCCGCCGGGTCACCCTGTGGACGGCGTTCGCCCAACCATTGCGCAACAAGCTTTTCGTGGGGCACTGCGTGATGACGGTCCCGATGTGGTTCGGCGTGTCCCTGTTCGTCTCGGCGGTGCCGCTGGAGGCCGAATACCGCAGGCTGCAGTACCTCGACGTGGGATTGATCAACTCGTTGAACGCTCTGGTGGTCGTCGCGCTCGGCCACGTGGCGGGCCGGCTGACGGAAGGCTGGGCGATGTCCCGGCGGCTGGTCCTGCTCGGCGGCGGGTCGCTGGTGATGTCCGCCGGTTGCCTGCTCTGCCTGCCGACGGGCACGCCCTGGTTCTACGCCGGGATGCTGGTGGTCACCCTCGGCGAGCTCGCGCTGATCGTGGCGGCGGACGTCGTCGCGTCCGAGCTGGCTCCCGACGGGGCGACCGGCGTCTACCTGGGCTACATGACCATGTCCTGGGGCGTCGGCGCGGTACTGGCGGGCCTGCTGTCCGGCCTGCTGCTGGACGGCTCGAGCACCGGCCGGATCTGGTTCTGGCCGGTGAGCGCGGTGGTGCTGCTGGCCGGTGCGACGGGGCTCATCACCGTCGGGCGCAGGCAGGCCCGGAACACGGCGGCGATCGCCGCCACGGCCTGAGTGAGCCGTCCGGACGTTCCCCGCATCCGCGCCCTGCTCGCCCCACCGCATCGACGACGCAATCGGCCGATATCCGCGGAATCGCTTGGTGTGCGACGGTTTCCCTCGGTGATCGCCGCCGATACCCGGACTGTCGACGGATTGTCGACCGATTGTCGACGGCTTGGACCACTGTGGGAAACCTCGGCGGGGGTCGTTCGGCTCTGCCGGGGGAGTGGGGGTTCAGCGTGGGTGCGGGGACGGATTCGGCGGCCGGTGCCGTGGCCGACAAGGTCCTGCGGACGTCTCGCACCAGCGTCGCGCTGCCCGGCTACCTCGGCGGCAGCGTCGGCAAGATCGGCGTGAAGTGGATCGCCGGCTTCCCGGACGACGTTTCCGCGGGTAAGCCGCGCGCATCGGCCGTGCTGCTGCTCAACGACTACGCGACCGGCCGCCCGGTCGCGTGCCTTGAGGCCGCGGGCATCAGCGCCGCGCGCACGGCGGCATCGGCGGCGCTCATCGACGGCACCATCGGTGCCGTGCTGCGCGGTGAAGTCGAGCTGCACCCGGGCAAACCCACGAGCTTCTCGCCCTTCGGGCTCGGCGTACTCGACATAGCGGTCGGCGCGTTCGTGCTGGAAAAGGCGCGGGAAGCCGGCACGGCGATCGTGGTGGAGAACTTCGTCGGTGAGGAGATTCGCTGGTGAACGCGCCGCAGCAAACCGCGTTCGCGCTGATCGGCTGCGGGCCGCGCGGGATGAACGTGCTCGAGCGATTCGTTCTCCACGCACACCGAGACCCGCAGCGGCGGCCGATCGTGCTGCACGTCATCGATCCCGGCGCACCAGGTCCCGGCATCCACGCGACCAGCCCGGACCACCACCTGCTCAACACGATCGCGACCCAGCTGACCACGTTCGTCGACGAGCAGATGGTCACCGGTGGCGGCGTTCGCGGGCCCTCGCTGTACGAGTGGGCGGCGCGGCGCGGTGTCCGGGTCACCTCGAACACCGGTGAGGTGCGGGCGGTCCAGCCGGCCGACCACCTGCCGCGCCGGCTGCTCGGTGAGTACCTGACCTGGGCGTTCGATCAGCTGCTCGAGGTTTGCCCACCGTGGCTGGCGATCCGGGTGCACGCGGGCGCCACGACCGCGGTGCACCACCTACCGGACGGACGTGAGCGGGTTGCGACAGCCGACGGCGCCACTGTCGACGTCGACGCGGTGCTGCTGTGCGTCGGCCACGCCGGAACGCCTGCTCCACCGGCCCCCGATCTGGATGTGCCCCGTTCCGCCTGGACCGGAAACCCCTACCGGGCAGACGAACTGGCGCGGATCGGCGCGGCCGGCGCGGTCGGTCTGCTCGGCGGCGGGCTGACCGCGATGGACGTGATCGCCGAGCTCACCGTCGGCCGCGGCGGCCGCTACGAGCAGGTCGAGGACGGGCTGCGCTACCTGCCCGGCGGGAACGAGCCGAAGATCGTGCTCGTGACGCGCACCGGCCTGCCGTCCCGCGCACGTCCGCGGCCCTACCGGTCCGGCCAGATCGCGCCGCGGCACCTGACGGGGGAGGCGCTGGAGGAGATCCGCGCCGGGAAGACCGACGGCAGGCTGGACTTCCGTCACGACGTGCTCCCGCTGGTGCGGGCCGAGATGCGGCACCGGATCGAGTCGATGGTCCCGGACCCCCTCGACGCGCATCGCGTCGTCGACCGGGTCCTCGCGGCGTGGGACGGTGACGTGCCCATCGAGGCGCTGCACTGCGCGGGCTCCTACCACGAGTGGTTCGTGCGGCAGGTGGAGCAGGACCTCGTGCAGGCCCACCTCGGGCTGGACGGCAGTCCGCTCAAGGCCGCGTTCGAGGTCCACCGCGATCTGCGAGAGGTGCTGCGCCGAGCGGTCGACGGTCGCGGGATGGACCAGGGTTCGAGAGCGCACTTCTTCGGCGCGTTCGCGGCTGCCGTCAACCGCAACGTCATCGGGCCTCAGCTCGAGCGCAACGAGGAGCTCGTCGCGCTGGTCAGGGCGGGAGTGCTGAGCCCCGGTTTCGGGCCGTCGAGCGCACTGACCTGGTCGGACGACCGCTGGCTGCTCGAGTCCACCACACTCGCGGAGCCCGGCGTGGCCGTGCTCGACCATGTGGTGTGCGGGTACTCCCCGGCACCGTCGATCAGCGCTTCGGCGAACCCCGTGCTGCGTCAGCTGCTCGCGGCGGGCCGGGTGCGGCCGGTCCTCTGCGGTGCCACCGAGTTGGGTGCCGAGGTCGACGGCGACGGACACGCGGTCGACGTGCGCGGGACCGCACAACCGACCCTCGCCGTTCTCGGCCCGTTGGCGGAGGGCTCCAGCTATTACAACCACTACGTGACTTCTCCCGGCGGTCGATCTCGCGCGACCGTCGACGCGGACCGGGTCGTCCGCGCCGCATTGACCGCTTTCGACACGAATCTCGTGGCGACCCGATGAAATTGAAGGAGTCACCCGTGGCTGGTCCGGAACACACTTACCTGGTGGTCGGTCCGCCCCGCAGCGCGTCGACCGCGCTGTCGCGGGTCATCTGGAACAACCCCGGCGTGCGCTACTACTCGCACGAGCCGTACGAGTCGACCTACTTCAAGGGACTCGACACCACCGAAGCGGTCGCGGCGATGGAGAACCCCATCGACCTCGCCGGTGTGGTGGGCGCCAAGACCGGAAACGGCCTGCTGGTCAAGGAGATCAGCTTTCAGCTGGGCGAGCATCTGCCGCAGTTGCTCACGCGGACCGGGCATCCCGTGGTGTTCGTGCTGCGCGACCCGCGGCTGACGATCACTTCCCGCCGCCGGGTCCGGGAGATGCAGGCCCAGCCTCCGGATTTTCCGCTGGCGGAGACCGGCTGGCAGGCGCTCGTCGAGCAGATCGACTACTGCCGGGCCGGCAACGTCCCGCATCTCGTGCTGGACAGCTACGACTTCCGGCTCACACCCGCACCGATCTTCGAGCGGATGTTCACCGCGTGGGGGTTCGAGTTCGACGAGTCGCAGCTGAGCTGGGATCCCCAACCCCGGCTGGGGTTGAGCAACTACCGCGTCGGGGGCGTCGACCACTTCTTCACCAGGGTGCTGAACAGCAAGGGCCTCGAGTTGCCGGTCGAGGTGCCGGTGCCGGTCGACGACTTCCCGGAGAGGGGCGGCCTGCGTGACCACGTGCGCTGGGCGCTGGAGCAGTACGAGCGCCTGCGCCGGGTGCAGCAGTTCGTGCCCGCCCGCGCCGAGGTCGCCCGCACCTGACCCGGCGACCGAATCTGGGGATATGGGGAGAATGTCGTGCCCATCGTCACTGCGGCCGAGGACCTCGTCGTCGATGACGTCTACGTCGACCTGCGGCCGTTCTTCGACCGCGAGCTCTACCTCAAGTGTGAGAACTTCAACTTCGCCGGATCGGTGAAGCTGAAGGCGGCTCGGTCCATGGTGGACGCGGCGGAGCGCGCGGGCGTCATCACGCCGGACTCCGTGATCGTGGAGTCGTCGTCGGGCAACCTGGGCATCGCACTCGCGATGCTCACCGCAAGCCGTGGCTACCGGTTCGTCTGCGTGATCGATCCGCGGGCGAACCCCGGCGTCCGGCGGCTGGTGGAGAGCATGGGTGGTGAGGTCGTCGTGGTCACGCAGCTCGACGAGGGGGGCGGGTACCTCGGCAGCCGCATCCGCACTGTCCAGGAGCTGTGTGAGAACAACCCGGGCCATGTCTGGCTGAACCAGTACGCGAACGACGAGAACTGGCGGGCCCACTACCGGCACACCGCTCCGGCGTTGATCCGGCAGTTCCCGTCGGTGGACTACGTGTTCATCGGCGCGGGCACGGCCGGGACGCTGATGGGGTGCGCCCGCTATCTGAAGGACGTTGCGCACAAGGCGAAGGTCGTCGCCGTGGACAGCGCCGGGTCGGTCACCTTCGGCGGTGCGCCCAGTCCTCGGTTCCTGCCGGGTATCGGTACCAGCCGAAGGCCCGAACTCGTCGACGAGTCGGTGGTCGACGACGTGGTCGTCCAGGACGAACGCGGGGCCGTGCAGATGTGTCACCGCTTGGCCGGACGCGGGTTCCTGTTCGGCGCTTCCACGGGGACGGTGCTCAGCGCCGCCGAGCGCTACCTGAAGGACCTGCCGGAAGACGTGACCGCGGTGGCGATCTCGCCGGACCTCGGTGACCGCTACCTCGACACGCTCTACGACCGGTCATGGGTCGAGGAACGGTTCCCCGGCTGCCTCCCCGGCTCGAGCGCCGCGCCAAGAGCTGCAGAAGACGTTCGTATGACCGCACGGCCACTACCCGCTGGGGAAACGAAGATGAGCACTGATGCCGGACCACCGCACGGCGACCGTCACTCGCAGCTGGTGATGGAAGGCCAGGTGCCTGCCGGGGAACACGGCGCGACGGTGTGGCTGACCGGCCTGCCGAGCGCCGGCAAGACAACCGTCGCGCGCATGGTCGCGGCCGGGCTGCGGGCCGCCGGGCACCGCGTCGAGGTGCTCGACGGCGACGAGTTCCGGGCCAAGCTGTCCAACGGGCTGGGTTTCTCCCGCGAGGACAGGGACATCAACGTCGACCGCGTGGGCTGGGTCGCCCAGCTGCTGGCGCGCAACGGGGTCAAGGTGCTCGTGCCGGTGATCGCCCCGTACGCCGACGCCCGGGCCGCGATCAGGGAACAGCACCTCAGTGCGGGCACCTCGTACCGCGAGGTGCACGTCGCCACGCCCGTCGAGGTCTGCTCCGCGCGCGACACGAAGGGGCTGTACGCCAAACAGTGCAACGGCGAGATCAGCGGGCTGACCGGTGTCGACGACCCCTACGAGGTGCCGCGCAACCCCGACCTGAGGCTCTACACGCACGAGGAGAGCATCGAGGGGTCCGCCGCCCGCCTGCTGGCGGAAATGAAGAACTGGGGTCTGCTGTGACCCGAGCCTTCGTGAACGAGACGCTGTGGTCGCTGCGGCCGCAGCACGCCGTGGCGGGCCGGGTCCTCAGGCCCAACCGCGCCGCGGTGTACACGGTGGGCGCGGTGGCGGGCGTGCTCGTCGGTCTCACGTCGGTCGGCCGGGCTGGTGCTGCTGCTGCCGTCCATGGTGGGCAGCCGCCTGACGGCGATCGCGGGTGCGGCGGGGGGTGTATGCGGGACTGGCGAACCATCTGATCAGCACAACGGGAAGAAGGGAAACCGATGTCGCACGTGGCGTTCGTTGACAGCCGGCTGAGCCGCGCTGTCCACAAAGGATCTGAGTCTGCCGGAAAGGAGGTGTGAGATGGAGACCCAGTCCTTGGCGTACCGGCAGGTGCTCGAACCGGTGAGTTTCGGTCATCCTTCCGCCGCCCGGCTGCTGCCGGTTTTCGACCCGGACCGGCTGAGCGCCGACGTGGACGAGCTCAACCGCACGCAGTGGGCGCTGCAGCGCAACTTCACCACCACCGGGCCCGGCCGGTGGGCGGCGTTCGACTGGCGCGCGCTGCCGTTGCGCAGCCCGACCGGCAGCGTGGAGCGCACCGATCCCGGCGGTGCCGGGCTCGACGACTTCGCCGACACCCCGTGGCTCGAGCAGGCGCCCTATCTGGCCGAGGTGATCAGGTCGGTGCCCGCGCCGTTGCGCACGGTCCGGCTGCTCGCGCTCGGCGCCGGCGCGCGGAGCAAGGTGCATTTCGAAACCAAGATCGGCCTGCCGTGGGCGAACGTTCGACTGCACGTGCCGATCATCACCAATCCCGGTGCTTCACTGATGATCGACGGCGTCGTGCACCGGTGGCAGCCGGGTTCGTTCTGGTTCGGCGACTTCTCCCGGTGGCACCAGGTCACCAACGACGGCGACCGGGTCCGCGTGCACATGATCATCGACAGCTTCCTCACGCCGGAGCTGCTGAAGCTGTTCCCGCAGTCGTTCCTGGACCAGCTGTCCGGCGACGACGTGCTGTTCATCAGGCCGGAGGTCCCGTTGGCGGACCTCGAGCCCTACCGCTGCGCGTTCGACGTCCCCGTCGCCTTCACGGACTGGGAGGAGGCGGACGGGGAATTCCTGCTTCCCCAGCCGAGGGTGCGCGGTGCGATCGAGGTGCGGGACGGCCGGCTCGTGCTCGCCGTCGACGGGTCACCGCGGTTCGCGCTGACCCACGTCGGGGACGGGGAGTTCCGGTTCGCGGGGTGGACGGAGGAACGCACGATCCACCTCTTGCCGGGCGGCACCGGCGTGGTGCTGCGGACCAGGCAGGGCGCCTCAGTGCGGGAACTGGCCGTGCCGGTGGAGGGATGACCGCGTTCGACGACGCACTGGGCGGGCTGTCCACAGCGGACTGGGAGGGCATCTCGGCGAACCGGCTGTACTCGTCGCACCAGTGGCTCGGCCTGCTCGCGCAGGACGGGGCGACAACGGGCGCGGTGCACGGCCGCACGTCGGGCGGAGAGCTCGCCGCGCTGCCGGTCACCGTCGTCGCCGACGAACCGAACCCGTTCTACCGCTGGCACGACGAGCTGACCGCGCGCGGGCTCGCCGCGCCGGCGTCGTCCGGGGTGCTGGCGGGCCCGCGCCGCGGTTACCAGACGCATCTGCTGACCGCGCCGGGCACCGACCCGGTGGCGGCGGCCGAGGCGGTGCTCGCCGGACTCGCCGAGCTCGCCGGCGTCGCCGTCGGCGCACCGAGGGTGGCCATGTTCCTCGACACCGCGTCCGTGGTGGCGCTGCGCTCGGCGGGTGTGCGCGCCATGCCCGTACTGCTGCGCCCGGACGCGTGGCTCCCGGTGCCTGATGGCGACTGGGACACGTGGCTCGCGTCGCTGCCCAGCCGCAGCCGAGCGGAGCTGGTACGCCGGGAGGTCCGCAAGTTCGCCAAAGCGGGCTACGAGGTCACGGAGCACCCGCTGGCCGACTGGACCGACGTCGCCGGACGGCTGCTGACCAACACCGAGGCACGGTACGGGCACTCCGGTGATCCCACCGGACGCCAGGCGTTCCTGCGCAGGCAGGCCGAGCGGCTGGGCCCGGCGGCCCGCGTGCTGCTGTGCGCCCCACCCGGCGAGCCACCGCTCGGCTACTGCCTCTACTACCTGTGGGGCGACACGCTTTTCCTGCGGTCGGCGGGCTTCGACTACGACCGGCTGCGCAACGCCGCGGAGTACTTCAACCTGGTCTACTACTTGCCGGTGCGGATCGCCGCCGCGGCGGGTGCGCGCTGGATCCACGCCGGCGTCGAGGCGAGTGAGGCGAAGGCGATGCGCGGCGCCGTGCTTCGTCCACTGTGGATGCTCGACCTGTCGCCGGACAGCGTGCTCGCCGGCCAGGACGACGCGCTCCGGGCAGCGAACGCCGAGCAGACCCGGAAGATCGTCGGATCGTCCTCGGCCGCGCGTAGGGCTTGGCAGCCGGCCGCGGAGTGCGACGACTTCGGCGTCACTCCCGCGGCGGAGCTGTCATGACGGCGGGCCTGCCACCGGCGTTCGCCAAGATCTGGCTCAGCCACGCGATCACCCAGACCGCGGCGAAGAGCACGGCGATCGTGCTGCCGTTGCTGGCCGTGGTGTCGTTCGACGCGACACCAGCGCAGGTCGGCTTGGTCAACGCGGCCCAGACCGTGCCGCTGTTCCTCTTCACGCTGCTCGCGGGCGCCTGGCTGGACAACCACGCGCGGCGGCCGAACCTGCTGGTGGCGCACATCGCGCGGGGCGTGGCGCTCCTGCTGGCCGTGCCGGTGCTGGCGTTCGCGGGCGACGGCTCGGGCGTCCGGCTGCTCATCGCGAGCGCATTCGCGGTGGGGGCGCTCACCGCGCTGGCGGACGTCACGTACCCGGTGTACGTGCCGACGCTGGTCGGGTCCGGCCACCTCGTGGCGGCCAACAGCAGGCTCGAGGTGGTCAGCTCGCTCACCCAGGTCGCCGCACCGGGCCTCGGCGGTCTGCTGATCGGCGTGCTGGGAGGCAGCTGGTCGGTCGCCCTGGCCGGGGTGCTGTTCCTGACCGGTGGCGCCGCGGTGTTCCGGATCGGGACGCCGGAGAACTTCATCCGGCTCGAGGGCACCCGAGGGCGGCTGGTGCGGAACACCGCGGTCGGCGCCCGGTTCCTCGTCAGGACGCCCGTGCTGCGGTTGCTGGCGTTGGAAGCGGCCTGGTTCAACCTGTTCGAGCAGGCCGTCGTCACGGTCTACGTCGTGTTCGCCGTGCGCACCCTGAACCTGTCACCGGCCGAGTTCGGCGTGAGCATGGGCGTCGGTGCGGCCGGTGCGGTGTTCGGCTCCGGATGCACCCGCAGGTTCGCCCGGGCGGCCGGGATGCGCCGCGTCCTGGTCGTCGGGATGCTCACGGCAAGCGCCGCACCCGCGTTGATCCCGCTGGCGTCGGCGGTGCGCGCGCCGGTGGCGGTCGCCGGGCTGTCGTTCGTGCTGTACGGCTTCGGCCTCGCGATGTTCAACGTGTTCAGCGTGTCGATGCGCCAGCTGATCACCCCGCGGGACCTGCTCGGCAGGGTGACCGCGACGTTCCGGTTCGTCGCGTTCGGCACGATCTGGGTCGGCGCGCTGGTCGGCGGCGGCCTGGGCGAGTGGCTGGGGCTCGAACCGACGTTGTGGATCGCGGTGGCCGCGCTGGTGGCCGGCTGGGCGGTCTTCGCGGTGCGGCTGAGGTCTCTGCTGACGGCGGACCCGGAGCTACGCGAGCAGACCGAGTCATTGGTGGGAAAGCGATGAAGGGGCGGCATGACTGAAGAAATCGACGGTCACGACGTGGTCGGCGGCGAAGTCCGGGGCAGCCTCGCGTTCGTGGAGAGCAACCTGACCGGAACCGGCATGCGGGCCCTGCGGTTCGCTCACCGGTGCGGCTGGCGCACGCTGTTCGTCACGGCGGACATCAGCACGTACACCAGGGACGCGGCGGCGGCGAAAGTCATCGCCGAGTGCGCGGACGAGATCGTCGAGTGCCCCAGCACGATCGACCCGGACCTGGTGCAAAAGCGGCTGCTGGACTACCGGGACGAGCTGGTCGGCGTGCTGACCGTCGGCGAATACTACGTGCCGGTCGCCACCGAGGTCGCCTCGCGGCTGGGACTGCCCGGCCTGTCGCCCTCGGCGGCCCGCTTGGCGCGCAACAAGCTCGACAGCAGGCGCGCCTGCGTCGCCGCTGGACTGCCGGTGCCCGCGTTCGGGTTCGCCGGCGATGAGACTTCGACGGCCGCGGTACTGGCCCGGACCGGGCTGCCGTGCGTGGTCAAGCCGACCGACGAGTCAGCGAGCGTCGGCGTCTCGCTGTGCCGGACCGAGCAGGAGGTGGCCGCACGGATCAGGGCGCTGGCGTCGTCGGACCGCAACTCGCGCGGGCAGGCGCACGTGCCGGGCGGCCTGATCGAGCAGTGCGTTTTCGGTCCCGAGGTCAGCGTGGAAACCGTGACCTACCGGGGCAAGCACTCCGTGCTGGGAGTCACCGAGAAGTCGGTCGGCCAGGTGCCGTGGTTCGTCGAGACCGGCCACACCTTCCCGTCCGCGCTGCCCGCGCCGGTCACCGAACCGGCCGCGGCGGTCGCGGTGGCCGCACTGGACGCCATCGGGTTCGACTTCGGCGCCGCCCACACCGAGCTGAAGCTCACCGAGGACGGTCCGGTGCTGATCGAGATCAACCCGCGCACCTCCGGTGACAACATCCCGACCCTGGTCCGGCACGCAACCGGTGTGGGGCTGCTCGAGCAGTACGTGGCCATGCACGCGGGCGCCGCGCCGCACCTGACTCCGACCACCACCCGTGCGGCCGCGATCCGGTTCCTCACCGCACGCGAAGGCGTGGTCAGCAGGGTCTGCGGCGTGGAGGACGCCTACCGGGTGGCGGGCGTGACCGAGGTGGTGTTGCGAGTCGGCCCCGGTGACAGCACGAAGTGGCCGAGCAACAGCCACCACCGCATCGGCCACGTCATCGCGGTGGCCGACACGCCCGCCGAGGCGTCGGCACGCGCTGAAGCCGCCCGCGCGCAGTTGACCGTGTCTTACTAGTGTCGTGTGACCTTGCGTTGACGACGTCCAGTAGCTTGCCAACCGTGGCCTCTGGCGGCTGTGCCGTGGATGGTGGCGAGCGATCCTCAGTCGTGCCGGTTCAGCTCGATGGACACAGCGGTCTCCTTCGTAGCTACCATTCCGGTCGCGCGGTTCACCGCGCGGCCAATCCGGACATCGGGATCGTCACCTCCGGTTCGCGCAGGTGATGCAGATCCGCGTGGCCGGCAGGGCGACCAGCCGGTCCTCCGCGATCGGACCACCACAGCGTTCACAGACTTCGTAGACACCGGCTTCCAGCCGTTCGGCGGCCTGCCCGAGCGCCGCCAGGTCGTCCTGCGCCTGCCGCAGCAAGGCCTGGACCTGTGCCCGCTCGAAGGCAATGGTGGCGCCTTCGGGGTCGTGTTCGTCGTCGCCGCTGTCGAACTGCGACGCCGCGACGATGTCGTCGTGTTGCCGCGCCAACGCCGTGACCAGCCGCTCGGTCTCGGCGCGGGCCCCCTCGATCAACTCCGTCGCGACGCGCTTCTCCACGCTTCCGACGATACGCCTGGCGCTCAGTGGCCCCGCCGTCGAGCAGCCGGCGGTAGCGCACGCGCAGCGCCCGTTCCCAGCCGGCGGCCGCGGCTCCGAGAGCGAGCGCCAGGGTGAGCCAGCGACGGGTGGATCGGCGAGGTGAAGACGCCGTGCTGCACCGGACCATCGAGGACGAGCGAGCTGACATGCCGGCCGGGTGAGACGGTGGTGCCTCTCGGACCTGACCTGGTCCTAGACGAGTAATGCGTAACTCGGTCAGTGGTCGTAGGCGGTCAGGGATCGGGTGATGGGTTGGCCGGTGG
>NZ_PPHF01000128.1 GCF_002904335.1 Amycolatopsis sp. CA-126428 | reverse complement strand
CCTCCCGGACCTCGCCCCTCCCGGACCTCGCCCCTCCCGGACCTCGCCCCTCCCGGACCTCGCCCCTCCCGGTCCCTCCCAGCCACCTCGGATGCGGAGCGCGAGGCACCGTGGGGGGTCCGGGGGGCTCGGCCCCCCGGGCAGAAGGACGAAGTCGACATGAGCGGCGAAGCCGCGATGCAGAGACGAAGGGGCGACCCGCTCAACCAGCCTGGGGGTCACTGGGAGCGGGCCGCCGATACCCAGCTTAGAGGGGTCTGGCGGAGTTGGCTGCACCGGGTCGGCAAGTCGCACGAATTCTTTACCAAGTTGATCTGACGGACGGCGTGAATCCTCTGGTCAGCGGCGCCGAGCGGGGTACTGGCCGGTAGCGGAAAGTGACGAAGGTCGCTCTGGGGCGTTCCGTGCGCGCGAGCGCGGCTGGTAGGGCAGGATGACGCCGCATCAGCGGGGAACGTTAGGGGACGGTATGCACGACGGCAGTGGCCGGATTGTGGTGCAGAACCTGAGCAAGCGGTTCGGCGAGGTGAACGCCGTGCAGAACCTGAGCTTCACGGTCGAACCTGGTTCGGTGACGGGTTTCCTGGGTCCGAACGGCGCCGGTAAGACGACGACGTTGCGCATGTTGCTCGGGTTGGTGACACCCACATCGGGGACGGCGACGATCAACGGGCGGCCGCACGCGCAGCTGGGGAATCCGGCGCGGGTGGTGGGCTCGGTTCTGGAAAACGAGGGTTTCCACCCGGGCCGGACGGCCCGCAACCACCTCCGGGTGTACGCGGCGGCCATCGGGGTGCCGGATCGGCGGGCGGACGAGGTGCTCGGCCTGGTAGGCCTGGGGAGCGCCGCGGACCGGAAGGCGGGCGGGTTCTCGCTGGGTATGCGGCAGCGGCTGGCGCTGGCGACGGCGCTGCTGGGTGACCCGCAGGTGCTGGTGCTCGACGAGCCGACGAACGGCCTGGATCCCGAGGGCATCCTGTGGCTGCGCAACTTCCTGCGGTCGTACGCGCGGGAGCAGCGGCGGACCGTGCTGGTTTCGAGCCACCTGCTCAACGAGGTCGAGCAGCTGATCGACCAGGTGGTGATCATCAGCCAGGGTGTCACGCGGTACTACGGCCCGCTGGAGCAGTTGCGCAAGGGCCAGCAGTCGCGGGTGCTGGTGCAGCCCGCGGATCCGGCGGCGCTGGTGAAGGCGTTGCAGGAGAACGGCATCCAGCAGGTGTCGCCGACGCCGGACGGCCGGGTCGCGGTCGCCGGGTCGAGTGTCCAGCAGATCGGTGACCTGGCCGCGAAGGCCGGGATCGCGGTCTACGGGATGCAGGAGGAGCACGCCGATCTGGAGCGGATGTTCTTCCAGCTGACGCAGGGTCAGTACGCCGGTGCGCCGGGCTACCCGCCGCCGCAGCCGCCGTACCAGCAGGGCCCGCCGCCCGGTTACCCGCCGCAGCAGCAGCACTACCAGCAGGGTCCGCCGTCGGGCCCGCAGCAGCAACAGCAGCAGCAGTACTGGGGAGGACCGCAGCAGTGATGGGCAACCTGATCAAGGCGGAGTTCCGCAAGACGCTCTCGCTGAACACGTGGTGGGTGCTGCTGATCCCGCTGGCGCTGGTGGCGTTCTGGCTGACGTTCGTGTGGGGCAAGATCACGAACGACTTCGCGGACTTCATCGGCTCCAGCGACGCCCGCGAGGTCGCGGGCGCGGTCGGCTTGGACGCGAGCAAGCTGCCGGTCGGGCTGCTGGCGTTCGCGCACGGCGTGAACATCGCGCAGCTGATCCCCGGGCTGTTCGGCGTGTTCGCGCTGGCCGGCGAGTACCGCAGCAAGACGATCACGACGACGTTCCTGACGGCGCCGAACCGGGTCACGGCGCTGACCGCGAAGATGCTGACGTACGTGGCGTGGGGCGCGATCTACGGCCTGGTGAGCTTCGGCGTCTCGGCGATCGCGGTGATGGCGTCGGTCGATTCCGGGCGGTGGCCCAGTGCCGGCCAGTGGCTGGCCGCGCTCGGCGGGACGATCCTGGCCTCGGTGCTGGTGACGCTGTTCGGCATCGGGTTCGGCGCGGTGCTGCGCAGCGTGCCGCTGGCCGTGGTGCTGTTCCTGGTGTGGTTCCTGATCGTGGAGAACGTGCTCGTCATCGCGCTCTGGGGACCGGCCGACATCCTGGGCGGGCTGCTGCCGAACGGCACCGCCAACGGGATCGTGGGCGGGATCGCCGCGGACGCGTTCGGCATCAACTCGCTCAACCTGCCGGGTGGCGTCGACCACTGGTCGGCGCTCGGCCTGCAGCTCGCGGCGGGCGCACCCGGCGTGATCTCGTGGTGGGCTTCGGCGCTCATCTTCTTCGGGTGGACGATGCTCTTCTTCGGCCTCGGCTGGGCGGGCAACCAGAAGCGCGACATCACGTAGTCCCGGCTGTCCGCGAAGGCCACCTCGAGCAGCTCGAGGTGGCCTTCCTGGTGTGCGCGGAAATATTTTGTCGGTGGTGGCGCTTACTGTCACAACGTGACCGTCGCTCCGCCCCGCTCCCGTCAAGAGCTCCCACCCACCGAGACAGCCGGCTGGATCCGCCGGCTGTCCGCGGCGGCGTGGGAGCACCGTGTGCTCGTCGTGCTGTCGCTGCTCGCGGCCGCATTCGGCGTCGGCGTGCAGGCCGCCAGCCCGTTGCTGGTGCGCACGGCGGTGGACGACGCGGTGGCCGGGCGCACCGGCGGGCTGCCCGGGATCGCCGTTTTCCTGGTCGCGCTGCAGCTGATCGCGTTCGGCACCGCGTTCGCGCGCCGCTACCTCGGCGGGAAGCTCGCCCTCGACGTGCAACACGATCTGCGCCAGCGCGTCTTCAACGCCGTTTCGCGGCTGGACGGCGGCAAGCAGGACGCGCTGCGCACCGGCCAGGTCGCCTCGCGCGCGATCTCCGACCTGCAGCTGGTGACCGGGATCCTGATGCAGGTCCCGCTGTCCTTCGGCTCGGTGGTCTTCGCGCTGCTGTCGTTCGTCGCGATGCTGTGGCTGTCGCCGGTGCTGACGCTGATCGCGCTGGTCGTCACGCCCGCGGTCGGCATCATCGTGGCGCGCAGCCGCAAGCGCCTCTTCCCGGCGACGTGGTCGGCGCAGCAGCGCGCGGCGGACGTCGCGCAGCAGGTCGAAGAGACCGTCACCGGCGTCCGGGTGGTCAAGGGCTTCGGCCAGGAGACGCGGGAAGTCTCGAAGCTGGAAGGGACCGCGCGCAAGCTGTTCGGGGAGCGGCTTCGCGCGGCGAAGCTCTCGGCGGTCCCGACGGCGACCACCGCCGCCCTGCCCGCCGCCGGCCAGGTCGCCGTGCTCGGCATCGGCGGCGTCCTCGCGCTGAACGGGTCCATCACCCTCGGCACCTTCCTGGCCTTCGCCACCTACCTCGCGACGCTGATCGGCCCGGCCCGGATGCTCTCCGGCCTGGTCGTGCAGGCCCAGCTGACCCGCGCCGGCGCCGAGCGGGTGTACGAGCTGATCGACGCGCAGACCGACGTCGCCGACGCGCCGGACGCGCGGCCGCTGCCGGAGGGGCCGCTGGGCGTGGAGCTCGACGGCGTCCGGTTCGGCTACACCCGCAGCGAACCGGTGCTGGCCGGTCTTTCGGTCACCGCGAACCCGGGCGAGACCCTCGCGCTGGTCGGCACCGCGGGCTCGGGGAAGTCGACGATCTCGTTGCTGCTGCCCCGGTTCTACGACGTGCACGAGGGCGCGGTGCGGGTCGGCGGCCTCGACGTCCGTGACGTCCCGTTGCGGCAGCTGCGGCAGGCGATCGGCGTGGTGTTCGAGGAGGCGTTCCTGTTCTCCTCCTCGATCCGGGACAACATCGCCTACGGCCGTCCGGACGCGAGCGACGAAGAAGTGGTCGCCGCGGCCAGGGCCGCGGAGGCGGACGGCTTCATCCGCGCGCTGCCGGACGGCTACGACACGCTGGTCGGCGAGCGCGGGCTCACGCTCTCGGGCGGGCAGCGGCAGCGGCTCGGGCTGGCCAGGGCCCTGATCACCGACCCGCGGATCCTGGTGCTCGACGACGCGACCTCGGCCATCGACACGGTCACCGAAGCGGCGATCCACGACACCCTGCGCTCGGTCACCGCGGCGCGGACCACCCTGCTGATCGCCCACCGGCGCTCCACCCTCGCCCTGGCCGACCGGATCGCGGTGCTGGACGAAGGCCGCGTCGTCGACGTCGGCACCGAGTCGGAGCTGATGGCGCGCTGCCCGCTGTTCCGCGAACTCGTGGCCGGTCCGGGCGACGACGTCGAAGAGAAGCACCGCTGCGAGGGCCTCGATCGCGGGCCGGGCGGAGTCACGCCGTCGCTGTGGCCGCGGGACGAGAGCCAGGACGAGGTCGACGCACTGGCCGAAGCCGCGCGGATGCGCAGTGGCGACCCGAACAGCAGCGGGTTCGTCGGCGGGGGCGGCGGGCTGGACGTGCCGCCGACGCCGGAGCTGATCGAGGGCGTCCGCAAGCTCCCGCCCGCCACCGACGAGCCGCGGCTGCCCGGCGTGGACGTCACCGCGCCCGACCCGAAGTTCCGGCTGGCCGGGCTGCTGCGGCCGGTCCGCGGGCCCCTGTTCCTGGTGATCGGGCTGGTGGCGGCGGACGCGCTGGCGTCGATCGCGCTGCCCGGGCTGTACCAGTTCGGCGTCGACCACGGGGTGCGCACCGGCGTCGAGTGGATGATCTGGCTGGCCGCCGGCATCGGCGCCGCGGTGATCGCGGCCGACTGGCTGGTGGTCTTCGCGCAGACGCGGCTGACGTCCCGGGTGGGCGAGACGGTGCTGTACGCGCTGCGCGTCCGCAGTTACGCGCACCTGCAGCGGCTCGGCCTCGACTACTACGAGCGGGAGCTGTCCGGGAAGATCATGACCCGGATGACGACGGACGTCGACGCGCTCTCGACGTTCCTGCAGACCGGGCTCGCCACCGCGGTGGTCAGCGCGCTGACGCTGGCCGGGATCACGGCCGCGCTGCTGGTCACCGACGCCGGGCTGGCGCTGTACGCGCTGGCGATGGTGCCGGTGCTGGCGGTGGCCACGGTGATCTTCCGGCGTTCGGCGTCGAAGGCGTACAACGAGGCTCGCGAGCGGGTCAGCGTCGTGAACGCGGACATGCAGGAGAACGTCAGCGGGCTGCGGGTCGCGCAGGCGTACACGCGCGAAGACCGCTCCGCGGAGGCGTTCGCTTCGCGCAGCGACGACTACCGGCGCTCGCGGCTGCGGGCCCAGCGGTACGTGGCGACGTACTTCCCGCTGGTGGCGCTGATGTCGGACCTGGCGACGACGACGGTGCTGGTCGCGGGGGCCGGTCGCGTCTCGGCGGGCACGCTGTCGGCCGGCGTGCTGCTCGCGTTCCTGCTGTACCTGCAGCAGTTCTTCTCGCCGATCCAGCAGCTGTCGGCGGTGTTCGACGGCTACCAGCAGGCGAGCGTCGGGCTGAACCGCATCGGCGACCTGCTGCGGACGCCGACGTCGGTGCCGGCGGCGGAGAAGCCGGTCGCGGTGCCGGAGCGGCTGCGCGGCGAGGTCTCGTTCAAGGAGGTCGAGTTCTCCTACGCCGGCGCCGAGACTCCGGCGCTGGCGGAGTTCTCGCTGGACGTCGCGGCCGGCGAGACGATCGCGCTCGTCGGCGCGACCGGCGCCGGGAAGTCGACGGCGGTGAAGCTGGTGGCGCGCTACTACGACGTCACCGGCGGCGAGGTGCGGATCGACGGCACGGACGTCCGCGAGTACGAGCTGGCCGGGATGCGCCGCCGGATGGGCGTGGTGCCGCAGGAGGCGCACCTGTTCTCGGGCACGGTGGCCGACAACGTCCGCTACGGCCGGCCGGCCGCGTCCGACGCGGAGGTCGAGGCGGCGGTCCGCGCGGTGGGCGCGCTGGACGGCGTCGCGGCCCTCCCGGCGGGCTTCCTGCAGCCGGTGGGCGAGCGCGGCCGCTCGCTGTCGGCGGGCCAGCGCCAGCTGGTGGCCCTGGCGAGGGCGGAGCTGGTGGACCCGGACGTCCTCCTCCTCGACGAGGCCACGGCCGCCCTGGACCCCTCGACGGAGGCGGCGGTCCTCCGGGCCACGGAGACGGTGGCCCACCGCCGCACGACGTTCGTGGTCGCCCACCGCCTCGCGACAGCGGCCCGTGCGGACCGCATCGTGGTCCTGGACCACGGCCGCATCGTGGAAACCGGAACCCACGCCGAGCTCCTGGCCGCCAACGGCCCCTACGCCCGCCTCTGGGCCCTCGGCTGACGTACCGGACCAGTCGGCTCGCGTACCTGCACCGTCGGTTCGCGTACCTGGACGGTCGGATGGCGAGCCGACCCTCCAGGTACGCAAACCGACCCCCTGGGTACGCAAGCCGACCCTCCAGGCACGTGAGTCGACCCTCCAATCACGCGAGTCGACCCTCCAATCACGCGAGTCGACCTTCCGATCACGCGAGTCGACCTTCCGATCACGCGAGTCGACCCTCCAATCACGCGAGTCGACCCTCCAATCACGGGTGTTGGCCTCTTGCGCACGAAAGTTCGTGGCCGGGTGGCCGGGTGGCCGGGGCGCTGGGAGCATGGCGGGCATGTTCGAAGAGAAGCGGGTTCCCGACCGGCAGGTGCGGGCGGCGCAGACCGAGACGACCGTCCGGGTCTACCAGGCGTGCTCGCCCGCCGTCGCCGATGCCGCGCTCGAGAAGCAGGCCTTCGAGCGGGGTGGGGTGGTGCAGGTCACGCCGTCGTTCCGGCTCGCGGCCTACCGCAGCGAGAACGGGCGCAAGCCCGGCCACGAGCGCATCCTCGCGATCGACCTCACCCGCGAAGGCTTCGAGTGGGCCCTGGCCCACGGGCACATCGAGTGGGAAGCGGAGCGAGATCTCGACCACACCGCGCTGAACTTCCAGGCGCTCCGGATCGGCCTCGACGATGCGCCCGTCGACGAGTGGACCACCGCCGTCACCGATGTCACACCGGTGATGCGCGACATCGCCGGGCTGCTGGCCACCGACCAGCTCCACCTGGCCGTCAAGCTCGTCCCCCACGAGCCGCCGTACCCGCTGGGCAAGGACCTCGCGGAGGCCGTCGACGCCACGCCCTGAGGGAGCGCCCGCCGGTCGAGCGGCACCCATCCCGGCCGGCCGGGAACCCTGTACCCGGTCCAGGGCTTAAGGTTCCCTTAGCACATCTTGATCGAGTCAGTGACCGATACCCTAGTGCGCCACGCCTCACACAGGCCGGTTCCATCACATCGCGGTCACCGAGGGGGTTAGCCTGGTAGGCGCATCAGCGGATTCAAGATCGAGATCGAGACGGATAGAGGCGAGCCCCAGCCGTGTCCAGCAGCAGCCCTGCGTCACAGTTCGGCCCCAACGAGTGGCTGGTCGAAGAGATGTACGACCAGTTCCTCGCAGACCCATCTTCAGTCGATGCCGCCTGGCACGACTTCTTCGCGGACTTCAAGCCGACGCAGAGCGCGCAGGCCAAGGCGGACACCGCCCGGCAGCAGCAGGCCGAAGTCAAGCCGACGGCCAACGGCCAGGCGGCGCAGCCCTCGGCCAAGGCCGTGCAGAACGCCGAGTCGGCGGCCAAGCAGTCGTCGACCGCGTCGGCGCCCGCGAAGCCGGCCCCCGCGAAGGCAGCCCCGAAGCCGGCGCCGAAGCCGGCCGCGAAGGCCGAGCCCAAGGCCGAGGCGAAGAAGGAAGAGCCGGAGTCGAAGCAGCTGCGCGGCGCCGCGGCGGCCATCGCCAAGAACATGGACGCCTCGCTGAGCGTCCCCACCGCGACCAGCGTGCGCGCGGTCCCGGCGAAGCTGATGGCGGACAACCGCATCGTCATCAACAACCACCTCAAGCGCACCCGCGGTGGCAAGATCTCCTTCACGCACCTCATCGGCTACGCCATGGTGCGGGCGCTGAAGGACTACCCGAACCTCAACCGGCACTACCAGCAGATCGACGGCAAGCCGTTCGCGATCACGCCGGAGCACGTCAACTTCGGGCTCGCCATCGACATGAAGGGCAAGGACGGGTCGCGCAACCTCGTCGTGGCCTCGGTCAAGGGCGTCGAGGACATGTCGTTCCTGCAGTTCTGGCAGGCCTACGAGGACATCGTCAAGAAGGCCCGCAACAACAAGCTGACCGCGGACGACTTCTCCGGCACCACCATCTCGCTGACCAACCCGGGCGGCATCGGCACCAACCACTCGGTGCCGCGCCTGCAGGCCGGCCAGGGCGCCATCATCGGCGTCGGCGCCATGCAGTACCCGGCGGCGTTCGAGGGCACCAGCGAGAAGACGCTGGTCGACCTCGGCATCAGCAAGATCATGACGCTGACCTCGACCTACGACCACCGCATCATCCAGGGCGCGGAGTCCGGCGAGTTCCTCAAGCGCATCCACCAGCTGCTGCTCGGTGAAGACGGCTTCTACGACGACGTCTTCACCAGCCTGCGCCTGCCGTACGAGCCGATCCGCTGGGTCGCCGACATCCCCGAGGGCCCGGTCGACAAGACCGCCCGCGTCATCGAGCTCATCGACGCGTTCCGGATGCGCGGCCACCTGATGGCCGACACCGACCCGCTGAACTACCGCCAGCGCAGCCACGCCGACCTGGACGTCCTGTCCCACGGCCTGACGCTCTGGGACCTCGACCGCGAGTTCCCGGTCGGCGGCTTCGCCGGCCAGGAGCGGATGAAGCTGCGCGACATCCTGGGCGTGCTGCGCAACTCGTACTGCCGCACGGTCGGCATCGAGTACACCCACATCCTCGACCCCGAGGAGCGGCGCTGGATCCAGGAGCGCGTCGAGATCCCGCACGAGAAGCCGGACCCCGCGGTCCAGAAGTACGTGCTCTCGAAGCTGAACGCCGCCGAGGCGTTCGAGACGTTCCTGCAGACCAAGTACGTCGGCCAGAAGCGCTTCTCGCTCGAAGGCGGCGAGACGGCGATCCCGCTGCTCGACACGCTGCTGGACAAGGCCGCCGAGCACGAGCTCGACGAGGTCGTCATCGGCATGCCGCACCGCGGCCGGCTGAACGTCCTGGCCAACATCGTCGGCAAGCCGATCAGCCAGATCTTCCAGGAGTTCGAGGGCAACCTCGACCCGGGCCAGGCGCACGGCTCCGGTGACGTCAAGTACCACCTCGGCGCCGAGGGCAAGTACTTCCGCATGTTCGGCGACGGCGAGACGAAGGTGTCGCTGACGGCGAACCCGTCGCACCTGGAGACCGTCGACCCGGTGCTCGAGGGCATCGTCCGCGCGAAGCAGGACCTCCTGGACAAGGGCGGCGAGGGCTACACCGTGCTGCCGGTCCTGATGCACGGCGACGCGGCCTTCGCGGGCCAGGGCGTCGTCGCGGAGACGCTGAACCTGTCGCTGCTGCGCGGGTACCGCACCGGCGGCACCGTGCACGTCATCGTCAACAACCAGGTCGGCTTCACGACCGCGCCGGAGCACTCGCGCTCGTCGCAGTACGCCACCGATGTCGCGAAGATGATCGGTTCGCCGATCTTCCACGTGAACGGCGACGACCCGGAGGCCGCGCACTGGGTGGCCAAGCTGGCCGTCGAGTACCGCCAGGCGTTCCACAAGGACGTCGTCATCGACCTGATCTGCTACCGCCGCCGCGGCCACAACGAGGGCGACGACCCCTCGATGACGCAGCCGGCGATGTACGACATCATCGACACCAAGCGTTCGGTGCGGAAGACCTACACCGAGTCGCTGATCGGCCGCGGCGACAT
Organism: Amycolatopsis sp. CA-126428; assembly: GCF_002904335.1. GTDB lineage: Bacteria > Actinomycetota > Actinomycetes > Mycobacteriales > Pseudonocardiaceae > Amycolatopsis. Next base: position 67,789 of record NZ_PPHF01000128.1, on the reverse strand, counting down.
CTCCGTCGAGGAGGCCGAGGCCGCGTTGCGCGACTTCTCGAGCCAGCTCGAGCACGTCTTCAACGAGGTGCGTGAGCTGGAGAAGCACCCGGCGAAGGCGAGCCCCTCCGTCGAGGAGGAGCAGCAGGTGCCGGCCAAGGTCGCGACGGCGATCACCAAGGAGACGCTGGAGCACATCGGCGACGCCTTCGTGAACGTGCCGGAGGGCTTCACCCCGCACCCGCGCGTCAAGCCGGTCATGGAGCGCCGCCACAAGATGTCCCGCGAGGGCGACATCGACTGGGCGTTCGGCGAGCTGCTCGCGTTCGGGTCGCTGGCGATGGAGAGCCGGCTCGTCCGGCTGTCCGGCCAGGACTCGCGCCGCGGCACGTTCACCCAGCGGCACTCGGTGTTCATCGACCGCAAGACCGGCCAGGAGTACTCGCCGCTGCAGAACCTGGCCGAGGGCCAGGGCCGCGTGATGATCTACGACTCGGCGCTGTCGGAGTACGCGGCCGTCGGCTTCGAGTACGGCTACTCGGTGGCCAACCCCGAGTCGCTGGTCATGTGGGAAGCGCAGTTCGGCGACTTCGTCAACGGCGCCCAGACGGTCATCGACGAGTACATCTCCTCGGGCGAGGCCAAGTGGGGCCAGCGCTCGGACGTCGTGCTGCTGCTGCCGCACGGCCACGAGGGCCAGGGCCCGGACCACACGTCCGGCCGCATCGAGCGCTTCCTCTCGCTGTGCGCGGAGGGTTCGATGACGGTGGCGGTCCCGTCCACCCCGGCGAACTACTTCCACCTGCTGCGCCGCCACGCCCTCGACGGCATCCAGCGCCCGCTGGTCGTCTTCACGCCGAAGTCGATGCTGCGCAACAAGGCCGCGACCTCGCCGACCGAGGACTTCACCGGCGAGAGCCGGTTCATGTCCGTCATCGACGACGTCACCCCGGACCCGGCGAAGATCCGCAAGGTGCTGCTGACCTCCGGGAAGCTGTACTGGGAGCTGGTGGCGGAGCGGACCAAGCGCGAGGCCGACGACGTCGCCATCGTGCGGATCGAGCAGTACTACCCGCTGCCGAAGAAGAAGCTGCTGGCGGCGCTGGAGCGCTACACGAACGCGACGCAGGTCGCGTGGGTCCAGGAGGAGCCGGAGAACCAGGGTGCGTGGCCGTTCTTCGGCCTGAACCTGCCCCGGAAGTTCCCGGAGGTGCTCTCGGGCCTGCAGGTCGTCTCCCGCCGCCCGATGGCGGCTCCGTCGGCGGGTTCGTCGAAGGTGCACGAGGTCGAGCAGAAGGCGCTGATCTCGAAGGCGTTCGACTGATCGCTTGAAGCACGACGAAGGCCTCCTCCCCGGTCCGCCGGCGAGGAGGCCTTCGTCGTCGGCCGCCCGGCTTCGTCGCCCACCCGGGCTTCGTCGGCCGCCCGGCTTCGTCGCCCACCCGGGCTTCGTCGGCCGCCCGGAACTGTCGGTGCCCTCCGGTAGCGTGGAAACCGGGGGCGCAGCCCAAACCCGATTGCCATCCCCAGCCGGTTCACGGCAAGGTGGCGATCATGCTGATCCGCCGCGAGACGGCCGCTGACCAGGCGGCGATCCACGCCGTCCACAGCGAGGCCTTCCGGCGCGAAGCGGGCGTCACCCCGGTCGAGGCGCCCCTCGTCGACGAACTCCGCGCCGAAGGCGACCTGATCAACGCCCTGTCGCTGGTGGCCCTCCACGACGGCGAAGTCATCGGGCACGTGTGCTGCAGCCGCGCCCGCCTCGGCGAAGACAAGAAGACCGCCGTCGGGCTCGGGCCGCTCGGCGTGTTACCCGCGCACCAAACGAGCGGGGTCCACGCCGCGGCCGACGCCCTCGGCCACGGCCTGTCGATCACGGCCCCGGACCCGCGGTGGGGCCGGTACTTCCAGGCGCGGACCCTCTCCGCGTACGAACCAACCCAGGCGGGCGCGTTCGAGTACGCGCCCGCGTTCTCCCGGATCTGAACAGGAGCCGCGCGTGTACACACCGACCTCGTCCGTGGGGGTGCGGATCAACCGCGAGCAGCCCCCGGCCAAGCTGCGCGACCTCGCACGCCAGGCCGAAGACGCGGGTCTCGACGAGCTTTGGCTGGTCGAAGACTGTTTCTGGGCGGCCGGTGTCGCCACGGTCGCGACGGCGCTGGCGGTGACGTCGACGATCAAGGTGGGCATCGGCGTCCTGCCGGCGGTGGCGCGCAACCCGGCGATCGCGGCGATGGAGGTCGCGGCGCTGGCCGAGCTGCACCCGGACCGGCTGATCGCCGGGTTCGGCCACGGCGTCGCCTCGTGGATGCGGCAGATCGGGGCGTACCCGGCATCCCCGCTGGCGGCGCTGGAGGAGACGCTGCTGGCGGTCCGGCGGCTGCTGGCGGGCGAGCGCGTCTCGATGGACGGCCGGCACGTCCACCTGGACGAGGTCGAGCTGGTGTTCCCGCCGGCGTCGCCGCCCCCGCTGGTGGCGGGCGTCCGCCGCCCGAAGTCCCTGGCGGTGGCGGGCGCGGCGGCGGACGGCACGATCCTCGCCGAGCCGGCCCCGCCGGAGTACGTCCGGACGGCGCTGGCGGGCATCGCACCGGGCCGCGCGGCGGAAGGCGCGCCGGCCCACCACACCGTGGTGACGTACAACTGGCTGGCCCTGGGCGACCGCGAGCGGGCGCGCCTGACGGTCGCGGAGTCCCTGACCCCGGGATCGCGGGTGCAGGTGGAGGGCCTGCCGTTCGCCGGCGAGCTGCTGGCCCTGCTGGACTCGGCGTCCACAGTGGACGAGCTGGCGGCGGCCCTGCGTCCGGAGTGGATCGACCGCCTGGCCATTTGCGGCGACGTGGACACCTGCGCGGCGGCGGTCCGCGCGCTGCACGAGGCCGGCAGCGGTTCGGTGGTGCTGCTGCCGCTGCCGGAGGAGCCCCCGGAGCGGGGCATCGAGGACGCGGCCCGGGTGGCGGCGGCCGTACGCGGCTGAGGCCCCGGCCCGGCAGAGGAGTCCCCGGAAAAGGAGTTCGTGCGGGACGACCGGCGTGCCACGATCGAGCCATGCCGGTCGACCAGCACCTCCTCCTGGCCTTCCTCGTCACCACCGCGATCGCGATGGTCACCCCGGGCCCGGACATGCTCTTCATCCTCGGCTGCGGCATGCGCGGCGGCCCGAAGGCCGGCCTGCTCGCCACCGCCGGGGTCGCCACCAGCGAAGCCATCCACGTCGCCGTCGCGGCGGCCGGGCTGGCCGCGCTCTTCGCCGCCGTGCCCGTGGCCTTCACCGTCGTGCGGGTGGCCGGGGCCGGCTACCTCATCTACCTGGGTGTCCAGGCCATCCGGAACCGCAAGCCGCTCGTCGAGCGGAAAAGCGACCGCGCCTACCTCAGCGGCCTGCTCACCAACCTGCTCAACCCGAAGATGGTCACCTTCACCATCGCCTTCCTGCCGCAGTTCATCGACCCGGCGAAGGGCCACGTCTGGCTGCAGTTCGCGGTCCTCGGCGCGATCATGATCGTGTTCGAGTTCCTCGTCGACGGCACGGTCGGCGTCCTCGCCGGCCGCCTCGGTGGCTGGGTCCGGCGGAAGAAGAACCAGCGCCGCATCGAGGTCGCCACCGGCGGCATCTTCATCGGCCTCGGCGTCAAGCTGGCCGTCGACCACTAAGCCCGCGCGAGGAAGTCCTCCGCGATGTCCAGCGGGTTGCGCTTCTCCTCGGTGAACTCGACGTTCAGCCGCGTCAGCTGCTCGGTAGTCAACGCCGCCGACACGCGGTTCAGCGCCGCCACCTCACGCGGGGACAGCGTCCCCCGCGCCACCAGCGGCACGATGTTCTGCGCCGGGAACATGTTCTTGTCGTCGACCAGGGGCACGAACCCGTTCGCCGCGATCGTCGAGGACGTGCTGAACAGGTCCGCCACCTGCACGTCGCCGGACTTCAGGGCCGCCACCGTCACCGGGCCGCCCGTGTCCGTGGTGCGGATTTCCTTGAACTCGCAGCCGTACAGCGACTTGATCTTGTCCTTCCAGCGGCTGCTCCACTGGCCGGGCCCGCCGAACACCAGCTCGCGGCAGCGCCGCCCCAGGTCCGAGAACGTCTTCACCCCGGAAGACGCCAGCTGCGGGCCGACGACCAACAGGTCCTTGTCCTCCGCCGGTGCCTGGTCCAGCACCTCGAAGCCGGGCGGGATCTTCTGCCGCAACTGCGCGTAGACGTCCTGGGACGTCGTCGCGGTGGTGTTCTTGTCGAAGTAGCGCAACAGGTTGCCGCTGTAGTCCGGCACGACCGACAGCGACTTGTCCTGCAGCGCCTTGACGACGACCTCGCGGCTGCCGACCGGCGGCCGCACGGTCACGTTCGTCGCGCCCGCGTCCCGCAGCGCCCCGGCGTAGATCTGGGCCAGCAGCAGGCTTTCGCCGACGTCGGACGCCCCGATGATGATGTCCCCCGAAGCGCCACCTTCACCGCCGCCCGCCAGCGGGTTGCCACAGCCGGCCGCCACCACCACCAGGACCACCAGCACGACCAGCCGCTTCACGCCGCCACCTTCTTCACAGCCGCCGCGAGCCGGACGCCCCGGGGCACCAGGGCCCGGTTCAGCACCGCGAAGAGCAGGTCCAGGACGATGGCCAGCAACGTCGTCAGCAGCGCGCCCGCGATGACCTCGGAATAGTCCAAAATGGCCAGTCCGTCGAGCAGGAACCGGCCCAGGCCACCGAGTCCGACGTACGCGGCCACCGCGGCGGTCGCGACGAGCTGGAGCACGGCGTTGCGGATGCCGCCGAGCACGAGCGGCAGGGAGATCGGCACCTCGACCTGCCACAGCCGCTGCCAGCCGGTCATCCCGACCCCCTCGGCGGCGTCGACCACGCCGTGGTCGGTCGCCTGCAGCCCGGCGTACGTCCCGGCCAGGATCGGCGGGACGGCCAGCACGACGAGCCCGATGATCGTCGAGGTGACGCTCTCGGTGAAGAGCAGGAACAGGAACGTGACGAGCCCGAGCGTCGGCAGCGCGCGGATGGCGTTGCCGGCGCTCACCAGCGCGACGCCGCCGCGGCCGGTGTGGCCGACGAACAGGCCCAGCGGCACCGCGATGACCAGGGCGATCACCAGCGACAACGCGGTGTAGCCGAGGTGTTCCAGCAGCCGCTGCGGGATGCCGTCGGGCCCGGACCAGTGCGCCGGGTCGCCGAACCAGCGGACGAGATCGGTGATCACGGCGCCTCCACCCGGGTCCACGGCGTCAGCAGGTTTCGCGAGCCCACCAGCACCAGGTCGACGATCAGCGCCAGCAGGAGGGTCAGCACGATGCCGACCACGATCGGCGAGAAGTATTCGCGCTGGAAGCCGTCGGTGAACAGCACGCCGAGGCCGCCGGTGCCGATCAGCGCGCCGACGCTGACCAGGCTGATGTTGCTGACCGACGCGACCCGCACGCCGGCCGCCAGCACCGGCACGGACAACGGCAGCTCGACGGCGAAGAAGCGGCGCACCGGCTTGTACCCGACGGCGGTCGCGGCGGCGACCACCGGCGCCGGCACGGCGTCGAGGGCGTCGAGCACCGGGCGGACCAGCAGCGCCGTGGTGTAGATCGTCAGCGCGACGACGACGTTGACGCTGTCCAGGATCTTCGACCCGATCAGGCCGGGGATGACGACGAACAGCGCGAGCGACGGGATCGTGTAGAGCAGGTTCGCCACCACCATCAGCACCTGGCGTGCGGGCCGCCAGCGGTGGCCGAGCCAGCCCGCCGCGATCGCCAGGACGATCCCGATGACCAGCGGGAGCAGCGCCAGGTACACGTGGTCGCCCAGGTCGCCGAGGATCTGGACGCGGTTGTTCGCGCTGCTCAGGTAGCGCCCGAGCTCGCCGAAGAAGCTCATGACGCCTGCGGGGTCGCCTCGATCACGTCCAGCACTTGCCTCGCGACGACGCCGCCGAGCACCCGGTGATCGTCGTCCACGACCACGCCGAGGCTGGCGGGCGACGACAGCGCCGCGTCGAGCGCGCCGCGGATCGGCGTGCCCCGCACCCACAGCGATCCCCCGGCCACGAGGGCGTCCTCGGTGAGCGGACCGTCCACAGTGGAGTCCGGGGGCAGCCAGCCGCGAGGCTGCTTCTCGGTGTTGACCGCGAGCCGCCAGCCGTCGCTCGCGGGAACGGCGGCGCCGATTTCGACCAGCTCCAGCTCCTTGACCTCGACGCCTTCGGCGGAGAGGAACGACAGGCCGCGGTAGCCGCGGTCCCGGCCGACGAACGACGCGACGAAGTCGTCCACCGGGTGCCGCAGGACGTCGGCGGGCGTGCCGTACTGGGCGAGCTTGCCGCCGACCCGCATCACCGCCACCTTGTCCCCGAGCCGGACCGCCTCGTCGATGTCGTGCGTGACGAACACGATCGTCTTGCCCAGCTGCGACTGCAGCCGCAGCAGCTCGTTCTGCAGGTCCTCGCGCACGATCGGGTCGACCGCGGAGAACGGCTCGTCCATCAGCAGCACCGGCGAGTCCGCGGCGAGCGCGCGGGCGACGCCGACGCGCTGCTGCTGACCGCCCGAGAGCTGGGCCGGGTAGCGCTTGCCGAGCTCGACCGGAAGGCCGATGATCTCCAGCAGCTCGGCGGCCCGCTTGCGCGCCTTCGCCTTGTCCCAGCCGGAAAGCAGGGGCACGGTGGCGATGTTGTCCAGCACCGTCCGATGTGGAAAGAGGCCAGCGTGCTGGATGACGTACCCGATGCCGCGGCGCAGCAGCGCCGGGTCGCCCTCGGCGACGTCCTTGCCGTCCAGCAGCACCTGGCCGCCGGTCGGCTCCACCATCCGGTTGATCATCCGCAGCGACGTCGTCTTGCCGCAGCCCGACGGGCCGACGAACACGGTGATCGTGCCGTCTTCGACCGTGAGGTTGAGCTTGTCGACGGCGACCGTCCCATCCGGATACTGCTTGGTCACGTCGCGGAATTCGATGGTCACAGCCACTCCCCATGTCCCGGTCGGTTCGACCGTAGCCGAGTCGGCGGTGGTTGGCACGCTGTTCCGGCAGGTGGTTGGCTAGGCTCGGAGCCCGTGAAGGCACTCGACGACGTCCTCGCCGCGCACGGCGTCGGCGTCCGCCCGCTGTACCGCGTCCTCGACCTGCTGCGCACCGGCGACCACGACCTCGGCGAACTGGTCCGGCTGAGCACGGCGCCGCGGCGCAGCGTGGAGGCCGTCCTCGCGGCCCTCGGCGACGACCTGGACCGCAGCGGCGACCGCCTGCGCATCTCGCCCGGCGTCGCGGCGTCGTACCTGCAGTACCACGCGCCGCGCTACGCCGACCCGCTCGACGAAGCCGTCGCGGCGCACGAACTGCTGCCGAAGATCGCCGAGTGGGTGGCCGAGGTGCCGGCACCGCTGGCCGCGCTCGACCACGTGCAGGCCACGCCGGAGACCGTGCTGCGCCGCGCCCTCTGGCTGGACGCGCAGTACGACCTCGCCTCGGCGCGCCTGCTGTTCCTCGGCGACCACGACCTGACGTCGCTGGCGGTGCGGGCGGTCTGCCCGTCGGCGTCGCCGACCGTCGTCGACCTGGACGAGCGCGTGCTCGCTTACCTCGACGACCGCGGCGGCCGCGAGATCCGGACCGTGCACGCGGACCTGCGCGTCGGCCTGCCGCCCTCGCTCTCGAGCGGCTTCGACCTCGTGTTCAGCGATCCGCCGTACACGCCCGAAGGCATGGGGCTGTTCGCGGCGCGCGGGGTGCAGGCGCTGCGCGAGCCGAGCGAAGGACGGCTGCTGCTGGCCTACGGCTACAGCCCGCGCCACCCGGCGCTGGGCGCGCAGGTCCAGCGCTCGCTGGCGACGCTCGGGCTGACGTTCGAAGCGATCTTGCCTGGCTTCAACCGCTACTTCGGCGCGCAGGCGATCGGCAGCGCGGCGGACCTGTACGTCTGCCAGCCGACGGCGAAGGCCAAGAAGATGCGCAGCGGCAAGGCGATCTACACGCACGGCCCGCAGTCGGTGGAGGCGGCCGGGACGAAACCGGCGCTGCTGGAGAAGCTGAAGGAGATCGCGGTCTCGAGCGGGCTTTCGCTGGAATCGCGGCCGGTGGACTGGTCGATCTCCGGCCCGGAGGGCGACGCGGTGGCGATGGACCTCTCGGGCGACCCGGGCCCGTGGCTGCTGCGGACGCTGCTGGGCACGAACGCCCGGCGCCTGGCGTTGCTGCTGCCGAACGCCCACCCGGACCTGGCGGACCAGGCGGCCCAGGAGGCGCTCGCCTCACTCGTCCGGGGGAAGTACGCGCTGCGGTACCTGCGGAGCACGCCGGACAACCGCCACGCGGTGGTGGTCGCGGATGCGGTGGAGCACCAGGATGAGGTCCTGACCCGCGCCCACGCCCGGCTGGCGAACGTCTCCCTCGACGTCCCCTCCGATCTCACCGACCTGCGCCTGGTCGACCTCCCCCGCCACCGCCTGACCGAACTGCTCGGTTCCTGAGCCTGCCGCGGCTGTCGTGAGTGTTTAGGCGGGTTAGAACCCGCCTAAACACTCACGACCGGCCGCGGCAGGGTGCTCAGTCGGTGACGCCGTCGGCTTCCGCGGCCTTCGCCACCGCGGCCGCGACCTCCGGGGCCACCCGCGGGTCGAGCGGCGAAGGGACGATCCGGTCCGGGCCCAGGTCGTCCATCGCCACCGACACGATCGCCTCGGCGGCCGCCAGCTTCATGTTCTCCGTGATCGCCCGGGCACCCGAGTCCAGCGCACCGCGGAAGACGCCGGGGAACGCCAGGACGTTGTTGATCTGGTTCGGGAAGTCGCTCCGCCCGGTGGCCACGATCGACGCGTACCGCGCGGCCACCTCCGGGTGAACTTCCGGGTCCGGGTTCGACAGGGCGAACACGATGCCGCCACCCGCCATCCGGGCCAGCAGCGACTCGTCGATCGTCGCGCCCGACAGGCCGAGGAACACGTCCGCGCCTTCCAGCGCCTCCGCCAGGCCACCGCGCAGGCCCGCCGTGTTCGTCGTCGCGGCCAGCCGCTCCTTGACCGGGTTCAGGCCGTCGCGACCGGCGTGGATGATGCCGCGGGAGTCGAGCACCGTGACGTCGCCGATGCCGGCCTCCTGGAGGATCTTCGCGCAGGCCACGCCCGCCGCGCCGGCGCCGGAGACGACCACGCGCTGGTCGGCGATCGCCCGGTCGAGGACCAGGTTGGCGCCGCGCAGCGCGGCCAGCGTCACGATCGCCGTGCCGTGCTGGTCGTCGTGCATGACCGGGCAGTCCAGCGCCTCCTTGAGCTTGTCCTCCAGCTCGAAGCACCGCGGCGCGGAAACGTCCTCCAGGTTGACCGCTCCGAACGACGGCCGCAGCCGCACCAGCGTCTCGACGATCTCGTCCACGTCGGTGGTGTCCAGCACCAGCGGGATCGAGTCGAGCCCGCCGAAGGTCTTGAAGAGCACCGACTTGCCCTCCATGACCGGCAGCGACGCGCTGGCGCCGATGTCGCCGAGGCCGAGCACCGCCGTCCCGTCGCTGACCACGACGACCAGCCGGTCCGCCCACGTGTAGCGCTTGGCTTCGGCCGCGTCCTCGGCGATCGCGCGGCTCACCTTCGCCACCCCGGGGGTGTAGGCGATCGAAAGGTCACGCGGGCTGGAAATCGGGCGGGTGGCCGCCACCGAGAGCTTGCCGCCCTCGTGCCCGGTGAAGATCTCTTCGTCGGTGACCGGCGCTGCGGCGCCGGTGGGGTCGGTCATGGGGTTTCCTGTCGTCGTTTCCGTCATTCGTCCAGTGGGAATGACGGAACTCGCGGTTCGGACTCGGGTCACTGGAATTTCTCCTGGGCATGCGGGCTGGGACCACGGTCCGCAGGGGGAAACCGTGGGATATCCCGGCACGGCAGCCCAGCGCGGTAGCGCCGGCCTGTCGGCGAGGCGTCACGTCGGCCATCGGTGCCGTGGGTCTGGCGATGGCCGCGGACGCGGCGGTTCGTTCATTGTGACAGGTCCTCCGCCGCCGGTGACCCCTCGGTGCGGTTGATGTCACACCGGAGCCGATTCCCGGCAATTCCCAAGACGTCCGTCCGGTTTTGTTGGCGCCCGATATGGTGACGTCATGCAATTCCGCCCGCTGAGCGTCCCGGACGCCTTCGAGTTCTCCCCCCGGGCGTTCCCCGACGAGCGGGGCCTGTTCATCGCCCCCTTCCAGGAGGACGCCTTCCGCAACGCGGTCGGCCACCCGCTGCGGCTCGGCCAGTCGAACCACAGCGTGTCCCGGCGCGGCACCATCCGCGGCATCCACTTCGCCGACACCCCGCCCGGCCAGGCCAAGTACGTCTACTGCCCGCGCGGGTCACTGCTCGACGTCATCGTCGACGTCCGCGTCGGTTCGCCGACCTTCGGCCGGTGGGACGCGGTCGTGCTCGACTCGCGCGACTTCCGCGCCATGTACCTCGCCGAAGGGCTCGGCCACGGCTTCGTCGCCCTCGAGGACGACACCGTGATGACGTACATGTGCTCGGAGCCGTACAACCCCACCGGCGAGCACGGCATCACCCCGCTCGACCCCGCACTGGGCCTGCCCTGGCCCGCGGACATCGAGCAGATCATCTCGGACAAGGACCGCGTCGCGCCGACCCTGGCCGAAGCCGAGGAACAGGGGCTCCTCCCGGTGTACGCGGACTGCGTCGCCTATTACGACAAACTCCGCTCGGCTCCCGACCGGTCCCCCTGACCGATCGCCTTGCCCGATCCCCGGCCACCCGGCCGCTTGCGCAGTTAGTATGCGCGCATATAGTCTGCTCGCATGGCACTTTACGAGTACGAGCACATCGAGACCTCCGCCGCCCCCGCCACCGCGATCTGGCCGCTCTGGGCCGACACCGGCCGCTGGCCGGAGTGGGACTCGGGCGTCCGGTCGGTGGTCCTCGACGGCCCCTTCGCCGCCGGCTCCGCCGGCACGATGACGATGGACGGCATGCCGCCGATCCCGTTCACCCTCACCGAGGTCACCGAGGGCCGGAGCTTCACCGACGAGACGGTGCTGCCGGACGCGCACCTGCGGTTCGAGCACGTGCTGACCGACATCGACGGCGGCACGCGGATCACCTACCGCGTCAGGATCGACGGCCCGGAAGGCTTCGGCCCGCAGGTCACGTCGGACACCCCGGACGCCGTGCGCGCGCTCGCTCGGCTTGCTGAGGCAAGCTCGCGGGTATGACCGCCCCGGAGTCCCGCCTGCCCGGCCCCGAGCGCAGCCCCGGCTTCCTGCTGTGGCGCGTGACGCTGGCCTGGCAGCGGGCCATGCGGGCCGCGCTGGCCCCGCACGACCTCACGCACGTCCAGTTCGTGCTGCTGACGACGACGTGGTGGCTCACCCGCCCGGGCGAGCCACCGACCCAGCGGCAGCTCGCCGACCAGGCCGGCACCGACACGATGATGACCAGCCAGGTCGTCCGCAAGCTCGCCGACCGCGGCCTCCTGGCCCGCGCCGACGACCCGGCCGACGCCCGCGCCAAGCGCCTGGAAGTCACCCCGGCCGGCCTCGAACTGGTCGCGAAAGCGCTGAAGGACGTAGAGGCCGCGGACGCCGAGTTCTTCGCAGCCACCGACGACGGCTTCGTCGACGCACTGGCCCGGCTCGGCCCCTGAAAAGTCCCGGCGAATCCCCGGGCTTTCCCTGGGGACGATCCCGGATGTCCCGGTCGCGCGATCCGAGCAGGCTCACCGCCATGAAACTTCTCGCACTGGGGGCGGCCGCGGTCGCACTGGCGTTGGCGCCGGGAACCGCGTCCGCGGAGGAACTCCCGACGTTCGACTTCACCGACTGCCCGGCACCGCCCGCGAACGCCGACCCGGGCACGTGGCGCTGCGAAGCCTTCGTCTCACAGGGAAAGCTGACGATCGGCAGCCAGGAAATCCCCCTGGGGGAAATGCGGCTGACGTTCAGCGAAGGCCGGGTGAACGGCCAGTACGCGCAGGCGTTCGGCGCGCTGCGGCACGAACCGGTGCGCGTGCCCGGCCTGGCCGGCACGACGCTCCAGCTGCGTTACGGCGGCTACTCGGACTTCCAGGGCAACGACGCCCGCCGCGGCGAGCTCGACGTCTACGCGGTGCTGCGGCACCCGTTGCTGCGCCGGGAATGCAGCATCGGCACGGCGGCCGCGCCGATGCACACCGTCGTCCACGACGACCCGGCGCTGCCGCCGGTGGTGCTCTCCAAGAACCCGCCGACGGTCCACTTCGGCGTCGTGGACCCGGACCTGGCGGTCCCGGCGACGCACGGCTGCGGCCCGCTCGGCGAGCTCGTCGACCGGAAGCTGGGGCTGCCGTCGCCGACCGGGCAGAACACGTTCCACCAGACGACGTACGTGCAGTACAAGCAGCTCTAACGCTTCTTCGGCGTCACCCAGATGGTGATCGTCCCGGTGACCACGGACTTGCCGTTCGTGTCCGAAATGGTCACCGGGACCTCGAGGTCGAAGCCTTCGTCGCCGAATTCCGGCAGCGCGGGCAGCGCCGCCACCGCGCGCAGGCCCGTCTCGGCCTTCGCGACGTACTCGACGGTCATGCCCTTCGGCAGCCAGCGGTGCGTGGCGGGGACGGTCGCCTCGGCGAGCATGCCCATCGCGATCTCGGCCAGGTTGCAGGCGGCGATCGCGTGGAACGTGCGGATGTGGTTGTAAACACCCCACCACTTCGGCGCGGTGACCTCGCAGTGGCCCGGACGCAGCTCGCGCACCGAGGGCAGCACCGTGCGGAAGTACGGCACCCGGAGGCACATCGCGGCGCTGAACAGCTGTTTCCCGCCCGGCTTCCCGGCCAGCTTGTGCCACATCGCGAACGTCGGCGTCTGGGACATGGAGATCTCCTCGAGCTAAGCTACCGCTCAGTAGCTAACCAGACGGCCAGCCGCCGCGCAAACCGCCGGATATATTCGGCCGCGTGACCAACCGTCTCTTCCTCCTCCGGCACGGGCAGACCGAATGGTCGCTGAACGGGCGGCACACCGGCCGCACGGACATCCCGCTGACGCCGGCGGGCGAAGGCCAGGCGCGGGCCGCGGGCGGCACCCTCCGCAGCCTGGTCGGCGGCCCGTCGCTGGTGCTGTCGAGCCCGCGTGTCCGGGCGCTGCGCACGGCGGCACTGGCCGGGCTGCGCGTCGACGAAGTCACCGAGGACCTCGCCGAGTGGGACTACGGCGACTACGAAGGCATCACCACGCCGAAGATCCGCGAAACCGTGCCGGGCTGGACGGTCTGGAGCCACCCGATCCCCGGCGGCGAAAGCGCTTCGGAGGTCTCCGCCCGCGCGGATCGCGTGCTGGAGCGCGCCCGGAAGGCCAGCGAAGCCGGCGACGTGATCCTGGTGGGACACGGGCACTTCAGCCGCGTGCTGGTGGCCCGCTGGATCGGCCTGCCCGCCACCGCCGGCGTCCACTTCGGACTCGACGCGGGCGGCATCGCGGTGCTCGGCGACGAGCGCGGCGAACCCCAGATCGAACACCTCAACCTGCTGCCCGCGGAGGACTGACGTGCCCGACGACCGCATCCGCCGGATCCGCCCCGACGACGTCGAAGCGGCCGTCCGCCTGGCGTACGACCTGGCGGAGTACGAGCGCGCCCCCGACGAGTGCCACCTGACGCCGGCGCAGCTGCATGACGCGCTGTTCGGCGAGGCGCCGAAGCTGTTCGGGCACGTGGCCGAAGTGGACGGCGAGGTCGTCGGCTTCGCGGTCTGGTTCCTCAACTTCTCGACCTGGCGCGGGGTGCACGGGATCTACCTCGAGGACCTGTACGTGCGGGCGTCCCACCGCGGCTCGGGCCTGGGCAAGGCCCTGCTGGCGGCGCTGGCGGCCGAGTGCGTCGCGAACGGCTACGCGCGGCTCGAGTGGTCGGTCCTGGACTGGAACCCGGCGACGGAGTTCTACAAGGCCCTCGGCGCGGTCGCGATGGACGAGTGGACGGTCAACCGCCTCACCGACGAACCCCTGAAGGCGCTGGCCGCGCAGGCTTAGTCTTCTTCGTGGCCTTCGCGCTCGGCGCGACGGCCGGCCAGCCCGCCGCGCTCGGCGGCCTCGGTCTCCGACTCGCCTTCGCGCAGGCCCAGCGCCCAGGCCCGGGCCGACCGGCGGAACAGGAGGGCCAGGGCCACGATGCCGAGCAGGGCGATCGGCACGCCCCACAGCGGCTCGCCGGACGGGCCCAGCAGGTACCAGCCGAGGCCGATCACGATCAGCGCGATCACCACGCCGGGCGAGCGCGCCCACGTCTGGCCGAGCACCAGCCCGGCCGACGCGGCCAGGAACGCCAGCGCCACCACGATGAACGTCCCGGACTCGACGAAGACGTTGTTGCCCGGCTGAGCCGGCGAACCCAGGCCGTCGACCAGCACGATCACCCCGAACACCAGCAGGGCGAGCGACGGCACCGCGGTGACCACGCCGGCCAGCCGGACCTCACGGGGAGCGGGCGAGAACTTCACTGCGGCGGCCTTCCGGAAGGACTGGGCGAGTACTGGCGCGGTGCTTTGCGGGAGCACAGGTTTGCGGAACACAGCGCGGCAGCACAGTGGACTCCACCAGGGCGAGTCACCGTGCGTGAGCCAATTCGATCGTATGCCACCCGGTCGGCCGTTTTCGCGGGACCGCCCGGGCGCCGAAGATTCAGGTGTCGTCGATGAGCGGGCGGTCGGCCCGGGTGCACTTGTCACGACGAGCGGACACTCGCGTGCGAAGGAGGACCGCCCGGCACAGGGTCTCGAAGGTGCTGTTCCCCGGGGTTGCGCCCGTCACCATGCGGCGCCGGAAGGTTCTCGGGCCGCCGGATGTCACTTACTCTGCGGTAATGCGCGCAATCCTCGTCGTGAACCCCCAGGCCACCTCGACCACCGCCGGTGGCCGGGACGTGCTGGCGCACGCGCTCGCCAGCCAGGTGAAGCTCGACGTGGTCGAGACGGACTACCGCGGCCACGCGATGGCCGTCGCGCGCTCGGCCGCGCGGGACGGCATCGACCTGGTCGTGGCGCACGGCGGCGACGGCACGGTCAACGAGGTCGTCAACGGCCTGCTGGCCGACGCCGTGACACCTGGGGCTCCGCCCCAGGCCGGGGGCTCCACCACCCGGACCCCCGGAAGAGGTGGTGGCGACCCTTCGGAGATCGGCCACGTGCCCGCATTGGGCGTCGTCCCCGGCGGCTCGGCCAATGTGTTCGCGCGCGCCCTCGGCATCTCGGCGGACTCGTTCGAGGCCACCCACCAGCTGCTCAACGCGCTGGAGAACGACCGCTCGCGCCGGGTGGGGCTCGGCCTGGCCGACGGGCACTGGTTCACCTTCAACTCCGGCCTCGGCTGGGACGCCGACGTCGTCGGCCGGGTCGCCAAGCGCCGCGGCAAGCAGACGACGGCCGGCCTCTACCTGCGGGCCGCCGTCCGCTCCTACTTCCGGCCGCCGCTGGGCCGGCCGGCCCTCACGATCCGCATCCCGGGTGAAGAACCCGCCGAGGCGTTGACCGCTTTCGTGTCGAACACCGATCCGTGGAGTTACCTGGGTGAGCGAGCCATCCACCTCAACCCGGGTTGCTCGTTCGAGACGGGATTGGGTTTGTTCGCGTTGAACGGTCTGGGGTTGCCGACGGTGTTCAAGCATGTACGCCAAGCTTTGACTACGAAGAGCAACCAGCGCGGCCGGCGTCTCGTGCGTCACGATGACCTGCCGATGATCCGCATCGACGCAGCTGAACCGGTAAACTTCCAGGTGGACGGCGACCTCGTCGGCCAGCGGACCCGAGTGGAATTCGTCAGCGTCCCGAACGCACTCACGGTAATCGTGTGACGACGGGATCGCTGATCGCCTGCGGATAAGTAGCAGGTGCCGTTCGTCGACGGAGAAGCTCCACTCAGCGCATCAGCCTTCCCTTCGGACGGCTGTCTCGGAGAGAAACCGCAGGTCAGAGGGGTCGCTCGGCCGGGTGACCTGACTCACCGATCTTCCGGAAACCCTTGTCGAAAGCGGTGCTTCGTGAAAGCATTCACAAGCACCCAAGAACACGACCGCCATTAGACGACTGTGGCGCGGCCCTCCCGCGCCATATGAAGGAGCTCACGAACATGGACTGGCGCCACGACGCGGCCTGCCGAGACGAGGACCCCGAGCTGTTCTTCCCGGTGGGAACCAGCGGTCCGGCTCTGTCGCAGGTTACGCAGGCGAAGGCCGTGTGCCACCGCTGCACCGTCGCTTCCGACTGCTTGGCCTGGGCTTTGGCCAGCGGCCAGGACGCGGGCGTGTGGGGCGGCATGAGCGAGGATGAGCGACGCGCGCTCAAGCGCCGCCGTACGCACATCGGCACGCGGACCAACGCCTAAGTTTCTCGAGATCCACCCAGGCCGAGCAGGAATTTCACCCGGCGGGCATTTGTCGTGCCCACGCCGTCTGGGGTGATACCTACCCGACCTGAGCTTAACAACCGAGGCGAAACCACCTGGCGACGGGTGCGGTGAAACCTCACCGGGACTTCAACCTCCCACGAAACGCTGAACGGCCCGGCACCACGCACCTGGTGCCGGGCCTTCATCGTGTCGTCCCCCCAATCACGCGTGATGCCCCTCCAATCACGCGTGTCGACCTCCCAATCACGCGAGATCCGCATTCGCGCCCACGAACCGACCCTCCAAGTACGCGAACCGACCCTCTGAGTACGCGAGTCGTCCACCTGGGTACGTGTGTCGTCCGCCCAGATACGCGTGTCGTCCGGCTGAGTACGCGACCGTCAGAGGCGGCGGGACAGCGGGATGCGCAGCGCGGCTTCCGTCCCCGTCACGCGGGTCGCCGACGTCTCCGGCCGCACCTTCCGCAGCGACAGCGAGCCCCGCAGCTCGGACTCCACCAGCGTCCGGACGATCTGCAGCCCGAGCCCGTCCGACCGCTCCAGCGAGAACCCCGACGGCAGGCCACGGCCGTTGTCGCGGATCACGACGTCCAGCCAGCGGGCCGAACGCTCCACGATCAGCTCGACCTTGCCCGACCGGCCCGCCGGGAACGCGTGCTCGATCGCGTTCTGCACCAGTTCGGCCAGCACCATCACCAGCGGCGTCGCGATCTCCGCGACCACCACCCCGAACGAGCCCTTCCGCGACAGCCCGACCTGCGACTCCGCCGTGGCGACCTCGCCGACCATCGGCAGCACGTTGTCCAGCAGCTTGTCGAGGTCGACGCGCTCGTCCACGGAAATCGACAGCGCCTCGTGCACCAGCGCGATCGACGTCACCCGGCGCACGGACTCCGCCAGGGCGAGCCGGGCCTCCTCCGACGACGTCCGCCGGGACTGCAGCCGCAGCAAGGCGGCCACCGTCTGCAGGTTGTTCTTCACCCGGTGGTGGATTTCCCGGATCGTCGCGTCCTTGGACAGCAGCGCGCGGTCACGCCGTTTCACCTCGGTGACGTCGCGGACCAGCACCAGCGCGCCCGCCGCCTGCCCGGCCGGCCGCAGCGGCAACGCGCGGAACAGCACCACGGCGCCGCGTCGCGAGTCGGCCTCCGTGCGGCTCGACGGCTTCCCGTCGAGGGCCTCGATGATCCGGTGGGACACTTCGGTCGCGTCGAACGGGTCGCGGATCAGCGACCGCGTCAACGGCGCCAGCCGCGTCCCCACCAGGTCGGACTCGTGCCCCATCCGGTGGTAGGCGGACAGGCCGTTCGGGCTGGCGAACACGACCGTGCCGCTCGAGTCGAGGCGGATCAGCCCGTCCCCCACCCGCGGCGAAGTGTGCGTGTCGGTCGCGTTCGTCCCGTTCGGCGGGAACGTGCCGTCGACGATCATCTGGCACAGGTCGCCGGCGCTGCCCAGGTACGCGATTTCCAGCGGTGACGGCACCCGCGGCGCGGCCAGGTTCGTCTCGCGGCTCATCACGGCGATGACCTCGTCGTGGAACCGGACCGGGATCGCCTCGCGCCGCATCGGCAGGTCGCGGTACCAGTGCGGGTCCTCCTCGCGGCAGATCCGCACCTCGCGCATGGCCTTCGCCAGCTGCGGGTGCTCCTGGACGGTGAACCGCGTGCCGACGACGTCCTCGGGGTGCGCCGTGGGCGCCGTCGTCGGCCGCGCGTGCGCGACGCAGACGAAGTCACCGCCGTCCGGCTGCAGTTCTTCGGTCACCGGGACCCAGAGCAGGAAGTCGGCGAAGGACAGGTCGGCCAGCAGCTGCCACTCCGCGACGACGGTCTGCAGGTGATCCGCCGCCTCCCCCGGGAGGCCGGTGTTGTCGGCGAGCAGTTCGGCGAGCGTGGACACGCACCCCATCCAACCAGAACGGACCGTCATGACACACTTGACCAGGAACCTTTGACGACGAGGAGTGAACATGTCGAAGCGCGCCCGCAAGCGTCGCGACCGGAAGAAGAACGGCGCGAACCACGGCAAGAAGCCCAACGCCTGATTCCCGGCGTCGGCATGACGAAGGCCCCCACGCACCAGCGTGGGGGCCTTCGTCGTGCTCAGGCGCGCTACTCGGAGCGCTGCTCGAGGGTGATCTCGGTGCGTTCCACGGTGACGCCGCCGCGCGTGGCGACGGTCTGGCGGATCGACGCGCGCAGCCGGCTCTTCAGCTCGGCCGGGGCGTGGTCGCCGCCGCACTTGCGGGCCAGCAGCTGCTTGATGTGCTCGTCGATGCCGTACTCCTCGAGGCACGGCGGGCAGTCCTCGATGTGCGACCGCAACGCGGCGTCACGCTCGGGGCTGCACTCGCGGTCGAGCAGCAGGTAGATGTCGGCGAGCGCCTCTTCGCAGCGGACCTTGTCGGACGCGCCTTCGCACATGTCGTTCATCGCCCGGCCACCTCTTCCTGGGCACCTCGGATGAAACCGCGCTCCCGGGCCACGTCGGCGAGCAGGTCGCGCAATTGGGCGCGGCCGCGGTGCAGGCGGGACATCACGGTGCCGATGGGCGTGTCCATGATCTCGGCGATCTCCTTGTACGCGAAGCCCTCGACGTCGGCCAGGTAGACGGCCAGCCGGAACTCCTCGGGCAGCTTCTGCAGGGCGGCCTTGACGTCGGTGTCGGGCAGGTTGTCCATCGCCTCGACCTCGGCCGACCGCAGCCCGCTCGAGGTGTGGTTCTCCGCCTTGGCGATCTGCCAGTCGGTGATCTCCTCGGTGGGCGCCTGCACCGGCTGCCGCTGGCGCTTGCGGTAGCCGTTGATGTAGGTGTTGGTCAGGATGCGGTACATCCAGGCCTTCAGGTTCGTCCCCGCCTTGAAGGAGGCGAAGGCCGCGTACGCCTTGAGGTAGGTCTCCTGGACCAGGTCCTCGGCATCGGCGGGGTTGCGGGTCATCCGCATCGCGGCCGAGTACAGCTGGTCGAGCAGCGGCATCGCGTCCCGCTCGAAACGCTCGGCGCGCTCGGCCTCGGTCGCTTCTTCCGGCGCTGAGTTCTGCGTGCTCGGCAAACCGTTCCCTTCCCGCTCGGCGTCGATGCGCGTGCGCGCATACGGCGGACCCGAGTTTACGCGGGGACCGGGCACGCCGCGGTTCGCCGGTGCCTGGGAACTGCGGCGGCTGCGTGAGCGTGTGGTGGCGAGCGTTGTTGTCACATCCGGTACAACCGATCGGGGGGATCGGGCATTCCCTAGACTTCCGCCATGGCTGGCAAGGGCACCCCGGCGACGGCGTTGCTGGTGAAGCAGAAAGTGGCGCACACGCTGCACGCCTACGACCACGACCCGCGGGCGGATTCGTACGGGCTGGAAGCGGTGGAAGCGCTGGGCCTGGACCGCGCACGCGTGTTCAAGACGCTGGTCGCGGAGGTGGACGGCCGGCTCGTGGTGGGCGTGGTCCCGGTCACCGGCCAGCTGGACCTGAAGGCACTGGCGGCCGCGGCGGGCGGCAAGAAGGCGAAGATGGCGGACCCGGCGGCGGCCCAGCGGGCGACGGGGTACGTGCTCGGCGGGATCTCACCGCTGGGCCACCGAAGCCGGCTACCGGTGGTGATCGACGCCTCGGCGGAGGGGTTCGAGACGGTGTTCTGCTCGGCCGGACGGCGGGGGCTGGAAGTGGAGCTGGCACCGGGTGAGCTGATCCGGCTGACCGGGGCCGCGGTGGCGCCGATCGGGGCCTGAGCTGCAGGAATGCCCCCTAGGGAGCGACCGGACAGCCCCCGCCCGTCCCTGGGGGGCGGCCCCTGTCCAGCCTATCGGCAGCAGGGGCGCAAAACCCGCCCCTCGGCAAATCTGTGGACAACCGACCCCATTGTGGACAACTCAGGCCAGCGGCCGCAGCACCCGCGACAGCCACTCGGTCGCCGCGCGCGAGATGGCCTCCAGGTCCTTCCCCAAGCTGTGGTCGCCGTCCACCAGCACCAGCTCCTGGTGCGGACCCGGCTTCGGGCGCCCGAACGGGTCGCGCTCGCCCTGGATCACCAGGGTCGGCACCTCGACCGCGTCGAACTCCGGCTGGCGCGACTTCTCCGGCCGGCCCGGCGGGTGTTCCGGGAACGCCAGGCAGAGCACCGCCACCGCCTGCCCGGCCGACGCCGTCCGGCAGGCCACCCGCGCGCCCGATGACCGGCCGCCGAACACGAACGGCAGGCCGTCGAAACGCTCCGACAGCTCGTCCGCCACCGTCAGCCACGCCGTGTCCAGCTGGTTCGCCGGGGCCGGCGCGCGGCGGCCCGCCACCCGGTAGGGCTGTTCGACCAGCGCCACGTGCACACCCGCCGCCCGCGCCGCGCGCGTCACCGCCACCAGGTCCTTCGCTTCGAGCCCGCCGCCCGCGCCGTGGCCGAGCATGAGCACCGCCACGCCCTCCTCGGCGCAGTGCAGGTACACCCGCGCCGGGCCGTGGGCGGTCTCGATCGGGAGGGCCGTCATGACTTCGGCGCGTCGAACAGGGCGCCCTCGTGCGCCGGATCGACCCGTTCCAGCAGCTCGGGCCCGTTGTTGCGGACGTTGTTCACCTTGCTCGAGATCGGCCGCAGCTCCAGCGACGCCACGATGTCGTCCGGCGTCGGCACCAGCAGGTCGGTGACGTCTTCGCGGTCGGGGTCCAGCCAGCCGTCCCAGTGGGAGCGCGGCACGATCAGCGGCATCCGGTGGTGGACGTCGGTGAGCTGGCCGGCCGCGTCGGTCGTGATGATCGAGAAGGTGATCAGCGGCGAGGCCTTGTCGTCGTCCTTCGGCCGCCAGCTCTCCCAGATCCCGCCGAACGCGATCGAGGAACCGTCAGGCGCCGTCATGTAGAACGGCTCCTTCTCCTTGCCCGTGCGGCGCCACTCGAACCAGCCGTCGGCGGGCACCAGGCAGCGGCGCGACACCAGCGCGCGGCGGAAGGCCGGCTTCTCGGCGGCCGTCTCGGCGCGCGTGTTGATCATCCGCGAGCCGACCGACGGGTCCTTGGCCCAGAACGGCACCAGGCCCCACTTCATCATCCGCAGCGAGCGCTCGGCGGGCTCGTCCTCGAGGACCTGGCCGTCTTCGTCACGCGGGTGCCGCTGCACGACCGTGACCACGTTCTTCGTCGGTGCCACGTTGTGGTCGGCGCGCGCGTGGCCTTCGGTGAGGTCGATCGCGTCGAACTCCTCGATCAGCTTCGCCGGGTCCTTCGTGGCGGCGTAGCGCCCGCACATGGCCAACCTCCTCTACCGGTTGGGTCATCGTTACACGCAGGCCAGGGCCGTGGCGAGCGGCGTGGGATCATTCGGGTGGGCACCGGCACACGAGAGGACGACGGGTTTGGCGCGCAACGACTGGAGCAAGCTGGACGAGTCCGACGTCCGGGTGCGTCCAGGCAAGGGCACCCGGCCCCGCAGCAAGCGCCGTCCCGAGCACGCCGACGCCGTCACGGCCATGGTCATCGGCAAGGACCGCGGCCGCTGGACCTGCGCGATCGACGCCGATCCGGCCCAGGTGATCACGGCCATGCGGGCCCGTGAAATGGGCCGGACCCCGGTGGTCGTCGGCGACCGGGTCGGCATCGTCGGGGACGTCTCCGGCAAACCGGACACCCTCGCGCGGATCATCCGCGTCGACGAGCGCACCAGCTCGCTCCTGCGCACGGCCGACGACACCGACCCGTACGAACGGCTGGTCGTCGCGAACGCCGAGCGCCTGCTGATCGTCACCGCGCTGGCCGACCCGCCACCGCGCACCGGCTTCATCGACCGCTGCCTCGTCGCCTGCTACGCGGGGGGCGTCGAGCCGGTCCTGTGCCTGACGAAGGCCGACCTGGCCAGCCCGGACGAGCTCCTCGCTGGCTACGCGGGCCTCGACATCCCGGTGATCGTCAGCCGGCACGACGAACAGCCCGAAGGCCTCGACGAGCTGCTGAAAGACCACCTGACCGCGCTGGTCGGCCACTCCGGTGTCGGCAAGTCGACATTGGTCAACCGCCTGGTCCCGGACGCCGACCTGGCCGTCGGCGTGGTGAGCGGGGTCGGCAAGGGGCGCCACACGTCCGTCGCCGCGGTGGCGCTGCCGCTGCCCGGCGGCGGCTGGGTGATCGACACGCCCGGCGTGCGGTCGTTCGGGCTGGCCCACGTCACGGCGGATCACATCGTCGACGCCTTCGAGGAGTTCGCCGCGGCCGCCGAGGAGTGCCCGTCCGGCTGCGGGCACCTGGGCGCGCCCGAGGACCCGGGCTGCGCGCTCGACGACGTCGTCACCGAAGGGAAGGCGAGCCCGGAGCGGCTTGCGTCCCTGCGGCGCCTGCTGGCGTCACGTGGGGGCCACGATGTGACCCGCGCCACTGAGACCTGAGACAACCGGGAACCGATCGCCGGTCGTCTCCGTCATATCGGTAACCAATCACCCGATCAGGCGATATGCCGAGCGGAAGATCCGACTCTGAGGGGAACTCAATGCGCAAGACCACTCTGGTCGCCGCGGGCGCCGCGCTGGTGCTCACGCTGACCGCGTGCAGCGGCAATTCCGCCACCGGCACCGCCGAACCGGCCGCCGCGGGCGGGCAGAGCCAGTCGGCGGGCCTCGCTTCGCCGTTCACCGACGCGATCCAGCTGGCGTCGGCGTCCAAGCAGAACACCGTGAAGTCGAAGTCGGCGAAGTTCACCATGGAGGGCTCCGCCGCCGGCCAGACGCTGAGCGCCACCGGCGCGATGGCGATGGACGAGACGGACACCCGGTTCTCGATGACGAGCACCGCCGCCGGGCAGACCACCGAGATGCGCCTGGTCGACAAGGTCATGTACATCAAGCTGCCCGCCGAAGAGCAGAAGCAGCTGGGTACGGACAAGGGTTGGGCCAAGATCGCGGCCGACGGCAACGACCCGTTCTCGCAGGCGCTGGGCGGCGCGCTGTCGCAGTCGGCGGAGCAGAGTGACCCGAGCAAGATGCTCGACCAGATCTCCAAGGCGGGCCGGATCATCTCGTCCGACCAGACCGAGCTGAACGGCGAGAAGGTCAACCACTACAAGGTGGAGCTCGACGTCGCCAAGGCCGTCGACCAGTTCACCGGCCAGGTCCCGGCCGCGGCGCGCGACAAGCTCACCGACATGCTCAAGGGCAAGGACGTCAAGCTCCCGGCCGAGCTGTGGCTGAACAAGGACAACCTGCCGGTGCAGGTGACCATGGACCAGGGCCCGATGATGCAGGCGCTGGGCGCGCCGGCCGGCGACGCGAAGTTCACGATGAAGTACAGCGACTGGGGCACCCAGGTCGACGTGACGGCCCCGCCCGCCGACCAGGTCGTCGACCTCGGCGAGCTGATGAAGAAGGCCGGTCGCTGACCGGACGACGCTGAGTACTGATCCGGCCGAAAGCAGGCCGGCCCGCGCGCGGCACGTAACCGCCGCTGCAAAGTCATCCGGCCGTGGCTGTGGCCGGATCAGTACCTACCGGCACAGTAGCGGCGGCTCCCCCGAATGAGTTCGGGGGAGCCGCTGTGTTTTTGTTGGCGCCATGCGCAAAGCCGCCGTGGTGCTGCTGTTCGCCCTGTTCGCCGGTGCCTGCTCCGACCCGCCGCGACGTCCGGCGTTCGAGGACGCGCGAGCGCTGGCCGACGCCGCGACGGCGGCCACGGCGAGCGGCGGCTCGGCGAAGTTCGGCACGGACGTCGCGGTCGGCTCGGTCCGGTCGAAGGGCCAGGGCCAGGCACGGTTCGGCGCGGGCGGGACGGCCCAGGTGATGACGACCGACTTCCTCGGCGAGCCGGTGGAGCTGCGGCTGGTGGCCGGGAAGCTGTACGCGAAGGTGCCGGAAGGCTCACGCGACGAGGTCGGCACGGGCAAGCCGTGGGTGGTGGTCGCGGCGGACGGCACGGACCCGTTTTCCCAGGTCCTCGGGGCCAGCCTGACGCAGCTGGCCGCCCAGAACGACCCGGCACACACCCTCGGCGAGATCCGGACGGCGGGCACGATCATCGCGGCCGAGCGCACGGACCTGGGCGGAGTGGCGGCGGAGCACTACCGCGTCGACCTGGAGCTGGCCCGGTTGGGCACCGACCTGCCGGCGGGCTTGCCGGCGGACGCGGCGGGCCGGGTGGGCGGCAAGTTCCCGGTGGAGCTGTGGCTCGACGAGACGCACCGGCCGTTGCAGATCGTGCTGGACCTGTCGCCGATCCTGCCGGGCTCGGAAGCCCGCATCACCACGCGCTATTCGGACTGGGGCACACCGGTGGACGTCCAGCCGCCGCCCGCGGCCGAGGTCGGCTAGTCACGTTTCGCGCGCGCGTCTCGTCCGGTCTTCGGTCGAAAGGAGACGGACGTGCGGGTGATGGTGATCGGGGCGACGGGCGTGCTGGGCACACGGGCGGTGGCCCGGCTGCGGGCGGCGGGCCACGAGGTGAGCGGACTGGCGCGATCCCCCGCACGGGTGGCGGCCACGGGCGCCCAGCCGGTGATCGGGGAGCTGTTTTCGGTGCCGTCGCTGGTCACGGCGCTGCGCGGCCATGACGCGGTGGTGAACCTGGCGACGCGCATCCCGGGTCCCCGCGCGATGACGCGGCGCTCGGGCTGGGCAGAGAACGACCGGGTCCGGGTGGCGGGAAGCGCCGCGCTGGCGGCGGCGGTCCGGCAGGTCGAAGAGGTGCGGATCGTGGTCCAGGAGGGCATCTCGTTCGTGTACGCCGACGGCGGGTCCGCTCCGCTGACCGAGGACGCGCCCCTGCGCCCGGGCGGAGTGACGGCGTCTTCGCTGACGGCCCACGAGAACGTGGCGGCGCTGACGGACCGCACGGTGGTCCGGCTGCGCATCGGCCTGCTGGTGGGCCCGGACGCGACCACATCAGCAATGCTGGCGGCGGCCCGGCACGGAGCACCGTTGATCATGGGCTCCCGCGACGATTGGACAACGCCGATCCACCCATCCGACGCAGCCGCGGCGGCGGTGGCCGCATTGGACGCACCTTCGGGGGTTTACAACGTGGGAGCGCCACCGGTCCTCAAGGGCGCACTCGGAGCGGCCATGGCCGAGGCGGCGGGGGTGCGGAAGGCGCGGGCGGTACCGAAGTGGCTGGTTTCCCGGCTACCACTGGCGGAGCCGATGGGGCGGTCACAAGCGGGTGGTGTCGGAGAAGCTCATGGAGGCGACCGGGTGGCGGTGTGAACGACCGGTGCCGGGGCCGGAGTGGTTCGCGGACTGACGTCTTCGCGGCTCGCGTTCGCCGCTCTCCGTGGCAGGGTTCCGGCAACATCGTCTGTGCTGGTCGCGGGGAGTGGCTTCGCGAAGCCCCGGCGGTCTTTGCGGCCCGCCCGTCAGCCCCGACAAAAGTCCCCCGCCCTCCCAGGGGGGCGTCCCCAAGTCCAGTCTACCGGCCACCCCCGACAAAACCCCTGCTCAAACCCCGTTGTCCACAGGCGACCGCCATTGAGGACAACTCAGAGCAGCTCCAGCAGGAACGGCAGTTCCTGCGGCGCATACCAAGCCAGCTCGTGGTCCTCCGCATCCCCCAAAGTGAACTCCGCGTCCGGATCCCCCAGGTCGGCCGCGTCGATCACCGCCGCCGCCGCGGTCACCGCTTCAGCCGCCTCCGGGGCGTCCACGTGGATCGCCGCCACCGCCGACAGCGGGATCGGGCCGCCGATTCGCACCACCGGTGCGTCCAGGTCCGGGCGCAGGGTCACTCCGGCGACGTCCGCCGAGACCACCACCCGGCGTGGCTCGCCCTTCTCCTCCGCCGCGATCAGGCGCAACGAAGCCCGGGCCGCGTCCAGCAACGCCGCGTACTCCAGCTCCTCGTCCGACCCGCTCGAGTACGCCTCGCGCAACGCCGGCGTCAGCGCGAAGGCCGTTCCGCTGCGGGCGCGGAACTCCCCCGATGTCTCGAGGTCGCGAAGCATCGCGATGGTCGCAGGCAGATAAACCCTCACCAGTGCGCACCCTTCAGCTCTTCCAAGGACTCTTCGATCATCCCGGCGACCAGATCGACGTCGAACGCGGCCTTGCGGTCGCCGTTCAGTCCGAAGTAGACGCCGCCGTGGTAGGACGTCACCCCGATCGCCAGCGCCTGGGTGCGCATCAGCGGCATCACCGGGAACATCTCGACCAGTCTGGCCTCTCCCGCGTACATCGGCACCTGGGGACCCGGCGAGTTGGTCACCATGACGTTGAAAATCCGCCCGGACAGCGACCCCGCCGCACGCGCGCCGAGCGAATGGAGCGTAGCCGGGGCGAAGCCGCCGACCTTGAGGAGGCCGCGGGCCGCCACCGAACGGCCCGAATCGAGGTGCTCGGCCATCGCGTGCCCGATGTGCTGGAGCCGCAGGACCGGGTTCGGCTCGCCGACCGGCAGGTCCACCAGGTACGCCGCCACCTGGTTGCCGACCAGCCCCGGCGTCGAGTACGCGGGTGTCTCGGCGTCGCGGACCGCCAGCGGCACCAGCGCGCGGATCGTCGTGTCCGGCGTGAGCTGGACCTCGCGCGAAAGCAGCCATTCGCGCAGCGCCCCCGTGATGGCCGCGAGGACGACGTCGTTGACCGTGCCGCCGTGCGCCGCGCGGATCTTGCGGAAGTCCTCCAGCCGCGTGCGGACCACGCCGAACACGCGACCACCCGACACCCGGACGTTCAGCGGCCCCGGCGGCGCCGGGCTCACCAGCGTGCGCAGCGTCGACGCCACGCCGCCGACGGTCTCGGCGAACTTGCCCGCCGCCGCGAACGCGTCGTTCGCCGCCGACCGGACGTTCTCCACCACCTCGCCCGGCCGCTGGACGCCCTCGCTGACCGCGTCCAGCACCAGCTGGGTGCGGCTCGGCTCGCGGCGCGGCGTCCAGATGTCCACGAACGGCTCCGGCTCGGCCGGCTCCAGGTCGAGGATGAGCTGGCCGAGGTCGATCGTGCCGACACCGTCCACAACGGACTGGTGGGTCTTCGTCACCAGCGCCACCCGGTCGCCGGCCAGCCCCTCGATGAAGTACGCCTCCCAGAGCGGCCGCTCCGGCGCCAGCCGCCGCGACATCAGGCGGGCGACCAGGTCGAACAGCTGCTCGTCGCTGCCCGGCTGGGGCAGCGCCGAGCGCCGGACGTGGTAGTTCAGGTCGAAGTCGACGTCGTCCACCCACACCGGCCGCGCCAGGTGACCCGGCACCTCGAGCACGCGCTGCCGGTACCGCGGCAGGTAGGCCAGCCGCCCGCCGATGAGGTCGACCAGCTGTGCGTAGCCGAACCCGGAGCGCGGCCGCTCGAAGATCGCCACGCCGCCGACGTGCATCGGGGTCGCGTGGTCCTCGAGGTAGAGGAACGAGGCGTCCAGCGCGGAAAGGCGGTCGGGCATGGGCCGATCCTTTCATGATGCGAGACTGCGGGGTGTGGGTGATGAGTCGACAATCTCGCCGAAGGACCGCTTCCTGACCGTGTACGGCCGGAAGCCGGTGCTCGAGGCACTGGCGGACGACGACCTGCGCGTGGACAAGGTGATCCTCGCCGACACCGCCCGCGGGCCCGGCGCGGCGGAGATCCAGCGCGCGGCGAAGGAGGCCGGCGTGCCGGTGCAGCGCGCCAGTGCCCACCGGGTCAAGGTGCTCGCCGGCAACGGCAAGCAGGACCAGGGCGTGCTCGCCGACGTCCTCGCCCCGCGGATGCGAGCGCTTTCCGCGGCGCTGGGCGACCGGCGGCCGCCGTCGCGGGTGCTGCTGCTGGACGGCATCACCACGCCCGCGAACGTCGGCATGATCCTGCGGACGGCGACCGCGGCCGGCCTGGACGGGGTGATCGTGCCCCGGCGCGGCGTCGCGGCGCTGGACCCGCTGGTCGTCAAGGCGTCGGCGGGGGTGGCGTTCCGGGCGCCGGTGCTGCGCTGCGGCTCGGCGCGCGAGGCCGCCGAGATGCTGACCGAAGCCGGCTACGGGCTCTACGCGCTGGGCGCGTCGGCTCGCACGACGGTGTTCGACATCGACCTGCCGCAGCGCGCCGCGTTCGTCCTCGGCGGCGAGACGGCCGGTGTCGGGCCGGAGGTCGGCGAGCTCGTCACGGAGTGGGTGTCCATCCCGATGCCGGGTGACGTCGAGTCGCTGAACGTCTCGGCCGCCGCCGCGGTGCTGTCGTTCGAGCTGGTCCGCCGCGCGCGCTGACCCTCACCCGGCCGCGAACAGCACGGCGAGTTCGTCCAGCGTCTCGCCGACCGACCGGTGGTGCACCCCGACCATGCCCGCCTCGACGGCGCCGCGGACGTTCGCCGCCGAGTCGTCGACGAACGCGCAGCGCGCGGCGGGCAGCCCGAGCCGCTCGGCCGCGATCAGGTAGACCGCCGGGTCCGGTTTGGCCACGCCGACCTCGCCGGAAAACACCAGGGCGTCGAAGAAGCCGGACATCGTGTTCTTGACCTCGTCCGAGGCCCGGGGCGCGTTGGACAGCAGCGCGGTGCGGACGCCGCGCTCGCGTGCGGCCGCCAGGTAGTCGTAGAACCGGCCGGCGTCGGGATCGGTGAGAACACCGGCGAAATCGACCAACAACCCTTTCAGCATCCGGCACACCATAGCCGGGGCCGGGACGCGGTGTCTCGCCGAGCGGGGGTTTACCGCAATGGCCGGCAGGAATCCACAGCTTCGGCGGTTTCCGCCCGGATCGTGCGATTCCGGTGTCTTTTCCGGCCCGTTCCCCCTCTAAGCGAATGCCGAGCCAGGGAGGGAAGGAAAATGATCGAGGAACACCGGTTGCGAACACTGGTCCACTGCGAGGTGCCTCGCCGGGCGGACCGTCCGGCAGAGGGGACACCGAGCGTGCCCCACCGCGGCGACGCGCGGTACCCGGCGCCGCGGCAACTCGACGCGGGCGAGGTGGGCCACCTGCTGAACATGCTGCTGGAGGCCTACGACGGCCGCCGCCCGGCGGCGCAGGTCCGCGCCTTGGTGGCGCCGGAGGTGTACGCGGGGTTCATCGGGCCACGCCGGACGCGGCCACGGCACCGGACGCAGACGATCCACACGTGCACGCCGGCACCGGAGGTGGTCGAGGCGTGCGCCCGCGTGGAGGCGGACGGCCGCTCGTTCGCACTGGCGGCCCGCTTCACCCGCACCCCGACCGGCTGGCGGTGCGTGCGGTTCGCGCTGTTGAAGCCGCAGCAGCCGGCCAACCCGATCCGGCGGGCGGCGTGAAGCGGGGAGGTGCGGGCCGCTCGCCACCCGTCGCAAGAGCGGCGAGGTGAGGCGGGTTCAGGTGCCCCGCCCTGCCGACGGCTCGCGGGGGCGCGCCACGCCGACCGCCGCCACTCACGGGACCGCGCCGCGTCGCTGCGGCACGGTCCGCCCGAGCCACGTTTGTCGTCGCGGCCAGCGTCGCGCCGGAACCTAACCGCCGCTCGCCACGGAAAGGGCCGACAAGCCGCGCAAGGTCGCCGTCGGGTTCCACTCCGGTGGGCCCGCCAAGGTCAGGTCCGGGCGGTGGCGGGCCAGTTCGCGGAATGCGATGCGGGCCTCCAACCTCGCCAATGGCGCGCCCAGGCAGAAGTGGATGCCCTGGCCGAACGCCAGCTGGCGGCCCGGCTCCCGCGCCGGGTCGAAGGTTTCCGGGGAGGGGCCCGTTGCCGGGTCGCGGTTGGCCGCGCCGAGCACCATGATCAGCTGGCTGCCCGCCGGTACCGCCAGCTCGCCCAGCTCCGTGTCGCGCAGGGCCGTGCGGGCCGTCAGCTGGACCGGCGAGTCGTAGCGCAGCACCTCCTCCACCACCCGCGCCGCGTTCTCGCCGTCCGTGCCCAGCGGTTTCAGGCCGTCGGGGCCGCGCAGCAGCGCCAGGACGCCGTTGCCGATCAGGTTCGTCGTCGTCTCGTGGCCGGCGATCAGCAGGAGCGTGAGCGTCACCAGCAGCTCGCCCTCGGTGAGCACGTCGCCCGCGTCGGACACCGCCACCAGCGCCGAAAGCAGGTCGTCGCCCGGCTCCCGCCGCCGCTCGGCCGCCAGCGAACGGAAGTAGCCCACGAACGCCTGGCGGGCCCTGACCGCCGGTTCGAACGTCTCCGGGCGCTGCAGGAACGGCGGGTCCAGCGCCCGCGCCATCGCGTGCGACCACTCCGCGAACCGCTCGCGATCGTCCAGCGGTACGCCGAGGAGTTCCGCGATCACCTCGACCGGCAACGGCTTCGCGAGCGCCGTCATCACGTCGAACTCCGCCGGCGCGCGGGCGACGAGTGCGGCCGCGATCTCCTCGATGCGCGGCGTGAGCTGCTCGACCATCCGCGGCGTGAACGCCTTCGCCACCAGCCGCCGCAGGCGCGTGTGGTCCGGCGGGTTCAGCGAGAGGAACGCCCGGACCACGCGTCCCGATTCGTCGACCGGCTGGTCCGGGAGGCGGTCCGCCGGATCCAGGTACTCGGGCTCGGGGTGCCCGAACGCCGGGTCGCGCAGCACGTGCGTCGCCTCGGCGAGGCCGCTCACCACGAACATCCGCTCGTTCAGGGCCGCGACCGGCCACCGCTCGCGCCACCGCCGGTACGCCGGGTACGGGTCCGGCCGCCGCTCGGCCGCGAACAACGCGAAGAACTCCTGCGGATCCGCCGACGTCACCAAGCCCCTCCCCCGTTCATGACACCGGGGCGCGCGGACCAGCCGCGCACCCCGGTCACACCCGTGTCAGCGACGCGGGCCCTTCTTGCCCTTCTTGGCGGCGTCACGCTGGGCGGCGCGACGATCCCGGCGGGTCCCGCCGGCGCCACCGCCCGCGGCCTGCGCCTCGCCCTCGGCGTGGGACTCGACCTCGCCGTCCTCCCCCGGCCCGGACAGCGTCATGCCCGGCTGCTGGCCACCGCCGCCGAGGCCCTTGCCGCGCAGGGCGGCCGGGACGGACTCGGTGTCGGTCGTCGGCGGCTGCGGCGGCGCCGGCCGCGCGTGCCGGCCCTCCGCCGCCTGGCCGTTGCCGGTGGGGACGCCCGTCGGCACCGCCGCGGCTTCCTCGGCCGGCGGGGCCTCGGCGCGCTCGACCTGCAGGTTGAACAGGAAGCCGACGGCCTCCTCCTTCAGCGAGTCGAGCATCGCGCGGAACATGTCGAAGCCCTCGCGCTGGTACTCGATCAGCGGGTCGCGCTGCGCGAGCGCCCGCATGCCGATGCCCTGCTTGAGGTAGTCCATCTCGTACAGGTGCTCGCGCCACTTGCGGTCGAGGACCGTCAGCATCACCTGGTGCTCCAGGGTCCGCATGCCCTCCGGGCCGACGAGCGCGTTGATTTCCGCTTCGCGCTTGTCGTAGGCGTTGCGGGCGTCCTGGACCAGCGCGTCGCGCAGGCTGCTCTCGTCGAGGTCGCCGTCCTCCATGAGGTCGTCCCACTCGATGCTCACCGGGTACAGCGTCTTCAGCGCCGTCCACAGCTTCTCGTGGTCCCAGTCCTCGGCGTAGCCGTTGGCCGTCGCACCGTCCACATAGGCGTTGACGACGTCGACGAGCATGCCCTCGATCTGGTCGCGCAGGTTCTCGCCGGCCAGGACGCGGTGGCGCTCGGCGTAGATCACCTTGCGCTGCTCGTTCATGACCTCGTCGTACTTGAGGACGTCCTTGCGCTGCTCCATGTTGATCTGCTCGACCTGGGTCTGCGCGCTCTTGATGGCCTTGGAGACCATCTTGTGCTCGATCGGCACGTCGTCGGGCAGGCGCATGGTCGTCATGACGCGCTCGACCATCGTCGCGTTGAAGCGGCGCATGAGCTCGTCACCGAGCGACAGGTAGAAGCGGGACTCGCCCGGGTCGCCCTGCCGGCCGGACCGGCCGCGGAGCTGGTTGTCGATGCGGCGCGACTCGTGCCGCTCGGTGCCCAGCACGTACAGCCCGCCCGCCTCGCGGACCTCCTCGGCCTCGGCCTTGGACTCGGCCTTGACCTGCTCCAAGACCTCCGGCCAGGCGGCCTCGTACTCCTCGGAGTGCTCGACCGGGTCCAGGCCGCGCTCCCGCAGCACCTGGTCGGCGATGAGGTCGGGGTTGCCGCCCAGCACGATGTCGGTACCGCGGCCGGCCATGTTCGTGGCGACCGTGACGGCGCCCTTCTGGCCGGCGCGCGCGACGATCAGCGCCTCCCGGTCGTGGTGCTTCGCGTTCAGCACCTCGTGCGGGACGCTCAGCTTGACCAGCAGCTTCGACAGCCGCTCCGACTTCTCGACGCTCGTGGTGCCGACCAGCACCGGCTGGCCCTTCTCGAACCGCTCGGCGATGTCCTCGGCGACGGCCTCGTACTTCGCTTCCTCGGTCTTGTAGATCAGGTCCGGCTGGTCCTGGCGGACCATCGGGCGGTTCGTCGGGATCGGCACCACACCCAGCTTGTAGGTCTGGTGGAACTCGGCGGCCTCGGTCTCGGCCGTACCGGTCATCCCGGCCAGCTTGCCGTAGAGGCGGAAGTAGTTCTGCAGCGTGATCGTGGCGAGGGTCTGGTTCTCGGCCTTGATCTCGACCTTTTCCTTGGCCTCGATCGCCTGGTGCATGCCCTCGTTGTAGCGGCGGCCGTGCAGGACGCGGCCGGTGAACTCGTCCACGATCATGACTTCGCCGTTGCGGACGATGTAGTCCTTGTCGCGGTGGAAGAGCTCCTGGACCTTGAGCGCGTTGTTCAGGTACCCGACCAGCGGGGTGTTGGCGGCCTCGTACAGGTTGTCGATGCCGAGCTGGTCCTCGACGAACCGGACGCCCTTCTCGGTGACGGCCACCGTGCGCTTCCGCACGTCGATCTCGTAGTGGTACTTCGAGTTGATCAGGTTCGTCTTCTCGACCCGCTCACGCGACCCCATCGTGGTGGTGTCGATGCCGTTCATCAGCGGGACGAGCCGCGCGAACTCGACGTACCAGCGCGACGACTGGTCCGCCGGGCCCGAGATGATCAGCGGCGTCCGGGCCTCGTCGATGAGGATCGAGTCCACCTCGTCGACGATGGCGTAGTAGTGGCCGCGCTGGACGCAGTCGTCCAGGCTCCACGCCATGTTGTCGCGCAGGTAGTCGAAGCCGAACTCGTTGTTCGTGCCGTAGGTGATGTCGGCGTTGTACTGGGCACGCCGGACGTCCGGCTGCTGCTCCGAGAGGATCACGCCGACCTCGAGGCCGAGGAAGCGGTGGATGCGGCCCATCCACTCCGAGTCGCGCTTGGCCAGGTAGTCGTTCGTCGTGACGACGTGGACGCCCTTGCCGGGGATGGCGTTGAGGTAGGCGGGGAGGACGCAGGTGAGCGTCTTGCCCTCGCCGGTCTTCATTTCGGCGACCTGGCCGAGGTGCAGCGCCGCGCCGCCCATCAGCTGGACGTCGAAGTGACGCTGGCCCAGCACCCGCTTGGCCGCTTCCCGGACGACCGCGAAGGCCTCCGGGAGCAGGTCGTCGAGGGATTCGCCGTCGCCGTTCCGCTTGCGGAACTCCTCGGTCTTGGCCCGCAGCTCGGCGTCGGTCAGGTCCTTGACGTCGTCTTCGAGGGTGTTGATGTGATCGGCGATGTTGCGCAGCCGCTTCACCATCTTGCCCTCACCCGCGCGGAGCAGGCGGTTCAGCACCATCCGGTCGACCTCACTAGCTGAATATGAGCACGCCCAGGCCGGTCCCGGGCAGGTTCTCCCGCGGTGGCGGCCGAGTTCGGCGCCACCTTCCCACCCCCATCGTAGGGAACGGTGGCCGTGGTGTGCACACGCCGTACGTCCTGAGAACCTTATTCAGCCGTCGGCCGGCGCGAATGTCACGTAGGTGGACGGCCTGCGGTCTGTAGCGCCGGCCTAACCAGAATAAGGTTCTGACATACGGAGGGCCCGCACGCGAGCGCGTGCGGACCCTCCGTCCGGCCTCCTTCGAGCCCGGCTCAGCCGAGCCGGATCACGCCGTAGTCGAAGCCTTTCCGCCGGTAGACCACGCTGGGCCGGCCCGCGTCGGAGTCGTTGAAGAGGTAGAAGTCGTGGCCGACCAGTTCCATCTCGTAGAGAGCCTGGTCCACCGTCATGGGGTCGGCGGTGTGCTGCTTCTCGCGGACGACGCGGCCGGGCTGGTGACCCAGGTCGTCGTCGGCCCAGCTCTGCTGCTGGGGCAGGTGGAATTCTTCGGCACTCGCGAAGCCGTTCGACTGAGGTTCGGCTTCGGGTGCGTCCAACACCGCGGTACGCGCGGCGGGACTGGCTGCGGCCGGGGATCCACCACCCGGCAGTGCCGAGGTCGCCTCGGCGACCGATTCCGGACGGCTGCGGCCGTAGTGCACGCGCCGCCGGTCGTGTGTCCTCCGCAGCCGGTTTTCCAGCTTGGTGACTGCGGAATCGAGCGCCGCGTAGAAGTCGGCGGCACACGCTTCAGCGCGTACGGCCGGGCCCCGCCCCTTTCCGGTGATTTCGACGCGCTGGCAGCTCTTGGCCTGGCGTCGGTTGGGTTCGTGGAACAGTTCCACGTCGTACCGGATGACTTTCCTGTCGTAGCGCTCGAGGCGGGCCAGCTTTTCGCTGACAAGTGCCCGATAGTGGTCGGGCACCTCCACGTTGCGGCCCTTAACGACGATGTCCATACACGACCTCCCTCGCTGAGATGACTGCGAGCTGATGTGTTCACACACGGCGCCGGTATTGCGGGGACGTAAGCCCGGATCGCGGGCTGAGAAGGAACTCGGAAACGGTGGACGACGTCTCGTTCCGGTGACCGAGCGCGGACTCAGCGCACCTCCGGCGCCAGGGACATGGGCTCGTCACCTCCCTGCCTGCGGGGATTGCTGATTGCGGAGCACGTTAGCTTCCTCACGCCCGTTACAACAGCCCCCGAGCCGGGGGATGTCAGGGGATGGGACTCGGTCACCCCGCGCAGTGATCGCGAAGTGGGCACCGCAAAACACCCGCTGGTCGGACGCGGCGCGATCGCCGTGCTTTCACACGGACGGCGCACCGCTGCCTGCTGGTGGACGCCCAGGGTGACAGCCCGATCTCCCACAGCCGCCACTCCGGTGGAGTAGTGCGGCGGCCGAGTGATCGTGATCGACACCCTCATGCCCGGACAACGGGCACCGGTCCGCTCGCGTTCCCGGCGGTTGTCACTCGTGTAGGTGACGGGAGGTTCACCCGGGCGCGATAAGGGGTTCTCGGTGGGGTCCTTTTTTGCGGCTTGAGCTGGGGAGAAGTCGGTTGCGGTGCGGGTCGGGGGCGGTTGATCGGGGTGAGGCGCGGAACCGGTACCACGTTGTTTCCGGCGTGTTTCGGGGTTTGCTGGGCACGGTTCGCCTGGGTCGGGGTTGCCGCGCACGACTTGCGTCACCCGGTCGAGTCGGCGCGGCTCGGCCGGGAGCCGTCGCTTGTGGCCGCTCTCGCCGGCCTGCGCGGTTCCCGGGGAAGGTCCACAGTGGTGCACATGGATCGGTTTTCAGCGCACGGCGGCGAGCCCGGCCGGTTCAGCCGGCGGCCAGCAGGGTCAGGACGGCGGAGACCGTAACTCCCGCCGCCGCGAGCGCGCCGGTGCAGGCGGCCGCCGTGGCCCCGGTGGTGATCACGTCGTCCAGGACCACGACGCTGAATCCCGGCGGCGGGCGCCCGGCCTCGCGGAACCTCAGGTGGCCGGCGAGGTTGGCCATGCGCTGTTCGCGGCTCAAGCCGACCGCGTCGCGGGCTGCGCCCGCCAGCTCCAACGCGGGCGCGACGGCGACTTCGATGCCCTGCGCCGCGAGGACGCTGGCTGCCGCGTGGGCCAGGCGTTCGACGTGCGGGCCGCCTCGCACCCGCGCCGCCGACGGGCGGCTCGGGGCTGGGACCAGGCAAATCGCCCGGGCGGAGCGGGCCGCCGGGTTCGGGGATGTGGGCTGAGCAGCCCCACCCGGGGGAGATGTCGGAGCGGCGCGAGCGCCGTCCGATCGCGCCGGGCTGGCATGCGGCCAGGCCGAAGGCCCACCGGACCCTGCGGGAATGGCGCCCGACCGAACCGACACCCCACCAGGCGCGCCGACCGCGGTCAACTCCAACGGCAGCACCATCACCGCCTCCGCCAGCACCCTCCCCAACGACGGCGCCAGGTCACGGCGCCCGCGCTCCTTGTACGCGATCAACAACCTCCGGCCCACCCCGCGGTACCTGGCCAGCGCGAACACCCGCACCAACCCCGCCGTGGGCGCGCGCACCACCTCCCGGGCCGCACCCCACACCCCCTCGCACTGGGCACAACACGGCTCGCCCCGGGCTCCGCACGCGGCGCAGCGGCTGGGGATCAGCAGATCGAGCAGTCTCTTCAGCACACCGACAGTGTCCCGACCGGCACCGACAGTTTCGAACGCCCGGACGTCACCCACCCGAGTGAAAAAGATCAGCCCGGATAAAAGGGATCCGCGTCCTTCATCGTGTGGCTCTGCGGCCGCCACACCTCGCCCAGCACCGACGCCGTCCAGAGGCCGTTGGCGTCCGCGACCACGATCTGGCGGCCGGGGGCCGCTGTCACGCCGTGGACCGTCGGGGTCAGGTTGCTGCTGTTGAACGGGTCGATCCGCTGGCCGTCCACCGTCACCTTGACCACCGGCTGGGACGGCGACTTCGTCGCCACCACCAGGCTTTCCGGGGCGACCCAGTCGACGTCGACGACGTCCTCGAGTTCGTGCGGCTGGAGGTGGCGCGGCTCGCGCAGGGACACCGAGTCGCCGTTGGTGACCACCGAGGCCACCCACAGCTGCCCCTTGATCACCGCCGCGACGCGCGCGCCGTCGCGGGAGAACCGGAGTTCCGTCAGGTCGCCCTGCTGGGTCAGGTCCGTGGCGTTGACGCTCAGCGCCGTCCACTGGCCGTTCTGGTCGAGCACCATCCGGCCCACCGACGGCCCGTCGACCACCGTCCACAGCTCGCCCGTGCCGGGGCGCCACGTCGGGCGGGTCAGGGAGCTGCCGCCGAGGGCGGTCAACGCCAGGTCGTGGCCGAGGTCGCCGATCCGCAGGCGCACGCCGCCGCCGCTGCGCTCGACCACCGCCAGGCGCTTGCCGTCGATCGACTGGGCCGCGCTCACGACGTCGTACCCGCCGTTGCCCGCCGGGCCCGGCACCGGGGCGCCGTCACCGAGGGAACGGACGCGGCCGCCGACCGTCATCAAGCCCGGCAGCTGCAAGCTGATCGACAGCGACGCGCCGTACGCGGGCAGGTCGCTCTGCCGCCAGTCCGGGTGGTTCGGCACGAGCGGGGCGCCGTCGGCGAGGATGCGGATCCGGGCCGACGTGACGTACTGCAGGGACAGCACGATCTGCGCCGCAATCAGGTTCCGGATGTCTTCGGGCACCCCCGTGAGCCCGGTCAGCGGCACCACCAGCGTCCCGTCGTCGAGGCTCTTGACGTTCGTGTCGATCTCGATGGGTTCGCCGAGCAGGTTCTTCACCGCGCCGGCCAGGCTCGTCGACGGCCCGCTGACCAGCAGGTCCATCACCCGGCCCGGCAGCCCCGACTGCGGCTTCGCGAGGACGTAGCGCCGGTCGGGGACGAAGGTGGCCGACGACTCCGAGTAGAAGCTCACCGGGACCGGCGTGTAGTTCTCGGTGAAGTCGGACTCGGTCGCGTACAGGTCGGCCGGCGGGTCGACGATGCGCCACTGGCCGTTCGGCTGCTTGCGCACCTTCACCTGCAGCAGCGCCGAGCTGTAGTCCGGCACGAACGCGCTGTTCTGGTCCAGCGTGCCGATGTCGATCCCGCGGACGTTGACGACCTGCGTGCCCGGGTCCGGCGGCGGGCCGGTGTCGTAGACCGTGCCGAAGGTGTCCTGGATGATCGTCAGGCTGCGGCTCGGCCGCCAGGCCGCCCGGCCCTGCTCGTCCAGGTACGCCCGGGCGGCGACGTTGTTCTGCCCCGGCTTGAGCGTCGCCCCGACGAAGGCCCGGACCAGCGACAGCGGGTCGATCCCCGGCGGCGGCTCCGGCACCACGTCACCCGAGCTCTGGCCCTGCCGCTCGCCGGGCACCACCTGGGGCTGCGACTCCAGCGGCACGTTCGCGCAGCCCGCGAGCAGCACCGCGCACAGGACCGAGAGCAGGACCTTCGCCCCGGCCCCCCGGAGAGCGTGTGGTTTCACTGACCGATTCCCTCACGTTCGGCGAAGATCGCCTCCGGCGCCGGCGTGACGTCGATGATCCCGAGCGGCACCTCGCCGGCGAACCGGTCGGGCGGCGGCAGGACCAGCGGCGAGTCCCCGACGGGCACGCCCTGCTGACGCGGCAGCAGGAGCCGGAAGCAGGCGCCGTGGCCGGGCTCGCCCCACGCGTCGAGCTCACCGCCGTGCAGGCGCGCGTCCTCCTGGCTGATCGCCAGGCCCAGCCCGGTGCCGCCGGTGCGCCGGTTGCGCGACGGGTCGGCGCGCCAGAACCGGTTGAACACCAGGTCCGCCTCGCCGAGCCGCAGGCCGACACCGTGGTCGCGGACCGTGATGGCGACGGCGGTCTCGTTCGCCCCGACCGTCAGCACCACCGGCTTGCCCTCGCTGTGGTCG
Organism: Amycolatopsis sp. CA-126428; assembly: GCF_002904335.1. Classification (GTDB taxonomy): domain Bacteria; phylum Actinomycetota; class Actinomycetes; order Mycobacteriales; family Pseudonocardiaceae; genus Amycolatopsis. Next base: position 29,055 of record NZ_PPHF01000128.1, on the reverse strand, counting down.
ACGGCGTTGGCGAGCAGGTTGCGCAGGATCCGCTCGACGCGCCGGGCGTCGACCTCGGCGATCACCTCTTCCTCGGGCAGCACGAGCTCCACCGAGCTGCCCGCGTTGCCGGCGATCACCCGCACCTGCTCGACCGCGCGGGTGGCGATCGGGCGGACGTCGATGAACTCCGCCGACAGGTCCTCGACACCGGCGTCGAGCCTGCTGATCTCCAGCAGGTCGCCGAGCAGCGCTTCGAACCGGTCGAGCTCGTCGACCAGCAGTTCCGTCGACCGCGCGAGGCCGGCCGGGAACTGCTCGCGGGACGCGTGCAGCACGTCCGCGGCCATCCGGACGGTGGTCAGCGGGGTGCGCAGCTCGTGCGAGACGTCGGAGGTGAACCGGCGCTGCAGGCCGCCGAACTCCTCGAGCTGGCGGATCTGGCGCTGGATGCTCGCGGCCATCCCGTTGTAGGACACGGCGAGCTTCGCGAGGTCGTCTTCGCCGAGCACGGCGAGCCGCTGGTCGAGGTCGCCGCCGGCGAACTGCTCGGCCGCCGCGGCGGCCTGCCGGACCGGGCGGACCACCTGCCGCGTCACCAGGTTCGTGATGCCCGCCAGCAGGAGCAGCAGCACGAGCCCGCCGACCAGCAACGTGTTCTGCACCGTCGAGACGGTGTTCTGCTCGGTCGTCAGCGGGAACAGCAGGTACAGCTGCAGCGGGACGGCCACGGTGCTCAACGGCGTGCCGACGATCAGGTACGTCGTGCGGCCGCCGCCGGACTCGGGGACGGTGTGCTCGAGGAAGCTCATCTGGTCGGCTTCGACGAACTGGCGCAGCCGCGGCGGCACGTTCTCGAACGGGCCGGCGAACGCCAGCGTGGCGCCGGACTGGTCGTGGCCGCCGCTGGCGAGCACCGGGACGAACGTCCCCGCCGCCGACCCGGCCGCGTCCTGGCTGGTCGGCGTGATCGCGATCTTCTTCAGCGCGTTCTCGAGCCGGTTCGTGAGCGCTTCGACGTTCTCGGAGCCGAGGCCGACGAGCTCGCCGGCGGCCGTCTCCGCCGCCGCGCGGGTCTGGGCGACCGCCGCCGTGCGCTTGGTGTCCAGCAGCCGTTCGGTGATCTGGTTCTGCAGGACCATGCCCAGCACGAAGACCACGGCCGAAGACAGCGCGAGCGTCGACACGGTGACGCGGAACTGGAGCGAGTGCTTCCACAGCTCGTTGAACGCGACCGCGCGGCGGCGCGCGAAAACGACGACACGCCGCACCAGGCGTGCCGTCGAACGCGCGAACGCGGGGACCCGTCTGCCGGTCTCCGTGCTCATCGACTCATCACGGCGGGCCGGCCTTGTACCCGACGCCGCGAACGGTCAACACCACCTCGGGGTGTTCCGGGTCCTTCTCCACCTTCGAGCGCAGCCGCTGGACGTGCACGTTCACCAGCCGGGTGTCGGCCGCGTGGCGGTAACCCCACACCTGCTCGAGCAGCACCTCGCGGGTGAACACCTGGCGTGGCTTGCGCGCCAGGGCCACCAGCAGGTCGAACTCCAGCGGGGTCAGCGGGATGGCCTTGCCCTCGCGCGTGACCTCGTGGCCCGGCACGTCGATCGCCAGGTCGCCGATGGTGAGCGATTCCGCCGGCTCGGCCTCGGTGCGGCGCATGCGGGCACGGACCCGCGCGACCAGCTCCTTCGGCTTGAACGGCTTGACGACGTAGTCGTCGGCGCCGGACTCCAGGCCGAGGACGATGTCGACGGTGTCGCTCTTGGCGGTGAGCATGACGATCGGCACCCCGGACTCGGCGCGGATCGCCTTGCAGACGTCGATCCCGTTCATCCCGGGCAGCATCAGGTCGAGCAGGACGAGGTCGGGCTTGAGCTCACGCAGCGCGGGCAGCGCGCGTGAGCCGTCGGCGACCACCGCCGTGTCGAACCCCTCCCCACGGAGCACGATGGTGAGCATCTCCGCGAGGGCGGGGTCGTCGTCGACCACGAGAACACGTGCCTTCATGTCCACATATTCGCACTAGTTCCGGCGCCCGCACGCACGACCCGCGTGTTTGACCACCAGAAAGATCAAGATCGCGCGAGCTCCCTGCTCCATCCGGGTGCCGGTGGACGGTCCGTGAAGGTCGCACCGAAGGGACTCGGGGTCCCTCGATGCGGCCTTCACGGACCTGCGAGGAGAGTTTCAGGGAACGGCCGGCACGGGCGCGTCGACGTACACGGCGCCGTCGGTGATGACCACGCGGCGGGTCCGCACGGGGGCCTTCGCCGGCAGGCAGGTGGGCGCGCCGGTGCGCAGGTCGAACCGCGCGGCGTGCAGCGGGCACTCGACGAAACAGCCTTCGAGCCAGCCGTCGGCGAGCGAAGCGTCCTGGTGCGTGCAGGTGTCGTCGACGGCGAAGAAGCCGTCCTCGGTGTGGAACACCGCGATCGGAGCGGGACCGCCGAGGCGGAGCGCCTCCCCCAGGGGCAGGTCGGCGACGGCGCAGGCTCGGATCATCGGGGCCTCCGGAGAACGACTGGCGGGATGCCGGGGCGGTACGTGAAAGTTGCGCATTGTGAGACGATGTGCAACTTGCGCAACAATCCGGCTTCGGGGGCGTCCTCGTCAAGAGATTCCCCCACTCAGCCGATAGGCGCCCCGCAAAACGGATACTGTTGCGCCATGCGAAACCAGGACTCTGCTGACGCAACCTCGGCGGGAAAGCGTGCCTCGGCTGAGGGCAACGCAACTCAGAGCCAGGTGCAATCGGTCGACCGGGCCATCAGCGTGCTGGAACTGCTGGCGCGCAACGGCGAAACCGGCATCACCGAGATCGCGGGCGAACTGGGGGTCCACAAGTCGACGGCGTCGCGCCTACTGAGCGTCCTGGAGACCAGAGGCCTGGTCGAGCAGCTCGGCGAACGCGGGAAGTACGCGATCGGCTTCGGCATCGTCCGGCTGGCCGGGGCCGCGACCGGCCGCATGGACCTCGCGAAGCTGGGCCGGGCCAGCTGCCTGGTGCTGGCCGAGGAACTGGGCGAAACGGTGAACATCGCCATCGCCGACGACGGCGTCGCCATCAACATCAGCCAGGCCCGCGGCTCGGCCGCGATCACCACGCAGAACTGGACGGGCCAGCGGACGCCGCTGCACGCGACCTCGAGCGGCAAGATCCTCCTGGCGTACATGGGCGAAGCCGAGCGCAAGCGGGTGCTGAAGCGGAAGCTGGAGCAGTACACCCCGCGCACGACGGTCGAGCCGGACGAGCTGATGACCGAGCTGGACCGGGTGCTCGAAGACGGTTATGCGGCCTGCTACGAAGAACTCGAGCTCGGCATGCACGCCGTCGCCGTCCCGATCCACGGCCCGGGCGGGGACGTCGTCGCCGCGATGAGCGCTTCCGGGCCGTCGTACCGGCTTTCGAAGCAGCGCGTGAAGCAGATCGTGAAGCCGATGACCGAGGCGGCGGAGGAACTTTCCGCGCAGCTGGGCTATTTCCGGGACCAGGGGTAGAGCCGCGCCATTTCGCGGATCGTCTTTCCCATGTGTGCCACCAGTTCCGCGGGCGCCAGCACCTGCGCGTCCGCGGGTTCGAGGGTGCGGGCCACGAGCCGGCGGCTGGCGGGCCGAGGATGTCCGGCAGGGCGGCGATTCCGGCGGCGAGCGCCCGGAGCTCCTCGATGTCGCCGACGCGGTAGGTCCGCGGCTCCGGCCCGGCCACGAGGTACCAGACGCCGGCCTTGAGGACCAGGCCGAGCGGGTGCGGCCGCCGCGTCACGACCCCGGGCGCCGCGACCAGCGGCGGTACCGGACCTCGACGACCTGGTCCTGCCACAGCGCTTCCGCGGCCGCGAGCAGCTGCGGCACCCGGTCCGCTTCGCGGTAAGCGGCGACTTCTACGGCGACGACACCCACGGAGGGGCCCCGATCAAGGTCCACCTCGCCTGGACGGGCAAACCACCGCGACCCCGCGGTGGCAGCAGGCGTTCTCGGCCGACGGCGGGCAGACCTGGGAAACCAACTGGGTCATGGAGTTCGCCCGCGCCTGAGGGGACACCGTTTCGGGTGCTTGACACTGCGTCGCGCATGACGCACGTTGTTGCCGAAGACGCAACCTCGCCCGGAGGGATCCCGCGAAATGGCAGCACGGCCCCGGGTGGTCGTCGTCGGCGCCGGCCTGCTCGGCTGCGCGCTGGCCGACGAGCTGACCGAGCGCGGCTGGACCGACGTCACCGTCGTCGGCGACGACGCCGCGGCCGACCACCCGGGCCTGGTGTTCCGCACCCACGCCGACCGCACGCTGACGGCGTTCGCCCAGTACACCGTCGAGAAGTGCAGCGGGCTCGACGGCCAGTGGTGCTTCAACCCGGTGGGCAGCCTCGAAGTCGCGACGTCGCCGGAGCGGCTCGAGGACCTGAAGCAGCACCACGGCTGGGCGACCTCGTGGGGCGTGCGCGGCTACCTGCGCACGCCCCACGAGTGCGCCGACCTGCACCCGCTGCTCGACGAAGCCCGGGTTCTCGGCGGCTTCCACGTGCCCGGCGACGGCCTGCTGCACGCGCCGCGCGCGGCCGAAGCCCAGGCCCGGCGGGCCAAAGCCCGGGGCGCCCGGTTCGCCGCCGAGGAGGTCACGGCGATCGAGCGCAGCGGCGGCCGCGTCACCGGCGTCGTCACCGCGGCCGGGCGGATCCGCGCCGACGTCGTCGTGTCGTGCGCCGGCGAGCTCGCCGGCCTGGACCTGCCGCAGGTGCCGCTGACCCACGAATACCTGCTGACTTCGCCGTTGCCGGACCTGGCCGGGCACAACGACGAACACGTGCAAGCGGGCAAGCCCGTGCTGCGCCACCTCGACACCGGGATGTACGTCCGCGAGCACGTCGACCGGCTCGGCGCCGGGGTGGCCGTGGCCGCCGATCTCCTGCCCGCACTCCGCGACGCCGGCGCCGGAACCACCACGACGGTGGTGCTTCCCGGCACCCCGGACGGGCGGCCGCTGCTGGGCGAGCACCCGGACATCGACGGCTTCTGGATCGCCCGCGCCGTCCGCCCCGAGCACTCCGCCGGGGTCGCGCGCGAACTGGCGCGCTGGCTCGTCGACGGGCAGCCGTCGCTGGCCCTGCACGGCTGCGACCTCGCGCGGTTCGCCCGGTTCGCCCGGTTTTCTTCGGAGCCGATCCGCACCGGCCCCTTCCACGAACGGCAGATCGCGCTGGGTGCGCACTTCGGTTCCGCGGACGGCTGGGCGCGGCCGGAGCGGTATTCGGCCGACGTGGCCGCCGAAGCGGCCGCCACGCGTGAGCGCGTCGCGATGTTCGACCTGACGCCCGAACCGCGGCTGGCCGTCACCGGCCCGGGGGCGCTGCCGTTCCTGCAGGCCATGACGACGGGCGACCTCGCTACCGCGCCGGGCACGGTGACCCCCACGTTGCTGCTCGGCGAGGACGGCGGCGTCCGCGGCCGCCTGACGGTGGCCCGCCTCGGCGACGAGCGGTTCCACGTCGGCGCCGGCGGGCGTCTCGATTTCGCTTGGCTGCGACGGCATCTCCCGCGCGACGGCACGGTGCAGATCCACGAGACCACGCCCGGCACGTGCTGCCTCGGCCTCTGGGGCCCGCTCGCCCACGAAGTCCTCCCCGGACTGTCCACAGCGGATTTTTCGGCCGAAGAGACGTACGCCGGAGACGTCCCGGTCGTCGCCTTGCGACTGTCCACAGTGGGCGAACCGGGCTGGGAACTGCACACCACGGCGGATTTCGGGCGACGCCTGTGGGACACGCTCCGGGATGACGGCGTGGCCGTCGCCGGCCACCAGGCTCTGGCCGGCCTGCGGCTGGAGGCCGGCGTCACGACACCCGGCGTCGACTTCACCACCGAGCACGACCCGTACGAAGCCGGGCTCGGTTCGGCTGTCCGGCTGGACAAGGGCTACTTCGTCGGCCGCGACGCGCTGGCGGGCCGCTCCGCCGCGACGGTGAGCCGGCGGCTGGCCCGGCTGACGACCGGTGCGGTCGTCGGAAGCGGGGATCCCGTGTACGTCGACGGCCACCCGGCCGGGTACGTCACCAGCGCCGGGTACGGCCACACCGCGGGCAGAGCCATCGCCTACGGCTGGCTTCCCGTGGAGTACAGCCGGTCCGGAACGCCGGTGCAGGTCGGGCACTTCGGCACGCGCGTCCCGGGGAGGGTGGCATGACGCACTACGACGTGATCGTCGTCGGCCTCGGCGGGATGGGCAGCGCCGCGGCGTACCGGCTGGCGCAGCGCGGGCAGCGGGTGCTGGGCGTCGACCAGTTCGCGCCGGTGCACAACCGCGGGTCGAGCCACGGCGGCTCGCGGATCACGCGCCAGGCGTACCTCGAAGGCCCCGAGTACGTGCCGCTGCTGCTGCGGGCCCACGAGCTGTGGGACGGTTTCGAACGCGACAGCGGACGGCGGCTGTTCACCCGCTGCGGCGGGATCGTGGTCGGCACGGCGGAGTCGCGGACGATCACCGGCAGCACGGCGTCGGCCCGCGCCTTCGACATCCCGCACGAACTCCTGGACGCGGCGGAAATCCGGCGCCGGTTCCCGACGATGGCGCCGGCTCCGGGCGAGGTCGCGCTGTACGAGCCGGGTGCCGGGCTGGTGTCCCCCGAAGGCAGCGTCGCCGCGCACCTGCAGCTCGCCGCGCGGTGCGGCGCCGAACTGCACCACGAGGAGAAGGTCTTCACTTGGAACACCACGGCCGGCGGGGTCCGCGTCGGGACGTCGCACCGCTACTACACGGCCGGCCGCCTGGTGCTGTGCCCAGGCGCGTGGGCCGGCGAGCTGCTGCGCGGCTTCGGCATCGCCTTCACGGTCCGGCGGCAGGTGCAGTACTGGTTCGCGCCTTCGGGCGGGACCGGGCCGTTCCGGGAGCACCCCGTCTACATCTGGGAAGGCGACGGCTACACGTTCTACGGCTTCCCGGCGCACAACGCGCCGGCGGACGGCGTCAAGGTCGCGTTCCACAGCGGCGGCCGGACGTGCACGCCCGACGGCATCGACCGGGCGGTGTCCGGCGACGAGGTCCACGAAATCGCGTCCGTGGTGAAGCGGCACCTGCCGACGCTGCCCGGCGCGTTCCTCCGGGCCGCGACCTGCATGTACACCGACACCGCCGACGAAAGCTTCGTGCTCGCCCCGCACCCGGCCGAAGAGCGGGTGGTGCTGGCGTGCGGGTTCTCCGGCCACGGCTTCAAGTTCGCCCCGGTGGTCGGCGAAATCCTCGCCGACCTGGTGCTGGACGGCGCCACCGCGCACCCGATCGCACGGTTCGACCCCGCCCGGCTACTGCCCTAGCAGCGTCGTCGCCAGCGCTTCGTGGTCCACGCCCGCAACGCCGTCCAGGACGTGCCACGGCGCGAGCCAGCCCGACGCGGCCAGCTCGTCGTAGACGGCCGCGCACCGCCGCTGCAGGCCGTCGTCGGTTTCGAAGGCGTCGCGCTCCCGGCCGGTCTCGTTCTCCGCCCGGCGTTCGGCCCGCTCGGCCGCGACCGCCGGGGCGACGCGCAGCAGCAGGTGCAGGTCCGGGCGGGGCAGGCCGAAGCGGTCGAGCTCGAGCTCCCACACCCACTTCACGACTTCGCCGGCCGCGTCCTGCCGCAAGCGCGCGGCCGCGTACGCGGCGTTGGAGGCGACGTACCGGTCGAGCAGCACGACGTCGTGGGCGTCCCGCAGCTCACGGATGCGGTCCGCGGCGCCGCTGCGGTCCAGCGCGTAGAGCATCGCCATGCCGTACACGGAGTCGGCGAGGTCGCCGTGCCCGCGGTGCAGCGCCTCGCGGACGAGGTCCGCGTGCACGCTCTCGCCGTAGCGCGGGAACGCCAGCGACGCCACGCTCGCGCCCTTGGCGCCCAGCGCCGCCGTCAGCCCGTCGGTCAGCGTCCGCTTGCCCGCGCCGTCGAGCCCTTCGATGACCACCAGTCGACCCACGGAGGTCACAGTAGTGGTGGTGGACCGGCGGGCTCGGTGGAAGGGGATCGACGCCGAGCCCGCCGGTTCGTCTAGGCGGCGTGCCGCCGCAGGTGGAGCACGTAGCCGGCGCCGCTGACGGCGAGCACGCCGACGAGGATCAGCAGCGGCACCCAGCCGGTGTCGTGGCCGGACGGCGCCGGGCCGCCGTCGCCGCGGGGCATCACCTGGGACGTCGCGTCGAAACCACCGGCCTCGCCGTCGCGGGCGTAGACCGAGCCGGGGAGCTTGTCGGCGTAGCGCCCTTCGACGGTCTGCTGGTACCCGACGACCGCTTGGCCGTCCGAGAGCGACGTGATGTGGCCGTCGCGGACCGCGTACCAGGCGTCGATCTGCGGTTCGTGCAGCAGCTGGGCGCCCGCGGGCAGCTGCCGGGCGTACTCGCCCTCGACGTCACCCGAGGCGATGTTGCCGATCTGCCAGGTGCCGTCCGCGCCCCGGACCGACCAGAGCGTCGCGGTCCGGCCGTCGGAGGCACGCGCGGGGATCGCGAAGTAAGCGAAGTCACCGGGCGCCGCGTCGGGCTTGCCCGCGACGAAGTCCGGCGAAAGCTCGTACACGGCGTAGGCGTCCGGCGCGATCCGGACCGAAACCGGCCCTTGGGCGCCCGGGGCCTGGGCGAAGAACCGGACGAGGACGTCCTGGAACCCCGCGGCCGCGCGGTGCGCCGCGGAGGCGTCGGCGCTGCTGATGCCGGCGGCCTGGGCCGCGCCTGACACCGGAGCCGTCATCAGCAGCGCCGCGCCGGTCAGCACGGCGAGCACGAGCGCCCGCCTGCTCATCGGGCGATCCCGGTGAGCGTGTGCGTCCAGGTGAAGGACGAATTCTGCGTGTAGTAGCCGTAGGTCGACCAGTTGTAGCGCTTGGCGGGGCCGGGGTCGCCCCAGAACACCCAGTCGCCGCGGGTGTCGTAGCCGTAGAGGACGTGCACGTGGCCGCCGCCCGAGTTCCAGCCGACCCGGGTCTCGACCGGCTGGTCCGCGGCGGTCTGCGTCCGGACGTCGGCGTAGGAGATGCGGCGGTCGAGGTAGCGGCCCGGCGAGCTGAAGCCGAGCTGGGCGAAGGCGCGCTGCGGGTCGGCGAGGGTGCCGGGGAGGTTCGCGCAGTCCGCGCCGGTGTCTCCGATCACACCGGCGTTCCCGTGGGCGAGCCGGCAGAACCGCGTCTGGCTGACGACCGCGCCGTGGTAGGCGGCGATGGTGTTGCCCGCGCCGGCCCAGCACCACTGGTTCTTCTGCTGGAGCTGCAGGACGATCTGGTTCCGGTAGGTCGACGGCACTCCGGGCGCGGCTGCTTGGGACTGCGTCGGCGCGACCAGGCACAACAGCAGGCTCACAGCCAGTACGGCGTGGACCTGGCTCGACTTCACCAGCACAGACGGCCTCCTGTGGCGGAGTGGGCGAACCAGCGGTGGTCACAACGGTGAACAACGCGGTCACAAGGAGCAAGAACGCCATCCGGAGGAACGGACCGTTCCGGGGGACAACCGGAACGCGGAACGCTCACCTCAACGAGGCCAACCACCCTGAACGGGGGTCGGCACGGCCACCCTACGCTGCTACCGTGAACGTTCCGCGGTGTTCACGCCCAGCGCACACACTGGTCGGGTGAAGGGACGAGCGGTGGCACAAGACGGGAACCTCCCACTGATCATCGATGGCGCCCGCACGACCCGGGCATCGGTCGCCGAACTGCCGAAAGAGCTGACCGAGGCACTCCGCACCGGCGAGTTCCACCACGCCCTGCGGCTGGCGATCGCCTACCGCGGGCTGTCGCTGGCCCGGCTGCGCGCCCACCTCGCGCTGCGCGGGGTCCAAATCGGACAGTCGACGCTCAGTTACTGGCAACGCGGCCTGCGTCAGCCCGAGGTGCCGAAGGCGCTGCCGGCGGTCCGGGCCCTGGAATCGGTCCTCCAGCTGCCGGCGGACGCCCTGGTGGTGCTGATCGGCCCGCGCCTGGTCCGCCGCGGCCACCAGCCGGCGGCGTCGTTCCACGACCTGCGTTCCGGTGACATGGGGTCGATCGTCGAGGACCTGCTGGCCGAGCTGGGCGCGTACCCGTCGTCGAACCACTACAACGCGGACCTGGAGCTGCTGTCGGTCCACGACACGATCACGTTCGACGCGGAGCACCGGCAGGTCAGCCTGCGCACCCGCTTGGTGACGCGCGCCCGCCGCCACGGCCCGGACCGGTACCTGACGGTGTACAACGGCGACCCGGGCTGCCGCATCGACGACGTCGAGCTGATCACGGACGAGGGCTGCCGGGTGGGCCGGATGCGCCGCAACCCGGACGCGGACACGATGGCCACGGAGCTGCTGTTCGACCGCAAGCTGGCCGAGGGCGACATCCACGTGTTCTGCTTCGAGGTCCGCGACGACTCGGGCTCGGCGTCGCCGGGCTACTACCGGATGCTGCGCGACCGCTGCGCGAGCTACCTGGTCCAGCTGCGCTTCGACCGCAACGCGCTCCCGGCCCGCTGCACCCGCCAGGTCCGCGCCCGCGACGACGCCCTGCCGGTGGTGGCGGAGGAACTGGCCTGCGACATGGGCGGAGTGAGCAGCGCGTTCTTCAACGACGCGGGACCCGGGTTGGCCGGGGTCGCGGTGGAGTGGAACTGACCCGTGTCGCCCCTCCAATCACACGAGATGCCCCGCTGATCACACGAGATGCCCCTCGGTCACGCCTGATGGCCGCTTGAGCGCGGCCGGCTCGCGCTTCCGAAGGGTCGGCCCGCGCACCCAGAGGGTCGGCCCGCGCACCCGGGGAGTCGGCTCGCGTGATTGAGCGGCCAACTCACGTGATTGAGCAGCCAACTCGCGTGATTGAGCAGCCAACTCGCGTGATTGAGCAGCCAACTCGCGTGATTGGGCGGGCAACTCGGGTGACTGGGCGGGCATTGCTAGTGGCCGCGGTGTTTGGCGCGGGCCTTGGCGCGGGCCAAGGCCCGGCGGCGGGCGGCCTCGGTGGCCGCGCGGCGCTTGCGGGCCGCTTTGTTCTCGGCCGCTCGGTGGGTGACCGCGTCGCGCAGGGCGCGCTGGGCGGCGGTGCCGATGCCCTCGTCCTCCTGGGCCTTCTTCGCCAGCTTCGCGAGGCGCTTGGCGTTGAGACGGGCGGTCGGCCGCTGCTCGGCCGGGGTCGGCGGGGCCGCGCGGGCTTCGTCGGCCAGGCGGGCGAAGTCGCGGCCGGCGGCGAAGGCCGACAGCTCGGCGTTGGTCGGCTCGGTGCCGAAGATGTGGCGCGCGGCCCGGACCAGGCCGTCTTCGTGGATTTCGTAGACGCCGATCCAGAACCGGCCGTCGTGGTACAGCGTGAACACCCCGCGCATCGGGAAACCTCCAGGCGTGACGGATCAGCCTGGCGCCACCGGTTTCCCGCCGAAGCGGGACAACGAGCCCTGAGCGAGCCGCCCGGACTACCTACCGGGCCGTGAGGTTCGTGAAGCCAAGAACGGCACCAGGCTACGCCGGACCGCCACCGATGCCGATCTCGTTTCCCTCGGGGTCGCGGTAAAGCAGCTTCCGTACGCGGTTCTCGTAGGTCTCCCGGGCCGCCGGCTCGATGCCCCGCTCGGAGATCGCCGCGACGCGCTCGTCGAGGTCGCCGACGAACAGGACGTGCATGGCGTGCCCGGTGGCCCGCTCCGGACGGCGCTCGACGAAAACCGCGCCGTGCTCGGTGACCTCCCACAACGCCTCGGTCTCACTCACGACGTACGTCGGCGGCGCCCCATCAGGTCGACCATCACAGCACCTCGAACCCGTTGGCCTTGGCCGCGTCGGCCTGACGCTCGTCGCGGGTGACGAAGGTGACCGGCCCGCCGTCGGTCAGCTCAGCCGTGGAGTGCATCGCGACCGCGATGTGGATCGCGTCGAGCGTGCGCACCGGGTAGTTCTCGGTGACGAGCCGCCGCGCGGCGGGAATGACCCGGTCCGGGTCGAACGGGATGAGCACCATGTCCCCGTCCGGGGAAGCGAGGTGATCGAAGTGCGCGAGCACCGCCGCCGGATCGGGGATGCGACCGGTCCGCTTGGCGGCTGTCATGGCGCCGGCGAACTCGACGCGGGTGAAGTCGCTGCTCAAGATCGGGGCATCCCCCTCGAGGAGCAGCTTGCGGAACCTGTCGTGCTCCGGCTCGTCCCGCAGATAGGCGGTGACCAGCGCACTGGTGTCGACGTACAGCACGGTCACCACTCCCCTCGGGTCCAGTCGAGCGCTTCGTTCACAGCCGTGCCCCAGCCACGGGACAGGTCCTCGATCTCATCGAGAGTCGGCACCCGAGGCGGCGGCTCCACGCGCACCACCTTGCCTTCGGCGATCAGCCGCCGCTTCCATTCCGCTCGTGTTTCGGTCTTTGCCACAACGCCCCTCAACGCTTCCGTGACCAGGTCGTTCATGCTGCGCCCTTGCGCCTCGGCGAGCGCCTTCAGCCGGGCGTGCAGCTCGTCGTCGATCCTTGTGATCAACTGTTTCACGCCTCCATGATAACACGTCACCCATTCGTGCTATCACTGTCACGAACGCAAAACAAAGGGCCGCCCCGAACACTTTCGGGGCGGCCCTGACCAGCGGAAACGCGAAAACCTCAGTACCGGTAGTGCTCCGGCTTGAACGGGCCTTCGACGTCCACGTCGATGTACTCGGCCTGCTCCTTGGTGAGCTTGGTCAGCTCGCCACCCAGGGCGTCCAGGTGGATGCGAGCCACCTTCTCGTCGAGCTTCTTCGGGAGGCGGAAGACCTCCTTGTCGTACTCCTCGTGCTTGGTGAACAGCTCGATCTGCGCGATCACCTGGTTCGAGAAGCTGTTCGACATCACGAACGACGGGTGGCCGGTCGCGTTGCCCAGGTTCAGGAGCCGGCCCTCGGACAGCACGATGATCGTGTTGCCGTTCGGGAAGATCCACTCGTCGACCTGCGGCTTGATGTTGATCCGGCGGATGCCCGGGTACCGCGCCAGGCCCGCCATGTCGAGCTCGTTGTCGAAGTGGCCGATGTTGCCCAGGATCGCCTGGTGCTTCATCTTCGCCATGTGCTCCACCAGCACGACGTCCTTGTTGCCGGTCGTCGTGATGATGATGTCGGCCTCGGGCAGCACGCTCTCGAGCTTGCGGACCGCGTAGCCGTCCATCGCCGCCTGCAGCGCGCAGATCGGGTCGATTTCCGTCACGATCACCCGCGCGCCCTGGCCGCGCAGGGACTCCGCCGCGCCCTTGCCGACGTCGCCGTAGCCGCAGACCACCGCGACCTTGCCGCCGATCAGCACGTCGGTGCCGCGGTTGATGCCGTCGATCAGGGAGTGGCGGATGCCGTAGCGGTTGTCGAACTTCGACTTCGTCACCGCGTCGTTGACGTTGATCGCCGGGAACAGCAGCTCGCCCGCCGCCGCCAGCTGGTAGAGGCGCAGGACGCCGGTCGTGGTCTCCTCGGTGACGCCGCGGATGCCCGCGCCGATCTTGGTCCACTTGTCCTTGTCCGAAGCGACCGACGCGCGCAGCAGCTCGAGGAACACGCGGAACTCGTCCGAGGTGTTCTCGTCCGGGGTCGGCACGACGCCCGACTTCTCGTACTCGGTGCCCTTGTGCACCAGCATGGTGGCGTCACCACCGTCGTCGAGGATCATGTTCGGGCCCTCGCCGTCCCAGGAGAGCATCCGCTCGGTGCACCACCAGTACTCCTCGAGCGACTCGCCCTTCCACGCGAAGACCGGGACGCCCTTGGGCTCTTCGGGCGTGCCGTGCGGGCCGACGACGATCGCCGCGGCCGCGTGGTCCTGCGTCGAGAAGATGTTGCAGGACGCCCAGCGCACTTCGGCGCCCAGCGCCACCAGCGTCTCGATCAGCACCGCGGTCTGCACGGTCATGTGCAGCGAGCCCGACACGCGCGCCCCGCGCAGCGGGTAGACCTCCGCGTATTCGCGCCGCAGCGCCATCAGTCCCGGCATTTCGTGTTCGGCGAGGCGGATTTCCTTGCGGCCGAACTCGGCGGCCTCGAGGTCGGCGACGGCGAACTCGATGCCGTTGCGGGTCTCGTGCCGCTTGGCAACGCTTTCGGGGGTCATAGTGGCGATTCCTCCAAGACTCGATGACACCAGAACACTACCGTTGTCCGCTCGACTGTCCCTAGAAGTGTTAGGAGGCCCTTACCGTGCCCATGCCCGGCTCGGACACCCGCGTCGTGGAAATCCGCGTCGCCGGGCTCGTGGGCACCAGCGGGGAAACGCTGCTCGACGCGGTTTCGACCGTCGACGTCGCCGGCGACGGCCTGGGCCGCGTGGTCCGCCCGGCGGACCGGCTGCGCCGCCCGGCACCCGGGCCGGTGCTGCCGGCGCTGGGCCGGTCGATCCCCCGGACGCTCGAGGGCTACCTCTGGCACGGCATGACTTCGGGCGGCGCCGCGAAGGCCACCTGGGCGCTGCTGTTCCCGTTCTCCCTGGCCAACGTCTGTTTCTGGATGCTGCCGCCGGTCCCGCCGGGCCGCCGCCTCGCGCGTTTCCTCGGCGCCGTGTGCCGCGGGCTGCTGCGCGTGGGCGCCCTGCTGCTGACGATGCTGCTGATGGGCCAGCTCGCGGCGATCGCGCTCGACCTCTTCGCCGCGCAGTGCCTCGCGCCCGGATCGGGCTGCCTGCCGGTGGTCCCCGACGTGCTGCGCACGGCGGGGGCCCGGATCGCCGTCGGTGTGCTGCCCCTGCTGGCCGTGATCTTCGTCCTGCACCGGATTTCCAGCGCGACCTGGGCGGTGCACGCCGACGGCGACCTCACCGGCGGCCCGCTGCGGATGCGCGCCGACCCGGAGACGCCGGCCCTGCGCTGCCTGCACACCGTCGCGGCGCTGGCCTCGGTCGCGCTGCTGCTGCTCGGCGGGCCGTTCCGTGTACCGGGCGGCACCGTCGACCTCGTGGCCTGGATCGCCACGCTGGCGGTGGTGCTCGCCACCGTCGTCGCCGCCGCGATCGGCGTCGACACCGGCCGGTTCGCCCGGCCCGGCGTGCTCGCCTTCGCGACCCTGCTCGTCGTCGTGGCCGCGGTGCGGCTCGTGCTTTCGCACGGGCCGGGCGCGGGTCCGCTGCCCGGCACGAACGCCGTCGTCGAAGGTCTCGGCGCGGCCCTGGTCGCCGTCACGGTGCTGTTCGCCCTGTTCCTCGCCCCGGCGGCGCTGCTGGCCCGGCCCGGCTGGAAGCACAAGCCGCAGCGGCTGCGGCCGTGGATGGGCGGCTGGGCGGCCGCGCCGGTGCTCGCGCTGGCCGGCCTGCTCGGCGGCGGGTTCGGGGCCGGGCTCGCCGAGGCGCTCCGACGGCTTTCCGGGGCGGAGCACCTGAAGGTGCCCGACACGTACTTGCTGGTCACCGTGCTGTGGGGCGCCGGGCTGGCCTTGGCCGCGGTGCTCGGCGTGCTGGGTTTCGCGGTCGCCGTCCCGCTGCGGCGGCTGCGGCGGGGCATCCCCGAAATCGTCGAGCTGATGGAGCACGACGAGCGCCAGGAGGCCCAGGCCGCGGCGGCGTGGGCGCGCTCGGCGTGGGAACGACGGCACCTGCACCACCTGGCGCTGGCGGTCGCGAGCGCGATGTCCGCCGGCGGCGCGGCCCTGCTGGTGCTGCGGTTCGGGTTCGGGCTGGTCCCCGGCTGGTTCGGCCCGCTGTCCGCGATCGGCGTGGTCGCGCTCGGCGCGCTGGCCGCCGGCCTGCTGCGCGTGGTCTACACGGCCGCCCGCACCCCGCAGCGCAGCCGCCACCTCGGCGCGCTGGCCGACCTGGTCTGCTTCTGGCCGCGGGCGGCGCACCCCACGGTCCCGCCCTGCTACGCGCTGAAGGTCGTCCCGGAACTGGCCGCGCGGGCGCGGGAACACCTCGCCGAACCCGGTACGCGCGTGGTGCTCTCCGGCTACAACCTCGGCAGCCTGCTGACGATCATGGCCGCCGCCCGGCTGGCGGCCGAACTGCCGGAAGCCGACCTCGAGCGGGTCGGCGTGCTGACCGCCGGATCGCCGTTGCAGTGGGGCTACCAGCGCGCCTTCCCGGCGCTGCTGCCCCAGGAAGCGCTGGAACGGCTCTTCGCCGACCTGGACGGCCGCTGGCGGGCACTGTGCCGCGGCACCGACATCTTCGGCGGCGGCGTGACGACCTGGCGGCACTCGGTCGCCGACCGGCGGCTGCACGGCGTCGGGTTCCTCCCGGAGGGCGGCTGCGGCCCGGTGTCGGCGGCGGCCGACGCCAACGGCGTCCTGATCCTCGGCGGCGACCACTGGCTGCCGGACCCGCTGCGCGGCCCGACCGGGCGGCACCGCTGGGCGCCGGGGGTGCTCAAGCACCAGGACTACGTGGTCGACGCCGAATGGGACCACGCCGTCGCGATGGCGGCCGGCCTCGGCAAGCCGTCCTGGGGCGAGCAGGGCTCGCTGTTCGGGGACTTCCCCCCGAAACGGTGAAGGCCCCTCGCGCGCGGAGCGAGGGGCCTTCAGCCGTGGACTAGCTCGGCTTCACCAGAGAACTAGGAAGCCTTGCGGCGGAACTTCAGCAGCGCGAGCAGGCCGCCACCGGCGACGAGCAGCAGCGCGCCGACCCAGATCAGCCAGCTGTTGTCGAAACCGGTGTTGGCCAGGCCGCCACCGGTACCCGACTCGTTGCCCGCCGGGACGACGGCCGCAGGGGTCGAGCTGGTCGGCGAGACGGAAGTCGCCGAGGTCGCCGGGGTGCTCGGCTTGGTGGTGGCCGTCGTGGTGGGCGGCGTCGACGTCTTGGTGACCGGCGTCGTGGCGGGCGCGGTCGGCTTGGTGGTCTTCGAGCCGCACAGGAACCACTTGTCGATCTTCGGCTGGCTGCCGTTGAAGTTGAACGGCGCGCGCAGGTCGTTCCACGGCGCGTTCTTGTCCAGCTTCTTGCCCGGCGTGTAGTCGTTGAAGCCGTCGTCGCCGCCGACGACGACGATGCGGGTGACCGTGACACCCTCGTTGACCGACTTGATGTTCAGCCGGGTGTTGTTCTTCGTCAGCTCGGAGACGACGTCCTTCTGGTCGAGGACCTGGCCGTCGGCACAGGGCGTCGGCTTACCCGGCGTCGGGTGGGGACGGTTGTCGTCGCTGTAGCAGGCCAGGGCGGAACCGGCGGTCCCGATCAGGGCAGCGGTGGTGAGCGCCATGACCGCCACGGCGCCGCGGAAGGAACGTCTGCGCATGAGTTCTCCAGTACCGAACGGGGGATGAACGGCAAAATCGGGGGACGCGGCACCACTGAACGTGGGAATCACGCGGCTGTAATTCACCCGTCAGTGGCACACGAAGGATCGAAAGGTATCGCACGTCACCCAGCCGCTTACAGGGGGTCCCCCTTTGGGTACAAATCGCAAGATCGTCTTGATCAAGTCGTAACCTCGCATTAAGCAACCAAACGCAAAAAGCCCCGCCGACCTGGGTGTCCAGGCAGGCGGGGCTTTTATCGTGCAAGTCAGGCTTCGGGCGACTTCACGGGCTCGTCGACCCCCTCGGCCTGCCGC
Source organism: Amycolatopsis sp. CA-126428 (assembly GCF_002904335.1). GTDB lineage: Bacteria > Actinomycetota > Actinomycetes > Mycobacteriales > Pseudonocardiaceae > Amycolatopsis. Next base: position 11,608 of record NZ_PPHF01000128.1, on the reverse strand, counting down.
TTGCCGAGCAGCGAATGCCGGCGGCTGTACCCGAAGTAGATCACCACGCCCAGCACCATCCAGGCGACGAACCGCAGCCAGGTCAGCACGGTCAGGTTCAGCATCAGCCACACGCAGGCGAGGATGGCCAGGATCGGGATCAGCGGCACCAGCGGCACCTTGAACGCGCGCGGCAGGTCCGGCCGGGTCCGGCGCAGGATCAGCACGCCCGCCGACACGAGCACGAAGGCGAAGAGCGTGCCGACGTTGACCATTTCCTCGAGCTTGTCGGCCGGGAAGAACCCGGCCGCCAGCGCGACCAGGCCGCCGACGATGAGCGTCGCCCGCTTCGGCGTGCCGTGTTCGCCGGTCTTCGCCAGCCCGCGCGGCATCAGGCCGTCGCGGGACATCGCGAAGATGATCCGGACCTGGCCCAGCATCAGCACCATCACGACGGTGGTCAGGCCGGCCAGCGCGCCGAACGAAATGATGTTGGCCGCCCAGTCGACGCCGTTCGCGGAGAACGCCGTGGCGAGGGTCTTGTGGCTGCCGTCGCCCGCCTTGGTCGCGAGGTCCTTGTACGACGTCATGCCGACGACCACGAGCGACACCGCGACGTACAGCACCGTGACGATGGCCAGCGAGCCCATGATCCCGCGCGGCACGGCCTTCTGCGGGTTCTTCGTCTCCTCCGCGGTGGTCGCGACGATGTCGAAGCCGATGAACGCGAAGAACACCAGCGAAGCGCCGGCCAGCAGGCCGAAGACGCCGAACGAGCTGCTCGCGCCGCCCGCGATCAGGGAGAACAGCGACTGGTCGACGCCCGTCTGGCCGGCTCCGCCCGTCTCGCCCGGCGGGATGTAGGGCGTGTAGTTGGCGCCCTTGATGTAGAACAACCCGAGGATGATCACGAACAGCACCACGGCGACCTTGATCCCGGTGATCACCATGGACACCCGCGAAGACAGCTTGGTGCCGACGGCCAGCAGCGTCGTCAGGATCGCCACGACGAGCAGCGCGCCCCAGTCGACGGTCACGCTGCCGATGTCGAACGTCGACTTGGTGCCCTTGCCGAAGAGGTAGCCGAGCACCGTCTCCAGGTACACCGACCAGCCCTTGGACACCGCCGCCGCGCCGACGGCGAGCTCGAGGATCAGGTCCCAGCCGATGATCCACGCCATGAACTCGCCGAAGGTGGCGTAGGAGAAGGTGTACGCGCTGCCCGCGACCGGCACGGTCGAGGCGAACTCCGCGTAGCAGAGCGCCGCCAGCGCGCAGGCGATCGCGGCGAACACGAAGGCCAGCGATACCGACGGCCCGGCGTAGTCACCCGCGGTGCGCGCGGTCAGCGTGAAGATGCCGGCACCGATGACGACGGCGACGCCGAAGACCGTGAGGTCCCACGCGCTCAGGTTCCGCCGGAGCTTCGTATCCGGCTCGTCGGTGTCCGCAATGGACTGTTCGATCGATTTCGTGCGCCACAATCCCGTTCCGGGCACCGTTGACCTCCTGCGGCTGGCCTGCATGTATCGCAGTAGGTCACCCTATCGGGTCAGGTCCGTGACGGCTCACCGAAAAGGGGAAGCAGATCTTCGGCTACCGCGTGAGGCTGCGGTCCAGGTCCGGTTCGAGGTAGATCAGCTTGGCCACCGGCACCTTGGCGCGGACGCGGGCCTCCGCGTCGTCGATGGCCCTCGCGACCTCGGCGGTGTCGAGCCCCGGCACCAGCGCCAGCTTCGCCGCGACGAGCAGCTCGTCCGGGCCCAGGTACTGGGTGCGGATGTGGATGACGCGCTCGACCTTGCCCGCGGCGAGCTCGTCGACGATCGTCGCGAGGACGCCCTCGTTGGCGCCTTCCCCGATGAGCAGGCTCTTCATCTCGATGATGAGGATGATCGCGATGACGCCGAGCAGCGCGCCGATCGCCAGGGTGCCGATGCCGTCCCAGACCGGGTTGTCCGTGACGACCGACAGCCCGACCCCCAGCAGGGCGAAGACGAGACCGAGCAGCGCGCCGGCGTCCTCGAGCAGCACCACGGGCAGCTCGGGCTCCTTCGCCTGGCGGATGAAGCCCCACCAGGTCGTGTCGCCCTTGATCTTCTTCGACTCGCCGATGGCGGTGGAGAAGCTGTAGCCCTCCAGCGCGACCGCGACGACCAGGATGATCACGGCGACGATCGGCGACTCGAGCGGCTCCGGGTGGCCGATCTTGTGGATGCCTTCGTAGATCGCGAAAGCCGAGCCGAGCGTGAAGAGCATCAGCGCGACGATGAAGGAGTAGAAGTACCGGTCGCGGCCGTAGCCGAAGGGGTGCTCCTGGTCGGCTTCCCGCTTCGACGTCTTCTGGCCGAGCAGCAGCAGGCCCTGGTTGGTCGTGTCGGCCAGCGAGTGCACGGACTCGGCCAGCATCGACGACGACCCCGTGACCAGGAAGCCGGCGAACTTCGCCGCCGCGATCCCGGCGTTCGCCCCGAGTGCGGCGAGGATCGCCTTGGTTCCGCCTCCAGCTGACACGACCGCTCCCCTGGTGAAGTCCTGAATGTCCGAGTGGAGCCTAATGGGAACGCGCGGCGCCGACCGTCCCGACCGGGTGAACCGCGGCCACCGGTTTTGTCGTACCCCTTCGCTACCGTGGTTTTTCCTGCCGACCACTACCGGGAAGGTGACATGGCGCACTTCGCCGTGCTCGGTCCGCTCGCCGTCGAGAGCCCGCCGGGCCGGTGGGCGGTCCTGCGCGGTGCGCGGCAGCGCACGCTGCTGGCCGTGCTGCTGCTCAACGCCGGCCGGCACGTCCCCGTCGACGTGCTGGTCGAGGCGCTGTGGCCCGGCGGGCCACCCAAGTCGGCCACGTCCAACCTGCACACCTACCTCTCGCGGCTGCGCGACCGGATCGAGGGCCTGCGGGTGGAGCACGGCCCGGCCGGCTACCGGCTGCACGTCGAACCGGAGGAGCTCGACCTGCTCGTCTTCCGGTCCGCCGTCGCCGAAGGGCGGCGGACCGGGGATCCGGTGGCCGCCGCGGGGCACTACCGGCGGGCGCTCACGCTGTGGCGGGGGCCGGTGCTGGCCGGGCTGCACGTACCGCGGCTCGGCGCCGACATCGCCCGGCTGGAGTCCGAACGCCTCGCCGTGTTCGAGGACTGCGTCGACGCGGAGCTGGCCGCCGGGCGGCACGGCGAGCTGACCGGCGAGCTGCAGGCCATGATCGCCGAGCACCCGCTGCGCGAACGGCCGGCCGCGCAGCTGATGATCGCGCTGCACCGGGCCGGCCAGCAGGGCAGCGCGCTGGAGGTCTACCGGCGGCTGCGGAGCACGCTGATCGAGGAGCTCGGCGTCGAGCCCGGGGCGGAGGCCCGGCGGGTGCACGCGGCCGTCCTGCGCGGCGAAGACCCGGTGCCGCGGCTGCCGCCGGCGGTGTGGCCGGTCTGCCAGCTCCCGCCGGACATCGGGGACTTCACCGGCCGCGACGCCGAGCTGGCGGAGCTGACCGGCGTGCTCGGCGCGGGCGGCGGCGTCCCGGTCGCGGTGCTCAGCGGCGAGCCGGGCGCGGGCAAGAGCACCCTCGCCGTGCGCGCCGCGCACCGGCTGCGTGCGCGGTTCCCGGACGGCCAGCTGTACGTGCCGCTGGCCGGCCGCGAAATCGGCGAGGTGCTGGCCGACCTGCTGCGCGCGCTGGGCGTCCCCGGCCCGGCCGTCCCGGACGACGTGCGGGCGCGGGCGGCGGTGTTCCGCGGCCGGCTCACCGACCGGCGGGTGCTGGTGGTGCTCGACGACGCCGTCGACCCCGAGCACGTCCGCACGCTCCTGCCGGGCACGCCGGGCTGCGCGGTGCTCGTGACGAGCCGCCGCCGGCTGAGCGGGCTCGCCGGCGCGCACCGGCTGGCGGTCGGTCCCCTGTCGGGCGCCGACGCCGCCGAATTGCTGCACCGGCTCGCGGGGGCGCGGGTGGCCCGGGAGCGTGCCGACGCCGAGCGGATCATCACCGCGTGCGCGCGGCTGCCGCTGGCGCTGCGGATCGCGGGCAGCCGGCTGGCCATCCGCCCGCACCTGCGGCTCGGCGAGCTGGCCGGCCGGCTGGAGGACGAGGTCCGGCGCCTCGACGAGCTGACCGTGAGCGACCTCGCAGTCCGGAGCAGCATCGCGCTGAGCTACGACGGCCTGCGGCCGCCCGCGCGGAGAGCGTTCCGGCTGCTCGGCCGGTGCCGCCTCGCCGACCTGCCGGCCTGGGCGGTCACCACCCTGGTGGACGACCCGGACGAAGCCGTCGAGGAGCTCGTCGAAGCGAGCCTGCTGGAGGCGCGCGGCGCGGACGCGACGGGCGAAGGCCGCTACCGGATGCACGACCTCGTCCGGCTGTACGCGGCGGAGCTCGGCGAACCGGCGCCCGGCGAAGGTCTCCGGACGGTGCTGGCGGCCACGCTCGCCCTCGCCGACGCGGCGGCGGCCCGGCTGCCGCGCACGGTGCCGATGCCGTCCCCGGCCCACGAGCCGCCCGCGCAGCCGTTGCCGGATGAGCTGGTGGAGCGGCTGCTGGCGCGTCCGGACGACTGGTTCGCCGCCGAGCGCGCGAACCTCCTGGCGCTCATCGGCACGCTGGGCCCGCGGGACGCCCTGCTGCTGCTCGACCGGCTCGGCGTCTACCTGTACCTGCACGGGCAGTACGCCGACATGCGCGCGGCGTACGAGGCCGTCCTGGACGCGGGCCCGCCGCTGGCGGCGGTCGCCGAGGCCACGCTGACGCTGCTGCGGCACGCGCGCGGCGAGTACGAGGAGGCCGCGGTCCGCTACCGCGCGTGCGCCAAGGAGCTGGAGGCGCACGGCGACCACCGCACCCACGCGTGGGTCTCGGCGAACCTGGCGCACTGCCTGATCGGCCTCGGCCGCGCGGAGGAGGCCCTGCAGACGGCGGCCCACGCCCGCGAACTGTTCACTGTGGACGGTTCCCCGGCCGAGCTCGGCTGGGTCCGCGCGGCGGAGTCGGCGGCCTTGCTGCGGCTCGGCCGCATCGAAGACGCCCGCGAAGTCGACCGGACAGCGCTGGCGGCGGCCCGCTCGACCGGCGACGCCCGGGTGCTCGGCGAGGCGTTGCACGGGTTCGCGTGGTCATCGCTGCTGACGGGCGACGACGCGGGCGCGGTGGCGGCGATCGCGGAGTCGGTCGACCTGCTGCGCGGCACGATGGCGCGTTCGGCGCTGGCGAAGTCGTTGCGAACGAGGGGCGCGATCTCGGCGGCAACGGGCGCGCGAGAGCAAGCGACGGCGGCGTTCGGCGAGGCACGCGAGCTGGCGCGGGAGCTGGACGAGCGGCCGCGAGAGCTGTCGTGCACCCGCGCGCTGGCGGCGGCCTGGATCGGCGAAGGCCGGGCGGCCCAGGCGATCGCGGTGCTCCGGACGTGTCTGGACGAGTGCCGCGAGATGGGCGGCAGAGCGGCCACCGGCCTGACGTGGCTGGTGTTGAAGCGCGCGTACGAAGCCACGGGAGACCCGGCGGCGGCCGAGGTGGCGGCGGCCGAGGCCGCGGAGCTGCTCGACCCGCGCGACGCCAGCGCGGCCGCCCTTCGCCGGGCGCTGCTCGCTCTCACCGAGCCGGCCTGACGGGGGCTCGCCTGGGTTGATGGGGTGCTGCCTCCGCACCGAACCGGCCTGCCAAGTACCCCTCGGTAGTTTGGCCTGGCCCGCCAGCTGGCCTGGCGCCCCTCTTTGGCCTGCTCGGCCAGGTCCCCTCGCCGAGGTGGTCCACCGGGCAAGACGGGATGGTGCCGCCCCTCACCGCACCACCCGCCTCGCCGCGGCCGCCGGGTTGGCCGCCGAGGTGGTGCCGCCCCCTCGCGGCACCACCTCACGCCCACGGACGCCGGGCGAATCCGACCGGCGCCACCCCCTGCGGACCCGGCGGCGCGCATCAGCGCACCAGGGTCCCCCCTTGGTGTCGATCGTGGCGGACGCCGCCACACGGAACGCACACAGAACCCCGCGGCACCCCCGCACACCCAGCCCACCTCGGCGGTCAGCCCGCGTACCCGGACAGTCGGCTCGCGTACCCGGAGGGTCGGCTCGCGTACCTGGACAGTCGGTCCGCGTACCCCGGCGGTCGGGCCGCGTGCCTGGACAGTCGGCTCCCGTGCCCCGGCGGTCGGCTCGCGCCCCAGGACTCGTTGGCTGGGATACCTGGGCGCCGGTTTCCAGCCGACCCACTAGGTACGCAAGCCGACCCTCCGGGTACGCAAGCCGACTCTCGGGGTACGCCAGCCGACCCTCCGGGTACGCGGGCCGACCCGGCAGGTGCGCGGGCCGACCCGGCAGGTACGTGAGCCGGCCTGCTGGAGACCTGGGGCGGCCCGGCGGAGGGTCAGTCCTCGCAGGTGCCTGCGGTCGCGCGGAAGAGCTGGGCCCGTTCCCCGCCCAAGGCGCGGATCTTCACCGGCGGGTCCGCCGCCGGCAGCCACACCGACTGACCACGGCGCAGCTCGACCCGCTCGCCGTCGTCCGCCGTCACGAGGAGGTTGCCCGCCGTGCAGAGGAGGATCTGGGGGCCGACGCTGTCGACCGAAATCTCGTCGTCCTGGCCCGCCGCCCACTCCACGCGGGACAGCTCGAACTCCGGGGCGTCCGTGCGGTACACCGCCATGCGCCCCCCGGAGTCACCGCACTGGACCGGCATCTCGCCGCACGCGAAGTCGACCACGCGCAGCAGCTCCGGGACGTCCACGTGCTTCGGCGTCAGCCCGCACCGCAGGATGTTGTCCGAGTTCGCCAGGATTTCCACGGCCGTGCCGTGCAGGTACAGGTGCAGGTTGCCGGCCGGCAGGTAGATCGCCTCGCCCGCGCGCAGCGTCAGGCGGTTCAGCAGCAACGCCGCCAGCACGCCCGCGTCGCGCGGGTGGGCCTCGCCGAGCTCCAGGATCGTGCGGCACTCGACCGCGAACTCGCCGTGCTCCTGGACGTGCCGGATGCAGGCGTCCAGGACCTCCGGCAGCAGCCTGTCCAGCGACGACTGCGGCAGCGTGATCCACGTCGTGAACAGCGCCCGCAGCCCGGACGGGTCCGGCTGGGCCTCCAGCAGCCCGGTGTAGTTGGCCAGCCCCGGCGTCTCGATCGCCTTCAGCAGCTTCATCGTGCGGTCGGGGGCACGGAACCCGGCCAGCGCGTGGAACTCCGTCAGCGCGCAGACCAGCTCCGGCTTCGCCGTCGGGTCCGGGTAGTTGCGGTTCGCCGCCTCGCGCGGGATGCCCAGCCGCTCCTCGCGGGCGTGTCCCTCCGCGGCCTGGGCCGCCGAAGGGTGCGCCTGCATCGAGAGCGGCTCCTCCGCCGCGAGGATCTTCAACAGGAACGGGAGCCGCCCGCCCCACCGCTTCGCGCAGCGCTCGCCGAGCTGGGTCACCGGGTCGGCGTCCACCAGCTCGAGCAGGCTCCGCTCGGTCCCGTCGGGGCCGATGACGTGCGACGGGTCACCCGGGTGGGCACCCATCCACAGCTCGGCCTCGGGGTGCGGCGCGGGGATCGGCCGGCCCAGCAGCTCGGGGATCGCCGTCCGCGATCCCCAAGCGTAGGGCCGCACCGCGTTGCGCAGCAGCTCCACTGTCACCTCAACTCCACTCCTCCGGCACCGGCCGGAGCCGGTGCTGGGCGGGTCTCACGCCGTCGCGGGCGCGAAGCGACCGGCGCCGCCGATCCTGCCCGCCGCCAGCCCGAGATAGACCGCCGCCAGTTCGAACCGCAGCGCCAGCACCGCGGCCCGCACGATTTCGTCGGCCTCGATCTCCTCGGCCGGCGCGATGACGTCCGCACCCGGCAGCAGATCCTCGGCTTGGTAGCGCGCCGCGTCCGTGGCCGGACCGGTCCGCACCGAGAGCAGCAGCACCCGGGTGGGGATGTCACCAGAGGGATCGTCCGGATCGGCGAAGATGTCACGCTCCGCGCCACCTGATTGCGCCGCCCGCCGCAATGCGGGGCGCGCCAGGGCCTGACGATAGTCCTCGACGTCGCACACCGTGGCCGCGTGGGCGGCGAACGCGTGCGCAGCGTGTTCGCCGACGGCGACCGCGACCGGGTCCAGTCCCCACAGCAGCGGCACGCGGTCGGCGACCCGCAGCGCGAGCGCCTTGGCCGGGTTCGCGAACGAGTCCCGGGCCAGGTAGTCCTTCTCGGCTTCGAGGTCCAGCTGGTCGGCGAGCAGCTGGACGTCGGAGATCAGCAGGCCCAGCGCGTTCGCGGTGAGCAGCCCGGCGGCCAGGCCACGCGGGAACGCCAGCTCCGGCGGCACTGGGATCCGCGGCGCCAGCAGCACGCCCTTGCCCGCGACGGCGGCCGCCACCGGGCCTTCCGCCGGCGCCGAAAGCACCACCGAAGCGCCGTAGCGGGCGGCACGCTCGAGCGACGCGGCGAGTTCTCGGTCACCCGGGTCGTCGGTGTGCGCGAAGACGACGTCGAGCGCGCCTATCCAGCTCGGCACCACCTCGGCGACGACCACCGGGACCGGGCACGACGGCGCCAGCAGAGCGGCCAGCAGCCGGGTGAGGGTGCGGCTCACCCCCGGCCGGTCGATCAGCACGACCGCGCGGGGGCGGCCCATGTCGAGCCGGTCGGACAGCTCCAGCTCCGCGGCCAGCTCGGCGGTCGCCCGCACCTGGGCGCCGGCCATCGCGGCGGCCCGGAGCAGCCCCGCGCTGTCGGCCTCGGCCAGCCGCGCGGGGTCGTCGAGCAGCGTGTCGTCAAGCACTGTCGGCATCGGAGGTTCCGTGGTCCCCGGGCAAGGTCGCTTCGTCCAGGAGCAGCACCGGGATGCCGTCACGGACCGGGTACACCCGGCCGCACTCGGTGCAGGTCAGTGCGTCGGCCTCGGGGTCGTCCGGCGCTCCGGGGCGCAACGGGGCGTGATCCGGCGACGGGCACGCCAGGATCTCGAGGAGCTGGGGGTCGAGCGTGATGGCCATGGTTCCTCCATACCACGCGAAAAGGTGTGATGAAGGGCACCTTCAGGACACAGTTCGGCCCGCGGGCCCGCCCTTCATCGTGGACGGGTCAGCTGCGGATGATCGCGAGTACTTCGTCCACCAGCCCTTGCACGGCCTCCGCGTTCGCGGCCTCGACGTTCAGCCGGAGCAGCGGTTCGGTGTTCGACGGGCGCAGGTTGAACCAGGCGCCGCCCGGCAGCTGGACGGTCAGGCCGTCCAGCTCGTCGAGCTCGACGCCGGGGCGGGTGCCGAAGCTGTCCTTGACGGCCATCATCTTCGCGACCTGGTCGTCGACCGTGGAGTTGATCTCCCCCGAAGCCGCGTAGCGCGAGTACGCGCTGGTCAGCTCGGACAGCGGGCCGGTCTGCTCGCCGAGCGCGGCGAGCACGTGCAGCGCCGCCAGCATGCCGGTGTCGGCGCGCCAGAAGTCGCGGAAGTAGTAGTGCGCGGAGTGCTCGCCGCCGAAGATGGCGCCGGTGCGGGCCATCTCGGCCTTGATGAACGAGTGCCCGACGCGGGTGCGGACCGGCTTGCCGCCGTGCTCGGCGACGATCTCCGGCACGCCCTTGGACGTGATCAGGTTGTGGATGATCGTGCCGCCCGGGTCCTTCGCCAGCTCGCGGACGGCGACCAGCGCCGTGATCGCGCTCGGCGAAACCGGCTCGCCGCGCTCGTCGACGATGAAGCAGCGGTCGGCGTCGCCGTCGAAGGCGACCCCGGCGTCCGCGCCGACCTCGCGCACCTTCGCCTGCAGGTCGACGATGTTCGCCGGGTCGAGCGGGTTGGCCTCGTGGTTCGGGAAGGTGCCGTCGAGCTCGAAGTACATCGGCACGATGTCGATCGGCAGCCCGTCGAACACGGTGGGGACGGTGTGGCCGCCCATGCCGTTGCCGGCGTCGACCACGATCTTCAGCGGCCGGCTGCCGGACAGGTCGACGAGGTTGCGCAGGTAGGCGGCGTAGCCGTCGAGGACGTCCCGCTCGGTGATCGTGCCGCGCTGGCCCTCGAAGCCGGGCACGCCCTGCTCGACGGTGTCGCGGATCTCGGCCAGCCCGGTGTCCTGGCCGACCGGCGAGGCACCGGCGCGGCACAGCTTGATGCCGTTGTACTTCGCCGGGTTGTGGCTGGCGGTGAACATCGCGCCCGGCATGTTCAGCGAACCCGAGGCGAAGTACAGCTGGTCGGTGCTGGCCAGCCCGATGCTGACCACGTCGAGGCCCTGCGAGGTGACGCCCTCGGCGAACGCGGCCGCGAGCCCCGGCGAGGAGTCGCGCATGTCGTGGCCGATCACCACCGACGGCGCCTCCGGCTTGATGAGCAGGGCGAACGCGGCGCCGAAGTCGCGGACGAGGTCCGCGTCGAGCTGCTCGCCGACCACGCCGCGAATGTCGTAGGCCTTCACGATGCCCGAAAGGTCTGGCACGCCGTCTCCCCGCGAATAGTCCGTCCCGGCGCCCGCTGCGCCGCGCGGAAAGCCTACCGGCGGGGTGAGAGGGTTACGCGTTCAGGCGCGGCCGGGGAGGACCCGCAGGTGGCCGCGGCGCCCGGAAGGCCCCTCCGGCTCGGGCGCGGGAGCCGGTTTGCCGGGGCGGCCGGCCTCGCGCACGGCCTCGGCCAGCGCGGTCAGTTCGTCGGCCGACGGGTCCGGCGCGGCGAAGGCCCCTTCGTGCCGGACGACTTCCCAGCCCTTGGGCACGGTCAGCCGCAGCGCGTGGGCTTCGCAGAGGTCGTAGGAGTGCGGCTCGGAGGCGGTGGCCAGCGGGCCGACGACGGCGGTGGAGTCGCTGTACGCATACGTCAGCGTGGCCACAGCTGGCTCGAGACAGCCAGTACGCGAACACTTCCGTACGCTCCGCACAAAACGAAACGATAGCGCGTCGCCGCAAGGTCTCCAGCGCGACACGCGCTGAACCGCGGTCGCATAGACTTCGGGACGTGGCGACGGCTCGTGATTACCGACAGAGGCGGCGCTCGCGGCGGGACCGGCACGGCCGGGGCCTGCGCGGGACGCTGTATCCGGCGACCCTGCCCGCCGCCGCGAGCCGCGCGGAACGCTTCGACGCACTGGTGCTGGACGCACTGGAGCCGATCGAAGCCCGCTGGCGCCACGAGCTGACGAAGCTCGACGTGGCGGTCGACGACGTACCCGAGATCCGCGAGAACGGCCACTCGCCGGCGGACGGGGTGCTGCACGACGGCGCGGTGCCGCTGTCGCGCCTGGTCCCGGCGGGGGTGGACCGGACTGGGCTGCCGACGCGGGCCCGGATCGTGCTGTACCGGCGGCCGCTGGAGGCACGGGCGAAGGACCCGTCGGAGCTGGCGGAGCTGGTGCACGACGTGCTGGTGGAGCAGGTGGCGGGGTATCTCGGCGTGGAGCCGGACGTCATCGAAGGCGAGTAGCCACGGCCGGGCGGGGGGTCGCTGGCGAGTAGCGACGGCCGGGCTGACGATCCCGGCGGGTAGCCACGGCCGGGGCTGAGGGGTCGCCGCGAACCGGCGGCCGGGAGCGCAAGCCGACCAACGACGTCACCAGACCTCCCCCGCCCCCGCCTTCTCTTCAGTCGGCGGGCGAACCGGCGGCCGGGAGCGCAAGCCGGCCAACAACGTCACCAGACCTCCCCCGCCCCTCATCCCAGCCTTCCCTTCAGCCGCCGGTCGGGTTTGTCAAGGCACGC
>NZ_PPHF01000127.1 GCF_002904335.1 Amycolatopsis sp. CA-126428 | reverse complement strand
GAAGATCCTGTGCGGCAACATCCCCACCAAGAACGCCACGGTCTTCGTGATCGACAAGGTGCTGACGCCGGGTACCAACAAGTAATCAGCGTCCCAGCAGCGGGCCGAGGCGTTCCGCGATGTCGGTGAGGATCTGCACGTAGTCTTCGTGTTCGAAGGTGAACGGCAGGGCGAAAGCCACCTCGTCGATCTCGCGGAACGCCTTGTGCTCGTGCAGCCGATCGGCGATTTCCGCGGACGTGCCGACGAAGTCGGGGGAGAACAGCATCCGCGCGGGACCCTGGGGTTCCGCGGTGCGGGGCAGCCGTTTTTCGGCGTAGGCCTCGTACTTCGACCGCTGTTCCGGCGTCGCGCTGTCGGTGGGGATCACGACCAGGCCCTGCGAGATGCGGCCGGCGGGGTGGTGCTCGCGGAACGTCCGGATGTGCGAGCGCTGGATCTCGGCGAAGTCGGTGCTTTCGCCTTCGGCCTTGACCACGCTGCTGGTCAGGAAGTTCATCCGGTGCCGGCCGGCCCACTCCGCCGAGCGCACGCTCGCGCCGCCGTACCACAGGCGGTCGCCGAGCCCGGGCGCCTGCGGCTGGACCCGGTCGGAGAACACCTCGAAGCCCGCGGTGCCGCTGAACTCCGTCGCCGGCTCGCCGCGCACGAAGTCCAGCAGCCGTTGCACGCGGTCGTAGGAGAAGTCCTCGGCGTCGGCGGTGTCCGGGTAGAGGGCGTGCTTGACTTCGTCCCAGCGCATCGGCGGGCCGACGCTGAGGCCCGGGTTGAGCCGGCCGCCGGAGAGCAGGTCGACGGTGGCGAGGTCCTCGGCCAGCCGCAGCGGGTTCTCCCAGCCGAGCGGGATCACGGCGGTGCCGAGCTCGATCCGGCTGGTCCGCTGCGACGCGGCGGCCAGCACGGCGACCGGCGACGAGATGCCGTACTGCAGGTGCCGGTGGCGCACCCAGGCGCTGTCGAACCCGAGCCGTTCGCCCAGCTCGATGATTTCCAGTGTGGACTCGTGGCCGCGGCGCGGGTCGGCCGCGTCGAACAGGCCGATGGTCAGGAAGCCGAGCTTCCGCAGTGGTCGTGACACGGTGCCGATTCTGCCCCCGCGCGCGCCGCGGTCCCACCTGGTGGGCTACTGCGTCCGCAGCCGGTCCAGGCCGTCGAGGATGACGTCGAGGCCGAATTCGAACTCCGCCTGGTCGTCGCACCAGCCCAGCGTCGAGTGCGGGTCCTCGTGGGCGATCTCGCTGAGCATCCCCACCAGGTTCGGCAGCTGCCAGATCAGGTCCACCGGTACGTCCGCCGACTCGCCGGCGCTCGGGTCGAACAGCTCCTGGCTGAACCCGAGCGCGCGGCTGCCGAGGGCGTGCAGCGCGTGGTGCACCAGGTCGTAGGAGAACCCGCCTTCGCGCATCAGCCCGACGAGCGCGTCGTAGTAGCGCAGGACCTCGGTGCTCGTCGACGACCGCGTCTCGAACAGTTCCGGCGCCCAGCGGTGCCGGAGGAACACCTGCCGCGCGGCCAGGATCCGCTGCCGCACGGCCGCCTTCCAGTCCGGGGAGGGCTCGACGCGGCCGACGGCGTCGTTGATCTCACCGGCCACGACGTCGACGATGCCGTCGAGCACGTCTTCCTTCTTGGCCACGTGGTAGTAGAGCGACATCGCCTCGGCGCCGAGCTCTTCGGCGAGGCGGCGCATCGTCAGCGCCCGCAGCCCGTGTTCGTCGGCGAGGCCGACGGCCGCGCGCAGGACGCGCTCGCGGCTGAGGGGCATCCGCGCGTCGGTCGTCACCCACAAGATCGTACAAGGTAAGGCGCGGTTGACGTTCTTACGTTGTACGGCGTACCTTACAGTGTACGACTTACATCGTAAGAATCGCGGGAGGCGACGATGAAAGCCCTGGTCCAGCACGTGTACGGTGCGGCTTCGAGCCTGGTCCTCGAGGACGTGCCGGATCCCGTACCCGGCGAAGGCGAGGTGCTGGTCCGGGTGTGCGCGACATCGGTCAACCCGTACGACTGGCACTTCATGAGAGGCGAGCCGTACGTGGCCCGCCTGATGACCGGCGGCTTCGGCCTGCGCCGTCCACCCGTGGGCGTCCTCGGGTGCGACCTGGCGGGCCGGGTCGAGACGGCCGGAACCAGGTTCGCGCCGGGCGACGACGTCTACGCGCTCCTCCCGCGGGGTGCGCACGCCGAGTACGTCTGCGTGCGCGAGGACCTGCTGGCGCCGATGCCGGCGAACCTGACGTACGAGCAGGCGGCGGCGATGCCGATGGCCGCGGTCACCGCGCTGGTGGCGTTGCGAGGGGGCGGAGCCGGGCAGCGGGTGCTGGTCAACGGCGCTTCCGGCGGCGTCGGCACCTTCGCCGTCCAGCTGGCGAAGGCGCTGGGTGCCGAGGTCGACGCGGTGTGCAGTGCGGCCAACGCCGAGGCGGCGCGCTCACTCGGGGCGGACCACGTCTTCGACTACCGCGCGGAGGACTTCACGCGCAGCGGCCGCCGCTACGACGTCCTGCTGGACATCGCCGGAAGCCGCTCGCTGTTCGCCTGCCGGAGGGTGCTGGCGCGCGACGGCACGTTCGTCGCCGTCGGCGGCCCGGCGGGGCGGTGGGTCCAGCCCGCGGGGCACGTCTTCGCCGCCCTGGCCTCCGGTCCGTTGGCGAGAAGACGCGTGGTCCTGGCGGACGCAGTGGCCTGCCCGGACAAGGCGGCGGCCCTCGTCGAGCTGGCGGGCATGGCGGAGCGCGGCGCGGTCACGCCGGTGATCGACCGGAGCTACCCGTTCGACGACCTGCGTGAGGCATTCGCCTACCAGGAAGCCGGGCACGCCAAGGGAAAGGTGGTGGTCGCCGTCGGCGCGCCTTCCTGAACGGCGGGGCTGGATTGGTGGGGCTGCGGCTCGATCAAGGGGCGAGTGGCCGCCGGCTTCGTGGTCGGCGACCGACCCGGCACACCCAGGAGGCCGGTGCGGCTGTCCGATCCGCACCGGCCCCGGAGACCCTCGTTCGTCCTAACCGTTGTGCGGGCAGTTACCTCGGTAGTCCGAAATGGACAGATCGGTCCTCGGGATCGGGCAAAGGAACTGTTCGTAGCGGGTGTCGTTGTCGATGAACCGCTTGAGCCACGACAGGGTGTACTTCGCGATCGTCGTGTTCGGCGAGTTCGGGGCGAAGTGGCTGGCCCCGCGCAGCTCCAGGTACGCGCGGTCCAAACCGGACGGGAGGCTGGTGTAGAACGGGATCGAGTGCGACGCCACCGGCGCGACGGTGTCCGATTGCGCCCCGACGACGAGCGTCGGCACCTGCAGCGACGACCAGTTCTTCGTCAGGTTCCAGCCGGTCAGCGGCACCGCGGCCTGCAGCGACGGCCGCGAGCGCGCCGCTTCGAGGGTGCCGCCGCCACCCATGGAGTGCCCGACGACGCCGAGCCGGCTGCTGTCGATGCGTGACCGCACCGAGCTCTGCTGCGTCAGGTAGTCCAGCGAGGCCAGCAGCTGCCGGCCGCGGCTGTCGGGCTGGTCGCTGGTGGTCAGCGTGTCGATGGTGAACACCACGAAGCCCTGCGACGCCAGGCGCGGGCCCAGCCAGGCGATGCTCGACTGGGTCGCGGTGAAGCCGGGCGCGATGGAGAGGGCGCCGAACGTGCCGGCGGTCGTGGTCGTCGGGTAGTAGATGGTGCCGCCGCCGAAGCCGGAGACGGCCAGCCGCGACACCGTCACGGTGCTCGTCGCGAACGAGCCGCGGGTGGCTTCGATGCTGGCGGTGGTGGGGTCGGGACCCCGCTCGTAGGGGTTCGCGGCGGCGGGCGCCGGCGCGGCGAACCCGGTGGTCAGCGCCAGGGCGGCCAGCACCACGCCGGCGGCCTTGGCGCGCCACCCACGGCGGCGGGAAATTTTCTCACCCAAGCCGGACGGCGTCGGCGGGCTGGTGAGTGCGGACATGGATCGCTCTCTTTCCCCGGGCAGGCGAAAGCGCGCCCGGACACAGACGGGCGGATCGGTGGAACTGGTGCACGGCAACGAAAACGGGTGCCGCGGGCGGGTGCGGGGTAACCGCTTTCCCGTCGCCTATGAAACACCTTGGGGAAATGTTCCACATCCTCCGAACGGGGGAGTGGTCTGACGAACTGTGCGGTCGCTCAGTGAACGCGGACCGGCTCCAGGGCTCCGCGCACGAGGGTGTCGACCAGGGTGGTCGCGACGGTCAGGTCCACCGAGCGGGCGGCCAGGACGTCGGAGTAGAGGAACGACTCGCCGAGCCGGACCACCGCGAAGGCCAGGTCCGGCAGCCCGACCAGCGGGGCCAGCCCGGCGGCGTCGGCGTCGGCCCGGAACAGCTCGACGTGCGCGTCGACCAGCCCGGGCTGCACAGCGCCGCGCGGGTCGGTCAGCACCCGCAGGGCGACCGCCGACTCCGCCTCGATCAGCTTGCGCATGCCGTCGCTGCCGGCGACCTCGCGGCGGTACTCCTCCATGACCCACAGGCAGCGCAGCCGGCCGTCCGGCGTGCGGACAGCGTCGCCGTGCTCGGCGCGCCAGCCGTCGAGCGCCCGCTGCCAGGTCCGGTCGGACAGCAGCCGCAGCCCGGCGCCCATGAGGTCGTCGCGATTGCCGACGCGCCGGAAGAACGTGGTGCGCGAAATCCCGAGCTCGGCCGCCATCCGGCCGAGGTCGAGGCGGGTCCCGGCCATCAGCAGCCGGGCCGCGTGCCGGACGATGTTGTCGGTCGAGACGGTCACCGGCCCACCCTAGCTTCGGCGCGCCGGAGGTCTGGCTTCTTTTGGGGGTTCCGGGTGGCGGAGCCCCCGGCCCGGGGCGAAGCCCCGGATGTCACTGTCCGCAGGTGGCCGCCGGTTACCTTGAAGTGCGCGGCGCCCCTTCGGTTAGCGTGGTTTCGTGCGCGTAGACATCTGGTCCGATCTGGTCTGTCCCTGGTGCTATCTCGGCAAACGCCGCTTCGAGCGGGCGGTGGCCGAAACCGGCGTCGACGTCGAGGTGGTGCACCACTCGTTCCAGCTCGACCCGTCGTTCCCCCGCGGCACTTCGCGGCCGACCCGCGAGGTGCTGGCCGAGAAGTACGGCCGGACACTGGAAGAAGCGGACGCGATGGAAGCCCAGATGGAGGACCGCGCGGCCGCCGACGGCCTCGAGTACCACCTCGACGGCGTCCACATGGGCAACACGGTCGACGGCCACCGCCTGGTCCACCTCGCGGAGGAGCGCGGAGTGGCCGACGCGGTCATCGACCGGTTCTACCGAGCGCACTTCACCGAGCGGCGCTCGCTGTTCGACCACGATTCCCTGGTGGAGCTGGCGGCCGAAGCGGGCCTGGACGCCGACGAGGCGCGAGCCGTGCTCGAGTCCGACGCGTACGAAGCAGAAGTAGCGGCGGACGGCGAGCAGGCCCGCGCCCTCGGCGCGTCCGGCGTACCGTTCTTCGTGATCGAGGAGCGGTACGGCGTGTCGGGAGCCCAGTCGCCGGAGGTGTTCGCGCAGGTGCTGAGGCGAGTCAGCGACGGCGCCGCCGCCGGGTGAACCGCGAGCGGTCGGTGGCCACCCCGGCCAGGTGCAGGGCAACGCACAACAGCCCGGCGGTGGTGAGGGTCCCGGTGGTGATCACCGGGCCCAGCCCGAACCCGGCCAGCTCCATGAGCAGGGCAAGCCCGAAGAGCACGGCGGCGAGAATGGCGAGCATGACGGCCTCGTTTCCGCGGGTGCGGCCGAATGGTCCACACCACTGCGACGTTCGCGGTACCGGAGATCCCGGCTTGGTGGCCGGTAATTCCCCCGCCCCGCCCGCCTGAAACGACCTTTCGCACGCATCTCACTCCCGGCCCGCCCAGCCACCCGCACGGCCCGCTTCGCGCACCCGGCAGGGCGCCTCGCCTGCCTGCCGCTCGTTTTGTGTGCCCGGCCGGCCACCCCGCCCGCTTGCCGCTCACTTCGCGCCCCCAGCCGCCTTCGCCGCCTGCCGCTCGTTCGCGCCCTCGGCCGCCCGCCTGCTCGCCGCTCGTTTCGTGCGGCCGGCCGGTCGGTCGCCTCGTCCGCTTGTCGCTCGTTCGCGCCCTCGGCCGGCCCGCCTGCTTGCCGCTCGCTTCGCCAGTGGCCGGGCGCCTCATAACCCGGCCCGCGGGGGCGCCCCCCGTTTTCCACGCTATCAGCGGGCACCGACAATTCCGGGCTCAAGCGCGAGGCGGAGCCGTGCTCGACCGGATGACCAGCTCCGTCGGGAGCAGCACCGGCTCCCCGGCTTCCGCACCCGTCTCGATTTCGGTCAGCAGGGCCTCCACCGCGTGGCGGCCCACCGCCTCGAAGGACTGGCGGATCGTCGTCAGCGGGGGCCAGAAGTGGGCCGACTCCTCCATGTCGTCGAAGCCGACCACGCTCACCTCCGACGGCACTCCGCGACCGGTCTCGTGAAGCGCGCGCAGCAGGCCCAGCGCCATCTGGTCATTGGCCGCGAACACCGCCGTCACCGCGGGGTCCGCCGCCAAGCGCAAGCCCGCCTGGTAGCCCGACTCCGGGGACCAGTCGCCGACCACGACCGGGGGTACCGTGCGGCCTGCCCGCTCCAAAGTGGCCTGCCACGACTTCCGGCGGCGCTCGGCCGAATAGGACTGCGGTGGGCCCGCGATGTGCCAGACCGTCGAGTGTCCCAGCGAAAGCAGGTGGCTGGTCGCCCTGGCGGCTCCGTCGGCCTGGTCGTTGTCCACCACCGGGTAGTCGTAGCGGGCGCTGGAATCGATCACCACCACCGGGAGCCCGTGCGGCAGTTCGATCTCGCTTTGGTCGAGCTGGTGCTGCTCGATCAAGATGATCACGCCGTCGACGGCCTGCTCGTTCAACGTGCTGAACGCCCCCGTCACCTCGCCCTGCGTCGGGCGCGTCACCGGCATCAAGATGATCGAGAACCCCTCCGGGACGACCGCGGCCGCGATGGCGTCGAGCGTGCGGCTGTTGCCGAACGTCGGCAGCGCCGAAATGATCACGCCGATGCTGCGGAACTGGCCGTTGCGCAGGGCGCGGGCGGCGCTGTTCGGCCGGTAGCCGACCCGGCGCATCGCGGCCAGGACGCGCTCGCGCGTGGCGTCGTCGACGTTCGTCTTCCCGTTGGCGACCCGGGAAACCGTCTGGCCCGACACACCCGCCTCGCGGGCCACGTCCGCCATCGACGGCCCCCGGCGCCGGGCGGCGTGGCCGGATGCGGACGAGGTCGCTGTCTGGCGCGGCACGGTCACTCCTCGGTGTCCTGGACATGTTTACGTCAACAAGTTACTCTGCGGCCGTTCAATGTTGACGTAAACATCCCGCCGGGTCCAGTCCCGGCGCAGCGATCACTCGGAGAGACGATGACGTCCACAGCGGCTCCGCCCGCCCCGGTGCCGGCGCGCCGGGCGCCCGCGGCCCGCCGGCCGCGGCGGAAATGGCGGGGCTGGCTCTTCGTCGCCCCGTTCATGCTGGTGTTCGCGCTGACCTTCATCGCGCCGGTCGTGTACGCGTTCGTGCTCAGCCTCTTCCGCGACCAGGCCTTCTTCGGCGGCACCGTGTTCGTCGGCGCCGACAACTACGCCCAGGTCTTCGGCGACCCGAAGTTCTGGGAGGCCTTCCGGCGGGTGCTGGTGTTCCTCGCCGTGCAGGTGCCGATCATGCTGGTGCTCGCGCTGATCGCGGCGCTGGCGATTGACAGCGCCCGGCTGCACGCCGCCGGGTTCTTCCGGATCGTGATCTTCCTGCCGTACGCGGTCCCCGCCGTGGTCGCCGCGCTGATGTGGGGCTTCATCTACGGTGACCACTTCGGACTCGCGGCCGACTTCAACCACCTGTTCGGCACCGCGATAGCGCCGTTGTCGCCGAGCTGGCTGCTCACGTCGATCGGGAACATCGTCACGTGGGAGTTCGCCGGCTACAACATGCTCATCTTCTACTCCGCGCTGAAGGTGATCCCCAAGGAACTGTTCGAGGCGGCCGCGATCGACGGCGCCGGGACGTTCCGCACGATCCTGTCCGTCAAGCTCCCCGCCATCCGGGGCGCCATCGTGGTCGCGACGATCTTCTCGATCATCGGCAGCTTCCAGCTGTTCAACGAGCCGAACATCATGCGCAACCTGGTACCGAACACGATCGGCACCTTCTACACGCCGAACATGTACGCGTACAACCTTTCCTTCAACGGGCAGCAGTACAACTACTCCGCCACCGTCGCGATCGTGATGGGCGTGATCACCGCGGTCATCGCCTACGTCGTGCAGCTGCGCGGCTCCCGGAAGGAGATGTGACGTGGCTGTGCTTTCGAAGACGCAGTTCTCGGTGACCAACCCCCGCAAGTCGCGTGTCCTCACCGGCTTCATGGCGCTCTACCTGCTCTACACCCTGGTTCCCCTGGTGTGGCTGGTGATCAACGCGAGCAAGACCCAGCCGGCGCTGTTCTCGACGTCGGGACTGTCCTTCGGCGGCACGTTCGCGCTGTTCGACAACATCGGCCAGACGTTCACCTACAACGGCGGGATCTTCTTCCGCTGGCTCGGGAATACCCTGCTGTACGTCGTGGTCGGGGCCGGCGGCGCGACGATCCTCGCCACGGCCGCGGGCTACGGGCTGGCCAAGTACCGCTTCCCCGGCCGCCGCTCGGTGTTCGCCGTGGTCCTCGGGGCCGTGGCCGTGCCGCCGACGGCGCTGGCCGTGCCGACGTTCCTGATGTTCAGCAAGCTCGGGCTGACCAACACGCCGCTGGCGGTCCTCATCCCGTCGCTGATCAGCCCGTTCGGCCTGTACCTGATCTGGGTCTACGCCGCCGACGCCATCCCCGACGAGCTGCTGGAAGCGGCGCGGATCGACGGCGCCGGGGAGATCCGGATCTTCCTCACCGTGACGCTGCGCCAGCTGGTCCCCGGGATCATCACCGTCGCGCTGTTCACGATGGTGCAGACGTGGAACAACTACTTCCTGCCGCTGATCATGCTCAGCGAGCCGAAGTGGTACCCGCTGACCGTCGGGCTCAACCAGTGGAGCGCCCAGGCGAACGGCGCCGGCGCCCAGCCGATCTTCAACCTGGTCCTCACCGGGTCGTTGCTCACCATCATTCCCCTCGTCGTCGCTTTCCTGCTCATGCAACGGTTCTGGCAGTCCGGGCTGAGCGCCGGAAGCGTTAAGCAGTAACACCCGCCGTCACACCGCCGTGAAGGGACACTCGATGTCAAGATTCCGCACTCGCGCCAAGGCGGCCGCCGTCGTGGCACTGGCCGCCGCACTGGCGGTGGGCTGCTCCTCCGGGGGTTCGTCCTCCGCGCCCGCCGCCGCCACCGGCACCCAGGACTCCGTCGACGCCGCGCTGAAGGCCGGCGGCGAGATCACGTACTGGAGCTGGACCCCGTCGGCCAAGGACCAGGTGGCCGCGTTCCAGAAGGAATACCCGAACGTCAAGGTCAACTACGTCAACGCGGGCACCAACAAGGAGGAGTACACCAAGCTCCAGAACGCGATCAAGGCCGGCTCGGGTGCCCCCGACGTCGCCCAGATCGAGTACTACGCCCTCCCGCAGTTCGCGTTGACCGATTCACTGGCCGACCTCAACCAGTTCGGCTTCGGCTCGTTCGAAAAGGACTACAGCGCCTCGACGTGGGCGCAGGTCAAGAACGGCAACGGGATCTACGGCCTTCCGCAGGACTCCGGCCCGATGGCCCTGTTCTACAATAAAGAGGTCTTCGACAAGAACGGCATCGCCGTGCCGAAGACCTGGGCCGAGTACATCGACGCGGCGAAGAAGCTGCACACCGCCGACCCCACCAAGTACATCACCTCGGACACCGGTGACCCCGGGGCCGTGCTGAGCATGATCTGGCAGGCCGGCGGCCACCCGTTCACCGTCGACGGCCGGAACGTCAAGGTCAACCTCGCCGACGCGGGCGCCAAGAAGTGGACCGCGATGTGGGACCAGCTGATCCAGGGCAAGCTGCTCGCCCCGGTCAAGGAGTGGTCCGACGACTGGTTCCGCGCCCTCGGTGACGGCACCATCTCGTCCCTGGTCACCGGCGCCTGGATGCCGGGCAACTTCATCTCCTCGGTGCCCGGCGGCAGTGGCAAGTGGGCCGTCGCGCCGATGCCGACCTACGACGGCAAGCCGGTGACCTCGGAGAACGGCGGCAGCGCCCAGTCCGTGGTCAAGCAGAGCAAGAACCCGGCCCTGGCCGCGGGTTTCGTGCGCTGGCTCAACCACGCCGGCGGTGTCCAGCCGTTCATCAAGAGCGGCGGCTTCCCGTCCACCACGGCCGACCTGACCTCGCCCGCCTTCGTCGACGAGGCCGTGCCGTACTTCGGCGGCCAGAAGATCAACCAGGTGCTGACCCAGGCGTCGAAGGACGTGGCGCCGGGCTGGACCTACCTGCCGTACCAGACCTACGCCAACAGTGTCTTCAGCGACACCGCCGGCAAGGCCTACCTGAACGCCACCCCGCTCGACGCGGGGCTGGCGGCCTGGCAGCAGGCCATCGTGGACTACGGCAACCAGCAGGGCTTCACGGTCAGCGCGGGATGACCGTCCACATCGAAGGTGACGTCGGCGACCCTGCCCAGGTCATCGGCAGGGTCCCGCGTCGCCTCTTCGGCTCGTTCGTCGAGCACATGGGCCGGTCCGTCTACACCGGACTGTACGAGCCCGGTCACGCCACATCGGACGATCGCGGGTTCCGCGGCGACGTGCTGGAGCTGGTCCGGGAACTCGGTCCCACCGTGCTCCGCTACCCCGGTGGCAACTTCGTCTCCGGCTACCGCTGGGAAGACGGCGTCGGCCCGGCCGCGACCCGGCCGGTCCGGCTGGACCCGGCGTGGCACAGCGTGGAGTCCAACCGCTTCGGCCTGCACGAATTCGTCGCGTGGGCCGAAGCCGCGGGTGCCGAGGTGATGTACGCCGTCAACCTCGGCACCCGCGGCGTCCAGGAAGCCGCCGACGTCCTGGAGTACTGCAACCACGCCGACGGCACGGAACTGAGCGAGCGGCGGCGCGCGAACGGCGCCGACCGCCCGTTCGGGTTCAAGCTGTGGTGCCTGGGCAACGAGATGGACGGCCCGTGGCAGATAGGCCACAAGACGGCCGACGAGTACGGCCGCCTGGCCGCCGAGACCGCCCGCCTCATGCGGATGATCGACCCCGGCGTCGAGCTGGTCGTCGCGGGCAGCTCGCACGCCGACATGCCGACGTTCGGCTCGTGGGAGCGCACGGTGCTGCGCCACACCGCGGAACTGGTCGACCACATCTCGCTGCACGCCTACTACCAGGAGCTGCACGGCGACACCGACAGCTACCTGGCCAGCGCGGCCGCGCTGGACGACTACATCGCCACCACGGCCGGGGTCATCGACGAAACCCTCGACGAGCTGGGGCTCGACAAGAAGATCGGGATCAGCGTCGACGAGTGGAACGTCTGGGACCTGCGCCGCTGGAACGAGGTCGACCAGGCGGAGCTCGCCGCGGGCGGCTGGCGGGAGCACCCGCGGATCATCGAGGACACCTACACCGTCACCGACGCGGTCGTCGTCGGCTCGCTGCTGAGCTCCCTGCTGCGCAACGTCGACCGCGTCACCATGGCGAACCAGGCCCAGCTGGTGAACGTCATCGCGCCGATCCGCTCCGAGCCCGGCGGCCCGGCGTGGCGGCAGACGACGTTCCACCCGTTCCGGCAGGTCGCCGCGCTGGCCGGCGGGGCGAGCCTGCGCCTGGCCGTCGAAGGCGAGCGGCTGCGCACCGCGCAGCACGGCGAAGTCGGCCTCGTCGACGCCGCCGCGACGGTCGAGGACTCCGGGCGCGGCGCGGTGTTCCTGACCAACCGCGCCACGGCGTCCCCGACCGAAGTCCGGATCCGCCTGCGCGGCGCCCGGTTCGGCGTCTACGCCGCCGAAACCCTGACCACACCGGACGGCGAGACCCGCCACACCGTGAACACCGCCGACGCACAACCGGTCCGGCCGGTGCCGCTACCCGGCACGGTCGCGACGTCCGATCCCGGGGGGACCACCATCACCGTGACACTGCCACCCTTGTCCTGGACCGTGCTCCAGCTGACCCCGCAGGCGGCCCCGGATGCCTGAGTTCGCCATCGGGGAGCACGACTTCCTGCTCGACGGGCGCCCGTTCCGCATCCTGTCCGGTGCCCTGCACTACTTCCGGGTGCACCCGGACCTGTGGGCCGACCGGATCGACAAGGCCCGGCGGATGGGGCTCAACACCATCGAGACGTACGTGGCGTGGAACGCGCACGCCCCCGAACCCGGCGCGTTCGACCTGTCGGGCGGCCTCGACCTCGACCGCTTCCTGCGGCTCGTCGCCGACGCCGGGATGTACGCGATCGTGCGGCCCGGCCCGTACATCTGCGCCGAGTGGGACAACGGCGGGCTGCCGGCGTGGCTGTTCCGCGACCCGTCGGTCGGGGTGCGCCGGTACGAGCCGAAGTACCTGGACGCCGTCCGCGAGTACCTGACGAAGGTGTACGAGGTCGTCGTCCCGCACCAGGTCGACCGCGGCGGACCGGTGCTGCTGGTCCAGGTGGAGAACGAATACGGCGCGTTCGGCGACGACAAGCGCTACCTGAAAGCGCTTGCCGAGCACACGCGCGACTCCGGCGTCACCGTGCCACTGACCACAGTGGACCAGCCGACGCCGGAAATGCTGGAAGCGGGCAGCCTCGACGGGCTGCACCGCACCGCGTCGTTCGGCTCCGGCGCCGAGGCGCGGCTGGCGATCCTGCGCGCGCACCAGCCGGCCGGGCCGCTGATGTGCAGCGAGTTCTGGAACGGCTGGTTCGACCACTGGGGCGCGCACCACCACAAGACGCCGGCCGCGGACTCGGCGGCGGAGCTCGACGCGCTGCTCGCCGCGGGCGCGTCGGTCAACCTCTACATGTTCCACGGCGGCACCAACTTCGGCCTCACCAACGGCGCCAACGACAAGGGCGTCTACCAGCCGCTGATCACCTCCTACGACTACGACGCGCCGCTGGACGAAGCCGGCGACCCGACGCCGAAGTACCACGCCTTCCGCGACGTGATCGCCCGCTACCACAAGGTGCCCGACACGGTTCCGCCGCCCGCGCGGCCCGCGCCGACCCCGGCCGGCGTGCTCGGCGACCCCGTCCGGCTGCTCGACGCGCCGGACCGCTGGGGCACCTGGGAGTTCCACGAGGACCTGCCCGCGTTCGACGACCTGACGCCGATGCCGCAGCTCGCGCTGCTGCGCACGACCGTCGAGGGGGAGCGGCCCGGCGTGCTGACCTTCGGCGAGGTCCGCGACCGCGCCACGGTGTTCTTCGACGGCGACCTGGTGGGCACGCTCAGCCGGGACCACCACGAGCGAGCCATCCCGCTGCCGCGCGCCCGCGGCGAGCTGCTGGTGCTGGTCGAGGACCAAGGCCGCGTCGACTACGGCCCGCGCATCGGCGAGGCGAAGGGCATCATCGGCGGGGCGGCGCTGCACGGCGAGCCGCTGACCGGCTGGGACGTCCTGCCGCTCGACCTGGCCGCGCTGCCGTCGCTGCGGCCCTCGTCGCCATCGTCGGTCACGGGTGCGGTGGCCGGACCGGTGCTGCTGCGCGCCGACATCGACGTCGACGAGCCCGCCGACCTGTTCCTCGACACCGGGGAGTGGGGCAAGGGCGTCGTGTGGCTCAACGGGTTCGCGCTCGGCCGGTACTGGCGGCGCGGTCCGCAACGGACGCTGTACGTGCCGCGCCCGGTCGTCCGGGCCGGTGCCAACGAACTCGTCGTGCTCGAACTCGGCACGATGCTCGACCCCGCGGCCCGGTTCGTGCCGCGGCCGCTGCTCGGCCACACCGAGGCCTGAGAAAAGAGTCCCCACCGCACCGAAGGGCAGTTCGACGATGAACTTGCGGCGTTTGCTCACCGTCCTTTGTGTACCAATCGTGACGACCGGGTTGGCGGTGGCTCCGGCGGAAGCGGCCACCGGGGTGACGGTCAAGCCGGACCCGACCTACCGGCAGCAGCCGTTCGACGGCTGGGGTGCCAGCCTGGCGTGGATGGCCGAGGCGACCGGCGGCTACCCCGACGCGGTCCGGAACAAGCTGGCGGACCTGGTCTTCGGGCCCGACGGGCTGGACCTGAACATCGCCCGGTTCAACGTCGGCGGCGGCAACGCCCCCGACGTCCCGTCGTACCTGCGTCCGGGCGCCGCGGTTCCGGGCTGGTGGAAGGCGCCGGCCGGCACCACCCGCGCCGACAAGGACTGGTGGACGCCCGGCAACGCCGCCGAGTTCGACCCGAAGGCCGACCCGAACCAGCGCTGGTGGGTCGACAAGATCAAGAACCGCGTCACGAAGTGGGAGGCGTTCAGCAACTCGCCGCCGTACTTCCAGACCGTGTCCGGGTACGTCTCGGGCGGCTTCAACGCCACCGACGAGCAGCTGCGGCCCGACAAGATCGGCGACTTCACGGCCTACCTGACGCAGGTCGTGCGGACCCTCGAACGCGCGCACGGCATCAAGTTCGCGTCGGTGAACCCGCTGAACGAGCCCAACACGAACTACTGGAAGACCACGCTCGGCGCCGACGGCAACCCGACCGGCGGACGGCAGGAAGGCGCGCACATCGGGCCGTCGGTCCAGTCCCAGCTGATCCCGGCGATGGCCGGGGCCCTCAAGGCGGCCGGCTCCCGGGCGATCGTCTCCGCGCCCGACGAGACCAACCCGGACATCTTCGCCGCGGACTGGGCCGGCTGGTCGGCCGGCGCCCGCGCGGCGGCGGGCCGGCTCAACGTGCACACCTACGGCACCGGCAACCGGCCGGTCCCGCGGGACCTCGCCAAGGGCGGGGACAAGCCGTTGTGGATGAGCGAGGTCGGCGGCAGCTGGCTGGACCGGCAGGACTTCACGGACATGGACCCCGGCCTCGGCATGGCCAAGCAGATCACCGACGACCTGCGGCTGCTCGAGCCGAGCGCGTGGGTCAGCTGGCAGCCGATCGAGGACTACAACAACATGAAGCCGGGCGGGGAGTCCGCGGCCGGGATGAACTGGGGCGAGATCCAGGTCCCGTTCGACTGCCCGAAGACCGCCACGCTGCAGACCTGCCAGGTCAAGACCAACACGAAGTTCAACACGATGCGCAACTTCACCCACTACATCCGGCCGGGTGACCGGCTGGTCGGGGTGAACGACACCGCGTCCACGGCCGCGATGCGCGGCGACGACCTGGCGACGGTCGTGCACACCAACGCCGACACCACCGACCAGGACGTCACGCTGGACCTGTCGGGCTTCCGGAACGTCCGGAACGGCGCTTCGGTGACGCCGGTCGTCACCGACGTCACCGGGGCGCTGAAGCGGGGCAAGCCGGTGCGGGTGACGTCTTCGCACGCCACCCTGCGGGTGCCGGCGCGCTCGGTGACGAGCTTCCTCGTCGACGGCGTCTCCTCGGCGGCGCCCGGCACGGGCCTCGGCTCGGGCAAGCCGGTCACCTTCACCGGCGTGCAGAGCGGCAAGTCGCTGTCGGCGGAGAACGGCGCGCTGGTCCAGCGCACGACGGACGCTTCGGCGCCGGCGCAGCGCTGGACGCTCACCGACCGCACGGGCCGCTACGGCAACCGCGACCGGTTCACCATCACCAACGCGGGCACGGGCCAGGTGCTGGCCACGGCGGGCGGCGCGGTGACGCTGGCCGCGGCGGGCACGTGCGACCCGGCGGCGCAGTGGACCCTGTCCACGACCGGCGACGGCACCTGGACGTTCGTCAACGCGGCGAGCGGGCAGCTGCTCGACGTCACGAGCGAGTCCCGCGACGACGGCGCCCGGATCGGCCTGTACAAGCCGACGAACGGGCCCAACCAGCGCTGGCAGGCCATCGCCGGCTGACCCGTCCCGGTCGTGAGTGGTAAGGCGGGTTAGAACCCGCCTTACCACTCACGACGGCTTGGTCAGGCAGGTTTGAGCGGGTCGTGGCCCAGCGACATCAGGCGGTGGCGCCAGTGGGCCTGGCCGGCGGTGGGCTCCAGGTCGTCGCGGCGCTCGGAGAGCACCCGGTCGACCACCTTGCGCATCACGTCCGCGTCGCGGTCGTCCACGTCGGACCGCCGCTTGCGCAGGACGCTCAGCACCTGGTGGCCCGTCGGCGGGCCTGCCTCGTCGGGGAGCGGCTCGGTCTCCGGGCCCGCGTCGCGGGTGCGCAGCCAGTCCTCCAGCTCGCGCGAGGTCATGTTCACCACCCGGTGGAACTCCGCCCACAGCTCGTCGTCAACAGCGGGATTGTCCATTCTCCCGGCCTACCCGGCGCGGCCGACGTCAATCCGCCGCCGGTGGCCGGTAGAATTCCTCCGGACCCGTTGAAACGCCAGCGGTGGTCTCTGTTGACGCTGCTGGCGAGCTCATCCCGTGCTCGCCGCTTGACGCATGGGAGGGGTGGGCCTTGCCGACCACTGGCGACGGCATGGCGGAGCGGGTCGACGAGCTGAACGCCGTGCTGGCCGATCTTGTCGGGGTCCTCGAATCGATGTCCGACACGCCCGGGCTGCTCGACGCGGTCTGCGGCGAGGCGGTCCGGGTGGTCCCGGACGCGGACCTGGCCAGCATCCTGGTCGTCCGCGACGGCGTGACCCAGACCGCGGCCTTCACGGACGAGCGAGCCCGGCGCATCGACGACGTCCAGTACGCGGCGGGCGACGGTCCCGGCCTGCTCGCGGCGCTGACGGGCGAAGTGGTGCGGGTGGCGGTCGCGGAGACGGGCGATCAGTGGCCCGAATTCGTGGCGGCGGCCAAGGAACTCGGCGTGGGCAGCTACCTGGCGGTCCCGCTGCGGGTGGACGACACCCTGGTGGGCGCGATCACGCTGTTCGGCTTCGAGACCCACGGTTACCACGAGTTCGACACGAAGGTGTTGCGGCTGTTCACGTTGTGCGTGGAGACGGTCCTGCGGCTGACCCGCCGCTACCGCGAAGCCCGGCGCCTGGCGGACGAGCTGCGCAACGCGATGGAGACGCGCGCGGTGATCGAGCAGGCCAAGGGCATGCTGATGCTGATCCACCGGGTCACCGAGGACGCGGCGATGCACCGCCTGATCGTGGAGTCCCAGCACACGAACATCAAGCTCCGAGACGTGGCGGCCCGCTTCACAAAGCGCATGAGTTCGGCCGACGGGGGTACGGCCCGCCACTGAACAGCGTCCCCAGACCGCTGTGTGACGGCGTGGCCCGGCGACGTGCTCGCCGGGCCACGCCGAGGTACTCGGTGAGCGCCCGCGCCTGGTCGCGGGCGCCGTCGAGCGCCCCGCACGGCGGCGGTTTGTGCAGTCTCGGGTCGGGTACGAGAGGCCGATACGCATGACTCGGGCTACCTCGAAGGGCGCCGGTGCAGCAGGTCGGCGGCGGCCGGCTGGCACCGGAGCTCATCGGGAGCCCCGGCCGCCGAGTTCGCCGCGCCGAACAGCACGAACCAGCCCTCACCTCTCCGGTCGAGGTGCCACTCCACGCCGGTGATGGCCGTGAGCGTGCCCAGCGGCCGTCCGGTGGTCAGCCACACGCAGGCGGCGACCGCGGCCGGTTCGGCGGGCCCGCGACCGACGAGGGTGGTCTCGCCGCGGCGGTCGCCGAGCAGCAGCCCGGCCGAGCGGATCGGGACGGCGGCCAGGGTGAGCCCGGGAAGCCGGTCGAAGAGCCCGGCCACCGCGGCTCGTCCACCGGCTTCGCAGCGACGGGCCGGCGCGATCACCGCGTCGGCGAGGGTGGCCCGGTCGCCGGGAGTGCCGGTGACCAGCGTGCCTTCGCGGTGGCCGCAGGTGTAGTGCCATGTCGTGAGCGTCATGCCGGCACCGGATTCGGCAGCGGCACCGGGGCGACCGGGACGGCGTGCGCCGGTTCGGGAAGCCCCAGCAGCCGGTACAAGGTGCGGCGCAGGATGGGGCCGGCCTCGCCGGGCCGGGAAGTCAAGAGGCGGTGGACGGTGCCGGGCAGACGAGCGGCGTCGCGGGCCGCGGCGGCGGCGCGCAGCTGGGGAACCAGTGGCCGGCCGGGCCGCCAGCGGGGCGCGTGCCGGGCGAGGACCTCGGCCGGGGTGCCACTCAGGAGCGGCTGGCCGGGGTTGTCGTCGAGAAGGATCGACGCACCGGTGGCCGCGCCGTAGCCGGTAGCGGATCCGTAGTCCCCGAGCACGTGGTCGGCGGCGACCAGAGCGGCACGCCAGCCTTCTTCGGGCGGCACGAGGACGAGTCCGGCGCGGAGGGCCGCCGCGAGCCACGAGCGGACCTGCCGGGGCCCGTGGTGGGCCCAGATCGCGGGGTGCAGCGCACCGACGACCCGGTAGCCCTCCCGCGGGAGGGTGGCCAGGACGCGGTCGAACAGATCGGGGTGACGGCCGAACGCCGACCGCGGTGACCAGGTCGAGGTGACCACGACGACCTGCTGATCGCCGGTGGCGCCGAGGGCGTCCCGGTACCGGTCGCGGTAAGGCATGCTGGCCGTGATGCGGTCGAGGGCGATGTCGCCCGCGACGACCGCGGCGGGGAGCGCTTGCGGGCAGGCGCGGGCGAGGAGGTCGCGCTCGTGGTCGTGGACCAGGATGATCGCATCGGCGCGGACCCGGCCTTCGCGCACCAGCTGGCCGGGGCCGAGACCGAGCTCGGGGTGGTGCGGCCGGGTGGTGGCGGGAGGGCGCCAGGGCCGGTACTGCCCGAGGCCGCCACCGTGCGGGATCAGCAGGACCGGCGCGGTCAGGTCGTCGAGGCCGCGGGTGCTGCCGGCGAGGACGAGGTCGACGTCGCTGCGGCGGGCTTGGCCCCACGGCAGCACCGGGCCGCCCTGTGCGCGCAGGAAATCGTGCGTGGCCTGCCAGTTTTCGCCGGATTCGGGATCGGTGAACACGATCTGGACGCGGTGGTCGGCTTCGAGCAGGGGGAGCAGGTCCAGCAGCCGCGTGCCGGCGACGACGTGCGGCACGAGCACCAGGACGGATTTCGTTCCGCATCGGGTAGCCCAGTGGGCATCGGCGCGCTCGATGGGGCTGCGTACCCAGGTGGCGGCCATCGCGGTCCTCCTCGTGATTGTCCAGTTGTTGTCACGAAGGTGGAGGACGGGGCTCACAAAAGGCTTTCGGCCTGCGGTTTCGTTGGTTGACAATCGATCAACAATCGCCATTTCCGGGCCGGCGAACCGGCGCTGACGTGGTCTTTTACCGGGAACAATGGAAAACTACCGGCGGTGGGGTGGTCGGCCGGTGGCCGAAGCCGTGGCGGAGGGGTCGCATGGAAATCGCGCTCGGAATTCTCGGGCAAACGGCCATGCTGCTGCACGGGAAAGTGGATGTGAAGTGGGCTCACCCGCGCTCGAGGCAGGTGCTCGCCGCCTTGCTGACGTCCCCGAACCAGCGGTTCCCGGTCGACGCGGTCGTGGACTGGGTGTGGGCGGAACACGAGAACGCGCCGCGAGGAGCGCTGGCCACCCTGCACCAGAACGCCGTGCACCTGCGGCAAGCGCTGCAGAAGAGCGGAATCCCGGCCCGCGTCGGGGTCGGAAAGAACGGCTGTGTCGTGGAAATCGACGAGGCACTGGTCGATCACCGCCTGTTCTCCCGGTTGATGGCGCGGGCGCGCGAGCTGCGTGATCACGGCGACCACCGGCGCGCGCAGATCGAGGCGCAGGCGGCGGTGCGGCTGTGGCGGGACGATCCGCTCGCCGACTTGCCGACGCAGCGGGCCGACGACTGGCGTGCGCAGTGGATGCGCGGCCATTGGCTGCCCGCCAACGCTTTCCTGATCGCCGAGCTGCTCGCCGTCGGTCATGGCGACGTGGCGCTCGGCAGGCTGCTGGAGCTCGAACACGCGCACCCGCTGGAACTCGGCCTGGCGAAACTGCGCTTGCGCGCCCTGGCCGCGACGGACCGCCCGGACGAGGTGACCGAGTTCTACTTCGCCAAGCGCCGCCAGTACCTCGACGTCGGCGAACTGCGCGCCGCGGACGAGCTGCGGGCGGTGCACGACGAGGTGATCAGCGGCGACGGTGGCTTCCCCCGCCAGGTCGTGCGGATTCGCGCCGTGGACGTCGAAGAGCCGGCCGGCCAGCAGGTCTGGCACGTGCCGCCGGACTGCGACGGGATCGAAGGACGGGCCGAGCTGCTGGCGGAACTCGACGCGTTCACCTCCGATTCGAGCGGCGCCTCCCGGCGCGGGGTGGTCGTGGTGACCGGCGGGCCGGGCGTGGGCAAGTCCACGGCGGTCGTGCGGTGGGTGCACTGGGCCCGGCGCCGGTTTCCGCACGGCGCCGTCCTGCTCGACCTGCGAGGGGATGGTCAAGCGGCCTCCGCGAACAGCGGTGAGGTCGTGGACACGTTGTTGTCCCTGCTGGATTTCCCGGTCGGCCAGGTGGTGAATCCCGTGGCGAGAGCAGCGAAGCTCTCAGCGCTCCTGCAACGGCGGCCGGTGCTGGTGGTCCTCGACAACGTCGACAGCCGCGAGCAGATCGCCCCGCTGCTCGGCGTGCTCGACGCCTGCACGGTTCTGGTGGTTTCGCGGTGGCGGCTGCCTTCGCTGGCCGCGACGGTTTCCCCGCCGGTGGTGACCGTGCCGCCGCTGACCGAGCAGGACGCGACCGCGCTGCTCGACCGCCGGATCGGCCGGCGGGCCCGGGAAGATCGTGACGGCGTGGCCGAACTGGTGCGGGTGTGCCAGGGGAATCCGCTGGCGCTCACGTTGGTGGCCGACCGCGCCGCGGCGCGGACCGGCCTGCTC
Organism: Amycolatopsis sp. CA-126428; assembly: GCF_002904335.1. GTDB lineage: Bacteria > Actinomycetota > Actinomycetes > Mycobacteriales > Pseudonocardiaceae > Amycolatopsis. The sequence goes on along the minus strand of NZ_PPHF01000127.1, from coordinate 47,275 downwards.
TTGTCGACCCTGGCCGGGCAGCTGCGGGACGCGGACATGCTGCTGGACCTCGGGTACGAGGGAGATGCCCTCCAGCGGAGCCTGCGTGCGGCGTTCACGGCGTCCTACCAGGTGCTGGGGCCGGGTGAGCGACGCGCGTTCGCGGTGATCGGGGTGCACCCGGGAGCGGAAGTGACGACCGAAGCGGTGGCGGCCGGGGACGGGCGCCCGCTGCCTGCGGTACGCCGTTCGCTCGACGTCCTGGTGGCGGCGCACCTGCTCGAGCACCCGAGCGATCTGGATCGCTACCGCGTCCACGACCTTTTGCACGCCTACGCCGCCTCGGTCGCCGAGCAATTGGCCGACGTGGCGGAAGTGCGGTGCCGGCTGTTCGATTTCCACCTGCAGATGGCCTATGAGGCGCATCGTCTGGTTTTCCCGTACAAACCGCCGCCGCAGCTGCCGGCGACCCGGACGCGGCCGGGGGCCGGTTTCGGCAGCGCGGCACTGGCTCGGCAGTGGGTGGTCCGGGAAAAGAACGTGCTACTGGAAATCGCTGCTGCCGGTGGTGCTGAAAGCGCTTACCTACCCGCGTTGTTCGCTGAGCTGATCACGGAAATGGGTTTCTACACCGACGCGGTCAATTGCCTCACCGTAGCGATCCGCCGTGTCGAAGAGGTGCTCGCCGAAGGGGGTGACTCCGCGTCGCAGCTGCGTCAGGTACTCGGGTCCCACCTGAACGACCTCGCGGTCGTGTTGATGCACATGGGCGAAGAGCCGCGGGCGGAGCACCACCTCCGGCGGGCGCTGGCGCTCGCCGAGGCCGACGGGTTTCCGCTGGGCCGGCTCGTTTCGACGCTGAACCTGGCCCGGTGGCACCTGCGGGTCGGCCGGGCGCCGGAGGCGGCGGTGCTGTGCCGGTTGGCGCTGCAGCTGGCCGATGAGCTGAACGAGCCGTCGTTGTGTGCCGCCGCGGCCCATCGGCTGGCGAACGCGCTGGTCGCGGCCGGTGGCTTCGAGCAGGAGGCGCTGGACCTCTACGCCGAGGCGCTGGAACACCTGTGGGAATCCGGCGACCGGACGGCGCGGTTGCAGATCCACACCGCGCTGGGTGCGCTGCTCACCGACCTCGGGCGCCTGAACGAGGCTGATGAGCAGTGCCGGCGCGCCGCGGAGCTGACCCCGGCGTGCCTCAACCTGCCGGCGGTGATGAAGCTGAACACCGTGCTGGCCCGGTTGCGGCACCAGCAGGGCAATGCCCGGGCGGCGTTGTGGTACGCGCACCGCGCGGTCGAACTGGCCGACCGGACCCGCCACGCCACCGGCCAGGCCAGGGCGTTGTCGACGCTGGCGGTGATCCTTCGCGACCACGGGAACCGGGAAGACGCACGAGCGTTGTGGGTGCAGGCGGCGGAGCTCTACCGGGGGCGGGCACGGACCAGGCGTGCGGCGGAGATCGAGGAGCTGGTCGCCGAGCTGGATGCCTCCGAGCCGATCATCCCGGCGGCGCGCGACGGTGAGCGGGACACGGTGGCGATGCTGCCACCGCGGTTGCGGCGAAACCGTTAGACACGGTCAAAATTCACCTGATACGGCATTTATTTTCTTGTGAACGGCGCGGATCCGCTACAGAAGACGTGCGAAACCGTTGGCAGGTAATGCCTTTCGGTGCACGATCGTCAACAGTGGCTGACACCTCAGCCGTCTGCGCCGGCTGATCGTTGGCGGGCGCCGGGGGTGGCAACCATGCTGGGTGCATGCGCCTGATCCACCCAAAACGACAACTCGGCTTTTCGGTCACGCGTGTAACGACCGTCATAACTTTGCTCACCGACGTCACGATCGTCGGATCAGGTGGTCCACACCCATGGACAGGCACACCGCACCGGGGAGCGGAACCAGCCATGAGCGCATGTGACGAACGACGGCCACTCGGTTGGCGGTGTACCCGCCGACATCGATGTCGTTGGGTGGATGTGGACCGCGTGACACGCGAGCCAGCGACCGGGGCCGCGTTCGCACGCACACGGATCAGCTGGTCGGGGCGGCGATGATCTGGTGAGCGACGATCACAGAGACACGGGTCCTCCCGAGCCGGTTCCCGTCGAGATCCCGGCCGAGCTCGTCCAAGCCCTCGTGGAGCACTACACCGCCGGGGAAACGATCGAAAGCCTGGTCGCGCGGTACCCCTACAGCTATCGCAAGATCCGGGTCGCCCTGCTCGACGCCGGCGTCACCCTGCGCCCACCGCGGATCCCGCTGCCGCCCACCCCGCCCGGGCTGGTCAACGCCTACCTCGACGGGCGGTCGATCCGCCAGCTCGCCACCACCTACGGCATGTCCTACAACCAGACTCGCAACGTCCTCCTCGCGGAGGGTGTCGAACTCCGCCGCCGGGGCCAGCCGTGACGCCGGCGGCGCCGGGTCTCGCGGCTTCGGCCGCGAAACCCGGCGCAACTCGCCCCCAGTAGGGTGGTTCAGGCGTTCAGGCCGCCATGATGATCCACCAAAGCGGCATCAGGTGCGTCAACGACTTCTCCTTCCATCGATCAGGACCAGGAGCCGCTCGCTCCGCAGGTGGACGAGGTATCATCTTTGCCCTCATGCGGAGTGCGGTGACCAAGGGGGTGAGCCTCGTTCGGTGGTCATTCGGTTGGGTTGCCGAGAGGATATATGTGCTGGATGAGGTCGAATCATCGGGGGTGGTCATTCGACCGTGCGCCACTTCCGAGGAAAACGGCGCGGTCGCCTGACCAGGCGAATTCGCTCCGCATTCGACGGGCTGCGGCACTTTCCGCAGTCTACTGTAGAGCTTCAGCGGTGCCGGATCGCCTCCATGGCAACGCATCCGAGGAGATGTCGTCCGGTTACATCGCTTCTCGGCTTGTAACTCGCGAAAGGAATAACTGAAGAAATTTCACTCGAAAGAGTGGCGCTGCCGTTACCAGTTCCGGACCGCCGGCGCGTACCCCGCCGGCTTGTCGCCGATCTTCAACTCCGGGCTGACGATCCAGTTCTGGTACGCCGGGGTGAACATGCGGTACACCGACTCCGGCGGGACCGCGCTCGCCTCGTCGAGCAAGGTGCGCAGCTCGGCCGGGATTTCGAAGTCGAGGGCCGCCATGCTCTTGCCGAGTTGCTCGGCGCTGCTCGCCCCGACGATCGCCGCCGCGATGGCCGGCTGGGTGGCCACCCAGTTGATCGCCACCTGGGCCATCGTGACGCCCAGCTTGTTCGCGACCTCTTCGAGGGGCGCGAGCACCTGCGGGGTGCGCCCGGTCCAGGCGGGCCCGTCGCTGAGCCGTCCCGCGCCGCCGTCGCGGTACTTGCCGGTGAGGATGCCGCCGGCCAAGGGGCTCCACGCCGTGACGCCGAGGCCGAGGTGCTGGGCCATCGGGACGTGCTCGGTCTCGATCTGGCGCTCGACCAGCGAATACGGCAGCTGCAGGTTGACCATCGGCGCCAGCGAGTGCGCTTCGGTGAGGCTCTGCGCCCGCGCCGCGTACCAGCTCGGCACGTCGGACAGGCCGGGGTAGCGGATCTTGCCCGCGCGGACGAGGTCGTCGAACGTGCGCACGACCTCCTCGACCGGGGTGATCCGGTCCCAGGTGTGCAGCAGGTACACGTCGACGTAGTCGGTGCCCAGCCGGCGCAGCGACGCGTCGAGGGCGCGGATCAGGTGCTTGCGCCCGTTGCCGCCGGCGTTGGGGTCGGCCGGGTCGACGGTGTTGGTGAACTTGGTGGTGAGCACCAGGCGGTCGCGGGAGTTCGTCTCGGCGATGAGCCGGCCGAGGATCGTCTCGCTCTCGCCGGCGGTGTAGAAGTCCGCCGTATCCACGAAGTTGCCGCCCTCTTCGACGTACTTCCGGAAGATCGGGCGGACTTCGTCCTGGGTTTTGCCGTAGGCGGCGTGGAAACCGCCGGTGCCGAAGTTCATCGTGCCGAGGGCGAGCCGGCTGACGCGCAGCCCGGAGCGGCCGAGGAGGTAGTACTGGTCGAGTGCCATGACTTCAGCGTGCCGAGCCGTTTTTGGACCCGCAAGTCCAGTCCGCGAGCGCCGCGGTGAGCGCTCGCGGACCGGGCTCAGCGGCAGCGGTAGCTCGACGCCGTGGCCGGGTCGCCGCCGGTGTAGCGCGAAACCCGCGGGTACGGGCACAGGTTGCGCGTCTTGCCGTCCGCGGACGCCGCCGCGAGGGTGGCCGGCGCCTTGCCGTGCTCGACCCAGCCGACGAGCGCGCCCAGCGCGTTCGTCGGCTCCGGGCCGCCACCGCCGAAGCAGTGTTCGACGCCCGGCGCGAGGAACAGCCGGTAGAAGTCGTTCACCCGCTGCGCGCCGCCCATCGTGCGTTCCACCTGGGTGCGGTAGGACAGCGTGCCGCCCGGCGGGATGAGCTGGTCGTTCGCGCCGACGAAGGTGATCAGCTTGCCGCCGGCGCGGCGGAACGCCGACAGGTCGGGGTCGGACGTGCCGATGACGTCGTCGTACTCACGCACCGACTGGCGGAACAAGGCGGTGAACTGCGCGTAGGTGAGCTTCGAGGTGTCGAAGGCCGCCTGCTTCTCCAGGAACGACTGCACCCACTTGACGGCGACCGGGAAGCCGGGCGCGGTCAGCGTGCCGTCGGGGCCGGGCTGGGTGCCGGCCAGCCACGTGAAGTCCGCGCCCTTCGGCAGCCCCGCCCACAGCTGGCGGCCGCGCTCGTCCGTGGGGCCGGCCCAGATCTTGCGCACGACCTCGGCGTCCGCAGCCGTGACGGTCACCTCGTGGCCGTCGCAGAGCACCTTCGTCCCGACGAGGCCGCGCGGGTCGTAGCCGCACTCGTCCGGCCGGTCGACGATGCCGTTGGTCACGCCGTCCTGCGCGTCGCACGCCTGGACCGCGGCCGTGCGGAACGCCGAAAGCACGCAGGGGCTGGGGAAGTCGTGGCTCTGGTTCATCACCACCTGCGGCCAGAGGGTCGCGACCGCGAACTGCGTCCAGTCGACGGCGGGGGCGTTGGCCAGCACGCCGTCGAAGTCCTTGGGGTAGTTCTGGGCTTCCGAGTAGCCCTGGCGGCCGCCGGTCGAGCAGCCGGTCCAGTAGGAGTACGAGATCGGCCGCTGGTAGTACCGCTGCGTGACGGCCTTGCCGAGGACGGCTTCTTCGTGCACCGAGCGGGTGGCGAAGTTGGTCAGGAGCGTCTGGTCAACCTGACCGTCTTCGAGCGCCCAGGACGTGTCGAGGCCGTCCAGGGACACGCCCGCGTCGGTCGTCACGGCGCTGTAGCCGTCCTTGACCGCCTGCGGGAGGGCGTCGAAGTTGCCGGCGGCGTAGGCGCTGCCGCCGAGGGCCTGGAGCCGGCCGTTCCACCCGGTGTCCGGCAGGGCCACGGCGACCTTGACGTGGTCGGTGCCGGTGTGGGTGAGCGTGACGGTGATCAGGCAGTACGCCGGCTGGGGCGCGGCCTGCACCGATTCGATCTTGGCGCCGGGCGGGGCGGGCACCGCGACGGCGGCGCACGGGGTCGGGGTTGCTGCCGAGGCGGCCGGCTGCGTGACGGTGGTCAGCAGGAGCGGCACGGCGGCGGCGAGAAGGAGGCGTTTCATCGGTCTCTCCGGTCGCTTTGCGTCCGATGTGGACATTGCGGGGGGAACGGTAGGCGCGGGGCCGCGGACCCCGCGCCCGTCGGATGACGCTGCTGCCGTACGTCACTCGGCCGTGAGCTGCGGAAACAGGCGTTGGGTAAGGTCGTTTCCATGGCGCTGAGCGGACGGGACACCGAGCTGAAGGAGCTGGGCGAGCTCGTCGACGGCCCGGAGGACCGCAGCGGCGTCCTCCTGCGCGGGGAAGCCGGCATCGGGAAGTCCGCGCTGGTGGCTTCGACGGCCGCGGCGGCCTCGGTCGCGGGGTTGCGGGTGCTGCGCACGGCCGGGGCCGAGGCCGAGCGGAACCTGGCCTATGCCGGGCTGCACCAGCTGCTGTACCCGGTGCGGGCCGGGGTGGCGGAGCTGCCCGCCCCGCAGCGCGACGCCCTGCGGACGGCGCTGGGGCTGGCGGACGGCCCTTCGCCGAGTGCGTACCTGGTCGGGCTGGCGGCGCTGACGTTGCTGGCCGAGGAGGCGGCGGCCAAGCCGTTGCTGCTGGTCGCGGAGGACGTGCACTGGCTGGACCGGGCGAGCGCGGACGTCCTGGCGTTCGTGGCGCGGCGGATCGAGACCGAGCCGATCGTGCTGCTGGCGACCCTGCGGGACGGCGCGGAGTCCCCGCTGCTCGAGGCGGGGTTGCCCTCGATGGTGCTGGACCGCCTCCCGCCCGACGCGGCGGCCGAGCTGCTGGATTCGGTGGCGCCGCGGCTGGCACCGGCGGTCCGGACGCGGCTGCTGGCGGAGGCGGCGGGGTTGCCGCTGGCGTTGACGGAACTGCCCTTGGCGGTGGGTGAGCTCGACGGGCTGGATCCGGTGCTGCCGCTGACGGAGCGCTTGGAGCGCACGTTCACGGCCCGGGTGGCGGCGCTGCCCGAGGTGACCCGCACGGCGTTGCTGGTGGCGGCGCTGAACGAGACGACCTCGCTGGCGGAGACGCTGGCGGCGACGGGGGCGCTGCTTGCGGCGGGTGCCGGAGTTGGCGGAACCGGCGTGCCCGGGGCCTGCGCCGACCCCGGCATCCTCGCCCCCGCCGTCGAGGCTCGCCTGGTCGAGCTGTCCGCCGGGGCCGTCACCTTCCGGCACCCCCTCATGCGGTCCGCCATCCCCGCCTCCGCGACCCCGCTCGACCGTCGGCACGCCCACCTCGCCCTCGTCGAAGCCCTCCGCGACCAGCCCGATCGCCGTGCCTGGCACCAGGCCGCCGCCACCGCCGGGCCCGATGAAACCGTCGCCGGCGAACTCGAACGCACCGCCGAACGAGCGCGCTTCCGGGGCGGGGCCGCCGCCGCCATCGCCGCGCTCGAACAGGCCGCGCGGCTGAGCCCGAACGCCGAGGACCAGGCCGACCGGCTCCTCAAGGCCGCCGAACTGGCCGTCGAGTCCGGGCGGCGGGAGACCGCCGAACGCCTGGTGCACGCCGCCAACCCCGCCGACCCGCGCCGCCGGGCCACCGCCGGGCGGCTGCTCAGCGAGTTCGAAGACGGCGTCCGCGAAGACCCCGCCCGCGTCGCCGAACTCGCCCGCACCGCCGCCTCCGTCGCCGCCGACGGGCAGCACGACGCCGCCATGCGGATCCTCTGGAGCGCCGCCATGCGGTGCTTCTGGACCGAACCCGGTCCGGAAGCGAGACAAGCCCTCCTGGACGTCGCCGATCGGCTGCCCATCCCGGAAACCGACCCGCGGATCGTCGCCGTCACCGCGTACGTGGCGCCCTTCGAACGCGGCCAAGCCGTCCTGGCGCACCTGCGGGAGCTGGTCGCCAAGACCGGCGCCGATCCCGAGGTCGACCGGTACCTGGGCAGCGCCGCGCTGCAGGTCGGGGCCTTCGACCTCGCCGCCCGGTTCTCCGCCGCCGCCGCTCCCGGCCTGCGGGCCCAGGGCCGGCTCGGCCTGTTGCCGCGAGCGCTGGCCGTCCAGGCGTGGAGCCGCGTCCGGCTCGGCGACCTGGCCGGGGCCGTGCCGGCCGCGGCGGAGGCGGCCCGGTTCGCGCGGGAGACCGGCCAGCCGTTCATGGCCGGGCTCGCCACCGCGGTCCAGGCCGAAATCGCCGCCCTGCGCGGCGAGCACAAGCAGGCGAAGACGCTGGCCGACGAGGCCGAACGCGCCGGGCTCGCGGCCGGCGCCCGGCCCGTGCTGGCCACCGTGCAGCTCACCCGCGGGCTGACCGGCCTGAGCGAGGGCCGGTTCGAGGACGCGTTCGCCGACCTGCGGCGGCTGCTCGACCCGGCCGACCCCGCCTACCAGCTGGCCTTGCGCACGTACTGCGTCGCGGAACTCACCGAGGCCGCGGTGCGGGCCGGGCGGACGGACGCGCTGCGGGACGTGCTCGCCGAGCTCGAGCCGCTCGCGGCGAAGACGCCGTCACCCGCGCTGCACATCGGCCTCCGCTACGCGCGAGCCGTGCTCGACCCCGACGACGAGCGGTTCGCCGAAGCGCTGCGAGCCGACCTGGCCGGCTGGCCCGCCGAACGCGGCCGCGTCCACCTGGCCTTCGGGGAGTGGCTGCGGCGGCAGCGGCGGGTCGTCGAATCGCGGACGCACCTGCGCACCGCCCGCAAGACCTTCGACGCGCTCGGCATGGCCGCCTGGGCCGACCGGGCCCGCCGCGAGCTGCGCAGCGCGGGCGAGTCGAGCCCGAACCGCGGCCCGGACGCCCGGGACAAGCTGACCCCGCACGAGCTGAGCATCGCGCAGCTGGCCGCCGGGGGGCTGACGAACCGGGAGATCGGGCAGCGGCTGTACCTTTCGCACCGGACCGTCGGCACCCACCTGCACCGGATCTTCCCCAAGCTGGGCGTGAGCTCCCGCGCCGACCTCGCCGGGAAGCTGAAGACCCTCGGCGGATGACGTACACCGGCTGCGTCACCTGACGGGCGCGCGGTTCACCGGACAGCTCCTAACGTGGTGAAAGTCCCACGGTCTTTTCGCACAGGAGCAGCAGATGATCAGCAGGAGAAGGTTCGGGCAGGCGTTCGCGGCCGGGCTCGCGGCGACGTCCTTGGCGGCCTGCTCGTCGGGCACTCCCGCCGTCGCCCCCGCTCCGGCGCCCGACCTGCGGGCGGGCTCGGGGGAGCACACCTCGCTCGGGCCGGTCAAGCGGGCCGACGCCGGGGTGCTCACCATGGCCTACCACGAGTTTGGGCCGGCGACCGGGCAGCCGGTGGTGCTGCTGCACGGCTGGCCCTACGACCCGTACAGCTACGTCGACGTCGCGCCGATCCTGGCCGGCGCCGGCTACCGGGTGATCGTCCCCTACCTGCGCGGCTACGGCCCGACGGCGTTCAAGTCCGCCGAGACCGTCCGCAACGGCCAGCAGACGGCCGTGGCGCTGGACGTCATCGCGCTGCTGGACGCCCTCAAGATCGACAAGGCCGTCTTCGGCGGCTACGACTGGGGCGGCCGGACCGTCGACATCATCGCCGCGCTGTGGCCGCAGCGCTGTAAGGCGATCGTCGCGGTCAGCGGGTACATCGTCACGAACCTCAAGGCGAACCAGCAGCCGCTGGCGCCCCAAGCCGAGCTCGGCTGGTGGTACCAGTACTACTTCGCGACCGAGCGCGGCCGGGCCGGCTACGCGGCGAACCGCCACGACTTCAACAAGCTGATCTGGAAGACCGCGTCCCCGGCCTGGCACTTCGACGACGCGACCTACGACCGCAGCGCGGCCGCGTTCGGCAACCCCGACCACGTCGCCATCGTCATCCACAACTACCGCTGGCGCCTGAGCCTCGCCCCGGGCGAGCCGCAGTACGAGGCGTACGAAGAGAAGCTGGCCGCCGGCGCGACCATCGGCGTCCCGTCGATCACGATCGGCAGCGACTTCGACGGCGCGGCCAAGGACGGCCGGGCCTACCGCGCGAAGTTCACCGGCAAGTACGAGCACCGGATCTTCGACGGCATCGGCCACAACGTGCCCCAAGAAGCGCCGCGGCCGTTCGCCCAGGCGATTCAGGACGCAGACCACCTGTAACGGTCGTGAGTGGTAAGGCGGGTTCTAACCCGCCTTACCACTCACGACAACGTGCGCTGATGCTCAGGCGACCGTCGCGTCGAGGGTGACCTCGATGTTGCCGCGCGTGGCCTTCGAGTACGGGCAGACCTGGTGCGCGCCTTGGACGAGCTCGTCGGCCGTGGCCTGGTCGATGCCCGTCGCCTCCAGGTGCAGCGCGGCGCTGAGCCCGAACTCGCCGGCCTCGACGTCGTGGTGCAGAGTCACCTCGGCGACCACGGCGAGGTCGTTCAGCGGCACCTTCTTCGCGCCCGCGACCCGGCGCACGGCCCCGACGAAGCAGGACGCCCAGCCCGCCGCGAACAGCTGCTCCGGGTTGGTGCCGTCGCCGGCGCCGCCGAAGGCCTTGGGCACGGCGAGGGTGACGTCGAGCGCGCCGTCGTCGGAGGTCGCGCGGCCGCCGTTGCGGCCCTCCGCGGTGGAGGTGGCGACGGCGGTGTAGGTCACTTCGGACATGGGGTTCCTTTCAGCGGGTGACTTCACCACGCTAGGAATCCCGGCGGGCCCGCGGCGACCGTCGCCCGACGTCACCCGTGTACGTCACCGCAGCCGGCCGTCCGCGAGCCGCAGCCACCGGTCGATCCCGATCTCGGCGAGGAAGCGCTCGTCGTGGCTGACGACGACGAACGCGCCGCGGAACGCCGCCAGCGCGCTCACCAGCTGCCCGGTGCCGACCAGGTCCAGGTTGTTCGTCGGCTCGTCCAGCAACAGCAGCTGGGGCGCCGGTTCGGCGAACAGGACGCAGGCGAGCGTGGCGCGCAGCCGTTCCCCGCCGGAGAGCACCCCGGCCGGCAGGTGCACCCGGGAGCCGCGGAACAGGAAGCGGGCCAGCAGGTTCATCCGCTGCGCGGCGGGCAGCGCCGGGGCGGCCGCCGCCAGGTTCTCGGCGACGCTGCGGTCGTCGTCCAGCAGGTCCAAGCGCTGGGACAGGAAGGCGATCCGGCCGTCGGCGCGGGTGAGAGTGCCGCCGTCGGGCTCGAGGTGGCCCTGCACCAGCCGCAGCAGCGTCGACTTCCCGGCACCGTTGGGGCCGGTGAGCGCGATCCGCTCGGGACCGCGGATGGCCAGGTCGGCGCCGTCGCCGAAGAGGCCCCGCACCCGCAGGCCCTCGCCGAGGAAGAGCGTCCGGCCCGCCGGGACCTCCGTCCGCGGCAGCTGCAGGCTGAGCTTCTGCTCGGGCCGCAGTTCGCGTTCCGCCTGGTCCAGCTTGGCTTTCGCGGCGCCGACGCGGGCGGCGTGCGTGCCGTCCGCCTTGGCCGCCGACTCCTGCGCGTTGCGCTTCATCGTGCCGGCGAAGATCTTGGGCAGCCCGGCGTTGCCGAGGTTGCGCGACGCGGTGCTCGCGCGGCGGGCGGCGCGCTCGCGGGCCTGCTGCATCTCCCGCTTCTCGCGCTTGACCTCCTGTTCGGCGCTGCGGACGTGCTTCTCGGCGACTTCGCGGGCGGCCCGGACGGCTTCTTCGTAGGCGGTGAAGTTGCCGCCGTGGAACCGGATTTCGCCGCCGTGGAGCTCGGCGATCCGGTCCATCCGGTCGAGCAGCGCCCGGTCGTGGCTGACCACGAGCAGGCAGCCGGACCAGTCGTCGAGCACGGCGTAGAGCTTGCGGCGCGCCTCGGCGTCCAGGTTGTTGGTGGGCTCGTCGAGCAGCAGCACGTCCGGGCGCTTCAGCAGTTGCGCGGCGAGGCCCAGCGAAACGATCTGGCCGCCGCTGAGGGTGCTCAGCGTGCGGTCGAGGCCGATGCCGGCGAGGCCGAGCCGGTCGAGCTGGGCGCGGGTGCGTTCTTCGACGTCCCAGTCGGTGCCGATGGTGGTGAAGTGCTCCTCGCCGACGTCCCCGGATTCGACGGCGGCGAGCGCGCGCAGAACCGGGGCGACACCGAGGATTTCGGCGACCGACGGCTCCCCGCTCAGCGGCAGGTCCTGCGGGAGGTAGCCGAGCGTGCCGTCGGCGGTGACACTGCCGGTGGTGGGCTTCAGGGCACCGGCGACGAGCTTCAGCAGCGTCGTCTTGCCGGAGCCGTTCGGGGCGACGAGACCGGTGCGGCCGCCCGGGAAGGTGGCGGACAGGTGGTCGAAGACGGGGGTGTCGTCCGGCCAGGAGAAGGACAGGCCGGACAGCACGATTTCGGACATGGCGAAGACCTCGAGGGGTGAGCGGAACAGGGGACGTCGACGGCGGCCCGCACCGGCACTGCCGGGGGCCTGCACACTCCGGAGCTATCCGGAGATGTCGACGTCACCTGCCACGACTGGTCTCCTCACGAAAGGGATCTTCCCTTCGAAGATAGCAGGGTTGTCCGCCTGTACCCCGGGTAACCGGCCCGGATGCGCATCGTGGTGACCGGAGCGACCGGCAACATCGGAACCGGGGTCGTGCGCGCGTTGGGCGCGGACCCGCAGGTCGAGACCATCGTCAAGCTCGCCCGGCGGCCGGCCGATGGCGTCGTCACGGCGGACGTCGAACGCGACGACCTCGTGCCGCACTTGCGCGGCGCCGACGCGGTCGTGCACCTGGCGTGGCTGTTCCAGCCCACCCGGCGTCCCGAACGGACTTGGCGCGCGAACGTCCTCGGCTCGATGCGGGTGTTCGAGGCGGCGGCGACGGCGGGTGTGCCCAGGCTCGTCTACACGTCGTCGATCGGGGCCTACTCGCCGCGGCAGGACGACGAGCCGGTGACCGAGGACTGGCCGACGCACGGCTGGCCCGGAGCCGCCTACACGCGGGAAAAGGCTTATCTGGAGCGGTACCTCGACGCGTTCGAGGGCCGGCACCCGAAGCTCGACGTCGTCCGGATGCGGCCGGGGTTCGTCTTCCAGCGCAGTGCCGCGACGGAGCAGCGCCGCCTGTTCGCCGGGCCGTTCGTCCCGGGTTCCCTGGTGCGGCCGGGCCTGCTCCCGGTGGTGCCGGACGTCCGCGGGTTGCGGTTCCAGATCGTGCACACGGACGACCTCGCCGACGCCGTCCGCCGCGCGGTGACGCGCCCGGTGCGCGGGGCGTTCAACATCGCGACCGGCCCGGTGGTGGACCCGCGGTTCGCGGCGGACCTGCTGGGCGCGCGCACGATCGGTGTCCCGGCGGCCGTGGTCCGCGCGGCGGTGGACGCGGCCTGGCGCCTGCACGCGATCCCGGCGTCACCGGGCCTGTTCGACGCGGTCATGCGGCTGCCGGTCATGGACACGAGCCGCGCGGAGTCCGAATTGGACTGGCAGCCGCGCCGGGACGCGGCGGCCACGCTGAAGGAGTTCCTCGCGGGACTGCGGGAAGGCGCCGGCGCGGACACGGCACCGCTGGCCCCGGACCGGCACCGGCTGCACGAGATCTCGACGGGAATGGGCCGCCTTCCCTGAAGTCAGCGGCCCTGCTTCTCCGGCTCGGGGTACTGGCCACGGGCCCGGTCGGCGGCCGCCGTCGCGATGCCCGCGGCGATCATCGCCAGGCCGAGGCCGAGGTGCAGCCAGTCGTCGGCGTTGTCGAGCGGGAGGAAGTTGGCCGCGCTGTCGCGGTCCATCGCGAGGCCGAACACCCACAGCAGCACGTAGATCCCGCCGCCGATCATCAGGAAGGCCCGCGAACTCCCGTTGGCGCGCGCGGCCAGCACGCCGAGCACGCCGAACAGCACGTGGACCAGGTTGTGCAGCACCGAAACGGTGAACACGCCGAACAGCTGGGCGCCGGACTCGTGCCCGGCGAACTTCAGCGCGTCGTAGTCCGCGGTGATGCCCGGGACGAACCCCAGCACGCCGACGAGCAGGAACGCGATCCCGAACAGGAGGGCGGCGCCCCGGGCGGTGCTCCGCCGAGTTTCGACTTCGGTCATGGCGCCGGACTACCCGGCGCCGGACCGGACAAACGGCTACGCCAGTTCGGCTGAGACGACCGAGGGCAGCTCGCGCAGCCGGTCGAGCAGGGGGCCGGTCTCGTCGGCCGCCAGCAGGACGGCGCAGACCATGCTGCTCTCGCGGACACCGTCCTTGATGTCGACGGACAGTTCGTGCACAGGCCGGCCTTCGAGGGCACCGACCAGCGCGGAGATCTCGTCGGCCCCGCCGACGAAGTAGGTGGCGATCCGGCGGCGCAGCAGCATGGCCGAGCGCGGCGCGGGAACGGCGAAGGAGGTGGACATGGCGGATCTCCCTTGTGGAGGGCGGAATGAGATCGGGGCCAGGTCCCGGAAAAAAGGGCGATCGCCGACGCAGCGCACCGGCGACCTGGGTTCAGCCGGCGCGCCGGGTTACGAGTCGCATGGACAACGTGAGGCGCAGCACGGCGACAGGCTAACACGACCCCGGAACGTCGCGCACGGGCTCGGAGGTGGGGGGCGAAGTTCGCTCGGCACGGCGATGGCTCCCCGCGGCTCGGGGCGCGAGTGCGGCCCGCCGCCAGCCGCCCTCAGTCGCCGGCCGCCCGTCGATCGCAGCTACCCGGCCTCAACTCGCTCGGATGATTCCCAGGCCGAGCGGCGTGATCTCGTGGATCTGCGACTTCCCGGACCGGTTGCTGCTGATCAGCCCGCTCGCCCGCAGCACCGACGCGTGCTGGCTCGCCGTCGCCGGGGAGATGCCCGTCAGGTCGGCCAGCTCGCTAGTGTTGCACCTCGTCGTCGCGATCGTCACCAGGACCTTGGCCCTCGTCTGGCCCAGCAGCGCCGCGAGGGAGGGGCCTGGCTCCGCGTCGCTGTCGAACCTCGGGTGGCTGATCGAATAGACCAGCGCCGGGGGGAGGAGCGGGTCCTTGTACGTCGTCGGCATGCCGTGGGCGAAGAACGCCGGGATCAGCCTCAGGCCGCGGCCGTTGAGGTGGAGCTCCTGGTCGATCGGGAAGCGCACCCGCAGCACCGGCGGGGACCACGTCACCTCCGGGTGCAACGTCGACAGCAGCAGCTGCGGCCCGCCGCGGTCCAGGTTGGCCTGCAGCCGGTGGCGGTCGCGGGCGACCGCGCGGCGCACCGTCGCCCAGTCCGGCGCGACGCACTGGCGGTAGTAGTCGTGCAGGGCCGCGCCCAGCCGGCGCAGCTCTTGCGGCTCGCCGTCGCCGACGCGGCGCAGCCACGCCGGGACGTGGGTGCCCTGTGCCGCCAGCTCGCCGACGTCCGCCGCCAGCACCGGTGCGGGTGTCTCGAGCACCGCCGAAATCCCGTCGCCGATCGTGCGGGCGCCGGCCGGGGTGAGGAAGTCCGGGCAGTAGCCGTACGGCGGGACGGCGGACATCAGCAGCCGGCCGGACTGCGGGACCGCGGAACGTGAGCCCCGCCGCCAGCGGCCGAAGAACGGCTCACCCTCCGGCCGCCGGATGCGGTAACTGCTCATCAGCAGCTCCCACATCGGGTCGGCGTCCTCGGCGAGGGTCACCTTCGCCAAGTCCGCTTCGGTGAAGTGAATTTTCAACATCGACGCCGACACCCCCTTTCCCGGCCGAGGGTAACGGGCAGCGCCGGGGCTTCCGACGGGGGTCGCGCGGCCGCCGGAAATTCACGCACCCGCCCCCGAATTCCGCACGGTCTGACGAGCCGTCTTCACCCTCCGCAAGGGTAAAAAGCCGCGCCGTGGCAGTTCACGCTGTGTGATTGGTGCGTACGGGGGAAACGACCGGCATTCCTTGACAACACCACCTTGTCCGGAGTTACGTCACCGGCTGAATTCCGCGGAAAAGGAACCGGAAATCGTTCTCGGGTCACCGGTACGAATCGAGCCACGCCACCGATGAAAGAAGATGAACCCCCGTCCCGCCGTTCCGTCGCCTCCTGGAATCCCGGTAGCTGGCGGTTGCGCACCAAGATCTCCGTCGTCCTGTTGCTGCCCGTCCTGGTCGCCCTCCTGCTGGCGGGTGGCCGGGTGCAGGCCGAACTCGCCCGGGCCGGCGGCCTCAGCGCGGTCCGCGACCAAATGCCGGTCGTGCAAGGGATTTCCGAACTCGCCGGGCTGGTCGACGACGAGATGATCCAGGACGGCGCGGCCGCCCAGACCGCGGCGGTCGACGAGAAAGCCGCCGCCGTCCGGCACGACGCCGCCTTTTCCCAGCTCAGCCCGGAGCTGTCGCGGTCATTGGAAGATCAGCTGGGTAAATTGGCCGACCTGCGGCAGCAGACCGGTTCGCCGGCCGCGAAAACCGCGGCTTACCACGACTTCACGGTCGCGCTCAGCGAACTGATCGCCGGGATCGTCGAGCAGGCCGGGAATGGTGATCTCGGCGCTTTGGCCGCCGTCGCCGAATCGTTGGTGCAGCTGAGGACCAGTCTCGCCGATCAACAGGCGCTGGCCGGCCGGTCCGAAGGCACTTCGGCGGCCGCCGCCGAGCGCGCCGCGGCCGAAGAAACCGTACTCACCGGACAGATCCGGCGCGCCCTGCCCGCCGGGGCCGCGGCCGCCCGGTTCGCCGCGGCGACCAGTGCCGGTGCGGGAGGCGCCGAGGCGAAGCGCACGGTGCTCGGCACCGTCCTCGCCGAGCAGGTGAAAACGCTTTCGGACGCGGTCGGCGCGCAGACCAACACCGCGCGGTCCGACGCGCTGCGCGACGCCGCGCTGGTGATCGCCTCGCTCCTCGGCGCCCTCGCCATCGCCCTCGCCGTGGCCCGGTCGGTCGTCGCCCCGATCCGGCGGCTGCACGCCGCCGCGCTCGACACCGCGCAACGCCGCCTGCCCGGCACCATCGAACGCATCCGCGGGGGCGAGGAGGTCGACTGGCGGCGGACCGCGCCGATCCCGGTCGACTCCGAGGAGGAGATCGGGCAGCTCGCCCGGGCCTTCGACGACATGCACCGGCAGGCGGTCCGCCTGGCCGTCGGCGAGCAGGCCGAGATGCGGATCCAGGTCAGCGAAATGTTCATGACGCTGTCCCGGCGCAGCCAGTCGCTGGTGGAGTTGCAGCTTTCGGTGATCGAAGACCTCGAAGCCGACGAACAGGACCCGCAGCGGCTGGCCGAGCTGTTCCAGATCGACCACATCGCCACCCGGCTGCGGCGCAACGGCGAGAACCTGCAGGTCCTCGCGGGCGGCAAGCCGGTGCGCCGCGACGTCGGCCCGGTCGCGACGGTCGAGCTGCTGCGGGCCGCGACGTCGGAGGTCAAGGACTACCAGCGCGTCTCGCTCGGCAACGCGCCCCGCGGCTCGGTGCAGTCCGAGGCCGCGGCGGACGTCGTGCACATCCTCGCCGAGCTGCTGGAGAACGCCATCCGGTCGTCCCCGCCGGAGGAGCAGGTCGTGCTCACCGCCGACCGCGGCTTCGACGGCGGCCTGCTGATCGAGGTCGTCGACGTCGGGCTCGGGATGACCCGCGAGGACCTCGAAGCGGCGAACGCCCGGCTGGCCGCCGGGGCCGCGGTCAGCCCGGAGACCACCCGCCGGATGGGCCTGTTCGTGGTGAGCAGGCTGGCCGCGTCGCACGGGATCACCGTCCGGCTGCGGCCCACGACCACGCGGACCGCGAGCGCCGGCATCACCGCCAGCGTGCACGTCCCGGGCGTGCTGATCCTGGTCGACCTGCCACCCCGGGCCGTCCCGCCCATGCTCACCCCCGCGGTCAACGGTTCGGTCAACGGCGCGGTCAACGGCACTTCCCGGCACGAGCTCGAACCGCGGTGGCCCGCCGAAGAACCGCCGCCGGTGGCGGACCCGCCGACGCCGATCTTCGACCAGATGCTGTCGCACTGGTTCGCCGAAGCCCCGGCGACACCGGCCCGGCCCGGCACCTGGGCGACGCCCGCCGACCAGGTCCGCCAGGCCGCGGAAGCCGCGGTCGGCACCCTCGACGACAGCGAGTTCACCGACTCGGGGCTGCCGGCCCGGACGCCGGGCGCGCAGCTCGCGCCGGGCTCGGTGACCCCGCGCGCGCCCCAGCCGCCGGACCCGGCCTTCCGCGACCCGGCCGCGGTGCGGAACAACCTTTCCCGGCACTACAGCGGCATGCGCGCGGCCCGGCACCGGGTCGCGGGCGAGCCCGAGGCGGAGCAGCGATGAGCACCCGGCAGGAAGGAGCGGAAGTGGCCGAGCGGTCCCGGAACTGGCTGGTGTCGGCGTTCACCCGGGAGGTGCCCGGCGTCGCGCACGCCGCGCTGGTCTCGGCGGACGGCCTGCTCGTGGCGGCGGACGAAGCCCTGCCGCGCGACCGCGCCGACCAGCTCTCGGCGATCGCGTCCGGCCTCTCCAGCCTCGCGCTCGGCACCGCCGACCTGTTCACCGCGGGCCGGGTGGTGCAGTCGGTGATCGAGATGGAGCAGGGCTTCCTGCTGCTGATGAACGTCGGCGACGGCTCGAACCTGGTGGTGCTGGCCAACCCGGGCTGCGACATCGGGCTGGTGGGCTACGAGATGACGTTGCTGGTCGACCGGGTCGGGAAGGTGGTCGAGACCCCGGCTCGGCCCGCGGCCGCGCCGGGAGCGGCCCGGTGACCGAAGGCCGGCGACGCGAGGGTGGGCGGCACGCGGCGTCGCTGGCCCGCCCGTACGCGTGGACCGCCGGCCGCACCCGGCCGACGGTCGACCTGGCGGTGGAAGCCCTCGTGGAGACGACGGCGGAGGGCCGTGTGGCGCCCTTCAGCCCGACCAACCCCCTGGCCGTCGTGACGCAGCTGTGCCTGCAGCAGCGGTCGGTGGCCGAGGTCGCCGCCCACCTGGGCGTGCCGCTCGGCGTGGCCAGGGTGCTCATCGGCGATCTGCTCATCGCCGGCCAGGTGTCGATCCGCGACACGCTCACCGCGGACGCCTCCTGGGACGAACGGAACGACCTGCTCGAAAGGGTCCTCAGTGGACTACGTGCGCTCTGACAGTGTTACGCAAAGCGGTGTTTCCCCGCGCGGTGCGTCCCGAAGCGGCCGGATCACCTCGGCGAAGATCGTCGTGGCCGGCGGGTTCGGGGCCGGCAAGACGACGTTCGTCGGTGCCGTCTCGGAGATCGACCCGCTGCGGACGGAAGCCCTGATGACGTCCGCGGCCGTCGGCGTCGACCGGACCGAAGCGGTGCCGGGGAAGTTCGCCACCACGGTCGCGATGGACTTCGGCCGGCTCACCCTGGCCGACGACCTGGTGCTCTACGTCTTCGGCACGCCCGGCCAGCACCGGTTCTGGTTCATGTGGGACGACCTCGTCTGCGGTGCCGTGGCGGCGATCGTCCTGGTGGACACGCGCCGGCTGGCGGACTGCTTCGCCTCGATCGACTTCTTCGAGTCGCGCGGCCTGCCGTTCCTGGTCGCCATCAA
Organism: Amycolatopsis sp. CA-126428; assembly: GCF_002904335.1. Lineage (GTDB taxonomy): Bacteria > Actinomycetota > Actinomycetes > Mycobacteriales > Pseudonocardiaceae > Amycolatopsis. The sequence goes on along the minus strand of NZ_PPHF01000127.1, from coordinate 28,472 downwards.
CCAGTTCCAGGACACCCGCCAGCACGGGCCCGAGCAGGTGCGCGAGGCCCTCAAGATCCCGGCCGCGGTGGAGGTCGTCACCTGCGACGCGCGCTCGCCGGAGTCGACGAAGAAGACCCTCATCGCCGCGGCCGAGCACGCGCTCGCCGAGCACCACGCCCCCCGATCACGGAAAGCTTGAAGGAGCCCGCAAAATGCCCATGGACCACGAAGACTTCGCGATGGGCAACTGGCTCGTCGTGCTCGCGTACCTCACCTCGGTGGTGGGCTGCGCCCTCGGCCTGGCCTGCACGCTGCAGGCGCGCTCCACCGACAGCCCGCGCACCCGGCTGACCTGGCTGGTGCTCGCGGCGGTGTCCATCGGCGGGGTCGGCATCTGGGTCATGCACTTCATCGCGATGCTCGGCTTTTCCACGCCCGGCATGCCGGTGCGGTACGACATCCTGCGCACGGCGCTGTCGGCGATCCTGTCGGTGGCGGCGGTGTTCTGCGGGCTGCTGGTGTTCGGCGTCCGCAACCGGTTCGCGTGGAAGCGGCTGCTGCTCGGCGGGCTGCTGACCGGGCTCGCGGTGGCCGTCATGCACTACACCGGGATGTGGGCGGTGCAGGTCAAGGGCGTGGTCGGCTACGACCCGACGCTGGTGGTGCTCTCGGTGGTGATCGCCGTGGTCGCGGCCACGGCGGCGCTGTGGTTCACGGTCGGGCTGGACAAGCTCCTGCCCCGGCTGGCGGCGGGCCTGGTGATGGGCGCGGCGGTCACCGGCATGCACTACACCGGCATGGCGGCGGTGCGCCTGCACCTGGACCCGGGTGCGCCCGACCCGTCCGGCACGGAGGTGTTCTCGTTCCTGTTCCCGGTGTTCGTCCTGGCGGCGCTGGCGATGGCGGTCCCGATCTGCGCGGTCCTGATGGCGACGTCGAGTTCGGAGGCGCCGCGGCACACGACGGTCGCGCACTCGGAGCTGTCCTCGAAGTAGGCAAGTGCGGATGGCGTGGCCGGAGTGGCCCTTGTCCGCCAGAACCCTGCTTGGCCGGGTCCGCCGCGGGACCGGCCGATGGCATGATCGCCTGGCTGGCCGCGCCCGCCGCGCGCCGCGGTTCCCCCTGCGTGGGGCAGCAACGGCTCGATCGCTTGCCACTGCGCATCAGCTTGCTCATGCCCGCACACCACAACCCCGGAGCAAAGCAGGTCATCCTCACCACTTCGAGGACCGGCCCTAGTCCGGTGCGGACCTCGTGGCGGTGGTGGGCACCGGGAACCGATCGGCGTTGAAGTGGACCAGGATCGCCGTCGCGGTGGCGCAGACGACGTCGCCCGCTCTGAGTTCGCCCGCCGCGTGGAGCTTGCGGCCGTCGCGGCGGACGAGGCGCCCTTCGGCGGTGAGCGGCACCGCGTACGGCGTGCCGCGGTGGTAGTCGACGGTCAGGGACGCCGTCATGCCCGGGAAGCCGGCCGCGGCGGTGGCGCGGCCCAGGACGTGGTCCAGCACGGCCGCGACCCAGCCGCCGTGCACGCGCCCGGGCGGCCCTTCGTGCGCGGCGCCGAGGAGGACGTCGGCGCACACCGACTCCGGGCCCACGCGCACCCACGACAGCGGGGGCGCCAGCGGGTTCCCCGGCCCTTCCAGAGGGTTGTTGATGCTCAGGTGACCTCCGCCGTCGAGGGCGGTGAGCAGCAGCGGCTGCGCGCCGCCGGCCGCGCGCAGTGCCTCGGTGACGGCTTCGATCCGGTGGGCCGCGGCGGCGAGGCCGGCTTCGTCGTCGCGCACCCGGACGGAGGCGTCGATCAGCTCGCGAATCCGGGAGCCGAGCAGTGCCCGCCCGGGCGGTACGCCGTCGACGATCGGAAACGGGTTTTCGGACATCGCGCTCCCCGGGCCCGGAACTAGAACACGTTTCACTCTAGCAGGGGGAAACCGCCATCGTCAGAGCTTCCCGCCCGCCACCGGCGGCATGTCCGGGGCGTCCGCGACCTCCGTGGCCGCTTCGCGGAACAGGTGGTTCTCGACCTCGAACAGGTTGCCGCCGGCCCGCTCGACGACGGTGAGCAGCGTGGACATCTCCGCCACCTCCTCCACCTGTTCCTTCAGGAACCAGTGCACGAACTGCTCGCCGAGGTAGTCCTCCTCCAGCCGCGCGGCCTTCGCCATCGCCTCGATGTCGGCGGTGACCGCGCGTTCCTGGGTCACCGCGAGCTCGATCGCTTCGTGCACGCTCGAGAAGTCGTTCCGCACTTCGTCGCTGCCCGGGATGGCGACCGGCTCGTCGCGGTCGAGCAGGTAGCGCACCATCGCCAGCGCGTGGTTGCGCTCCTCGATCGACTGCCGGTAGAAGCGCTTGGCCAGCCGGGGCAGGTCGCGGGCGTCGAACCAGACGGCCAGGGCGATGTACTGCTGGGCGGCGGTGAACTCGTGGCGAATCTGCGTCTGCAGCAGTTCGGCGAACTTCCGGGTTTTGGCCATGTCCGACAACCTACGACGGATCCGGGGTGCGCAGCTACGATCGGCCGGTGTCTCCCGCGCCCGGCCTGCCCGACCTGTCCGGCACGATCGCCTGCGTGACCGGCGCTTCCGGGGTGATCGGCCACGGGATCGCGCTCCGGTTCGCCGAGGCGGGCGCGGCCGTGGCGGTGCACCACCGCCGTCCCGGGGCGGCCGGCGACGTCGTCGCGGCGATCGAAGCCGCCGGTGGGCGGGCCCGCGCGTTCGCCGCCGAACTCACCGGAGACCACACCCTGCTCGACGCCGTCGCGGAGTGGGGCGGCCGGCTCGACGCGCTGGTGAACAACGCCGGCATCCAGCCGGTCGAAGCCCTCGAGGGGCTGACGGTCCAGCGCTGGCGGGCCATGCTGGAGGCCACCTTGACCAGCGCGTTCTCCTGCACCCAGGCCGCGGCCCGGCTGATGGGCGACGGCGGGAGCGTCACGCACATCGCCTCGATCGAGGCCCGGCAGCCGGCGCCCGGCCACGTCCACTACAGCGCGGCCAAGGCGGCGCTGGTCATGCACGCCCGCGGCGCGGCGCTGGAGTACGGGCCGCGCGGGATCCGCGTCAACACGGTGTCGCCCGGGCTGATCGCCCGGCCGGGGCTGGCCGAGGACTGGCCGGAGGGGGTCGAGCGGTGGCACCGCGCGGCACCGCTGGGCCGGCTGGGCACGCCCGCCGACGTCGGCAACGCGTGCGTGTTCCTGGCCTCCCCGCTGGCGTCCTGGATCACCGGCCACGACCTCGTCGTCGACGGCGGCGTCACCACGCACCCGAACTGGTGAGCCGACCGGTATTGCGACCGTTGTCATCCGGTGCCGTGCGGGTTTAAGCTGTCGCCGACAATCGATTGTTATCGCTAACAGCAAAAGCGAAAGTTTCGGGAATTCGTCGAATTTCGGATCCGCCGGCGAAAGTTTCGGCCGCCACCGTCCGTTGCCACGCACAGCATCGCCGCCTACTCGGCCAACAGCGACATTTCCCACGCGGGCGGCCGGATCGCGCCGAAGAATTGTTGAGGAGGAGGACGATGAAAAGGTTCCTGGCCGCCGCGGCGGCCCTGACGATCGCGTTCACCGGCCTGACCGGTGTCGCCGATGCGGAATCGAACGGCGGCGTGCGGATCATGCCGCTGGGCGACTCGATCACCTACGGCACCGGCGTGCCGGGCGGGTACCGGATCGGCCTGTGGCAGCGCCTGGCCGCGGGCCGCTACACCAACGACTTCGTCGGTTCGCAGTTCAACGGGCCCGCCGGCCTGTGGGACCACGACCACGAAGGGCACCCCGGCTGGCGCATCGACCAGATCGACGCGAACGTCACCGGCTGGATGCGGACCTACAACCCGCGCTCGGTGCTGCTGCACATCGGCACCAACGACGTGCTGCAGAACTACAACGTCGGCGGCGCGCCCGGCCGGCTGTCCACGCTCATCGACCACCTCACCGCCGCCGCGCCGAACGCCGACGTCTTCGTCGCGCAGCTCATCCCGATCGGGTGGGCGAGCGGGGACGCCGCCGTGCGGACGTTCAACAACGCGCTGCCCGGGATCGTGCAGGGCAAGGTGAACGCCGGCAAGCGCGTGCACCTGGTGGACATGCACGGCGCGGTGTCCACCGCCGAGCTCCCCGACGGCGTCCACCCGAACGCCGCCGGCTACGACAAGATGGCGGCCGTCTGGTACACCGCCCTGCGGTCGGTCCCGGGCAGCATCGGCAACCCGCATGCCGCCGCTGCGTAAAGGAGATCAGCGATGAAACGCATGCTCGGTGTCCTCCTGGCCCTGGTGGTCCTGGTCACCGGCCTGGCCTCGCCCGCCCAAGCGGCCGCGCTGACCAGGGTGACCGGCTTCGGCACCAACCCGACGAACCTGAACATGTACGTCTACGTCCCCGACCGGGTGGCGGCCAAGCCCGCCCTGCTGGTGCTGGTGCACTACTGCGGCGGCTCGGCGAGCTCGATCTTCGGCTGGAACGGCAAGGACTACGTCACCGCGGCCGACCGGTACGGGTACGTCATCGTGCTGCCGGAGGCGACCCGGAGCGAAAAGTGCTTCGACGTCTCGACGCCGAACGCGTTGCGGCGGGGCGGCGGCGGGGACTCGACCGGGATCATGTCGATGGTCGCCTACGCCAAGTCCCGCTACAACGTCGATCCGGCGCGGGTCGTCGCCAGCGGGTTCTCCTCCGGGGCGATGATGACGAACGTGCTGGCCGCCCAGTACCCCGACGTGTTCTCGGCGGCTTCGGCGTTCTCCGGCGTGCCCGCCGGGTGCTTCGCCACCACGAACGGCTCGCTGTGGAACAGCACCTGCTCCGGCGGGAAGTCGATCAAGACCGCGCAGCAGTGGGGCGATCTGGCCCGGTCGATGTACCCGGGCTACACCGGCCGCTACCCGCGGATGCAGCTGTGGCACGGCACCACCGACACGACGCTGTCGTACCCGAACTTCGGTGAAGAGATCAAGCAGTGGACCAACCTGAACGGGTTGAGCCAGACACCGGCGTTCACCGACCACCCGCAGTCGTCGTGGACGCGCACCCGGTACGGCACCACGAGTACCCAGGCCACGGTGGAGGCGGTCAGCGTCGCCGGCGTCGGGCACCAGCTGCCGCTGACCGGCCAGCTGGCGTACGCGATTTCGTTCCTCGGCCTCGACCACTGACCGACGACACGGCGGAAGCGGCGCACCCCCAGTGCGCCGCTTCCGCGGTGTCAGCGGCAGAACGAGACTTCCGGGTAACCCGGCTGATCGAGCACGGGCCGCGCTTCGCCCCGCAAGTGCCGGTCGAAGAACGCGTTCACGTACGCCCGGGTGATCTCCTGGGCCCGCACCGCCGCGTTCGGGCCGCCGATGGGGACGCCGAACTCCTCGGCCAGCAGCCCGACGTCGGTGAACGACGCGTGCTGCGTGCCCGCCACCTCGATCCACCGCTTCCACCCGGTCATCTGCGCGTAGTCCCGCTCCCACGGCACGTTCCCCGGCGCGCACTTCGGCACGTGCTCGTGGTTGACGAACATGAACGGCCGCGCCAGCCCCGGCGCGGTGAGCGGGAGCTCGGTCGTCCCGTCGATGTCGATCCCGGCCTTGATCCGGCTGTCGGCGACCATCGCGGGGATCGTGCTCGCGCCGCCCATGGAATGCCCGGCCATGCCGATCCGGGACGCGTCGATCAACGGCGCCCACTTCTTCGACTGCGTCAGCGAGTCCAGCACGAACGACACGTCGGCGGCCCGGCCCCGCTCCAGCTTCTGCCAGAACGGGTTGTCGTGCGGCACTTCGCAGGACGCGCACCCGGCGAAGCGGCCGTCCGGGAAGCTCTGCCCGGCGTTCTCGTAGGTGTGGCCGACCAGCGCGACGGCGTACCCGTGGCTCGCCAGGTCCTCGGCCAGCGCGGTCAGCGTGGCGCGGGGTTTCGTGTAGCCGGGCGAAAGCACGATCAGCGGCAGCCCGCGCCCGGCCGGCCGCGCTTCGGCGACGGAGTTGGTCACCATCCCCGCGAGCAGGTCCGGGGCCACGTCCAGGCCGCTGTCCTGCAGCAACGCCGCGGACTCCGCCGGGGTCAGGTACTGCGTCTTCGGGCCCTTCGCCGAAGCGGTGGGGTAGAAGAGCGAAACCATCAGTTCGCGGTAGGGCACCGAAGGCACCCACGGGTCGGGGCGCGAAGTGTCCTTCAAGTACACCGCCGTGCTGCCCACCGGCCGGTCGCCGCTCGGGGCGGGCAGGTACGGCGTCGACGTCCGGGCGAAGGCGACCTCCGGGTGCCGCGGGGACGGCTGGTCCAGCAGCGGCTGCGGCTGGCCGCGCAGGTGCTGGTCGAAGAACGCCCGGACGTACGCCGCGGTGATCGCCTGGCCGCGCACCGCCGGGGTGGTCGCGCCGAAGTCGAGGCCCAGCTGCTCGCCCACCAGGCCGAGGTCGGTGAACGACGGGTGCGCCGTGCCGGCCACGGTGAGCCAGCGCTTCCAGCCCGTGAGCTGCTTCCAGGTGGCGTCACCCGGAGCGTTCGCCCGGCCCAGGAACAGGACCGGCCGGTCGAGCGCGGCGGGCAGCGGGTCCTCCGCCGGGCCGTCGATGGTCGCCCCGGCCTTGAGCCGCGGGTCGGCCGCCATCGCGGCCGGCACACCCGCGGCGGTCCCGGCCAGGCCGATCCGGGCGGGATCGACCAGCGCCGCCCACTTCGACCGGAGCAGCGAGTCCAGCACGGCCGAGACGGCCACGTCCTCGCCGGCCCGGGCGGCCACGGCGACGAGCGTGCCGTGACTCGCCAGGTCCTCCGCCAGCGACGTGAGTTCGCCGCGCGGCCGCCCGGCCCCCGGGTCGAGGATGACCAGCGGCAGGCGCTGCCCGGCCGGCGGGGCGTTCAGCACCGAATCCGTGCGGATGCCGGCCAGGACCGACGGCGCCACGCCGGTGATGCCGTCCTGGTCGAGGACGGCTTTCGCCTCGGCCTCGGTCATGAAGTGCGACTTCGGCCCGGCCGGGGAAACCGTGGGGTAGAACAGGGACGCCGGGAGGTCCGGTGGCGATGTCGTGCCCACCGGCCGGTCGCCGGTCGGTTTCGCCAGCGTGAGCGCCGGGGCCGCCGATGCGGCGGGCGATGTCAAGGCGAGGGTGAGCGCGGTGATGACCATGAGACTCTTGATTCTCATCCGATGAACGTCACTTCCGGGTAAGCGGGCGAGGGCGCGGCCAGCAGCGGCTGCGGGCGGCAGCGCAGGTTCAGGTCGAAGAAAGCGCTTACGTACGTCCGCGTGATGGCCAGCGCGCGGTAGGGGTCGATCGAGTCGCCGATGTCGACACCCAGCTGGCCGGCGAGCACGCCGAGGTCGGTGAACGACGCGTGCACCGTGCCGGAGACCATGATCCAGCGCTTCCAGCCGGTCAGGTGGGTCCAGTCGGTTTCCCAGTCGTCGTAGGGACCCTCCGCGCCCGGCGTGTAGTCGTCCGCGCGGCCCACGAACATGAACGGCCGGGACAGCCCGGACGCCGGGATCGGGACGTGGACGCTGCCGTCCAGGTCGGCTCCCGCGCGGATCCGGGGGTCGGCCAGCATCGCCTGGGTGGTGACCGCGCCGCCCGCGGAGTGGCCGGTCATGCCGATCCGCTGCGGGTCGATCAGCGCGCCCCACCGCGAGCGCAGCAGCTCGTCCAGCACGAACGACGTGTCCTTCGTGCGGACCTGCGCGAACTTCTCCCAGAACCCGGGCTGTTCGTCGACTTCGCAGGCGGCGCAGCCGGTGACGTGGCCGTCGGGGAAGGTCGTGGCGCGGTTCTCGTAGGTGTGGTCGATCGCCGCCACGGCGTACCCGCGGCTGGCCAGCTCCTCGGCCAGCGCGGTGAGCGTCGCCCGCGGCTGGGTCCAGCCCGGGGACAGCACGACCAGCGGCAGGCTGTGCCACCGCCCGGCCGGCCTCGCGTCGACGACGGCGTTCGTCCGGACCGTGCTGAGGATGTCGAGGGACAGGCCCGGGATGTTCTCCCGTTCGAGGTTGCGTTCCGACTCGAGCGGGGTCATGTACTGCTTCTTCGGCCCGTTCGCCGAGGTCGCCGGGTAGAAGACCGAGACCATCAGCTCCCGGTAAGGCACCGTCGGCACCCAGGGATCGGGCCGTGAAGTGTCCTTGAGGGACAGTGTGGTGACGCCGACGGGCTGGTGCCCGGTCGGGGCGGGCAGGTGGGGCGTCGTGGCCGCCGAAGCGGGCGACGCGGACAACGTGAGTGTCAGTGCGGTGGCTACCGCGAGAGTGCGCATGATTCCCCCAGTCGGGATTTCGTCAGGACAGGTGGCGGAGACGGCGGAAGCAGAACCAGGTGAGCAGGGCGGTCAGGGCGAGGTAGAGCGCCAGTTCGAGCCACTGCAGCGGCCAGAACCGGGAGCCGGGCTGGTAGGTCAGCCGCTGCTGGTAGCCGTGGGTGCCCAGCTGGGCCATGCACGCTTCGAGGCTGCCGTGCGGCGGCGGGCCCGCATCGCGGCTGGGGCGCGGAACGCAGGTCTGCACGAAGTCCGGCAGCGGCGAGACGACGTTCCCGGCCGGGTCCACGGTCTCGTTCGCCAGCACCCAGGCACCCGCCTGGTGCCGCATGCCGATCTCCAGGATGTCGCCGGTTTCGTCGCCGGTGATGTTCGTGATGTTCTCGCCGGTGATCGCGATCGTCTCCGTCTGCGGCGGCAGCAGGTACGGCCGCACGAAGTTCGGCACCAGGAGCAGCACGGCGACGAGCGTGACGAGCGTGACGGCCATCGCCGCCACCGTGCGCCGCAGCAGCATCCCGATCGCCACCCCGAGCGCCAGGGCGAAGGCCGCGTAGCCGATCGGGACGATGCCGCGCGCCCCGAACACCACCGGCGCCATGCGCGACATCGTGCCGCGGTCGGTCTGGACGGCGGAAAGCGCGTCGATCGGGCTCGCCCACCACGACACCGCCCAGCCGAGCAGCCCGGCCGCCACCATCGCGGCGAGGAGCCCGAACCCGACCTTGGTCGCGAGCCACCGCTTGCGCGTGACGGTCTGGTTCCACACCAGGCTGTGCGTGCCGCTTTCCAGCTCGCGGGTGATCATCGGGACGCCCCAGAAGACGCCGATCACCGCGGGCAGCAGGTACAGCGCGAGGATCGTGCCGGTGAAGAGGGTGTCCTGGTCGGAGAAGTTGGTGCGGCCGACCAGGTCCGGCCCGGTGATCGCGAGCACCACGGCGATCGCGATCAGGCCGGCGAACACCGACAGTGCGGGCATGCGGAACTGGCGCCAAGTCAGCCAGGTCATCGAAGGACCTCCAGGGCGGGGCGGGCGGCGGTGGGGTTGCTCATGTATTCGAGGACCAGGTCCTCCAGGCCGAGCTGCCCGACCGTCCACGCGGGATCGAGGATCGGTGCCTCGGTGCGGACGAGGACGGTGGTCTGGCGGTCGGTGTGCTTCGCCGAGACGACGTGCTGGTCCGCCGGCAGCGTCTCGACGTCGCGGCGCGGCCCGGAGAGCCGGTGGTGCGTGGCGAGCAGCGTCTCCACCTCGCCGATCACCCGGACCTGGGAGTCCACCAGCACGACGAGGTGGTCGCAGACCCGCTCGAGGTCGTTGACCAGGTGCGAGGACATCACGACGGACAGCCCGTGCTCGGCGACGGCTTCCATGAGGTCCTGCAGGAACTCCCGGCGCGCCAGCGGGTCCAGCGCCGCGACCGGCTCGTCGAGCAGCAGCAGTTCGGGCCGCTTGGCGATGCCGATCGTGAGCGCCAGCTGGGCGCGCTGGCCGCCGGAGAGCTTGCCGGCGGGCTGCTTCGGGTCCAGCCCGAGCCGGTCGATGCGCTTCTCGGCGAGCGAGGTGTCCCAGCCCGGGTTGAGGTGCGCGCCGAGCCGCAGGTGCTCTTCGATGGTCAGTCCACTGTAGACAGGAGTGTTCTGGGCGACGTACCCGACCTTGGCCAGCTGCTCCGGGCCGCTGCCCGGCAGCCCGCCGCACACCTCGATCGTGCCGCTCGTCGGCTCCAGCATGCCGGCCGCGATGTTCAGCAGCGTCGACTTGCCGGCGCCGTTGGGGCCGACGAGCCCGGTGACGTGGCCGGCTTCGATCTCCAGCGTGCAGCCGGTCAGCGCCTGCTTGCGCCCGTACTTCTTGCCCAGTCCCTGGGCTTTCAGGACAGTCACGCTATGTCCTCTCTGGCGGAGTCGCGAAACGTGGACATCAACAAGGCTTCGATGCTCTCCTCGTCGAGACCCGCCTTGCGAGCCTGGGAAAGCCAGCGGCGCAGGTCGCTCCGCAGCGGTCCGAGCACGGCGAAGGACGCTCCGCCGTTCAACGTCGCCGTCACGAACGTGCCGACGCCGGGACGGGCCGAGACCAGGCCGTCGTGCTCCAGTTCGCGGTAGGCCTTCAGCACGGTGTTCGGGTTGATCGCGAGGCTCGCGACCACGTCCTTGACCTTCGGGAGCTGGTCCCCCTTGGTCAACAGGCCGAGGCGCAGCGCGTGCCGCACCTGCTGGACCAGCTGCTGGTACGGCGACAGGCCGGACCTCGCGTCCAGGTTGAACTCGATCATGGGCAACTCCATTTATCTAGTTACCTAGCACTATAGCTAAGTGCTGCCGGTGGGGCCAGTGATCTTTTGGATCGCCGGAGTCAACCTCGCCGCCGATGCGGCGTCTGTGGAGGCGAAGTGATCGTTTTCCTCTCCGAAGGGACTTTTCGTGCGTCGACTTTCTGGGGGAGGCATCGTGCGCGGCGTCGTCGTCGCGCTCGGTGTCTCGATGGCCGTCTCGGCGGGACCGGCGGTCGCGTCCGCGGCACCGGCCTCGATCGGCACGGCACCAGCCTCCGTGGACACAGTGCCGGCGCCGCAGCTGAGCTGGACGGACTGCGCGGACGGATTCCAGTGCGGCAAGGCATCCGTGCCGCTGGACTACGACCGGCCGGCCGGCACGCAGATCGACCTGGCGCTGATCAAGCTGCCCGCCACCGATCCCGCGCACCGGATCGGCACGCTGTTCGTCAACTTCGGCGGGCCCGGCGCGTCCGGCCTGCAGCGGCTGCGGGAGCGCGGCAAGTGGCCGTGGCTGTTCTCCGACGAACTGCGCGCGCGGTTCGACCTGGTCTCGTGGGACCCGCGCGGGATCGCCAACAGCACGGCGGTCCGGTGCTTCGGCACCCTGGCCGAGCAGCAGGACTTCTTCGGGTCGTTCCCGGAGATGCCGGGCGACCCGAGCGGCAACGCGGCCTTCTACGCCAAGTCGAAGGAGCTCGCCGACCGCTGCTCGGCGAAGGCGGGCCCGATCCTGGAGCACGTCTCCACCGCCAACACCGCCCGTGACCTGGAGTTGCTGCGCCGCGCGGTCGGCGACCCGAAGCTGAACTACCACGGCATTTCCTACGGAACGCAGCTCGGCGCGACCTACGCGAACCTGTTCCCGAACCGGATCCGGGCGATGGTGTTCGACGGCACGATGGACTTCGCCGGCAACTCGACCGGGCAGAACGGCAACGGCAAGAGCGTGCCGCTGGACACTCGCCAGGACGTCGCGACCGGCATCGCGCAGACCTTCGAGCAGTTCCTGCGGCTGTGCACGGAAGCGGGCCCGAAGTGCGCGTTCTCCTCGGGTGACCCGAAGGCGAAGTGGGCGGCGCTCACGGCGCGCGCCAAGCAGGCCCCCATCGTCAGCGACGGCGAGACGTGGACCTACTCGGGCATCATCAACGCGGCGGCCGACCTGTCCGACTCGCGGGGCTGGGCGGACATCGCCGCGCTGCTGCAGCGGCTCTACGACGCGCCGGCCACGCCGGCTCTGCGTTCGGCGGCTGTCAAGGGCGAGCAGTACGTTTCGAACCGGACCGAAGCGTTCAACGCCATCCAGTGCTCCGACAGCGACGTCCCCACCGACCCGGCGATCTACAGCCGCTACGCCGAGTCGGAAGACCAGCGCGTGCCGTACTTCGGCCGGATCGCCGTGCTGGACATGATGAGCTGCGCGTACTGGAAGGCGAAGGACACCGACCGCTACACGGGCCCGTGGAACCGCCCGACGTCGGCGGAGATCCTGGTGCTGAACAACCGCTACGACCCGTCCACCCCGCTGCCCGGCGCCCGCGACGGCGCCGCGGAACTGGCGCGGGCGCGCGTGTTCGTGACCGAGGGCTACGGGCACTCCTCGATGTACGTGCCGAGCACGTGCACCGAGCAGGTCAAGCGGGACTACCTGATCTCGGGGACCTTCCCCGCGGCGGGGAAGGTCTGCACGATCGACGCCAGCCCGTTCGCGGGCTGATCTTGAATGGGGCGGGCCGCACTGGTGACGGTGCGGCCCGCCGCCATGAAGGCGAGCGTCGCGATGGCGCCCAGGCTGTGGTGCACGCACGGCTTCGGTTCCCGGCCGCGCAGCGTCGCGATGATGTTGCGGGCCAGCAGCTTTCCCTGCCGGTAGGCGTGCTGGGCGTTGGGCACGGTCCGCGCGCCCGGGATCGGCGAAGCGAGGTCGGGCACCGCGGGCGGCGCGGCGGCCCGGTCGAAGGCGGTGACCGCCGCAGCGGCACGGCGGATCGGGCAAAATCCGGTGGATGGTGCACACCGTCCGGCCCCTCGGCACCTCGACGTGGGCCGCGTTCGCGGAACTCGTCGAGCGCAACAACGGCGTCTTCGGCGGCTGCTGGTGCCTCGGGTTCCACCCGGAACGCGCTCAGCGGGGCCCGGTGCGCCGCACGATCAAGGAAGACCGGGTCCGGACGGGCGGCGCGCACGCCGCGCTCGTGTTCGACGAGGACGGCGTCGCGCAGGGGTGGTGCCAGTACGGCAGCCCCGAGGAGCTGCCCGGCATCAAGCACCGGCGTGCCTACGACCAGGACGCGCCGCCGCGGCCGGACTGGCGGATCACCTGCTTCTTCGTCGACAGGAAGCACCGGGGCCACGGCATCGCCCGCGCGGCCTTGGCCGGCGCGCTCGACCTGATCGCGCGGGCCGGCGGCGGGCTCGTCGAGGCCGTCTCCGAGGTGACCGCCGGCCGGGACGCGCCGGGGAGGTTCCTGTTCACCGCCACCGCGGAACTGTTCGAAGAGTTCGGGTTCGCCCGCGGGCGGCAGCTCGGCACGCACGCGTGGATCATGAGCCGGGTGGTCGGCCCGCGGCCACCGGAAGACGGGGGAACGCATGGCTTCGAGCAGGCATGACGGCGACACCTGGGACCTGGCCTCCAGCGTCGGCGCGACCGCCACGATGGCCGCCGCGGCGCGGGCGATGGCGACCCGCGCGGATCCGGCGCTCATCGACGACCGGTTCGCCGAACCGCTCGTCCGGGCGGTCGGCGTCGACCTCCTCACCCGGCTGGCGAGCGGCGAAGCGGCGCCCGGCGACCTGGTCGAGCCGGTGTGGATCGACGTCGCCAAGGTGCGGACGAAGTTCTACGACGAGTTCTTCCGCGCGGCGGGTCTCCCGCAGGCCGTGATCCTGGCCTCGGGCCTGGATTCGCGCGCTTACCGGCTGCCGTGGCCCGCCGGGACCGTCGTGTACGAGGTCGACCGGGCGGAGGTCCTCGAATTCAAGACCCGCACCCTGGCCGGGCTGGGTGCCGAGCCCACCGCCGACCGGCGGGTGGTGGCGGCCGACCTGCGCGAGGACTGGCCCGCCGCCCTGCGCGCCGCCGGCTTCGACCCGGCGCGGCCGACCGCGTGGAGCGCCGAAGGCCTGCTCGGCTACCTGCCGCCCGAGGCGCAGGACCGGCTGCTCGACACGATCACCGAACTCAGCGCGCCGGGCAGCCGGGTGGCCACCGAGAACCGGCCCAACCCGCGGCCGGGCGACGAGGCCAGGACGAAGGCCGGCCTGGACCGGCTCTCCGGACGCTGGCGCGAGCACAGCTTCGACACGGACATGGCCAAGCTGCGCTATTTCGGTGAACGCAACGAAGCGGCGCCCTACCTGGCCGCCCGCGGCTGGGAGCTGACCGGGAGCACCGTCCGGGAGCTGCTCGCGGCCCACGGTCTCGCCCCGCTGGAGGACGACGACCTGCGCACCGGCGACGTGCGGTACGTCAGCGGCGTCCTCCCCCCGATGCCGCGCCCGGCTTGACAGCGGGGCTGCTCGTCTCGCACTATGCGAACAAGTGTTCGATGATTGTTCTGGGTTCGCCTGTGGCTTCCTGACGCGGGTGTCTCCGGTACGAGTACGTGGTGCTGGAGGTGAGCGGCGGTGGCGGTGCCGGAGGCGCTCACGGCCATCCCCGGGGTGCGCACGGCCGCGCAGCTGCGTGAGCCGGACGCGGGGCCGGGGGAGCTGCTGACGGTGCTGCCCGAGCTGGCCCGCCTGCTCCCCGGCGGCGGCCTGCGGCGCGGCAGCACGATCGCGGTGCGCGGAGGAACATCGCTGGTACTGGCCCTGCTCGCGGCGGCCACCCGCAACGGTTCCTGGGCGGCGGTGACCGGCCTGCCGGAGCTGGGCCTGGCCGCGGCCGCCGAACTCGGCGTCGACCTGGAGCGCCTCGCGCTGGTGCCGGACCCGGGCGCGGAGCTGGTGGCGGTGTTGTCGGCGCTGGTCGACGGGTTCGACCTGGTGGTCCTCGGCCCGGCACCGGTGTCGGACCAGACGGCCCGCCGGCTGGCGGGCCGGGTCCGCAACCGGGGAACGGTCCTGCTGACGGCGGGCGCCTGGCCGGGAGCCGACCTGGAGCTGAGGGTGACGGGCCGCCGCTGGCACGGCTTGACGCAAGACGGCCACGGCCATTTGCGCGCCCGCGACGTAGTGGCGACCAGCCGCGGCCGAGGCGCGGCGGCGCGGCCGTCGTCGGTGGGGTTGCTGCTACCCGGCCCGGAAGGAGCGCTGGCCGGCGGCGGTCTCCCCGGGCGGCGGCTGGTCGAGGTGGCCGGGTGACCTCGGCGGCGTGGTTGTGGGTGCCGGGGGTTTTGGGCCGGGTTTTCGGCTGGTCCGGGTGCGGGATGAGCGCGGTGGTCAGGCTGCGCGCGCCGGCCGGTGGGTGGTCGGGTGAGGTCGGCGGCGGTGGCCGGTGCGGTGGTGGGCGGGTTCGCTGCCCGAGCGCGGTGCCGAGGTCGCTCGTGTCGGCTGGGTCGGTGGCCGGTCGCGGGCTGAGCGGTGCACCGAGGTTGCTCGTCGCGCTGGTTGCCGGATGAGCGATGCGCCACGGTTGCTCGTGCTGTGGTGCCCGGACTGGCCGGTCGTCGCCGCCGGGGCTGCTGCCGGGACCCCGCCCACCTCTGCCGCCGCCGTTTTCTCCGCCAACCGCGTCGTGGCCTGCTCCGCTTCCGCGCGGCACCACGGTGTCGGGCGGGGGATGCGGCGCCGGGATGCGCAGTCGCGGTGTCCCGGGCTCGTGGTGCACCAGCACGATCCCGATCGGGATGCGCGGCTGTTCGAACCCGTGGCCGCCGCCGTCGAAGCGCAGGCCGTCGGGGTCGAAGTCGTCCGGCCCGGGCTGGTCGCCGTGCCCGTCGACGGGGCCGCCGGGTACTTCGGCGGGGAGGCCGCCCTCGCCGAGCTGCTCATCGACGAAGTCGCCGCCCGGGCCGGGGTCGAATGCCAGGTCGGGATCGCCGACGGGCTGTTCGCCGCCACCCTCGCCGCGCGCCGATCGGCGCTCGTCCCGCGTGGGCGGGCGCACGAATTCCTCGCGCCGCTCTCGATCGCCGAGCTGAACCAGCCCGGTGACGACCGCGGGGAGCTCGTCGACCTGCTCAAGCGGCTCGGCCTGCGCACCCTCGGTGCGTTCGGCGCGCTGACCGAACGCGATGTCGCCGGCCGCTTCCCGAAGGACGCCATCACTGCCCACCGCCTCGCGCGGGGCCTCTCCGAACGCCCGCCGCTGCGCCGCGCCCTCCCGCCGGACCTGGCGGTCACCGAAACCTTCGACGAACCCCTGCGGAGAATCGACGAAGCCGCCTTCGTCGCGAAAACCCTCGGCGAGCGCTTCTTCGCCGGGCTCGCGAACCACGGCCTCGCCTGCACGCGCCTGGCCATCGTCGCCGTCACCGAAGCCGGCGAAGAACGCGTACGCGTCTGGCGCTGCGCCGAGCCCCTCACCGCCCGGTCGACGGCCGATCGCGTGCGGTGGCAGTGCGAAGGCTGGCTCACCGCGCGGGACCGGCCCACCGCCGGCATCGTCCGGCTGCGCCTCGACCCCGAAGAGGTCGTCGGCGGCCAAGCACTGCAGCTGCAGCTCGGCTCGGTGGGCCGTGACGCCGACGCCGCCGAACGCGCCGGCCGCGCCCTGGTCCGCATCCAGGGCTTGCTGGGTCCGGACGCGGTCGTCACCCCGCTGCTGGACGGCGGCCGCGGCCCGGCCGAACGCGTCCGGCTAATCCCGTGGGGCGAGCCGCGCCGGCCGCTGGCCGCGGACCGGCCGTGGCCGGGACGGCTCCCCGCGCCCTCGCCGACGGTGGTGCCGCCCCGCCCGGTGCCGGCCGAGGTGCTCGACGCGGTCGGCGACGTCGTCCGCTGCACCACGCGCGGCGAACTCGGCTACCCGCCGTCGACGGTCGCCGTCGCCGGGGGACCGCCGCGCCGCGTCATCGGCTCGGCGGGCCCGTGGGTCGTGCACCCGGCCCTGCCCGGCCGCCGCGGCGAGCGGCCCCTCGCCCGCGTCCAGGTGGTGCTGGAGGGCGACACCGCGGAAGACGGCGACATCGCGCTCCTGCTCCGGGTCACCGTCGGGGATGATCCACGGTGGACGGTCGAAGGCTGCTACGACTGAGCGCTCGGTTCGGAATGGACCGGCGGCACTTCCCGGATTTTTTCCCCGGCACGTGTCGAGAACGCGCGATCGGCTCCGACTGGGGGTATCGGCGGCCGAACGAGGCCGCCCCCACGAGTGGAGCACGAACGATGACCAAGGTGACCGCCCAGATGTCGGTGTCCCTCGACGGCTTTTACACCGGCCCGCGGGACCCGCAGGGCAACCAGGACATGCGTGGCTGGATGCGGGGGCCCGAAGCGCCCGGCTTCTTCCGGGTCACCCGCTGGGCCGTCGACGCCATGGCCTGGCGCGAGCGGCAGGGCTTCGCCGGCGGTGAGCAGTCGATCGACTCGCGGATCGTCGAGGAGACGTTCGCCGCGGCCGGGGCCTACGTCATGGGCCGGCGCATGTTCGACGCCGGTGAGGTCCCCTGGGGCGACGAGCCGCCGTTCCGCGCCCCGGTGTTCGTCGTCACCCACCGGCCCCGGGAGGTCCTCGAACGCCAGGGTGGCACCTCCTTCACCTTCGTCACCGAAGGACCCGAGCGGGCCGTCGAGCTGGCCCGGGCCGCCGCCGGTGGCAAGGACGTGGCGGTGGCCGGTGGCGGGGAGCTCCTGCGCCAGGTGCTCGCCGCCGGGTTGCTCGACCAGCTTGAGCTGCACATCGCGCCGGTGCTGCTGGGCGAGGGCCAGCGCCTGTTCGGCCCCGGGCTCGGCCTCGGCCCGGACGACGGCATCGAGCTGGTCCCGGCCCGGGTCGTCGACGCGCCCGGCGTCACCCACCTCCGCTATACCGTCACCGGGCGGTCGAAACTGGTGCTGGACGACCGCGGGGCCAGCGGCGACCTGGTCGGACCGGCCAAGACCGGGCAGTGAGAGAGGACCGCGCCATGAAGTACATGCTGCTGATCTACGGCAACGAGGAAGCCTTCACCTCGATCGGCGCGGAGGCGCTCGCCGAGCTCATCCGCGAGACCGACGCGCTCAACCAGGAGCTGTTCGAGTCGGGCGAGCTGGTCGGCGCCTACGGCGTCGCCGACGAGGAGAACACCAAGATGGTCCGGGTCACCGGCGGGACCCCGGTGGTGACCGACGGTCCCTACGCCGAAGCCAAGGAGTTCCTGGGCAGCTTCATGATCGTCGACTGCGACGGCCTGGACCGGGCCTTGGAGATCGCGGCCCGCGCCCCGTCGGCGCGCTACTGGGGGGTCGAGGTGCGGCCGCTGATGCACGAGGCGAACGTCGGGCCGTGACCGGCTGGCAGGCCGTCCGGCGGCTGGTCCCGGAGGTGCTCGGCGTGCTGGTGCGCCGCTACGGCCCGTTCGACGCCTGCGAGGACGCCGTCCAGGAAGCGCTGGCGGCGGCCGCGGCCCAATGGCCGGTGGCGGGGTGGCCGGAGAACCCGCGGGCCTGGCTGGTGACGGTGGCGTCGCGCCGCCTCGCCGACCAGGTGCGCAGCGACGCCGCCCGCCGCCGGCGGGAGGAGGCCGATGCCCTCCGCACGCCTCCTCCCGCCGGCGGCGAGGCCGAAGCCGGTGACGACACCCTCACGTTGCTGTTCCTGTGCTGCCACCCGGCGCTGACGCCGTCGTCGCAGGTCGCGCTGACCCTGCGGGCCGTCGGCGGCCTGTCGACCGCCGAGATCGCCCGGGCCTTCCTCGTGCCCGAGGCGACCATGGCCCAGCGCATCAGCCGGGCCAAGCACCGCATCAAGGCGGCCGGAGCCGGCTTCGAACTGCCGCCGCCCGCCGAGCAGGCGGCGCGGCTCGGCGTCGTGCTCCACGTCGTCTACCTCGTCTTCAACGAGGGCTACACGGCCACGTCGGGGGCGCGGCTGGTGCGGGCCGAGCTGACGGCCGAGGCCATCCGGCTGGCCCGCGAGCTGCACCGGCTCGTCCCCGGCGACGGCGAGGTGGCCGGGCTCCTGGCCCTGCTGCTGCTGACGGACGCCCGCCGCCCGGCCCGCACCGCCCCGGACGGGTCGCTCGTGCCGCTGAGCGAGCAGGACCGGACGCTCTGGGACACCGGGGCCATCGCCGAGGGCGTGGCCCTCGTGACCGGGGCCCTGTCGAGCGGCCCGATCGGCCCGTACCAGCTCCAGGCCGCGATCGCCGCCGTCCACGACGAGGCACCCACCGCCGGAGCCACCGACTGGCGGCAGATCCTCGCCCTCTACACGGTGCTGGAGCGCGTGGCGCCCAACCCGGCGGTGACGCTCAACCGGGCGGTGGCGGTGGCCGAGGTCCACGGACCCGCGGCCGCACTCGCCCTGCTCGACGCCCTCTCCGCCGACGAACGCCTCTCCGCCTCCCACCACCTTCTGTCCGTGCGGGCCCACCTGCTGGAGCTGGCCGGCGACCACGAGGCGGCGCGCGCCGGCTACCGAGCGGCGGCCCGGCGCACCACCAGCGAACCCGAACGGCGCCACCTGCTGACCCGCGCCGCACGGCTGGGGTGACGACTGTCGCTTGTGGCCGGTCCCGGTTGACATCGGCGGCGTGCGCGTCGCAGGATCGGTCCACAGTAGTCGATCGTGTGTTCGAACAGTAGTCGCTGGCTTCCCCACAGCGAACGTGGTGGGAGCTGGTGTTGGCGTTCAACAATCCGAGCGTGCCGTGGTCCGAAGTGGAGCGGATCGCCTCCGGGCGGCCGCCCGTTCCCGGGGACGGCAACGACGCCCCGGCGTGGTCGCGCAAACGCGAAGGCTATGCCGGCGCGCCCGAAGACCTCCGGAACCGGCGCGGGCGGGACGACGGCGGGGACCGGATCCGCGCGCCCTACGCCGAGCTGCACGTCCACTCCAACTTCAGCTTCCTCGACGGCGCCAGCCACCCCGAGACCCTCGTCGAGGAGGCCGCGCGGCTCGAGCTCGACGCGCTCGTGCTCACCGACCACGACGGCATGTACGGTGCCGTGCGGTTCAACGACGCCGCGCGGGAGCTCGGGGTGCGGGTCGGCTTCGGGGCCGAACTCTCGCTCGGGCTGCCCGCGCCGCAGGCCGGGGCGCCCGATCCGGCCGGGTCGCACCTGCTCGTGATCGCCCGGCAGCAGACCGGTTACCACCGGCTGTGCCGCGTCATCTCCCGCGCCCAGCTCGCCGGCGGGGAAAAGGGGCGGCCCGTCTACGACTTCGACGAGCTGGCCGAAGAGCTGGCCGGGCACGTCGTCGTGCTCACCGGCTGCCGCAAGGGCGGGGTGCGGCGGGCGCTGGCCGAGCGCGGCCCGGCCGCCGCGCACGCCGAGCTCGCGCGGCTCGTGGACCGGTTCGGGCGCTCGCACGTCGCCGTCGAGCTGATCGACCACCGGCAGCCCCGCGACGACGCCGCCAACGACCTCCTCGCCGCGCTGGCCAAGGACCTCCGGCTGCCGACGGTCGTGTCCGGCAACGTGCACTACGCCCGTCCCGAAGACGCCGTCGTGGCGGACGCGGTCGCCGCGGTCCGGGCCCGGCGGTCGGCCGAGGACCTCGAAGGCTGGCGGCCGCCGTCGGGGCAGGCGTTCCTGCGGTCCGGGATGGAGCAGCGGCGCCGCTTCGAACGCCGCTACCCGGGCGCCGTCGGCCGGGCCGCCGTCCTGGGCGTCGAAGTGGCGTTCGACCTGCAGCTGGTCGCGCCGGACCTGCCGCCGTTCCCCGTCCCGGCCGGGCACGACGAGATGTCGTTCCTGACCGAGCTGACCCGGCAGGGCGCGGCGAAGCGCTACGGGCCGCGGGACGACAACCCGAAGGCCTACGCCCAGCTCGACCACGAACTCGCCGTCATCGAGAAGCTCGGTTTCCCCGGCTACTTCCTCGTCGTCTGGGACATCGTCCGGTTCTGCCGGGAAGCCGGCATCCTCTGCCAGGGCCGCGGATCGGCCGCGAACTCCGCGGTCTGCTACGCGCTGGAGATCTGCCACGCCGACCCGGTGAAGTGGAACCTGCTGTTCGAACGGTTCCTCGCGCCGGAGCGGGACGGGCCGCCGGACATCGACGTCGACATCGAGTCCGGCCGCCGCGAGGAAGCCATCCAGTACGTCTACGAAAAGCACGGCCGGTTCCACGCCGCCCAGGTCGCCAACGTCATCACCTACCGGGCACCCTCGGCGATCCGCGACGCCGCGAAGGCGCTCGGCCACAGCCCCGGGCAGCAGGACGCCTACGGCAAGCTCGTCGATCGCTGGGGCGGGGTCGCCGCCACGAAGCAGCAGGCGGCCGGGGCGATCCCGGACGACGTCCTCGACCTGGCGGCGCGGATCGAGGACTTCCCGCGCCACCTCGGCATCCACTCCGGCGGCATGGTGCTCTCGAAGCAGCCGGTGTCCGAAGTGGTCCCGGTCGAGTGGGCGTCCATGAAGGACCGCAGCGTCCTGCAGTGGGACAAGGACGACTGCGCCGCCGTCGGGCTGGTCAAGTTCGACCTGCTCGGCCTCGGCATGCTTTCGGCGCTGCACCACATGATCGACCTCGTCGCCGACCACCATTCGTCCACTGTGGACATCGGGAAGCTGGACCTCGCCGACCCGGCGGTGTACGACATGCTCTGCGCGGCGGACGCCGTCGGTGTGTTCCAGGTGGAATCGCGCGCCCAGCTGGCGACGTTGCCGCGGTTGCGGCCCCGGAAGTTCTACGACCTCGTCGTCGAAGTCGCCCTCATCCGCCCCGGCCCGATCCAGGGCGGCTCGGTGCACCCCTACATCCGCCGTCGCCGCGGTGACGAGGAGTGGGAACACGCGCACCCGCTGCTGGCCGCGTCCCTGGACCGCACCCTCGGGGTGCCGCTGTTCCAGGAGCAGGTGATGCAGATGGCGGTCGACGTCGCCTCGTTCACCGCCGCCGAGGCCGACCAGCTGCGGCGCGCCATGGGCGCCAAGCGGTCCAGTGCGAAGATGAAGGCCTTGATGGCGCGGTTCTTCGCCGGCTGCGCCGCGAACGGACTCGACCGGGAACTGGCCACCCGGATCTTCGAGCAGATCCACGCCTTTTCCGGGTACGGCTTCCCCGAAGCGCACTCGATGTCCTTCGCGCTGCTGGTGTACGCGTCGGCGTGGTTCAAGCACTACTACCCGGCCGCGTTCTGCGCCGGGCTGCTGCGCGCCCAGCCGATGGGCTTCTACAGCCCGCAGTCCCTGGTCGCCGACGCCCGCCGGCACGGCGTGCACATCCGCGAGCCCGACATCAACGCCAGCCTCGCCGGCGCCACCCTCGAACCGGACGCCGGCAGCACCGGCGGCGTCGCGCTCCGGCTCGGCCTCGCCGCGGTCCGCCACCTCGGCGACGACGTCGCCGATCTCCTCGTCGCCGAACGGGATGCGCACGGCCCGTACACGAGCATCGGCGACCTGACCCGCCGGGTGCCGCTGAAGAAGAACGTCGCCGAGGCCCTGGCGACGGCGGGCGCGTTCAGCGGTTTCGGCGGTGACCGGCGTCAGGACCTGTGGGCCGCCGGCGCGGCCGCGGCGACCCGGCCCGGGCACCTGCCCGGCCTCGCCCCGGGCCTCGACGCGCCCGCGCTGCCGGGGATGACCCGCCTGGAGGTGACGGCGGCGGACCTGTGGGCCACGAGCGTCTCCCCGGACAGCCACCCGGTGGAGTACCTGCGCTCGCTCCTGGACCGCCGCGGCGCGATCACCGTCGCCGAGCTCATGCGGACGGAGGACGGAACGCGCGTGTGGGTCGGCGGCGCGGTCACCCACCGCCAGCGCCCCGCGACGGCCGGCGGGATCACGTTCCTCAACCTCGAAGACGAGACGGGCATGGCCAACGTCCTCGTCTCGCCGGGCCTCTGGCAGCGGCAGCGGCTGGTCGCCCGCACGAGCGCCGCCCTGCTCGTCCGCGGGCAGGTGCAGGCCGCCGAAGGCGTCGTCACGCTCGTCGCGGACCGCATCGAAAACCTCGATCTCTCGATGCGGACGGGGCCCTCCCGCGACTTCCGTTGACTTCGGGCTCCGGGTATTCGGGCTTTTACGGTGCCGAAATCAATGGCATTTTTCCAAAGATCGTGGCACTAGTGTACCTTCAGGCGTCTGGTACATGTGCGCAATCATAACTGTATCGGGTGTCGGTCTCCGCTTCCGGCGATGGCAGTTCCGCAGCAACACCTGGCTTCGCATCCATATGCCAGCGTGCAAGTTGTTTGCGGACCTTCAGGGTATGTGGGTGGTCGGGTCCGAGTACCCGCAGTTGATCGGCGAGCAGGTTCTCGAACGCAGCTGCCGCACCTGCCGGGTCGCCGGCTTTGCCACGCCAGAAGGCGAGGTTGTGGCGAGCCTTGAAGACACTTGGATGGTCAGGCCCAAGGACACGCAGGTCATCAGCGAGTAGCTCGTCGAACGCGGCTGCTGCCCCTGCGGGGTCGCCGGCTTCGCCACGCCAACGGGCGAGGTTGTGACGCGTGGTCAGGAAATGAGGATGATCGGTAACAAGGAGTCGAAGTTGATCGCTGAGTAGTTGGTCGAAAGCAACTACCGCTCCTGCCGGGTCGCCGGCCCGGCCACGCCAGAACGCGAGGTTGTTGCGAGTAATCAGGGTGCAGGGGTGGTCGGGGCCGAGAACTCGCAGCCGGTCCGCAAGCACGTCTTCGAACGCGGCGACAGCTGCGGCCGCATCGCCAGCCTCACCAAGCCACCACGCAAGGTTGTGGCGGGTACGTAAGGTGTCAGGGTGGTCGGGGCCGAGAACCCGCAGTCGGTCCACAAGTACATCCTGGAATACGGCAACGGCTCCGGCCGCATCGCCCGCCTCACCACGCCAGCGAGCGAGGTTGTGGCCGATGGTCAGAACGTCAGGATGGTCGATGGCCATATGGCGGGCGGCGGCGTCACGGTGCGCGCCGAAGTATGTCATTGCCTCTTTGAACTGTCCTGTTGCGCCCAGACTGGTCCCTGCCCGAAGCAGGACTGGGTGGTATCCCGAGCCCCACAAATGCTCGCCAACGGCTACGTCGAGCGCGTCGGTGTTGGCCCTTAGAACCTGGCTCAGCACGGTGTCACGCTCGACCTCTGGCCATATCTGGACCAGCGCGTCCGCGGCCGTGAAAGTCACCGACACGATGCTGTCGACAGACAGGCTGTCCTGGGTGGCACGCTGCACCAACCCGTGTGCCTGCACGGCTCGCGACGCTGCCCTCGGTTCCCATGTGATCAGGCTCAGCCGTCGCAGGCATCCCAGCCCGTCCCACGCGTCATTTTCGTCGATTGGCCGCCCGGCACGCGTGCTGAGCAAGTCCAGCACCGGGGGTGCGGTGAACACCTCAGCGGGGATGCCGTTGGCATCCAGCACGCTGGCGATTTCCAGCAGTGGACGCGCCACGCCCGCCGGTGCCAGCCGGTCGGCTTGCTCGATCGACAACGACCAAGTCGCCGCCACCGTAGCCCGGTGGTCGTCCGGCAACCCATCACGGTCGGGAAACAGCGAATCCAAGCTACGTTGCCGGTCGGCCAGTCGGGCCCGGTATCGAGAGCAGGTCAGATCCCGATCGCACATGTACGCACCCGCCTGTGCGAGCGCCAACGGCAGATACCCGAGGTCCTGCGTCAACAAGGCGGATTCGTCATCCGCCAACCCCGGCTGCTCGGCCAGCAACGCCTCAAGGTAAGCCTGGGCTTCGGGCGGTGCGAACTCGCCGACCTTGATCAGTTGCCGCCCGGTGCCGCGCAGTGCCGCGTCCGCGCGCCGGGTGGTCACCACGACGAGACCGGATTGTGTGATTGGTGGCCACAAACCAGCCAGGTCAGCTTGGCTCTGGAGATCGTCGAGCACCACCAGCCAGCGCACGGGCGTGCTGGCCAGCCACTCGAGAAAACGCACCGCACTGTGTTTCGGATCTGAGTCGTCGACTCCGGTCAAGGCTGCGGCCGCGCGGGCATAGCCCGACACGATGGCGTCTACCGACCCGGCGGTCACCCAGACCAGTAGCTCGATCTCATTCGCGGACCACAACTGCTCGGCGTAGTTCACGGCGAGCTGGGTCTTGCCCACCCCACCCAGCCCGGACAACACACGGATCTGTGGCACACCGGCTGCAGTCACAGCCACGCCGTTCTCGTACTCGGACGGCGACGTAAGCACTTGGAGCGCCGAGCGGTTCTGGAAGAACCGGGTTCGTGGCGGCACGACTCCGATCCGGTGCGGCAGTGTGACCGCGGACCGGACCGGGTGATGGTGGGTATGCAGCCCACCGTGGACCGTGTGCGCCTGTACCACGGTTCCTTGCACATCGCCGGCCACAGTGTTGGCGAAGTCCGGTTCCGGCAAGCCGAAATGGTGACGCATCGGTCCAGTATCACGCGCCACGGCTCAGACCGGCGTGGGGATCAACCCATGTGCCCCGAACGGCGGAGCCGACGTGTAAACCCTCAACGTGGCTGAGGAGATGTCACGCGTCCTGAGACCTACATCGGGCTTGGGCTTCGGGTCGCATCGATGACTCCCGCGTCGATCGAGGGGCGTGCGGGTCGGTGGGCCGGCTCTCGGAGTTTCGAATGAGTCGATCGCGACCCGGGGCTGTGGTGTGGTGCCGTCGATGCGGACCGGGCCCTCCCGCGACTTCCGTTGACTTCGGGCTTCCCCGGTGGTTCTCTCCTGAGAGCGCTCCCAGTCATCCGTTCGTGCCCGACGAAGTGAGGATGGACTTCATGACAGCTCGACGTCTGCGCTGGGCAGCGTGGCCGGTGATCGCCGTGCTTGCCGCGGCGGTGCCGGCGGCCGGTAGCGCCGGGGCGGCGACCACGCCCACGGCGACCGTCACCGTCAACGCCCGAGCCGGGCTGGCCACCGTGCCGGACACCGGGATCGGCATCAACCACGCGGTCTGGGACAGCCAGCTGGGCACCGACCAGGTGGCCGACCTGTTCGGCGCCGCCGGTGTCCGCACCATGCGGTACCCCGGTGGTTCCTACGGCGACATCTACCACTGGAAGGACAACACCGCGCCGGGCGGGTACGTGGCGCCGAACACCGATTTCGACACCTTCATGGGCGGTGTGCGCAGAGCCGGGGCGCAGCCGATCGTCATCGCCAACTACGGCACCGGCACGCCGGCGGAAGCCGCGGACTGGGTGCGGTACGCCAACGTGACCAAGGGTTACGGCGTCAAGTACTGGGAAATCGGCAACGAGCTCTACGGGAACGGGCACTACGGGGCGAACTGGGAAGCCGACAACCACGCGGACAAGAGCCCCACCGCCTACGCCGACGGCGTGGTCGCCTACGCCGACGCGATGAAGGCCGCCGACCCGGGCGTCAAGATCGGGGCCGTGCTGACGACCCCGGCGAACTGGCCGGACGGCATCGTCGGCGCCGGGGACACGGCCACCTGGAACCAGACCGTGCTCTCGATCGCGGGCCCGCACATCGACTTCGTCATCCTGCACTGGTACCCGAGCGGCTCGACGGCGGCGGAAGCCCTCACCAAGCCGGAGCAGATCACCGACATGATCTACCTGGCGCGCGAGCAGATCACGCGGTACGCGGGCGCGAACTCCGGCCGGATCGGCATCTCGATGACCGAAACCAACACGCCGGTCGGCATGGACACCCAGCCCGGCGCCCTGTTCGCCGCCGACACCTACAGCTCGCTGCTGGAGAACGGCGTGTTCACCGTCGACTGGTGGGACACGCACAACGGCGGGACGAAACTGTCCACTGTGGCCGGTTATCCGGACTACGGCGACTCCGGCCTGCTCTCCAGCGCGACCTGCCTCGAGGACGGCGCCTGCGAGCCCGCGCTCAACACCCCGTTCGCGCCCTACTACGGGTTGAAGATGCTGAGCACCTTCGCGCGCCCGGGTGACCAGTACGTCCGGGCCGCCGCGGACGACCCGCTCGTCGGCGCGCACGCCGTCCGTCGGCCGAACGGCGACCTCGCCGTGCTGCTGCTCAACAAGGACCCCGACCAGGCCAGGGCGGTGACGCTGGACTACGCGGGCTATACCCCGGCGGCCGCCGCGCCGCAGGTGTTCACCTTCACCAACGGCGCGACGGCGATCAGCAGCGCCACGACCGGCACGAGCACAGCCCAGACGTTGCCGCCGTATTCGCTCACCACCGTGGTGCTGCACCCGGCGGCCGCCGGGGCCGGCGGGCCCGGCACACCCGGGCAGCCGGCCGGCACGGCGACCGACCGGACCGCGAAGATCAGCTGGCCCGCGGCCGCGCCCGGCGCCCACCCGATCGCGAAGTACGAGGTCTACCGCCAGGTGGGCGCGGTGAGCGAGCAGTGGGGCGAGACGACCGGGACGTCGCTCGACGTCGCGAACCTCGTGCCGGGCAGCCGGTACACGGTCAACGTGCTGGCGCGGGACACGGCCGGGAACGTGTCCGCGGCCTCCCCGCCGTTGACGTTCACGACCGGCGCGCCGGCGGCGAGCAGCTGCACGGTCCGGCTGACCGACACCACCGACTGGGCGAGCGGCTTCGTCGGCGCCATCCACGTCACCGGCACCGGTGTGGTGGGGGACTGGACCCTGACGTTCGGCTGGCCGACCGCGCGGCAGCGGCTCACCGGCGGCTGGAGCGGCACCTGGGCCCAGAACGGCACGACGGTGACGGTCTCGTCGTCGGCCCCGCCGGCGGCGGGGGTGGACGTCGGGTTCACGGCCGACTACAGCGGGCCGAACATCCTGCCGGCGGCGTTCACCCTCAACGGCGTCCTCTGCGCGGCGGGCTAGCGTCCGGACTCGACGCGATCGCGCACAGCCCGCAGTTCTTCCCCGACGACCACCATCTGCGCGTCGACCGCCGCCGGGTCGGTGCCGTCGGGGAAGAACAGGCTGAAGATCAGCTCGGCGCCGGTCAGGTTCGGCACCACACGGGTGAACAGGCCGAGGTGCGGGGCATCGGCGCTGACGACGTCGACGACGCCGTGGTCGGCCGCGACCCGCACGGCCACCCGCTGCGGGCCGCCTTCGGTCTGGACGCGCCAGATGTCGTCGTGGTCGTGGTCGACCGCGCTGGCGAACCCCGGCGCCCACTCGGGGAAGTGCCGCGGATCGGCCAGGTATTCGACGACCCGCGCGGGCGGGGCGGCGACGGAGATGGTGCGGGTTTCGGCCCGTCCCGGTGTCGTGGAGCTCATGCGTGTCATACGGAAAACGATACGCAGCTGCGTACGATCTGTCCACGCGTAAAATTCTGCGGGTGAACGAGGACGACGATCTCGGAGCCCTCTGCGCCGGGGCGGGCCGCGTCCTGGCCGAGGCCGAGCGGCCGGTGCTGGAGCGGCACGGTCTCTCGATGTGGCAGTACGTCGTGCTGTCGGCGCTGGCCGCCGGAGCGGCGCCGAGCCAGCTGGTGCTGGCCCAGCAGATCCGCTACGACAAGACCCGTTTGATCGCCCTGCTCGACGCGCTCGAAGCGGAGGGCCTGGTGGCCCGCGACCCGGACCCGGCCGACCGCCGCGCCCGGGTGGTCCGCCTGACACCGGAGGGAACCCGCCGGCACGCGGCGGTCCGGGCCGCGATCCGCGAGGTGGAGGAGCGGAAGCTGGCGGGGCTGCCGCCGGAGGCCCGGCAGCTGCTGCGGGTGGCCTTGGCCCACTTGGCCAATTCGGGCTGACCGCGGCGGGTGCCGGGCCGCTCACGTCGGTCCGGCCGTCGGACCACCCGGTGATCGCAGGGGCGGGGCACTTCCTGCAGGAGGCAAGGTTCGTGCGGGACCGAGCTGAGCAGCCCCCGATTTCCACGCTAGCGGAGGGCACCGACAAAACCGGCGGCCTCCGCAGGCGCTGTCCACAGGCCTTGTCCGGCCGGCGGCCGGGAGCGCAAGCTGGCCAACGACGTCACCAGACCTCCCCCGCCCCTCATCCCAGCCTTCCCTTCAGCCGCCGGTCGGGTTTGTCAAGGCACGC
>NZ_PPHF01000126.1 GCF_002904335.1 Amycolatopsis sp. CA-126428 | reverse complement strand
CGTTCTGGACGCCCTGGCCGCTGATTGAGATCTGCGCTTGGTCGCTGTTTATGGAGATGCCGGCGGGTCGTCCACGGGGTGCAGCTGGGAAGACGGGAGGATCGGGCCGGATGGCTGTGGGCAAGGTGTGGGTCGGGATCGATGTCGGCAAGGGCTTCCAGCACGCCTGCGCGGTGGACGCGGCCGGGAAGATCGTGTTCTCGCGGAAGGTCGCCAACAGCCAAGCCGCGATCGAGCAGCTGATCACCCGCACCACCGCCAAAGCCACCGATGGGGTGGTGTGGGCGGTGGACATGACCTCCGGCGCGGCGAGTCTGTTGATCACGTTGCTGCTGGCCACCGGGCAGCCGGTGGTGTCGGTGCCGGGCCGGTTGGTCAACCGGATGGCCGGCGCGTTCGCCGGTGAAGGCAAAACCGACGCCAAAGATTCCCGCACCATCGCCGAAACCGCCCGGATGCGCAGTGATTTGACCCCGATCACCAGCCCCGACGCGGTCGTGGCCGACCTGGGAGTGCTCACCGCGCGCCGGGAAGACCTGATGGCCGACTGGGTGCGCGGGGTCAACCGGATCCGTGAGCTGCTGGCGAGCATTTTTCCCGCGCTGGAGCGGGCGTTCGACTACTCCACCCGCTCGGCGCTGGTGCTGCTCACCGGATTCCAGACCCCAGCGGGCATCCGCGCCGCCGACGCAGCCGGCCTGTCGGCCTACCTGACCGAGCGCGGCGCCTGGGCCAAGGGAATCCCGTCCATGGTCGACAAAGCCCAGGCCGCCGCGGCGGAACAAACCGTGGCCCTGCCGGCAGAGTCGGTGACCGCGCCGTTGATCGCCCGGCTGGCCAGGCAGCTGCTGGACCTGGACCGGGAAATCAAGGACCTGGACAAGCGGCTCGGTGCCCGGTTCGCTGAGCACCCGGACTCCGGGCCCATCACCAGCCTCGACGGGTTCGGCCCGATCCTGGGTGCTCAGCTGCTGGCCGGCATCGGCGGTGACCTGCAGGCAGCGTTCCGCAGTTCCGGGCACCTGGCTGCCTACGCAGGTCTCGCCCCGGTGCCGCGTGATTCCGGCCGGGTACGCGGCAACCTGCACCGTCCCCAGCGCTACCACCGAGGCCTGCGCCGGGTGTTCTATCTGGCCGACCTGACAGCGATGAGACGGCCCGACAGCCCATCTCGAACCTTCTACCTGCGCAAACGCAGCGAGGGGAAGCGGCATATCCAAGCCTTGATCGCTCTGGCCCGCCGCCTGGTCGACGTCATCTGGGCACTGCTGCGCGACGGTCGCGAGTTTCATCTCTCACCACCGGTCACAGCCGCAACTGTCGCTTGACACGCTCATTGAAACTCCTCAGGCGTCCCGGCGCTTGAGGAGAACCGCCGCGGCCACGAGCGCGACGACCACGTAGCCGCAGAACCAGGCGAACCCGGTCCAGGGCGCGAGCATCGCGGCGTCCGGGCGGACGGTGACCAGCGCCTGCCCGGCGTTGCTCGGCAGGTAGGGCACGATGTGCGGAGCCCAGTTGTCCGGCAGGGCCTCCGCGATCCCCGGCAGCACCAGCAAAAGCCCGAACAGGGTCGCGATCGCGCCCGCGGTGTGCCGGATCAGCCAGCCCAGCGCGACGCCGAGCATGCCCACCACCGTCAGGTACAGCCCGACGCCGACCACCGCCCGGAAGACCCCGGGTGCCGACAGCGTCGTCTCGATGTGCTGGCTGCTGAGGAACGCCTGTCCGCCGAGGAACGCGGCGAACGAGCTCACCGTGCCGACCACGAACGAGACGACCGCGAAGATCGCGAGCTTCGCCCACAGCACCGGCAGCCGGGTCGGCACCGCGGAGAAGGTGGCCCGGATCGACCCGGTCCCGTACTCGCCGGAGACGATGAGCACGCCCAGCACCCCGATCACCAGCTGGGCGAGGACGTAGCCGCGGATGCTGACGTCGGTCGGGTCGAAGCGCAGCCTCGCCTGCGGCCGCATGACCGGCCAGCGGTTCGCGGCGGCGGCCGAAAAGATCCAGCCCAGCGCGACCATGCCGCCCACAGCGACGACGATCGCCAGCGGGGACGAGCGCAGGGACCGGAACTTCAGCCATTCGGAACGCAGCACGCGCGTCCAGGTGACCTTCAGGTCTTCGGGCGTGGGTGCGGCGGGCGTGGGTGCGGTCCCGCCGGTCGTGGCGAGGGTCGTGGTCATGACGCGTGCCTTTCCGTGACCCGGTATTCCAGGGCGTCGTCGGTGAGCTCCATGAACGCCTGCTCGAGCGAAGCCTGCACCGGTGTCAGCTCTTCGAGGGGGATGGCTTCACGGCAGGCGACGCGGCCGATCTCGGCTCCGTCGAGGCCGGTGACCTCGAGCAGGTCCGGCTGCACGCTGGTGACGCCGACGTCGGGGCCGGCCAGCAGGTCGCCCAGCCGTGCGGCGTCGGGGGTGCGGACGCGCACGACCTTGCTCGACGCGCGCCGGACGAACTCCTCGACCGAGGTGTCGGCGATCAACTTGCCTTTGCCGATCACGATGAGGTGCTCGGCGGTCAGCGCCATCTCGCTCATCAGGTGCGAGGACACGAAGACGGTCCGGCCCTCGGCCGCCAGTCCGCGCAGCAGGGTGCGGATCCACAGGATGCCCTGCGGGTCGAGGCTGTTCACCGGCTCGTCGAGCACCAGTGTCGCCGGGTCGCCCAGCAGTGCGGCGGCGACGCCGAGGCGTTGGCCCATGCCGAGGGAGAACCCGCCGACGCGTTTGCGGGCGACGTCGTGGAGGCCGACGAGGTCGATGACCTCGTCGACGCGGCGTCGCGGGATGCCGGTGGTCAGGGCGAGGGCGAGCAGGTGGTTGTAGGCGGTTCGTCCGGTGTGGACGGCTTTCGCCTCCAGGAGCGCGCCGACTTCGTGCAGGGGAGCGGCATGCCGGTAGTAGTCCTTGCCGTTGACGGTGACCGTGCCGGCCGTGGGGGCGTCCAGGCCCATGATCATCCGGATGGTGGTGGACTTCCCGGCCCCGTTCGGGCCCAGGAAACCGGTCACCACCCCGGGTTTCACCGTGAACGTCAGGTCGTCCACCGCGGTCTTCTCACCGTAGCGCTTGGACACGCCGCGTGCCTCGATCATGCCGCCCTCGTCTCTGCCCGGTCGTCACCCGTCAATCTACACTCGTGTAGAAGTGAATGGTGAACGCTGGGTAGCGGAAAGGGGGCGTTCGGATGGACGGCGGAGTCGTCGACGGTGGCTGGTACCTCGACGTGGTCGGATTTGCCCGGTCCACGCCGTGGTTGCACGGTTTCTTCCAGATCTACACCGACGCCGGACTGGGGCTGCTCGCCGTGCTCGCCGCGGTGGCCTGGTGGCGCGGACGCGGGAAACCGGCCGAAGTCATGGCCGCGGCGCTCTGGGTTCCGTTGGGTGCCCTGCTGGCCTACGGGCTGAGCAACCTGGTGAAGATTGTGGTCCAGGAGCCGCGTCCGTGTCTGCGCTATCCGGCGATGCCGACGGTGGCACCGTGTGACTTCGCGACGGATTACTCGTTCCCCAGCAACCACGTGGTGCTCGCGGTGTCGGCGGCGGTCGGTCTGCTGCTGGTCGCCTGGCGAGTCGGCCTGGTCGCTCTCGTGCTGGCCGCGTTGGTCGCGTTTTCGCGCGTGTACTTGGGGGCGCACTACCCACACGACGTCTTCGCCGGCGCGGTCCTCGGCGTAGCGGTGGCCTGTTGCGGCCTCCTGCTGCGGCGGCCATTGACCGCTCTGGTCCTCTGGGGCCGGGAGGGACGGCTGTCCGTACTGGTCGGGACAGCCGGTCCGGCCCGGCGCAGCACGCCCCAGCGGCGGTGATCACCGCCTCGGTGGCGAAGCCGAGGAACAAGCGCCACGTGTGACGATCTTGAGATTGGCCTTGCGGGCCATCGAAAGCAGTTCGATCACGACGTACAGGATCGATCCTGCGGCCAGCGCCTGGCCGGCGGGGCTGCCAAATCATGTCTACCGACAGCGGACGCAGATGAGGACAGGGCAAGCGCAGGGTTCGCTGGAGGTAAACGCCTTGCCGGAAAGACAAGTTCGTCGCCCGTGGCGTTCTTTCTGAATGAGGGGGTGTGACCGTCTCGCTTCTACGTTCGTGTAGAAATAACGGGTAGATGCTGTCATGGAGAGGCCGGTGGTGGTCGACGTGAACCCGCTGAGTGCGACGTCCTGGCTCGCCGATCTCGGCGCGGCCGGCGTGTTCCTGGTGCTGTTCGCCGAGACGGGGCTGCTGATCGGGTTCTTCCTGCCCGGTGACTCGCTGCTGTTCACCGCCGGGCTGTTCTGCACGACGAGCGCCACCGCCGTCGTGCACCTGTCGTTGCCGCTGGTGCTGCTTGCTGCGGTGGCGGGTGCGCTCACCGGCGCACAGGTCGGCTTCGTACTCGGCCGCCGCGGCGGCCGGCCCCTGCTGACGCGGGTGCGGAATCCGCACCTGCATCGCGGGGTCGAGCGCGCCGAAGAGCTGCTCAGCCGTTATGGCTACGCGAAGGCCATCGTCCTGGCCCGGTTCATTCCGATCGTGCGCACCGTGCTCAACCCGATGGCCGGGATCCTGGCGGTGCCCGCTCGGACGTTCACGATGTGGCAGGTGTTCGGTGGCCTGCTGTGGTCGATCGGCGTGACGCTTGCCGGTTATCTGCTGGGCGCGAGCATCCCGGGGATCGACCAGTACCTGCTGCCGATCATCGCGGTCATCGTTGTCGTCTCCTTGATTCCGCTTTTCTTGGAGCTGTGGCGGAGCCATCGTGAATCGAAGGCTTCGCGTGAGTGACCCGCATCCACAATGGATCAAGGGTGTGTCAGCGACCTCATGAAGACCGGTGGGCCATGCTGACCATCAGCTGGTCTACCCCACGGTCGAGAATTCGGCGAGCGATGTCGGAGGGTGAGGTGTCCTCCGTCGGCGACGAGGGTGATGTCTCCCTGACGATGCAGGCAACGCCGCCCGTCTCGAGCAAGCCGCGCTCGCCGGACTTCCGGTCATCCCTGAGGTGCCGGCGTTGTCGAGCTCGCGGTCTTGCTCGCCTTCTTCGACTCCTTGGCCGCTTGCTTCGACTCCCTTGCGGCCTGCCTGGACTCCTTCGCGGCCTGCCTCGACTCTTTCGCGGCTTGCTTGTCGCTCAAGGTCGAGTCCGTGGCCTGCCCGGACCCGGGCTCCCCGGCGGCGGCCGTCTCGTCCGCCGGGCCGGCCGGGCCTGAGGTGAGCTGCGGACCCGGTGGATCCGGCGTGACCTGGCCGGTTCCACCCGGCGCCTGCTGCGCCCCCGTGTCCTGCGTGGCGGGACCGGTTTGCACGGTCCGGGTCGTCGCACCTTCGCCCCCGGAGTACGGCGGCGGGGCGTCACTTGAGCTGCCCACGCCGATCGTCACCGTCGTCACCACGACCGCGCCCGCGGCGGCCACCTTCGCCGCCGTGATCCACGACAGCGCGGATGCACCGGAACCCGTGGCCGCGCCGGACGAAGCAAGCGATCCGGTCGTGGTCAGCCAGTGCGTGATGATCGGCAGGCCCAAAATGAGCGGGGCGACGGTCGCGGGCAGCTCCTCGTTCAGTTCCTGCAGGCCGGCGGCCAGCTTCCGGCAGTCCGCGCAGCGGTCGAGGTGGATGGTGATCCGGTGCGCTTTGAGGTCGGAGATGTCATCGCGCACCCACCGGGCCAGCTGGGCGGAGACGTTCTTGCAGTTGCGCCGCCGCGCCTCGGGAACGTGCTGGTCGAGGTAGGCCTGGCGCAGGCCTTCTCGGGCGCGGTAGGCCAGCGCCGCCACTCCGTTCGGTGTCATCCCGAGGTCTTCGGCGATCTTCGCAGGCGACTCGCCGTCGATCTCGGTCCGCCACAGTACGGTCCGCCACCGCTCGGGCAGGCCCGCGAAGGCGTCGGCGGCGACTGTCGCGTGCATCCGGTTGCCGACCGGTTCGTCGCTGCTCGCGCTGGGCAAGACGTCCGGGACCTCGGCCACCGGGGAGATAGTCGCGTCGCGCCGGCGCCAGCTGATCATCGTGTTCCGGATGGTGGTCAGCAGGTACGGCCGGAAATCCTCGTCGGGTCCTTCGCCGTTGCGCAGAATCCGCAGTACGCGGGTGAATCCTTCGGCGATGAGGTCGTCGCGCTCGGCGTGGTCGGCGGCGATCGCGGCCGCCACCCGGCGGGCGGCGGGGAGGTGTCGGTCGTAGAGCTCGCCGTACGCCGCGATGTCGCCACCGCGGACCGCCGCGATCAGGGCTGCGTCGCTCGGGGCGTCCGTCGTCCCGGCCACCGCCGGCGCCACTTCGGTCACCAATTTCCCCCTCGCTCGTGCGTTTGCACGTGCAGAACGTCAAATGATGGTGGTGCAAAGAGCTGCCGCGCGCAAGGTTTTCGGTGCGGCGCCGGTAAGGTGATGTTCAAGGGGAGGATGGCGGCGGGAGTTCCGGTTGCGGAATCGCCAGGTAGGCCGCCAGGCGCACCCGCAGACCCCGCAAATCCCGCAGGGCCACGAAGAACGTCCGTACCGGGCGGTAGCCGTCACCTTCGCCGGCGCGGACCGGTCCGTCGAAATAAACAGCGTACGCGACCCTGTCCACCCGCGCCTGGCTCCACCGGCCCAGGTTGTGCCCACCCCTTGTGCCGGCGTCGGGTCGAGCCGCCAGCACGGCCTCCACTGCGACCTCCAGACCTGCCAGGGACGAGGCGGGGACCAGGACGCTGCGACCCGGCCGGACGTGCGGTAGCAGTTCGTGTGGCGCGGCCCCCGCCGAGAAGCAGGTGAAGATCGCCTCGTCACCCTCGATGGCGGCCGTCCAGCGGCCCATGCCGGGTGATGCGGGTATGACGTGCACCGGCTCAGCATCCCGCATCCGGCCGTCCTCGCCGAGGGCGGCCGGCTCAGCACGGGCTCGGCGCCAGCTGGCCGAGGGCCGTGACGACCCCGGCGACCGACATTCCGCACAACCGGGCCAACTGCTCGATCGCGGCCGGGGGAATGACCTCCTTCGCGTCGTCCGGGGAGGCAGACAGGGCAAGGCGGTTCTGTGCCCACCGGCGCAGCGGTTCCAATGCGGGTGGAGCGCTGTGGACGATCCTCGTCAGATCCAACCGCAAGCCCGTCTCCGGGCCGGCCGCCATCCTGCGGTGGGCACGGGCCAGCAGATCGCTCGGCGATTCCCCCAGCGCGACGCAGAGTTCCACGAACCTGATCAGCGTGCACTGGCGGGTGCCCTGTTCGTAGGTGGCCAGGGTCTGCAGGGAAAGGCCGCCACCCATCCGGGATCGCAGCTCTTCCCGGGTCCATCCGCGTTCCGCGCGGGCTTGGCGGAGTTCATCGCCCAGGACCCGGCGGTAGCGGACGTTGTCGATGCTGACCACTCGATGGCCTCCTCGGTATCGATCGGGGTAACGACGCAATCCCGTTGGCGTGACGGGCAAAGACTGGCGCTGCAGGTCACGGACTGCAGCGCAGCGAAGGAATTCCCGGTTTGCCGGTGGTCGTGGTCAGGTTCAAACCGAATGTCGTCGAATCGCCGGGTGCGATGACGCCGTTCCATGCCGCGTTGGTGACCTTCATGGATTGCCCGGTCTGGGTCAGGGTGCCGTTCCACAAGTCTCGGACAGTTACTCCGGCTGGTTGTGTCCAAGTCACGGTCCACGTGGCGATCGGGGAACTGCGGTCGTTGTGCACGGTCACCGATGCCTGCGCGCCATCGGGCCAGGAACTGGCGATGGAGAAGCCGGCGGAACAGCCCGGCCGGTCGGCGGCCGGTGGCGGAGAGGTATCGCGTACCCGGCCCGTGCGCTCGGCCGCGACTGCCGTCGTGGTCACCGCGACGGTGCGTTCGACCGTGATTCCGGAGGGCGTCGGGACGGGCGCCGCGGCAGGTGCGGCAACTTCTTCCGTGGGCCTGCTCAGGACCACGCCGGTCAGGCATGCGGCCGCGACCACCCCACCGGCTACGGTGACCGTGAGCCGGCGGCTGAGCCGGGGCGTGCGGTCACGCACCGCAGCCGCGTTCGACGCCCGCGCCGGCGCGGCGAGCATCGCTTCGGCGTCGGCCATGGACGGTCGTTCGGCGGGATCGTGCCGCAGCAGGCTGAGGATGACGTCGGTGAGTGGCCCGGCCTGCGCCGGCACCGTGATGTCCCCGCTCGCGATGCGCTTGAGCAGCACGATCGGGTTGTCGCCGATGCCGGACGGAGGCGCGCCCTCGACGGCGGTGTAGAGCGTCGCGCCGAGGGAATAGACGTCGGAGGCGAAGGTGCAACAGCCGCCGTCGGCGACTTCCGGGGCCAGGTAGGCCGGCGTGCCCGCGACGAGCCCGCCGCCGGTCATCGTGCCGTCGCCGACGGCGTGGGCGATCCCGAAGTCGGTGATCATCGCCGTGCCGTCCTCGGTGACCAGGACGTTGTTCGGGGTGACGTCGCGGTGCAGGACGCCTTCGGCGTGGGCGACGGTGAGCGCGGACGCGACCTGACGGCCGAACTCGGCCACGTCGGCGGCGGGCAGTGGCCGGCCCCGCTCCAGGAGCAGGTCGGTCAGCGACCGGGACGGCAGGTATTCGAGCACCAGGTACACCGAGCCGTCGTCTTCGACGACGTCGTACACGGTGACCGCGTGCGGATGCTTGACCCGTGCGGTCAGCTGTGCTTCACGGACCGCGTCGGCGGCCCGGCGTGACCACGTGGTCTGCGGGGTGTCCAGCTCGTGGACGATCTGCTTGAGGGCGACCAGGCGGCTCAGCCGCTCGTCCTGAGCGCGCCAGACCACGCCCATCGCCCCTTGGCCCGCCCGCTCAAGCAACCGGTACCGCCCGGCGACCACGGTGTCTTCCAGCCCCATGAGCCCCCCATCCGGTCTTCCCGGAGATCACTACGGCCTGGTGGGACATCCGGTTCGGAATTTCCGGCAACGGTCCGGCCGGCGCCGGTCATCGGTAAGGGGGTGCTAGGTGATTGTCTCGTACGAGTTCTGCTCGGACCTGGACCCCGTCGGCTCTAGAAGCTGGGCCGGCGGGGTCATCTTCAGTTCTACCCCGGCGATCGTGCCAGTGCGATCCACGCCCGGCGTGGTGTCGCGGTCGCCGACACTGGACCGGGTGAACCGCGGGTGCGGGTGCTCGAGGACGGCACCAGCCACTGGTGGGGACGCAGGAACCCGGCTGGGTAACCCGCTGGCGTTCGCGCTCGTCGTCGACCGGGCTTCGCGCCGGGCCGATGCCGCCGCTCGGGCGCGAACAGAGGCCGCGCTGCCGGCCTCCTACGCGCGGACCGTGCTCGGGAACGGTGAGCCGCTGCAGCGGCTGCTGGAGAAGGGCGAGCGAACTTCGGGCTCGAGTCGGTCTCGCCGCTGGAGAAGCAGGACGACGAATGGGTCCGCGCGGCCTGCACGGGGACCGGCCATGCGACGACCCGGACGAAGCCGACGTCGACGTCCCGGTGACTGACGACGTCCACCTGGCGTTGCGCGGCCGGACGCTGCCGGCACACGACCAGCGTCCGGAAGCTGCCTGGTCGTGCGAAGCAGCGCTCGCTGCGGATGGGCAATGAGGTTCGCAATCCGTACATCGTCTGGGTGATATCGAGCGTCGAGGCCCGGACGCAGACGGTCCGAGTCCGAAACGCGTTCGGTCGGGTCTCGTTCTACGGCCGTTCCGAAGGGGTGTCCCGTGGGCCGCGCAACGTGGTGATCGTGAGTCCGGCGATGAGGGTCGTCGCGGCGAGCAAGGTCGCGGCGCGGTTGTCAGCAGGCAGGATGGGCCAGGCCCAGGGCGGGTCCTGGTGGAGGTCGATTTCGGCGGCGCAGATCAGGACGTAGCCGAGTGGGGCGGTCCAGGCCAGCGGTGCGCCGGTGAAGGTGGCGGTGAGCAGGGCGAGTCCGGTCAGTCCAGCGAGGTTCCGGACCATGGTGGCGGGGTCGTCGGAGGCGGCGGCGAGTGCTCCGGTGGCGATCGCGAGCAGGGTGAGGACGTGCAGCAGCCGAAGGGTGGGCAGCGGCCGGCTGGCCCGTTCGGGGTCGCCGAAAAGGCTGCGAGTGCCGGCGGCGATCACGGCTGCCGCCGCGCACGCGATGAGGATCGGGAGCAGCTGCGAGAGCGTGCTGGTGCCGTGGGTCCACTTCGCGCACGCCCGCAGGGCAAGGGCGGTTGCGATGAGCAGTGCGACGGCGAGGCGAGTCCGGCGGCTGTCGAGGTGGAGGTGGAGAAGCCGGGTCATGGGACGTCCTGCGGGGTGAGTCCGCCGGCGGCGATAGCGGGTAGGTGGGTGGCGAACCAGCTGGTGCGTGCGGCGGGGTCGAGGGCGGCGAGGCGGGTCGCTGCCGCGTCGGTGGCGGGGGTGCGGGACAGGCCGGACGCGGGTTCGTCGCCGGCTTGGTGCAGCAGGTAGGTCGCGACCGCGATCTGGGCCGGGGTCGGGTGGGTGGAAGTCGTGGTGACCAGGGCCAACGCGATCCTGGTTTCGATCTGTTCGGCGAAGGCAGGCGGGGCGAGAGTGTTGTCGTGGATGATGAAGTGGGGGACGGTCAGCACGGGCGGGGTGCCGGTGACCTGTGGCGGCCCGGTTTCCCCGGCGCGGTGTTCGGCGCGAACGGGGAATGCGGGGGTGCCGGCCAGGGGCGCGGCGATCGCGTTGACCACTGTGGACAGTGTGGTGAGTTCGGTGGCGTAGGCGGGGTGGAGGCAGACGGGCAGCCGGTCGGTGCTGCAGGCCGGTGTGTAGGCGACGGATCGGTCACTGGTGTCGTTGTGCAGCAACGGTACGCTCAGCCCGCGGCGGTCGGTGGTTCCCGTGATCACCAGTGTCGCGGCCGCCGATGCCAGGAGGAGGCCGGCGGCGACGGCGATGGTCCCGCCGCGGCGGGTGTTGTGCCATTCGTGGCGGGTGGTGCGGGCGAGGGCGCCGAGGGCGACAGCGAGGACGCCGGCGAGGAACAGAAGCTGGGTCTCGGCCAGGTCGGGCCGGACGTCGTAGAAGACCGCTGATTCGAGGTCGATGGCGGGAAACAGCGGGCTGAGCAGGCCGAGCCGCGCTCCGTCGCCGACGGCTTCCATGCCGGCAGCCATAGCGAGCAGGGTCCCGATCGCAACCAGGGGAGCGGTGAACCGGCCGGGAAAGCGCCTGCCGAACGCGAATCCGAGGGCGGAGCAGGTGATCAGCGCGACGAGACCGACGGCGACCGGCCACCAGACAGGTCCGCCCCAGGTGGCCTGCGTAGCGGTGATCGCGAAGATCGTCACGGCGGTGGCGAGGTAGGCGAGCACCGCCCAGCCGGTCGTGGCGGCCCAGGTCAGGACGGCCCGGCGGAACGGGTTGCCGGGGGTGGAGCGGAGGAGTTCGGTCAGGTGGCGGCGGTGGTCGCGCGATGCCATCCAGGTGGCGGCGCCGGCCACGAACGGGCCGAGTCCCTGGATGGCGCTTTGCAGGTCGGTGCTGCGGTCGGGCCACAGCGCGACCGGGGTCAGGTTTCGGCTGATCGGCGAGAGCCACAGGACGAGCACCATGACGGGCATGAAGACCGGCAGGACCGGAAGTGCGTTGCGGCGGACCTCGATCCGCAGGAGCCGGATCACGATCGTGCCTGGGCGAGGACGGCGGCGTAGCCGCGTTCGAGGGGTGCGTCGCCGACGGCGAAGCCTTCGCCGCGGGCGGTGAGGTCGGCGGGGGTGCCGGTGAATACGAGCCGGCCGGCCAGCATCAGGCCGACCTGGTCGCAGGCGGTGCCGACGTCTTCGACGAGGTGGGTGCTGACCACGACGGTGGCGTCGGCGCCGATGTCGCGCAACAGGGTGCGGAACTCGAGGCGTTGCTCGGGGTCCAAGCCTGCGGTGGGTTCGTCGAGCAGCAGCAGCTGCGGCTCGTTGACGATGGCTTGGGCGATGCCGACCCGGCGCAGCATCCCGCCGGAGAGGGTGCGCAGTTTGGCCCGGGCGCGGTCGCCGAGGCGGACTCGTTCGATCGCGGCCGCGACTGCTCGCGGGACCTGTGCGGGCGGCATTTCTTTGAGCAGCGCGAAGTATTCGACGAACTCGAAGACGGTGAAGTTGCGGTAGAAGCCGAGGGACTGCGGGAGATAGCCGAGCCTGCCGCGGATGTAGCGGCGGTCTTGCGGCTGGTCGGGGTCCCGGCCGAGCAGCCGCATGCGCCCGGTGGTCGGGGGCAGTACGGTCGCCAGCGTGCGCAGCAGCGTGGTCTTGCCGGCGCCGTTCGGCCCGAGCAGCCCGAACACGCCCTGCCCGAGCGCGAGGTCGACCCCGGCGATCGCTTCGGTGCGGCGGAATCTGCGGGTCACGCCTTGGATGTCGACGTTCACGACCACCCTCGTTTCTTTCCGGCCGGCGTACGGGTCACGAGCAGCACTACCGCGATGCAGAGCACCACGGACAGCAGGTACAGGGGCATCAGGACCGGGGCCGACGCCGCGGCGTCGATCCGGCCGGTGGCGACCTGGCCGGCGAGTACGACGAGGCACCAGCCGCCCAGGCCTGCGGTCATGCCGACGTTCGCCGAGCCGGCGACGGTCGCGGTGGCCAGAGCCAAGGCCGTCACGGCAGTCATCGGGACGAGCCAGGACAAGGTGAGGCCGGTGGCCAGTGGCGTGAGGACGGAGGCGGCCACGCCGAGCCCGGCGTTGACCGCGAACACCGCCAGGGAGCGGACCAGCAGCACCATCCGGGCGGTGACCGGCATCGTCAGGCCCAGTTCGTAGGCGGGGTCGGTGCCCGGGCCGTAGGCGTAGGCGATGCCCGCCCCGGCGAGCGCGGGCGCCAGCAGAGGCACCAGCGCCGTGCCGGCAGGTCTCGAGGCGACCACCCCGACCGTCAGCACCACCACGGTGGCCACCAGCCACGACCGCAGCAGTGACGGCGTGACGACCAGGGCTTTCGCCAGGCCGGGTGAGCGCAACAGCCGTCGGGCCAGCCGTTCAGTACGGCTCGGGCCGGTCGCCCAGACCCGGCCCGCGACCCGGGTCCACACGCGGTCGAGATCGACGTCCATCACGCACCTCCCTGCCGTAGCGCCGCTCGCAGAAGGCGCCGGATCCGGTAGGCCCGGCTCTTGACGGTTCCCTCTGGTACTCCGAGGCGGCGGGCGACGTCGGCGACTGAGCGGTCCTGTTCGAACAGGAGGCGCCACAGTCGTTGCTCCTCGTCGCTGAGCGAGGCGACCGCTTCGGCGATTTCGACGCGGTCGACCGCTGCCGACTCCGGGTCCTCCGGGGCGATCGTGTCGACCGGCGGGAGCGGGGGCCGTCCCGTCCGGCGCAACCACAGCGCGGCTTGCCGCTTCGCGATACCCCACAACCACGCCCCGGCCCGGCCGTCGGGCCGGTACCGCGACGCGCCCTGCCAGACCGCGACGAATGTCTCCTGCAGGACGTCCTCCACCGCCGCGGCCGGCAGCACCCGGCCCAACCGGGACGCCAGCCACGGTGCATGCCGCGAGTACAGCACCCGCAGGGCGCCGTCATCACCGCCGGCCGCTGCCGTGATCAGCTCGTCGTCATCCATCGCCTCTCTATTGCACACCGCACCGATCCGGTTCACCCCGATCGAAATAGCGGAATCGGGGCCGGAACGGTCAAACGTCGCGACGGGTGACGCACACGGCCGCGGCCGTGATCGTGGCGGCGAGGTAGGTCAGGCAGACGAGCGTCGCGAAGCTCGCCGATGGCCATTCGAGGGTCGTGGAGCGTGGTCCAGGTCCAGGCCCTCCGCGGCGACGCCCGGTGCCCAGCGGGACAGTGCGGTGGAGTCGGAAATCCCTTTGAGGACCATGACGGTGAGGAACAGGAGTCCGGCGGTGAGGGCGGTCGCGCCGGCGGTGTGCCGGACGATCATGCCGATTGTGGCGCCCAGCAGTGCGACGGTGCCGACGTAGAACCCTTGGCCCAGCACAGCCCGCAGCACGTTCGGGTAGCCGAGGCCGACGTCGAGGGCTTGCCGGCGAGGGCGGCCTGGCCGGTGAAGAACGTCAGGAACGCGAGCAGCTCCTCGGCCGCGAAGGCGATCCCGCCGACGATGAGCAGCTTGGCGGCCAGGACCCGGCCGCGCCGCGGGGTGGCGGCGAAGGTGAGCCGCATCGTGCCGGTGCCGTATTCCGAGGTGACGGCGAGGACGCCGGGCAATGCGAAGGCGAACTGGGCCAGTTGGAAGCCGGTGAAGGTACTGAACACGGGATCGAATTCCGCTCGCGCGCGGAGTCCTCAGGTGTCCCAGGCGCGGACCGCGGAGCGGGCCTGGAGCACCGCGAGCGACAGCGTCGCGGTGACGGCCAAGAGCAACGGTGTCGAACGCACTGAGCGGAGTTTCGTCCACTCGGCGGCCAGCAGGCCACGGCCGGGCAGGATCGTGTTCATCGGGCGTCCTCGAGCGAGGGCGGGCGCGGAGTCAGTTCGAGCAGCGGGACGCCGTGTGCCCGCGGCGATCGCGGCGATGTCGCCCGGGGTGAGGCCGGTGACGGCGAATCCGTGGTGCGGTTCCGGCGTGACGGTGGCACCGCGCGCGCTGAGCAAAGACGGGAGCGCCGTGTCTCCTGCGTTGCGGACCAGCACGTCGCCGCCGTCGAAGCGGACGAGGTCGGCCATGGGAGAGTCAGCCAGCAGCCGTCCCCGGCCGAGGATCAGCACGTGGTCGGCGGTCAGCTGCAGTTCGCTGATCAGGTGGCTGGAGATCAGCACGGTGCGGCCCTCGGCGGACGTCGACCGGAGCGACCGCGGATCCAGTGCACGCCGTCGGGGTCGAGCCGGTTGACCGGCTCGTCGAAGATCAGGATCCCGGGATCGCCGAGCAGCGCCGCGGCGATCCGAGCCGCTGCTTCATCCCGAGCGAGAACCCGCCGACCCGCCGGTGTCCGACGTCGGCGAGTCCGGTGAGCCGCAGGACCTCGGTGACGCGATCGGCCGGGACGTCGTTGGTCTGGCCGAGCCGGCGCAGGTGGTCCTGTGCACGGCGGCCACCGTGCACGGCGGTGGCGTCGACGGACCTGCGCGGCCCGGTGGGCACGGGCTCGTCGGCATGCGAGAGCGCGGGCCGTGATCTGCGGCGGTGAGCTCACGGATCCTGGCCTGCCGGGCCGGTCTGGTGCCCGGCGTAGCCTAAACCCGATACGGGCACCGCGGCGAGGCGCCCTGGTCGTGCTCGTGGAGGCCGTCCGAACGGTCGCGCTCGACAAGACCGGCACGCTGATCCGCAACCGGCGGTGGTCACCGAAGTCGTCGGCGTCGGCGGGATCGCTGCCGACCGGGTACTCAGCGTCGCCGCAGCGCTGGAGGCGCGCAGCGACCCCCATGGTCGAGGCGGCTGGCATCGGGTTGGCGGTGCCCCTAGATCAAGCGACGATGAGCGCGACCGCAATCAGGACCGTGATCAACACCAAACCTACGAGCAGCAGCGGGCCGACGAAGGCCAGCCATGCGGCTGCCACGAACCAGGCAATGGCAGTCAACGACGTCAGTATCGGTGCGGCGCGCGAGACCAGGCCGAACATAGCGGGCGGGGAGTCGGCGAGCTCCGGCGGCCGAACTGCGACACCGGTTCGGACGAATGCGGCAATATCGGGGAGTCTGTCGGGCGCGAGCGCTGCATCGTGGCCACCGGGTAAGTAGCGGTACTGCTCCGCTGCCGGGGGCATTTCCTGGAACCCGGTGAAGCCGCCGACCCCGATGTCTCTCATGCGCAGGCCGCGCAGCCCGCTGCACAGCCATGCCACAGGTTTGTCCTTGGACGCGCAGACGTTGACCACGCGGCCGACTTGCATTTGTCAGCGTGTCCGCACCAGTCGAACTCCGGTGGGAGAACAGAGCCGGCCAGGAACACGCGGTCGAAGCGTATTGACGCCACGTACTTCAAGGCCTGTCCGAGCATGTAGGTGCCGTTGCTGTGACCGACGAAGTGGAACGGTAGGTCGGGGTGGCGAGCGAGAAGGTAGCTGTACTGGTCGAGGAACCAGTAGAGAGTGCGGCGACGAGTGACGGGAATCGCAAAGTTGTACGCGGAGAAACGTCCATACGAACGGGACTGCCCCGAGTTTGGTTGACTCGCAGGTGGGGTGGATCAGGCCGCGGTTGCGTGCCTGTTGATTGTCT
>NZ_PPHF01000125.1 GCF_002904335.1 Amycolatopsis sp. CA-126428 | reverse complement strand
GGC
The DNA here is from genome assembly GCF_002904335.1 of Amycolatopsis sp. CA-126428. Lineage (GTDB taxonomy): Bacteria > Actinomycetota > Actinomycetes > Mycobacteriales > Pseudonocardiaceae > Amycolatopsis. Next base: position 28,785 of record NZ_PPHF01000125.1, on the reverse strand, counting down.
AACGCGCCCCTCAGCCTCCCGGCAACGCGCCCCTCAGCCTCCCGGCAACGCGCCCCTCAGCCTCCCGGCGCCGCGTACAGCAGCCGGTTGGCCGTCCCGTCCGGCACCCCCTTGAGCGCATCCGGCGTCGCCGCGCGAACCAGGGCCTCGTCCACCTGGGCCGGGGTGTCCCCAGGGTGCTGAGCGCGGTACAGCGCCGCCACGCCGGCCGCGAACGCCGCCGCCATCGAGGTGCCCGATTCCGGGCCCGCGCCCGTGCCGCCCGCGATCGGGGTCGGGATGTCGCTGCCCGGGGCGTACAGGTCGACGGCCTGGCCGGAGTTCGACGTCTTGTCCGGGCGGTCCTGGGCGTCGGAGGCCGCGACCGTCAGCGCCTCCGGCACCCGGCCCGGCGAGAAGCCGCTCGCGTCGGCCGTCTCGCTGCCCGCCGGCACGGCGATCGGCACCACCGTCGCCAGGCGCTTGACCGCGGCGTCGAGCTGGTCGTTCGGCACCCCGCCGATGCCCAGGACGGCGACCGCGGGCTGCTGGGCGTTCTGCGCGACCCAGTCGATCCCCGCGATGATCTGGTCGGTCGCGCCCCCGCCGTCCTTGTCGAGCACCCGCACCGGCACGATCTGCGCGCCCTTCGCGACGCCGTAGTCCTTGCCCGCGGCGATGCCGGCCAGGCGGGTGCCGTGGCCGTTGAGGTCGGTGGTGTCGGAGCCGCCGCTCAGGAAGTCCCGCCCGGGCGCGACGCGGCCCTGGAAGTCGGGGTGCTTCGCGTCGACGCCGCTGTCGATCACGTAGACCGTGACGCCCGAGGCGTCGCTCGCGTAGTGGTAGGCGTGGTCGAGGCCGGTCCGCTGGTCGATCCGGTCCAGCCCCCAGCTGGGCGGATCGGGCTGCACCCCACCGGTCGAGACCGGCCCGGCGAGCACGGCCACGGCCGCGAGAAGCATCCTCATGATCGTCGTGGTACCCCGGCGCTGCCCGGACGACAACTCAGGACTGTCGCCCGTTCGGCTGATTCCGCGCCCGGACGGCCAGGACGACGGTGTCGGCGGCCAGCAGCACGAGGGCCACCACGGCGATCAGCTGCCCGCCCAGCGCCAGGGAACTCGCCTCCACGACGGAGGCGAACGTCGGTGCCAGCACGCCGATCAGCCCGGCGGTCCCCGTGGCCAGCACGGCGCAGCCGACCGGGCCCGGGCGAAGCGTCATGGCGACGACCGGCACGATCACGGCCAGCAAAGCGCCGAGCAGGAAGTAGGCGGTCGCCCGGCCGGCGTCACTGGAGTCGTAGGTGTTCAGGTCGACGAGCTGGACGATCCAGCCGATCGCGGCCGTCACGCCGAGCCCGATCGCCGCCCACGCCGGCCAGCCGCGGACCGGCCCGGCGGCCAGTGCGACCGCGGGGCTCCGCCGGAGCGCCGCGAGCGCGCTCACCCCCGCGACCACCCAGGCGATGTGGGCGAGCAGCTCGAAGGTGTAGCCGGTTTTCAGCTCGGGGTCGCCGTTCTGCGACAGCGCGATCGCCTCGCCGAGGAAGCGCAGCAGCCCGAAGAGCGCGGCGAGGCCGGTCCCGAACAGCAGCGCGGGACCGGTCGACGTCCTCGTCCGCGGCGTCAGCGTCAGGATTCCGGCGAGCAGGGCGCACGCGGCCACGATCAGGACGGCGGACTCCATGCCGGGCCGGTACTGGGTCAAGGAATAGCCGTAGCGGTAGTCCAGCGACAGCCCGGCCACCGCGAACACCACGCCGGCGATCGCGACGATCCCGGCGAACCCGCCGACCGGATCCATCGCCCCGGCCGGTTCCGTGGCCGGCCGGGCAACAGGTCCAGCAGCCGCCGCAGGCCGCGCTTCCGCCGCGACGACCGGCTCCGGCTCAGCCGCCGCTGCGGGCTCAGGCGCAGCGCCCACTGCAGGCTCGGGCACAGCCGCCGCTGCGGGCTCCGCCACAGCGCCCACGGCGGGCTCGGGCTCGACCGCCGTTGCGGGCTTGGGCGCAGCCCCCACGGCGGGCTCGGGCCCGGCCGCCGGTGCCGCCGGATCCGGCTCGGCTTCCGCAACCACCGCTTCCGGCTCGGCCTCCGCCACCACCTGCTCCGGCTCAGCGACCGGCAGGGCCTCGACCTCCACCGCGACGACCACATCCCCGGTGGGCCCGCTCACCACGACCTTCCCCTGCCGCGTCCCGGACTCCCCCGCCGTGACCGACAGGTGCGCCCCGCCCGGAACCTCCGCCACCGCGATCCACGGGTGCGAAGCCTCGAACCGCACCTCCCGCGCCACCGGCGGCCCCGAAACCCGCAGCGAAGCCGATGCCCGCGCACCCGCCGGTGCCGACAACCGCACCGATGGCACGTCCACGCGCACCACCGCGAACGACAACGCGTCCGAAGCCGCCGCGGCCACGTGCTCGATGTCGGTCGAGGCCATCGTCTTCAGCGCCTCGAACGCTCCCATCGCCACCGGCAGGTTCGCACTCGACAACCGGCGCCGCAGCTCGGCCACCGCGCCCAGCCTGGTGAACGGGTTCTCCGCCCCGATCGCCGCCGCCAGGTCGGGCGGGACCGCGGACGGCTTGATGCGCCGACGCCGGCTCTTCGCCAGGTACAGCTCTCCCTGCATCTCGATGTCGCGGCTCGGGGTCTGCTTGGGGTTGCGCTCGCGGACGCGGTCGAACAGGTACTCGTACAGCTCACCCAGGGCGATCCAGCCGTCCTCGTCGCGGTCCGCCTCGCCGGTGCGCAGGCCCTCCACCAGCGCCGACGTGAACACCGACGGCTGGGCCGGCTCGTCCGAAGCCAGCGTCGCGCCCTCGAACGCGTACTCGATCGAGTTGGACGCCGTGATGACCGCGCGCCCCCGGCCGCCGCGGAAGCTGTCGAGCACGTTCGCGTCGCCCGAAGCCCGGATCGCCACGCCCTGGCCGAACGCCCCGCCGTAGCAGCAGTCCAGCAGCAGGACGATGCTGCGCGAACGGCTCTGCCGGATGCACTGCTGCACGAACTGGGCCGGGATCGCCGTCGACCGCAGGCGGTCGGGCCGGGTGTTGCGGGCCGCGAAGTACAGGCCGCCCGAATCGTCCTTCAGGCCGTGGCACGAAAAGTGCATCAGGAGGACGTCGTCGGGCTTGCCCTCGAGACAGAGGTCCTCGATCTCCGCCTGGACGACGTGCGCGGTTTCGTTCCGCACGACGCAGACCTCGAAGTCGCTGATCGCCCGGTCGCCGAGCACCCCGGCCAGGGCGTCGGCGTCCGCCGCGGGGGAGCCCAGCCGCTGCAGCCCCGCGTTGTCGTACTCGCCGTTGGCGACGATCAGCGCCCGCCTCCGCCCGGCCATACCGGTAGGAAACGCCCATCCGCCCGTTACGGCAAGCAGCCGAACGGGCACACCTGTTCAGCGGTGGACCGGAAAAATCGTTTCCTGCTTCTCCAGGCAGACGACGGCGTCCCACGCGGCCGCGACGTCCACCGCGGGTGTCAGGTGCGCGTGCCGGATGGCCGTCGCCGCCGGGTGCGCGACCACGCACGGCGCCCGATCCGCCAAGACCGCCTCGACGCTGCCTTCCGCCGGTGCCCCGAGGGGCTGCTCGAACATCCGGAACCCAAGCGGGAAAGCGGGATCGGGCGCCAGGCCGGTCGTCGTCCCCGAGACGGCGGTGAGCGCCAGCGCGAAGTAGCGCTCCCCCAGCTCGGCGGCCAGGTGCGCGCCCGCCGACGGCGCCGTCATGCCCGGCACCGGCGAGAACGGGACGCGCTGGAGGTGTCCGTTGTGGATCATCAGCACGATCTTCTCGCCGGGGAAGCGCCGCCGCAGCAGCCGCACGGTGGCCGCCATGTACGTGTCCCGCGACGAACTCTGCGGCTCGGGCGCGCGGCCCGCCGTGAGCGCGTCCAGCTCCCGCAGGTAGAGGTCGACGCGCAGAGCGCCCTCCGCGTGGTGCGCGGCGACGGCACCGTAACCGAGGGCCTCCACGTGTCCTTTCAGGACGGTCAACGCGGTCGTCGCGGCATTCCGCGCTTCGGGACTCATCGCCGCGTACCGACCCGGTGCGACCGCGCTGCTCACCGACGCGTACGGCTCGCACGCGGAGAGGGCGTTGTCCACAAGGGACACGTTGGCCGGATCCACCCGCAGGACCTCCGCGCGCAGCGCCTGGAGCGCGGGCACCGGCGAGCCCGCCGAACCCGGCACGTCGAGCCCGGAGAACCGGACGCCGCGGCCGCGCAGCCAGGTCAGCATCTCGCGCACCTCCGCCGAGTCGCCGAGGCCGAACGTGAAGCCGTCCCGGGCGATGTCGGCGACCTCGCCCGGGCCGCCCCGCAGCCACGCGTCGACCAGGTGTCCCTCCGCGAACCCGCCCTCGAACCCGAGCACCGTGAACCCGCGCTCGGTGACGAGGTGGCGCAGGAGGCGGTCGCGCAGCACGCCGAACTCGCGGATGTGATGGTTGTTCTCGCCGATGGCGACGACCTCGGCGTCGCCGATCAGGTCGGCGATTTCGGCAACGGCGACGGTTCCTGGCATACTGAGCACACTAACGCAACAGGAGTAGCAGTTGGCCACCGAGATTTCCGGGACGAAGCGTCCGGGCGGCCGCACCGAGCGGACCCGCCTCGCCGCGCTCGACGCCACCCTCGAGCTGCTCGGCGAACGCGGGTACGCGGAGCTGACCGTCGAGGCGGTCGCCGAACGCTCCGGCGTGCACAAGACGACGCTGTACCGCCGCTGGGAGTCCGCCGAAGGCCTGGTCGCGGCCGCCCTGCTGCTGGGCGCCGAGCAGGAGTGGGCGGTGCCGGACACCGGATCCCTCGAAGGCGATCTGCGCGCGATCAACCTCGAACTGGTGCGGTACTTCACCACGCCGGGCGAACGCGAGCTGCCCACGGCGTCGATCTCGGCGGCGTTCCTCTCCCCCCGCGCGGCCGACGCCCTGCGCGAGTTCTACGTCGACCGCCACGCCCGTTCGGCGGCCGCCGTGGCCCGGGCGATCGACCGCGGCGAAGTCCCGCCCGGCACCGACCCGGTGGAGCCGGTGCGCGTGGCCTGCGGGCCGATCTTCTACCGCCTGTTCGTGTCCCGGGAAGGCGTGACGCCACAAGACGCCGGAGTCGCCGCGGCGGCGGCCGCGGCGGCCGCCAAAGCCGGGGTGTTCACGGCAACGGGCGGCGGAACCGCATCTCCTCCAGGGTGACGCGCCCGTCGTCGATCGTCTCCGTCTGGCGGGCGCCGTCGTCCACCCAGCCCTGCCGGACGTAGAAGGCCTTCGCCCGCTCGTTCGTCGCGAGCACCCACAGGACAGCACTGTCGCCGGAGAGCTCTTCGACGACCCGGTCGTGCAACGTCCGGCCGAGCCCCCGTCCCCAGAACTCCGGCAGCAGGTAGAGCGCGTACAGCTGCGAAGGCCCGAAGGCGGCGAAGCCCGCGATGACGCCGTCTTCCTCGGCGACGAGCACCCCGCCGCCGTCACCGATGCGCCGGGCCCAGGCCGCCGCCCGCGAGGAAGCCGAGAGCCGGGCGAGGAACTCCGCCGGGATCAGGCCCGCGTACGCCGCCTGCCAGGACCGCACGTGGATCTCGCCGATCGCCGGGGCGTCGGCCACCGTGGCGGCGCGGACGGTGCTCAGCTCTTCTCCAGGTACTCCGCGCGCTCGACGTCGACGACGTCGGCGACCATCTGCGCCAGGCCGCGGTACTTCGTCAGCTCCGGGTCCTGCGTGACGAGTTCCTGCGCCAGGGCCCGGGACGCGGCGATCACGTCCTCGTCCCGCAGCAGCGACAGCAGCTTGAGCGTGGACCGCTTCCCGGACTGCGCGGCGCCGAGGATGTCGCCTTCGCGGCGCAGTTCGAGGTCGAGGCGCGAGAGCTCGAACCCGTCCGTCGTGGACTCGACCGCCGCCAGCCGCTCGCGCGTCGCCGTGCCGTCGAGGGTTTCGGTGACCAGCAAGCACAGCCCCGGCACGCTGCCCCGGCCGACGCGGCCGCGCAGCTGGTGCAGCTGGCTGACCCCGAACCGGTCGGCGTCCATGATCACCATCGCGGTCGCGTTCGGCACGTTCACGCCGACCTCGATCACCGTGGTGGCCACCAGGACGTCGAGGTTCCCGGCGGAGAACGCCCGCATCACGGCGTCCTTGTCGTCGGGCGGCATCCGGCCGTGCAGCACGCCGATCTTGAGGCCCTGCAACGGGCCGTGCTCCAGCTCGGGCGCGACCTCGAGGACCGCGAGCGGCGGCCGCTTGTCGCTCTTGTCCGACGGCGGCTCGTCGCCGATCCGCGGGCACACGACGTACGCCTGGTGGCCCTTGCCGACCTCTTCGCGCACGCGCTGCCAGATCCGCTCGAACCAGGCGGGTTTCTCGGCGACCGGCACGACCGTGGTGGCGATCGGCGACCGCCCGACCGGCATTTCGCGCAGCGCCGACACTTCCAGGTCGCCGTACACGGTCATGGCGACCGTGCGCGGGATCGGCGTCGCGGTCATGACGAGCACGTGCGGGCTGGTGTCGCCGGCGCCGCGGGTGCGCAGCGCGTCCCGCTGCTCGACGCCGAAGCGGTGCTGCTCGTCGACGACGGCGAGGCCGAGGTCGGCGAATTCGACGTGGTCCTGGATCAGCGCGTGCGTGCCGACGACGATGCCCGCCTCCCCGCTGACGATCTCCAGCAGCGACTTCTTGCGTTCCTTCGCCCCCATCGACCCGGTGAGCAGCGTGACGCGGGTGGCGTTCTCCGCCGCGCCCAGCTCGCCCGCCTGACCCAGGTCGCCGAGCATCTCCCGCAGCGACCGCGCGTGCTGCGCGGCCAGGACCTCGGTCGGCGCCAGCATCGCGGCCTGCCGCCCGTTGTCGACGACCTGCAGCATCGCCCGCAGCGCGACGACCGTCTTGCCCGAGCCGACCTCGCCCTGGAGCAGCCGGTTCATCGGGTGCTCCGTGGCCAGGTCCGCGGCGATCTCGTCGCCGATCCCCCGCTGGCCCGCGGTGAGGTCGAAGGGCAGCCGCTTGTCGAAGGCGTCCATGAGGCCGCCGCTGACGTGCGGGTTGGCCTTGGCCGGGCGTGAGATGGCCGAGTGGCGCCGCTGCGCGAAGATCAGCTGGACGGCCATGGCTTCGTCCCACTTGAGCCGCTTCTTCGACGCCTCCAGGTGCGCCCAGTTCTCCGGGCGGTGGATGCCGCGCAGCGCGTTGTCGAGGTCGGCCAGCTTGTGCAGCCGCCGCAGCTCGGCGGGCATCGGGTCGTCGTCGACCTCGAGGACGTCGAGGACCTGGCGCACGCACTTGGCGATCGACCAGGTCGGCATGCCCTGCGCCGCCGGGTACACCGGGATGATCGCGGCGAGGAAGTTGTCCATCGCCTCGGCTTCGTTCTCGGCGTCGAACAGCTCGTACTCGGGGTTCGTCAGCTGCAGGGTGTCGCGGAAGGCGGACACCTTGCCGGCGAACAGGCCGGTCTTGCCGGGGACGAGGTCCTTCTCGCGCCAGGCCTGGTTGAAGAACGCGCAGGTCAGCCGACGTTTCCCGTCGGTGATGACCATGTCGATGATGGTCCCGTTGCGGGCCTTCATCCGCCGCTTGCTCACCTTTTCGATGCGCGCCAGCACGGTGGCGTGCTCGCCCAGCTCGAGCCCGTGAATGTCGGTGAGCTCGCCGCGCTCGGCGTAGCGGCGCGGGTAGTGGCGCAGCAGGTCGCTGACCGTCTCGATCTCCAGCGACGTGGCGAGCGCCTTCGCCGTCTTGGCACCCAGCAGCAACGGCAGCTTGTCGCGCAGTCCGGCCATCCGCTATTCGACTCCCATCAGCAGCACGGCGTCCGCCTGGCCGCTGGCGTAGCTGGTCAGTTCCACCTCCGGGTGCTCCACCCGCAGCTGCTCGGCGAGCTCCTCGGCGACCCCCGGCGGGGCCGCCGCCCCGCTCAGCACCGTCACCAGCTCCCCGCCGAGCGCGAGCATCCGGTTCAGCACCTTCATCGCGGCCGCGACCAGGTTCGTCTCGGACGCGGGCGCGGGCTCGATCAGCACCACCTCGTCGTCGACCAGGCCGACCACGTCGCCGGACTGGGCCCGGCCCACCCAGGTTAGCGACTCCTCCTGCGCGATCCGCAGTTCGCCACGCCTGGTCGCGGCGGCCGCTTCGGCCATCGCGACGACGTCGTCGTTGGTGCGGCGCCCGGCGTCGTGCACGGCGAGGGCGGCCAGCACCTGCACCGGAGACGCGCACGGGATGACCACGACGTCCCGGTCGGCGGCCATCGCGTGCCCGGCCGCGGTGTCGGCGGCGGCGGTGAGGGCGACGCTGCCCGGCAGCACGGTCACGTGGCGCCCGGCGGCCTCGTTGAGCAGGCCGATCATGTCCTCGACGCTCGGCGTCCCGCCCTCCGGCACGGCCAGCACCGGGATGCTCTCGGCGCGCAGCAGCTCAGCCAGTGCCCCGCCGTGGACGACGGCGACGACCGTGCGGTCGATCCCACCACCGGGCTCGATCGGCGTCGGCGTGAGCAGCGGCTCGACCCGGATCCTGCGCGGGCGGCCGAGCGCGAGCCCGGCCTCGATGGCGGCGCCGATGTCGGCGCAGTGGACGTGCACGGCGTGGCTGCCCGAGCCGTCGCCGGCCACCGTGACGCTGTCGCCGAGGCCGCTCAGCTCCTTGCGCAGGGTCGGCAGGCTCGCCTCGTCGACGCCGTCCAGGAGGTACATGACCTCCCAGGCGTAGGCCTCGGGGGTTTCGGTGCGGACTTCGAGCGCGTGCTCCTGTTCGAGCGGCGCGCCGGTCAGCACGCCGACCAGCGCGTCGAGCACGGCGACGAGACCGCGTGCCCCGGCGTCGACGACCCCGGCCCTGGCCAGCGCGGGCAGCTGCTCCGGCGTCTTCTCGAGGGCGTGCGCGGCCTCTTTAGCGGCCTTCGCCGCGACGTCACCCAGGGAACTCGCGTCACCCCGGACGGCGAGGGCGACGGAATGCAGGACGGTCAGGATGGTCCCGGCGACCGGGCGGCTGACGGCGCCGGTGGCGACCTCGTCGGCGTGGCCCAGCGCGCGGGCCAGCCACGGGCCGTCCAGGTCGCCTTCGGCGCGATCGGCGAGCCCGCGCACGACCTGGGAAAGGATCACGCCGGAGTTGCCCTTGGCCGAAGCCACGGCGCCCCGCGCGAGAATTTTCAGCGCGTCGGCGGCGGTTTCCGGGGTTGCTGCGGAGAGTTCCCGAGCCGCGCCGGTCATCGTGAAGAGCATGTTGGAGCCGGTGTCGGAATCGGCGACGGGGTAGACGTTGATCTCGTCGATGGCCGGCCGCAGGCTCGCGAGACTGTGCACACAGCCCGCCGCCCAGGCCGACACCGCCGCCGCGTCCAGCACCCGCACCCCGTAACCTCCTGACCGGTCCTCGGGCAGCGTATCGACCCGGTGCGGAACCACTGGAATGCAGTAGTTACTATGGTCGAGTTGCCCAGTCCGTCTGGGCTCATCTCTATGACCCAGATCCAAAGGAGTTCGACGTGGCTGCCGTGTGCGACGTCTGTGGCAAGGGACCCGGCTTCGGCAAGTCGGTCTCGCACTCCCACCGCCGTACCAACCGCCGGTGGAACCCGAACATCCAGACCGTCCACGCCAAGGTGGGTGTGTCCCAGCGCAAGCGCCTGAACGTGTGCACCTCGTGCATCAAGGCGGGCAAGGTCGTTCGCGGCTGAGGCGAGAAGAGTTCGAATGGCGGGTGCTCCTCGGAGCACCCGCCATTTTCATGTCCACAGCCCGTCGTGAGTGGTAAGGCGGGTTAGAACCCGCCTTACCACTCACGACCGCCTACTTGAGGAAATCGACGAGGAGCGGGCGGAGCGTTTCCGGGTACTGCAGCACCCCGTGGTCCTGACCCTCGAGGGTCTCGTGCCGGGCCCCGGGCACCGCCGCGGCCGCCGCGCGGGCGCCCGACTGCAGCGCGTCGTCGCTCGCGCCGCCGCCGATCACCAGCGTGGGGGTCGAGATGCGGGCCAGGTTCTCCGACGGGCGGCCGTCCGGGCCGCAGATCGTCAGGTCGTACGGCAGGGTGTGCGCCAGCGCGGTGAACCAGCCCCAGACCGGGGCCTGCTTCATCCCCTCGATCATCTCCGCCGGAGTGCCCGCGACCTTCAGGAACGTCGCCACCGCGCCGTCGCGGTCCCCCGCCGCGAGCCGGGCGCGCACGTCGGCCACGACATCGGCTCGCGGGTGCTCGTCGGTCGCGTACGGCGGCTCATACGCCGCGACGCGCTCGATGCCGATGCCCGCCGCGGCCGCCTCCAGGGCCAGGATCGCCCCCGACGAGTGCCCGAACACCGCCGCCGTCCCGCCCGCGTGGGCGATCAGCGCCGCGATGTCCTCGATCTCCCGCTCCACCGCGTACTCGGCCGAGTCGCCGGAGTCACCGCGGCCCCGGCGGTCGTAGACGATCGTTGTGAAATCGCCGGCCAGGACCTCGGCCAGGCCCACCGTGGTCGTGCGGTCGTTGAACGCGCCACCGACCAGGATCACCGGCGGGCCGTCGCCGCGCTGCTCGAAGAAGATCGACGTGCCGTCGGCCGATGTGACGTTCATGTGCCCTCCAAGGATCCGTTTCCCCCTGGTCGGAGCCGGCCCGCGGATCCGGACACCGAACCTACGGCAGTTTCCAGTCCACCGGCGCCGCGCCCTGCTGCTCCAGGAGCTGGTTGGCCCGGCTGAACGGGCGCGACCCGAAGAAGCCGTTGTGCGCCGAGAGCGGGCTCGGGTGCGCCGACTCGATGCACGGCACCTCGCCGAGCATCGGGCGCAGGTTGCGGGCGTTGCGGCCCCACAGGATCGCCACCATCGGCTCCGAACGGGCCGCGAGGGCCTTGATCGCCTGCTCGGTGACCTCTTCCCAGCCCTTGCCCTGGTGCGAATTCGACTTCCCCGGCTGCACGGTCAGTGCCCTGTTGAGCAGCAGCACGCCCTGGTCGGCCCACGGCGTCAGGTCGCCGTTGGACGGCAGCGGGTGGCCGAGGTCTTCGGTGTACTCCTTGTAGATGTTGATCAGGCTCTTCGGGATCGGCCGGACGTCCGGCGCCACCGAGAAGCTCAGGCCCACCGCGTGCCCCGGCGTCGGGTACGGGTCCTGCCCGACGATCAGCACGCGCACGTCGTGGAACGGCTGCTGGAACGCCCGCAGCACGTGTTCACCCGCCGGCAGGTAGGTGCGGCCCGCGGCGATCTCCGCGCGGAGGAACTCCCCCATCGCGGTGACCTGCGGCGCCACCGGTTCGAGGGCTTTCGCCCAGCCTGCCTCGACGATGTCCTGCAACGGTCGTGCGGTCACGGCGCGCAAGCCTACCGGGCGTGGCCGGCGTCACCCGAGCGGGTCGAGCCGCCTCAGCTCGGTCCGGAACCGCTGCGCCCGCCGGACGTAGGAATCGACGACGAGCGCGATGTTCTCCGCGCTGAACGACTTGTTCTCGCGCGTCTTCCCCGGCACGCCCAGCGCGATCTCGCCGGTCTTGACGTGGGAGCCGTACGACAGCACCGCGCCCGCGCCGACCATGCCGCCGTCCTCGATCACCGAGCCGTTCAGCACCACCGCACCGGACGCGATCAGGCAGCCGGTGCCGATCGTCGCGCCTTCGACGTGCACCGCGTGCCCGATCGCCGACGACGGCCCGAGGATCGTCGGGTGGCGTTCGGTGCAGTGCAGGACGCAGCCGTCCTGGACGTTCGAACGCTCGCCGATCTCGATGTACCCGTGGTCGCCGCGCAGGACCGTCTGCGGCCACACCGACGCGTGCGCGCCGATCCGGACGTCGCCGATCACCGTCGCGTCGGGGTGGACGTAGGCGTCCGGGTGGATCGTCGGCTCGAGCGAACCGAGTGCGTAGATCGGCATTGCCGCCTCCGGGTGACCGCGGTTTCACTTCCCGTGCGATTGGATCACGCCATCGCCGCGAACCGGAACGCCAGTACTCCGAGCACGGGTCTCGTGCTCCTGCTCGTCGTGCTGACCTGGCTGCTCAGCCTGCCGGTGGTCTCGCCCGCGCTGGCGAACGGCTTGGCCGGCACCCCGCCGATGGGCTGGAACAGCTGGAACCAGGTCCGCTGCCACGACCTCACCGAGGACGTCGTGAAGCAGGCGGCCGACGCGCTCGCCGACACCGGCCTGCGTGACGCGGGTTACCACTACGTCGTCGTCGACGACTGCTGGCAGGCCTCCACCCGCGCCGCGGACGGCTCGCTGCGGCCGGATCCGGCGCGGTTCCCGCACGGGATCGCCGACCTGGCCGACTACGTGCACTCCCGTGGCCTGCTGTTCGGCATCTACGCCGTGCCGGGCAGCCGGACCTGCGCCATGGCGAACGACGCCTACCCCGCCACCGGCATCGGCTCGCTCGGCCACGAGCGCCAGGACGCCGAGACGTTCGACCGCTGGGGCGTGGACTACCTCAAGTACGACTGGTGCAACGCCGACACCGTCGACGGCCTCGACCGGAAGGCCGCGTTCGAGAAGATGCGCGACGAACTCGCCGCGCTGCCCCGCCCGATCGTCTACGCGATCTCCGAGTACGGCGTCTCCAGCCCGTGGACCTGGGCGCGACCGGTGGCGAACCTCTGGCGCACCACCTACGACCTGGTCCCGACCTGGGATTCGGTGCTCGCGACGATCGACCAGCAGGCCAGTGTCGCCGCCCACAGCGGCTCGCCCGGCGGCTGGAACGACCCCGACATGCTGCAGGTCGGCAACGGCACGCTGACCGCCGACGAGGCCCGCGCGCACTTCAGTGTCTGGGCCGTGCTGAACGCGCCGCTGTTCGCCGGCACCGACCCGGCGAAGCTGAGCGACAGCGACCTCGCGACGCTGGGCAACGCCGAGGCCATCGCCGTCGACCAAGACTTCGCGGGCAGCCAGGGCCGGCGGCTCGACGCGGGTCCCGGCTACCAGGTGTGGGGGAAACCGTTGAGCGACGGCGGTTTCGCGGTGGTGCTGCTCAACACCGGCAGCACCACCGCGACCGTCTCCGCTTCGATTCCCGGCCGCTGGCAGGTCCGCGATCTCTGGGCCCACCGGGAGACCGAGACCGACGTGTCGGCGGCCCTGCGGCCCCACGCGGCGGCCCTGCTGAAGCTCACGCCGAGGTGAGGTCCTTGCCGAAGCAGCGGCTCTCCGGCTCGTTCTTGTAGACGCCGAACTTCGGGATCTCGGCGTAGCCCGACGAGGTGTAGAGCGCGATGGCCTCGGGCTGCTTCGTCCCGGTTTCCAGGACCGCGCGCTTGCGGCCGCACAGCGCCGCGGTGCGCTCCAGCTCGGACAGGATCATCCGCGCGAACCCGCGTCCGCGGGCGGAGTCGGCGACGTACATCCGCTTGAACTCGGCGTCGCCGTCCTGGAAGTCGGGCCCGGGGCCGTCGTGGGCGCGCCACGCGCCGCAGGCGACCGCTTCCTCGCCCTGGTAGCCGACGAGGAACACGCCCTGGGGCGGATCGAAGTCCGCGGGGCTCAGCGGAGTGGCGTCCTCGCTGCCGTAGCGCTCGATGTACACCTGCTGCACCGCGGTCATGAGCGTGGCCGCGTCGGGGTGGTCGTAGGGGACCGGAACGATTCTCACGCTTCCGGAGCCTAGATCAGCGCCAGTGCGTCCATCCGCCTTCTCGAGAAAACGGTTTCCCGTCGACGGTGATCCCGGAGCCGGCCATGGTGACGACGCCGATCGTGCGCCAGCCGTCCGGGAGCTCGGTGAACGGCGGGAAGGTGGCCGCCAGGGCGTGGTCTTCGCCGCCGGTGAGGACCCAGGTGAGGGGGTCCGCGCCGAGGGCGGCGCCGACCTCGGTGAGCCGGGCGGGGATGTCGAGGTCGGCGGTGCGGACGTCGATGCCGACGTCGGAGGCCTCGCCGATGTGGCCCAGGTCGGCGAGCAGGCCGTCGGAGACGTCGATCATCGCGGTGGCCCCGGCCAGCGCGGCGCGTGGCCCGGCTTCGTAGGGCGGTTCCGGGCAGCGCTGGGCGTTGACGACGCCGACCGGGGACCGGAAGCCGCGGCCCAGCACGGCCAGCCCGGCCGCGGCCCAGCCGAGCCGCCCGTTCACCGCGACGACGTCACCGGGCCGGGCGCCCGAGCGCGTCACCGGCTCGCGGTCGCCGAGGTCACCGAGGGCCGTGACGCTGATCACGAGCTGGTCGGCGCGGACCATGTCGCCGCCGGAGACGCCGATGCCGGCGCGTTCGGCCTCGGCCCACATGCCGTCGGTGAGCGCCTTCACCACGTCGCTCGCCGTGTCGGGCGGGCAGGCGAGCCCGACCAGGACGGTGGTCGGGGTGGCGCCCATGGCGGCGATGTCGGCCAGGTTGACCGCAACGGCCTTGCGCCCGACGTGCTCGGGCGTGGACCAGTCGAGCCGGAAGTGGACGCCCTGGACGAGGACGTCGGTGCTGGCGACCACCCGGCCGTCCGGGGCGGCGACGACGGCGGCGTCGTCGCCGGGACCGAGCAGCGTGCCCGGGGGCTGGCGCCGTCCTTCGGTGACGGCGCGGATGAGCGCGAACTCCCCGGTCTCGGCGACCGTTCCGTCGTTCGGTGACACCGGTCACCTCTGTCTTTCTCTACCGGGACAAAGATCGATCACCGATAGTCGGATGCCCTATGTTTTTCCGTGAGCTGGCGATACGTTGCTGATGACGTTCCTACCTTGAGCTTTCGATCCCGACGAAAGGGCGCGCCGTGGTCCACGCATACATCCTCATCCAGACCGAGGTCGGCAAGGCGGCCGCGGTGGCTGCCGAGATCTCCAGCATCCCGGGTGTCACCAGCTCGGAGGATGTCACCGGACCGTACGACGTGATCGTCCGCGCGGACGCCGACAGCGTCGACCAGCTGGGCCAGCTCGTGGTCGCGAAGGTGCAGAACGTGGAAGGCATCACCCGGACGCTGACCTGCCCGGTCGTCCACCTCTGACACCCGGATTCCGGGGGTCCGGGGGTCGTCCCCCGGGCAATGTCACTGTGGTGTAGTTGTCCGGTGCCTGACTCCGACACCGGTGCACCGCCCCGGGTGGTGCTCGTCACCGCGGCCGCGCTCGCCGTGGCCCTGGCGGTCGCCGTCGCCGTCTTCGCCCTGACCCGGCCGTCCCCTTCGGACTCCGCGGGACCGCTGCCGCTGGTTTCCGTGCCGGCGCCGTTCGCGGGGTCACCGGGGTGCACGACGCTGCTGGGCGCGGTGCCCACGGAACTGACGTCCAACGGGACTTCCCTGAAGGTGCGGGCGCTGGCGGCCCCGGCCCCGCCCGCGACGGTGGCCTGGGGTTCCGCGGACCCCGTGGTGTTGCGCTGCGGCCTCGACCGTCCCCCGGAGCTGACACCGACGGCGCAGCTGCGGCTGGTGAACAAGGTGCAGTGGCTGCAGGTGCCGGGCGAGGGCGCGTCGACGTGGTACGTGGTGGACCGCGAGGTCTACGCGGCGCTGACGGTGCCCGACAGCGCCGGGACCGGGCCGCTGCAGGCCGTTTCGGACACGGTGGCCGCGAAGCTGGCGCCGCAGCCGCTGCGGTTCGGTTAGCTTTCGGTCGGTTTTTCGGTCAGCGCAGGCCGGTTCCGCGCGCGATCGCCGTCTCGATGAGGGTGGTCAGCAGCGTCGGGTAGTCCATGCCGGTGACCTCCCACATCTTCGGGTAGGCGGACTTCGTCGTGAAGCCCGGCATGGTGTTGACCTCGTTGATGATCAGCTCGTGGTTTTCGGTGACGAAGAAGTCGACGCGGGCCAGGCCCTGGCAGTCCAGCGCCCGGAACGCCTCGACGGCCATCGCGCGGAGCTTCTCGGTGAGGGCGTCGTCGAGCTTGGCGGGGATGTCGAGTTCGGCGTCGTCGCCGAGGTACTTGGTTTCGAAGTCGTACCAGGCGTTCTCGTCCTCGGAGAGCACGCGGATCTCGGCGGGCAGCGAAGCTTCGACGCGGCCGTCGGGGAACTCGAGGACACCACACTCGACCTCCCGCCCGACGACGGCGGCCTCGACGAGCACCTTGGGATCGGTCGCCCGCGCGAGCGCGATGGCGTCGTCCAGCTCGTCCCAGCCGGCGACGCGCGAGATGCCCACGGAGCTGCCGGCCCGGGAGGGCTTGACGAAGACGGGGAGGCCGAGGCCTTCCTTGGTGGGTTCATCCAAAGTGGACTGCCCGCGGCGGAGGGCGGCGTAGGTCCCGACCGGAAGCCCTTCGGCGGCGAGGAGTTTCTTGGCGGTTTCCTTGTCCATGGCGGCGGCGCTGGCGAGGACCCCGGGCCCGACGTACGGGATGCCGGCGAGTTCGAGGAGGCCCTGGATGGTGCCGTCCTCACCGAAGGCCCCGTGCAGCACGGGGAAGACGACATCGACACGCGACAGCAACTCGCTTTCCCGCCCGGCTTCGACGGCGACGAGCCCTTGGCTGGACGGATCCCCGGCGAGGACGAGGCCTTGGCCGTCGTCGACGGAGGGCAGTTCCCGGCCGCGGATGGCGAGCTGAGCGGAGTTCCCGGAGCCGAGCACCCACCGGCCCTCGCGCGTGATCCCGACCGGGACGGCCTCGAACCGCTCGGGATCGAGGTGGCCCAGGACGCTGCCGGCGGACAGGCACGAGATGGTGTGCTCGCTACTGCGCCCACCGAACACGACGGCCACCCGGATCTTCTCGCTCATGGTGAGCCACCGTACCCGGTGACCTCGCGGAACAGCCGAGCCCGGTGCGCCGGCCCCGGTTCGCCAGGCCCGAAGTTGTCCCCATCACGACCCGCTTGTGGACAACCTCACCGCAACAGCCCCACCAGCACCGGCAAAGCCGCCACCAAAGCCTCCCGCGAACACCCCGCGTACCCGATCGCCACCCCGTGCGCCGACGGCTCACCGGCGAAATGCCGCGCCAGCCCATCCAGCCGGATCCCCCGCCGCTCGGCCGCGGCGATCACCGACGCCTCCACCGAAGCCGACGAAAACTGCACCACCAGGTGCGCCCCCGCATCATCCCCCCGCACCGGCACCTCCGCGGCCGACAAAGCCCCCGCCAGCAACGTCCGCCGCTCCGCCATCTCGCGGCGGAGCTTGCGCAGGTGACGGCCCAGATCCCCGTTTCGCGCGAATTCGTACAACACCCGCTGCCCCGCCGGCGAAGGCCGCGTCCCGGTCAGGTCCCGGTACGCCAGCACCGCCGAAGTGATCGCCTCCGGCGCCACCATCCAGCCCGCCCCCAGTGTCGGCGTCAGGATCTTCGACGTGGTCCCCAAATGCACCACGACGTCCGGCGCCAGCGAAGCCAGCATCGGCAGCGGCGCCACGTCGAACCGCAGCTCGCCGTCGTAGTCGTCCTCGATCACCAACATCCCGGACGCACGCGCCCGCTCTACCAGCGACACCCGCCGGGCCGCGCTCAGCCGGCTGCCCATCGGGTACTGGTGCGCCGGCGAGCAGTACACCGCCCGCGCATCGTCCGGGAGAGAATCCGGGCGCAACCCCTCGTCGTCCACCGGCACGCCCACGACCCGCATCCCCGCCCGGAGGAACGCCTGCACCGCCCGCTGGTAGCCCGGCTCTTCGACGGCGACGACGTCCCCGCGCTCCAGCACCGCCGCGGCCAGCTCCACCACCGCCGCCGTCGTGCCGCCGGTCGCCAGGACCGATCCCGCCGCCAGCCCGCGGTGGCGCAGGAGGTGCTCCGACACCGCCGCGCGGTACTCCGGCAGCCCCGCGCGGTGGGCGCGCACCAGGGGCTCCGGATCCGCCGCCGCCCGCCACGCGCGGCGCCAGGCCGCTCGGTCCAAACCCGCCGCCCACGGTGTTCCCGGCCCGAGGTCGAGCAGCGAGGACGGCGAGACCTCGACCGCCGGGACCGCGGGCGCCGGGACCTCCGAAGCCGAAACCGAAGGCGGAGTCGTCACGTAGGTGCCGGAACCGTGCCGCCCCGCGATCCAGCCCTCGGCGTGCAGCTGCTCGTACGCCGCCGACGTCACCGTGCGGCTGACGCCGAGGCGGCCGGCCAGCGCCCGGGTCGAGGGCAGCCGGTCGCCGCCGCGCAGGTGGCCGCTGGCCGCGGCTTCGCGCAGCGCGTCCGCCAATTGCACGGCCAGGGGCGTCACCGCCGAACGGTCGAGGCGGACCGGGAGCGCGGTATCGGACACGGGACCTCCCCGACGAGAGTGGACTTCCCAAGTGTACGAGAAGTGGCCGTTTTCCGAGGCCACTGTGCCGGGAGACGCTGGTCGCATGTTGTCGACCACGCCCCGCACCACGCTCGGCCGCAAGAAGCACCGCGCCGTGACCGACCGCTCCGCGCTGCACGCCGTCCTGGACGAAGGCCTGATCTGCCACCTCGGGATCGTCCGCGACGGCGTGCCGCTGGTCCTCCCGACCGGCTACGGCCGCGACGGCGACACGCTCTACCTCCACGGTTCGACCGGCGCCGCCAGCCTCCGCACCGCGGCGCACGGCCTCGACGTCTGCGTGACGGTGACGCTCCTCGACGGGATCGTCTACTCGCGCTCGGTGAACAACCACTCGATGAACTACCGCAGCGCCGTCATCCTCGGCCAGGCGAAGCCGGTCCTCGACGCCGAAGCGAAGATGCACGGCCTGAAGGTCCTCACCGACCACCTCGCGCCGGGCTCGTGGGAGCACGCGCGCGAGGTCGACGCCAAGGAGTTCGCCGCGGTGTCCGTGCTCGCGCTGGACCTCGCCGAGGCGTCGGTGAAGGTGCGCGCCGAGGGCCCGGACGACGAGCCCCGGGACGTCGAAGCGGACACCGCCTGGGCCGGGGTGCTGCCGGTGCGGACGGTCTTCGGCACGCCCGAGCCGTCCGCGGACCTCTCCCCCGGCTGGCCCACACCGGCGCACGTCACCGGTCGTGAGTG
The DNA here is from genome assembly GCF_002904335.1 of Amycolatopsis sp. CA-126428. GTDB lineage: Bacteria > Actinomycetota > Actinomycetes > Mycobacteriales > Pseudonocardiaceae > Amycolatopsis. Next base: position 9,960 of record NZ_PPHF01000125.1, on the reverse strand, counting down.
GTAATTAGGGTTCTAACCCGAATTACCACTCACGACGGCCGCGGCAGACTCGGAAACCGGACCGTGAAGGTTGTCCGGCCCGGCGACGAAGCCACCGAGACCGTGCCGCCGTGCGCGGTGACCAGGGACTGGACCACCGACAGCCCGAGCCCGGTGCCGCCGTTGCCGCGGGTGCGGGAGTCGTCGACGCGGAAGAACCGGTCGAAGATCCGCTCCTGATCCCCCACCGCGATCCCGGGCCCGGTATCGGTGACGTCGACGACCGCTTCGGCCCCCGAAACCGCCACCGAAACGTGCACCGACGTCCCGGGCGGGGTGTGCACGGCCGCGTTGGCCAGCAGGTTGTCCAGCACCTGCCGCAGGCGCACGGGGTCGGCGTCCACGAAGGCCGCCGAAAGCGCCGAAGTCAGCGGGTGGTCCGGCCGGCCCGCGGCGAACGCGTCCGCCGCGTCCCCGGCCAGCTCGGCCAGGTCGACGCGCTCGGGCCGCAACGGCGTCTCGGCGGCCCGCGCGTCGAGCCGGGCCAGCAGCAGGAGGTCGTCGACGAGCACGGTCATCCGCGCGGTCTCCTCGCGGATCTTCGCCAGGTGCGCCTCCCGCTCCGCCGGCTCGTTCGCCGCGGCGTAGCGGAAGAGGTCGGCGTAGCCGCGGATCGACGTCAGCGGCGTCCTCAGCTCGTGCGAGGCGTCCGCGACGAACCGGCGCAGCCGCTCGTTCGCCTCGGTCTTCGCGGCGAGCGAGGTGTCGATGTGGGCCAGCATCACGTTGAACGCCGTCCGCAGCTCTTCGACTTCGGCGCCGCCGCCGGTGCCCGCCGCGCGCGCCGGGAGGGCCGGGTTCGCGGTGAGGTCGTGGGCGGCGATGTCGTGCGCGGTGCCGGCCATGTCGGCCAGCGGGCGCAGGCCGCGGCGCAGCACCAGCCGTCCCACGACCACCAGCACCCCCAGCGCGAGCGCGAACGCGGCGACCTCCACCCAGATCAGCTGCTGGACCGTGCCGTCGAGGTCCTTCTGCGGCGCGGCGGACAGCAGCACCGAGTCGGTGTCGACGGGGCACGCCCGCACCCGGTACGGGCCGTCGTCACGCAGGGAGATGGTCCGGGTGACGTCGCCGCCCACCGCCTCGGCGGCGATCTTCGCCAGCTGCCGGGCATCGCCCGGCAGCTGGCCGCCCGGCTCGGGGACGGCGACGCCGCCGGTGACCTTGTACAGCGCCGAGTACCACGAGTACACCGACTGCGGTGAGCCGTGCGTCTCGCGCAGCTGGGGCAGCTGCGTGTTCTGGCTCTTGGACAGCTGCTCGTCGAGCCGCCGGTCGAGGTAGCCGTGCATGATCCCGACCGTCGTGACGCCGACGGCCGCGAACACCACCAGCGCGAGCGCGCCGAGGCCGAGGGTGATGCGGGTGCCCAGCCGGGTGCGCTGCCAGGCCCCGTACCACCGGCGGAGGACGCCCGTCACCGGTGGGCCTGCCGCACGACGTACCCGACGCCGCGCACGGTGTGGATCAGCGGCTCGCCACCGCCCGCGTCGACCTTGCGCCGCAGGTGCGAAATGACCAGTTCGACCACATTGGACCGGCCGCCGAAGTCGTACTCCCAGACGTGGTCGAGGATCTGCGCCTTGGTCAGCACCGCGGGCGAGCGGCGCATGAGGTAGCGCAGCAGCTCGTACTCCGTCGGCGTCAGCTCGGCGAGCCGCTCGCCGCGGCGGACCTCGCGGGTGTCCTCGTCCAGCGTCAGGTCGCCGACGCGCAGCACGGCGCCGCGGGCCTCGGGCTGGTGCGCGAGGCCGGCGCTGCGCCGCAGCACCGCCCGCAGCCGCGCCATCAGCTCCTCGACCGAAAACGGTTTCACGAGGTAGTCGTCACCCCCGCGGGTGAGCCCGGCGATCCGGTCGGCCGTCGCGTCCTTGGCCGTGAGGAAGACCACGGGCACCGCGTTGCCGCCCGCCCGCAGGCGGTCGAGCACGGTGAAGCCGTCGAGGTCGGGCAGCATCAGGTCGAGCACGACGATGTCCGGCCCGAACTCCGCGGCCCGGCTCAGCGCGGCCTGCCCGGTGCCGGCCGTGACCGCCTGCCACCCCTCGTACCGGGCGACGGTGGCGACGAGGTCGGCGATGTGCGGCTCGTCGTCGACGACGAGCAGGCGCACCGGGTCGGGAGTCTGCACTCCTGCATCTTCTCCCGCGGCGGGCGACGCGGGCGAGGCGAGGCGGCGGCCGACAGGAAGCCGACAGCCGGCACCCAGACTCGCCACAGGACGGGCGGCGAGGCTGGCCTTCGTGAACCGAACCGAAGGGGGATCCGTGTGAGGACCATGACGCAGACCGCCGAGGCCGCGCGCCCGGCGATCCGCCCCCGGATCGCCGCGAAATCCGGCCTCTTCCTCTTCCTCGGCGCCAACGTGGCCGCCGTCACCGTCCTGTTCGTGCAGGCCGGGGTTTCGCAGAACGTGCTGATCACGATCGGCAGGCTCGCCGGCCTCTACGGCGCGCTGGCGATGGCGTTCCAGCTGCTGCTGGTGGCCCGGCTGCCCTGGCTGGACCGCCGGCTCGGGATGGACCGGCTGACCACCTGGCACCGCTGGACCGGCTTCACGATCCTCTGGACCCTGCTGGCGCACCTGGTGTTCATCACCATGGGCTACGCGGAGGTCTCCAGCAAGGGCGTCGTCGACGAGCTGGTCGAGATGGCCAACACCCTCGAAGGGATCCTGCGGGCGCTGGTCGCCTTCGCCGTGATCCTCGTCGTCGGCGCCGCCTCGGCGAAGTTCGCCCGCAAGCGGCTCGCCTACGAGACGTGGCACTTCATCCACCTCTACACCTACGCCGCGATCGTGCTGGCGTTCACGCACCAGATCGCGCTGGGCCAGTCGTTCGCCGGCTCGGAGCAGGCGAAGGCGTACTGGTGGACGCTCTGGCTCGGCGCCGGTGCCGCGGTGCTCGCCGGGCGCGTCGTGCTGCCGCTGTGGCGGAACCTGCGCCACCAGCTGCGCGTCACGGCGGTGGTTTCCGAGTCCCCGGACGTCGTTTCGGTGTACATGTCCGGCAAGCACCTGGACAAGATGCCGGCCAAGGCGGGGCAGTTCTTCCTGTGGCGGTTCCTGACGAAGGACCGTTGGTGGCAGGCCAATCCCTTCTCGCTGTCGGCCGCGCCGGACGGCCGTTCCCTGCGGCTGACGGCGAAGGCGCTCGGCGATTCCAGTGCCGGGCTGCGCACCCTGCGCGTCGGGACGCGGGTGTTCGCCGAAGGCCCGTACGGCGCCTTCACGACGATCCACCAGCAGCGGCCCAACGCGCTGCTCGTGGCGGGCGGCGTCGGGATCACGCCGATCCGCGCGCTGCTGGAGGACATCGACGGCCACGTCGTCGTGCTGTACCGGGTGCGCAACCAGGCCGACGCGGTGCTGCTGCCGGAGCTGAACGAGCTGGCCAAGGCCCGGGGCGCCAGCGTCAGTGTCCTCACCGGACCGGACCAGGCGGTCGGGCCGCGTGGCGTGATGCTCGGGCCGGCGAACCTGCACATGATGGTGCCGGACGTGCACGAGCGGGACGTGTTCGTCTGCGGCCCGCCGGGGATGACTTCCGCCGTGCTGCGCAGCCTGCGCGAGCTGCGCGTGCCCAACGCCCAGGTCCACGCCGAACGTTTCAGCCTCGCGGCCTAGGGGGAAGGTGCTGTGAAGAAGACCATTTTCGTCGTCGCGCTGTCGATCGCCGGGTTCATCTCGGTCTGGCGGTTCGAGCCGGGGCCGGTCCAGAACACCGCCGCCATCGCGCAGGCGCCCCCGCCGATCGTCACCGCACCGTCCACATCGGCCGCTCCGGCGACCACCACGTCGGCGGTTCCGTCCACTTCGGCCGGTCCGGCTCCGTCCACATCGGAGGCACCGGCCACCTCGAAGCCGCCGTCCACCCGGAGCACCAAGGACGAGCCGGTGATCACCCGCGGCAGCGCGGAGTCGAGCCGCTACGGCACCGTGCAGGTGCAGGTGACGTTCACCGGCGCCCGGCTCACCGCCATCACCCTGCTGCAGGCCCCGGACAGCGGCCGGTCGCTCACCGCCCTGCCGAAGCTGCAGGAGGAAGCGATCAAGGCGCAGAGCGCCGCCATCGACACGATCACCGGCGCGACCGAAACGAGCGAGTCGTACAAGAAGTCCCTGCAGGCCGCGATCGACCTGAGAGGCGCCCGATGACGAACCGCGTCGAACAGGTGATGGGCCTGCCGATCTCGCTCGACCTGCGTGACGAAGGCGACTTCGCCGAGGTCGTCGACGACGTCTTCGCGTGGTTCCGCGACGTCGACGCCCGGTTCAGCCCGTTCAAGGACGACAGCGAGGTCAGCCGGTACGACCGCGGCGAGCTGACGGCCGCCGAGCTCAGCGACGACCTCCTGGAGGTGCTGGAGCTCTGCGCGTACTACGAGCAGCTCTCCGGCGGCGCGTTCCGCGCGCGGCTGCCCGGCCGCGGCCTCGACCCGTGCGCGGTGGTCAAGGGCTGGGCGGTGCAGCGCGCGGCCGACATGCTCAAGGCCGAGGGCGCGACGACGTTCTGCCTCAACGCCGGCGGCGACGTCGTCACCGCGGGCGAACCGCAGCCGGGCCGTCCGTGGCGGGTCGGGGTGCGCCACCCCGAGCAGCCCCTGGCCGTGTGCGCGGTCCTGGAGTCGCGCAACGGCGCGATCGCGACGTCGGCGGCCTACGAGCGCGGCTCCCACATCCTCGACGGCCGCTCCGGAACCCCGGCGACGGGCCTGATGAGCGTCACCGTGGTGGCCGGCGACCTGGTGACGGCGGACGCGCTGGCCACGGCGGCGTTCGCGATGGGTGCCGAGGGCATCAGCTGGGCGGCCGACCGCCCGGACTGCGAGATCCTCATCGTCGACGACAGCCGCCGCGTGCACCGGACGGCGGGCCTGGCGCTGGCGTCCTAAAAAGGTTCGCCCTTCCCGGACGGCTGCACCAGACTCGGTCGCACCCGTCTTCGAGGAGCGCCATGCCGTCGTCCGTCCTGAACGTTTCCGTCGACTGCGCCGACCCGTACGAGCTGTGCCGGTTCTGGAGCGAAGTCACCGGGAAACCGATCCCGGAAGAAGACCAGCCGGGCCACGACGAGGTCGGCTTCCAGCTGAACGACGACACGGCGTTGCTGTTCCTGCGGGTCCCGGAGCCGAAGACGGTGAAGAACCGGCTCCACCTGTGCCTGCAGCCGGACATCCCGCGCGACGAAGAGATCTCGCGGATCCTCGCCCTCGGCGCGACCCTGGTGAACGACCTCCGCAACCCGGACGGCACCGGCTGGGCGGTCCTCGCCGACCCCGAGGGCAACGAGTTCTGCGTGCTGAGGAGCGCGGCCGAGCGCGCGGCGACGTCGTGACGGACTCGTTCGCGGTCAACTCGTTCGCGGTCAACAAGGCCAACTGGGACGAACGCGCGGTGCTGCACGCGGCCTCGCCGGACTACGGCTTCTCTCGGTTCGCGGCGGATCCGGCGCACCTGAGCGACGTCGTGCGGTTCGACCGCCCGCGCCTGGGCGACCTGACCGGGCTGCGCGCGGTGCACCTGCAGTGCCACCTCGGCACGGACACGGTTTCGCTGTCCCGCCTGGGCGCGGCCGTGACGGGCCTGGACTTTTCGGGTGCGGCGCTGGCCGAGGCCCGCCGGCTCGCCGCGGCGGCCGGCGCGGTGATCGACTTCCACGAGGCCGACGTGCACGACGCCGTCGACGTGCTGGGCGCCGGGCGGTTCGACCTCGTCTACACCGGGATCGGCGCGCTGTGCTGGCTGCCTTCGGCGGCGCGCTGGGCGGCGGTGGTCGCCGGGCTGCTGCGGCCGGGCGGCCGGCTCTTCATCCGCGAAGGGCACCCCATGCTGGGCACGCTGGACGAAACCGATCCGGCGTCCCCGCACTACTCCTACTTCGAGCACGCCGAGCCGCTGGTCTTCGACGATCCCGGCACCTACGTCGCCGTCGACCGGCCGATCGAGCACGGCGTCACCCACTCGTGGAACCACTCGCTGGGCGAGATCATCACCGCCCTGCTGGACCACGGCCTGACCGTGACCGGCTTCACCGAGCACGACAGCGTCCCGTGGAACGCGCTGCCCGGGCAGATGGTCCACGACGAGGCCACCGGCGAATGGCGGTTGAAGGACACGCCGTCGCGGCTGGCGGCGAGCTACACGCTCCAGGCGGTCAAGACCGGCTGAATAGGGTGGCGGCATGGCACGTCCCCTGATCGCCGTCGCCACGCTGGGCGGCACCATCTCGATGGCCCCGGTCGACGGCGATGGCGGCGCCGTTCCGCGGTTCGGTGCGGCCGAGCTCCTCGGCGGGCTCGGCGACCTGCCGATGGACGTCCTGGCGGAAACCCTCGCCGGGATCGGCAGCGCGTCGCTCGACTTCGCGACCCTGCTGCGGTGCCGCGAATGGGGCCTGCGCCAGGACGCCGACGGGTTCGTCGTCGTCCAAGGCACCGACACGCTCGAGGAAACGGCGTACTTCCTGGACCTGTACTGGCCGTCGGACGTCCCTTTGGTCATCACCGGGGCGATGCGCAACGCCGGTCTGTTCAGCCCGGACGGGCCGGCGAACCTGCGCAACGCGCTCACCGTCGCGGCGGATCCGCGCAGCCGCGGCCGGGGCGTGCTCGTCACGCTCAACGACGACGTCCACGCGGCGCGCTGGGTGCGGAAGACGCATTCGAGCCACCTCGAGGCCTTCTCGTCGGCGCCGGCGGGGCCGCTGGGCATGGTCGTCGAGCACGCCCTGCACTACTTCCACCCGTCGCCGTCTCGGCCGCCTTCCCTCGAAGGTGACGGCTTCGGCGGCCTGGTGCCGGTGGTGGAAGCCGGTCTCGACGACTCGGGAGCGGTGCTGGCGCACGTGGCTTCCCAGCCGGATGTGCGCGGTGTGGTGATCGCCGCGGCGGGCGTCGGGCACGTTTCCTCCGGCACGGCGGACGTCATCGCGCGGCTGGTGCCGTCGCTGCCGGTGGTCGTCGCTTCGCGGACCGGGGCCGGCCCGACGCTGCGGTCGACGTACGGCTTCCACGGCTCGGAGTCGAGCCTGATCGCGATGGGCGCGACGATGGCGGGCTGGCTGGACGCGCGGAAGTCGCGGATCCTGCTGCACGCACTGCTGGCCTCCGGCGCGGACCGTGCCCGGATCGAGCGGGAGTTCCGGGCTCGCGGCGACCTGGACTGAAGGGTCAGTCCCGGACCGGCCCTTCCACGGGGTCGAGGTGGTACGGGCGCATCGCGCGGCCCGCGTCGCGGTAGACGTGGAGGGAGATCGCCGGGTCCGGGCCCTCGTTGCGGACCTCGTGCACGTACCCGGGCCCGAACACCCGCGACTGCCCCGCGGACAGGGCGTGCAGCTCGGTGACCGCGCGGCCGTCCGGCGCCCGGCGCGCCACGGCTTCGGTCAGGTGGCCGCTGACCACGGTGAACGCACCGCTGGCGAACGCGTGGTCGTGCAGGTCGGTGCGCTGGCCGGGCAGCCAGCTCATCAGCCACACCTCCTGCTGCTCGTCCTCCGACACCAGCGTCGCGAAGCGCTCGTCGGGGTCGTAGCGCAGCAGGTGGCGCCAGCGGTCGCGGTCGGCGGCGACCTCGAGGGCGACGCGCACCGGGTGGCGCAGCGCGGGGTTTTCGGGTCGCAGCAGGGTGTTGTCCGGAACGGCGAACATGAAGGTCCTCACGGGAAGAAAGGGGTGTCGAACTGGGCCGGGGCGGGGTTCACCGACAACAGCGACACGCGCGCACGCTCGAGCGGAGGCTCATCAGGCCCCACGACTCGGACATGGCGTACGCGAACATGCGAACAGACTCCCAGCCGCCTCGTGGCCGGTCAAGACGTCTCACCTGACGGGAGGTCAGGACCATTCGTGCTTCTGGGACCGCCCCAGCAGCTCCGCGCCGGCCTGGCGGGGGTCGACGCCCTCGTGGCAGACGCGGTGCATGGCGTCGGTGATCGGCATGTCGACGCCGAGGCTCTGGGCCAGCGCGCGGATCGACGAGCACGACATGACGCCCTCGGCGACCTGCCCGCCGGCCGCGGCCTGCGCCTGTTCGAGCGTCTCGCCGCGGCCGAGGCGTTCGCCGAAGGTGCGGTTGCGCGAAAGCGGCGACGAGCAGGTCGCGACCAGGTCACCGACGCCGGCGAGCCCGGCGAAGGTGAGCGGGTCGGCACCCAGTTTCGCGCCGAGCCGGGCCATCTCGGCCAGGCCGCGGGTGATGAGCGTGGCCATCGTGTTGGTGCCGAGGCCCAGGCCCGCGGCCATCCCGGTGCTGAGCGCGATCACGTTCTTGCAGGCCCCGCCGAGCTCGCAGCCGACGACGTCGGTGTTCGTGTACGGGCGGAAGTAGGAGTTGGCGCAGGCGCGCTGGATCGCGACGGCGCGTTCGTGGTCGGCGCAGGCCAGCACGGAGGCGGACGGCTGCCCGGCGGCGATCTCCTTGGCCAGGTTCGGCCCGGTGACGACGACGACGTCGTCGGCGGTGACACCGACGATCTCGCCGATCACCTCGCTCATCCGCTTGAGCGTGCCGAGCTCGACGCCCTTGGCGAGGCTGACGAGGATCGCGTCCCGCGGCAGCAGGTCGCGCCACGCCGTCAGGTTCGCCCGCAGGCTCTGGCTGGGCACGGCCAGGACGACGGCTTCGGCGCTTTTCGCCGCTTCCGCCGGGTCGCTGGTCGCGGTGATGTTCCCGGGCAGGGTCACGCCGGGCAGGTAGGCGCTGTTGGTGTGCCGCTCCCGGATGTCCGCGGCGACCTGCTCCCGGCGCGCCCACATCGTGACGTCCCGGCCGGCGTCCCCGAGCACCTTGGCGAAGGCGGTGCCCCACGACCCGGCCCCGAGCACGGTGACCCGCTGCACGTCGGCGCGCATCAGGCGGGATCCCCCGGCTTCGCCACCGGCGGTTCCTCGTGCCGGATTTCGGCGAGGAGCCGGGTCACCTCGTCCATCATGACCTTGGTGACTTCGCGCAGCTTGGTGGCGCTGCGCGTGTTGCCACCGCGGTAGGCGGACAGGTCGATCGGGTCGCCGACGGAGTGGGTGATCGTCTTGCGCGGGAACGGCGTGAACTTCTTCGTGTAGCCGTTGAAGATCTGGCTGGTGCCCCACCGGGCGACGGGGATGATCGGGACGTCGTTCTGCAGCGCGAGCCGCGCGGCGCCGGTGAAGGACTCCTTCGGCCAGCCGGCCGGGTCCTTGGTGATGGTGCCTTCGGGGTAGATGACGACGATCTTGCCCTGTTCGAGAGCTTCGTGAGCAGCCTTGAGACTGTCCCCGGCGGCGGCCGAGCCCCGCGAGACGGGGATCTGCCCGGACCCTCCGACGATCGGGCCGAGGACGGGCGCGCGTAGCAGGCTCTCCTTGAAGAGGAACCGCGGGACGCGCTTCTGCCGGTGCACGAAGACGGCATCGACGACCGGGTCGAAGTGCGAGATGTGGTTCATGACGAGCAGCGCGGGCCCCTGCCGGGGGATCTTCCCGGCCCCGACGTAGACCCGCCGCCCGATGGCGGTGAGCGGGTAGAACAGTACGGCGGCGAGCCCCACCCAGAAGCCGCCCTTCTCACGCCGGGCCACGATCTCCTCCTCCACACGTCACGTCCGGGGCTTGATCCTGCCGCGCCGGGTTCCGGCCAGTCCAGGGAGGGTCGGTTCGGCGGCGGTGACGGGGGTCCCGACCAGGCCGGGGGCTGCTTTCCGGGGTAGGGGGATGCGCCGCCTGCCTGCGCGGTTCGCCGACCTCGGCCGTGCGCCTGGCCGGGGCACAGCCGGACCGGGCGGGCTTGCCGGGGCTCGGACCCGCCCGGCGAGAGGGAGCGGATGGGCCGGAGGGTGCTTGGCAGGCCTTTTCGCCGGTCGTGAGGCTTCCCCCGCCCCACACAGCCCGCCCCACACAGCCCGCCCCACACAGCCCGCCCCACACAGCCCGCCCCACACAGCC
>NZ_PPHF01000124.1 GCF_002904335.1 Amycolatopsis sp. CA-126428 | reverse complement strand
TCGCCGCCGGCTCCTACCGCGTCAACCGCCGCCTCTCCTACGCCGTCGGCGACGGCCGCGTCACCTTCACCACCACCGGCACCCACGTCCGCGTCATCCCCCCCGAACTCGGCGAACTCGCCCCCCTGCGCGGCTACGACGACGAAGACGTCCTCACCGAACTCGCCGACCGCTTCACCCAACACGAATACGCCCCCGGCGACGCCCTCGTCGAATTCGGCTCCCCCGCCGACCAGGTCTTCCTCCTCGCCCACGGCAAAATCACCAAAATCGGCACCGGCGCCTACGGCGACCACATCGTCCTCGGCACCCTCGCCGACGGCGACCACTTCGGCGAAACCACCCTCACCCGCGACGACGGCATCTGGGAATTCACCGCCAAAGCCGTCACCACCTGCACCGTCCTGTCCCTCCCCCGCACCGCCTTCGACGACATCCTCACCCGCTCCGACACCCTCCGCACCCACCTGCAGAACTACCTCGACCGCGGCGCCACCGCCAGCAACGACCACGGCGAAGCCGAAATCTCCCTCGCCTCCGGCCACGACGGCGAACCCCAACTCCCCGCCACCTTCGTCGACTACGAAACCCGCCCCCGCGAATACGAACTGTCGGTAGCGCAGACGGTCCTACGCGTCCACTCCCGCGTCGCCGACCTCTACAACCAACCCATGAACCAGATCGAACAACAACTCCGCCTCACCGTCGAAGCCCTACGCGAACGCCAAGAACACGAACTGATCAACAACACCGACTTCGGGCTCCTGCCCAACACCGACTTCGCCCAGCGCATCCCCACCCGCACCGGCCCACCCACCCCCGACGACCTCGACCACCTGCTCACCCTCGTCTGGAAAGACCCCAGCTTCTTCCTCGCCCACCCCAAAACCATCGCCGCGTTCGGCCGCGAATGCACCAAAGCCGGCCTCTACCCCACCAGCGTCGACCTCGCCGGCCACCAAGTCCCCTCCTGGCGCGGCATCCCCCTCCTCCCCTGCAACAAAATCCCCATCACCGACACCCGCACCAGCTCCATCCTGCTCATGCGCACCGGCGAACAAACCCAAGGCGTCGTCGGCCTCCACCAAACCGGACTCCCCGACGAATACCAACCCGGCCTCAACGTCCGATTCATGGGCATCAACGAACAAGCCATCATCTCCTACCTCGTCTCCGCCTACTACTCCGCCGCCGTCCTCGTCCCCGACGCCCTCGCCGTCCTCGAAAGCGCCGAAATCGGCCGGGAAACCCCGTGACCCTCACCGAAGAAACCACCTCGGTGCAACTGACACTCAGTGTCCGAGCGGCACGGACACTGACCACCACCACCAAAACGCTGCCGCAGATGCGCGGCATCACCACCCGCTGGCTGCTCTCCCAGCTCCCCTGGGTCGACGTCCCGGCCGGGTCCTACCGGGTCAACCGGCGCCTCACCTACACCCTCGGCGACGGCAAACTCTCCTTCTACACCACCGGCGCCCGCGTCCACGTCGTCCCCGCCGAACTCACCGAACTCCCCCTCCTCCGCCACTTCGGCGACGAAACCGCCCTCGGCGCACTGGCCGACGCGTTCGAGCAACGCGAATACGAACCCGGCGACACCCTCGTCACCGCCGGCAACCCCCTCGACAGCCTCTTCCTCCTCGCCCACGGCAAAATCACCCGCCACGCCACCGGCCCCTACGGCGACGAACTCCACCTCGCCACCGCCACCGACGGCGACCACTTCGGCGAAGAACTCCTCAGCCCCCACCCCGGCACCTGGACCTACACCGCCCGCGCCGCCACCCGCGTCATCGCCCTCGTCCTGCCCGCCGCGGCCTACGCCCGCCTCAACGGCCGCACCGAAACCCTCCGCACCCACGTCACCGAAGCACTGGCCCAACCACGCAAACCCCAAAACACCAAAGGCGAAGCCGCGATCGACCTCGCCGCCGGCCACGACGGCGAACCCCTACTCCCCGGCACCTACGTCGACTACGACCCCTCCCCCCGCGAATACGACCTCGCCGTCGCCCAAACCGTCCTGCGCGTCCACAACCGCATCACCGACCTCTACAACCAGCCCATGAACCAACTCGAACAACAACTCCGCCTCACCGTCGAAGCGTTGCGGGAACGCCAAGAACACGAACTGATCAACAACACCGACTTCGGGCTCCTGCACAACACCGACCTCAAACAACGCATCCCCACCCGCACCGGCCCACCCACCCCCCTCGACCTCGACGACCTCCTCTGCCGCCGCCGCAAAACCCGCTTCTTCCTCGCCCACCCCCACGCCATCGCCGCGTTCGGCCGAGAATGCACCAACCGCCGCATCTACCCCGACACCATCCTGCTCGACGGCAAACCCGTCACCGCCTGGCGCGGCGTCCCGATCCTGCCCTGCGACAAAATCCCCATCACCCCCACCGGCACCACCTCGATCCTCGCCATGCGCACCGGCGAAGACGACGCCGGCGTCATCGGCCTCCGCCCCAAAACACTCCCCGACGAATACCAACCCGGACTCAACATCCGACAAATGAACACCAGCGACCACGCCATCACCTCCTACCTCGTCAGCGCCTACCACTCCGCCGCCGTCCTCGTCCCCGACGCCCTCGGCACCCTCGACGACGTCCAGGTCGGTCGCTG
>NZ_PPHF01000123.1 GCF_002904335.1 Amycolatopsis sp. CA-126428 | reverse complement strand
CTCGGCCTTCAACTCCGGCGAATACCTTCGCTGTCTCCTGGCCATGAAACACTCCTCGGGATCCTCCAGCAGCCTACTTGGAAGACGTGTCCGGAACCTTCGGAGCACTTCACTTTCCCGCCTTGACGAACTGCCGCCGGCCGTAGTCACAATCCAGGCTTCGGGGTGGCGGAAAACTACCCCTTCAGCAAAGCCCGAGCCATAACAACCTTCTGAATCTGGTTGGTCCCCTCATAAATCTGGGTGATCTTGCGGCAGGTCTGAGCCGACCTGGCGATCATTCCCGAAAACAGCCTCTGAGCTGCGGCGATCCATCTCGGTAATTCTCGGTGGATCTTGGCCTTCCCCGACCTCCGACGGCCTGTAGACGGCCTGGCGACGCTCGGGGTTTTGCCGCGTCCAACTGCTCGCGCTTGCCAGTCGGTGAGCTGGAAGCGGCTCCACAGTGTGCCCTGATTGGGGCTGCGTCGGCGGCTCGGCTGCTTCATCTCGGCACTCCTCCGGCTGGTCGGCGTCGGCGAGGCAGGTAGCGCGGTGGCTGTCCGTCCCCGTCTTCCTCGCCCCTGCCGCGCTTAGCGCCGGGTCGTCGGTGTCAAGGGTGAGCGCAGCTCATCGCGGAGCGACGCCGTAGGCGCCCTTGATGTCGGCGGGCCGGTGTTAAACGATCGCCTGCGAGGGAGCGGCCACCGCGCGTGGGTGGCCGCTTCGCCCGAACCGGTCATCGATCTTGCGAAGACTTCCCAGTCCTCCCGTAGAGTGCATGGCGCGGCACCCGCGAGCGTCCGCGCTGAGCAGGGCCAAACTCCGCGTGAGATGCGACCGGGTGCCGCCTCCTTGCTCATGGGGTGGCGCTGTCGGTGGCGCTGCACACAAGGTGACCTCCGGCGGGCCGCCCGGCGGCCGGCGGCCGGAGCGGAGCGGCAGGCCGTCCGTGCCGCACTTGGGCGGGGCCGCCGTGCGGCCCCGAGGTGCGCCGCCGACGGCGGCGCCTTGATCCCATAGAGCCAAATTCGGCAGCAGTGACAGCTACGATGATTGGCTTCGCTTTCGCTTCAAGCGCCGCATGACCGCTATCGCGTATGCTTCCTTGTTCTCTTTCGTTGCAAGTGCTTCGTTAAGGTCTCTGTCTAAATTGTCGTCTTCACGGTCAAGCAGGTCGCCCAGTTCGGAAATCACCCTTTCCACTCCAAGCAGCTCTTCAATTCTTTCCTCTTTTAGTTCAACGATAGTCCTTGAGCCCCCACTCCTAATGCTCTCCGCTACAAGACGACCGAGGACTTCTACCAGTTCCCATTCTCCAAACTCAATATTCTGCCACAAGATACCCTTGAGTGATTCCGAGTCCCCGTCAAGCCATGCCGCTCGATACAACAAAGGAAACAAATCGTATACCTCCACCATTGGCCGCCGACCCAACTCGGATGCAATTTGCTCGAACTTTTGAGTCAAAACTGGCCGAATACCTTCTATCCACCCAAAGCTTCGATGGGTTTCCTCGGATTTTTTGATTGCACGTAGAGTCAAGTCGGCAACGAACTTAATATCTGCGGCATCAATGGCATCCTGGAGGAGCTGGACAGCCTCCACATCTTCGAAAGCCTCTAGAATATCCGTCGCAACAAGAATCAGCAAAATTTCGGGCATGTCAAGAAGGCTGTCTCGCGAGGGAAGCTGGTCGTACTGGTGAGCCAGAAATGCGAAGACCCCAGGAGCATTTTCGAGGATTTTTTGCGAATTGAATGTGCTAATCTTCCGTAAAACCCTCGAAGGGTTTTTCTGCATCGAACTGACAACCAGTGAGAGTTCTTCACTCTCCTCCTCTGGCATCTTTGCAAGAGCCTTTAGTACGACCGAATCAGGTATATCCGAACTCGGCACTCCGAACATGAAGTACCGGTCAAAGTAATCATCATTTTGCACAGATTGAACAGAGGCCCTGCCCGAATTGTAGTTTTGAAACCAATCCGGGAATAGTGCAACCAGCAGGTCGAGCATCCGCTTTCGCGATTGCTCAGAGACATTCAAAGCAGCGATTCTGTCTTCCCATTTTTTCTTTTTATCGTCCGAAGACAATCTCTCCGCTGCAAGCTTCAGCGAACGCCCCACAAGCTCCTCACGGTTTAGTAGAACACTCCTGTAAAGAGCAGGCTCGAACGTTCGCATAAAAGTCAACGCGAGGAAGTCGACTACGTCAACCTCGTCATGCACCAGGGCATACATCGCATATAGCTGCGCAATGAACCGATTTATCGCGCGCGGCTCCCGCAGGTCGTCTTTTAAGTAGGCGTGATAGATCCAGCCGAGGCGCTGCTTATCCGAATCGGAAATCGATATGTTGAATTGAGAGAAGAAACTCTCCAAGCCGTCATCCACTAGCGCTTCTCGATGATCATCATGCAAAGGAGGAAGGTCTAGTCTTATTTGTACAATCTTTTCCAGATAATCATGCGCGCGCTCTACGCTCTCATAGACCAGCTCCGAGCGCTGCAACGCATCGATCACAGTGTGCTCGTCGTAAGCGAGTATGTAATAGATATTCGGCAGTCGTCCAATGAGTCGAATAAGCTTGAATACTAGCAAAAGCTCCTGAGGCTGCAGCCTGTCGATATCATCAATAATGACAAGTATCTTTTGATCATAGTCCTCAAGAGCTTGTTCAAGATCTTGCTTACGCTTATCAATAGAGTTGTCGCCGCGCAAAATTTCTGCGGCCTTTTTGGTCATCCCGCTAGCATCAAAGCCCGCCAACGAGGTTAGTTTTCCTAGAGGCGAGAGCGCCTCAGCGTAGGTTGCCAGCTTCTTTCGAGCAACCTTTCCTCGCTTTTCCGGAAGCGCCGAGCTCAGAGTGTTGAAGTAGTTCTGCAGAAGACTTTCTATATCGGAGAATAGCCAAGGATTATAGTTGACTATTGTCCAGTTTTCAGAACGATCCTCGAGTACGTTCTTGGATAGTTCGAGAATTGAGGATTTTCCGCTTCCCCATGGCCCGATCAAGGCCATCACAGAGGTCTTGCTTTGCATCCCGACTTGCTCGCATATAGTCGCAATCTGCTTTGCAAAACTTAGACGATCGATGCGGTCGGCATCATTCGACTTGATCGGGTCGTCGGCAAAGAAGCGTGCATCCATTACTGATCATTCCGTTACTGTAGTTGCGATCGATCCGACAAAGACGAGCCCCCGAGGCGCCCTTGCACTGGAGACAGACGGACACCTTGAAGCGACTCTCTGCAACCTACCTTCCAACCGTGAGTCATAGCAAATGTATCGAGGAAAGGCGGCAACTTGTTACGACCCGCACCTCCAGGGTTGCCGCCCGATGAACGACAGAATTAGCTAGACCACATGGGCAGCCGCGACCGAAGTTTTCCCATTGCTCTTGCATGTGAAAGTTGCACGAAAGACTATGGCCGCACACAAAGTCCAATCGTCACGCGCGAATAAGTGCATATTTGCTCACACAGATGGCTTGCATACGAAGCGTCAGCCAGGCACGTAGCGTTTCACGCTTTTGGGCGGTCGCCATCCGAACGTGCAGGGCGTTAACTAGAAGACAGCAGCGTTGACCCCGAGAGGATGTGCCGCGATGTCGTTGACAGTCCCGGAAGAATTGGTCAGGAAGGCGCAGGCGGGCGCGATGACCGATGACGAATTCCTGGCCTGCGTGCAGAACTCGCTTCCCTACGCCTGGTCGGTCGTCGAGCGGCTGGTCAAGCAGTACGAGGGCGGCGCGACGGTCGCCGAGGACGGCACCGTGCCGCCGGATGACCAGGCGTGGGGTGAGCTGCTGCGCTTCGCTGCCAGCGACTCGATGCGCGGGGCCGTCGAGCGGAAGTACGGCGTCCGGCTAGCCTTCCAGAACTGCTGCAAGACGGGCCTGTTCGCCCCGTCGGCGGTCAAGGAGTACGAGGAGTTCGTCTCGCCGCGCGCGCAGATCCTCAACCAGAAGCCCGAACTGATCAACTGCTAGGCATACGACAAAGGCGCCCGCCGCGAACCAATGCGGCGGGCGCCTTTCGTATTTTCATGCCCCTATTGCAATGGGTCTACGCGGAGCACGTATTCAAGCTCGAACCTATGTGCATCCAACAATATGTCGGCGGTTTCCACGGGTGTCTCGTTTGAGTACGTGGTCCGCACGATGATCACAACCGGCGTCCCCTTGCGGAGCTTCAGGGCCTCCGTCTCCGACGGCCGGGGCATTCGCGAACGAAGTCTCTCGACGACCCGCGTCGGCCGCATGTCGATAGCCGTGAAGCGGTCGACCAGGCCGGCCGTCATCATGACGCCTTCCTCGGGTCGCTCGATCACAGTGCCCTTGGTGATCTCCAGCGGCTCGTACGAGTGCGTGAGCATCATCGGCTCGTCGTTCGCGTACGACGTGTAGTCGGTGCGCATGACGTCGGCTCCGACCGGGATCTCAAGTCGGTGGGCGATGTCGGCGCTCGCGCGATCCGGGTACGTCTCGTGGCCGTACCGGGGGATGCGCTCGGCGGCTAGTGCCTCCTCGGCGAACGGGGCGCCGGGGTTGGTGCGGTAATGCTGCTCCGACCTGCGGATGAGCGGCTGATACCGGCGGACGAACGCGCCGAGTCGCTGGACGCGATCGATCAGTCCTTCACTCTCCAGCAGGTCCAGGGCCTCGCGGGCGACGATGCGCGACACGTCGAACTGCTCGCTCAGCGCCTCCTGCGATGGCAGCCGGTCGCCTGGTGCGAGATCTCCGCTGACGATCCGCTCGCGCAGCACGTCAGCAACGCGTTCGTACATGTGCTCGGGCACGGTCGCTCTCCTGCCTGGTTCGGGCCTGCTTGATCAGCTTAGTTGACTTGGCATGCCAAATCTTGGTATACCTAGAAGGACCTCGGCATACCAAGGGGAGCGGCGACAAGGCCGCAAACGGCTGAGAAAGGGCCTCTGACATGGCGATCATGAAGGGACACCGGTTCCCGATCGAGTTCGACAACGCGTTTCCGCAGGGCTTGGTGCTGGTGGGCGAGGTGGCACCCGACAACGAATACCAGTCTCGGGAAGACCGGGCAGCGGGTCGTCCGGCTCGGCAGCGGGTCGACGAAGCCACCGGCAAGCGGCAGTGGAAGGCCACCGTCACCGACCCGGACGAGACCAAGGCGAAGCGCGCTTCGTTCGAGATCACGCTTTTGGCCGACGTCCAGCCGGTTCCCCTGACGTCGGAGGCGCTGCCGGGCATGCGCCCGATCGAGCTGGAGGGTTTGACGGCCGAAGCGAAGGTGGCCGGGCAGGGGGAGTTCAAGTACCTGTCCTACGCCTTCCGTGCGACCGGCTTCAAGGCGGCCGAAAGCGGTTCCGGGTCCAAGTCCACGCGGTCGACCGCGACCGGTGAAGCGTCGACCAAGGCGGCGTGAGCAACATGAACACGTCCGGACCGGTTCGCAATGCTGCGGCGTTTCACGAGCTGGTCCGGGCGTGGGAGCAGGCGTACCGCGACTACATGGCGGCCTGGGAGCACGGGTCTGCGGTGCTGTCGCCGACGAACGCCGAGAACAAGGCGAGTGCGGCACATCGGGTGTCGCGAGCGTGGCATGAGCTGGCCAAGTCGCGAGGTCTGCCCTGGTGGTGCGTCGCGGCTCTGGAGTCAGCCGCCGAGGGGTTCGAAGAGCTGTCGAAGGAATGGGCAAGCAAGGCGGGGCGGCATGACGGCCAACTGGGACGGGCTCGGCGTGACGTGGATCGTCGGGCGGGAAGCGGAACTGACGGTCGAGGAGACTGGTTCGGACCCGACGCATCCGCCGATGCTGGCGCTCGCGGGGCCGCCGTGCGTGGTGATGCTGCGGCCGCCGGACGACCCGGCGATGTGGCCAGCCTGCGTGAAGTTCCTTCGCCAGCTCCGCGACGGCGCGGAGGACCTGGCGGCGCTCCTCGAAGCTCGCGCGGCGGCTCGGCTGGTGCGTGATGAGCAAGCCGGTTGAGCCGCGCACACTGCGGGACGCGCACGAGATCGCAACGGAGCGTCTTCCGGCGCCGGACGCGAACCCGGCAGTGTGGCTGGCCTTCCGGCAGGCGAACGCGCGGATGTACAAGAAGGTTGCCGACGTCGACCGGGGGCATCACCACGAGGCGTTGTACTGGGCGGCTTACGAGCGGCGGAAGGCGGGGGAGGTGTCGGCGCAGATCCAGGGCGGCAAGTCGGAGTCTAAATAGTCCTGTGTAGACACACGGACAGTCAAACATTGCAACGAAAAACGCGCGCTATGACGTGCGGCGATGAAACGCGTCCTCTTCCGGCGACGCGGAACCGTAAGGCGCAGAAGCGGAAACTCGGCTACCAACCATGCCGCTCCTGCGCTGTCCACAACCGCGAGGTGTGAACAATGCAAACGCTAGACGATGGCAACAACCGTGCGCCAGTGGGGGTCACCCGCTCGCGCTGCGCGGAATGCAAGCGGTTCGCTCGGCTGCTGCCGGGTGAGACCAAGTGCGCCCCCTGCTTGGGCGCGTTGCCGCTGGATCTCTCGGCGGTGTTGCGAGGTGGCCGGTGATGACCCTGTCTCCGGGATTCGTCGTGGTGGCCCTGGGTGTGCTGGGGCTGGGTGTCTGGGTGCTGCACAAGATCGGTCGCGCGTTGGCGTCGGTGGTCGAGGCGCTGGCCGCGATGGTGGTTGTGTTCGTCGCCCTGTGGTGGGCCTGCAAGGCGGCGTTCTGGCTGCTGGCGCAGGTGGTGACGCGCTGGCGGACAAGCCTTGCCGTAGTCGCCGTCTACCTGTGGAGCGTGTGGCTGGGCTGGCTGTCGCCCGTGCTCATCCTCGGCGGCCTGGCGCTAATCCTCGGCCTGTGGCGATTGGTCGACATCGTGTCGTTCGATCAGTGGTGCTGGCGGTTCCTGCGCTCGTGGTGGGCTCGTTGGGCGGTCTACGGACGCAAGCTCCCCGGCTGGCTGCACGCTTGCGGCCTGAGCGTCCGCGATGACGTGCTGCCGGTGGAAGTGACGGTGAACCTGGTAGGTCGCCGGAAGGCCTCCCCGGGCGATCGCTCGGCAAGCCGGAGTGCAGATGCCGAAGGTCCTCGGCGTCCGGTCGGGGCCGTCGTGGGATGAGGTGCGGGTTCAGCTGGTGGCCGGCCAGAAGCCGGAGGATTTCGACGAGGCCGCTCGTGCGCTGGCGTCGGCGCGGAGGGTCGCCCGCTGCCAGGTGCGGGAGCTGGAGCCCAACGTGGTGTCGGTCGACTTCCAGCGGCGGGACCTGCTCGGCTCGGTCGTGCACTCGCTGCCGGTGCCCGATCTGCTGGCGGCTGACGCGATCGGTGTGGATCTCCGGCGCGTGTGGTCCGGCCACACCGAATACGGGCAGGACTGGCGAGTCCCGCTGTCCGGTTCCGGCGCGCACTGCCTGACGGCCGGTGCTTCGGGCGCGGGGAAGAACTCGGTGATGTGGTGTCCGCTGGTGTCGGCGGCCCCGGCGATCCGCGCGGGCGTGGTCCGCGTGTCCGGGATCGATCCCAAGGGCATGGAACTGGCCTACGGGCGCGGGATCTTCGCTCGGTACGCGGTGTCCGGTAAGGACGCGATCGAGGTCCTGGACGACCTCGTGGGCACGATGGAGGCTCGCAAAGCTGAGTTCGCCGGACGCCTGCGGACTGTCCCGATCAGTGCCGAACACCCGCTGGAGCTGCTCGAGTTCGACGAGATCGGCGCCCTGACCAAGTACACCGACCGCAAGATCCGCGATCAGATTGTCGAACGGGTTGCCCTGCTGACCACGC
The DNA here is from genome assembly GCF_002904335.1 of Amycolatopsis sp. CA-126428. Taxonomy (GTDB): domain Bacteria; phylum Actinomycetota; class Actinomycetes; order Mycobacteriales; family Pseudonocardiaceae; genus Amycolatopsis. The sequence continues at coordinate 209,418 of NZ_PPHF01000123.1, read as the reverse complement.
AGGGGCGGGCGCTCGGGATCACCGTGCGGGGCTACGTCCAGGAACCGACGAAGGACACGGTCCCGGTCCGCGAGCTGTTCACCCGCCGCGTGTGCCTGCGGGTGACCTCGAAGACGCACGTCGGCATGGTCCTCGGAGACGGCGCGTATGAACGGGGCGCGTGGGCCAACCGGATCGGCGACTCCGAAGCCGGGGTCGGCTACGTGTGGGGCGAGGGCATCCGCGAACCCCTGCGCATCCGGGCCGGGTGGGTCGGCGACGACACGGTGAAGGCCCTGGAGCACTACGTCACCAACGGCGGCGTAGCTCGGCCCGTGCTCGGCGGCGAAGGGGTGGCGGCGTGAACACGACCATGGTCTTTCTCGACGCAATCCGGGATCACCTCGACTTGCACGTGTTGGGTCCGGTGGCGTCGGTGAACGTGACGTCGGGTCCGGACCCGATCTGGGTGCAGCTCGGTGCCCGGCGGGAGCTGCCCGAGGTGGCGTCGGCGCTGGTGACCTGGGCCGAGACGCTGGATGAGGTCTCTGCGCAGATCTGGCGGACACCCGCTGGAACGTCGGTCCATCTGATCGTCAGCGGCCGGATGCCCTGCGGGGTCCCGGTCCGCGTCTACGGCGCGGTCGACTTCTCCGAGGATCTGTTCCTGGACCTGCCCGCCGGGTCGCGGCAGGACATGCCCGTGTTCGTGCTCCGGCAATGGACCCGCTCCGGGGAGGTGGCCGCCTGATGACCGACCAGGAACAGACCCAGCCGGCCACTGCTGGGACGCGGGCCGAACGGATGCGGACACCGCTCGCGGCCGACGTGATTCGGGCGACGGCGGAGAAGCACGGCGTCTGCGTCCGCCCGTTCACGATGGAGGTCGGCGACACCGAGACCGGCGAACTCCGCTACGTCCCCGTGCCCTGCGGGTCCACCGTGGAGTCGGTGTGCCTGCCGTGTGCGCGGAAGGCGAAGGCCCTGCGGCAGGCCCAATGCCGCGAAGGCTGGCACATGACCGAAGAACCCAATCTCGCGGCCGAGCCGCCGTCGGAGGATCACAAGGAGCTGTTGACCTACCGGGCGGACTTGGTGGCGGCGTATCGGGAGGTGGTCGAGCACGACCAGGCCGAAGCCGAGGAACTGCGGGAGGAGGTCGCCGGGGTTGATGCGGAACTTCGGCAACTCGGGATGCGGGGCCGGCTGCCCGCCCTCGACGTCCCGACCAAACGAGGCGTGAAGCGGTCGACCCGTCGTCGGCAGGACGCGCCAAACCTGCCCCGGCAGAAGGTCGCCAAGACCACCGTCGGCAGGGAGTTCGCCGGGAAGTTCCGGCCGTCCATGTTTGTGACGCTGACCTGCGACTCCTACGGCCCGGTCCGCGATGGCGCCCCGGTGGACCCGTCCCGGTACGACTACCGGCGGGCGGCCCGGGATGCGGTGCACTTCTCGGCGCTGGTGGATCGGTGGTGGCAGAACCTGCGCCGGGTCGTCGGCTGGGACGCGCAGTACTTCGCCACGGTTGAGCCGCAGAAGCGGACGGCTTCCGCACCTGCACGCGGCGATCCGTGGGGCGATCCCGCACGACGTGATCCGGCAGGTCACCGAAGCCACGTATCACCAGGTCTGGTGGCCCAACCACGACCAGGTGGTCTACACCGACCGACTGCCGGTCTGGGATCCGGACACCCGCGCGTTCCTGGACCCGGACACCCGGGAACCGCTGACCAGCTGGGATGACGCCGTGGAAGCGGTGGAGGACCCGGCGCATGTCGTCGTGTTCGGGCGGCAGGTGCATTCGAAGGGCATCCTTGGCGGGACCGAAGAGGCCGGCCGCCACATCGGCTACCTGACCAAGTACCTCACCAAGTCCACCGGTGAAGTGGTCGAGGCGGACACAGCGCGGCTGCGGGATCACCATGACCGGCTGCACGCCGAGCTGTCGGTGACGCCGTGCTCGCCCCGGTGCGCGGTCTGGCTGTTGTACGGGGTTCAGCCGAAAGGCGCGGGCAGCAAGACCACGCCGGGGCATTGCAAGGGCCGCGCTCACCGGCGGACCACGCTTGGGCTGCCCGGTCGTCGGGTGTTGGTGTCGCGGAAGTGGTCCGGGAAGACCCTCGACGACCACAAGGCCGACCGGAAAGCCCTTGTGACACAGGCGTTGGCGGCGATCGGGATCGAGAAGCCACAGCCCGACCCGGCCCGGCTGGTCTGGCGCAAAGTCGAGCCCGGCGACCCACAGGTCCCGCCTCGGCCGCATCTGGTCATGCGCGCCATCGCGGAACGGATCACGTGGAAGGCCGAGTACGACCGCGCGCTACTCGCAGCCGCCGGACCACCTGGGGACGGCCCGGAAACTTCGGCAACTCAGCTCGCAGCCTAACCAGGGGGAACAGATGAACATCAGCAACACGGATCGGCTCTGGTCGGTTGACGACGTGTCCGCCTACCTTGGCGTCCCGGTCAAGACGCTCTACCAGTGGAAGTGGCGCGGCGAGGGTCCGCCGGTCCGGAAGATCGGCCGTCATCTCCGCTACGACCCGGCCAAGGTCCAAGCCTGGGTCAACGGGGAGGCGGCAGCCTGATGGGACACATCCAAGATCGCTGGTACCGCCCTGCCCGTGACAAGGAGACTGGGAAGGTTCTCCTGAACGGGCGGGGAAAGCCAGTGCTCGAAAAGACTGAGCTGTACGGCATCGGCCTGCGGTACAAGGTGCGCTACCTCGACCCGGACGGCGAGGAGCGTTCGAAGTCGTTCCCTGACAAGCAAAAGAAGCGCGCGGACGACTTCCTCATCGGCGTGGAGTCGGACAAGCGCGAGGACAAGTACATCGATCCACGCTCGTCGTCCAAGACGTTTCGGCAACAAGCTGAGAACTGGCTCAAGGCGCAGTCACCCGACCCGGCAACCCGGGAGATTCTGCGTAGCCGACTCGAAAGCCAGATCTACCCGGTATTCGGGCACCTGAAGTTCGGGCAGATCAAGCCGTCGACCATTCGTGACTGGCTTGGCGTGATGGAAGAGAAGCGGCTCGCGGCCAACTATCAGGTTGTGCTGTTTACCATCGTGACCGGCGTCCTGGACTCGGCGATCGACGACAAGTTGATCCGGGAGAACCCCTGTCAGGCGAAGACCGTTCGGCGGCCGGTGGGCAGCAGTCCGCAGGTCGTGGTCTGACCGGAAGAGCGAGTGCACAAGGTGCGGACCGGGCTTGGTGAGCGGTTCCGCGTTGTCGTCCCGCTCGGGTCCGGGCTCGGGCTGCGTCAGGGCGAGATTCTGGGCTTCTCGCCGGACGACATCGACCGGGAGGAGATGGTGGTCCGCGTTCAGCGGCAGATCAAGACCGTCAAGGGCGTGATGATGTTCGCTCCGCCGAAGGGCGGCAAGACGCGGACGGTGCCGCTCTCCCCCGCCCTGCTGGCGGAGATCGACGACAACGACGACCGGTTCCCGGCGACCGCTGTCACGCTTCCGTGGAAGAAGCCCGACGGCGATCGGGTCACGGTCCGGCTGCTCGTCACCGGCGAGGCCGGCCGCCTGTACACCGGCGACCTCTTCACCAAGGTCGTCTGGCAGGGCGGGTTCAGGGAGTCAGAGACCACCCACCGTGGCCGGGCCGACGGCATGCACGCGCTGCGGCACTTCTACGCGTCGACCCTCCTGTCCCGCGCGGTCTCGATCAAGGAGTTGGCTGAGTACCTGGGGCACTCCGACGCGGGCTTCACGCTGCGGACGTACACGCACCTGGTCCCGTCGAGCCACCAGCGGGCTCGGCAGGCCAGTGACGCGGTGTTCGGGCGGCCTGGTGGCAGCGACGTCTTGGAGACTGCTTGATCATGAACCTGCAGGCTGACACGAACTACCTGACCAAGCTTGATCGAGCTACTGAGCACGACGACCGTCCACGAAGCGTACCGTCCACCCAACCCCGATCCCGCCCGCGCGACACCCAGCACCCCGCTTGAAACGCCCGCAGCTGGCCGCACGACTTACTGCAAGCCTGCACCTGCGTTTCGGCAGCCCCAGTCGCAACCGGTGACCAACCGGAACCACACCGTGAAAATTCGGTCGAAAATAGGCCGGCCTATTTTCTGCTGGGATTTTGCCTGCTAGCGTGCGTGACGCATAACACAGCGCGGCCCGGCGTCCATGCTCGTGGGGAGTCGCAGACGCCGGGCCGCTGATCGCGAACGCCTGGTTCGCAGAAGGTAGGTTACCCGTGTCCGACGACACGCCCAACGAGCTTGATCTTGACGCCCTCCGGGGCTCCAAGATCCGTTCGGGCATCAAGTTCCAGAAGCTGGCGTTTATGACCTACGCCGGCGTCATGCCCAAGTTGACCTTCGAGGTCCCGTTCGTCGAGATCGCCGAACGCTTCACATTCGACCGACTGCTCAACCGCAACGACTTCGATGTCGACGACGACACGCAACACGGAAACCGCGACATCACCGAGGCGCACGTCAAGAAAATCGCCGACGGGATCCGATCCACGGACCGCCCGTATCTCGGAACACTCACGGTGGCTCTGGCGAAGAAAGATGTCAAGATTGAGGTTCTTCAGAAGATCAGCGAGCACGTCTCTCTGGTGTACGCCACCGTGCACGAGGACGCCCCGAACCCAGTAGTGGAGGACGGTCAGCACCGAATCAGGATGGCAACAACGGTGTGGCCGACCGTGAAGAACGCTGAAGACGGCGATGCAGGCAAGGTTCGTCAGTACCTTGAGAAGACATCGGTCGAGATGACGATGCTACTGGAGAGCGACGCGGACATCCTCTCGACGATCTTCGTGCGGATGGGTTCGACGAAGCCGATCTCGCCCAACCTCATCGCGGTGATGGACAAGAGCACGTGCCAGAACCGGCTGGGCCTGTACGTGACCCGGCAGTCACGTCTTCTCGACAGTCGCGTCTCCTACCTCTCGACGACCGCATCGCGCGCGCTGGCCGCCAAGAAGGGGCGCAAGTTCGACGACCTCTACCCGGCAGCAGCGGTGCGTTCGGCGGCCGCATCAATGGCTGGAGTCGGAGTCCGTGACCGAACTCCGGAGCAGCGGGAGACGCTGCTCTCAGCAATCGTCGCGACGCGCGCAAAGGCGGCGGGAGTCACGGAAGACACGGCGATCGCACTGGTCGGAAGAGATATCGTCGCGACTCTCGACTATGCGTACGAGACCGTGCCTGGCTGGAAAGAAATCGCTTCGGGAAAGATCACAGTGCCGGAGTTCAAGAAGAGGTACGTCCACTCATCTGCCGCCGGACTGCACGTTATCGCGAACACCATTGCCGCTGGCACCGCCCAAGGGCTGAACACCCATGCCGTAGTCGACGGTCTTGCTAAGCTTCCGTGGGACCGGGAGGCTCTGCGCGACGGGCAGAACGAAGCAGGCGAGCGGATCAAGGTGCACCAGTTCTTCGAGGGCACGCTCGCTACCACGGTCTACGACGTGAAGACGGGGATGTGGCGGGCCGGCGCTGGCGGCGCTACTAGGTCGAACTACGAGCCGGCGATTGACAAGGTGCTCCGCCAGCTCGCCCGTGACCCGGCGCTGCGGCCGCTCGGGGAGCGCAGTGCCCAGATTGCGATCGGCCTCATCAGTGGGAAGACCGGACCGGGGCGGCCCCGGAAGGTCGTGGCCTGACAGACCGTGCGGGCTCCGTCAGCAACGGAGCCCGCACGGTCGGGCGATGAACGTGCACGTTAGGTGGCCTGTGCCGATGACGGCCTGGAGGCGGCCTGATCATGGAAATCCAGGACCGCCCGAACTACCGGGTCAAGATCGATCTAGCCCTTGAGCAGGGCGCGGGCCATGACGACCTTCTGGATCTGGTTGGTGCCTTCATAGATCTGGGTAATCTTCGCATCCCGCATCATCCGCTCAACCGGGAAGTCCCGCGTATACCCAGCCCCACCGAAGAGCTGAACAGCATCCGTAGTCACTTCCATGGCAATATCGGACGCGTAAGTCTTGGCAGCGGAAGCCATGAACCCAGCCCGCTTGTCCCCCCGCTCCGAAGCCGCAGCGGAGGCGTAGACCAGATGCCGAGCCGCCTCGATCTTCGTCCCCATCTCGGCGAGCATGAACTGAACACCCTGGAATTCGGCGATCGACTTGCCGAACTGCTTGCGGTCCTTCACATAAGCAACAGCGGCATCGAGCGCCCCCTGAGCAATACCCAGCGCCTGAGCACCAATGGTGGGCCGGGTGTGGTCAAGCGTCCGCAGCGCCGTCTTGAGGCCGGTCCCGGGCTCACCGATGATCCGGTCCTCCGGAATGGTGCAGTTCTCGAAGTAGATCTCCCGGGTGGGCGACCCCTTGATCCCGAGCTTCTTCTCCTTCGGCCCCACCGAGAACCCGGGGTCGTCCTTGTGCACGACGAACGCGGAAATCCCGTTGGCCTTCTTTTCGGCATCCGGATCGGTGACCGCCATCACGGTGTACCAGGACGATTCACCCGCATTGGTGATCCAGCACTTGGTCCCGTTCAGCACCCAGTGGTCGCCGTCGAGCCGGGCCCGCGCCCGCATCGACGCCGTGTCCGATCCGGCCTCGCGCTCCGAAAGCGCGTACGACGCCGAAGCCTCCCCCGAGGCGATCGACGGCAGCACCAGCTTCTTAAGTTCCTCCGAAGCCGACAGGATGATCGGCTGCGTCCCCAGCTTGTTGACCGCCGGGATCAGCGACGCGGACGCGTCGACCCGCGCCACCTCTTCGATCACGATGCAGGCGCCGACGGCGTCGGCACCCTGGCCGTCGTACTCCTCACCGATGTGCACGGCGTTGAAACCCGACTTGACCAGCGCGTTGTACGCCTCGATCGGGTACCGCTCGTTCTCGTCGACCTCCGCCGCGTACGGCGCGATCTCCTTCTCGGCCAGGGCCCGGACCGCGGCCCGCAGCTCCTCGTGCTCCTCGGCAAGCTGGTACAGGCCGTCGGTCACTTCCGGTCACCTTCTCTGCAACGTCGGGAGGGGTTCCATCGATGTTAGCGCTCGTTCACCTGCGTCGTCCTTGTGGCGTTGACCGCAGAATTCGTATGGTCGGGTGATGCCGATCACCGCGCCGACGACGCCGCCCGGTCTGCCCGCCACCCTCGACTACCCCGAAGTCCCCGTCGGATCGATCCTGGCGGCCGGTGCCGCGCGCTGGGGCGACCGGACCGCCTTCGCCCACGACGGCGGCAGTCTCACCTTCGCCGAGACCCACCGAGCCGCCTGCCGGTTCGCCAACGCCCTGCGCGAACGCGGCATCGGCCGCGGCGACGTCGTGGCGCTGCACCTGCCGAACTGCCTGGCCTTCCCGGTCGCCTACTACGGCACGCTGCTGGCCGGGGCCACCTTCAGCCCGGCGAACCCGCTGCTCCCGCCGGACGACCTCGCCTTCCAGCTCGCCGACTGCGAGGCCGCCGCCGTGGTGACGTTCGGCCCGGTCGCCGGGGCACTGGCGAGCGTCGCCGGCCGGATCCCGGCGCGGTTCACCGTCGTCGTCCAGCCGGTCGCCGACCTGCCGGAGAACGCCGTCGAGTTCGAGGCGTTCCACGCTTCGCAGCCGGAGACTCCCCCGTCCGTGGAGCTCGACATCCACCAGGACCTCGCCCACCTCGCCTACACGGGTGGCACCACCGGCCGGTCCAAGGGCGTGCGGCTGTCGCACCGCAACGTCGTGGTCAACACGCTGCAGCACGCCTGCTGGGGCACCGGCTCGGTCCCGGCGCTCGACGAGCGCGGCGACGTCACGATCGACCAGATCGGCAGCGAGGACGAGTGGCCGTCGCGCCTGGGCACCGGCGTCGCGATCAACCTGACGCCGTGGTTCCACGCGATGGGCATCATCGGCGGCCTCAACGCGGCGGTGCTCGCCGGGACGTCGATGGTCCTGCACACGCGCTTCGACCCGGCGGCGTACGTCGCCGACGCCGAGCGGCTCCGCATCACCGGCATCGGCGGCGCGCCGGCGCTGTTCGCGGCCCTGCTCGCGACGCCGTCGTTCCACACCGCCGACCTGTCGTCGGTCTGCTCGATCGGTTCGGGTGCGGCGCCGATGAACCACGCGATGATCAACGCACTGCGCACGCGCTTCCCCGACGTGGTGGTCACCGAGGGCTACGGCCTCACCGAGGCGACGATGGGCGCGGTGATCTCGCCGACGTACCGGTCGGGCACGCGCAAGGTCGGCTCGGTGGGCCTGCCGATCTTCGACACGGAGGTCAAGATCGTCCCGGCCGAGGGCGGCGAGGACCCGCTGCCGCCGGGCGAGCGGGGCGAGGTCTGCCTGCGCGGCCCGCAGATCATGCTCGGCTACCGCAACCGCCCCGAGGAGACGGCGGCGGCCTTGGTGGACGGCTGGCTGCACACCGGCGACATCGGCATCCTCGATCCTGACGGTTATCTGTCTATTGTGGACCGCAAGAAGGACATGCTGCTGTACAAGGGGTACAACGTCTTCCCGCGCGAGCTCGAGGAGCTGCTCATCACGATGCCGGGCGTCGCGGCGGCCGCGGTGGTCGGCCGCCCCGACCCCGAGGTCGGCGAGCTGCCGGTGGCGTTCGTGGTGCCCCGTGGGTTACTGGACGCCGACGGCCTGATGGCCGCGGTCAACGAGAAGGTGCTGCCGTACAAGCGGTTGCGGGAGGTGCACGTGGTCGAGCAGATCCCGGTGTCCGCGGCGGGGAAGGTGCTGAAGCGCGAGCTGCGGCAGCAGCTGATCGGCGAGCTCGGCTAGGACGTGGGCTTGAACCGGCAGGCAGCGGGCTGGCCCACGCAGTCGTACCGCTGAGCGCCTTCGATGCGCATGTTGTACTCGACTTTGTGCGGCCCCCACGCGGTGGTCGCGAAGGCGGGCTGCCCGGCGGGCGGCACGACGAGGGTGTGCTTGCCGCCGCGGTAGGAGTACTCGATGCGGACGCGCCAGAGGCAGAAGCACTGTTCGGTCTTCGCGCGGATCACCAGGTGCTCCGGCTTGCCCTGTTCGACGAACCGGATCTTGCCGTCGGAGAGGTAGGGCCGCGCACCGCTGCCGTCCCCCGGAACCAGGGCGGGGATTTCGGTGCCGGCTCCGGAATCGAGCCGGAACTCGACGAGCGCGGTTTCCTCGCTGCCTTGAGGATCGGCGACGAAGGCCGTCCCGTCCAGCGGCTGACGCCGCTCCTCGACGACGGCGGTGATGGTCTCGAGGTCGATCCGCCCGGAGCGGTGGCTTTCCAGGGTCACTTGCTGCCCGGAGGTCCCCAGCTGCGCGTGGGTGTGCTGCCGCACCTCATCGAGAACCCCGCTTGACGCGGTCTCCCTGAGCACGGCATCGGTGGCCCAGTACTGCCCGGCGACCAGCTCCGGGTAGCTCTCCCCGCGAGCGGTGAGGACCTCATCGGAGCAGAGATCCCGAGCCCGATCGGCCACGAGAGGAGCAACCCCGGGCACGGCAACGGCCAGCACGAGCGGAGTAACGGTGGCAAGAAGCCATTTCGGCGCCCGGCCGAGCCCCCGCCACCAGGCGAGCCCCCGGTTGGGCCGCGGCGCGGGCCGAAGAGAGGTCGCTCGCCCGGCTACGACCGGTTTCCGCTTCCGGTTCACGCCTCGGAGCCTTTCTGGGTCGGCCGCGCGCCGGCTGTGGCACGGGGATCGGCCTGCGGCTCGGGGTTGCGCCCGGGATCGGGCTGCTTCGGCTCAGCCTGCGCCTCGGCCGCTGGCTCCACGGCGGGCGCCGACCCGGCCTGGGGCTCGGCCGCCGCCTCCACGCCCGGCTTCGGCTTCGCTTCCGGCTCCAGCTCCGCCTGCGAATCCAGCCCGGCCTGCCCCTCGGCCGCTGGTTCCACGCCAGGCACCGACCCAGCCTCGGGCTCGGGCTCCGCCGACTTCGCGCCCGGCACTGGCGATGCCGCCAACCCGGCCCGCGCTCCCGGCTCCGGCTCAGCCTGCGCCTCGGCCGCTGGCTCCGCGCCGGGCGCCGACCCGGCCTGGGGCTCGGCCACCGCCTCCACGCCCGGCTTCGGCTTCGCTTCCGACTCCCGCTCCGCCCGCGAATCCAGCCCGGCCCGCCCCTCGGTCGCCAGCTCCTCACCAGGCTCCGAGGCCGCCGGCTCGGTGTCCGGTTCCTCCGTCACGCGCGCTCCCACCACCACCGCCAGCAGCGGTACCGCCGCCAGGGCCGCGAAGTAGCCCACGCCCAGCGCCAGCCCGTCGCGCTGGGCGCTGATTCGGTCCGCGATGCCGCTCGGGTCCCACAGCAACCATGCGTTGATCAACAGCACGCCGTACAGGCCGCCGCATACGTACAGGGCCGTTGTGCGCAGCGTGGCTCGGCGCCAGTCCGTTGTCAGGGCCGTTGCCACCAGCAACACCAGCGTGGCGATCAGCCCCGCTCGGTAGATCGCGGGCCAGCCGGTGACGACCGCCGGGAGGTCGCCCTCCGTGGTGTTGATCTCGAACCAGGGCAATGCCTGGGACAGCACCACGAGCGGGACCGCCAGGACCAGCGCCGTCAGCCGGAGGGCTGGGGTTCGGCGTGCCGGTGCCGGGCCGGGGGCCGTGGCCAGCGGGATGCGTGTGGCCGCCGGGACGCCCGCGATCGCCACGCCCAGGCCGAGGCACAGCAGGCCCGTCGTGTAGAACACCAGGCCCTGGGCCGGTGTCACCAGGAGGTCCGGGCGGGCCCGCTCCGGGTCCAGCCCGGCGGACGGCAGCCTGGAGCCCAGGTCGGCCGCATTGGCCCGCAGTCCGACGAACAGCGCCGTCAAGGCCGGCACCGGCGCGCACACCACCACCAGCAGCCACCGGATCCCGACCCGCCTGCGCGCCGCCGCGAAGGCGATCACCGCGGCCACCGCGGCGAGCACCAAGAGGACCGCGAACGTCGGGCCCTGCCGCTCGATGCTCGTCACCGTCAGCGTGAACGCCGATGCGCGCGGCGCGGTCCGGACCGAAATCCAGGGGAACGTCAGCGCGACCACGGCCAGCCCCGCGCCGATGCCCGCCAGGACCACCCCGGCGAGCCAGGGCACCGCGACGCCGTCGTCCGGCCGGGAATCCGCCATTTCTCGCCCCTCGAAGAACCCGAAGACTCTGGAAACCGAGGCAGGACCTTAGCGGGTTCTTCGGGGCGCCGGAGGCGAATCCGGACAGGACGTCTCCAACGGACCGGTCAGTGGCCCGTCTTCTCCCGCAGGGCCGCGTCCTTGTCCAGGACCAGCTTCTCCAGGTCCGCCTGGAACGTCGCCATCTTCGCGCGCAGGCCCTCGTCGGACGCGGCCAGGATGCGGACCGCCAGGAGACCCGCGTTGCGCGCGCCGCCCACCGAGACCGTGGCCACCGGGACCCCCGCCGGCATCTGGACGATCGACAGCAGGGAATCCAGGCCGTCCAGGTACTTCAGCGGCACCGGGACGCCGATCACCGGCAGCACCGTCGCCGACGCCACCATGCCGGGCAGGTGGGCCGCGCCGCCCGCCCCCGCGATGATCACGCGAAGGCCGCGCGACGCCGCCGACGTCGCGTAGTCCAGCATGCGCTGCGGGGTGCGGTGCGCCGAGTAGACGCCGACCTCGTACTCGACGCCGAACTCGTCCAGGGCCGCGCCGGCCGCCTCCAGCGTCGGCCAGTCCGAGTCGCTGCCCATGATCACGCCCACCTGCGGCGCCATACCTGATCTCCTAGTGGATTTCGTAGCCGTCGAGCCAGACGGCGTGGGACAGCCAGTGCGCCGACAGCAGCGCGCGGTTGCGCAGGTCGTCCATGCGCTCGCCGGTGAAGTTGACGTGCCCGAGCTTGCGGCCCGGCCGCTCCTGCTTGCCGTACAGGTGCACCCGGGCTTCCGGGTACCGCGCGAACAGGTGGTGCAGCCGCTCGTCCGGGCTCATCTCCGGCGGCTCCGGCGCGCCCAGCACGTTCGCCGACACGCAGGCGGGCGCGACCAGGTCGGTCCGGCCCAGCGGGTAGTCGAGCACCGCCCGCAGGTGCTGCTCGAACTGCGACGTGCGCGCGCCGTCCATGGTCCAGTGCCCGGAGTTGTGCGGGCGCATCGCCAGCTCGTTCACCAGCAGCCCGGTGTCGGTCTCGAACAGCTCGACCGCGAGCAGCCCGGTGACGTCCAGCGTCGCCGCGATCCGCAGCGCCAGGTCCTGGGCCTCGTGCACCCGCGAGTCGTCGAGCCCCGGCGCCGGGGCGAGCACCTCGGTGTTGATGCCGCCGGTCTGCACCGTCTCGACCACCGGGTACGCCGCGCCCTGGCCGAAGGGCGAGCGGGCGACGAGCGCGGACAGCTCCCGCCGCATCGCCACCTTCGCCTCCACCAGCAGCGCCGTGCCCGCGGCCAGCAGCTCCGGCACGGTTTCGCGCGCGTGCTGCGCGGTGTCGAGCATCCAGACGCCGCGGCCGTCGTACCCGCCGGTCGACGCCTTGAGCACCACCGGCCAGCCGTGCTCGCCGCCGAACGCCACCACGTCGTCCACAGTGGACACCTCGGCGAACGCCGGGCCCGGCACGCCGAGGCCCGCCATCATCTCGCGCATCACGAGCTTGTTCTGCGCGAAGCCCAGCGCGGCCGGCGCGGGCCGGATGACGAAGCCCTCCATCGCCAGCGTCAGCAGGTGCTCACCCGGCACGTGCTCGTGGTCGAAGGTGAGCACGTCGACCGAGGCCGCGAACTTCCGCAGCGCGTCGAGATCGGTGTGGTGCCCCAGCGTGACGTCGCCGGCGACGAGCCCCGCGGCTTCGTTCTCGCCCGCGGCGAGCACGCGCAGGGACTGGCCGAGGGAAATCGCCGCCTGGTGGGTCATCCGGGCCAGCTGGCCGCCGCCCACCATGCCCACGACGGGCAGACCGGTGTGTTTGTCCATAGCGCCGATCAGCCTAAACGGTCACCAGGCCGGCCGGCCGCCGGACCAGCCGTAGCTCACGCGCCGCGAGGCCGAGGATCCCCGCGATCGCCGCGAGCACGTAGCCGTTGCCGAGGACCGACCAGCCCAGGCCCCAGCCGAACTCCCGGTCACCGCCGTTGGGCACCAGCATCACGATCTGCGAGACGAACAGCACCGCGACCGCCGCCGCGGCCCACCACCGCGCCTTCACCAGCAGCAGCGTGATCAACGGCACGCACCAGACCCAGTGGTGCGACCACGACACGGGCGACAGCAACAGCCCGTAGAACGCCGTGACCAGCAACGCGGCCGCCTCCTCACCACGCCGGTGCAGCCGCACCACCAGCCACACCGCCGGCACGGCCAGCACCGCCGCCACGCCGACCGCCACCGCCAGCGACCAGGGCGCCAGCGCCGACGCCCGGTTGACCAGCCCGTTGAGCGATTGGTTGAAGATCCAGTGCACCGACCCGACCCGGCTCGGATCGGTCGCCGAATCCCGCCAGAACCGCATCGCGTCGACCGGGATGACCGCGAACATCGCCGCTTCCAGCGCCACGAACGTGCCCAGGGCCCGCAGCCCGTCCTTCCACCGGCCCGTGAAGAACAGGTGCGGCACGAAGATCAGCGGGGTCAGCTTGATCGCCGCCGCCACGCCGATCAGCACACCCGCCCATCGCGACCCGCGCAGGGAGAGCACCAGGACGTCCAGCACCACGAACGCCATCAGTATCAAGTTGATCTGGCCCAGGAACAGCGTCTTCCACACCGGTTCCAGCGCCAGCGCGATGGCCGTTCCCGCCGGCAGCGCCCACCGGCTTCTTCCCAGAAGCGGTGCACCCCCCGGCGACGACGAAACCACCGTGATGACGACCATAAGACCGACCACCGACAAAACCGCGATCACGCCCCAGACCAGCCCGGACGGCACGAGCGCGAGCGGCAGGAACAGCGGTGCGGCGGCCGGGGTGTAGGTGAACGGCAGGCGCACCCAGTCCGGCAGCGCGGTCAGCACGTCCCGCGTGTAGAGCGGGTCGCCGTGCAGCAGGGTCAACGCGCCCGCGCGGTACACGGCGCTGTCCGCGCCGAGGTGCCACCCGGCCAGCCAGCCGGCCACCCCGAGAGCCAGCACGAGAAGCGCGAGACCCCCGGCGAGATAGCGGCCGGTGCGCGCCTCAGACGCCGGCTTCGACGTCGACATGCTCGTCCGCAGCGGCCTTCTTCCGCGATCGCCGCAACAGGCCCCACCGCAGGATGAGCGCGAAGGCCAGGACGACCGGCATCAGGATGTAGGCGTCCCCGAGGACGTTCTGCCACACCTTCCAGTGCAGCTCGACGTTGCGGCCGTTCGGCAGGATCAGCAGCACGCAGCTGACGAACACGAAAGCCACCAGCCCGGTGCCGACCCAGCGCTTCCACGCCGTCTTCGGGGTGGTCTTCGGCAGCCGCGAGACCAGCAGCACGATCAGCGGGATCACCCACACCCAGTGGTGGGTCCACGAGATCGGCGACATCAGCAGCGTCCAGAACGCGGTGACGAGCAACGCGGCCAGCGTCTGGCCCTTGCGGTGGAAGCGCATCAGCAGCCACAGCGCCGGGATGGCGAGCAGCAACCCGATGCCCATCGCCGCCTTCGACGCCCACGGGGCGAGGTCGGTGGCCCGGTTCATCAGCGCGTTCAGCGACTGGTTGCCCGCCCAGTGCACCGGCCCGATCCGGCCGGTGTCCGGCAGCGTGACGGTCCAGTACTTGGCCGCGTCGTGCGCGTTGATCAGGAACATCAGGCCCTGGAGCAGCACGAACGTCGCGAACCCGCGGACGGCGTCCTTGCGCCGTCCGGTGATGAACAGGTGCCCGAGGAACACCAGCGGCGTCAGCTTGATCGCCGCCGCGACGCCGACCAGCACCCCGCCCCAGCGGCTCCCGCGGGCGCCGATGACCAGCATGTCCAGCAGGATCATGGCCATCAGGATCAGGTTGATCTGGCCGAGGAAGATCGTCCGCCACACCGGCTCGAGGGCGAGGAAGACCAGGAAGAACACGATGGTCGAGCGGGCGGGCGAGGCCCACCAGCGCGGGCCGTCGGTGGCGGGCCGCGGCAGCGCGCCGATCGCGATCCGGATCGACAGCGCCATCGCCCCCAGCGAGACGGCGGTGATCAGGCCCCAGGAGATCTGCGTCGGGAAGGCGGCGAGCGGGACGAAGATGAGCGCCGCCGTCGGTGGGTAGGTGAACGGCAGCAGCGCCCACCACGGCTCGTCGGGCAGGGTGTTGGCGTCGTAGAGCGAGTCGCCGTGCAGCAGCGACAACGCGCCCGCCCGGTAGACCGCGCTGTCGACGCCGAGCACCCAGTCGTGCTGCCAGCCCCAGATGCCGTACCCGATCGCGACCAGCGGAATCACCGACAGGATCAGGATCGACCGCGGGCGGACGGACAGGCGGGCGAGTGACTTCCGCAGGGCCAGGCGGTGCTGGGATCTGCCCGCGATTTCGCCGTCGACGTCGGTGGATACGGTCCGGGTCACCGCATCAGGAAATCATGACCGGCCCGGTCGTGGTCGGAAGGGTCCGGGCAAAACCGGACTTTTCCGGTGTTCTACGCACGCGCCAGGTGCGCCAGCAGGTCGCAGGCCAGCTCGTGCGTGGCCGGCAGCCGCACCGCCGAAACGCGCGGCCTGCCCACGTCGGCCAGCTGGGTGTCGACCGCCAGCCGCTCGTGCAACGCCCTTCGCAGCGCGACGCCGTGCGAAGCGACCCGCTCGTCTTTCGGCACCAGGGCCGCGACGACGGACGGCCCCAGCGATGCGACGCTCTGCCCGCTGTCGAACACCGTCCGCAGCGCGTCCGCCACCAGGATCATCCCGGTCAGCCGCGGGAACCCGGCGACGGCGGTGAGGTCGAGCGAGACGACGAGCAGCACGTGGTCCTCGGCGGCCGGCCGCTCGCGCGCGGCGGCGGCGCGGTAGACCTCCGCGAGCCGGGTGCGCAGGTAGGCGGCCGTGGGCAGGCCGGTCAGCGAGTCGGTGACCTCGGTGTGCACCAGCTGGTCGGTGGCGACGTCCGCCCAGGCCAGCGCGGTGGTCCGCAGCAGCCGGGCCGGCGTGGCGTCGACGTCCGGCGCGACGAACCCGTCGCCGCCGTGGCCGAGCACGGCGTGCAGCGCGGCGAGGTCGGCGAGGGTCTCCGCGAGCCCCGCACCGGCCGCCGCCCGGGCCCTGGCCAGCCCGGCCAGCGCGGTTTCGGCGGCTTCGACGCGGCCCTTCGCCATCACCGCCGCGCAGACGGCGTCGACCTCGGGCAGGGCCCAGTCGCTGGGGAACCGCCAGCCCGCGGCAAGGCTGGCCGTGCGCCAGCGGGCCCGCAGCGCGCGCAGGGAGGCGTCCCGCTCGGCCTGCGTCGGCGGGGTGTCACCGGAGCCGGGTCGCGCAGCCGGAACATCCACTCGCCACCCGCCCCTTTCGTCCGGTTCGCAACGATCTTGTCTTTTGCTTCACGATGAGGACGTACCCCGGTGGGCACCGTGACGCGTACTCAGCGGTTTTTGTCGGGAAGCTTTTCCCCGGCCCGGGCCGGGGGTGGGTGATTTTGCTCCGCCGTCGGAGTCATCACGCCGACCACGACGTGACCGCCGGAGGTGGGTCAGTCACACTGGTCTCGCGTCCCGGATCGGTCTGTAATGGCAGGTCCTGGCCCTAGCCGACCGAGGAGTGCCGTGTCCACCGTTCCCGCCGATCTCAGCGGAAAGAGTGACTCCGAGCTGATTGCGGAAGTCCGCTCCGGGAAGATCGCGTCGTACGGGACCCTCTACGAACGGCACACCGGTGCGGCCCGCAATCTGGCCCGCCAGCTGGCCCGCTCGAGCTCCGAAGCCGACGATCTCGTGTCCGAGGCGTTCGCCAAGGTCCTCGACACGCTCCGTGGCGGCAAGGGCCCGGACACAGCCTTCCGGGCGTATTTGCTGACCGCGCTCCGTCACACCGCGTACGACCGCACCCGCAAGGAACGCCGGGTCGACCTCAACGAGGACATGACCGAGGTCGGCGGCGCCGCGGCGGAGGCGCTGACCGTGCCGTTCTCCGACACCGCGGTCGCCGGGCTCGAGCGGACGATGGCCGCCAAGGCGTTCGCGCGGCTGCCGGAACGCTGGCAGGCGGTGCTCTGGCACACCGAGATCGAGCAGCAGAGCCCCGCCGAGGTCGCGCCGCTGCTGGGCCTGACCGCGAACGGCGTCTCCGCGCTCGCCTACCGCGCCCGTGAGGGACTCCGCCAGGCGTACCTGCAGGTCCACCTGCAGGAGAACGCCGAGGAACGCTGCCGCGCCTGCACCGAGCGGCTCGGCGCGTGGACCCGCGACGGGCTCTCCAAACGCGAACGCGCCCAGGTCGAGAGCCACCTCGACGAGTGCGACCGGTGCCGGGCACTGGCCGCGGAGCTGGCCGACGTCAACGGCGGGCTGCGCGCGATCATCGCCCCGATCGTCCTCGGTGGCGCCGCGCTGGGCTACCTCGCCACCATCGGTGCCGCGAAGGCGAGCGCCGCCACCGCGGCCACCGCGGGGGCGGCCGCCGCCGGTGCCGCGGCGGCCGGCGGCAAAGCCGGTGCGGGGGCCGCGGCCTCGGGGCCCCGCCAGTTCGCCGGCGTCGCCGCCTCGGGCCTCGCGATCGTCGCGGCCATCGTCATCGCGCTCACCGCGGGCGGCGGGACGCAGGAGATCCCGGTCGCCGCCCAGGTGCCGCCGCCGGCCCAGCAGGTCGCACCGCCGGCCCCGCAGCCGCCGCCCCCGGCCCCGCCCGCGCCGCAGCAGCCGCAACCCCCGGTACCCCAGCCCCCGGCCCCGCAGCCCATCGCGCCGCCCCCGGCTCCGCCCGTCGCGCCCGCCCCGCCGCCGGTCGCGCCCCCGGCCCCGGCACCCCCGCCCGCACCGGCCCCGCCGGCGCCGCCGGCGCCCGCCCCGCCGTCGATGTCCGCGACGACCCCGCCGGACGGCCTCGAGCTCAGCCCGGGTGCCGCGAAGAACCTGCCGATCACCGTGCGCAACGACGGCGGCAGCGCGTCCGAGCCGGTGGCCGTCGCACTGCAGCTGCCGCGCGGGGTGCGCGCGGTCGACACCGGCGGTGGCGGCGCACCGATGGCCCGCGCGGAGGATCCCGCCCCGATCTCGGTGAACTGCCCCGGCGGCGAGGGCACGGTCGTCTGCAAGACCGGCGCCGGCCTGCAGCCCGGCCAGAGCGCGACGCTCAACTTCCGCTTGCAGGCGGACGAAGACGCCGAGGGCGGCACGGTGAAGGCGTCGGTCACGGCCGGCGTGCAGATCTCCGTCGACGTGAGCGTCAAGGTCACCGTGAAGCTCCCGCCGGACGCCGTGGCCCTGCAAGCAGTAGGCGACGGGCTGTCGGCCTTCCCCTGGAACCACCACCCGCTGGTCTACGTGCGGGTCCGCAACACCGGCGAGACGACCAAGCCGGTCACGGTCACCTTCGACCACCCGCTCAAGCAGTGGTGGAGCCTGCGCGGCTTCCCCTGCACGCCGACGAACGAAGGCGCGAGCTGCACGACGAAGAGCGCGGTGGCGCCGGGCCAGCACGTCAACCTGTGGGTGCGGCTGCTGGACCGTCCCGACGAGGGCCGGGTGACGATCACCGCGCAGCTCGGCCGGGCGGCGGCACCGCCGGTGACCGTGGACTTCGGCTGCTGGCGCCACTGGTGCGGCAAGGACCCGCTGCCCACGCCGACGACCCCGTCGGTCCCCACGCCGACCCCGTCGAAGCCCACGCCGACGAAATCGCCGACGAAACCGACGTCGAAGCCCCCGGTCACGACGACGGACACTGACGAGCCGGCGAGCGAGCCGCCGGTGTCCTCGACCACGACGAGCGCACCACCGCGGTCCGGCGGGAAACCGGGGGCCAAGCCGCCGACGGTCAGCCCCGCGAAGGTTTTCGGCTGGCTGACGGGGTAGCGTCCGCGCGGTGCGCGACCTGCTGAAGAAGCATCGCGAGCTCCTCCGCTTCGCCGTCGTCGGCGGGACGATCTTCTCCTACGTCGCCAACCGCGAGTGGTCGTTCCGCACCCGTGGCGGCCGGGAGCAGGCCCACGAGGCCGCGCTGTTCTTCCTGCTCAGCGGCGTCGCACTGGGCCTGAACGCGCTGCCGCAGTGGTTCTCGCGGTACGTGCTGGACCTGCAGGTGCCGCGGCTGTCCCCGTTCGGCGTCGAGGTGGCCGGCCGGCCGCGCGCGGTGCCCGCCGAAAGCGCCGAAGATCCGGACATTGGCGACAGCAAGGCCGCCTGAACCACAGGTCAACGCGGTGTGCTCCTAGACTGCGTGGTGTGACCGTTGTGGAAACCGTGCTCAAGCGCACGCCGGAGCCACTGCGTTCGGTGCTGATCAAGCACCGGGAGCTGCTGAAGTTCGCGATCGTGGGCGGCACGACGTTCCTGGTCGACAACGGCGTCTGGTACACGCTGAAGCTGACGGTGCTGGAGCCGAAACCGACGACGGCGAAGGCGATCGCGATCATCGTCGCGACCATCGTGTCCTACATCCTCAACCGCGAGTGGTCCTTCCGGACCCGCGGCGGGCGCGAGCGGCACCACGAAGCGGCGCTGTTCTTCGTCATCAGCGGCGTCGCGGTCGGCGTCAACCTGATCCCCCTGATCATCTCGCGGTACGTGCTCGACCTCGAAGTCCCGCACGTGACGTTCCTGGTCCAGGAAATCGCGGACTTCGCGAGCGGCTCGATCATCGGCATGCTGCTGGCCATGTTCTTCCGCTTCTGGGGCTTCAAGAAGTGGGTGTTCCCGGACGAGCTGGGCGAGCGGCGGCGGGACAACGACCAGATCACCCCGCTGCCCTGACCCAGGCCGCGAAAGTACTTGTCTTTTGACATGTAGTTGTCTACTGTCATCCTCGTCAGTGTTCCTTCGCAAGGACGCCGTCCGGGTTCGGCCGGGCGAGCGGGACGATTCGAGGTGGTTTCCGAGCGCGAAGAGGTCGCATCCGCCCGCGGATGACGATGAAACCTTTTCCCGACTCGAGGTCGGCGTGTTCTCGCGCGCCGCCGGTATCTCTCGTCCCTTCTGACGAAAACAAGGACTTCCTCTTGAGCACGATCGCGCCTCCGCGCGCCCTGAAACCTGCCCTCACGGGCCTGTTCCTGTCCGTTTTCCTCGCGATGCTCGACGCCCAGGTCGTCGCCACCGCGCTCCCCCGGATCGCCGCCGAGTTCGGCGGGACCGGCGCCTACGCCTGGGTCACCACCGCCTACCTGCTCGCCGGGAGCGCCACCGCGCCCCTGTACGGCAAGCTCGGTGACGTCTTCGGCCGCAAACGCGTGCTCCTGGGCGCGCTCGCCCTCTTCCTGCTCGGCTCGCTGGCCTGCGGCCTGGCGCCGTCGGCCGCGTTCCTGATCGCCGGGCGCGTGCTGCAGGGTGCCGGTTCCGGCGGCCTCTTCGTCTCCGTCGGCGCTTCGCTCGGCGAGATGTTCACGCCTCGCGAAGGCGCGAAGTACTTCGGCTGGTTTTCGATCTGCTTCGCCGTCGCCTCGCTCGCCGGTCCGGTCGTCGGCGGCCTGCTCACCGGGCTCGCCGGGTGGCGGTCGATCTTCCTGGTCAACCTGCCGCTCGGGCTCGTCGCCCTGGCCTGCCTCAAGCCGCTCGAGCTGTCGAGACGGCGCCGGGAAGCGCCGTTCGACTTCGCCGGCGTGCTCCTGCTCGGCACGGCGATCACCGGGTTCACCCTGCTCACGCCGTGGTCGGTCGCGCTCGGCGCGGCCGCGGCCGTGGTGTTCGTGGTCGTCGAACGGCGGGCCGAAGCGCCGGTGCTGCCCCCGCGGCTGTTCCGCGACCGGACGTTCACCGTGTCCGTGGTGCTCAGCGTGCTCGCCGGGTTCGCGTTCCTCGGCTCGGTCAACTACATCGCGGTCTTCCTGCAGGCCGACGCCGGTCCGGCGCAAGGCGGGCTACGGCTGCTGCCGATGACGCTCGCCGTGTCGGTCTCCTCCGTCGTCGCGAGCAAGGTCATCGCCCGCACCGGCGCGTACCGCTGGGCACCGCGGCTGAGCATGGCGCTCGGCCTGCTCGCGGTGCTCGGCCTGCTCACCGTGCACGGCCTGCCGCTGGTCCTGGGCTGCCTGGTCGTCTTCGGCTTCGCGGCCGGGCTGAACCTGCAGGTGCTCGCCATGGCCACGCAGAACACCGCCCCCGCCGCGGACCGCGGCGCGGTCGCCGCCGGCGTCAACCTCGCCCGCGCGCTCGGCTCGGCCCTCGGGCCGGTCGCGCTCGGCTTCGCCTACCACGCCGGCACCCACACCGTGTTCCTCGCGCTGCTGCCCGTGCTCGCGCTCGGCCTCGTCACGGCGTTCGCGCTCCCCCACGTCCCGCTTTCCCGATAGGAGAACCCCGATGATCTTCGTCCTCGGCGCCACCGGCAAGGTCGGCCGCCACCTCGTCCCCGCCCTGCTCGACGCCGGCGCCGGCGTTCGCGCGCTGACCCGCGACCCGGCGAAGGCCCGGATCGACCCGCGCGCCGAAGTGGTCCGCGGCGACCTCGACACCTCGGACCTGCCCGCCCTGCTGGCCGGCGCGGACCGCGTGTTCGTGCTGAGCCAGGGCCACCGCGCCGACCGGGAAGCGGCCACCGCCCGAGCCGCCGCGCAGGCCGGCGTCACCCACCTGGTCAAGCTGTCCACCACGGGTGTCCACTTCGGACAGAAGGATCCGATCACCTCGGCGCACGCCGAAGCCGAGCAGGCGGTCCGCGAAGCCGGGCCGGCCTGGACGATCCTGCGGCCCGGCACCTTCATGGACAACCGGTTCACCTGGATCGGCTCGATCCGCGAAGAGAACGCCGTGTACGTGCCCGACACCGATCCGCCGTCCGCGCTGATCCACGTCCGGGACATCGCCGAAGTCGCGGCCCTCGTGCTGACGACGTCCGGCCACCAAGGCGCGACCTACGAGCTCACCGGCGGCGAAGCCCTGACCACCGAGCGGCAGGTCGCCATCCTGGCCGAGGCGATCGGCCGTCCGCTGAAGTACGTCGAAGAAACCGAAAGCGCCGCGAAGGAACGGCTGATCCGGACGTACGGCTGGCCCGCAAAGGCCGTCGACGGCCTCTTCGCCCTCAAGCGCGAGTCGGCTCCGCACGAACACGTCGTCTTCGACACCGTCGAGCGGCTGCTCGGCCGGCCGCCGCTGACCTTCGCGGCCTGGGCACGGGAGAACGCGTCCGCGTACCATCACCAGGAGTGACGAGGGGGAGGTGAGGCGGATGAGCGCCCTGCGCGTCCTCGTCGTGGACGACCATCCCCTGTTCCGGATCGGCGTGGGCACGCTGCTCGCCGCCGAACCCGGGATCGAGGTCGTCGGCGAAGCCGCCAGCGGAACCGACGCCATCGCCTCCGCCACCGCCCTGCGGCCGGACGTCGTCGTGATGGACCTGCACCTGCCCGACCTGTCCGGCATCCAGGCGACCCGGCACATCGTGGCGGCGAACCCGGGCACCGGCGTGCTGATGCTGACGATGGCCGACGAAAGCGAGTCGGTCTTCGCGGCGATGCGCGCCGGTGCCCGGGGCTACCTGCTCAAGGACGCCGAGCCGGACGAGATCATCCGCGCCGTCCAGGCGGTCGCCCGGCGGGAGGCGATCTTCGGCCCGGACATCGCGAACCGCGTGCTCGCCTTCTTCAACCAGCCACCGGCCAGCGAACCGGTGTTCCCGGAACTGACCGGGCGCGAACGCGAGGTGCTTGCGCTGATCGCCGCCGGGCACAGCAACAGCCTCATCGCGAGCACGCTGTGCCTGAGCCCGAAAACCGTGCGCAACCACATCTCGAACGTCTTCGCCAAGCTGCACGTGGCCGACCGCGCCGAGGCGATCGTCCGGGCCAGGGACGCGGGCCTCGGCCGGATTTGAAGGACGGCGCTCCCGGGCAACATCGGGACGCCGGTCCCATGCGCCCGGGACACGCGAGCGGGCAGGCTGGGCAGCCTGCACCGTTCGAGGGGAAATGGGGAACGATGTTCGAATCCGAGCGGACCCCGGTGGTGGTCCGCGCCACCGATCCGATCCTGCACGACGGCGTCTGCACGGCGCTGCGGTCGCGCGCCGACGTCCGGGTGGTGGACGACGGCACGGCCCTGGTCGCCCTGCTGGTCGCCGACCGGCTCGACGAGCCGATGACCCGGCTGCTGGCCGCGCTGCACCACCAGGGCTTCACCCGCATCGTGCTGATCGCGGGCGAAGTCGACGACAACGAGATCCTGAACGCGGTCGAGCACGGGGTCTGCGCGGTCGCCCGCCGCGCCGACGCGGGGCCCGACGTCCTGGTCCGCCTGATCAAGGCCGCCGCGGCCGGGGAAGGCGCGTTGCCTCCCGAGCTGCTCGGCCGGTTGCTGAACCGGGTTTCGCGCCTGCAGCGCCAGGTGCTCCAGCCGCGCGGCCTGCGCCTGGGCGGCATGAGCGACCGCGAGACGGAGGTCCTCAAGCTCGTCGCGGCGGGTCATTCGACGCAGGAGATCGCCGACGAGCTGTGCTACTCGCAGCGCACGGTGAAGAGCATCCTCCACGACGTGACCAACCGGTTCCAGCTGCGGAACCGGTCGCACGCGGTCGCCTACGCGATGCGGGAGGGGCTGATCTGAGCGGCCGGCCGGGCGCTTCCTAACGCGGGACGCGCTCGGCCGGCCAGCGCACTTCGGGGACGTCGGTCGGCCGCGGCACCTTGAGGAACAGGCTGAACACCGCCGGGCGGCGGTTCGACAGCTCCAGGCGGCCGCCGTCGGCCTCGACCAGGGCCCGCGCCAAGGCCAGTCCCACGCCCGTCGAGCCACCGCCGGAGAAGCCGCGCTCGAAGATGTGCGGGGCGAGCTCGTCCGGGACGCCGGGGCCGGTGTCGCTCACCTCGATCACCACCGTGCCCTCGGCGTCGCCGCGGCGGGCGATGAGCGTCACCGTGCCCGAGCCGTGGCGCAGCGCGTTGTCCAGCAGCACGCCGATGACCTCGCGGAGCCGTCCCGGGGTGGCCCGCGCCATCAGGGCGTCGGCCACGCGGGTCCGCAGGTTGCGGCCCTCCGAGCGGAGCAGCTCGCGCCACTCCTGGGCCATCGCCGGCAGCTGGGTCGGCAGGTCCACCGGTTCGGCGCCGACCTCGCGCGCCGCGCGGGCCGCCGCCAGCAGCTCGTCCAGTGCCTCGGCGAGCCGGTCGGCCTGTTCCTGGGCCGCCTTCGACTCGTCGGCCACCTCGTCGTCCGGGTGGACCGTGAGCGGTTCCAGCCGCAGCTGCAACGCCGTCAGCCGGCTGCGCAGCTGGTGCGAGACGTCCCCGACGAGCTGGCGTTCCCGCTGCACCAGCTGGGCCAGCGCGGTGCCGGACGCGTCCAGCGCTTCGGCGACCATGTCGAGTTCGCCGACGCCGTAGCGGCTCGGGTCGGGCCGGAAGTCGCCGCCGCCCAGCCGGGCCGCGCGTTCGGCCACGTGCCGCAGCGGCTTCGCGAGCCGCCGGGCCGTCGCGATGGCGACCACCGCGCCGGTGCCCACCGACAGCAGCACCAGCAGCACGACGACCAGCGTCACCGTCGTCTGCCGCTCGTGCATCGGGCCGGCCGGGACGGCGATCTCCACCTTGCCGTCGCGGGCCAGGTCGGCCGTCTCGGTGACGGTTTCGGGGCCGGGACTGCTGCCGTAGCGCTTCTCGGTCTGGCCGCTGGCCCGGACGGTCAGCAGTCCGTTCGCCGGGACCGCCGCGCGCACCTGGTCGAGGTCGATCTCCTGGCCGTTGGCGATTTCGGTGTCCAGGATCGCCGCCGCCGCACGGGCGTTCTCGGCGAGCGTTTCGCGGTAGCTCGACTCGATCTGCCAGCTCGCCACGATGCCCAGCGGGATGCCGAGGACCGCCGCGGTGACAGCGACGGCCAGCAGGATGGCCAGCAGGATGCGGCGGCGCACGGCTTTATTCGGCGTTGAAGCGGAAGCCGACGCCGCGGACGGTCGCGATCCGCCGCTCGCCGTCGTGGGTCTTGCTGGTGCGGCCGGCGGCCTCGTCGGCGGCGATGGCGAGCTTCCGGCGCAGCCACGACATGTGCATGTCGAGCGTCTTGGACGTCTTCGACTCGAGGTCGTTCCAGACCTCGGCGAGGATCTCGTCGCGGCTCACGACCTGCCCGGCCCGGCTCATCAGCACGCGCAGCAGCTCGAACTCCTTGTTCGCCAGCTGGACTTCGTGGTTGTCCACCGTCACCAGCCGGGCGCCGAGGTCCATCCGCACCCCGCCGGCCTCCAGGACGTCGGGCACCCGCCGGCGCAGCAGCGCGCGGATCCGGGCGAGCAGCTCGGCGAGGCGGAACGGCTTGGCGACGTAGTCGTCGGCGCCCGCGTCCAGGCCGACGACGAAGTCGACCTCGTCGGTGCGGGCGGTGAGCATCAGGACGGGCAGCTCGGTGCCGGCGGCGCGCAGGCGGCGGCAGACCTCCAGACCGTCCATCCCGGGCAGGCCGAGGTCGAGCACGAGCAGGTCGACGCGCTGGGCGGCGGTGGCGTCGAGCACCGAAGGGCCGTCGGTGACGACGTGGATCTCGTATCCCTCACGTTCGAGGGCGCGGGAGAGCGGTTCGGCGATGGCCGGATCGTCTTCGGCTAGTAGGACCATGCTCACCTGGCCAACTCTACGGCTCACGGGCGTGAAACCATCGTGACCGTGCCTGGCTACGAAGATGATCTGGCTCTCGCCACCCGGCTGGCCGACGCCGCCGACGCGATCACGACGGCGCGGTTCCGCGCCCTGGACCTGGCGGTGGAGCGCAAGCCCGACCGCACCCCGGTGACCGACGCCGACACCGCGGTCGAGGACGCGATCCGCGCGCTGCTGGCGGCCGAACGCCCGGCCGACGCGGTGCTCGGCGAGGAGCGTGGCGGCTCGGCCGCAACGGGCCGCGCGTGGGTGCTCGACCCGATCGACGGGACCAAGAACTTCCTCCGCGGAGTACCCGTTTGGGCGACCCTCATCGCCCTGGTGGAGGACGGCGACCCGGTCGTCGGCCTGATCAGCGCGCCCCTGCTGGGCCGCCGCTGGTGGGCGGCTTCGGGCGACGGGGCGTTTTCGAGCGACTCGGCCGGAACCCGCCGGCTGTCGGTTTCGAAGGTTTCGTCCCTTTCGGACGCTTATCTGTCCACAACGGACCTCAACTCCTGGATCGAGTACCACTCGCGCGAGAAGTACCTCGAACTGGTGGACGCGTGCTGGGAGACCCGGGCGTTCGGCGACTTCTGGCACCACGTGCTGGTGGCCGAGGGCGCGCTGGACGTGGCGGCGGAGTGCATCGTCAACCCGTGGGACGTCGCGGCCGCGCAGGTGATCGTGACCGAGGCGGGCGGCCGGTTCAGCGATCTGGACGGTGCCGAGCGCTACGACAACGGCAGCGCGCTCTCGACGAACGGCCGCCTCCACGACGCGGCCTTGGCGATCCTCGAGCGCTGACGGCGACCCGGCGAGCACTTCTTGACCGGTCTGGACCAGCAGTGGTTCACTCACGGTGCTCGCCGGGTCACCCGGTCTTCTGACAACGTTGTCAACCGGGGTGATCCGCTCACCCCGGGAGGAAGAGCATGCGCAGAGTCGTCACCGCGGCTTTGATCGTCCCCCTCGTCACGGCGGTCGCACCCGCGGCCGCCGAACCCCTGAACCGAGACTTCGCCGCCTACGTCAACCCGTTCACCGGCGCGAAGGCCGGCGACACGCCCGAGACCAACACCTACGCCGGCGACACGTTCCCCGGCGCCGACGTCCCGTTCGGCATGGTGCAGTGGAGTCCCGACACGCCCCTGCAGCCCAAGCCGCCCACCGGCCAGGGCCGCTACTACGCCCGGGACCGCGACGGCGGCTACGCCTGGGAAGAGAACCGGCTCCGCGGCTTCAGCCTCACCCACTTCAACGGCGCCGGCTGCGGCGGCGCGGCGGGCGACGTGCCGTTCCTGCCGATCGCCGGGAACATCACCACCTCGCCGGCCGTCGACGCGACGAAGTACTTCCCCACCTTCAGCCACGTGAACGAATCGGCGTCGCCCGGCTACTACAAGGTGACGACCGATTCGGGCGTCACCACCGAGCTGACCGCGACCCAGCGCTCCGGCCTGGGCCGCTTCACCTTCCCGAAGGACTCCCCCGCCACGCTGCTGATCGACGTCGCGCAGTCCGCGATGGGCAGCGACGACGCCGCCGTGACCGTCGACCCGGCCCGGCGCACCGTCGAAGGCTGGGTCTCCAGCGGCCACTTCTGCCGCGGCCCGAACACCTACAAGGTCTACTTCCGGGCCACCTTCGACCAGCCGTTCCGCACGTCCGGGACCTGGCAGGACGCGACCGTGACGCCCGGCGGCACCAGCGCCCGCGGCGGCAACCTGAGCAGGACGACGTGGGACAAGCAGGTGGTCACCGCCGAGGGCGGTTCCGGCGCCTACCTGACCTTCGACCCGGCGAAACCGGTCCAGGTCCGGGTCGGCTTGTCCTATGTGGACGCGGCCGGGGCGCGGCTCAACGCCGATCTCGAACAGCGTCAGGACTCCTTCGGCACCGTGCAGGGCAACGCGCGCCGGGCGTGGAACGACCGGCTGCGGCAGATCGCCG
The DNA here is from genome assembly GCF_002904335.1 of Amycolatopsis sp. CA-126428. GTDB lineage: Bacteria > Actinomycetota > Actinomycetes > Mycobacteriales > Pseudonocardiaceae > Amycolatopsis. Next base: position 181,962 of record NZ_PPHF01000123.1, on the reverse strand, counting down.
TCGAAGGCGGCACGGACGCGGCCACGAAGACGTTCTACACCGCGCTGTACCACACCCTCATGCAGCCGAACGTCTTTTCCGATGTGGACGGTCGCTATCCCGGGTTCGACAAGGCGATCCACCACGCGAAGCCGGGTCACGCGCAGTACGCGAACTTCTCCGGCTGGGACACCTACCGCGACGAGGTCCAGCTGCTGTCGCTGCTCGCCCCGCACGAGGCCGCCGACATGGCGCAGTCGATGCTCAACCAGGCCGACCAGGCGGGCGGGATCTGGGACCGCTGGTCGCAGAACAACGACTTCATGGGGGTGATGGGCGGCGATCCGTACCACTCGATCATCGCCAGCACGTACGCCTTCGGCGCCACGGACTTCGACGCCCGGAGCGCCCTGAAGTCGATGGTCAACGGCGCCACCCGTGTCCAGCAGGCGGGCGAACGGGCTCTCGAACGCCCCGGCCTGTCGGACTACCAGACGCTGGGCTACCACCCGAACAACGTCTCCGACATGCTCGAGGAGACGACGGCGGACTTCGGCATCGCGCAGCTCGCCCAGCGGCTCGGCGATCCCCGGACCTACCACCGGTTCATGAGCCGCGCCCAGTACTGGGAGAACGTCTACAACCCGGCCACGGGCTACCTGCAGACCCGGATGCGCGACGGCCAGTTCCTCTCGCCGTTCGACCCCGCGCAGTACCAGGAAATGCGCTACCAGGAAGGGAACGCGGCGCAGTACACGTGGATGGTGCCCTACAACGTCCGAGGCCTCTTCGACGCGATGGGCGGCAACGACGCCGCGAAGAAGCGTCTCGACTTCTTCTTCACGAAGCTGAACAGCGACGCCAGTTCGCCGTACGCCTTCATGTCGAACGAGCCGTCGTTCGAGGTGCCGTGGGAGTACGCCTACGCGGGCGCGCCGTCGAAGACCCAGGACATCGTGCGCCGCTCGGCGGAGCTGTTGTTCAAGCCGGGTGAAGACGGCCTGCCGGGCAACGACGACCTCGGCGCGACGTCGGCGTGGTACGTCTTCGCCGCGCTCGGCATGTACCCGGAGGCGCCCGGCCGCGCCGAAATGGTGCTGGCCAGCCCGATGTTCCCGAAGATCACGCTGACCCGGGCGACCGGGCAGCGGATCACGATCACCGCGCCCGGCGCGTCCAGCTCGGTGAAGTACGTGAAGAACCTGAAGGTGAACGGCCAGCCCAGCACGAAACCGTGGCTGCCGGAGTCGTTCGCGGTGAACGGCGGGCGGCTGGACTTCACGCTCGGCGCGTCGCCGACGTCGTGGGGGTCGGGCGCTTCCGACGTCCCGCCGTCGTTCCGCGACGGTGAAGTTCCGGTGCGCGGCCGGGTCGGCCCGGGCCGGATCGCGGTCGCACCCGGCGGCGCCACCGGCGCCACGGTGCTCGCCGAAGGCATCACCGGCGCGGGCACGGTGTCCTGGCAGGCGAAGCCGCCGGCGGGGATCACCGTGACGCCGTCGAGCGGGACGCTCACCGTGGGCGCACACGGCACCGCTTCGCAGCAGGTGCGGGTCACCGCGGCGGCCGGGACGCCGGACGCGTACACGAGCGTGCCGGTGACCTTCGACGGGCAACCGGTCCCCGCGGTCCTGCCGGTGACCGTCGGAACGCCGGGGACGCTGCCCGCGGCGAGCACGAACGTCGGCGTCACCGACGACAAGTTCGTCCAGTACGGCGACTTCGGCGAGACCGACCTCTACCCGGGCGGGTTCGCGTTCTCCTACTCGGCGCAGGGCTTCGCCGCGAACGGCATCACGCCGGGCGCGACGGTGACCGCGAACGGGCAGCAGTTCCGCTGGCCGTCGAGCCCGGCCGGGTCACCGGACAACGTGATCGCGGCGGGGCAAACGCTTGCGGTGGACGCTCCGGCGGGCGCGTCGAAGCTGTCGTTCCTCGGCGCGGCGACCGGCGCGGACGCCCAGGGCACGGTGACCGTCACCTACACCGACGGCTCGGCCCAGCAGGCACAACTCGGGTTGTCGGAATGGCTGTTGAAGGGCGGTGAGGAGACGCCGCAGTTCGGGAACACGGTCGTCGCGAAGGTGCCGTACGTGAACTCGGCGTTCCCGCGGTACATGTTCCGGCTTCAACGGCCGTACACGTCGTACCTGTTCGCGACGGCCCCGATCGCCCTCGACCCGGCGAAGCAGGTCCGCAGCATCACCCTGCCCCCGTCGACCGGCGCGGGACAGGCGCACGTCTTCACCTACGCGGTGGGCTGAGTCGTCGTGAGTGGTAAGGCGGGTTCTAGCCCGCCTTACCACTCACGACCCGGGCAGCAGGCCGACGGCGCCGCGGGCGACCTGGGCCCAGGCCAGCCGGCCGAACAGGTAGTGGCACGCCACCTGCTCACTGGTGAACCGGGCCCAGTCGTAGCGGTTGCCCTGCTCGCGCCAGAACACTTCCCACGCCTCGTCCTCGCCCTGCATCAGGCACCAGGCGTTGTCGACCTCGGCGCCGAGCGAGACGACCTCCGGCGGCACGCCCAGCACGCCGAGCCACCGCTGGATCGACTGGGTGTTCATCAGTCCTCATCCCCCTTGGCCTCGGCGAGGTAGCCGAGGGTCACCAGTTCGTCGGCCGCCAGCAGGGCACGGTACCGCGTGCCGCCGCCGACCTGCCCGAACCAGTTCGCGGTCTCCGAGCGCCACATCGGCACCTTGCGCACCACGACGTACCGGCGGTATTCGGCGTCCAGGAACGCGGGTGGCAGCGAGCGCTCCGCGAACGGCGTCCCGTCGGCGAAGAGCACCCGCCCGTAGGCCGGGCCGAAGCGGTCGAGGACCGTGTCGGCCGGGACCATCACCGGCTCGGGCCAGTCGACGCTGCTCTCGGGGAACTGCTCGCCCGGCGGCCACGCGTATTCGGGGCCGAGCTCGCTGTGCCCGACGACGAACCGGCGGATCCAGACCGCCTGCGTCGCGCGGGCGTACGGCACGTACCCGTCGGTGAGGTGCCGCGGCACCGGCCGCGACGGCGCGGTCGGCGAGCGGCGGAAGCCCGCGGTGACGTTCGTCAGGGCCTGGTCGTCGAAGATCAGCCGGGCGTCCGGGTGGTCGTTCGGCGCGAAGCCGTCGGGGTCCTCGGGCAGCGGCAGCTGAAGCGCCGGCTTGTCCATCGCCACCGGCAGGTGCCCGATCGGGAACATGTGCACCAGGAACAGCGCGACGATGCTTTCCCGTTCCGTGCGCGGCGAGCCCAGCGGCGGCAGCGGCACGGGTGAGCCCGGGTTCGGTGGCGGGCCCGCGACCGGCGGTGGCCCGGCCACCGGCGGCGGCAGCGGGGCCGGTGTCGGCGGCGGGGGTGGCGGTGGGGCCGGGGGCAGCGGGAACGGCGGCAGCAGCGGCGACACCGCGTGCGGCCAGGCCGCGGGGTTGCCCGAGGGCGGGGTCGGGGCCTCTTCGAAGGCGCCCGAATCCGCCAGGCCGTACCCGGGCAGCTGCACCGGCCCGGTGTCGAGGTCGGCCTCGACCGGTTCGGAGCCCGCCTCGGAAGGCTCGGTCACACCCATCCTCCGGCTCGGTCGGTGCCCGGGGGGCACACGATGTTCGACGCGGCCGCGGCGCTGCCGGTCCCCCTTGATACCGCACCCCTTCCCCGGGGGCGCGACGAGGTCAGTTGTTTTCCGGGGGCTCCGGGTGGCGAAGCCCCCGGCCCGGGGCGGAGCCCCGGAAGTCTCAGCCCAGTGCGGCGACCACGCGGGACGGGCTCGGGCGGCCGAGCTGTCCCGCCATCCACACGCTGGCCGCCACCAGCGCGTCCAAGTCGACACCGGTGGCCACCCCGAGGCCCTCCAGCATCCACACCAGGTCCTCGGTCGCCAGGTTGCCGGTGGCCGATTCGGCGTACGGGCAGCCGCCGAGCCCGCCCGCCGAAGAGTCCACAGTTGACACTCCACATCGGAGCGCCGCGAGCGTGTTGGCGAGAGCCTGACCGTAGGTGTCGTGGAAGTGCACGGCCAAAGTACCGACGTCGTCGAACAGCCCGATGAGCGTTTCGACCTGCCCGGCCGTGGCGACGCCGATGGTGTCGCCCAGCGAAAGCTGCGAGCACCCCATGTCCAGCAGGCGGCGGCCGGCGGCGGCGACCTGCTTCGCCGGCACGACGCCTTCCCAGGGGTCGCCGAAGCACATCGAGAGGTAGCCGCGGACGGCCAAGCCCGCTTCCCGGGCCCGCGTCACGACCGGCTCGAACATCGCGAACTGTTCGTCGAGCGAGGAGTTGAGGTTCTTGCGCGCGAACGTCTCCGTCGCGCTGGCGAAGATCGCGATGTGCTCCACGCCGGCTTCGAGGGCCCGGTTCAGGCCCTTCTCGTTCGGGACCAGCACCGGGTACCGGACGCCTTCGCGGCGGTCGAGCCGGGCCAGCAGCTGCTCGGCGTCGGCGAGCTGCGGCACCCACTTCGGGTGGACGAAACTGGTCGCTTCGAGCGTGGTGAGCCCGGCGCCCGCGAGCCGGTCGAGGAACTCCAGCTTGACCTCGACCGGGACGATCGTCTCCTCGTTCTGCAGCCCGTCGCGCGGGCCGACCTCCCAGATCGTGACGGAGTCCGGCAGCTCCCCCGCCGAGGGCACCCGCTCGGGCAGACCCAGCGCGCGCGTGCCCATCAGCGGCGTCTCTCGCCACGCGGCGGCCGGCCGCCGCCCTGGGGCGGCAGCGGCGTGGTCTGCTGGGGCTGCTGCTGCGGGGCACCCGGCCGGTAGTCGTCGTACGGGTTGTCGTTGACCTCGCGGTAGATGACCGTGTGCACCTTTTCGACGTGCGGGATGTCCTCGAAGCGCAGCGGCTCGTCCGAGGCCGACTCGATGATGAGCGTGCCGCAGCCGAAGACCCGGTCCAGCAGGCCGTGCTCGAACTGGACGCTGTTGATCCGGCCCATCGGGATGTCGATGCCGGTGCGCTTGAGGACGCCCTCGCGGGCGATCAGCCGGTCCGTCGTCACGATGAAGTGGGTGGTCCGCCAGCGCACGAGCGGCGCCAGGAACAGCCACACGATCAGCACGAGCGCCACGACGGCGATGGCGATCAGCCCGACCGTGTTCCACGGCGAGCCGGCGTCCTTCGCGAGGATCGCGAGCCAGGTGCCCGCGCCCACGGTGACCAGCAGCGCGAGCGTCGGGAAGATCAGCATCTTGAAGTGCGGGTGACTGTGCACCACGACGTGCTCTTGCTCGCTGAGCAAATCGTCCGGATAAGCCACGGCGGACGCTCCCAAGGTCGGTGCGGCGGTGTCGTCTCACCGTACCGGCGAGCGAGGAGGCGGTGGGGGGCAACGCCCCGAAGAATCAGGCCGGACGCACGTGGACCACGTCACCCGCGAAGACGGTGTGCCGCTCGCCGCCCGGCACGTCGACCTGGAGCTGCCCGGTGGCGTCGATGCCGGCGGCCCGCCCGACGAGCGACGACCCGTCCGGCAGCTGCACCTCGACGTCCTGGCCGAGGGTCGCGCAGTGGGCGCGGTAGTCGCCGAGCAGCCCGGCCGCGGTGAGGTCGCCGCGGGCCAGGCGCCAGCGCCGCTCGAGGTCGTCGAACCCGGTGAGCAGCGCGACGGCGACGTCGGTGCGGTCGGTGTTCGTGGCACCGTGCTCGGCCAGCGACGTCGCGGGCAGCCCGCCGGGTCCCGGCTGGACGTCGCCGGGGGGCAGGACGTTGAGGCCGATGCCGAGCACGATCGACGGCTCGGCCCCGGCGACGGCCTCGGCGAGGATGCCGGCGCACTTCGCGCCGTCGACCAGGACGTCGTTGGGCCACTTGAGCACGGCGTTCACCCCGACGGACGCGGCGGCCGCGCGAACGGCGAGCCCGGCGACGACGGACAGTGAGCCGAGCACCGAGAAGGGGACACCCGGCCGGAGCGCGACGCTCAGGTACAGCCCGGCCCCCTTGGGCGAGCTCCACGAGCGAGCCCGCCGGCCGACGCCCGCGGTCTGCTCTTCGGCGAGCAGGACGGTCCGGTCGGCGGCGCCGTTTTCGAGGGCTTCTCGCAGGTCGGCGTTGGTGGAACCGGTGCGCTCGACGACGTCGATCTTCGCGTACCGACCGTGGAGCGCGGAGGTGAGCCGGGCCGCGCTGATCTCAGGCATGTGCCCACAATATGGGAGTCCCCCTATCGTGCAACCTACTCAGTCGTTCAGTAAGAGGTGCGCTCTTCTAAGTTGGAACCCGTGACGACCAAGCAGGCTTCGTGGGCCCGCGGCGCTGCGCTGCGCGGCCTGGTCGCGCTGCCGCTCGTCGCCGGACTCGTCACGGCGGGCTGGCTGCTGGCCGACCGGTCGCCGGAACCCGCGGCCGTCCCGGTTCCCCCGCCGGTGGTGCGTGACGCGGTGTCGGGCCCGTCGGTCCTCGAAGTCAGCGCGCCGGTGAAGGCGCAGGAGCCGGGTCAGGGCGCGTCCGGCCAGGGCGGCAAGAGCCCGTTGCAGCAGTGGGCCGAGCAGCTGGCCGGTCCCCTCGACATCCCCGCGAGCGCGCTGATCGGCTACGCGAACGGCGAGCTGGCGCTGCGCGGCGAAGACCCGTCGTGCCACCTCTCGTGGGTCACGCTCGCGGGTGTCGGCGCGGCGGCGTCCGATCACGGCCGGGGCGGCGGCAACCTGCTGGGCCTGACGGCGGCGCAGACCAAGAAGTTCGGCTCCGACGCCCCGGCGGCGGCCGGCCGGGCGCTGTGCGCGGGCGACACCGACCTCGGCGCCGGCCCCGGCTGGTGGAAGGCCATCGCGGCCTACCACCCGGGCAGCGACACCGAGCTGTTCCGCCAGCGCGTGCTCGGCATGGCCCAGCTGTACGCCACGCTGTCCCTCGACCCGGCATCGGCGAGCTCGCCGCGCGTCCGCGCGACCCGCTTCGCGCTGGGCCAGCTCGGCCTCCCGTACGTCTGGGGCGGCAACGGCCCGGACGCGGGCGCGGCGGGCTTCGACTGCTCCGGCCTGACGAAGGCGTCGTATGACAGCGCGGGCGTCGCCCTCCCGCGGACGGCGGACAGCCAGTTCCGCGCCCTCCCGCCGGTGCCGGCCGCCCAGGAGCCCCGCCTGGGCGACCTGGTGTTCTACGGCAGCCCGGCCACCCGCATCCACCACGTCGGCCTGTACCTCGGCAACGGCCTGATGATCAACGCGCCGACCGAGGGCCAGGCGATCCAGATCCACACGTACCACTCGAAGGGCGACGACTACGCGGGCGCGGGCCGCCCGGCCTGACGACGGCCTCACCGCGGCACCACCAGCCCCGATTCGTAGGCGAACACCACCAGCTGCGCCCGGTCGCGCGCGTGCAGCTTCATCATGGCCCGGTTGACGTGCGTCTTCGCGGTGAGCGGGCTGATCACCATCCGCGCGGCGATCTCCTCGTTCGACAGCCCCCTCGCGACAAGCGTAACGGCTTCGCGTTCCCGGTTCGTCAGCTCCGCCAGCCCCGCGCCGGGGACGAGCGGCTGGGTCACGTACCGGTCGATCAGCTTGCGGGTGATCGACGGCGCCAGCAGGGCGTCCCCGCGAGCCGCGACGCGCACCGCGTGCAGGAAGTCCTCCGGCTGGATGTCCTTGACCAGGAACCCGGCCGCGCCCGCGCGCAACGCCTCGAAGACGTACTCGTCCAGGCCGTAGTTGGTCAGGATGACGACGTGCACGGCGGCCAGCGCCGGGTGCGCGGCGATGCGCCGGGTCGCCTCGATGCCGTCGACGCCGGGCATCTGGACGTCGAGGAGCGCGGTGTCCGGCAGGTGCTCCAGTGCGAGCCGCACGGCCTCGCCGCCGTCGCCCGCTTCGGCGACCACCTCGATGTCGGCCTCGACGTCGAGGAGCGCGCGGAACCCGCTGCGGATGAGCGGCTGGTCGTCGGCCAGCAGGACGCGGATCACGCGGGGTCCACCGGCAGTTCGGCCTGGACGCTGAAGCCGCCTTCGCGGCGAGGCCCGGCCTGGAGCCGGCCGCCCAGCGCCGTGACGCGCTCGCGCATCCCCGTCAGGCCGACGCCCGGGGCACTGTCCACGGTGGCCTGGCCGTCGTCGTCCACCCGGATGACCAGCGTGCCGGGCCGGTGGTCGATCCGGACCGACGCGGTGGCCGCGGCGGCGTGCCGGGTGACGTTGGTGAGCGACTCCTGGACGATCCGGTAGGCGGTCCGGCCGACCGCGGCCGGCACGCCGTCGCACCGGCCCTCGACCGTCAGCTGCGCGTCGAGACCGGTGGTCCGGGCGCGGCGCACGAGGTCCGGGACGTCGTCGAGCCCGCGCGGCGGATCCTTGTCGTCGTCGCGCAACGCCTCCAGGGTCGCCCGCAGTTCCCGCGCCGCCTCGCGGCCGGCGTCGCGGATCGCCAGCAGCGCGTCGGGCACGTCTTCGCCGCGCTTGCGGGCCAGGTGGACGGCGACTTCGGCCTGCACCTTGATGACCGAGATCTGGTGGGTGAGCGAATCGTGCAGCTCCCGCGCGATGTGCAGCCGTTCCTCGTCCGCGCGCCGCCGCGCGGTTTCCTCGCGGGTGCGTTCGGCTTCGTCGGCCCGGCGCTCGGCCTGGCGCAACGCCTCCCCGGCGGCCCCGGCGGCGATCAGCCACGCCAGCTGGAGGACGTCCCGCGACTGCGTGAACGCCGCGCCCGTGTCGGCCACGCCCGAAGCCAGGAGCGCGAGCGGGATCGCGGCCAGCATGAGCACCGAAGCGACCACCGCGGCGATCCGGTGTCCCGCCCGGACGGCGGCATACACGGCGAAGAGGTAAGCGACGACGGGCACTTCGAAGCCGGCGATCTGGTACGCGAGCGCGCAGACCGCGGTCGCGGCCAGCACGGCGATCGGCGCCCGGCGGCGCGCGGCCAGCGCCAGCCCACCGGCGGCCAGCGCCGCGTACCCCAGGACGTCGAGCTCCGGGATCCGGTGCGCGCCGGACACCCCGGCGACCACCAGGGCCACCGCGACGCCGGCGGCGATCACCCCGTCGACGACCTGCGCGCGGCTCACCCCCGAACCCTAACCGGGTGACCGCCCGGCGAAGTCCCGCGCGGAGAGCATTTCCGGGCTACTGCAGCTGCGGTAGCCGGCCGGCTCCTGCGGCGTCCGCGGCAGCGCGAAGTGTCTGCTCGCGCACCACGACGGGCCACGGGTCCGGCGGACATGCTTCCGGCGTCCGACCCGAACCGAAGGAGCACCTCATGAACGTCCTCGCCGCGACCGGTTCCGCCGACCTCACCCCGGGACGGCTCTGGTCCCTGATCGCCGTCGTGCTCGGAGTCGCGGGGGTCGTCGCGGGCGTGCGGGCACTGTCCCGCGGCCGCGGAGCCGTCGTGGCCCTGGCCGGCGGCCTGGCTTCCGTCGTGATCGGCGGCTGGGTGGTGGCCGCCGCGAAAGGCGGGCCCGGCACCGGCTACGGGATCGTCGGGGGCTACGTGGACCTGGTGATCGGCGCGGTCGCGCTCGTCCTCGGCGGGCTGTCGACGGCCCGCTCGCGCGGTTTTGTCGGTGGTCGCCGCTAGCGTCGGGGCATGTACGAAATCGACTTCGCCGAGTTCCCGTCCACGTCCGCCGCGGCGTCCGGGAAGTTCTTCGAGCGCGCGTTCGGCTGGGCGGCGACTCCGTACGGCCCGGACTACACCGACGTCCGGGGCACCGGCCTCACCTTGGGGTTCCAATCGGCCGCGGACGAACAGACGAGCGCACCGCTGCTCACGATCCGCACGGACGACCTGGCAGCGGCCCGCGAGGCGGTGGCGGCAGCGGGCGGGGTGGTGACGAAGGAACCGTTCGCCTTCCCGGGCGGACGCCGTTTCCACTTCCGCGAGCCGGGCGGGAGCGAGCTGGCGGTGTGGTGCCCGGACGCCTGACGACGTCCGAACGCGCGCGCCACCGGTCGCGAGCTCGAGTTCCCGATCCTCCAGGCGATCACCGTGGCCGGTGGCCGTATCACCGAAGTCCGCCCGTTCTACTGGGACAGCGCGAACGAAACCGCGTCGGCGAGGCCGGCGACCAGTTCGTCGTACTCGGCGCGGAGTGCTTCGTCCACAGTGCACAGTCCGCCGGCCCACCACGGCGAAAGCCGGACGCCGACGCGGCCGTGCGCGGCGGCCCGGGGCGTCCGAGAAGCCGATGGCCCGTTCGCCCACCCAGGTGCCTTCGGCGACGATGAGTCCGGCGCCGGCGCGCTGCGCGTAGTAGGCGTCCAGGTCGGCGGGGGTCAGCAAGCTCATCCGGTCACCTCCGGTCGCGGGGATACGTCGAGGAGGCGACGGTGAACGCGAGCGGAAGGTGACCGATGGACGACCTGGCGGCGGACTTCGAGGCCGAACGCGGCCGGCTGCGCGGGCTGGCCTACCGGATGCTCGGCTCGGCGGCCGAAGCGGACGACGCCGTGCAGGAAGCGTGGTTGCGGCTGAACCGGGCCGGCTCGGTCGGCAACCTGGCGGCCTGGCTGACCACGGTCGTGTCCCGCGTCTGCCTCGACGTCCTGCGTTCGCGGAAATCCCGCCGCGAGGAGTCGTTCGAGGTGTTCCCGGAGCCGGTGGACGACGCCGATCCGGCGGACGAAGCCGCGCTCGCCGACGCGGTGGGCCGTGCGCTGCTCGTCGTGCTGGCCGCGCTCGGGCCGGCCGAGCGGATCGCGTTCGTGCTGCACGACCTGTTCGCCGTGCCGTTCGACCGGATCGCCCCGGTGCTGGACCGCACGCCGGTGGCGGCGAAGAAGCTGGCGAGCCGCGCGCGGCACCGGGTCCGGGGCACTTCCCCGCTGCCCCCGGCCGACCTGGCCCGGCACCGCCGGGTGGTCGACGCGTTCCTGGCCGCCGCCCGCGGCGGCGACCTCGCCGCCCTGCTCGACGTGCTGGCCCCGGACGTCGTCCGCCGCGCCGACGCGGCCGCGCTGCCGGCGGGCGCGGCCCTCGAGACGCGCGGGGCCCGCGCGGTGGCCGAGGAGACGCAGGTGTTCGGGAAACGGGCCCGGTTCGCCGAAACTGTCCTGGTCGACGGCGCGGTCGGCGTCGTCGTCGCGCCCCGCGGACGGCTGGTGCTCGCCTTGGCCGTGACGGTCGACGGCGAGCGGGTGGCGGCGTATGAAGTGATCGCCGACCCCGCCCGCCTCGCCGCGCTGCACGTCACGCTCCTCAGCGCTTGATCCGGTACGAAAGGTGCGTCACGCCGGTACCCTCGGTGACCTCCGGGCCGGTCAGCTTCGTGGTGGCGTCGAGGTGGTCGAAGAAGCGGACGCCGGAGCCGAGCAGCACCGGGATCAGGTCGACCTGGACGCCGTCGAGCAGGCCGAGGTTGAGGCACTGCTGGGCGATCGTCGTGCTGGCGACCGCGACGATCTTGTCGCCGGCGGCCTTCTTCGCCTGCTCGACGGCGCTTTCGAGGCCGTCGGTGACGAACGTGAACGGCGCGTCCGGGTGCGGCCAGTCCGCGGGCTCCTCGTGGGTGACGACGAAGACCGGCACGCCCATCGGGTGCGTGCCGCCCCAGCCCTGGGCGAGGTTGAACAGGCGGCGGCCGGTGATCAGCGCGCCGACGTTGTCCATCGCCGCGCGCAGCATCTTCGCGCTGGCTTCGGAGGTCTTGAAGGTGGCCCACTCGACGGCGGTGGGGACCTCGACGTCGCCACTGCCGAACCACTCGAACAGGTGATCGATGTGGTCTTCCGGGTCGGCCACGAAACCGTCGAGGGACATGGACATGTTGGCGATGACGTCGGTCATTTCGAACTCCTTTTGGCTGGTCAGAGGCGGTTTGCCCTGATGGGGAGAAGTCTTCCGCGTTCGTCCGCCCGGAAGATCTGCCACCTGGCCGACATCCGGCGGCGGGTGGCCGATGCCTTGACAGCGGATGGCCGCGGCGGCAGCATGAACACATGTTCATGAACGTGTGTTCATAACGGAAGGGGCTGGGGATGACCGGGATCGTCAACACCGCACAGGCCGAGGCGTGGAACGGCTACGAAGGGGAGCACTGGGCGACACACGCCGATCGCTACGACGCCGTGAACAGCGGCTTCAACAGTTTTTTGCTCGAGCAGGTGGACTCCGGCGATCGCGTGCTCGACATCGGCTGCGGCAACGGCCAGCTCACGCGGCTCGCCGCGGCGCGGGCCCGCTCCGCGATCGGCGTCGACCTGTCCGGGCCGATGCTCGCGACCGCGCGGAGGCGGGCGGCCGAGGTGCCGAACGTGACGTTCGAGCAGGGTGACGTCCAGGTCCACCCGTTCGCCGAAGGCGGGTTCGACCTGGCGATCAGCCGGTTCGGGGTGATGTTCTTCGCCGATCCGGTGGCGGCGTTCGGCAACGTCCGGCGCGCGCTGCCCCCCGGCGGGCGGCTCGCGTTCCTCTGCATGACGGCGCTGTCCGGCACCGACCTCGGCCGGGTGTTCGCCGCGATGGCGGCCTACCTGCCGCAGCCGACCGGGCCGGACGGCAGCGGGCCGACGTCGTTCGCGGACCCGGACCGGACCAGGGCGGTGCTGACCGAAGCCGGCTTCGAAGACGTCGTGTGCACCCGCGTCGAGGCCGGCCAGGTCTGGGGCCGTGACGTCCCCGACGCGGCCCGGTTCATGGCGGACTGGGGCCCGGTCCGCCACCACCTGGACCGGCTCGACAGCGCGACGGCGACCAAGGCGACCGACGCCCTCGCGGAGGCGCTCGAGCCGTTCGCGGGCCCGGAGGCGGTCCGGCTGCGCGGCACGGCGTGGCTGGTCACGGGAAGGAGGCCGTAGCGGGGGCGCCCGTACGATGGCGGTGATGTCACCGAGGAAAGCCGCCGCCCAGCGGGACGGGCAGTCACTGCACGACCTGCTGCTCGAGACCGCGCAGAAGATGATCGCCACGCACGGCACGACCGGTATGACCGTGCGGGAGATCGCGCGCATGGCGGGCGTCGCCGACGGCGTGCTCTACAACCACTTCTCCGACAAGGAGGAACTGGTGGCCCGGGCCCTGCTGGAGCACGTGCGCACAACGGAGGCGGAGCTGGGCGAGTTGCCCGTGCCCGGTGAAGGCGTCCTCTTCGGGAACCTCCGCCGCCACGTGGAGTTCGGCCTGGCGCTGCACAAGGCGCTCGTGCCGGCGTTCAGCGGCCTGGTCTCGCAGCCCAGGGTGCTGGAGCGGTTCGCGGAGATCAGCGAGCGGTCCGGCTACTGGCGCGATCGGCTGGTGGCCTACCTCGAGGCGGAACGCAGGCTGGGCCGCCTGCGCCCGGAGTCCGAAGTGGACGCAACGGCGGCCATGCTGGTCGGCTACTGCCACGCCTCGGTGCTCACGACGGTCTTCCCGCACACGGCACCCCTCGACCCGCCACCGGTGAACTCGGTGGTGAGCGCCGCACTGCACGGCATCGCGCCGAGGGAGATCGACCCGGCGGACGACGACCCGGACCCGGTCGCCGAGGCGTGATGCCCCGGCCGACCAAGCCGGGCACGGTCCCTGAGGGGTGACGTCCCGCGCGGCGGGACACCGGCCGCGGTCGCTCACGAGCGCCGGCCCGCGAGGCGGCACCTCCCGGGGCAGCTCGCCTAGATCATCGGGTTGCCGCTCGCCGTCGTCTCCGGGATCTCCTGCACCACGTCCCAGTGCTCGGTGATCCGGCCGTCCCGCACCCGCATCACGTCCGCGATCGCGCTGCCACGCGAGCCGGGCGTCAGGCGCAGGAGGCTGTGCGTGCACACAAGATCGTCCTCGGCGATCACCCGGTGGACGTCCAGGGTGAGCTCCGGGAACCGGGTCACGAACCCGGCCAGGTAGCGGGCCGAGGCCGCCGCGCTCGCCGGGGCGTGGGGGTTGTGCTGGACGTAGCCGTCGCCGACGTGCTCGGCGAAGGCGTCGGCCGGGCGCTTCTCGGTGAAGGCCAGCCGGAGGAAGCCCAAGACCACTTCCTTGTTGCGTTGTGACTCCGTCATCGATGTCCGTCCTTTGTGGAGTTATCGACACCAAGCCCACCATGCGCGAAAGAGAAAAGGAAAGACCTGTGGACTCTGCCGCGATACTCTCCCGGTATGGACGATGTCGAGGTCCGTGAGCTGCGGTATTTCCGCGCGGTCGCCGAAGAGCTGAACTTCTCGCGCGCCGCCGAGCGGCTCGGGATGGCGCAGCCACCGCTGTCGCGCGCGATCCGGCTGCTGGAGCGGCGGCTCGGGGTGCAGCTCTTCGAACGCACCAGCCGGCACGTCTCGCTGACGCCGGCCGGCGCCGTCCTGCTCACCGAGTCGGCGAAGGCACTGGACGCCGTCACCGCGGCGGTCCGGCGCACGCGGCGGGCAGCTCAACGGACGCCGGCGCTGGTCGTCACCGCGAAGCCGGGGGTCGCGACCGATCTGCTGCGGCGGATCGCCGACGCGCACCCCGATCCGGTCGACCTCCGGGTCAGCGGGTTCGGCGAACAGACGGAGATGCTGCGGGACGGCCGGGCCGACGTGGCCGTGCTCGGCTGCCACGGCGGCACCCACCACGGCCTGGACGTCGAGGTGCTGTTCAGCGAACCACGGGTGGCCGCACTGCCGTCGGACCACGAACTCGCCCGCCGGTCCGTGCTGACCTGCGCCGACTTCGCCGGGCAGCCGACGCCGTGCTGGCCGCTCTCCTCGGCCGCGGACCGGGCGTACTGGTCCGGGCAGGACGTGACCGGCGGACCGGTGACACCCGGGCCGATCGTGCACGACAGCGCCCAGCTGCTGGAGACGGTCGCGCTCGGGCAGGCGGTCGCGCTGCTGCCCGCGTCGGTCGCCGAGCTGCGCTCGCGGGACGACGTCGTCTACCGGCCGGTTGTCGACGCGACGCCGTACTCGCTGGCCCTCGCCTGGACGGCCGGGGCGCGGGACCTGCGGATCGCGCGGTTCGTGCGGACTGCCACCGAGGTCAGCGAAGCACTACCTCGGCCAGGAGCCGTCCCGGCGGGGTGACCGTGTGGATCACCGGCGGCACCCGGACGTCGTCGGCCTCGAAGGCCACCCGCAGCTGCTCGACGTCCGCGTCGGCCACCAGCTCGGCCAGCTCGTCCGCACGGGCGACGGTGGCCGGGTCGAGCGCGGCGGAGTCGTCGAGTGCGCCCCAGATGTCCCACTGGAGCATCTCGTGCTTGTTGAGCGCGGCGAGGTCGAGCACGAGGTTGTGCCACGTGTACGGAATCCCGCGCAGGAACGGCACGTCCAGGTCCGGCGAGACGACCAGCAGGTCCGGGTCGAGCTCGCCGGCGCGCACGGCGGTCCACGCGTCGGGGCCGGTCAGGAACCGGTCGCGGGGGACGTCGAGGAGGTCGAAGGCCACGTCGTCCACCGGGTCGCGGAAACCGGGTGACAGCTGGGGCTCGACCAGGTGCCAGCCGTCGGCGGTGCGGACCTCGGCGACGACGTGGTCGAGGTACCAGCCGGGCATCAGGTAGCTCGCGAAGCCGACGCGGGCGCGGGCCGGGATGCCGTGGTGGCGGGCCATCGAGACGAACAGCAGCGTGAAGTCGCGGCAGCAGCCGACGATCCGGTGCAGCGGCGGCCGCGGCTGCACCGGTGGGGCCGGGTCGAGCTCGCGCAGGCGCGCCCACATCGCCTCGGCGTACCGCAGGGTGATCTCGTCGTTGCGGGCGGCCGGAAACCCGTGTTCGGTGATCGCGCCCGAACCCCAGTAGTGGAACACCAGCTGGGACGCCGCTTCACGCAGGACGGCCAGGTCGGCCGGGGTCGCGTCGAGCCAGTCCGCGTGCGGTCCGGGATCGCTGAACCGGCTGTGGCTGACGTAGAAGTCGTCCATGGGCGCCGACGCTATCCGGATTTCAGCCGGCTTGAACAGCCAGTTCTCCGCGGAAGGTCGACCGGTACGCGCTCGGCGACACCGCCAGCGCCGCCTGGAAGTGCTGGCGCAGCGAGGCCGCCGTGCCGAAGCCGGCTTCGGTGGCGACGCGGTCGACCGGCAGGTCCGTCTCCTCGAGGAGCTGGCGGGCGCGCTCGACCCGTTGCTGGGTCAGCCACTGCAGGGCCGAGATGCCGACCTCCTCGCGGAAGCGGCGGGTGAACGTGCGCGTGCTCATCGCCTCGCGGGCGGCGAGCTCGCGCAGGGTCAGCGGCCGGTGCAGGTTCTCCAGCGCCCAGGCCCGGGCCGCCTTCGTCGACGACGTCCGGGGCTCGGGGACCGGCCGCCGGACGAACTGGGCCTGGCCGCCTTCGCGGTGCGGGGACACGACCGTGCCGCGGGCGACCTCGTTGGCCACCGCCGTGCCGTGGTCGCGGCGGATCATGTGCAGCACCAGGTCGATCCCGGCGGCGACACCCGCCGAGGTCAGCACGTCGCCGTCGTCGGTGTAGAGCACGCACGGGTCGACGTCGACCTCGGGGAACCGGTCCTGCAGGTCCTCGGCGGACCGCCAGTGGGTGGTGGCCCGGCGGCCGTCGAGCAGGCCGGCCGCGGCGAGCACGAACGCGCCGGTGCAGATGGACGCGATGCGCGCGGCCGGCGGGATGCGGCCGAGGGCGGCTTCGAGCGGCGGGGTCAGCACGCGCGCCAGCGGCTCGTACTCGATCAGGGACGCCGGGACGATCACCGTGTCCGCCTCGGCCAGCACCTCGGGGCCGCGGTCGACCGGGATGGTGAAGTCGGCGTCGGTGCGCACCGGACCGGGTTCGAGCGTGCAGGTCACGACTTCGTACAGCGGCTCCCCCGGCGCCGAGCGGGCCTGGCCGAACAGGCGGTGGACGATGCCCAGCTCCATCACCAGCATGCCGTGGCGAACGAGGACGGCGACGTGGTGGCGGTTCGGGTGCACGAATTCGGCCATGGCTCGATTCTTGCACATGTTGGCTTTCCGGCCACTCGATCGAACCGGGCGGCCGGATGACCATCGAGGTCATGAACGTGTTGTGGGTTTTCGCGCATCCCGAGCCGCGCTCGCTGAGCGGGGCCCTCCGTGACGACGGGCTCCGGACGCTCCGGGAGCTCGGCCACGACGTCCGGGAGTCGGACCTGTACGCCATGAAGTGGAACCCGGTGGTCGACGCCGCCGACTTCGGCGCCGAAGCCGACGACGGCCGGCTGGTCGTCGGGGCGACGTCGGCCCGGGCGCACGCGCGCGGGGAGCTGAGCGCGGACATCGTGGCCGAGCAGGAAAAGCTGGCCTGGGCGGACGCGGTCGTCGTGCAGTTCCCGTTGTGGTGGTACGGCCTGCCGGCGATCCTCAAGGGCTGGTTCGACCGCGTCTTCGTGAAGGGCTTCGGGTACGGCGTCCGCGCCGAGGACGGCCGGACCCTGCGCTACGGCGAGGGCCGGCTCGCGGGCAAGCGCGCGATGGTGGTGCTCGCCGCGGGTGCCCGCGAGCCGGCCCTGGAGCCGCGCGGGGTGAACGGCGCGCTGGCCGACGTCCTCTTCCCGCTACATCACGGAACCCTCTTCTACGCGGGGATGTCGGTGCTGCCGCCGGTGGCGGTCTACGGCGCCGACCGCGTGCCGGACGACGAGTTCGCCGAGGCACGGGACCTGCTTCGCGAACGCCTGCGGACGCTCGAAACCGCGGAGCCCATCCCGTTCCGCACACAGAATGGCGGCGACTACGACGATGACCTCGTCCTGCGCCCCGACCGCGCGCCGGGGGTCACCGGCCTGGGCGCCCACCTCACGCGGGCAGGGTGAGCCGCTGGCCGAGACCGCCGTCCACGGGGAGGTCCGCGCCGGTGGTGAAGGTGGCGTCGAACGCCAGGAACAGCACCGCCGCAGCGACCTCCTCCGCGGTGGCGTGGCGCTTCAACGGCGTGCTCTCGTCGCCGATCGCCTTGAACTCCGCCAGGACCGGCTCCGGGACGCCGGTGACGCCCATCGTCGGCGTGTCGGTGTAGCCGGGGCTGACCACGTTCACCCGGATCCCGCGCGGCGCCAGCTCGGCCGCGTACGTGCGGGCGAACGAGCGCACCGCCGCCTTCGCCGCCGAATACAGGCCCATCCCGGCGATCCCGGCCTCGGCCGCGACCGACGTCGTGAAGACGAACGAGCCACCGGACCGGACCAGCGGCGCGAGCCGCCGGGCGGTGAAGTAGGCGCCCTTGGTGTTGACGTCGAACGTCCGGTCGTAGAGCTCGGGCGTCGCGGCCTCGTACGGCGTCAGCGTCGCGAACCCGACGTTGAGGAACACCAGGTCCAGCTCGCCGAGCGTGCGCGCGGCCACCTCACCCAGCTCGGCGACGTCGGCCAGGCGCGCCGCGTCCGAGGACAGCAGGTGCGCCTTGCCCGGCAACGTGCCCGCCAGCGGGGTCACGTCCCGGCCGGTGAGCAGCACCTCCGCGCCGCCGTCGAGCAGGGCGCGCACCACCGCCAGCCCCATCCCGTGCGTGCCGCCGGCGACGACGGCCTTCTTTCCCTGGTACTTCACCGGATCTCCTCGATGACGCTGGCGATCGCGTGCGCACCGTGGCCCGCCGCGACCGCTCGGTCGAACAACTCCCGCAGCACCGCGGGCACCGCCGTGCTGATCCCCTGCGCGCGGCTCGTCTCGACCAGCAAGCCGAGTCCCGCCGCGTTGATGTCCAAAGCGGACACCTCGGTGGTGTAGTCGCCGCTCGCGACCTGCTCGCCGATGCCCGGCAGGAACCCGCCGACGGCCGACTGCCACGCCGATGCCATCGGCGCGAACTGCGCGGGCGTGACGCCCTCGGTGCCGACCAGCGCCAGCGCGTGCAGGTAGCCGGCCATCGTCGACCACATCATGCCGAGCAGCGCCAGGTCGTACAGCGCCGGCAGGCCGGCGTCCTCGCCGAGGAACACCGGTGCGCCCAGCACTTCCAGCACGTCGCGCTGCGCCGCGAACGTCGGTTCCGAGCCGCCGTAGAGGATCTGCGCCGCCGGGGTGCCGATGCCCTGCGGTACGGCCATGATCACGCCGTCGACGTAGTCGATGCCCTCGGAAGCGGCCCACTTCGCGACGCCCCGCGCCTGCTCCGGGGTCCCGGACGTGAGGTTGACGAGCACTTTCGGCGAAGCGGCTTCGAGCACCGGCCGCTGCGCGTCGTAGGTGGACAGGCAACTGAGGACGACGTCGGCCGAAGCCGCTTCCGCCGGCGTCGCCGCGAGCCGGGCGCCGCGGTCGAGCAGCGGCCCCGCCTTGAGCGGCGACCGGTTCCACACCGAGACGTCGTGTCCCGCCCCCAAGAGCGCCCCGGCGAGGGCGGCGCCCATCCGCCCCAGGCCGAGCACGCCCACGTGTTTCTGGCTTTCTCCCATGGATTCCATGCTGCTGGGACGCTTTACACTGGACAAGTACCGACTAATAAGTCAGGTACCCACCAAAACGTAAGGATCCTGGATGCAGCCTCGAACGTACCGCTGCGGGCTGGACGCGGCCGTCGACGTGATCGGCGGCCGCTGGAAGGCCCTGATCCTCTGGGCGCTGCACGCCGAGCCGCTGCGGTTCGGCGAGCTGAAGCGGAAGGTGGCGGGGATCAGCGAAAAGATGCTGATCCAGGCGCTGCGGGAACTGGAGGCGGACGAGGTCGTGCACCGCGAGGTGTTCCACGAGATCCCGCCGAAGGTCGAGTACTCGCTGACCGGGCTGGGTCAGCGGCTGAACACGGCGTTGCTGCCGCTGGGTGACTGGGGCGAGGAGAACATGGCCGGCATCGCCGAGCGCCGCGGCGTCACGCCGGCGCCACCGCATACGGCTTCAGCGTGATCGCGTTGCCCGCCTTGAGCGGCAGCTCTTCGATCAGCTTGCGCCACGGCAGGTACGGCAGCAGCCGGTAGTTCAGGTTGCGGAACTTCAGCCACCCGCGCGTCGGCGGGACGAACCACTTCCCGTTGCCCTCGGCCAGTTTCTGGCAGGCGTCGACGAAGCCGCGCATCTCGCGGGTGTAGGCGCCGAACGCCGTCGTGTGGTCGCCGCCGGCGGCCGCGAGCTCGCCCGCCAGCACGTACGCGCCGACGATCGCCAGGCTCGTTCCCATTCCCGAGAGCGGTGCGGCGCAGTACGCGGCGTCGCCGACCAGCGCGACGCGCCCGCGTGCGTACGAGTCCAGCTTGATCTGGCTCGCCGAGTCGAAGTAGAAGTCCGGCGCTTCCCGCATGGCCGCCAGCAGCGCCGGCGTCTCCCAGCCGACGTCGCGGAACTTCTCCTCGACGATCCGGCGCTGCCGCGCGGGGTCCCGGGGGTCGTGGTCCAGCCGGTCGGCGCCGAACCAGAACAGCGCCTTGGCCTCGGTGTTGTCCCGCGCGCTGTAGACGCCGACGGTCCGGTTCGGCTCGTTGTAGAACCGGCCGACGCGGTCGAGGCCGAGGTGGTTGGGCACGGTGAAGATCGAGACGTAGTAGCCGAGGTCGCGCCGGAACCGGGCCTCCTCGCCGAAAGCCAGCGACCGCACGTTCGAGTGCAGCCCGTCGGCCCCGATGACCAGGTCGAACTCGCGCGGCTCGCCGTGGGCGAAGGTGACCGTGACGCCGTCGCCATGCTCGGTGATGCCCGTGATGGAGTCACCGAAGACGTACTCGACGCCGTCCCGCGTCGCGTCGTAGAGGATGCGCGCGAGGTCGCCGCGCAGGATTTCCAGCTCGCCGCTCTGGTAGGTCGGCGGCGTGACCACCAGCGGCCGGTTCACACTGTCCACATAGGTCACTTCGCCCATCCGGGTCGCCGCCGCTTCGACCGCGCCCAGCAGGCCCATGCGGTCGAGGACCCGCATCGACGCGCCGCGGAAGTCGACCGCGTAGCCGCCGTCGCGCAGTTCGGGAGCGCGTTCGACGACCGTCGGCGTGAAGCCGTGACGGCGGAGCCAGAAGGCCAGCGCGGGGCCGGCGACGCTCGCGCCGGAGATGAGGACTCGTCTGTTCTGCATGCCGGGAACGGTAACCCCGATTTGGGCGACCGCGCAAGGCGTTCGCCTAAGACGTTCGTGCTAGGCTCGAGGCATGGGCAACAAGGAGTCACTGCTGGCGGGCGCCAAGCGCTGCCTGTACGAGAAGGGCTACGCCCGCACGACGGTGCGAGACCTGGCCTCGGCGGCGAACGTGAGCATGGCGGCCATCGGCTACCACTTCGGTTCGCGCGAGGCGCTGCTCAACGCCGCACTGATCGAGGCGAACGAGGAGTGGGGCGAAACGCTGGCGAA
This sequence comes from Amycolatopsis sp. CA-126428, assembly GCF_002904335.1. Lineage (GTDB taxonomy): Bacteria > Actinomycetota > Actinomycetes > Mycobacteriales > Pseudonocardiaceae > Amycolatopsis. Next base: position 160,916 of record NZ_PPHF01000123.1, on the reverse strand, counting down.
AACGCTGCAGGTCCAGACGCCGCCGGGCACGTCACCGGCCGAGCGCTTCGAGCTGATCTGGCAGCGCGTGATCGAGTCGTTCGGCGAGCACCGCCGGATGTGGGCGGTGAGCTTCGAGGCCTGCGCCCAGCCGGACCTCGACGAGCAGGTCCGCGCCCAGCTCGCGAACGCCGTCGAACTGGCCCGCCACGGCCTGGCGAACCTCTTCCAGGGCCTCGACGACGGCAGCGCCGAGGCCCGGGCCGCCGGCACGGTGCACCAGGCCCTGCTGTCGGGCGTGATGCTCCAGTGGCTGATCGACCCGGACCACGCGCCGTCGGGCGCCGACCTGGTCCGCGGTCTGCGCCTGATCGCGAAGGACGTCCTGACCTAGACGGTGACCAGGTCCGCCCCGGCGAAGAACGTTCGCGCGGCCGCCGTCGCGTCGGTGTCCACGAGCACGTCGCCGGGGCGGCTGCCGTTGCCGAGCAGGACGCCGCCCCAGTTCATGCTCAGGTACTCGGCGCACAGTTCCAGCGTGCCGATCAGCGGCTGGGCCTCGCGCGCCGTCTCGCTCAAGACGCTTACGCCCCACAGCGTCTTGCCGCGCATCCGCGGCTTGAACTCCACCGGCAGCCGCATCCAGCCCGACCAGTAGTCGAGGTAGAGCTTCACGCTCGCCGCCACCGAGTACCAGTACACCGGCGACACGATCACGATGTCGGTCGCCGCGAAGGTGGCATCCATCAGCAGCTGCTCGTTCTCGCCGGGCTCCGGGTGCGAACCGGCGCCGTGGCGGCGGTCCTCGAACGGCGGCAGCGGCACCTCGGGCAGCCGGACCCACCGCTGCTCGACGTCCTTGGGCAGTTCTTTGGCCGCCAGCCTGGCCAGCATTTCGGTGTTGCCCCCGGCCCGCGCGGCGCCGACCAGGAACAGGAAGCTGCGGTCACTCATGTCCACCCCTCTCGATGTACTTGCATGTACATATAAATACTGTCCCTGGACTATCCTGGCGTCAAGAGGAGGCCGGAAATGACCGTCGACGAACTGGCCTGGGGCCGCGTGCTCGTGCTGCACGCCCGGATCGAGCAGGAACTCGCCAAAGCGCTGCAGCGGCGCCACGGGCTCGGCCTGTCCGAGTACCGCGCCCTCGGCAAGCTGGTCGCGGGCCCCCGCGGTGGCCTGCGGATGCAGGAGCTCGCCGACGCGATCGGCCTCAACCAGAGCTCGGTCAGCCGGATGTGCGCCCGCTTGGAAGACGCCGGCCTGACCATCCGCGACCTGTGCGAAGACGACCGCCGTGGCGTCTACTCGGTGATCACCGACACCGGCCGCAAGCGCTACAGCGAAACCGAACCGACGTACTGCGCGGTGCTGCGGACCGCGCTCGACAAGGCCGCGAGCGACCCGGAGCTCGCCGCCGCCGTCGCCGCCGTCCGCGGCGCTTGACCCGTATATTCCTCAGTGGTTATATACCGGGACAGGCAACCCACAGGAGGAACGCGTGTCCGGACGAGCGAAGCTGCAGACCGACGGCGAACGCCCGGCGCTCCGGCTGGAGCGCCGTCTGAAGCACGCGCCCGAGAAGGTCTGGCACGCCATCACCAACCCGGCGGAGCTCGAGCACTGGTTCCCCGCGAAGGTCGACGTGGAACTGCGCGCCGGCGGCGCGATCCGGTTCACCTTCCCCGGCCAGGACGACACGACGACCGGGCGGGTCGTCACCGCCGACCCGCCGCGCGAGTTCACCTTCGTCTGGAACGACGACACCCTGCGCTGGCTGATCTCCCCCGACGGCGACGGCAGCCTCCTGGAGTTCACCCACACCTTCGGCCGCGGCGACCCGGCGATCGCGAAGCTCGCCGCGGGCCGCACCGCCGCGGGCTGGGACGCCTGCCTCGACGCGCTCGCCGCCCGCCTGGCCGGGCAGGACTTCGCGCAACCGCAGGAATGGCACGCGCGGATGGCGTCCTATGTGGAGGAATTCGGCCTCGACGACGGCGAAGTCCTCGACGACGGCACGATCCGCTTCCGCCGCGACCTCGTCTGGAAGCCGGTGGACGAAGTCCGGGCCCTGCTGCCGGACGAACCCGGCTGGCACGTGCTCCAAGACCCCGCCGAAGGCACCCGGGTCGAGTTCACCGAAGCGGCCGGCGACGACGTCCCGGCGCAGCTGGCCCGGCGCCACGAGCAGCTGGACAAGCTGTTCGCCGCCACCCACGGCGTCACCTTGCCGGACTGGCCGCCCGAGCGCGTCGAAGCCGTGAAGAAGCATTACGCGGAGCATCCGACCCAAGGTTGACGCGCGGGCCGGAGGTCCGCATTACGGTCGGTTCATGCGCATTCGCGTCGTTCTGGACGTGCTGGCCGTCCTGGTGCTGACCCTGGGGGCCGGGGGCAACCTCGCCGCCGGCGCCTGGACGCTGCCGCTGTGGCTGCCCGCCTGGCTCGGCTGGACCATCCTCGTGGGGAGCGTCGTGCCGATCCTGCTGCGGCGCTGGTGGCCGCGGCCCGCCTACATCCTGTCGCTGGTGATGACCGCGGCGGCGGTGCCGATCGGCGGCCCGGTGCTGGCGATCGCCGTCGTGGCGGCGGGTTGTGCGCTGTACACCTTCGTGGTGGCCCAGGGCACCCGGGCGACCCGGGTCGGGTTCGCGGCCGGGCTGGTCGGCGTCGGCGTGGTCGGCGTCGTGGTACCGAACCCGAGCTCGGCGACGACGGTGAACTTCGGCGCGTCGGCGCTGATCGTCGGGTTCGCACTCGGCATCGCCGTCCACGGCCGCCGCGAGCACGCCGCGATCGAGCGCGAAACCCATGCCCAGCAAGCGGTTTCGGCGGAACGGCTGCGGACCGCGCGGGAGATGCACGACGTCGTCGCGCACAGCATGAGCCTGATCGCGGTGAAGGCGGCGGTCGGGAACCACGTCGCCCTGGAACAGCCCGACCAGGCCCGCGACGCGCTGCGCGTCATCGAAGAGACCAGCCGCGAGACCCTGGCCGAGCTGCGGCGCGTGCTCGGCGTGCTGCGCGACGGCACCGGCGTCCCGGCGCTGGCGCCCGCGCCGTCGCTCGACGACCTGCGGGCGCTCGCCGAACGCGCGCAGCAGGCGGGTCCCGCCGTCGACCTGGTCGTCGACGGCCTCACCGAGCTGCCGGGCGGGGTCGGCCAGTCGGTGTACCGGATCGTGCAGGAGGCGCTGACCAACGTGGTCAAGCACGCGGACGCGGCGACGTGCCGGATCCACGTCACCGGCGGCGACGGCGAGGTGGCGATCGAAGTGCTCGACGACGGCCGCGGCGGCGAGGTCGTCCCCGGCCACGGGCTGATCGGGATGCGCGAACGCGTCGCGGTCTACGCGGGTGAATTCTCCGCGGCGCCCGGCGAAACCGGCTTCCGCGTCTTCGCGCGGCTGCCCTACGAAGCACCGGTGACGGCCCGATGACCCGCGTCCTGATCGCCGACGACCAAGCCTTGCTGCGCGGGAGCTTCCGGGTGCTGGTCGACAGCGCACCGGGCCTCGAAGTCGTCGGCGAGGCGTCCGACGGCGCCGAGGCGGTGGCCCTGACCCGCGTCGAGCGGCCGGACGTCGTGCTCATGGACGTCCGGATGCCGGAGATGGACGGCATCGAGGCGACCCGCCGGATCTGCGCGGAAACCGACGTCCGGGTGCTGATGCTGACGACGTTCGACCTCGACGAGTATGTCTATTCGGCGCTGCGCGCGGGCGCGAGCGGGTTCCTCCTGAAGGACACCCGCCCGGCGGACCTGCTGGCGGCGATCGACGTCGTGGCGTCCGGCAACGCGCTGCTGGCACCGTCGGTGACGCGGCGCCTGGTCGCGGAGTTCGCCCGCCTGCCGTCGGGCCCGGTGACCCGGCTGGACGGCGTGACGGCCCGCGAGCAGGAGGTGCTGTCGCTGATCGCCCGCGGCCTGTCGAACGACGAGATCGCGGCGCGCCTGCACCTGGGCATCGCGACGGTGAAGACGCACATCGGCCGGCTGCTGCACAAGCTCGCGGCCCGCGATCGGGCGCAGCTGGTGATCGCGGCGTACGAATCCGGGCTGGTCCGGCCGACAGCGTCCTGAGTAGGGTGGAGCGGCCGATCACGAGGGGGAATGCGATGAGCACCGAACGTCGCGAGCCGGGCGAGGACGAGCTCCTCCCGCCGCCGCTCCTGCCGCCGGACGAGGACTGGGAGCAGGTGACGCATCCCGGCTCGGACGGCACCTATGACGGGGTCCCCCACGGCCCGTACCAGCCGATGCGCGAGCTCGACTCGGAGGACGGACCCCCGCCCCGCCGCGGTGGGCCGACCGGCTGAGCCGTCGTGATCCCCCAGACCCTGGGCGCGCTCGCCGGGTTCCTGGCCCTCGTGGCGCCGGGCATCGTGTTCGAGCTGCGCCGCGAACGCCGCCGCGGCCGTCACCAGGAGACGGCGTTCCGCGAGGCTTCCCGCGTCGCCCTCGGCAGTCTCGTTTTCACGCTGGTCTCCGTGCTGCTCATGACGGCGGTGCAGGCGGCCGGCGCCCGGTTGTTCGTCAGCCCGGTGGGCTGGCTGACCCGCGGCGAGGCCTACGCGCGCGAGCACCTGACGCTGATCGTCGTCAGCGTCGCCGTCGAGCTGGCCGTGGCGGGCGCGCTCGCGACCGCGTTCGAAGCGTTCTTCGCTCGCCGACGCGGCGAAGCGGCCACGGTCCGGCAGGGCTCGGCGTGGGCCCAGGCGTTGCGCACGGACCGGCCCGGGGGAAGCCGCGCGTGGGCGCACGCGCAGCTGGAGAACGGCACGTCGTTCTACGGGTACGTCCGCTCGTACACGCCGACGGGCCCGCTGGCCGACCGTGAGCTGGTCCTCGAGGGCGAGGCACTGACCTGCGAGAACGACGCGGGAACGAAGGTCATCGGCGAGGACTGGCGGCGGGTCGTCATCCCGGGCTCGAAGATCACCTTTCTGCGCGTGACGTACCTGGACGCGGTGACCGGCGAACCCCTCACCCCACCGCCCGGGTGAACGGGGCGAACCGCATCGACGGATCACCGGGCAGCGGACGGCCGTCCAGGACCAGCCGCGGCGCCGGGGCACCCGCGACCAGCCCGCGTTCGCGGATCCACGTCGTCAGGCCGGGAAACCGGTGGTCCGGGTCCACCCGCACCTCGCCCGGCGCCGACCGCGCCACCCCGCGGATCAGCCGCCGCGCCTGCTCCTCGGTCGCCGCGGCGACCGGGCCGATCACCGTCACGTGGCCGATGTCCGTCCCGAACGCGAAGCCACCGTCGACCACGAAGGGCGTGCCCAGCCGTTCCAGCAGTGGCCGCCGGTCGACACCCTGAGCCGCGAGGTCCAGCGCGAAGACGTCGGACAGCGAACCGGGCGAAGCACCCGGGCCGCCGTCGTCAGCGAACGTCCCGGTGTGACCCTGGCAACCGCCGTCGGCGGCGAACCCCATCGATTCGTACAACGGCCGCCCGAACTTCGACGCGTGCAGCCAGACGACCCGGTCCCCCGCCGCCGCGACGGCGTGCGCGGTGATCGCGCGCCCCAGGCCCTGCCGCTCGTAGCGAGGTGCGACCAGCACCATCGAGATCGACGCCACCGAGCCGAACGGCACCAGGACGGCGGCCGCCGCCAGGCCGTCGCCGTCCGGGGCGGCCACCCCGAACACCCGGCCGACCTCGTGCAGCAGCCGCCACTTCGGTGGTTCCCGCGGCCACGAGCGGGACTCGGCCAGATCGAAGCAGGCGGGCAGGTCGGCGGCGGCGAGGGTCCGGATCTCCATGGACGTTGCCTACGCCACACGCCAAGTGACCGACAAGTAGTTAAGCTCCCGTGGCATGAGCAGTGCGACGGAGCCGCTCGGGACGCCGCCCGAGGATGAACCGGACATCCACACCACGGCCGGCAAGCTGGCCGACCTCTACCGCCGGTACGACGAGGCGGTGCACGCCGGTTCGGCCCGTGCGGTGGAGAAGCAGCACGCCAAGGGCAAGAAGACCGCGCGCGAGCGGATCGAGCTGCTGCTCGACGAGAACTCGTTCGTCGAGCTCGACGAGCTGGCCCGGCACCGCTCGACCAACTTCGGCCAGGAGAAGAACCGGCCCTACGGCGACGGCGTCGTCACCGGCTACGGCACCATCGACGGCCGTCCGGTGTGCGTGTTCAGCCAGGACGTCACCGTCTTCGGCGGCAGCCTCGGCGAGGTGTACGGCGAGAAGATCGTCAAGGTGATGGACCTGGCGATCAAGACCGGACGCCCGATCGTCGGCATCAACGAGGGCGGCGGCGCGCGCATCCAGGAGGGTGTCGTCTCGCTCGGCCTCTACGGCGAGATCTTCCGCCGCAACGTGCAGGCCTCCGGCGTCATCCCGCAGATTTCGCTGATCATGGGCGCGAACGCGGGCGGGCACGTCTACTCCCCCGCGCTGACCGACTTCGTCGTGATGGTCGACGAGACCTCGCAGATGTTCATCACCGGCCCGGACGTCGTCAAGACGGTCACCGGCGAGGACGTCACCTTCGAGGAGCTCGGCGGCGGCCGCACCCACAACACGAAGTCCGGCGTCGCGCACTACCTCGGTTCCGACGACGAAGACGCCATCGCCTACGTCAAGGAACTGCTCTCCTACCTGCCGCAGAACAACCTGTCGGACGCGCCGGTGTTCGAGCCGCCCGCCGAGCGGCCCGGGTTCTTCGACGACGTCACCGACGCCGACCGTGAGCTCGACACGATCATCCCGGACTCGCCGAACACCCCGTACGACATGCACGAGGTGATCACCCGGGTCGTCGACGACGGCGACTTCCTCGAGGTCCACGAGCTGTTCGCGCCGAACATCATCGTCGGTTTCGGCCGCGTCGACGGCCAGAGCGTCGGCGTGGTGGCGAACCAGCCGACACAGTTCGCCGGCTGCCTCGACATCGACGCGTCCGAGAAGGCCGCGCGGTTCGTCCGCACCTGCGACGCCTTCAACATCCCGGTGCTGACCTTCGTCGACGTCCCGGGCTTCCTCCCGGGCACCGAGCAGGAGTGGAACGGCATCATCCGCCGCGGCGCGAAGCTGATCTACGCCTACGCGGAGGCGACGGTCCCGCTGGTCACGATCATCACGCGCAAGGCCTACGGCGGCGCGTACGACGTCATGGGGTCGAAGCACCTCGGCGCGGACATCAACCTGGCCTGGCCGACCGCGCAGGTCGCGGTGATGGGTGCCCAGGGCGCGGCGAACATCGTCCACCGCAAGACCCTGGCCAACGCGGCCAACGAGGGCCGCGACGTGGACCAGCTCCGCGCCGAGCTGATCCAGGAGTACGAGGACACGCTGCTGAACCCGTACGCGGCGGCGGAGCGGGGGTACGTCGACTCGGTGATCGTGCCGGCGCACACCCGCGGCCACGTCGCGCGGGCGTTGTCGCTGCTGCGGAACAAGCGGGAATCGCTGCCGCCCAAGAAGCACGGGAACATCCCGCTGTGAGCGAGGAAAAGAAGCCCCTCCTGCGGGTGGTCCACGGAAACCCGAGCGACGCCGAGCTGGCGGCGCTGACGGCGGTCGTCGCCGCGGCGTCGGCCGCGAAGGCGCCGGAGAAGCCGAAGCCGCGTTCGTCGTGGTGGGGCGATCACGCCGCTTCGCTGCGTCGGCCGCTTCACCCCGGCGAAGGTGCTTGGCGCGCTTCGGGTCTGCCTCAGGGCTGAAGGGCGTCGAGGAAGACCGTCGGGGCTTGGTTCTCCCGGACGATCGTGCCCAGCAGCGCCGCGAGCCGGTCGCGGTCCGCAGTGCTCAGGCTCGCGGCCAGCTCGTCCACCCGGCGGCACGCCGCCGCGTAGAAGTCCTCCGCGAGGTCGTGGCCTGCCCCGGTCAGGACGACGTGCACGGCGCGGCGGTCGTCCGGGTCGGGTTCGCGGCGGACGAGCCCGCGCTTGACCGCCCGGTCGACCAGGCCGGTGAGGCTGGACTTTTCGAGGCCGAGCGTCGCGCCCAGGTCGCCCATGCCGTACGGCCGGCCCATCAGCACGCACAGCAGCTGCCCCTGCTGCACGGTGAGCCCGTACTCGCGGGCGGACTCGGTGTAGACGGCGTTCACCAGGAACGACGCCCGCACGAGCCCGGCCACCACGCCGATGTCCGCCCCGCTCTTCCCCATCCGCTCAGCCTACTTCGCGACGGCCTCACGCACGGCGGGCACGATCTCGCCGGCCCAGCGCGCGACGGCGACCTCGTCGGGCGTGCTGCCACCGGGCCCGAAGAGGACGAACCCGGCGGCGCCGTGCTCCAGCACCGCGCCGGTCAGCTCCTCGATCCACTGCGCGGGTGAGCCGCCGATCCAGCGGCCGTCCTCGGCGCGGGTCTTCGCGAGCGGCTCCGCGGTGATGCGCCCGGGGAGGTTGTAGACGGTGGCGATCTCGGCCGGATCCCGGCCGGCGTCCACGGCGGCCTTGTCGATCACCGGACGCGAGGTCCGGTAGCGCTCGCTGAGCCAGTCGGCGGCGCGCCCGGGCATCCACCCGTCGGCCACCCGCCCGGTGACGGCGAGCGACTTCGGCCCCACCGACCCGGTCCACACCGGCGGCACCGGTTCCGCGGCCGGCTCCAGGGCCGTGACCTGGTAGAACTCGCCGTCGAAGGTGACCGGCTCGCCGCCCCCGCCCAGCAGCTTCACGAGCCGGATGCCCTCTTCGAAGGCGCGAACGGCCTGCCCCGGCGTCAGCTTGGTGAAGCCGAGCCGCGCGATGTCGTCCCACAGCCCGCCGACACCCATCCCGAGCACGATCCGGCCGCCGGTCAGGGCGGACAGCGAGGTGATCGTGCGGGCGAGCATCGCCGCGGGCCGCGTCGGCAGGTTGGTGACGCTGACCAGGCCGGAGATCCGTTCCGTTTTTCCCAGCAGGACACCGATTTCGGCGTACGCGTCGAGCCGGTCGGCGTAGTAGGGGTGATCGGACACAGTGATGAGATCGAGCCCGCCACGGTCGGCCTGGACGGCCAGCTTCAGGGTGTCGGGGACAGCGGTGACCGCCGTGGACATGCCGATCCCGAAGTGCGTCATGATTCCTCCCAGTTAGTTCGTACTACGAACATAGCACAGGTAGTTCCTAGTGCGAACTACTTGCGTCGCCGAGCGCGGGACCCGGCCGGGAAAATCGGTCGAACCGCCGCCGATCGCTTGCTACCTTGGGCTGCACCGGGGAGCCACGGCCACACCGATGCCCGGTGCGCAGGCGAGGGTTACTTCCTTCTAATGGGCAGGTCGGGGGTTCGAATCCCTCCCGGACCACACGGTCCGGTAGCTCAGTGGCAGAGCAGCTGTGCACCTTCACCGACTTCGATCTCGGGCATCGCTGTGGCCGTGGCTCCCTCCGCAAGAGGGGGAAGAAAGTGAGCAAGTTCAACACCGCACGAGCACCCGCCGCGACCTCTCCGGTCCGCGGTGAGGCCACGCCGTCCACCGTCACGCACGAGGGTGGTGCCGGCTACGCGCGCGACAGCAAGTCCGAGCTCTTCCTGCTCGCCGTCACCAACATGGTCGGCGAGCACGCCTTCTACGAGTCCGCGGACACCCGCGACACGCGCTACGCCGAGCTCGTCCGTCAGTCCACGTTGGATGATCCACAGTGGACCGCCCGGTTCCTGCGCTGGCTGCGCTCCGGCGCGAACCTGCGCACGGCGTCGCTCGTCGGCGCCGCCGAGTTCGCCAAGGCGCGGCGGGACGCCGGTCTCGACGGGCTGAGCCGTCAGGTCGTCGCCGACGTGCTGCAGCGGGCCGACGAGCCCGGCGAGCTGCTCGCCTACTGGACTTCCGTGCACGGCCGGGCCGTGCCGAAGCCCGTCAAGCGCGGGATCGCCGATGCGGCGGTGCGGCTGTACGACGAGCGGTCCTTCGTCAAGTGGGACTCCGCCGCGCACGCGTTCCGGTTCGCCGACGTGCTCGAGCTGACCCACCCGGCGGGCGGGGGCGAGCTGTTCAAGCACATCCTCGACGAGCGGCACGCCCGCGGCAACGCGATCCCGGACGCCCTCACCACCCTGCGCGCCCGCGCGGAGCTCATGAGCTGGGACGTCGGCGACCGCCGAAAGCTCTTCGACCGGCCGGATGCCGCGGACATGCTGCGTGCGGCGGGCATGACTTGGGAGTCCGTCGCCGGGTGGCTACAGGGTCCCCTGGACGCGCGCGTCTGGGAGGCACTGATCCCGTCGATGGGCTACATGGCTCTCCTGCGGAACCTCCGCAACTTCGACGAGGCCGGCGTGTCGGACACCGTCGCGCAGCGGGTCGCCGAGCGGCTGGCCGGCCGCGTGCAGGTCGTGAAGTCGCGGCAGCTGCCGATGCGGTTCCTCGCGGCTTACCGCGCGGCGCCGTCGCTGCGGTGGGCGTGGGCGCTCGAGCGGGCGATCGCGCACGCGCTGGCCAACGTGCCCGTGCTGAGCGGCCGGACGCTCGTCCTCGTCGACACGTCGGCGTCGATGAACGACCGGTTCGGCAAGGACGGCAGCCTGATGCGCTGGGACGCGGCCGCGGTGTTCGGCCTCGCGCTCGGCCGGCGCTGCGCGAAGGCCGACGTCGTGTCGTTCTCGGACGGCTACTGGGGCCGGGGCACCAAGGTGTTCAAGCTCCGCCGGGGTGGCTCGCTGCTGAGCGACGTCGAGCGCTGGAAGTCCGGCGGGTACTTCATCGGCGGCGGCACCGACACGGCGGGCGCGGTGAAGAAGCACTTCGCGGACCACGACCGCGTCGTGATCCTCACCGACGAGCAGGCCGCGTACGGCGACGTCGGGCAGGCGCTGCCCGCGCACGTGCCGCTGTACACCTGGAACCTCGCCGGCTACCGGGCCGGTCACGCGCCGTCCGGCAGCGGGCACCGGCACACCTTCGGCGGCCTGACCGACCAGGGTTTCCGGATGATCCCGCTGCTCGAGCGAGGTCGGCGCGCGGACTGGCCGTTCTGAGAGACGCCGTGAAGGCCCCCATGACGAGAGCATGGGGGCCTTCACGCTGTGTACGGACCGTCACAGGAATGGCCGTGGACCACCCCGTAGCCCACGTCGTATAGTCCACGTGGAATAACCGACCTGGAGGGATCATCTGATGGCCGCGGCCAAGCTGACGCCACTCGGCATCGCCGTGCTGGAGCTGCTCCACGAGAGGCCGATGCACCCGTACGAGATGGCCACGCTCATGCGCGAGCGGTACGTCGACACACGGGTCAACCTGAAGGCGGGCTCGCTCTACCACACCGTGGAACGCCTGCACCGCAGCGGTTTCATCGAGGTCGTCGACACCCAGCGCGACGGCAGGCGGCCGGAGCGGACCGTCTACGGCATGACGCAGACCGGGCTGGACGAGTTCAACCAGCGCGCCCGCGAACTCCTCGGGGACGTCGCGAAGGAGTTCCCCGCCTACCTGACGGGGCTCGCCGTGATCGACGAACTGGGGCTCGAGGCGACCCTCAAGGAGCTCGAAACCCGGCTCATGCGGCTGCGTGCCGCGGTGGCCTCCGACCGGGCGGTGCTGCAGCGCCTCACCGACAACGAGATACCGGACATCTACTGGCTGGACTGGCGCTACCAGTGCGACCACCGGCAGTTCGAACTCGAGTGGACCGAACGCCTCACCGAGGACCTGCGCTCCGGGCGGATCCCGTTCCAGGACCACCAACCACCCAAGCTCACGCTCATCACCGAGGAAGACGACGATGAACGCAAGACAAGCTAACCCGTGGGCCGCGCTGGGCGCGCTGTGCCTCGGCTTCTTCATGATCCTGCTCGACACGACGATCGTGTCGATCGCGATCCCGACCATGCTGCGCGAGCTGGGCGCCGGGCTGAACTCGATCGTCTGGGTGATCAGCGTCTACCTGCTCACCTACGCCGTGCCGATGCTGTTCACCAGCCGGCTCGGTGACCGCTTCGGCCCGAAGCGCGTGTTCCTCGCCGGCCTGCTCGTGTTCACCGGCGCCTCGCTGTGGTGCGGCCTGTCCGGCAACGTCGAGATGCTCATCGCCGCGCGGGCCGTGCAGGGGCTCGGCGCCGCGCTGATGACGCCGCAGACGCTGGCGTTCATCACGCACCTGTTCCCGCCGGCCAAGCGCGGCCCGGCGATGGGCATGTGGGGCGGCGTCGCCGGGCTGGCGACGATCGCGGGCCCGCTGCTCGGCGGCGTGCTGGTCGACCACTTCGGCTGGGAGTGGATCTTCTTCGTCAACGTGCCGATCGGCGTGATCGCGGTCGTGCTGACCCTCTTCCTGGTGCCGGACTGGCAGCCGAAGCACTCGCACTCGTTCGACCTGCTCGGGATCGTGCTCTCGAGTGCCGCGCTGCTCTGCATCGTCTTCGGCGTCCAGAACGGCCAGCAGTACGACTGGGGCACGGTCTTCGGCGGGATCACCGTCTTCGAGATCATCGCCGCCGGCGTGCTGCTGCTGATCGCGTTCGTGGTGTGGCAGCGCTTCAACAAGAAGGAGCCGCTGCTGCCGCTGCAGGTGTTCTCGAACCGGAACTTCTCGGCCGGGACGCTGACCGCGTCGACCGTCGGCTTCGCGATGACCGGCATGTTCCTGCCGCTGGTCATCTACATCCAGTCGGTGCTCGGGCTGAGCCCGACCATGGGCGGCCTGCTCACCGCGCCGATGTCGCTGCTGTCCGGGATCATCGCGCCGTTCGTCGGGCGCGCCTCGGACAAGGTCAACGGCAAGTACCTGGTGATGTTCGGCCTGGCGGCGCTCGCGGCCGGGCTCGGGATCATCGCGCTGCAGGCGACGCCGGACAGCAACCCGTGGACGTTCGTCCCGGCGCTGCTGGTGTGCGGGCTCGGCATCGGCTGCATCTTCTCGCCGATGAGCAACCTGACGATGGGCTCGGTCGAGCCGCGGCTCGCCGGGACCGCGTCCGGCATCTTCAACACCGCGCGCCAGGTGGGTGGTGTGCTCGGCAGTGCGGCGATCGGCGTGCTGCTGCAGGCGCGGATCAGCGCGTCCATCGCGGACGAGGCCACGAAGGCGGCTTCGCAGCTGCCGGAGCAGTACCGGGCGCCGTTCGCCGAGGGGATCGCGCACGCGGCGGCGAGCACCGGGGAGTTCGGCTCGGCCGGCGGCCCGGCCCCGATGCCGGGGCTGCCCGCCGAGATCGCCGCGCAGGCGGGGAAGCTGGCGACCCAGGTGGTCCACAGTGGACTGACCGACGCGGCCCGGGTGACGATGCTGCTGCCGATGGGCGTGCTCCTGCTCGGGGTGGTCTCGGCGGCGGTGATGCAGCGGGTCAAGCCGCGCTGGGAATCCCCGGCGCCGGCGCCCGAAGCGGCCGCGGCCTGAAAACCGCGCAGACCCCCGGTCCGGTGTCGGGTACCGGAGCGGGGGCCTGCACGGACCGCGGGAGCGGTGGCCTAGTGGCGACGGGCGTAGGACAGGCCGAACCCGTACGGGAACAGGCCCTGCTTGCCGTCGCCGGTGTTGATCGGTTCCTGTGAGGAGCTCGCCGGCCAGGTGAAGCTCAGCTTGCCGGTCGGGTTGTAGTCGCCGTAGAGCACGTCCGCGACGCCGGCGCCTTCCGAGCCCGGCAGCCAGGCCGCCACCAGTCCCTTGACCGACGGCAGCTGCGCCGCGATGTCCAGCGGCCGCCCGGAGACGGTCACCACGACCAGGGGCACGCCCGAGGCCTTCAGCTTGCCGATGAGGGCGACGTCCGCGGCGTCGAGAGAGAGGCCGCCGGGGCGGTCTCCCTGCCCTTCGGCGTACGGCGTTTCGCCCACCACGGCGACCGCGACCTTGTAGCTCGGGTCGATTCCGCCACCCGCACGGTCATAGGTCACCACCGTGCCTTTCCCGGCACCGGCCTTGATGCCGTCGAGGATCGTCGTGCCCGGGATCACCCGCTCGCCGCTCTGGCCCTGCCAGGTCAGCGTCCAGCCGCCCGCTTGGTTCCCCATGTCGTTGGCGTTCTTGCCGGCCACGAAGATCTTGTTGTCCGTCTTGGCCAGCGGCAGCACGCCGTCGTTCTTCAGCAGCACCTGCGACTCGCGCGCCGCCTGCCGCGCCAGCGCGTGGTGCGCCGCGCTGCCGAAGCCCTGCTGCAGCGATCGGTCGGTGTACGGGTGCTCGAACAGGCCCAGCTCGAACTTCTTCGTGAGGATCCGCCGGTTGGCGTCGTCGATGCGGGACATCGGGACGTGGCCGTTCGCCACTTCGGCCTTGAGCGTGCTGACGAACCTCGCGTAGTCGTTGGGGACCATGACCATGTCGATCCCGGCGTTGACGGCCTGCTTGACCTCGGCGGCGGTGAATCCCTGCTGGCCGTCGATCTGGTCGATGCCGTTCCAGTCGGAAACCACGAAGCCGGAGAAGTGCAGCTCGCCCTTGAGCAGATCGGTGATCAGGAACTTGTTGCCGTGGTCCTTGACGCCGTTCCAGCTGTTGAAGCTGATCATCACCGAGCCGACGCCGTGGTTCACCGCGGCTTGGAAGGGCGGCAGGTGGATCTGGCGCAGCTCGTCGAGGGTGATCTGGGTGTTGCCCTGGTCGACGCCGCCGGTGGTGCCGCCGTCGCCGATGAAGTGCTTGGCCGTGGCCAGCACGGACGTCGTGGTGCCGAGCGCGCTGCCCTGCAGGCCCTTGATGACCACCGAGTTCGCGACGGCGTTGGCGGGGACTTCGCCGAAGGACTCGTAGGTGCGGCCCCAGCGGTCGTCGCGAGCGACGCACAGGCAGGGCGCGAAGGCCCACTTGACGCCGGTGGCCGCGGTTTCTTCGGCGGTGACCGCGCCGATCTGCTCGACCAGCTGCGGGTCGTTCGCCGCCCCCAGGCCGATGTTGTGCGGGAAGATCGTGGCGCCGTAGGCGTTGTTGTGGCCGTGCACGGCGTCGGAGCCGTAGATGATCGGGATGCCGAGACCGGTCGTCGTCGCCGCTCGCTGGTAGGCGTCGATCATGTCCCCCCACGCTTGCGGGGTGTTCGGCGCCGGTGTCGAGCCGCCGCCGGAGAGGATGGAGCCGAGCCGGGCAGCGGCGGACTGGGTGGGGTTCGCGGAGCCGCGCTCGCCCTGGGTCATCTGCCCGACCTTGTCGTCGAGCGTCATCCGCGCCATCAGGTCCGTGACGCGGTCGGCCACCGAGGCCCGCGGGTTCCGGTACAGCGGAGTCGCGGAGGCGGCCGCCATCGGGACGACGGCGGCGCCCGCGAGGAGGAGACCGGCCAGGAACGTGGTTCGCCATGATCTCGTGGTGCGGAGGAGCGGCATTGTTCTCTCCGTGACGTTCCGTCGACCCATAAGTTGCGAGCCAGAACAAATTAACTCTCCCATGGAGTGACGCCGGTCACAATTCGGTCACGGCCGCCAGGTCAAGTAAGTTTCAGTCGTGCAGTTCGTCCTCGCCTCCCAGTCCCCCGCCCGGCTCGCCCTCCTGCGTTCCGCGGGCCTCGATCCCGCCGTGTTCGTCTCCGGCGTCGACGAGGACGCGGTCGCCGCTTCCCTGCCCGATCCGTCCCCTTCCGAGCTGGTCGCGGCCCTCGCCGCGGCCAAGGCCGAAGCGGTCATCGACCAGGTCGCCGCGGTGCACCCGGACGCCGTCGTCGTCGCCTGCGATTCGATGCTTTCGATCCACGGGCAGATGGTCGGCAAGCCGGGCTCACCGGACGTTGCCCGCAGCCGCTGGGCCGCGATGGCGGGTACGTCCGGTGAACTCCTCACCGGGCACGCGGTCGTCCGGCTCGACGGCGGGACGCGTGCGAAGGAGACCGCGGGCTGGGAATCGACCACCGTCCGGTTCGGCACGCCGAGCCAGCACGAGATCGACGCCTACGTCGCCAGCGGCGAGCCGCTCAACGTCGCCGGCGGCTTCACGATCGACGGCCTGGGCGGCTGGTTCGTCGAAGGGCTCGACGGCGGCCACACGAGCGTCATCGGCATCAGCCTGCCGCTGACGCGCCGGCTGCTGGCCGAGGTCGGCGTGAGTGTCGTGGATCTCTGGCGGCCTCCCGCATCCTGAGAAAGGCGCCACACCAACGGGTGATCCGGAAGAGTCCTCCCTTGCCTAACGTCTCTTCACGAGGCAAGACGTGAAACTTTCGAGCACCGGAGTCGCCCCGTGTCTTTCGTACGGACATACACCAAACCGCGGGTGTTCGCGGCCGCGGTTCTCGGCTCGCTCGTCGTCGGCGCCCTCCTCGGCGTCGTCGCGCGGCAGACCGAGGCCGGCTGGCTGACCGATCTCCTCGACCAGATCGGCACCATCTTCACCACGCTGCTGCAGATCGCGGTGATCCCGCTGGTCTTCACGGCGATCGTGGTCGGCATCAACAGCCTCCGCGGCCTGGGCGGCGGCCGCACCGCCGCGCGCCTCGGCGGCAAGACGGTGCTGTGGTTCGCGATCACGTCGTTCATCGCGTCGCTGATCGGCATCGCCGTCGGCCGGATCTTCAACCCCGGCGCCGGCGGTCTCGGCGGCGCTACGGCGCTCGCGAAGAACGCCGACAAGGCCGCCAAGAGCGTCGACCACTGGGGCTCGTGGAGCGCTTTCATCGACGGACTGCTGCCGCAGAACTTCGTGAAAGCGTTCTCCGACGGCGAGACGCTGCAGGTGCTGTTCCTCGCGCTGGTCATCGGCGCGGCCGCGTACAGCCTGGGCGACAAGGCGAGGCCGTTCGTGGACTTCACGACGAGCGTGTTCGAGATCATCCAGCGCTACCTCGGCTGGATCGTCCGGCTCGCCCCGATCGGCATCATCGGCCTGATCGGCGCGGCGGTGTCGAACTACGGCGACGCGCTGTTCCGGCCGCTGTTCTCCACCACGCTCGCGGTGTACGTCGGCTGCCTGCTCGTGCTGTTCGTCGTCTACCCGCTCCTGCTGCAGTTCGTGGCGAAGGTCAGCCCGCTGAAGTTCTTCGCGAAGGCGGGCACGGCGATCCAGTTCGCGTTCGCCTCGCAGTCTTCGGCCGCGACGCTGCCGCTGACCCGCCAGTCCGCGGTGAACCTCGGCGTCCAGCCGGCGTACGCGGCCTTCGCGACCCCGCTGGGCAGCGCGACGAAGATGGACGGCTGCGCGGCGGTGTTCCCGGCGATCGCGGCGATCTTCGTGGCCAACCTGGCCGGGGTGTCGCTGAACTTCTGGCAGTACGTGGGCATCGTCGTGGTGGCCGTGGTCGGCGCACTGGCGACCGCCGGGACCACGGGCTGGCTGACGGCCTTCACCCTGACGACGTCCTTCATCGGCCTGGACGCCAAGCAGGTGGCGCTGGGCCTGGCGCTGATCTACTCCGTCAACCCGATCATGGACATGATGCGGACGGCGACGAACGTGGCCGGCCAGATCGCGGTGCCGACGATCGTGGCCCGCGGCGAAGGCCTCCTCGACGACGAGGTCCTCAACGCCCCGACGGACAACCCGCTGCACACCGACGACGGTTCGACGGCCCGCCACACGGAACCCGCCCCCGCCTGACGCAGAAGTCCGTGAAGGCCGTCTCGAGGGTTCGAGGCGGCCTTCACGGCGTTTCAGGACGGGCAGGTGCGGAGGTCGGCGTGGGTTAGGCGGATGTCCGGCCAGCCACGCAGGTCCGACGGCGACGTCACCCGGCGCGTGCAGCCCACCGACCGGCCCGCCAGGTCGTACACCTCGCCCAGCACCGGCGCCGCCGTGCACTTCGGGGTGCCGGCCGCGGAGTCCGGGCAGTCGTGGCGGACCACGATCACGTCGGGGCTGGCGTCGGCCGTGACGTCGTAGAGCGACAGCGTCCCGGCGTCCGCGTAGAACGGCTTGCCCGGGTCGCGCCACACTCCCCCGCTGCCGACGAGCAGCTCGCCGTACGCGGCCGTCCCGTCGTTGCCGACGTCGCCGCGGACCAGGCACGCCGGGGCCGGGCCGTCGATGCAGCGCAGCGAGTTCTGGTCCAGCCGCACGCCCAGCTGCGCGATCGACAGCTCGAACACCGTGCCCGGCTCGGGTCCGACGCGCAGGCGGGCCGAACCGCCCGCGGTGTCGGTCAGCAGCACCACCGGGGTGCCCCCGACCGTGACCGCCGCAAGCTGGCGGCACGGATCGCCCCCGCAGGTCACCACGGGCTTCACCGGTGCGGCGGCGGGTTCGGCCAGTCCGGGGCCCGTCTCGGGCCGCGGCCGCAGCAGGAACACCGCGCCGATCGCGCCGACGGTGACCACCGCGGCCAGCACCGCGGTGAGCAGCGCCGACCGGGGCGTCCGCGCTGCCGTAGTCCGCATAAGACAGAGCGTAAGCCGCTTCGCGACTGTGCGTCGGAAGCGCCCCGTCGCGACGTGGCCGGTTCAACCCGACGGGGTCACGAGTAGCGCAACGTGTCCGTCTATGTTGTCCGGGTGACGAACCCGAACCTGCCCCCCGCCCTTTACCTGCCGACCGGGCCGGCCAGCGCCGAGACCGAAGGCGCGTCGATCGAACTGCGCCGCACGCCGGACGGCCGCACCGCGCTGGTCGCCTTCACCGCGCTGGACCGGCTGATCGACTGCTGCGGCGAGCACCAGCCGTGGGCGCTGGTGAACACCGAGCACCTGGCGAAGGTGCACGCCGCGAACCCGTACGACGTGATCGTGCTCGACTCGCCGCTGCCGCAGGAGCTCCGCCACCACGTCTGAGCGTGGTTCACCTCTCACTCAAGAGACTCCCGACCGCATATCCGTAGACTTCCCTGATGCCGCGTGGGCGGTCAGCAATGCAGCTGTCGGACGCAGGAGGTGCGGGGTGGCCGAGCAGGTCGGCGAAACCACGGGCGGTCCGGTGACCAAGATCCTGGTCGCCAACCGTGGCGAAATCGCGGTACGCGTCATCAGAGCCGCGAAGGACGCTGGCCTGGCCAGTGTCGCGGTGTACGCCGATCCGGATCGCGACGCGCCACACGTCCGGCTGGCCGACGAAGCCTTCGCGCTCGGCGGCACCACGGCGGCCGAGAGCTACCTCAACTTCGACAAGCTCTTGGAAGCCGCCAAGCGCTCGGGCGCCGATTCGGTGCACCCGGGTTACGGCTTCCTCTCCGAAAACGCGGACTTCGCCCAGGCCGTCCTCGACGCCGGGCTGACCTGGATCGGGCCGAGCCCGCAGGCCATCCGCGACCTCGGCGACAAGGTCACCGCCCGCCACATCGCCACGCGAGCGGGCGCGCCGCTGGTGCCGGGCACGAAGGAGCCGGCCAAGGACGCCGCCGAGATCGTCGCGTTCGCCGACGAGCACGGCCTGCCGGTGGCCATCAAGGCCGCGTTCGGCGGTGGCGGCCGCGGCCTGAAGGTCGCGCGCACCCGCGAAGAGATCCCCGAGCTGTTCGAATCGGCCACGCGTGAGGCGGTCGCCGCGTTCGGCCGCGGCGAGTGCTTCGTCGAGCGTTACCTGGACAAGCCGCGGCACGTCGAGGCGCAGGTGCTGGCCGACATGCACGGCAACGCGATCGTCGTCGGCACCCGCGACTGCTCGCTGCAGCGCCGGCACCAGAAGCTCGTCGAGGAGGCGCCCGCGCCGTACTTGAGCGACGAGCAGCGCAAGCGCATCCACGAATCCGCGAAGGCGATTTGCAAGGAAGCCGGGTACTACGGCGCCGGCACGGTCGAGTACCTCGTCGCCACCGACGGCACGATCTCCTTCCTCGAGGTCAACACCCGGCTGCAGGTCGAGCACCCGGTGTCGGAGGAGACGACCGGGCTCGACCTGGTGCGCGAGATGTTCCGGATCGCGCGCGGCGAGAAGCTGCGGATCACCGAGGACCCCGAGCCGCGCGGCCACTCGATCGAGTTCCGCATCAACGGCGAGGACGCCGGCCGCGGCTTCCTGCCCGCCCCGGGCACGGTGACGAAGTTCGTCGCGCCGAGCGGCCCGGGCGTGCGCGTCGACTCCGGCGTCGAAGCCGGCAGCGTCGTCGGCGGGCAGTTCGACTCGATGCTGGCCAAGCTGATCGTCACCGGCTCGGACCGGAACAACGCCCTGGAGCGCAGCCGCCGCGCGCTCGACGAGATGGTCGTCGAAGGCATGGCGACGGTCCTGCCGTTCGACCGCGTGATCGTGAACGACCCGGCCTTCATCGGCGACGAGAACGGCTTCAGCGTCCACACGCGCTGGATCGAGACGGAGTTCGACAACAAGATCGAGCCGTTCGTGGCGCCGGACGTCGAAGCCGCCGAAGAGGAACCGCGGCAGAACGTCGTGGTCGAGGTCGGCGGGCGGCGGCTCGAAGTGTCGCTGCCGGGCGGGTTCGCGCTCGAAGGCGGCGGCGGGGGCGGCACCGGTGTCAAGGCGAAGCCGCGCAAGCGGGCCGGCGGCGGCAAGGCCGCGGTGAGCGGCGACGCCGTCACCGCGCCGATGCAGGGCACGATCGTGAAGGTGGCCGTCGAAGAGGGCCAGAGCGTCGAAGCCGGTGAGCTGATCGTCGTCCTCGAGGCGATGAAGATGGAGAACCCGGTCACCGCACACAAAGCGGGCACCGTCACCGGGCTTTCGGTCGAGGTCGGCGCCGCCGTGACGCAGGGCACGCAGCTTCTCGAGCTCAAGTAGCGCGGTTCGTTACAGATGTCGTGGTGGGCCGCCCCCGGGGCGGCCTACCATCGACTACGTGACCGAAGTCCCCTCTCCGCAGCTGCGGATCAGCGACCAGAACCGTGAGTCCGCGCTGTCCGCGCTCGGGGAGCACATGAGCGCGGGCCGGATCGACATCGACGAGTACGGCGAACGCTCGGCCCGGATCACCGCGGCCAAGACCCGCGGCGAGCTCGTCGAGATCTTCACCGACCTGCCCGCACCGCATCCGCGCTACGACGACACCCCCCAGGCCGTCGCCGCACCCGGACCGCCCAAGGAACCCGTGCCGGCGCCACCGCGTTCGCCCGACGGCTGGAACGGCGGGCAGCGGTTCGTCGCCGCGTTCCTCCCGCTGGTCTGGATCGCGACGATCGCGCTGATCGCCACCGGCGTCGTGCACGGCACGCTCATCCTCATCCCGATCGGGCTGAGCATCTTCGGGCGGGCGATCTGGGGCCACGGGCACGACGGGCACCACGACCACCACGACCGCCGCGACCGGCACCTGCGCGACCGGGAGCGCCGCCGCGAACTGCGCGACTCCTACCGCGATCGCCGGCGCGAGCTGGGCCGCTGATCCCGCCGTGGGCGACATGCGGTTGAGCGACGAGGAACGCCAGGACGCCCTGGACGTCCTCGAAGAACACGTCCGCACCGGCCGGCTCGACATCGACGAGTACGGGACCAGGTCCGCGAAGGTCACGGCGGCGAGGCGGGTCAGCGAACTCGTGCCGCTCTTCGACGACCTCCCGTCGCCGCGCCCGAGCGCGTTGCTGAACGGGGTTTCCGCGCCCGGCGTTCCGGTCGCGTCGTCGGAGGACAGCGCGCTGGCGCGGTTCCTGACGGCGGGCGCGGTACCGATCGCGATCGTCCTGGCGATCGCGGTGCTGATCCTTTCCCGCGGGCGGCTGCTGATCATTTCGGTGGCGCTGCCGCTGGTCGTCGCGATGATCGCCGGGGCGCGCCGCCGCCGTTCTTGATTGCTCCCTTTGCCGGGCAACCTGCTCCCGCGCTCCGGCGTGGTGATCACGCAGGTCGGGGGAAAGGGAGGATCCATGAACAGGATATGGGCGCGATCAGGGGTGCTCGCCACCGTGGCGATCGCCGTCGCGGCTTTGGCGGCGGGGCCGGCGCAGGCTGCGACGGGCCGACTGGGCTGGCAGGCGACGCTGCTGCCGTTGCCCGCCGGAGCCGACCCGGCGGGGCGCGGATTTCTGAACGCTTCGGACGGCCGCGGCGAGTACGCGGGGTCGTTCATCGTAGGCGACAAGCTGCAGGTGGTGAGCTGGCGCGGCGGCAAGCCGGTGCTGCGCGGGACGCCGGCGGGCTTCGAGTGGGCGAGGGTCGTCGGGGAGGACAGAGCGGGGCGGATCTACGGCGAGGCGCTCGACTACGACACCGACGTCAACCGGACCTTCACCCTCGACGCCACCGGCTTCCACCTGTGGGCGCCCCCGCCGGGCTATGGCGACTTCGGGCTCCGTGCGGTCAACCGGCACGGCGACGCACTGGGCACCCTGCCCACCGGTACCCCGGCGACGTACGTGCCGGCCGTCTGGCCCGCTGGGGCGGCTGCCCCCAGGGTCCTGGCCTACCCGGCAGGCGCGGACTCCGTGACCGACATCGACGACGACGGCGCGATCCTGTTCGGCGGGTTCGACCGCGACATCGTCTTGAAGGACGGAGTGAGCAGGCCGCTGGCCGACATCGCCGGCTTCTCGAACCCGCACGGTTCGGCGATCCGCCACGGCGTCGTGGTCGGGTTCGCGTCGAACGGCAACGCGACACAGGCGATCCGCTGGACGACGCCGGAGACACCGGTCGCGCTGACCGGCGGCGACTACGCGGGCGACCTGAACGCGCGCGGCCTGACGGTCGGCGAAGCCCCGATCCCGGGTTCGTTCCACGGCAAGCCGACGGCGTGGCGCGGAACGACCCCGGCCGGCGAACTGCAGCAGCCGGGCACCTACCAGGGTTACCAGGCGGGGCACGCCAGCGACGACGGGACGTTCGCGGGCTGGGCGTCGAACGGCCCGCTCGACGAAGGTGGGGTGCCGGTGATCTGGCGCTTCACCCCGTGAGCCTGCCTTGATCGCCAGGCCGGGAGCGGCGCGCTCCCGGCCTGGCTAGGCTGGGTGGAGTGGAACCGGTGGAGATCAACGCGGGCACGTACTACCTGCGCCAGCTGCGCGCCGATCGCCACATCGACGACCGCCCGTTGTTGATGGAGGCGTTCGCCGATCCGACGCACCGCAAGTACGTGCTGAACTACCGGCTGCGCACGCTGGACGAGGCCACCGAGTACGTGACCCTGCGCGCGGCCCAGTGGGCCGGCGACGAGCGCTGTTCCTGGGCGATCGCGGAGCCGACGTCGGGCCGGCTCCTGGGCGAAGTGGGGTTGCGCGAGCTGAACCTGGACGCCTCCTACGCGGAGGCGACGGTCTGGGTCCACCCGGCGGAGCGGGGCAAGGGAATCGCGACGACGGCGTTGAACGCGGCGCTGCGGTTCGGCTTCGGCGGGTTGGGGCTGACCGAGGTGAGTTACCGGTACGAGGAGAGCAACGCTCCCTCGGCGATCGTGGCGGAACGCTGCGGGTTCACGCTGGTCGGCCCGGAGGCGGAGCGGGCGCCGACGGGCGAGCGCCTGATCCGCTGGCACCGGACGTCCTGACCGGCGTCTATACCGAGTACGCCCCCGCGGCGAGGTCGTCGACGAGAGTCGGCCCGCCGGGGGTCCAGCCGAGCAGTTTCTGCGTAGCCGTGCTGGTCGCGGCCAGGTCCATGCCGAAGAAGGCGCCGATCCAGCCGAAGTGGGCGGGAACGTCGTCGGCGGGGATCGAGGCGACGGGCAGGTCGAACGCGCGGCCGATCGCCTCGGCGATTTCGCGGGTCGGCACGCCTTCTTCGGCGACGGCGTGCAGGCGGGTGCCGGCCGGTGCGTGCTCGAGGCCGAGGGTGACCATCCGGGCGGCGTCGGTGCGGTGCACGGCGGCCCAGCGGTGGGTGCCGTCGCCGGGGTAGCCGGAGACGCCCTTCTCGCGGGCGATCGCGGCGAGGATGGCGATGAACCCGTGGTCGCCGGTGCCGTGGACGGTCGGCGCGAAGCGCAGGCTCACGCTGCGCACCCCCTGGTCGACGAACTCGAGCGCCAGGTTCTCGCTCCCGCCTCGCGGCGAGTCGGCGCCGTGGAACGGGGAGGCGTCGTCCTCGGTGGCGGGCCGGCCCTGGACCATTGCGGCGATGCCGGAGGCGAGCAGGAACGGGCGGCCGGTGCCCGCGAGCGTGTCGCCGATGGCCTGGACGGCGGCGCGCTCGGCCGTGCTCGAGACGGCCGGGTTGACGAAGTCGTGCTTGTTCGCGAGGTGGATGACGGCGTCGGCGTCCTTGGCGCCGGCGCGGAGGCCGTCCAGGTCGTCCAGGTCACCGCGGCGAACGTGGGCGCCCTTCGCCGCCACCGCGGCGGCGGACGCGTCGGACCTGGCCACCCCGGTGACTTCGTGGCCCGCGCCGAGCAGGTCGGTGACGACGGCCGAGCCGATCCAGCCGGATGCTCCGGTGACGAAAACGTGCATGAGTGCTCTCCTCCGACGGCTCCGCGAGGGGGCGAAGCTAGTGACGTCAGCCACAGACATCACCGTACCCTTCAAGTCAGCCGCTGTCATCACTACACTCGACGGTATGGTGCGCTGGGAACCGGGAGCTGCCGAGCGGCTTCAGAAAGCCGCTCTCGAGCTGTTCGCCACGCGCGGGTTCGAGCAGACGACCGCCACGGAGATCGCCGAGTCCGTCGGCCTGACCGAGCGCACCTTCTTCCGCCACTTCAGCGACAAGCGCGAGGTCCTCTTCCACGGGCAGCAGCTGCTGGCGGACGCGTTCCTCGCCGGCGTCGACGCGGCGCCACCGGAGGCGTCCCCGATCGAGGTCGTCGCCTCCGCGCTGCAGTCCGCGGCGTCCTTCTTCCCGGCCGAGCGCCGCGCCCACTCCCGGCTCCGGCAATCGATCATCGACCAGAACCCGGCCCTGCAGGAACGCGAGCGGCACAAGCTCGCCAGCGTCGCCACCACGGTCGCCGGCGCCCTGCGCAGCCGAGGCGTCGACGAGGTGGCCGCGACCCTGGCCGCCGAGTCGGGCGCCACCGTGTTCGCGATCGCCTTCACCCAGTGGATCCGCGAGGACGAGCAGCGGTCACTCGCCGGCATCGCCGCGGAGGTGCTCCGCGAACTGCTGAGCTTGACCGCGACGGCGTCGGCGAAGATCCCGCAATGACGGAGTTCTCTCGCGGGATCACCCCGGTGGGCGACCCCGCGCGAGACCTCAGCTGACCGGCTCCACGATGCCCGCCCGGGCCTCCGGGGCCGCTGACCGCAACGCGTCCGCCGCCTCGTCGCTCGGCTGGGACTGGGACTTGCGCTCCGCCTCCACCCGGGCCCGGTAGACCTCGATTTCGTGCTTCACCGTTTCGGGCGACCAGCCCAGGACGTCGCCCACCATGGCCGCCACCTGCTCGGCGCAGTCCACGCCCCGGTGCGCGTACTCGATCGAGATGCGCGTCCGGCGGGCCAGGACGTCCTCCAGGTGCAGCGCCCCCTCGTGCGAAGCCGCGTACACGACTTCGACGCCCAGGTAGTCCGGGGCGTGCTCGATCGGCTTCAGCAGCTCCGGGCGGCCCTCCGCCGAGGCCAGGACCTCGTGGACCAGCGAGCCGTAGCGGTCCAGGAGGTGCCTCACCCGGTAGGGGTGCAGGCCGTGCTCCGCCGCCAGGTGATCGGCCTGGTTGACCAGCGCGTGGTAGCCGTCCGCACCGATCAGGGGGACCTTGTCCGTGATCGAGGGCTGGGACCGGCCCGGCAGGTCCACCGCCGCCGCGTCGACCGCGTCCGCCGCCATCACCCGGTACGTCGTGTACTTGCCGCCCGCGATCGCCACCAGGCCCGGCGCCACCCTCGCCACCGCGTGCTCACGCGAAAGCTTCGACGTCTCTTCGCTCTCCCCCGCCAGCAGCGGGCGAAGGCCCGCGTACACGCCTTCGATGTCGTCGTGGGTCAGCGGAGTCGCCAGGACCGTGTTGACGTGCTCGAGGAGGTAGTCGATGTCGTGCTTCGTCGCCGCCGGGTGGGCCAGGTCGAGCTCCCAGTCGGTGTCCGTCGTCCCGATGATCCAGTGGTTGCGCCACGGGATGACGAACAGCACCGACTTCTCGGTGCGCAGGATCATCCCCGATTCCGAGACGATCCGGTCGCGCGGGACGACGATGTGCACGCCCTTGCTCGCGCGCACCCTGAACCGGCCGCGGCCGCCCGACAGGCGCTGCAGCTCGTCGGTCCAGACGCCGGTGCAGTTGATCACCGCGGCCGCCGAAATCTCCGTCTCGCGGCCGTCCTCGACGTCGCGCACGCGCACGCCCGACACCCGGTCGGCTTCGCGCAGGAACCCGACGACCTGGGTCGACGTCCGCACGACCGCGCCGTAGTGCGCCGCCGTCCGCGCCACGGTCATCGTGTGGCGGGCGTCGTCGGCCTGCGCGTCGTAGTAGCGGATCCCGCCGATCAGGGCCGACCGCTTGAGCGCCGGCACCATCCGCAGCGCGCCCGCGCGGGTCAGGTGCTTCTGCCCCGGGACGCTGCGGGCGCCCCCCATCGTGTCGTACATCAGCAGGCCCGCCGCGGTGTACGGCCGTTCCCAGACGCGGTGCGTCAGCGGGTACAGGAAGCTGACCGGCTTCACCAGGTGGGGCGCGATGGTCGTCAGCATCAGCTCGCGCTCGCGCAGCGCCTCCCGGACCAGCCCGAATTCGAGCTGCTCGAGGTACCGCAGGCCGCCGTGGAAGAGCTTGCTCGACCGGCTCGACGTCCCGGACGCGAGGTCGCGGGCCTCGACGAGCGCGACGCGCAGGCCGCGCGTCGCGGCGTCCAGCGCCGTGCCCGCCCCGACCACGCCGCCGCCGATCACGACGACGTCGAACGTCTCCTTGCCGAGCCGCTGCCAAGTCTCTTCCCGCTTGACCGGGCCCAGTCGAGCCGGGTTCGTCTCCGCTGCGTGCTGGGCCACGTGACATTCCTCCTCGTGCCGGCGAGGCTTCCAGCATCGCACGACCCGGTGATCATCCGCCCGTCCACGGATGACACTTGTGGCGTAACCCTCCGCTGCTGGACCGCGATCTTGCCGGCGATCTTGACCTCGATCTTGAAAAGATTCGGCTGCCCGGTGCTTGGAAGTAGCTTCTACGCCCCGGTAACGTCGCGCGGACGTGGGTCGGCAACGGTGCCGTGGCACGCCGTGATCGACCCTGCGCAGAGTGTCCAGTGTGGAGGTGCAGCGGTGAGTGCAGGGGCAATAATCGTCTGGGAACTACTGGGAACGGCGGCCCTGATCCTGCTCGGCAACGGCGTGGTGGCCAACCACGTCCTGCGCAAGAACAACGGTCACAACGCGGGTTTCCTGTTCATCAACTTCGGCTGGGCGTTCGCGGTCTTCACCGGCGCCAGCATCGCCGCGCCCAGTGGCGCGCACTTGAACCCGGCGGTGACCCTCGGGCTCGCCATCGCCGACAAGACCCCGTGGGCCAACGTCCCCTTCTACTTCATCGGCCAGTTCGCCGGCGCCATCATCGGCGCCATGCTCTGCTGGGCCACCTACAAGCTGCAGTTCGACGACCACCCCGAGCCCGAGAACACCCTCGGCATCTTCTCCACCGCCCCGCAGATCCCGAACACCGTGTGGAACCTCGTCACCGAGGTCATCGGCACCTTCGTGCTGGTCGCGTGGATCCTGCTCAGCCCGACCTACACCGCCGCCGACGGCGGGACGCCGACCTTCGGCAACTCCGCGCTGGGCTACGCGGGTGTCTCGTTCGTCGTCCTCGTCATCGGTACCTCCCTCGGTGGCCCGACGGGGTACGCCATCAACCCGGCGCGTGACCTCGGCCCCCGGATCGCGTATGCGTTCCTGATGCCGATCCGGAACAAGGCGAACGCCAACTGGGGCTACTCGTGGATCCCCGTCGTCGGCCCGCTGGCCGGCGGCGCCCTCGCCGCACTCCTCTACCTCGTCGTCCACAACCTGACCTGATCGCCCGAGCGACGCCAATTCCGGGAGCACACATGACTTCGTACGTAGCCGCGATCGACCAGGGCACCACCTCCACCCGGTGCATGATCTTCAACCACGAGGGCCGGGTCGTCTCGGTCGACCAGCGCGAGCACGAGCAGATCTTCCCCAAGGCCGGTTGGGTCGAGCACAACGCGGAAGAGATCTGGGAGAACACCCGCCGGGTCGCCGCGGGCGCACTGGCCAAGGCCGACCTGACCGCCAAGGACATCGCCGCCGTCGGCATCACCAACCAGCGCGAAACCGCGCTCGTCTGGGACAAGACCACCGGCCGGCCGGTGTACAACGCGATCGTCTGGCAGGACACCCGCACCGACAGGATCGTCACCGAGCTCGGCAACCTCGGCGGCGGCCAGGAGCGCTACCGCGACAAGGTCGGCCTCCCGCTCGCGACCTACTTCTCCGGACCCAAGATCAAGTGGATCCTGGACAACGTCGAGGGCGCGCGCGAGAAGGCCGAGGCCGGTGACCTGATCTTCGGCAACATGGACACCTGGGTGCTGTGGAACATGACCGGCGGGACCGACGGCGGCGTGCACGTCACCGACCCGACCAACGCCTCCCGCACCATGCTGATGGACCTCGACACCCTGCAGTGGGACACCGAGATCGCCGGCGAGATGGGCATCCCCCTTTCGATGCTGCCGGAGATCCGCTCCTCGTCCGAGGAGTACGGCAAGGTCCGCGAGAAGGGCGCGCTGGCCGGCGTCCCGATCGCGGGCATCCTGGGCGACCAGCAGGCCGCGACGTTCGGCCAGGCCTGCCTCTCGCCCGGCGAGGCCAAGAACACCTACGGCACCGGCAACTTCATGCTGCTCAACACCGGCACCGAGAAGGTGATGTCGCAGAACGGGCTGCTCACCACGGTCTGCTACAAGATCGGCTCGAACGACACGATCTACGCGCTGGAAGGCTCCATCGCCGTCACCGGTTCGCTGGTGCAGTGGCTGCGCGACAACCTCGGCATGATCGCGACCGCGGCCGAGATCGAGGAGCACGCGCGCAGCGTCGAGGACAACGGCGGCGCGTACTTCGTCCCGGCGTTCTCGGGTCTGTTCGCTCCTTACTGGCGATCCGACGCTCGCGGCGCGATCGTCGGGCTCACCCGGTTCGTCAACAAGGGCCACCTCGCCCGCGCGGTGCTGGAGGCGACCGCCTTCCAGTCGCGCGAGGTCATCGACGCGATGAACGCCGACTCCGGAGTTCCGCTGAAGTCGCTCAAGGTCGACGGCGGCATGGTCGTCAACGAGCTGCTCATGCAGTTCCAGGCCGACATCCTCGGCGTGCCGGTGATCCGCCCGGTGGTCAACGAGACCACCGCCCTGGGTGCCGCGTACGCCGCCGGCCTCGCCGTCGGGTTCTGGAAGTCCGAAGACGACATCCGCACCAACTGGGCCCAGGACAAGCAGTGGGACCCGGGGATGGACGACGCCCGCCGCGAGCGCGAGTACCGCAACTGGAAGAAGGCCGTCACCAAGACCTTCGACTGGGTCACCGAAGAGGACTGAGAGGACTGAGAGGACTGACCGGCGAGGGCCGGGGGTGCCGCCTCACGGCGCTCCCGGCCCGCTCGTTCACACCTCCCAGCCTTCCGGCTCGCCCGACTGCTCGTTCGGGGCGATCACGATGAACGGCACGCCCTGGTCGTCGGTGACCCGCACCTGCCGCCCGTACGGCGAGTCCCACGGTTTCCCGTCGACCGTGCCGCCGAGCTCGGCCACCTTGGCCGCGCTCGCGTCGGCGTCCGCCACCCAGAAGTACGCCGCCCAGTACGACGGCACCTCCGGGGGCACCGAGGCGGGCATCGCGCCGAGGCCGCCGACCGGGCGCCCGTCGATGAGCACCACCGCGTACGTGAAGTCGTCGCCCGAGATGTCCTGGAAGCCGAAGCCGAAGATCTCTTCGTAGAACGGCTTCGCCGCCGGGTAGTCCCGGCTCATGCAGTCGTTCCAGGCCAGGGTGCCCGGGGCCGACGTGACCTGCGTGCCGATGTGGTTTCCGGCCTCCCAGAGGCCGAAGACCGCGCCCGCCGGATCGGCCGCGACGGCCATCCGGCCCTCCTTCATCACCTCCATCACCGGCACGACGATCTGCCCGCCCGCCTCGGTGATGGCCGCGGCCGTCCGGTCCACATCGGACACCGCGAGGTAGGTCGTCCAGGCCGCGGGGATGTCCTGGCCCGGTGGGGTCTGGCCGATGCCGGCGACCGGGCGCCCCCGCAGCTCCGCCATGCCGTAGAAGCCGGTCTCCTCACCGCCCCGATGCACGTCCCAGCCGAACAGGCTGCTGTAGAAGGCGATCGCCTTCGCCTGGTCGGGCACCATCAGGTCCACCCAGCCGGGCGTACCGTCGGGCCATCTTTCGTCCCGGAACACCATGCCGACTCCCAACCCTCGTCTGTGCCGCCGCTGGTGACGACCGGGACAGTCTGGCACCGGGCACCGACAAAAACCGAAAATCAGGCCTGGACCAGGCGGGCGTAGACGACGATGTTGTCGACGTAGTTGTGCGCGTTCCGGTCGAAGACGCCACCGCAGGTGATCAGCCGCAGCTCGGGACCGGCCGTGTCGTCGTAGACGCCTTCGCCCTCGAAGTCCTTCTTCGGCACCTGGTGCACCTTCGTCACCTCGAACACCACCGTGGTGCCGTCCTTGCGGGCGATCGAGACCCGGTCGCCGGGCGCCAGCTCCTTGAGCCGGAAGAAGATGCCCTTCTGGTGGTTGCCGTCGACGTGGCCGAGGACGACGGCCGGGCCGGTCTCGCCCGGCGTCGGCGCGTAGGTGTACCAGCCGGCCTGCAGCGGCGTGGTCACCGGCGGCACCTCGACGGTGTTGTCGGGGTTGAGGCCGAGCGGGACCAGCGACGAGTGCGCACCGATCTTCGGGATGTCGAGCGAGACGGGCTCGGACCTGGGCAGCGCCGCGGCGGCGTCCTCGCTGCGCGCCTGGGGCGCCGGGACGACCGCGACCGGCTGGGCGGGCGGCGGCTGCTGCTGCGCGGTGTCCGGGCCGTCGCCGCCGAGGGTCAGCGCCAGCACCACCAGCGCGGCGAGCAACGCCACGATGAAGGCGATCAGGAAGCCGCGGCGGCCGCCCGTGGTTCTCGTGCTCATGCTCTCCCCCGTCGCTCGCGCCTTCGCTCGCCGGTCACACGTCCGGGTGACCCGGGCGGTTGAGCCGGGCCGCGGTCAGCGTCGCCAGGACCGCCGGGCGAGGACGAGACCGGTACCGCCGACGGCGAGCACGCCCATGGCGCCCGCGGCGGCGAGGGGCCCGTGATCGGCCGGTCCGCCGCCGGTCTGCGGCGCCCCCGACGGTACCTTCGCCACCTGACGGCGGTCACCCAGGACGGTGAACTTCGTGGTCAGCTGGACATCACCGCACGAGAACGACACCTGGTAGACGCCGGGCTTCGCGGGCTGCACGGTTGCCGACGCGGCCGCGGCGGGCGCCTTGGCCGGGTCGTTCTGCGGGCCGACTCGCCGGAGCGCGCCGATCGTCAGGACCGGTGAGGCGAGGTCGCGCGTGCTCGCGGCTTCGCAGCCGAGCCGGATCTCCACCTTCGCGCCCGGGCGGGCCGCGGTCGGCATGACGCGGAAGTAGGCCTTCGGGTTCCCGGCGTGCTCGGCAGGCGTGGCGGCGAAGGCCGCCGGAGCCGAAAACAGCAATCCACCGGAAACCGCGGCGACGACCAGGACCTTTTTCATTTCCATCCCCTTTTCCCTCCCCCGGGAGTTCTGTTTCGAAAGACGCTCTACCTGCGGAGAGGTTGCCTCGGACAGAAAAAACCACCCCGGAGCGCGGCTCCAGGGTGGCCGTGGGCGTTTTCGGGAAATCAGCCGGCCATGCTGCCGTCGCCCGCCTTCGCGGCGCCGGACGGCACCTTCGCGACCTGCGAGGCCGGCACCGTGAACTGCGTGGTGTAGGTCTGGCCGCCGCAGGCCACGGTCAGCGGGTAGCTCCCCGCCGCGGTACCGGGCTTCAGTTCGACGTCGGCGCTGATGTTCGCGTCGGCACCCATGAACGGGCCGGGCGTGTAGTTGGCGAAGGTCAGCACCGGCGAGGAGAACTTCGGCGAAGGGCCTTCGCACTTCGCCAGTGCGACGTTCGGCGCGTCACGGACGTACTTGTTCACCAGCGTCTGGTTGATCGCGGTGTTCACGTTGAGCTGAACCGAGCCGGCCGGGGCGCTCGGCGCCGGGCTCGTACTCGGGCCGGTGCTCTGCGCCATCACCGACCCCGTCAGCATCGTCGCCCCGATCACCGCTGCCGCAACGAAAACCACCGTCTTGCGCACGTTCGCACCCTTCGCGTCCTTCAGTCTTACCACCGACAAGACGCGACGGGTGCGCCCGGGTTGCGTGCCGGCTCAGTCGAGATCGTCGTGGCGCATGAGCTGGCGCCCGGCCTCGGTGATCGAGCCCGAGAGCGACGGGTACACCGAAAATGTCAGGGCCAGGTGGTCCACTGTGAGCTGGTTCTGGACGGCGAGCGCGATGGGAAGGATGAGCTCGCTCGCCTGCGGCGCCACGACGACACCACCGACGACCACGCCGGTGGCGGGGCGGCAGAACAGCTTCACGAAGCCTCGGCGGAGGCCCTCCATCTTCGCGCGCGCGTTGGTGGCCAGGGGCAGCATGATGGTGCGCGCGGGCACCTCGCCGGAGTCGATCGCCTGCTGGCTGATGCCGACGGTGGCGATCTCCGGGTGGGTGAACACGTTGGCGGCGACGGTCTTGAGCTTGATCGGCGCGACACCTTCACCCAGCGCGTGCCACATCGCGATGCGGCCCTGCATGCTCGCCACCGAGGCGAGCATGAGCACGCCGGTGCAGTCGCCGGCGGCGTAGATCCCGGGAACGGAGGTGCGCGAAACGCGGTCGACGGTGATGAACCCGCCGGGGCCGGGCGAGATGCCGACCTTGTCAAGGCCGATGTCCTTGGTGTTGGGGACCGAACCGACGGTCATCAGCGCGTGGCTGGCTTCGATCACGCGACCGTCGGCGAGGTGGATCTCGACGCCCTTTTCGGTGCGCTCGACGCGGTCGGCGCGCGCCTGCTTCGCGACGGTCGTGCCGCGCTGCGAAAAGACCTCCTCGAGCACCGCGGCGGCGTCGGCGTCTTCGTGCGGGAGGACGCGGTCCCGGCTGGAGACGACGGTGACCTTGACGCCCATCTCGGTGTAGGCGGACGCGAACTCGGCGCCGGTGACGCCCGAGCCGATCACGGCGAGGTGCTCCGGCAGCTCCTGGAGCTCGTAGAGCTGGCGCCAGTCGAGGATGCGCTCGCCGTCCGGCACGGCGCCGGGCAGCACGCGCGGGGTGGCGCCGGTGGCGATGAGGACGACGTCGGCGGGCAGCTTTTCGGTGCCGTCCTTCGTCGTGACGGCGACCTTGTGCGTCGCCAGGCCGGGCTCTTCGTCGCAGAACCGGGCCTCGCCGGCGATGACGCGGACGCCTTCGCGCTGGACGCGGGCGCGGATGTCGGCGGACTGGGCGAGCGCGAGGCCCTTCACCCGGCCGTGGACGGTCGGG
Source organism: Amycolatopsis sp. CA-126428 (assembly GCF_002904335.1). GTDB lineage: Bacteria > Actinomycetota > Actinomycetes > Mycobacteriales > Pseudonocardiaceae > Amycolatopsis. The sequence continues at coordinate 127,788 of NZ_PPHF01000123.1, read as the reverse complement.
AGGTCGATCCTCGTGTCGGCCATGTCGGTGTTGATGCCGAGCTCGCCGAGGTCGTGCATCTTCGCCAGGGCGCCGGAGCTCGCGATGAACGTCTTCGAAGGGACGCAGTCGTAGAGGACGCAGGCGCCACCCAGGCCGTCCCGCTCGACGATCGTGACGTCGGCCCCGTGCTGGGCTGCGACCAGCGCGGCTTCGTAGCCGGCCGGGCCCCCGCCCATGATCACGATCCTGGTCACCTGGGTCCTCCTAAGGCAGTCCGTGCGGTGCTCTCACCGTACGCGGCGAAGGTGACCGGACACTGAAGTGGGCGAACACGGCGAGTGCGTCCACTCGGGCGAGGAAGGTGTCGCTACGCTGTCGGCGTGCCGTTGTATGCCGCGTACGGATCGAACATGGAGCCCGCCCAGATGCTGGAGCGCGCGCCGCACTCTCCGATGGCCGGCACCGGCTGGCTGGAGGGATGGCGCCTGACCTTCGGCGGCGAGGACTTCGGCTGGGAAGGTGCCCTGGCCACGATCGTCGAGGACCCGGGAGCCCGGGTCTTCGTCGTCCTCTACGACGTGACCCCGCTGGACGAGGACGGGCTCGACCGCTGGGAAGGCGGCGAGCTGGGGATCCACTCGAAGATCCGCCTCCGCGTCCAGACGATGGACGGCTCGGTCCTGGCCTGGCTCTACGTCCTGGACGCCTACGAAGGCGGCCTGCCTTCGGCCCGCTACCTGGGCGTCCTGGCCGACGCCGCCGAGGCGGCCGGCGCCCCAGCCGACTACGTCGACGACCTCCGAACCCGCCCCTGCTCCGGCATAACCGGCTAACCCGTGTCGACCTCCTGATCACGCGTGTCGACCCTCCAATCACGCGTGTCGACCTTCTGATCACGCAGCGCGGCCGGATCGCCGAGCGAAGGCATCCCGCAGCTCGGTCAGCAGGCGGCTCGGTTCCCGAAGGTCGGCTGCTGCGGCTCGAATGGTGATCCAGCCACGGGCGGCCATCCGCTCGTCGCGTTCGAGGTCGTACTCGTGCCGTTCCTCGTGAGCCGCGAACCCGTCGTACTCGAGCGCGATCTGCCTGCTGGGCCACGCCATGTCGAAGACATAGAGCTTCCGGCCGTCGATGGTGGTCATCTGGTACTGGGGCTCGGGCACCGGAAGACCCGCTTCGACGACGATCAGCCGAAGCACACTTTCGGGAGGGGATTCCGCCTTGCCCGTGGCGAGGTCCAGGAGCATCAGGGCCCTGTGGATACCTCGCCGGTCCCGGCGCTCGGAAAGCCGGTCACGCACGTTTTCGCGGAGTTTCGCTCGGTGGTCCGGTGGCAGTCCTCGCATGGCTTCGTCGACCGCCGGAAAGGCCGCCCGCTTGTCCCCATCGCAGAGGAAGTCAGCCAGAGCGCGGTCAAGGAGGAACGTGGCGAGACCGTCGATTTCGATCACGTCCTGATCGCGGAAGCCACCCTGGTGCACCACCAGACCAGCGCGCGATCGGATGCGCCGCGAATAAGGCACCATCACGTGGATCTCGCGCTCGTCAGCCGCCGAAATACCATGCAGCGCAAGGGAAGTCACGCCAGCCAGCGCAACCGGAGACCCAACGGCAAGCAGCGCGGCCGCAGCCCTCGTCGGCAGCTTCAGCAGGTCGGTGGCGTGCACGACGACACCTCGCCACGGCTGCGAAAGCACCCCTCGGCCGAGCCCTTCGAGGACTTTGCGCCGACCTAAAAGCCTGTCGGCGTCGCCGCGCGAGAGCACTCCATGTCGTCTTGCCCACTCGGTCACAAGATCGAGGATGAGGCCCTCACGGGCCAGGATGAAAGGACCTCATCCTCGATCTGTGGATAACTACCCGCCTGTGGATAACTTGTGTACAACCGTCCGTGCGTGAACGGTCGACACGCGTGATCAGAGGGTCGACACGCGTGATCAGAGGGTCGACACGCGTGATTGAGGGGACGACACGGGTTAGGCGAGGGTGGTTAGGGCGGTGTGGACCAGGGTTCGGACTCCGCAGAGGAGGGCTCGCTCGTCGAGGACGAACGTGGGGCGGTGGATGTCCGATTGGGGGGCCGGGGGGCCGGGCCAGACGCCTAGGCGGGCGAAGGCTCCCTGGACGTGCTCCAGGTACCAGCCGAAGTCCTCGCCGCCCGAGGACTGCTCCGTGGGGGCCACCGCGCCCTCGCCGAGGGCCGCTTCGGTGCCCGCGCGCATCAGGGCCGTCGACTCGGGGTCCGAGACCACCGGCGGGACGCCGCGGCGGTAGTCCAGGTGGAAGCCGACGCCGGTCGGGGCCAGCAGGGACTCCACCGACGATGCCACCAGCGGCTCCAGGGCCGTCCAGACCTCGTGGTCCGCCGTGCGCAGCGTGCCGCGCAGGACGCCGTCCTGCGGGACCGCGTTGGCCGCCTGGCCCGCGTGGACCGCTCCCCAGACCAGGACCGTGCCCGACCGCGGGTCGACGCGACGGGAGAGCACCGCAGGCAGGGAGGTGATCACCGTGCCCAACGCGTGCACCAGGTCGGCCGTCAGGTGCGGCCGGGACGTGTGGCCGCCCGGCGACGTCAGGCGCAGCTCGATCAGGTCGGCGGCCGACGTCAGGGCGCCGACGCGCATCCCGACGGAACCCACCTCGAGCCGCGGGTCGACGTGCAGGCCGTAGATGCGCTCGACGCCGTCCAGCGCGCCCGCCGCGATCATGTCCAGCGCGCCGCCGGGCATGACCTCCTCGGCCGGCTGGAAGATCAGCCGCACCCGGCCGGGCAGCTCCGGCGCCCCGGCCAGGGCGCGGGCCGCGCCGAGCAGGATCGCCGTGTGGGCGTCGTGGCCGCACATGTGGGCCGCGCCCTCGGTCGTCGACGCGTACGGCAGGCCTGTCGCCTCCGTCAGCGGCAGCGCGTCCATGTCCGCGCGCAGCGCCACGCACCGCTCACCGCTGCCGATGTCGCACACGACACCGGTGCCGCCCGGCAGCACCCACGGCTTGAGCCCGACCGACCGCAGCAGCGTGACGACCAGTTCCGTGGTCGCGAACTCGTGCCGCGACAGCTCCGGGTGCGCGTGGATGTGCCGTCGCCAGGCGATCAGGTCGGTCGCGTTGGCACGCAGCCAGCCGTCCAGCCAGAACGGGCCGCGGCCCGCACCAAGGTCCTCCACAGGAGCCATGCTTACGCCGGCTTCGGAAATCAGCGCTTCGGACCCCTCCATGGGGTTGATGATGCGCCCTTGGGGGTCGCCTGGAACGTCCGGTCGTGAATCCAACACCGTCACGCCGCACCTCCTCCCGCAACACGGGTAACCCGCGCAGCGGCTGGGGTCACGCTTCGTGCCGATCGATCTGTCGTACGCATTTGCAGACGATCGTGCACCATGCAGGCGGCAAGCCGCGCCTTGAAAACAGCCGTCCTAGACGGCCGGTACCGGATCTGCGTTGAACGGTGTGCACTAGTTCGGCAAAGCCGAAAACCTCAGGACCCCTTGGCCCGCTTCGAACGGATCTTGCGCCCCCAGATCACGATGCCGAGCAGGACCACCGCGAGCAGGCCCGCGATCAGCTTGTTCTTGGTCTTCTCCGTGTTGGCCTTGTCCGTCTGGGCCGGGTCGAGGACCGGGCCCGGGGGCTGCGTCTGCACCGGGACCAGCCCCGCGGACGCGTGCGCCACGCTCATCGTGACGGCGGCCGGACGCACCGGCTCGGCCAGCGCCGGCGACGCGGTGAACAGCACCGCTCCCAGCAGCCCGACCAGGACCAGACCCCGCAGTTTCGCCATGTCATCCTTCCGCCGCGACCAGGCATTCTGCCCACGGACCGCCCGCACGTCAGCCACCGAACGCGTCGAGGATCCGCTGTGCACCGAGGGTAGCCGTCAGTTCACCGTCCCGCACCGCCCGTTCGACGTCGGGAACGACCGTTCGCACCTCCGGATGCGCCGCCAGCCGACCCAGCAGCTGTTCGCGCACCATCGCCCACGTCCAGTCCACCTGCTGCTGCCGCCGCCGGGCGTCGAGTTCACCGGACGCGGTGAGCGTGTCGCGGTGCTGTTCGATCGCGCCCCAGACCTCGTCGAGACGCAGGCTGTGCAGGCCACTGCAGGTCAGCACCGGGGGCGTCCACGACGCTTCGGGCCCGTAGATCATCCGCAGCGCGCCCGCCAGCTCCCGCGCGGCGCGCCGGGCGTCCCGCTCGTGGTCGCCGTCGGCCTTGTTGACGGCGATGACGTCGGCGAGCTCCAGGACGCCCTTCTTGATGCCCTGGAGCTGGTCACCGGTGCGGGCCAGGGTGAGGAACAGGAAGCAGTCGACCATGTTCGCCACGGTCACCTCGGACTGCCCGACGCCGACCGTCTCGACCAGCACGATGTCGTAGCCGGCCGCCTCCATCAGCACGATCGTCTCGCGGGTCGCCCGCGCGACGCCGCCGAGCGTCCCGGACGTCGGCGACGGCCGGATGAACGCCCGCGGATCGACCGCCAGCCGCGCCATCCGGGTCTTGTCGCCGAGGATGGACCCGCCGGTCCGCGTCGACGACGGGTCGACGGCCAGCACGGCGACCCGGTGCCCGGCCGCGGTCAGGTCGGTGCCCAGCTGGTCGATGAATGTCGACTTGCCGACTCCGGGGACGCCGGTGATCCCGACGCGCTGAGCGCCGCCGGCCGACGGCAGCAGCTCGACCAGCAGCTCCTGCGCCAGCGCCCGGTGGTCCTCCCGCTGCGACTCGACCAGCGTGATCGCCTTCGACAGCGTCCCGCGGTCCCCCGCCAGCACGCCCTTGGCGTAGGCGGTGACGTCGATCTTGCGCGGCAAGGGTCAGGACTCCTGCGCGGTCAGCTGGCCGAGCAGGTCGATGGCCGCGTCCGCGAGCACCGTGCCGGGCCCGAAGATCGCCGCCGCCCCGGCCTCGCGCAGCGCCGGGTAGTCCTGGGGCGGGATGACGCCGCCGACGACGACCATGATGTCCTCGCGGCCCAGCTCGGCGAGCTCGTGGCGCAGCGCGGGCACCAGCGAGAGGTGCCCGGCGGCCAGTGACGAGACGCCGACGACGTGCACGTCCGCCTCGATCGCCTGGCGGGCGACCTCGGCCGGGGTGGAGAACAGCGGGCCGACGTCGACGTCGAAGCCGAGGTCGGCGAAGCCGGTGGCGATCACCTTCTGGCCGCGGTCGTGGCCGTCCTGGCCCATCTTCGCGACGAGGATCCGGGGCCGCCGGCCCTCCTCCGCGGCGAACTCGTCGACCAGCTGACGGGCCTTCTCGACGTTCTGCGTCTTCCCCACCTCCTCGCGATACACGCCCGAGATGGTCCGGATCTGGCCGGAGTGCCGGCCCCAGATCTTCTCGAGCGCGTCGGAGATCTCGCCGACAGTCGCCTTCGCGCGGGCCGCGTCGATGGCCAGTTCCAGCAGGTTGCCGCCGTTCCCGGCGCCCTCGGTCAGCCGTCGCAACGCGTCCTCGGTCGCCGCGGAGTCGCGTTCGGAGCGCAGCCGCCGCAGCTTCTCCAGCTGCTGCGTCCGGACGCCGGCATTGTCCACTTTGAGCACTTCGATGTCTTCGTCGCTCGTCACCTGGTACTTGTTGACGCCGATCACCGGCTGCCGGCCGGAGTCGATGCGCGCCTGGGTGCGCGCGGCGGCCTCTTCGATGCGCAGCTTGGGGATGCCCGCGTCGATCGCCTTGGCCATGCCGCCGGCCTGCTCGACCTCGCTGATGTGGCCCCACGCCTTGCGCGCGAGGTCGTAGGTCAGTTTCTCGACGAAGGCACTGCCGCCCCACGGGTCGATCACGCGCGTCGTGCCGGACTCCTGCTGCAGCAGCAGCTGGGTGTTGCGGGCGATCCGCGCGGAGAAGTCCGTCGGCAGCGCGAGGGCCTCGTCGAGGGCGTTCGTGTGCAGCGACTGCGTGTGCCCCTGGGTCGCGGCCATCGCCTCGACGCACGTCCGGACGACGTTGTTGTAGACGTCCTGCGCGGTCAGCGACCAGCCCGACGTCTGGGAGTGCGTGCGCAGCGACAACGACTTCGACGACGAAGGGTTGAAGCCCTTCACCAGCTTCGCCCACAGGAGACGCGCCGCGCGCAGCTTCGCGACCTCCATGAAGAAGTTCATGCCGATCGCCCAGAAGAACGACAGCCGCGGCGCGAACTTGTCGACGCTCAGCCCCGCGTCGACGCCCGAGCGGATGTACTCGACGCCGTCGGCGAGCGTGTACGCCAGCTCCAAGTCGGCCGTCGCGCCGGCTTCCTGCATGTGGTAGCCGGAGATGGAGATCGAGTTGTACTTCGGCATGTGCTGCGAAGTGAAGGAGAAGATGTCGGAGATGATCCGCATCGACGGCTGCGGCGGGTAGATGTAGGTGTTGCGGACCATGAACTCCTTGAGGATGTCGTTCTGGATGGTCCCCGCGAGCTGCTCGGGTTTGACGCCCTGCTCCTCGGCCGCGACGACGTACAGGGCGAGCACCGGCAGCACGGCGCCGTTCATCGTCATCGACACCGACATCTTGTCGAGCGGGATGCCGTCGAAGAGCTGGCGCATGTCGTAGATGGAGTCGATCGCGACGCCCGCCATGCCGACGTCACCGGAGACGCGCGGGTGGTCGGAGTCGTAGCCGCGGTGGGTGGCCAGGTCGAAGGCGACCGAGAGGCCCTTCTGCCCGGCGGCGAGGTTGCGCCGGTAGAAGGCGTTGGACTCCTCGGCGGTGGAGAACCCGGCGTACTGGCGGATGGTCCACGGCTGGTTGACATACATCGTCGGGTACGGCCCGCGCAGGAAGGGCGCGATACCCGGGTACGTGCCGAGGAAGTCCACATCGGACAGGTCGGCGGCGGTGTAGACGGGCTTGACGCCGATGCCTTCGGGCGTTTCCCAGGCCAGGGCGTCCGGGCCCTTGCCGGTGGCGCTCTCCACGGCGCGCGCCCACGCGTCGCGGTCGCCCGGGGACGGCGTGCCGAGGTCGATCGAGGTGAAGTCGGGGATGCTCATCGGGAAACTCCCAGCAGGGCGTGGAGGCTGGTCAGGACATCGAGCGCATCGCACCCGGCGAACACGTACCGCGTGATGTCACCGTAGGCATCGTTCGGCTTACCGGCGAGGAAGACCGCCTTCGCGCCGATCTTGTGCAAGGTCTCGGCCCAGCTCGCGGCCTCGTCGGCGTACGCGGCATCGGTGCCGCAGATGCAGGCGACCCCCGACCCGGCATCGACGAATTCGCAGGCGTAGTCGGCGTCCGGGCCGATGTTGACGACCTCGATGCCGCCGGCCTGGAACAGGTTGGTCGCGAACTGCACCCGGGCGGTGTGCTGGGCGACCGTGCCCAGCGGCACGAGGAAGACGTGCGGCCGCTTGCCGTGCTCGGCGAGGTACGCGTCCGAAGCGTCCCGCAGGGCCTCGAAGCCTTCGGCGTACCGGTGCCGCGGCAGCCCACCTTCCACAGTGGACTCCACCGGCGTGCGGACCACCGGCTTCTCGGCCAGGTTCGGGAACTCGCTGACGCCGGTGAGCGGGTCGCGCCGGGTGGCGATCCGCTTCGAGCGCTTCTCCCACGTCGAAGCCAGCCGCCCGGCCAGCGCACCGGAGGCCAGCGAAGCCACCAGGCCGCCCTCGCCTTCGATGGCGGTGAACTCGGCCCAGGCCGCGTGCGCGAGGTCGTCGGTGAGCTTCTCGACGTACCAGGAGCCGCCCGCCGGGTCGGCCACGCCGGCCAGCTTGGCCTCCTCCAGCAGCACGGCGTGGGTGTTGCGCGCGATCCGCGCGGAGAACGCGTCGGGACGGCCGATCGCCGCGTCGAACGGCAGCACGGTGACCGCGTCCGCGCCGCCGGCGCCCGCGCCGAAGCAGGCGACGGTCGTGCGCAGCATGTTCACCCAGGGATCGCGCCTGGTCAGCATGGCCGGCGACGTCACGGCGTGCTGGCGCATGGGCGAGGTGAAGCCGCAGACCTCGGCCACGCGCGCCCACAGGCGGCGGGCCGCGCGCAGCTTCGCGATGGTGGAGAACTGGTCGGCGGTCGCGGCGAGCCGGAACTCCAGCTGCCCGGCGGCGGCTTCGACGGCCAGCCCGGCGTCGGTCAGCGCCCGCAGGTAGGTGACGCCGGCGGCGACGAGCGCGCCCAGCTCCTGCGCGTCCGACCCGCCGGCCTCGTGGAACGGCAGGCCGTCGGCGACGATCGTCCGCACTTTCGGGTACTTCCCGGCGACACGCGCGGCGAGCGCGGCGGCCGGTTCGAGCGCCACGGCGGAGCCGGAGCGGGCCGCCAGCCCGATCGGGTCGGCGCCCAGCACGGCGGTGGCCTCGCTCGCCGGGATCTCGCGCTCGCCGAACAGCGCCAGCAGCTCCGAAGCCGCGGCTTCGTACTCGGGACCGGAGTCCAGCACGACGGGCGCCAGGTCGAGGTACACCTCGTTCAGGGCGTCGGCGAGGGACGCGGGGGGCACCGACAGCCAGATCGACGTCACGCCGCCTTCGAGGTCGGCGAGGATCGCCCGGTTGACCGCGCGGGCGTCGTCGCCGGTGAACCGGGCCCGGACGTCCCAGCCGGTGGCGACCCGGCCGTCGGGGCGCGAACCGCGCACGTAGGGCGGCAGGCCGGGGAAGCCGCTGTCGCCGGGGACGTCCTCGGCCGTGTACAGCGGCTGGATCTCGATCCCGTCGTAGGTCCGCGTGACGAGCTTGCTCTCCGGGGCACCCGCGAAGTCCTCCGGCAGCTTCCCGCTCTTGCGCAGCACACCGGCGACCAGCTCCTGCCACTGCTCGCGCGTCGCCTGCGGAAACTCGGCCGCGAGGTCGAGCTCGGAGATCGGCGCTGATTCCGGACCGGCCACTTCAGTCATAACCAGTAAGGGTAGAGGCACGGGCCGCGTCCGACCTGTGACTCTAGTCGCGCCCCTAGGAGGCCGGCGGTGAGCCGCGTACGACACAATCAGGAGGTGCCCCCCTCCAGCGAAGAGACACGAGTGGTCGCCGGTCGTTACCGGCTGCGTTCGGTGCTCGGCTCCGGGTCGATGGGCACCGTCTGGTCGGCGTACGACGAGTTCCTGCACCGGCAGGTGGCCGTCAAGGAGATGAAGGTGCCGCCGGGCATCCCGGCGGCGCAGGCGGACGAGCTGAGGGAGCGCACGCTGCGCGAGGCGCGCGCGATCGCGGTCCTCTCCCACCCCAACGTGATCATCCTGCACGACGTCGCCCGCGAGGACGACCAGCCGTTCGTGGTGATGGAGCTGCTGCCCTCGCGCAGCCTGGCGCACATCCTGCGCGACCACGGGCCGCTGACCGTCGGGCAGGCCGCCGCGGTCGGCATCGCCGTGGCGTCCGCGCTGGAGGCCGCGCACTCGGCCGGGATCACCCACCGCGACGTCAAGCCGGGCAACGTCCTGGTGGCCAGCGACGGCCGGATCAAGCTGACCGACTTCGGCATCGCCCGCAACGTCTCCGAGGCGACCATGACCCGCACCGGGATCATGCTCGGCTCGCCCGCCTACATCGCGCCGGAAGTGGCCTCCGGCGGCGCCGTCACGCCGGCCGCGGACCTGTGGGGCCTCGGCGCGACGCTGTTCGCCGCGGTCGAGGGCGCGCCGCCGTACGACGCCGACGGCGATCCGCTGGAGACCGTCGGCAAGGTCGTCAACGGGAAGGTGCCGAAGCCGAAGGCCGGCCCGCTCGCCGACGTCATCAGCGCCCTCATGACGAAGGAGCCGGCCCGGCGGATCACGCTGCGGGACGTCCGGCACCGGCTGTACCCGCTGCAGACGAAGACGCCCCTCGACCTGTTCGGGCCCGAGCTGTTCCACACCCCGGACGGCAAGAAGACGTCCGCGCAGCCGGACGCGACCGACACGCAGGTGATCAAGACCGTCCTGCCCGAGAAGGCCAAGGCGGAGAAGAAGGCCGAGGCGTCGAGCAGCGAACTCGCCGCCGACCCGGGCCCGCTGCCGTTCCTGCGCCCGCCCGCCCCGGCGGCGCCGGCGAGCCCTGCCTCGGGTGCGCCGACGGTGTTCGTCGCGCCGCCACCGCGGCCGGCGCGGCGCAGCTCCACGGCCACCGCCGTGCTCGTCGCGGTGGCGATCCTGCTCTTCCTCCTCGCCGCGGGCGGCGGGTTCGCGCTGGCCAGGACGGTCGGCGGCCAGTCGCTGCTGCCTCCGGCCGCCGCGCCGCGGAACACGTCGAACGGCGTGACCGACGTGCCGCCGCCGACGCTGGTGCAGCAGTCCGGCGACGCGAGCTTCGCGACCGGCAACGGCGGGCAGTTCGGCCTCCAGGTGCCGGAGGGCTGGCAGAAGTTCGTCGCCCCGCACACGACGACGAAGTTCGGCGCGAGCACGGCGGTCCAGTACGTCTCCCCAGACGGCCGCCGGTCGCTGCGCGTGGAACGGCTGGCGAAGTACTTCGCCCAGTACCCCCACGACGACGAGTACATCGCCTGGCTGAAGGGGTCCTACCCGGCCAGCGCGCTCCAGCTCTACGACCCGATGCCGCTGCCGGGCGGCAAGGGTTCGACGCTGACGTACCGCCTCGCCGAGGGCGGCAACCTCCCCGAACGCGACGGGGGCGGCGGCACCCGGGTGACGTTCATGAACCTGGTCCAGGCGAACACCAGCCTGTGGATCCTCTCCGTCACCGTGCCGGCGGAACAGGAAAACTCGGGCCGCCAGGACGTCTTCGACCGCGTCGCCCCCACCCTGAGCGTCTCGGACTAGCCGCCGAGGACCTCGCGGGACACCTGTTCCTGGGCGAGGTGGCGCAGGCCGGCGAAGATCCGGTCGCCGAGCACGGTCGCGACCAGCCCGGCCTCGATGATCTTGTCCAGCGAAGCCAGCCCGGCCACCACCTCGACGTCGAGCTCCGCGACGCGCATCGCCAGCTCGGCGTATTCCCCGAGCCGTTCGGTCAGCTTCTCCTGCCCCAGTTCCTTGGCCGTCGCCAGCGCCGCGATGAGGTTGGCCATCGCGCGGTGCTCGGGCGGGTGCGTCTTCCAGCCGCGGCGGCGCATGAGGTCCGCCAGCCGCTCCGACGCCCACTCGGCGGCCTCGTCGGACACCTTGGGCGGGGGCCCGGCCAGCTCCTCCTGGACGACGCCCATCGTCCGGTGCGGGGTCTCGTGGTCGTCGATCGCGCCGAGCACGACGCCGACCGAGGCCAGCGGCAGCCCGCCGACTTCGGTGAGCGCCTTGATCAGCCGCAGCCGCTGGACGTGCGCCGCGGAGTACCGCGCCTGGTTCGGGCTGGTGCGCTCGCCGGGCGGGAGCAGGCCCTCGCGCAGGTAGAACTTGACGGTCGCGACCGGCACCCCGGATTCGGCGCTCAGCTCGGCCATCCGCATGGGTTTCCGCTCCGATCCCGGGGTCCGTCTCGGGGACAACCCTGAAGACTTCTCAGCATGGATAGTTTAACTTCCCAAAACGGAGAGCTTCACTATCCGTTCTGGGAGGAACCATGACCATCCTTGCCGATCTCCGGAGCAGAACGCACACGTGGCACCGGCCGTCCGCGCTCGCGGCCGCCGGGCTGGGGGTGGTGGCCGTGCTGTGCGTGGCCGCCGTGCTCCTCGACCAGCGAACCCTGGCGGGTGCGCCGATCTGGGCGAAGCCGTTCAAGTTCGCGGTCTCCGGCGCGCTCTACTTCGCCACCTGGAGCTGGCTCGTCTCGCTGCTACCGCGGTTCCGGCGCACGGCGTCCTGGCTCACGAACCTCCTGGTGCTGATCTTCGCCGCCGAGTACGTCCTGCTGGTGTTCCAGGCGGCGCGCGGCCACGCGAGCCACTTCAACAACGCGACACCGCAGGACGCCTTGATCTACGACGTCATGGGCAAGATGATCATGGGGCTGTGGGCCGCCACGCTCGTGCTGACGGTCCTGGTGATGTTCACGAAGGTGCCGGACCGGGCGAGCTTCTGGGCGGTCCGGACCGGGGCCGCGCTCTCCCTGGCCGGGATTTCGCTGGGCGTCCTGATGACGAGCCCGACCGCGCGGCAGCTCGCGCAGTGGAAGGCCGGCGGAACGCGGGACATCGTCGGCGCGCACACCGTCGGGCTCGCCGACGGCGGCCCCGGCCTGCCGATCCTCGGCTGGAGCACGGCGGCGGGCGACCTGCGGATCCCGCACTTCGCCGGGATGCACGCCCTGCAGGCGCTGCCGCTGCTCGCCATCGCGCTCCTGGCGCTGGCCTCGCGGTTCCCGCGGCTGCGTGACGACGTCGTCCGCGCCCGGCTCGTCCTGGTCGGCGCGGCCGGGTACGCGGGGCTGCTCGCGCTGCTCACGTGGCAGGCGCTGCGGGCGCAGTCGATCGTGCACCCGGACGCGACGACACTGGGCGCGTTCGCGCTGCTGGTCGCGGCGGTCGGGCTGGGTGCGCTGGCCGTCGTCCGCGCGCCGGGACGGAAGGCGGTTCGATGACCCTGTTCACCTGGGCGTTTCCCCTGGCGGCGCCGTTCTGGGCGCTGATGATCCTGGCCCCGAAGTGGCGGTGGACCGAGCGGATCATGAAGTCGCCGTGGGTGCCGCTGCTGCCGCTGGTGTGCTACTTCGGGCTCGAGCTGCCGCACTTCGGCGAGTGGGGCCGGGCGATGCTGCGGCCCGACCTCGGCGTCCTGCAGACGCTGCTGGCCACGCCGTGGGGCGCCGGGCTCGTCTGGGCGCACCTCATCGCGTTCGACCTGTTCATCGCCCGCTGGATGTACTTCGAGGCGCGGGAGCGGGAGATTTCGCCGTGGCTCGTCAGCCCGATCCTGCTGCTGACGATCTTCCTGTCACCCTTCGGCCTGGTGGTGTTCCTGGTGGTCCGGGCCGTCCGGATACGCTCCCTCGCATGAGTGAACACGAAGCCGCGAGCGCCATCGCCAAGCGCACCGGCGTGGACGCGCACGACATCGCGGTGGTCCTGGGGTCGGGCTGGCGCCCGGCGGCGGACGTCATCGGGGAGTGCGAGACGGAGATCCCGTTCGCCGAGCTGCCCGGTTTCACCACGCCCGGCGCGGTGGGCCACGGCGGCACCATCCGCTCGCTGAAGGTCGGCGGCAAGAACGTCCTGGTGATGCTGGGCCGGACGCACTTCTACGAGGGCAAGGGCATCGACCCGGTGGTGCACAACGTGCGCACCGCGGCGGCGGCCGGCGTCCGGTCGGTGCTGCTGACGAACGCGGCGGGCGGCCTGCGCGAGGGCTTCCACGTGGGGCAGCCGGTGCTGATTTCCGACCACCTGAACCTGACCGCGCGCTCCCCGATCGTCGGCGCGAACTTCGTCGACCTGACGGACCTGTACTCGGCGCGGCTGCGGAAGGTCGCGCGGGAGATCGACCCGTCGCTCGAAGAAGGCGTCTACGCGGGCCTGACCGGGCCGCACTTCGAGACGCCGGCGGAAATCCGGATGCTGCGCACGCTGGGCGCGGACCTGGTCGGCATGTCGACGGTGCTGGAGGCGATCGCCGCCCGCGCGGCCGGCGTCGAGGTCTTCGGCCTGTCCCTGGTGACGAACCTGGCCGCGGGCATGACCGGCGAGCCGCTCAACCACGAAGAGGTCCTGGAAGCCGGCCGCGCGGCCGCGACCAAGATGGGCTCCCTGCTGCGGGAACTGGTCACCCGCGCCTGACCTCGTGTCGTCCCCGCAATCACGCGTGTCGACCCTGCAATCACGCGTGTCGACCGTTCGCGCACCGGAGCGGTGTGCGGAAAGCGTCGACACGCGTGATCAGGAGGTCGACACGCGTGATCAGCGGGTCGACACGGTGTCAGGCGAAGGTGGGGAGTTCGGCGGCGACCTCCGCCGGGGACGGCATGGCCGCGACTTCCGCGGCCAACGCGCGGGCCGCGTCGCGGACCGCGGTGTCGGTGAGGAGGTGGCGGGCCTTGGCTGCCACGGCTTCGGCGGTGACCTCGGCGCCGAGCAGGCGGTCGCCCACGCCGGCCGCCAGGACCGCGTCCGCGTTGGCGAACTGGTCCGCGCCCTGCGGGAGCAGCAGCTGCGGGAGGGCCGCGCCGAACGCGCCGAGCGTCGTGCCGCTGCCGCCGTGGTGGATCACCAGGTCGACGTGCGGGAGCAGCGCCGCCTGCGGGACCCACGCCTCGAGCCGGACGTTCTCCGGGACTTCGCCCAGCGCGTCCTCGGGCAGCGACGGGCCGGTGGCGACCAGGACGTCGGCGTCCAAACCGGACAGCCCGGCGATCGCCTCGGTGAGCACGCCCGCGTGGCCCATCGCCGTGCCCAGCGTCAGGTAGACCAGCGGACGCCGCTTGTCCAGCACGCCCGCCGGCAGCTCGCCCGGCTCGCTCCAGCCCACCGGGCGCAGCGGCACCCGGCGGGTGCGCGCCAGGAAATCCGGGTCCTGCACCGACTCCGGGCAGATGTCGATGAACGGGCCGCCGAACGCCAGGTCCTCACCGGCCTCGATCCCCAGCCCCGCGGCGTGCTCGCGGATCGCGTCCCGGATCTTCGTGGTCATCGGGTCGCCGGTCGACACCCGGCCGAAACCGTGCGCCACCACCGGGAGCCCGGCCTTCCGCGCGGCGAACAACCCGCCCGGGTTGCCCGCCTCGCTCACGACCAGATCGGGCCGGACGTGCTCGAACAGCGGCAGCAGGTCCGCGGCGAACCGCGTCGGCAGCAGTTCGCCGAACACCTTCGCCACGACCGGGAACAGCTCCTCCCGCGGGATGTCGCCGGGCGGGCGCCGGGGGCCGGGCGGCCCGCTCTCGGCGAACGCCTGGCCGAACGCGGTCTCCATGGAAATGCCGGCCGCCGCCGTTTCGAGCCCGGCTTTCCGCAGCTGTGGAAGGAACTCTTCAGTGGTGGCGAAGACGACGTCGTGGCCCGCCTCGCGCGCGGCGACCGCCAGCGGCACGAGCGGAAAGGTGTGACCGAAGGACCCCAGTGAGGTGAACAGTAAGCGCACCTACCCGACCATAGCCCGTAGGCTGACGCGGTGACATCAGATTCCACCCTGCGTGACGCCGTTTCCCGCTGGATCGCCGCCGACCCGGACGCCGGCACCCGTGCCGAACTGGAAGCCGTGCTGGCCCGGGCGGACGGCGGCGAACCCGGTGCCGCCGAAGACCTGGCCGACCGGCTGGCCGGCCCACTCGAGTTCGGCACCGCCGGCCTGCGCGGCCCGGTGCGCGCCGGGCCGAACGGCATGAACGTCGCCGTCGTCACCCGGACGACGGCCGGGGTCGCGGAGTGGCTGAAGGCGCACGGGCACGCCGGCGCGCTGGTCGTCGTCGGCCGCGACGCACGGCACGGCTCGGAAGCCTTCGCGACGGCCGCCGCCGAGGTGCTGACCGCGGCCGGCTTCGACGTCAAGGTGTTCCCCCGCCCGCTGCCGACGCCGGTGCTCGCGTTCGCCGTCGGCCGGCTCGGTGCGGTGGCCGGGATCCAGATCACCGCGTCGCACAATCCCCCGGCGGACAACGGGTACAAGCTCTACGACGCGACCGGCGGGCAGATCGTCCCGCCGTCCGACGGCGAGATCGAGCGCGCCATCGAGGCCGCGCCGCCCGCCACCGACGTGCCGCGGGCGCCCGGCGCCGAGGTCACCGACCTGCTGGACCGCTACCTCGACGAGGTCGCGACGTTGCCGCTGGGCCACGAACGCTCGGTGCGGGTCGCCGCGACGGCGTTGCACGGCGTCGGCGCGGGCACGCTGCGCGCGGCGTTCGAGCGGGCCGGGTTCACCGACCTGCACCTGGTCGGCGACCAGGCCGCGCCGGACCCGGACTTCCCGACCGTGGCGTTCCCGAACCCCGAAGAGCCGGGCGCGACGGACCTGCTGCTGGCGCTGGCGTCCGATGTGGACGCCGACCTGGCCGTCGCGCTCGACCCGGACGCCGACCGGTGCGCGCTCGGCGTGCGCGAACGGGACGGGCGGTGGCGCATGCTGCGCGGCGACGAGACCGGCGTGCTGCTCGGCTCGTACGTCTTGTCCACAGTGGACCGCACGGTCCTGCCGGACCCGCTGGTGGCGACCACGATCGTGTCGTCGTCGATGCTCGGCGAAATCGCGAAGGCCGAAGGAGCCCGCTACGCCGAGACGTTGACCGGCTTCAAGTGGCTCGTCCGGGCCGGCGAGGGCCTGGTGTTCGCCTACGAAGAAGCGCTCGGGCTGTGCGTGAACCCGGGCTTCGTGCGCGACAAGGACGGCATCGCCGCCGCGACGCTGGCAGCCGGGCTCGCCGCGCAGCTGAAGGCGCAGGGCCGCACTCCGCTGGACGTGCTCGACGAGCTGGCGCGGCGCCACGGCGTCCACCTGACCGATCAGGTTTCGCTGCGGGTCACGGATCTCGCGGTCCGCGGCCGGCTGATGGCGAAGGTGCGGGCGACCCCGCCGTCCCGGCTCGGCGGCGTCGAGGTCGGCCTCGAAGACCTGCTGCCGGACGCCGACGTGGTGCGGCTGACCGGCGACGGCGTGCGCGTGGTCGTGCGGCCGTCCGGGACCGAGCCGAAGCTGAAGGCGTACCTGCAGGTGGTGGCGAGCGCCCGTGACGCGGCGCAGGAACGGCTGACGGCACTGCGGGCGGACGTCGAGGAGCTGCTCGCCTGATGCCGAGGCTGCTGATCGTGCACCACACGCCGTCGCCGTCGACGCAGGCGCTGTTCGAGGCGGTCGTGGCGGGAGCGACGCACCCGGACATCGAAGGGGTGGAGGTGGTCCGCCGCGCGGCGCTGGCGGCCACGGTCACCGACGTCCTCGAGGCGGACGGCTACCTGCTGGGCACGCCGGCGAACCTCGGCAGCATGAGCGGCGCGCTCAAGCACTTCTTCGACACGATCTACTACCCGTGCCTGGACGAGACGCGAGGTCGCCCGTTCGGGTACTGGATTCACGGCAACAGCGACACTTCGGGCACGGAACGCCAGTTGCTGGCCATCACGACCGGCCTGGCGTGGGCCAACGCAGCGAAACCCGTCATCAGCACGGGTGAACCGGACCAGAGAACCGTCGAAGCGTGCACCGAACTGGGTGGCACGCTGGCCGCCACGGTCATGGGCTGAAACGTAAGGGGCCTGTCACCGGAAGCCCTGGGGGTCGACCTCCGGCAACAGGCCGTGACCAAGGGTTCGCCCGAGAGCGATCAACCTTGGCCTGTGAAGCGTACTACACACGGCCGATCATGACGAGTCGAAGGCGCGACAACCTCTCGCCTGAGCCGATCCGTACACCCCCAGGGTACGGAGGGTCAGGCGAGAGGCGAGCCAACTGTAAACCACTGCATACGCCAGCTGTCAACATGTGCGTACAGTGGTTTTCCGGTTAGAATTTTCGCGGCTCGATTTTCAGGGGGTGGAGATGGCACGGGAACGCACCTTCGCGGAGCGCTTGAGCGCCCTGATCGAGGCCGCCCGGCTGGACGGGCGCGCCCCGCACAGCTACCGGGAGATCTCGGCCGCCGTCGAGCGGGCGGGTGGCCCGGCGATGTCGCCCGCCTACCTGCAGCAGCTCGCCACGGGCAAGCGGGTCAACCCGAAGATCCACTACGTCGAGGCGCTGGCGAAGCTGTTCGGCGTGCCGGTGACGTACTTCTTCGACGCGGAGGCGGCCGCGGCACCCGCGGGTGAGGCCCAGCTGATGGCGATGCGCGCCCAGGAGCTGTCCCCGCAGGGCCGCCGTCAGGTGATGGACCTGCTGGAGCTCGTCGAGCGCTACGAGCGGGCCGAACGCGAGGGCCGGAACCCGGAGGACGGCGAGGGCCGGGGAAGCGCGGTGCGATGAAGGAACGCGAGCTGCGCCGGCGCTGCCGGAAGCTGCTCAAGGAGCTGGACATCGAGCCGCCGCTGGACGTCGAGGTGCTGTGCGCGCGGCTGGGCGAGCGGCGCGGGAAGCCGATCCGGCTGCTGGCGTACCCGCTCGAGGTGCCGGGGCCGTTCGGCTGCTGGATCGCGACGTCGTCCGCGGACTACATCTTCTACCAGGCCGAAACGACGAAATCGCACCAGGACCACATCATCCTGCACGAACTCGGGCACATGCTGGCCGACCACCACCCGCAGGGCGACGCCGAACCGGCGGACTTCCTGCGCGGCCCCGCGCCGGATCTTGACCCGGATGCCGTACACCGCGCACTGCGCCGCTCGTCCTACGATGACGCCCACGAGTGGGAAGCCGAAACGGTCGCGACGATCATCCTCGAATGGGCGTCGGTCCTGAACTACACGATTCCCCGGCGCGCCGCCGACCGGGATCTCCGCCGGATCCAGGGGGCGCTCGGCGATCATCAAGGGTGGTTGTGAGCACACTTTTCAGCCCGGTGAACCTGATTGCGCTACTCCTGTTCTCCGCCGCGCTGGCGTGGCGGATCTACCAGGTGACCCGCGCGCCGACCGTGCCGAACTGGGCGGTCACCGCCTGCGTGGCCGGCTTCGCGGCGGCGTTCCTGCTGCAGCAGCCGGTGCTCTCCGACGAAGTCGACGCGCTGCTGGGCCGGGGTGCGGCGCGGGTCGCGAACAACGCGCTGCTGGCGTGCGCCGTCTGCGCGCTGGTGATCTTCTTCCTCGGCTCGGCGCTGGGCCCGCGCCGGTACCGCCGGGTGGTGGCCGAACTGGTCCCGCTGGTCGCGGCGATCGCGCTGATGGTCGTCGCGATGAGCCTGACACCGCCGGAGCTGCGGGGCCTGCCGCTGGGGCCGTCGACGATCCACGACAGCGGCGTCGCGGTCTTCTACCTCGGCGCCGGGCTGTACCTGATCTACGGCCTCATCGCCTGCACGGCCTGGATCGTGCGGTACCTGCGGGTGGCCGACCGGGACCTGCGGATCGGGCTGCGGCTGGGCGCGATCGGCATGGCCAGCGCGGCCGTCGGCAGCATCTTCCGCGCGCTGTACATCGTGGTGGCGTGGGCGTTCGGGCCCGTCGTGAAGGTCCTGCTGCTGCTCGGTGTGCCGTTCGTGATCGCCGGCGGGATGCTGTTCCTCGCCGGCGTGACCTACCCCGGGCTGCGGGCGCGGGTTTCGGCGTTGCGGCGCCGCCGCCAGCACCGGCGGGAGCACGAGGCGCTGGCTCCCTTGTGGACGGTCCTGGTCGAGGCGTTCCCCAGCATCGTGCTGCGGACGCCGCCGCGCCGCGGCGACCGGCTGTCCCCGCGCGGCATCCACCGCGTGCACTACCGGCGGGTGATCGAGATCCGCGACGGCCTGGTGCAGCTGTCGCCGTACCTCGAGGCGGACTTCGGCGAGGTCGCCGCCGCCGATCCGGCCGCCGCGGCGGCCGCGTTGAAGGCGGCGCTGCGGCGGCACGCGGACGGCGAAGCCAGCGACGGCCGCGCCAAGCAGGTCCTGCCCGCCGGGGCCGACGACCTCGAATCCGACGTCCGGCCGCTGCTCGCGCTGTCGGCCGCGATGACGAACGGGAAATGACGTGGACACCCTGATCACCGCCGGCCGGGTGCTGCCCCGGCCGGCCGCGCCGGTCGACGACGGTGCCGTGCTGGTGCGCGACGGCGTCATCGTCGCGGCGGGCCCGCGCGCGGACGTCGTCGCGCAGGCCGCGCCGGACGCGTCCCGGCACGACTTCCCCACCGGGACCGCGCTCGCCGGGCTGTGCAACGTCCACGTGCACGTGGCGTTCGACGCGTCCCGCGAGGTGCTGGCCCGCTTCTCGGAAAGCGAGGCCCCGCTGGACGGCGCGCGCTCGCGGCTCACGGCGATGCTGCGCAGCGGCGTCACGACCGTGCGGGACCTCGGCGACCGCGGGCACCTCGGCGCGGCCGTCCGGCGGTCGTTCGAGGGCTCTCCCGCGCCGCGGCTGCTCGTGTCGGGGCCACCGATCACCGTCCCGGGCGGACATTGCCACTTTTTCGGTGGTGAAACGGCTTCGGACGCCGAAATCCGCGCCCTGATCGACGCGAACGCGGCCGCGGGCGCGGACGTGATCAAGGTGATGGCCAGCGGCGGCCAGCTCACCGAAGGCGGCGCGGACATGTGGGAGTCGCAGTTCGACGCCCGGCAGCTGCGCGTGGTCACCGAGCACGCGGCGTCGCACGGGCTGCCGGTCGCCGCGCACGCCCACGGCGCCGACGCGATCGAGGCGGCGGTCGAGGCCGGGGTGTCGACGGTCGAGCACTGCAGCTTCCTGACCGGGCCGCGCTCCTTCGACCGCCGGGAGCACGTGGCGAAGCGGATGGCGGCCGACGGGATCTCGGCGTGCTCGACGAGCAGCCGCAACTGGCGGGTGATCGTCGAGAAGCTCGGTGACGACGTCGCCCAGGCGATGTACGGGCGGCTGCCGTGGCTCGAGGAACACGGCGTCCGGCTGCTGGCCGGGACCGACGCGGGCCTGCCCGGCTCGGTGTTCGACGACCCCGTCGGCGCGCTGGAACTCTACGAATGGCTCGGCTTTCCGCGTCGCCGGATCCTGGAGATCGCGACCGAAGACAGCGCGGCCGGGCTGGGCCTCGGCGACGTGACCGGACGGCTGGAAGCCGGGCTCGCGGCGGACGTCCTGGTCGTCGAAGGCGACCCGCTCGCGTCGCTGGCCGCGCTCCGCAACCCACTGCTGGTGCTGGCTCAGGGCCGTCCCGCCTAGGTTCCCCGATCGGGTCATGCCCAGTTTGGTGACAGCGTTTTAAAACAGTGTTACTGTTGCGCTACCCCACCTCGAAGGAGCTCCCCGATGCACGGACCGACCCAGCTGTTCACGGTGATCGCGCTGGTCTCGCTGCCGACCGTGATGTACGGCGGTTACGCGCTGATGGGCGTCATGCGCGACCGCAAGCTCACCGAACACCAGCGTGCGATGTTCCGGGCCGGCCACGCCCACGCCGGCGTCCTGCTGATCCTCGCCCTGGTCGCGCTGCAGATCCTCAGCCGCACGACGCTGTCCGGCACGACGTTGTGGATCGGCTGCTTCCTGCTGCTGTTCGGGATCCTCGCCCAATCGGGTGGATTCTTCTTCCACCTGCTCCCGAACCGCGGCAAGCTCGGCGGCCGCGTGACGTCCGTGGGCGCGGTGTTCCTGGCCGCGGCCACGCTGCTCACCGCGTACGGGGTCGCCTTCGCCTGAGCACCGGTCGTTAAGCTGGTGACGTGCCTGAATACCTGCCGACCGCGCCCTACAAGGGGACCCGGGACTTCCTGCCCGCCGAAATGTCCGTGCGTACCCAGGTGTTCGGTCATCTCTACGACGTCCTCGAACGCCGCGGCTTCCTCCGCTACGACGGCCCGATCCTCGAATCGGCCGAGATCTACGAGCGGAAGTCCGGCCAGGAGCTCGCCGACAAGCAGCTGTACACGCTGACCGACAAGGGCGGGCGGCGGCTGGCGCTGCGGCCGGAAATGACGCCGTCGGTGGCGCGGATGATCGCCGGGAGCGCGAAGTCGCTGTCGTTCCCGGTCCGCTGGTACAGCCACCCGAACTGCCACCGGTACGAGGCGCCGCAGCGCGGCCGCGTCCGCGAGCACTGGCAGATCAACGCGGACATCTTCGGCTCGGACAGCGCCAACTGCGAGATCGAGATCTTCGAGCTGGTGCACGACATGATGGCCGCGCTGGGTGCGACGCCGGACATGTTCGTGCTGCGCGTCAACGACCGGAACCTGCTGACGTCGGCGCTCACCGACGTCGCCGGCGTGTCGGCGGACCACCTGTCCCAGGTGTTCGCGCTGGTCGACCGGTGGGAGAAGTACCCGCGCGAGAAGCTGGCCGAGAGCGCCGGCGAGATCGGGCTGTCGGACAAGCAGTTCGAGAAGCTGGCCGAGACGCTCGACGCGGGCGAGGCGCTGCTCGACGAGCTGCCGGCCGACGTGCGGGCGGAGTCGAACCTGGTCCGCGTCCTGAACAGCAGCGCGGGTTCGCTGGTGAAGTACGAGCCGATCATCGTGCGCGGGCTGGCGTACTACACGTCGACCGTGTTCGAGGTCTTCGACACTTCGCCGGAGAACCGCCGCGCCCTCTTCGGCGGCGGCCGCTACAGCGACCTCGCGTCGATGTTCACCCCGCAGCAGATCCCGGGCATCGGCTTCGGCATGGGCGACGTCACGCTGATCGACTTCCTCGACACGCACGGCCTGACCCCGGCCTCGCGCAGCGAGGTCGACGTCATGGTGATCCCGGTGACCGAGGACCTCGCGGACGCGGCCCGGTCGGTGGCGGGCTCGCTGCGGCAGGCCGGGCTGCGGACGTCGACGCCGATCGAGCACCGCAAGCTGGGCAAGGAGCTGACCCGCGCGGACAAGGCGGGCGCGGTCGCGGTGGTGATCGTCGGCCAGGAGGACTGGGCGGCGGGGAACGTGACGGTCCGCAGCCTGGCGACCCGGGAGCAGAACCCGGTCGCGGTCGCCGACGCCCCGGCGGCGGTGCGGGCGCTGCTGGCGTAAATCGGATCGACTCCCCTCCGGCACCCCGGCATCCTGGGCGCCGGAGGGGATGCCGATGATCGGTTACGAAGACGCGCGGCAGTGGGTCGAGTTCGACGCCTACGTGCGGCGAGCGCCGGGGTATCGCCGCAAGAGACGGCTGAGCCGCCGGCCTTCGCGCGAAGAGCTGGCCGAAGCCGCGTGCGACCGTGACGGATATCTGCGCGAGGCCGCCGTCGAACGGCTGGCGGTCAGCATCGACCCTGAGGCCGTACCGCTGCTGCTGCTCCGGTGCGTCGACTGGGTCCGGCCGGTCCGGGAGCTCGCCCGGGCGATCGTCACGGCCAAACTGGACGACACGGTGCTTCGCGCGGTGCTGCCCTTGATCGGCGTCCTGCGGCGGCGTCAGGTCGACGCCTGGATGACCTCGCTGCTGCGCGAAGCCCTGCCTCGCTTGCTCGACGACGCACTCGCGCTGGAGGACCGGGAAACCCGCCGCTGGGGTCCACACGGAAGCGATCGGGCTCCTGTCGCGCGAGCGGCTGCTGCCCATCGCGACGCGGGACGCCGACTTCGTGATCCGGGCGACCTGCGGCAACGCGCTGCTCGACCGCGGCGAATGCGTCGAGGAACTGCTGGCGGCCGGGGCACCGAAGGTCCGGATGCGGGCGTTGACGTTGCTCGGGCCCGAAGCCGCCGTGGCCCACCTGGCGGACCGCTCGTCGGCGGTCCGGTCGATGGCGCAGGCGCTGGTCCTGAAGGCGGACGGCGACCCGGCTCCGCACTACCGCGCGTTGCCGGTCTCGTTCGGTGCGCTCGCGGGGCTCGGCGAAACGGGGACCGCCGCGGACGCGCCGATCCTGGAACGTCACCTCGCCGACGAGCGGCCGCGGATCCGCGGGGTGGCGGTCCGCGGCCTGCGCCGGGTCGCGCCGGAGTCCCCGGCGGTGCGGCCGTTGCTGACGGACCCGTCGCCGGCGGTGACCCGCCAGGTGGTGGCGTTCCTGCGCGGGAAGTTCGTCGACCTCGCCACGCTGCAGGCCCTCCTGTCCCCCGCGCACCCGATCCACACGCGCCGGGCGGCCGCGGCCCTGCTCCGCGACCGCGACACCTGGCGGCGCCTGCACACGGACCTCACCCTGCTGTCCGACCCCGACCTGGCCGCCGACGCCCACCAGGACATCCACGCCTGGCTGACGCACTCGGCGGACACCTACACGACCCCGTCCCCGGCCCTGGCCGCCGAGATCGACGCGGCCTGCACCACCCTCGACCCGGCCTTGGCCCGCCAAATCCGCTTCGCCCTGCCGGGCAGGCGTGCCGGAAGGGTCGACACGCGTGATTGAGCAGTCGACACGCGTGATTGAAGGGTCGACACGGCGAACCGGGCGTGCCTTGCCGTGTCGACCCTCTGATCACGCGTGTCGACCCTGGAATCACGCGAGATACCCGCCTGGTCACGAGGGGTCGGCGCGGAGGAGGCGGAGGGTGAAGGTGGCTCCGGCTCCGGGGCGGGCGGCGGCCGCGATCGTTCCGCCGTGGCCGGTCACCACTTCGCGGACGAGGGCGAGGCCGAGGCCGAAGCGGCGGCCGTCGCCGTCCGAGCCGCGGGCGAAGCGCTCGAAGATGCGGTCCGCGTCGGACTGCGGGAAGCCCGCTCCCGTGTCGCGGACGCGCAGTTCCACGTGCCGCTCGTCGGGGACGCCGAGCGACACCTCGATCGAGCCGCCCGGCGGGGTGTGGCCGAGTGCGTTGTCCAGCAACGCCGACAGCACGCGGCGCAACGCCGTCGGCACGCCCTGGACGACGTACGGCCGCCGCTCCCGCGTCACCGCCAGCCGGACCTGGCCCTCCTCCGCGCGCACCGCCTCGGCCGCGACCGCCTCCTCGGCCAGCACCCCCAGCTCGACCAGCTCCAGCGACGGCCGTTGGCCGCACGCCTGCGCCGACAGCAGCAGGTCCTCGACGACCTCGCCGAGTTCCCGCGTGCCGCGCACCAGCTGGTCGAGTTCCGCCGCGTCACGCCCGGACGACCGCCGGGCGAGCAGCTGGGCGCGCGTGTGCAGCCGGGTCAGCGGGGCCCGCAGTTCGTGGGACGCGTCCGCGACGAACGTCCGCTGCCGCCGCAGGGCGTCCTCCAGCGGCCGGATCGCCCGGCGGGCCAGCACCCGCCCGCACCCCAGGGCCGCCAGCAGCGCGAGCACCTCGGCGACGCCGAGCCCCAGCACCAGCGACGCGCGGTCCTGGATCTGGTACCGCTCCTCGAAGAACGCCTGGGAGACGACGCCGCCGCGGTTCTCCACCCGGATCGTGTAGGTCATGGCGTCGATCGACCGCCGCTCGGTGTAGACGTCGCCGGGCGACGGCACGAACGCGGCCAGCTCGAGGCTCGGCATGCCCGCCGGCGGTGGCCCCGCGGGCGCGTGCGCCCCCGGCGTGAACAGCCAGACGCAGCCCGGCGGGGTCGCGCCGGGACCGAGCTGGATCGTCCTGGCCAGCAGCCGGTCCGCGTCGGCGTGCTGGCCGGACAGCAGGATCCCGTACGCGATCGCGCCCGCGACGGCCACGAGCAGCGACACCACCACGGCGATCTGCGCGGTGATCACCCACCGCGCCCGCCGCAGGGCCCGTTCCTCTGAGTCGGGACTCATACCACGCCGATCTGGTACCCCAGGCCGTGCACGGTCCGCACGACGTCCCGGCCGAGCTTGCGCCGCAGGTAGTACACGTATGTATCCACAATGGACTCACCGGTCGAATCGGCGAACACGCGCGTGCGCAGCGCCGCCCGCGGGTGGATCGCCTTGGGCCGCTGCGCCAGCGTCCGCAGCAGCTCGAACTCCCGCCCCGAAAGCGTGATCCGCTCTCCGCGCGGCAGCACGACTTCGTGGCGCTGCAGGTCGAGGGCCGCCGTGCCGAGCGGCAGGCACTCGGCACCTTCGAGGTCACGCCGGCCCAGCGCGCGCAGCCGCGCCAGCAGTTCCTCGGCCTCGAACGGCTTGACGAGGTAGTCGTCCGCGCCGGCGTCGAGGCCCGCCACGCGGTCGGCCACCTCGCCCAGCGCCGAGAGCACCAGGACCCGCGTGGTCACCGCCCGGGCCCGCAGCCGCCGCAGCAGCTCGAGCCCGTCGAGCACCGGGAGCCGGCGGTCGATGACCATCACGTCGTAGTGCCCGGTGAGCCCGAGGTGCAGGCCCCGCTGGCCGTCGTGCGCCGCTTCGGTTTCATAGCCCTCGTCCGCGAGCAGCTCGCGCAGCATGCCCGCCAGTTCCCGGTCGTCTTCGACCAGCAGCACTCTCGGTTTCGCCACCCCGTCGCGCACCGATCCATCTTGGCAGTTATTTCCGAACTTGAAGAATCAACTTTTCCCGGTGACCGGGACTGGTTCGGCCGTAAGGAGTACCTCGGTGGTCCCCTTGCGGGCATCACGCCGGTCGAGCCAGCTGAGCACCGGCGCGGTCATGACCGTGGTGACCAACGCGACCAGCACCAGCACCGTGAACAACGCCGGCGACACGATCCCCGCGGCGAGCCCGACGTTCAACGCGATCAGCTGCATCAGCCCGCGGGCGTTGACGAGCACGCCGACGCGCGACGCGATGAACGGCGGCTCCCCCGCCAGCCGCGCCGCACCCCAGGACGCGCCCAGCTTGCCGACGATCGCGACCGCCACGCACAGCAGCGCGAAGGCGAGCAGCTTCGGATCGGCGAGCAACGCGAACCGCGTGTTCAGGCCGGAATAGGTGAAGAACAGCGGCAAGAAGACGATCCGCCCGATCGGCATGATGTTCGCGAGCACGGCCTCGGTGGCCGGCGTGCGGGGGAACGCGATCCCGACGCAGAACGCGCCGAACACCGCGTAGAGCCCGATCACGTCCGTGAACCAGGCGGCGGCGAACAACGTCATCGCGGTGATGAGCACCCGGTGGTCGACACTCAGCCGTTCGCTGCCCATCGCCTTCGCCAGCAACCGCCGTCCGATGATGAACACCAGCCCGGCGAAGAGGAGGCCGCCGCCCAGCGCGAGCGCGACCGGCCCGGCCGACCCGGCGTGCATGCCGAGCACGACCGCCAGCAGGATCCACGCCAGCACGTCGTCGAGCGCGCCGCAGGCCAGCGCCAGCGAGCCGAACTTCGTCGACGCGATCCCGCGTTCGGTGATGATCCGCGCGAGCATCGGGAACGCCGTGATCGCCAGCGCGACGCCGACGAACGCCATCGACGTCACCGGCGATACCCCGGCCTTGCCGATACCCACCCAGCTCAGGCCGATCGCGCTGACGCCGAACCCGAGCGCCAGCGGCACGATCGTTCCGGCCGACGAGATCGCCGCGACCGACTTGCGCGATTTCCCGATGCTGCTGAGGCTGAATTCGTAACCCGCGCCGAACATGTAGATGACCAGGCCGATCTGGCCGCCGACGTAGAGCAGCGAGCGGACGGCGTCCGGGAACAGCGCCGCCTGCACGTCCGGCAGGATCAGCCCGAACAGCGAGGGGCCGAGCAGGACCCCGGCGATCATCTCGCCGACCACCGGCGGCTGGCCGAGCCGGACCGCGGCCAGGCAGACCAGCCGGGCCACCAGGAGGATCACCACGACGGCGAGGAAGAACGCCGGTGCCGCTTGGGACGGGCTCATCGATTGCCTCCGGCGAAGTAGGTCGAGCACAGGGCTTGGCGACGGGCGTCGAGGACCATGTACGTGCCGAACACGAGCTGGGCGAAGCTGCGCCAGACGTCTTCCCAGCGGTCGCGGACCGCGAGCCACACCAGGGGGGCGCGGCGCCGGCGGGCCCCGCGGGGCGTGAGCAGCGCCGGGCCGCGGTTGGGGATCGAGCGCGTGTGCGTGGCCGTCGAGGCGAGGCTGAAGCGGCGGAGCACTTCCCGCGTCACGACCCGCATGGTCGGCGGCGCGAGCCCCCGGGCCGGGCAGGCGCGGTTCTGCGCGACGCCGAAGGGGATGAAATCGTCCTTTTCGGACTGGGCGGCGTAGCCCGGGTAGCTGAAGCACAGCACCGTGCCCGCCGGGATGGTCAGGTCCGCCACCTCGATGTCGGCGGTGGAGATCCGGTGCGCGATGCCGAACAGCGGGAACCGGCGGAGGCCGTCGTCGATGACGCCGTCGAGGTAGGCGTCGTCGTCCGGGTGCCCGGCGAGCCGCCGCTGGGTGTCCGGGGACTGGGCGATGATCATCAGCAGGTGCGCCATCGCCTCGGACATCTGCACGACGGCGGTGTTGAAGAAGGTCCCCTGCAGGTAGTACGCCTGCTCTTCCGGGGTCAGGGACTCCGGCAGCGGGTGCGGGACGTCGGCGAGGCGCCGTCGCAGGTACCGCGTCAGCCGGGCCCGGCGGCGCATGTTGCGCGGCCGCACGCACTTGAGCGCCGAGACGACGTCGTCGGCGTGCCCGACGATGAGGTCGCGCGCCTCGGGCGGGCACGGCTCCTCGAACACCAGCTCGTAGTACAGCTCGGCCCAGATCGGCATCATCAGGTCGCGCAGCCGGACGAGGCCGGGCTCGACGCCGTCGAGGACGTGCGCGGCCACCCGCCGGGCCAGCGCCTCGGAGTCCTTTTTGGACCGGACGAGGATGTGCCGGGTGCACTTGGCGACGGCGTCGTAGCGCGGCCCGGCCTCGAGGTGTTCCTGGTGCACCTGAGGGCCGGGCGCGAGCCAGTACCAGAACAGGTCGGACAGCGCGGCGCCGCGGCTGCGGCCGTTCGCCGCCGGGTCGGCGTAGACGCGCTTGAAGTCCGCGGCGCCGACCTGCGTCCCCGGGATCGTCACCGCGTCCTGGCCGTTCACCAGGGCGAAGATCTTCATCCGCAGCGCCACCACCCGCTGGGGCAGCCAGGCGGGCGCGGACACCGCCGCCGCGGCCGCCAGCACCTTGCCGATCACCGCCGCACCTGGTCCGGGGTGAGATCGGCCGGGTGCCGGCCGCCGCACAGCGCGAGGGCCTGGTCGAAGTCGTCCCGCAGCAGGTCCAGGACCTCGGAGACGCCTTCACGCCCACCCGCGGCCAGCCCCCACACGATCGGGCGGCCGACCCCGACCGCGTCCGCGCCCAGGGCGAGCGCCTTCACGACGTCGGTGCCGCGCCGGATCCCGCCGTCCAGCAGCACCGGCAGCGCGCCGCCGACGGCCGCCGCGATCTCGGGGAGCACGTCGATGGTGGCGGGCACGGTGTCGAGCTGGCGGCCGCCGTGGTTGGACACGACGATCCCGGCGACGCCGTGGTGCACGGCCAGCCGCGCGTCCTCGGCGTGCAGCAGGCCCTTGATCAGCACCGGGAGCTTGGTCTTCGACCGCAGCCACGCGATGTGGTCCCAGTTCAGCCCGGCCGACATGACGATCTCGCGGACATGGCTGGTGTTGCCGCCGCTGCGGTTTTCGCCGATGTTGCGCAGGTTCTCCACGGCCAGCCCGGGCGGCAGGTCGTGGAAGGCGTTGCGGTCGTCGCGTTCGCGGCGGCCGAGCACGGGCGAGTCGACGGTGACGACGAACGCCTTCACGCCCGCGGCTTCGGCGCGGCGCACGATCGCCTCGGTGAACTCCAGATCCGGCTGCAGGTACAGCTGGAACCACAGGCCCGGGTCCGGCGCGACCTCGCGGGCCGCCGCGGCGATGTCTTCGATCGCCGTGGTCGCGGCCATGCTGACGATCATGATCGTGCCCGCCCGCGCCGCCGCCCGCGCGGTGGCGAGCTCGCCGTCGGGGTGCGCGAGCCGGTGGAACGCCGTGGGCGCGACCAGGATCGGCATCGAGGACGGCGTCCCGAGCAGCTCGATGCTCAGGTCGCGTTTGTCGCTGCCGCGCAGCACCCGGGGCACCAGCCGCAGGTGCTGGAACGCCGTTTCGTTCTCCCGCAGGGTGATTTCGTCCTGCGCGCCACCCGCGAAGTAGTCGTAGTGGACCGGGTCGAGGCGGCCGCGGGCCGCCGCCTCGAACTCGGCGATCGTGCGCATCACAGCTCCCGGGCGAAGAACGCGGTCAGCGGTTCGACGTGCACCTCTTTGTCCCACTCGTTCTCGAGGTTCTCGGTGACGTGGTGGGTGGCGACCAGCTCGCCGCGGCGGTAGTGGCGGACGATCGGGTGCAGGTAGTGGCCCTCGCCGTGGTCGTTGGCCTTGTCCTGGGCCGCGCGCGCGACGAAGTCGAACGGGTCGATCTTGTCGTGGTCCGGGCCGTAGTCGAGGGTGACGACGTAGGCGTCGTCCGGCGGGTCGTGGAGAACGCGGTCGACCGGCACCTCTTCGAGGTAGCGGGCGGTGTCGCCGTCCACGACCAGGACGTCGCCGAGGAAGCCGAACTGCTGGTACAGCGCGGAAGACCGGTTGATCCGGGTGATCACCGCTTCGGTCAGCGCGTCCGGTTTGGCGGGCAGCTCGGTGCTCGGCCACGGCGTGTCGTGGTGGCGCTCGTTCAGGACCTTGGTGAGCGCGCGGACGCCGTAGCGGAAGCCGTGGATGAACGCGCTGGTGGCCTTCTTGAAGTCACGGACCTGCGTGATCGTGCCGGCGAAGTAGAGGCCGGGCACGTTCACCGACTCCCAGTCCGGGGTCTGCGCCGGGAAGCGGTCGTCGATGGTCAGCTCCGGGCGGCAGTCTTCGTCGAACAGGGACGCGTCGAACCGGAAGCCGGTGCAGCCGATCACGCGGTCGTAGCGGATCTCCTTGATCACCTCGTCGGCGCGGGCGAAGGCGAACTTGACGTGGTAGCCGTCGGCGTCCTTGCGGACTTCGCGCACGTCGCCGTCGAGGATCGCGTGCTGGAGCTTCAGCTGGTACATGTCGAGGATGCCCGCGTTGTACGCGCGGAGGTGGCCGACGAAGTGCGTGCGCCAGGCCAGCTTCACCGGCCGCGGCCCGCCGACGTGCACGACGGCGGCCGTCTCGATGAGGTTGTCCGCGGTCTCGAACGCCGAGTTCCCCTTGCCCAGCACGAGGACCCGCTGGCCGGTGAAGCTCTTCGGGTCGACGTCGACGTCCACGTACTGGTCGATCAGCTCGACGCCGGGGAACTGCGGGATGTACGGCTTGGTGACACCGCTGGCCATGATCAGCCGGTGTGCTTTGAACTCCTCGTCACCGGCGGTGAGGACGAAGGTCTCCTGCTCGCGGCGGATGCGCGTCACCCGGGTGTCGTAGCGGACGTCGACTTCGTGCTTCGCCGCGTAGTCGGCGATGTAGCGGAGGAAGTCCGGGGCGTCCGGGAAGAGCTTGTCGCTGTAGCCGGTGAAGACGAGCGCATCGCCGCCGGCGTCGGGCTCGGCGAGGATCGAGTTCCAGTCCATCCGCATCCGCAGCTCCGGGTCGGCGTACCCGGTGTGCTTCTTGTTGATGGAGATGAGGGTCCGGTGCCGCGGGAAGGTCTCGAAGAAGTGCCCGGGCGCGGAACCGCCTTCCAGCACGAGGTACCGGTGCCCGGCGTGGCCGAGGTGCTGCCCCAGCTGCACCCCGGCCGGCCCGGCCCCGACGACCAGATAATCGAGCACTTCCTCCGCCACGACGACCTCCTGGGGCTCGGCACCGACCGCTTGATCGGCGCCGAGCCTGCTCCGGAGATCTCAGAAAAGCCTCAGAAGTAAGTTACGCACGTGCCCGGTCGTGAGTGGTAAGGCGGGTTAGAACCCGCCTTACCACTCACGACAAGCTGCGGCAGAACGCTTACTTGCCGGCCGCGCGGGCGAGCCGTTCGGGGTAGCGCTCTCCCGCGATCGCGTCGGCCGGTGCGGCTGCCGCGATGGCCGCCAGGTCGTCGGCCGTCAGCTCCAAGGAAGCCGCCGCCACGTTCTCCTCGAGGTACTTGCGGCGCTTGGTGCCCGGGATCGGGACCACGTCGTCGCCCTGGGACTGGACCCACGCCAGCGCCAGCTGACCCGCCGTCACGCCCTTGTCCGAAGCCAGCTTGCGCAGGGCCTCGACGATCGCCATGTTGCGCTCGAAGTTGCCCTCGGCGAAGCGCGGCAGGCCGCGGCGCATGTCGTCCTCCGGGAGGTCCGCGACGGACTTCACCGCGCCCGTCAGGAAACCCCGACCCAGCGGCGAAAACGGGACGATCCCGATGCCGAGCTCGCGGCACGTGTCCAGGATTTCGCCTTCGATCCCCCGCGTCCACAGCGACCATTCGCTCTGCAGCGCCGTCACCGGGTGCACCGCGTGCGCGGCCCGGATCGTCGCCGCGCTCGCCTCGGAAATCCCGGCGTACCGGATCTTTCCGGCCTCCACCAGCGACGCCAGCGCACCCCAGGTCTCTTCGATCGGCGTGTCCGGGTCGACGCGGTGCTGGTAGTAGAGGTCGATGTGGTCGACGCCGAGACGGCGCAGCGACTCGTCGCACGACTGCTTCACGTACGCGGCATCACCGCGGGCGCCCATCGCGCCGTCGTTCCAGACGATGCCGAACTTCGTCGCCAGCACGACCTCGTCGCGGCGGCCGGCGATCGCGCGGCCGACCAGCTCCTCGTTGACGCCGTTGGCGTAGACGTTCGCCGTGTCCAGCAGCGTCACGCCGAGCTCCAGCGCGCGGTGGATGGTCGCGATCGACTCGTCGTCGTTGTCGCGGACGCCGTAGGCCTGGCTCATCCCCATGCAGCCCAGCCCCTGGGCGCCGACTTCCAGGCCGCCCAGCTTCCTGTTCTTCACGCGGAAATCTCCTCCATGCCGGGTTCCACGCCGAGCACCTTGCGCTCGACCTGGGCGTAGTTTTCGATCTTGTAGTCGAGGACGTCGAGACAGCCCTGCAGCTCGGCGATCCGCTCGGCGACCGACCGGCGCTGCTCCACCAGCAGGGCCTTGCGGCGGCCCGCGCTCGCGGGGCCGTGACGGCGCAGCGACGCGTACTCGCGCATGCTCTTGATGGGCATCCCGGTGGTGCGCAGCTTGGTCAGGAACCCCAGCCAGCCGAGGTCGTCGTCGGAGTAGGCCCGGCGGCCCGCGGTGTCCCGTGCGGGCGGATCGAGCAGTTTGATGCGCTCGTAGTACCGGAGGGTGTCGATGGACAGTCCGCCACGTCGCGCGGCTTCCGCTATCGAGTAGCTCATGGCCCGACAGTACGACCTGGAGTGCACTCCAGGTCAACTCCCGGCACTGGCCTTCCATAACACCGTTCCGATACGCTGCGTACATGGCGCGACCACGCACGCACGACGAAGCGCTCCGGCTCAAGCTGCTCGACCGGGCCGGCGAACTCCTCGCGGCCGACGGCCCGAAGGCGCTTTCCCTGCGCAAGCTGGCCGCCGACGCCGGGACGTCGACCACCGCCGTGTACTCGCTCTTCGGCAGCAAACCCGATCTGGTGAACGCCCTGTACACCGAGGGCTTCCGCCGCTTCGGCGCCCGGATGGCCGGGACGCCGCTGACCGGCGACGCCGTCGAGGACCTCGTCGCCCTCGGCAGCGCGTACCGCACCAGCGCGCTGGCCGACCCGCACCTCTACGGGATCATGTTCACCAAGTCGGTGCCCGGGTTCGAGCCGAACGAAGACGCCGAGAAGCTCGCCCGCGAAACGCTCAAGCCCCTGGAACGGATCATCCGCCGCGCCATCGCCGACGGCGTCTTCCTCGACGTCCCGCCGGAGACGGTCGCGGTCGGCTGCTGGGCCATCGTGCACGGCCTGGTGTCGCTGGAGCTGACCGGCAACCTGCCGGAGGGGTTCGACGTCACCAGCTCCTACGAGCGGGCCCTGCGCGCGAACGCCTCCGGCTGGCTGCGGCCTCAGATCACTCAGACCAGCGGCACCGTCCCGTCGTAGACGACCCCGCCCTTCGCGTCTCGCGCCGTCACGTGGACGTTCGTTTCCGGGAGGACCTTGATGTTCGCGGGGGCCCACACGACGACCATGCCGTCCACGACGTGGGTCTCGGTGCTCGCGCCGCTCCCGAAGTCGACGACCGCCGTCGCCGCGGTCGCGGGCAGGACCGCGGCGAACGGCCGGCGAGCCACCCCCGGCGGGGCACCCGTCTGGGGATGGCCCAGGGTGTCCACCATCAAGGGGTACGCCGGCGGCTTCTCCGGTGGGGGGCCGCTGGGGAAGGCGCGGGCCCTCGTCTTCCCCGGCCGCCGGTAGTCGGGCTCGGTCGTGCACACCACGAACCGGTCGCCGAAGCGGCCGAGGACCACCCGGTAGTCGTCCGTCGCGAGCAGCGGCCCCGGCTCGTACGCCGCCGCGTCGGGGATCGCTTCCATTTCCGCCGCCGCCAGGCAGTCGCCCAGCGCCCGGCCCGCGGATGACGTCCGGTCGCTGGTCACCGGCCGGTCCACGACCGAAAGCAGGGGCGGCGGCGCCGCGGGCAACGTCTTCGCGCCCGGCTGCATGGGCCTGCCGATGGTGAGTGTCGTCCGCGCCGGGTCGCTCCGGGTCACCCCGACGAACTGCCGGGTGACCGGGGAGAAGTAGAGGGCCTGCGACATGTTGTCGCCGCCTTCGGTTCGCGAGTCGAGGAACAGCCCGGCTCCATCGGGGGCGAGGATTCCGCCGACCATCCCGGTCGCGCTCTGCAGCAGCAGCCCGGTGCGCGTGTCCGGGGCGTAGGCAGGAGTGGCTCCCGGGTCCGACAGCGTCACGGTCGTCTCGGTGGTCTCGCAGAACATCGGTTTTCCGGCGGCGGTGGCCGCGACCACCGCGTCGGCCTGGAAGACCTCCGTGAACAGCGGGACCCAGTCCGCACGCGGGGGCACGCGGTCCGTCTTGCCCGCCGCCTGCACCGCGGCCCAGCAGCGGTCCAGCGACGAGGTCGCCACCTGCACGTCGAGCGTCAGCCGGTTGGGGACGTCCGCACTCGGCGGCGGTGTCGGCGCGGGACCGCCCACGGGCTGCGGCCGGACCGACTGCGTCACGACGACCGCGCCCGCGGCCAGCACCGCGACGGCCGCCGCGGCGGCGTACCAGACGTGCTTCCTCCGCCGTGGTTTCGTGAGGCCCTGGCGGACTTCGGTCCGCAACCGCGCCCGGACGTCGTCCGGGAGCTTCCGCCGGAGCGGCAGGCCGGGGTCGTCGCTCATTTCTCCTCCAGCAACGTGCGCAGCCGGGCGCGAGCCCGGGACAGGTGGGCGCGGACGGTGCCTTCGGCGACGGCCAGCAACGCCGCGGCGTCGGCGGCACTGAGGTCGCCGAGCAGGCACAGCTCGACGACCTCCCGCTGCGCCTTGGGCAGCGTCCGGACGGCCTCGACGACTTCGCGTAACCGCTGCTCGCCGTCGAGCCGCTCGGCCACGGTGTCGGCGTGGTCGGACACCACCGGCGCGTCAGGCATCTTTTGCAGCAGCCGCAGCCGCCTTCGCGCGCCGCGGTACTCGTCCTTGGCCGCGTTGCCGGCAACGGTGTAGAGCCACGGCAACGCGCTGTCGCGCACCAGCGTCACCTCGGCGCGGCGGCGCCAAGCGGTGAGGAACGTGTTCGAGGTGAGGTCCTCGGCCGCGCTCCACGAGCCGGTCAGCCGGTAGGCGTGGTTCCAGACCGCCTCCACATGGCGTTCGAAGAGCTCGCTGAAGGCCGCTTCGTCGCCTTCGGCCGCCCGGTCCCACAGTGTCCGATCGTCCAGCGCCCGATCACCCACCGGCGCCCCCGTCGCATGGTTGGTCACACCCCTTCGTGGCCGGCACCGACCCGGATGTTGCGCTACTCGGCCGCGGGGAACTGCGCGTCCGTCAGGTCGAGCTCCTCGTGTTCGCCTCCGTCGAAGGCGGCTCCCTCGGCGAAGACCGCGCGCGGGAACTCGAACCGGCCGCCCGAGCGGATCCTGGTGAAGCGAACGTCCCTGGCGAAATGCGCCCGGGAGAAGAACGCGCCCTCCTCGAAGACCGACCGGTCGAAGTTCGCGATGTCGCGGAACTCCGCGCCGTAGAACCCCACCTGGCGCGTGAAGCGCGTGCCGCGGATGTGGAGCTGACCGATGAACCGGGCGCGGCTGAAGTCGGCGGCGGCCAGGGTGCAGCCGCTCAGCCGGAAGTCGACGAGAGTGGCTCGCTGCAGGTCGATCGACATCCCCGGCCAGTAGCCCGCCGCGTCGTGGCTCAGGTGCGTCTTCAGCAGCTCCTGCACGGCCAGCCGGACGAGGAGTTCACTCTCCTCGGGGTCGTCGTCCAGGTCGCGTGCTGCGGTGCCTTTGAGTCCCACGACCGGAGCCTTGAACGGCATCCGCAGGTAGGCGCACAGCACGTTCACGATCGTCTGGCGCTGCTTCGGGTTGTCCTGCCCGAGCCGCTCGAGCGCGTACAGCCCGCCGAGCCGCACGGGAGCTTTGTCGCTGCCGAGCTGCTCCACGGCCTTGGTGTACAGCTCGGTGACCCGGCGCTCCTCGAGGTCCCGGGTCGTCTCGGCCAGCTGCACCTCCAGCGTGCGCTGGCGGCGCGTCGCCAGCCACAACGCGAACACGCCGCCCGCGCCCGCGCCGACGCCGAACGCCGTCTTGACCGCGTCGATCCGGACCGGCGCGTCCGGCCGCCCGGACCAGGCCAGGAACAGCCAGAGCAGGACCCCGGTGACAGCGGCGACCGCGACGGCGGTCACGGCGATCCACCGCCACTTCAGCACCGGCACCGGCTCAGACGGCGCCGTACTGGCGGTCACCCGCGTCGCCGAGGCCCGGGACGATGAAGCCCGAGTCGTTGAGGCGCTCGTCGATGCTCGCCGTGACCACCCGGACCGGCAGGCCCGTCTTCTCCAGGTGCGCCAAGCCTTCCGGCGCCGCGAGCGCGCAGATCGCCGTCACGTCGTCGGCGCCGCGGTCGGTGAGCAGGCGGATCGTGTACTCCATCGAGCCGCCGGTGGCGAGCATCGGGTCGAGCACCAGCACCGGCCGGTCGGCGAGCGATTCCGGCAGCGACTCCAGGTACGGCGTCGGCTTGAGCGTCTCCTCGTCGCGCGCCAGGCCGACGAAGCCCATCTGCGCGTCCGGGATCAGCTTGTGCGCCTGGTCGGCCATCCCCAGGCCGGCGCGCAGCACCGGCACCAGCAGCGGCGGCTTGGCCAGCTTGTAGCCGTCGGTGCGGGCGACCGGCGTGTGGATCTTCTCGATCTTCACCGGCACGCCGCGCGTGGCTTCGTAGACCAGCATGACGGTCAGCTCGTGCAGCGCGGCCCGGAACGCGGCGCTGTCGGTGCGCGCGTCGCGCATCGTGGAAAGCCGGGCCTTCGCGAGGGGGTGGTCGACGACGTGCACATCCATGCGGGTCAATCTAGCCGTTTCGCGAAGCTCTTCACCCAGCCGCGCTGCCAGGGCGTTTCGACGGCCCGCTCGTGGTAGTGCGCTCTTGTCCAAGCGACGGCTTGGTGAGCGGGCACGCCGGAGAGGATCGCGAGGCAGGCCAGCACGGTGCCGGTCCGGCCGGCGCCCCCGTAGCAGGCGACCTCGACGGTCTCGGTCTTCGCCCGCTCGTGGAGGGCCTTGATCTTTTCGCGGGCATCGGCGGGGTGGACCGGCAGCAGGAAGTCCGGCCAGGTCACCCATTCGTGCGGCCAGGTGATGCCCCCGCCGTGCTTGCGCCGCAGCCGGCTCGTCCCCAGGTAGAGCCCGAAATCGGGCTCGGGTCCGTCGGGGCGGGGGCGTGCCAGCCCGCGCCCGTGCACGCGGGTGCCGTCCGGAAACTCGACCATCGGGACAGTGTCCTCCAGAAGATGGACACGCTGGGTGGTTTTCGCCGATAAGCTGCGCCGGGTGAGCGAACTGACGCCCGACCAGATGCGGGCTTCCGACGCGGACCGCGAACGCGTCGCCCAGGTGCTGCACAACGCCCTCTCGGAGGGCCGGATCACCGTGAACGAGCTGGAAGAACGGCTCACGACGATCTACGCGGCGAAAACCCTCGGCGAACTGAAGCCGGTGACGGCGGACCTGCCGATGTCGTCCGCGGCGGTCGAGCCGGCGACCACGCGGGCCCTGGGCTTCCCGGACCAGCGCATCGGCGGCCACCCGGGCTCCCCGGTGTCGATCGGCGTGCTGTCGGGCGCGGTCCGCAAGGGCAGCTGGGTCCTGCCCCCGCAGCACAACAGCTTCGCGTTCTGGGGCGGCGCGGAGATCGACCTGCGGCAGGCGCGGTTCGCGGACAAGCACTGCACGATCACCGCGGTGGCGATCATGGGCGGCATTCAGATCACGGTCCCGGACGACGTCAACGTGGACGTCACGGGCATCGGGTTCATGGGCGGGTTCGTGCTGGAGGACAAGTCGGGCGCACCCCCGGCCCCGCCGACGGCCCCGACGGTGAGGATCAACGGACTCGCGTTCTGGGGCGGGGTCGTCGTGTACCGGAAGCCGGCGAAGCGGTCGGAACCGCCGCAGATCGAAGGGTCTTGACCACGGCTTTGTGACGCGTTCGGCACCCAGCGTCACAACCAACGGGGGCTCGCACTGTCGGACGACACTGTCGGACCCGCCGCCTAGACTCAGGCGCATGACAGCCACGACCAGCACGTCAGCGGCGCCGGCCACCCCGGCACCGCTGGTGGACGCGACTCGCGATGACGCGAGCCTGCGCCGCTTCCTGCTCGGGCTGCCCGGTGTCGATCAGGTCGGCGTCGAGCAGCGCGCGGCGGGCCTCGGCACGCGCAGCATCAAGAAGGACGCCAAGCGGTGGGCCATCGACACCGCCATCTCCATGGTCGACCTGACCACGCTGGAGGGCGCCGACACCCGGGGCAAGGTCCGGGCGCTGGCCGCGAAGGCGGTGCGGCCCGATCCCGAACGCCAGGACACCCCGCGCGTCGCCGCCGTCTGCGTGTACCCGGACATGGTCGCCACGGCCGTCGAAGCGCTGAAGGGCAGTGGCGTGCACGTCGCGAGCGTCGCCACCGGCTTCCCCGCCGGGCGCACCAGCCGCGAGATCAAGCTGGCCGACACCGAGATCGCCGTCGAGGCCGGCGCGCACGAAGTCGACATGGTGATCGACCGCGGCGCCTTCCTCGAAGGCCGGTACATGGACGTCTTCGAGGAGATCCAGGCCATCAAGCAGGCCTGCGGCGACGCCCACCTGAAGGTCATCCTCGAGACCGGCGAGCTGGCGACCTACGACAACGTGCGGCGCGCGTCGTGGCTGGCGCTGCTGGCCGGCGGCGACTTCATCAAGACCTCCACCGGCAAGGTGTCCCCCGCCGCGACGCTGCCGGTCACCCACATCATGCTGCAGGCCGTCCACGACTGGCACGCGCAGACCGGCGAGCTGCGCGGCGTCAAGCCCGCGGGCGGCATCCGGACGACGAAGGACGCGATCAAGTACCTGGTCGCGGTGCACGAGGTCGCCGGCGAAGAGTGGCTGACCCCGGACCTGTTCCGCTTCGGCGCGTCCAGCCTGCTCAACGACCTGCTGCTGCAGCGCCGCACCCAGGTGGACGGCCACTACAGCGGCCCCGACTACGTGACGGTGGACTGATGCCTGTTTTCGAGTACGCACCGGCGCCGGAATCGCGCGCCATCGCGAACCTGAAGGACTCCTACAAGCCCTTCGTCAACGGCGAGTTCGTCGACGGCTCGGGTGAGCCGCTGAAGACGATCAACCCGGCCACCGAAGAGGTCCTGGCCGAGGTCGGCACCGCGTCGAAGTCCGATGTGGACACCGCGGTCAAGGCCGCGCGCAAGGCCTACACCGGCGTCTGGTCCAAGATGCCGGGCACCGAGCGCGCGAAGTACCTCTTCCGCATCGCGCGGCTCATCCAGGAGCGTTCGCGCGAGCTGGCCGTGCTGGAGAGCCTGGACAACGGCAAGCCGATCAAGGAGTCGCGCGACTCCGACGTCCCGACGGCGGCCGCGCACTTCTTCTACCACGCCGGCTGGGCCGACAAGCTGGACTACGCGGGCTACGGCCCCAACCCGCGCCCGCTGGGCGTGGCGGGCCAGATCATCCCGTGGAACTTCCCGCTGCTGATGCTGGCCTGGAAGATCGCCCCGGCGCTGGCCACCGGCAACACCGTGGTCCTCAAGCCGGCCGAGACGACCCCGCTGACCGCGCTGGTCTTCGCCGAGATCTGCCAGCAGGCCGAGCTGCCGCCGGGCGTGGTGAACATCCTGCCGGGCGCGGGCGACATCGGTGCGTCCATCGTGGAGCACGGCGACATCGACAAGATCGCCTTCACCGGCTCGACCGAGGTCGGCAAGGCGATCCAGCGCCAGGTGGCGGGCACGGCGAAGAAGCTGACGCTGGAGCTGGGCGGCAAGGCGGCGAACATCGTCTTCGAGGACGCCCCGCTCGACCAGGCGATCGAGGGCATCGTCAACGGCATCTTCTTCAACCAGGGCCACGTCTGCTGCGCGGGCTCGCGCCTGCTGGTGCAGGAGTCCATCGCCGAAGAGGTGCTGGAGAAGCTGCGCTACCGAGTCTCGACGCTGCGCGTCGGCGATCCGCTGGACAAGAACACCGACGTCGGCGCGATCAACTCGGCCGAGCAGCTGGCGAAGATCCAGGGGCTCGTCGAGGCCGGGGACGCCGAGGGGGCGCAGCGCTGGACCAGCCCGTGCCCGGTCCCGGACCGCGGGTTCTTCTTCGCCCCGACGGTGTTCGCGAACGTCCACCAGTCGATGCGGATCGCCCGCGAGGAGATCTTCGGGCCGGTGCTGTCGGTGCTGACGTTCCGCACGCCGGACGAGGCCGTGGCGAAGGCGAACAACACGCCGTACGGGCTTTCGGCCGGCATCTGGACCGAAAAGGGCTCCCGGATCCTGTGGATGGCGAACCAGCTGCGCGCCGGCGTGGTCTGGGCCAACACCTTCAACCGCTTCGACCCCACCGCCCCCTTCGGCGGCTACCAGGAATCCGGCTTCGGGCGCGAAGGCGGCCGCACCGGGCTGGAGGCGTACCTGAATGTCTGACCGAATTTCCGTCGCGAAGACGTACAAGCTGTACATCGGCGGCAAGTTCCCGCGTTCCGAGTCGGGCCGGGTGTACCCGGTGACGGACGGCAAGGGCAAGTTCCTGGCGAACGCGGCGCACGCTTCGCGCAAGGACGTCCGCGACGCGGTGGTGGCCGCGCGCAAGGCGTTCCCCGGCTGGTCGGCGGCCACGGCGTACAACCGCGGCCAGGTGCTCTACCGGGTGGCGGAGGTCCTGGAGGGCCGCCGCGACCAGTTCATCGCCGAGGTGTCGGCGTCGGAAGGCCTGGCCGCGAAGAAGGCCGAGTCCATTGTGGACGCGGCGATCGACCGCTGGGTCTGGTACGCGGGCTGGACGGACAAGATCGCCTCCGTGCTGGGTTCGGCCAACCCGGTGGCGGGCCCGTACTTCTCGTTCACGCTCCCGGAGCCGACGGGGGTCGTGGGTGTCCTGGCGCCGCAGCAGTCGTCGCTGCTGGGCCTGGTCGAGGTCCTGGCCCCGGTCCTGGCGACGGGCTCGACGGCGGTGGTGGTCTCGAGCGCGGAGCGGCCGTTGCCGGCGATCACGCTGTCGGAGGTCCTGGCGACGTCCGACGTCCCGGGCGGCGTGGCGAACATCCTCACGGGCCACGCGGCCGAGCTGGGCCCCTGGCTGGCCTCGCACGGCGACGTCAACGCGCTGGACCCGACGGGAGCCGCCCCGGCGGACCGCCCGGCCCTGGAGCGCGAAGCGGCGAACACGGTGAAGCGGGTGCTGACGGTCCCGGAGACGGAACCGGACTGGACGACGGCGCCGGACCTCACCCGGCTGCGGCGGTACCTGGAGGCCAAGACGGTCTGGCACCCGCTGGGCGTCTGACCTCGTCGATGAAGGCCACCACCTGGTCCGCCGGGTGGTGGCCTTCATTCGTGTGGTGGATTCTCCGCCGAGCCCCACCGATCTACGCTCGATGTAACCGGGTACTCACCTGACGTGATCGGAAGCTCCGTGGATGCGCACGCCGGCTTCACGACGCTGGTGGCTCTGCGCGCGAAGGCCGGCGAACTGGCCGCGCTCCGCGCCCTGACCCGGCCCGCCCAGGTCCGGCGGGTGCAGCCACTGCTGCAGTTCGACCCGGACCGGAAGCGGCCCGCCGACCAGCTCGACGACGTCGAGGACGTCGCACGCCACCTGCACCTCCTGGGCCGGAGCTGCTGGATCGACGCCTCCGACGTGGCGGACCGGCCCGGGTTCGGCGCCGGTGGCGCGCTCGGCCGGCTGGCCGACCACCTGGCCGGCCCGGCCGACCTCCTCGACACGGCTGGGCCGGTCCCGTTCGTCCCGGTGGTCCGCAGCGACGCCACCGAACAGGAGGCCGCGACGCTGGGGCGCCTCGGCGCCGAACTGGGAGCCGGAGTCGCCCTCCGGGTCCGGCCGGGTACGGCCGACCGGGACACCCTCGGCCGGCTCGTCGAGCGGCTGGCGCTCGAACCGGGCGACATCCACGTGGTCCTGGACCTCCAGTACGTCGCCGAGGCGACGACCACCCGGGCCGAGCGGGCCGCGGCCACCCTGGCCGTGCTCACCGGCCTGGGCCCCTTCGGCTCGACGAGCTTGCTGACCGGCTCGATCCCGAAGATGCTCGGCCAGACGGCGACCTGGGAACAGGCACGAGCCGAAGAAGTGCTGTGGGAACAGCTGGTGCGGGCCGGCGCCGCGCACCTGCGGTTCGGCGACTACGGCGCCGTGCACCCGATGCCCGGGCCGGGCTTCCGCAGCAAGCACGTCGCGCTGAAGTACACGTGCCCGCACCGCTGGCTCTACTCGCGAGAGCGGATGCCGGACGAGCCGGGCGAGGAGCCGGCCCGCGGCCGCGCGTTCCGGGTCGTGTGCCGCCGCGTGGTCGAATCGGCGGGCTACGCCGGCCCGGGCTTCTCCTGGGGAGATCACGAAATCCACGAGGTGGCGACGGGCGGCGGGCGGGCTCTGGGCGACACCAGCAAGCCGATCGCGTTCGCGACCTCGCACCACCTGGCCTACCTGGCCACCCGCGCCGCGGCTTGACGCTAGCTCATCGTCACCGAGAAGTCCGACAGCGTGAAGCGGGCCTTGCCGCCGCCGGTCGAGCAGAACTCGATGCCGTAGCCGATCTGGTTGACCGTCGGGTTCGAGGGGATCAGGCCCTTGCCGATCGCCCAGGCGATCATCGCCTTCAGGTCCACGCTGCCCGCGTACTGCGTCGAGCGGGACACGAACGCCACGTACCCGTCGTCGTCCGCCCAGACGTCGTAGGTGAAGCCGCCCGCCACGTACGTCGTCAGCTTGTCGCCCGAGGGTTGCTGCTTGCGGTTCTCCGTCCAGACCATCACCTCGGTGACGCCCTTGCCGTCGCCCACGCCGTTCAGCCAGAGGTCGTAGGCCACGTCGTAGATGCCGGTGCCCGGGCCGCGGCCGGCGAAGGTCGATTTGATCACCGAATAGTCGTTGAACGGCTTTCCGTTCTGATTGTTGATGTCCTTGTGCACGTTCGGATAGGTTTTCACCGACGTCGAATCGGGTTGGGTGGATTCGACGTACCAGTTGTCGTACGCGCATGCCCGCAGCGTTTCCGGGCCCGCTTCCCCGACGTTCCACATGTTGTTGTGGACGTAATAGCCGCCGTCGGACCAGCCGCCGTCGGGGTCGCTCGTGGTGAACTCCGGGCTGCGGCAGCTCCGGACCGGCGTGGTCGACGGCGGCGTCGGAGTCGACGGAGGCGCAGGTTGAGACGTCGAAGGCGCCGGCGACGACGATGAAGAAGGCGAAGCAGGGGCCGTCACCGAAGTAGGCGTGGGCGTCGGGGCCGGCAGCGAGGCCGGCGCGGCCGCCGCGCCGTCGACGGGCGCGCCGCCGCACCCGGCGAGCACCGGGAAGGAAATCGCCAACAACACGGCCAGCGTTCTTCGTCGCATTTTCCCGCCCATAGCTGCAATTGCCGGCAGAACGAGGCGGACCCTAACACGGAAATCGACGGAATCAGTCGGGGTCGAGGTCCTGCGACGTGATCGGACGGCCGGGGAGCGCCGAACCCGGCCGCGCGCTGAGGCCGTCGATCATGATGCCGACACACCGGCGGGCCGCCATCGCGGCGACCTCCGGCGACTTCGCGCGCATCTGGCGCAGCAGCATCGCGAACAGGATCGCGATGTCACCGGCGCCGACGTCGTCGCGCAGCTTCCCCTCGGCCTTCGCGCCGTCGACGAAGCCGTCGAGGACGGCCAGGATCTCGTCGCGCAGCCGGCGGACCTCCGGGTCGTTCTTGAGGATCACCAGCGCCCGGTGCGAGACCATCGCGAGCTGCACGCTCAGCTGCAGCTCGACCGACTGCCGCAGCAGCCGCTCGAGCGCCCGCCACGCCGACGTCTCCTCGGCGGCGATCACGCGCGCGTCGATCAGCACCCGTTCGAAGTTGTCCATCGCGACCGCCCGGATCAGCGCATCACGGTCCGGGAACCGCCGGTAGAGCGTGCCGACACCGACGCCGGCCGCGCGCGCGATCTCCTCCATGGGCGAGTCGGGACCGGAGGCGGCGAAGATGGCCTTCGCGGCGGCCAGGATCTGGTCGCGGTTGCGCCGCGCGTCCGCCCGCAGGGTGGTCTCGGGGTCTGCCGTCATGCCGTTCGCCTTCCGCTGAATCGCGCGGGGTGATTCTCGCACGGTCAGCAGGCCACACACTCCCCGCGCGAGTGGGTAGTCGGCATCTAGTGGACGAATTCCCTCCGCTTGAGTACCTTGGACAGGGAACCGGAATGTAATCCTCCGCATACTTTCCGTCCGATCTAGGGGGTTCCGAAATGACTGAATTGGCCGAAACCGCGGCGCGCATCGAGACTTTTCCGCTGGCCCGTACCTGCCCGTTCGCGCCGCCGCCCGCGTACGAGAAACTCCGCGAAGCGGGTCCGGTCCAGCGCGTCGGGCTGCCCGACGGTTCGGAGGCCTGGGCCGTCACCCGCCTGGAGGAAGTCCGGCAGGTGCTGACGGACCCGCGCTTCAGCTCCAACCGCTTCAACCCGGGCTTCCCGATCCTCGCGAAGGACGGCCGTCCGCAGCAGCGCCGCCGCTTCACCGCGTCGCTGATCAACATGGACCCGCCGAAGCACGGCGCGGCCCGGCGCGAGGTCGTCGGCGAGTTCACCGTCAAGCGCATGAAGGCCCTGCAGCCGCGGATCCAGCAGATCGTCGACGAGCACATCGACGCGATCCTGGCCGGCCCGAAGCCCGCCGACCTGGTCTCGGCGCTGGCCCTGCCGGTGCCGTCACTGGTGATCTGCGAACAGCTCGGCGTCCCGTACGCCGACCACGACTTCTTCCAGGTGCGCAGCTCGACGCTGCTCAACCGGGAGGTCGACCAGGAGACCCGGGTCAAGGCCGTCGACGAGCTGCAGACCTACCTCGACGAGCTGGTCGCCGCGAAGGAGGCGAACCCGACCGACGACCTGCTCGGCCGCCAGATCCTCAAGCAGCGCGAAGAGCACGGCGACGTCGCCCACGACGAGCTCGTCTCGCTCGCCTTCCTGCTGCTCCTCGCCGGGCACGAG
Organism: Amycolatopsis sp. CA-126428; assembly: GCF_002904335.1. GTDB lineage: Bacteria > Actinomycetota > Actinomycetes > Mycobacteriales > Pseudonocardiaceae > Amycolatopsis. The sequence continues at coordinate 83,175 of NZ_PPHF01000123.1, read as the reverse complement.
ACGACGGCGAACATGATCTCGCTCGGCACCGTGGCGCTCCTGGAGAACCCGGACCAGCTCGAGATCATCAAGAACGACCCCGGCAAGACGCTCGACGCCGTCGAGGAACTGCTGCGCTACTTCACCATCGCCGAGTTCGCGACCGCGCGGGTCGCCACGGAGGACGTCGAGATCGGCGGGCAGCTGATCCGCGAAGGCGAGGGCGTCCTGGGCCTGAGCTACTCCGGCAACCGCGACGAAGCCGCGTTCGAGAACGCCGACGAGCTCGACCTCGAGCGGGGCGCGCGCCACCACGTCGCGTTCGGCTTCGGCCCGCACCAGTGCCTCGGCCAGAACCTGGCCCGGATGGAACTGCAGATCGTCTTCGACACCCTCTTACGCCGCATCCCGGAGCTCAAGCTGGCCGCCCCGGTGGACCAGCTGCCGTTCAAGCACGACTCGTCGATCTTCGGCCTCTACTGCCTGCCCGTGACCTGGTGAGGGGGAACGCCATGACCGCCGTTCACGAATTCCCGATGACGCGCACGTGCCCGTTCGCGCCGCCGCCGGCGTACGCCGAGATCCGCGAGGAGGACCCGGTCACCCGGGTGGGGCTGCCCGACGGCCGGAAGGCCTGGGTGGTCAGCAGGCACGAGGACGTCCGGGCCGTGCTGAACGACCGGCGGTTCAGCGCCGACCGGCAGCACCCGGACTTCCCGCAGCTGGTGCCCGGGTTCCGGCGGCCGGACGACGAGCGCACCATGATCACCATGGACGCGCCCGAGCACGGGCCGGCCCGCAAGGCCGTGCTCGGCGAGTTCACCGTGCGCCGGATGGAGGCGCTGCGGCCGCGGATCCAGGAGATCGTCGACGAGCGGATCGACGCGCTGCTGGCCGGGCCGAAGCCGGGTGACCTGGTCGAGACGCTGTCGCTGCCGGTGCCGTCGCTGGTCATCTGCGAGATGCTCGGCGTGCCGTACGCCGACCACGACTTCTTCCAGACCCACACGACGAAGCTGATCAAGCGCGGCACGCCCCCGGAGGAGCGGCGGGCTGCGGTCGAGGCCGTGCGCGGGTACATGGGCGACCTCATCGCCGGGAAGGAGGACAACCCGCCGGACGACCTGCTCGGGCGGCAGATCGTCAAGCTGCGCGAAGAGGGCACCTACCGGCGGGCATCGCTGGCCGCGACCGGGTTCCTGCTGCTCGTCGCCGGCCACGAGACCACGGCGAACATGATCTCCCTCGGCACGGTCGGACTGCTGGAGAACCCGGACCAGCTGGCGCTGATCAAGAACGACCCCGGCAAGACGCTCGACGCCGTCGAGGAGCTGCTGCGGTACTTCACCATCGTCGACGCCGCCACCGCGCGGCTGTGCGTCGAGGACGCCGAGGTCGGCGGGCAGCTGATCCGGGCCGGCGAAGGCGTGCTAGCGCTGGGCTACGCGGCCAACCGCGACGAAACGGCGTTCGAGAACCCCGACGAACTGGACATCGAGCGCGGCGCCCGCCACCACGTCGCGTTCGGGTTCGGCCCGCACCAATGCCTCGGCCAGAACCTGGCCCGGATGGAACTGCAGATCGTCTTCGACACCCTCTTCCGCCGGATCCCCGAGCTCGAGCTGGCCGCGCCGGTCGACGACCTGCCGTTCAAGGACGACGCGAACATCTACGGCCTGTACCGGTTGCCGGTGACCTGGTAGAAGCGAACTGCCGAACCACCACAGGGGAAGAAGAGGACCATGAAGATCATCGCGGACACCGGCAAGTGCGTCGGCGCCGGGCAGTGCGTGCTCACCGAGCCCTCGCTGTTCGACCAGAGCGAGGAGGACGGCACGGTCATCGTGCTCGACGACCAGCCCCAGGGGGAGCTGGTCGAGAAGGCCCGTGAAGCGGTGCACGTCTGCCCGAGCCAGGCCCTCTCCCTCCAGGAGTGACCCGCTCCAGTTGTCGTGAGTGGTAAGGCGGGTTCTAACCCGCTTTACCACTCACGACAACCCAGCCACCTACCCAGCTGCGCTGCTTGCTACTTGACCGCGCCCATCGAGAGGCCGCGGACCAGGTGGTTCTGCGCGATCCAGCCGACGATCATCACCGGCAGCGAAGCCAGCAGCGCGGCCGCGGACAGCTGCGCCCAGTACAGGCCTTCGCTGGTGATGAACCCGACCAGGAACACCGGGACCGTGCCGGCCCGGGCCGCGGTCAGGTTGACCGCGTAGAAGAACTCCGTCCAGGAGAAGATCACGCAGATCAGCGCGGTCGCCGCGATCCCGGGCGCGACCACCGGCATGATGATCTTGCGCAGCAGCGTCGGCAGGTTGGCGCCGTCGATCCGGCCCGCCTCGATCATCTCGTGCGGCACTTCGAGGAAGAACGACCGCATCATCCAGATGGCCAGCGGCAGGTTCATCGACGTGTACAGGATGACCAGCGCCCACACCGTGTCGAGCAGCTCGGTGTTCTGCGAAATGACGTACAGCGGGATGATCGCCGCCACGATCGGCAGCATCTTCGTCGAGAGGAAGAAGCCGAGCGCGTTCGACGTGCCCTTGACCGGCGCCAGCGAAAGCGCGTACGCCGCCGGGACGCCGAAGAGCAGCACCAAGGCCGTCGACAGGATCGTCACGAACGCCGAATTCGACAGGTACGGCAGGAACCCGCCGCTCAGGACGTTGCCGAGCTGCTCGAACGTCGGGGTGAAGAAGAGCTTCGGCGGGTCGGTGTAGGCGTCCGCCTCCTGCTTGAACGCGGTGAGGATCATCCACAGCAGCGGGAACACGAACAGGATCGCGATGATCCAGGTCGCGACGGTCAGCGAGCCCTTGCCGTACTCGCGCTTGCGCGGGGCGACGGTCGTCATTTGATGCCTCCGCTCACCGAGAAGGTCCGGAACATCAGGCGCAGGGCGAAGGTCGCGACGATCATCGTCAGGATCACCACGATCACGCCCATCGCCGAGGACTGGCCGACGTCGAAGCCCTCGAACGCGCGCTGGTAGATGTAGTACGGCAGGTTGGTGCTCGCCGTGCCCGGGCCGCCCTGGGTCATCAGGAAGATCGCGTCGAAGCTGTTCACGATGTAGATCGCGCCCAGCAGGGTGGCCAGCTGCAGGAACCGGGACAGGTGCGGCAGCGTGATGGAGACGAACGTCCGCCAGCGGCTCGCACCGTCCACATTGGCCGCCTCGAGCACGTCCTTGGGCTGGCTCTGCAGGCCGGCCAGGATGAGCAGCATCATGAACGGCGTCCATTGCCACACGATCTGGGCCATCACCGACGCCAGCGGGAACTCCGAAAGCCAGTCGGTGTCGGTGCCGAAGACGAAGTGCAGGAGCCCGTAGGTCGGGTCGAACATCGTCGTCTTCCACAGCAGCGCGCCGGCCGCCGGCAGGATCAGGAACGGCGTGATGAGCAGCGTCCGGACCACGCCGCGGCCGAGGAACTTGCGGTCCAGCAGGATCGCCAGGCCCAGGCCGAGCAGGAGCGCGACGAACACGCACACGACGGTCAGCAGCACGGTGTTGAGCAGGGCGACCAGGAACGTCGTGTCGCTGAAGACGTCGATGTAGTTGTCCAGGCCGACGAAGTGCCGCGAGCCGGGCCGGACCAGGTTCCACGACTGGAACGAGTAGAACACGGTGAGCAGGAACGGCAGCTGCGTCACCGCGATGACGAAGATCAGCGCGGGCAGCAGGGGCAGCCGCCGCTTGGCCGCGGTGCTCAGGCCGCGTTTCTCTTCGACCTTCGCCTGCGAGGTGGACGTGGGGGTGGATACGGAGAGCGTGGACATCACTGCACCGCCTTGTAGGAATCGCCCACCGTCTGGGCGTAGTCCTGGGACTGCTTCAGGGCGTCTTCGACCGACTCGCGGCCGGCGATCGCGGCCGACAGCTGCTGGCTCACCCGGGTGCCCAGGTCCTGGAACTCGGGGATGCCGACGAACTGGATGCCGGGGTAGGGCACCGGGCTCGCCATCGCCTTCTGCTGGTTCGCGTCCGCGATGCCGTCGAGCGTGGGCTTCGCGTAGGCCTTCGCCGCGTCGGCGTACTCGGGGATGGCGTACGTCGACTGGCGGACGCCCGGCGGGACGCGGTTCCAGCCGTAGGTGTGGCCGACCTTCTGCACGTACGCCTTGTCGGTCATCCAGGCCATGAACTTCCAAGCGGCGTCCTTGTCCTTGGCGACCTTCGGGATGCCGAGGGCCCAGGTGTAGAGCCAGCCGCTGGCCTGCGTCTTGACGACCGGCGCCGGCGCGTACCCGGACTTGCCGACGATCTTGCTGCTCGACGGGTCCTCGTTGGTGCCCGCCATGACCGTGGCGTCGTACCACATCGCCGCGTTGCCTTGCGTGTAGCGCGTGCCGCATTCGGAGAACCCGGCGCTGGAGGCCCCGACTTCGCCGTGCTCGCGGATCAGGTTGACGTAGAAGTTCGCGGCTTCCTTGAACTCCGGCGACGTCAGCTTGGCGTTCCAGTCCTTGTCGAACCACTGCGCGCCGAAGGTGTTGGCCACGGTCGTGAACGGCGCGAGGCTCTCGCCCCAGCCGGGCTTGCCGCGCAGGCAGATGCCCGCCACGCCGTTCGCCTTGTCGTCGAGCTTCGCGGCGAAATCCGCGATCTGCGGCCAGGTCGGCTTGGCCGGCATGGTGATCCCGGCCTTGGCGAAGAGGTCCTTGCGGTAGGCCAGGAACGACGACTCGCCGTAGAACGGCACCGCGTACATCTGGTTCCGGTAGGACAGCGACTGCTTGATGCTGGGGATGAAGTCGCCTTCGTCGTAGCCGGGGGTGGCCGCCATGTGCGGCTCGAGGTTCTCGAGCCAGCCGTTGGCCGCCCACTGCGGGGCCTCGTAGTTGCTGATCATGACGACGTCGAACTCGCCCCCCTCGGTGGCGGTCGACGCGGTGATCTTGGCGCGGGCCTGGTTTTCCGGCAGGGACACGAACTTGAGGCCGATGCCGGTGGCCTTCTCGAACTCCGGCGCGAGCGCGATCGCGTCCTTCATCTGCGGGTTGGACACGATGGCGATGACGAGCGTGCTGCTGCCGGTGCCGATCGAGCCGGCGCCCGCGCAGCCGGTGGCGAGCAACGACGTCGTCGCGAGGAGGGTGAGGAGCTTACGCACGGCCACCTCCGGGGAGGACCTGCACCTTGAGGCCCGAGCCGCTGCGCATCTTGGCCAGCGCCTCGGGGTACTGCTCCAGCGGCAGGGTGTCGGTGAGCAGCGCGCCGGTGTCGATCGCGCCGCTCGCGACGAGGTCGAGGGCGGCGCCGAAGCTGTGCAGCACGGCCATCGAGCCGACGACGGTGATTTCGTCGTTGTAGATGCGGAACGGCGAAAGCGCGACGCGCGCTTCGGCCGGGGCGACGCCGAAGACGAGCAGCCGGCCCCCGCGCCGGATCGAGTCGAAGGCGGCTTCGATGGCGGGCGCGGCGCCGGTGCAGTCGACGGCGACGTCGAACTTCTCGCCGTTCAGGTCACCGACGTCCTTCGCGGTGGCGACGGCACCGAGGCTTTTTGCCCGTGGCAAGCGGGCTTCGTTGCGGTCGACCACCGTGACCTGCGCGCCGGAACGCTGCAGCAGCTGCTGCATGATCAGGCCCATGGTGCCGGCGCCGACGACGAGGAAGCGTTCGCCGGCTTCGACACCGACGCGGCGAACCCCGTGCACGGCACAGGAAACCGGCTCGACCAGCGCGCCCTGTTCCCAGCTCATCGTGTCGGGCATGCGGTAGCAGGTGGACGACGGGACGGCGACGTACTCGGCGAAGGCGCCGTTGACGGTGTCGCCGGTGGCGCCCCAGTTCGCGCAGAGGTTGCCGTGGCCGGCGCGGCACGGGCCGCAGTAGCCGCAGAACAGCGACGGGTCGACGGCCACGCGGTCGCCGACCTTCCACTCGCCCGGCACGTCCGCGCCGAGCTCGACGATCTCCCCGGCGAACTCGTGCCCGGGGACGATGGGGTACGGGGTGGGCGGGAAGTGCCCGTCCGCGATGTGCAGGTCGGTGCCGCAGATGCCGCACGCTCCGACCTTGACGACGACCTGACGTTCCCCGGGTTTCGGATCGGGCACCTCGCCGACCCTGATCTCACCGGGCCGGTCGACGATGGCGGCACGCATGCCTGCCCCTTCCTCGCGCTCAATTGAGCAACGTTGACCTATCGAGTCGAGAACACGTGAAGGCATTACAGGTCTGACGTCGGTATTACGTCAACCTTTCGGCTGGATTTCGCGCTATTATGCTCATATGAGCGCCGCCAAGAAGCCGCCTTCGCTTGCGGAGGCACTGCTGCTCGCCACCGTCGCCCGGCGCTTCTACGTGCAGGGACGCTCCAAGCTGGAGATCGCCGACGAGTTCGGCGTCAGCCGGTTCAAGGTGGCGCGGATGCTCGACACCGCCATGGAGTCCGGCCTGGTCAGGGTGGAGTTCTCCCTGCCGGCCCCGGTGGACCTGGCGCTGTCGGACGAGGTGTGTTCCGCGTACGGCTTGAAGCGGGCCCTGGTGCTCGAACGCTCAACCGAGCGCGAGCCGAAGGAGGTCGTCCGGGCCAAGATCGGCTCGCTGGCGGCGCTGTTGCTCGAGGAAATCGCGGTTCCCTCCGACGTCATCGGCCTGTCGTGGGCACGCTCGGTGAACGCGATGACCGAGGCGATCCGCACGCTGCCGCGCTGCCCGATCGTCCAGCTCTGCGGGGTGCAGGCCGGGATGGACATGCGCGGCCGCTCGGTGGAGACGGTCAGCCGCGTGACCTCGGTGTCCGGCGGCGACGCGTACCCGATCTTCGGCCCGCTGGTGCTGCCCGACCGCCGGACGACCGAGACGTTGCGGCGTCAGCCGGGGATCGCGGAGACGTTCGGGCAGTTCCGTCTTTTGACCAAAGCTGTGGTCAGCATCGGCGCGTGGCAGCCGGGCGAGTCGACGGTGTACGACGCGCTGGACGAGGCCGAGCGCGCGGCGATCGCGGCCCGAGGGGCGACGGCGGAGGTCGCGGCCCGGCTGTTCGACGCGTCCGGCAACGCTCTCTCCACCGGCTTGGCCCACCACGTCCTGGCGATCAGCCACGAGGAGCTGATGGCGGTCCCGGAGGTGATCGCCCTGGGCTACAGCCGCCCGAAAGCCGCGGCGGTGGACGCGGTTCTCCGGTCCGGCATGGTCTCGACCCTCATCACCGACGCCGCCGCCGCAGTCCCCCTCCTCGCCTTGGCCGCCAAAAACCCCGTCGTGAGTGGTAAGTAGGGTTCTAACCCGCCTTACCACTCACGACAACCCGGGGCGTACGGCACTTGCGGCCGCGTACTGCAGTGGGTGTAGGCGCAGCCTCGGCGGGTCCGGGGCGAAACCCGGGTCCGGCCCGATGTGCCCGCGGACCGTCTTCGCGAGCCTGGAAGCCATGAAGACTTCTCCCCGCTGGCGCCAAGCCGTCGTCTGGCTACACGTCGTTTCGTCGGTGGCCTGGATGAGCCAGGCCCTCGCCCTCGTCGTGCTCATGTCGGCAGGTGCGCCCGCGATGGCCGACCGGCTCGACTCCGTCCTGCTCGCGCCGATGGCCAACGTTTCCGCGTTCACCGGCCTGCTCCTCGCCGGCGCGACGGCGTGGGGCTACTTCCGGCACTGGTGGGTGCTGACCAAGTTCGTCCTGACGTTCGCCCAGCTCTACGCCGGGATCTTCCTGCTCTCGGGGGCGCTGCGGGAGTCCGCGCACACCGCGGTCGTCGCCTGGCCGCAGATCGCCGGGGCGTCGCTGATGGTGAGCGCGCTGGCCTTCCAGGCCTGGCTCTCGATCGCGAAGCCGGGCAAGAAGACGCCGTGGTCGCCGGCCGCGAAGCCGCCGGCCGCGCCGACGTGGGTGTTCGTGGCGGGGCTCGCCGCACCCGCCGTGGACGTCGCCGCCGGGATCGCCGTCGGCTACCCGCTGCCCGCCGCGGAACTGGTCATGCTGATCGTGCTGCTCGGGTTTGAGCGGCGACGACGTCGTCGCCGTGCTCGGCAGCCCAGCGTCCGAAGCCCTCGATCGGCCCCAGCAGCGTCTTCCCCAACGGCGTGAGCGCGTACGCGCCTTCGCACCGCTCGACGAGACCGTCGAATTCGAGGCGCCGCAGGGCTTCCGTCAGCACCTTCGCGCTGATGCCGCCGATGGCGCGCCGCAGGTCGACGTGCCGCCGCGGCCCGTCGCGCAACGCCCACACCACCACCGGGTTCCACGTGTTGGCGACCAGGTCGAACGCGAGCCGCGTCCGGCAATCCGCGAGGAAGTCCATGGTTACCGTTCGGTTCCTTCCCGGGCTCCTACCGTCGGTTCGGTACCAGCCAAGCACAAGGAGGACGCATGCGGATCGGGATCTTCGGCACGGGCGCGATGGCGGACGCGCTCGGCACGCAGTGGGCGCGGGCGGGACACGAGCTGAGGGTGAGCGGCCGGTCCGACCCAGGCGAGCTGGCCGCGCGGCTCGGCGCGTCCACCGGAACCTGGCGCGAGACGGCCGCCTTCGCCGACGTGCTGCTCCTGGCCGTGCCCGCCGCGGCGATCGGCGAGGTGCTCGCCGAGGCGGGGCCGCTGACCGGGAAGGTGCTGGTGGACTGCACCAACGACCCGGGCCTGACGGGCACCCCCGTGGCGTCGCGGATCGCCACGGACGCCCACGTGGTCAAGGCGTTCAACCTGGCGCACGTCGACGTCTGGCGGATGACGCCACCGGTGTTCGGCGGCCGCCCCCTGTCGGTGCCGTTGTGCGGCGACGACCGGGGCGCGCTCGACGCGGTGAGCACGCTGGTCCGCGACGTCGGCGCCAAGCCGGTGCCCGCGGGCGGCCTGGACCGCGCGGCCCTGCTGGAGGCCACGGCGGCGTTCGTCATCGGGCTGTGGTTCGCGGGCGAAGACGCCCAGGCGATCCTGACCCCGGTGGGCTGAGCCTCAGAGGCCGTATTCGATGGCGGTGGCGTTGGGGGTCGCCGACAGCGCGTACTCCACCATCGATGCGGCCGACGCGGCCGGGGCGAGCGCGACGACCACCGCCGCGGCGACGAAGATCCCGGCCAGCACGCGCTTGACTTTCCCCATGGTCCCTCCCGGTTCGCGAAGCCTCCACGCTAACCCGAAACCACGCCGCCGGACTGGGCCGTTGAGCGCAACCCGGCGTCAGTGCGCGCCCACCTCGGTCACCCGGACGACCGCCATCCCGGCCTCGTCCGACGCGGCCAGGTCGACCTCCGCGCTGATGCCCCAGTCGTGGTCGCCCGCCGGGTCGTCGAAGATCTGGCGCACCTTCCAGACGTCCGGCTGCTGTTCGATCATCAGCAGCTGCGGGCCGCGCGCGTCCGGGCCGGTGCCGAGCGTCTCGTACTCCTCGAAGTAGCCCTCGATCGCTTCCTGCCAAGCGTCGGCGTCCCAGCCCGAGTCCGCGTCCAGTTCGCCGAGCGGGAACCACGCCCGCCGCGCGAACAGCTCGACCCGGCGGAACAGCTCGTTGCGCACCAGGACGCGGAACGCGCGCTCGTTGCGCGTGACGGCCGGCGGCTCGGACGGCGGCCGCGTCGAGACCGGGCCCTCCTCGTCCGGGTGACGCAGGGCTTCCCACTCGTCGAGGAGGCTCGAGTCGACCTGGCGGACGAGCTCGCCGAGCCACTCGATGAGGTCCTGCAGCGACTCGGTCTTCGCCTCGTCCGGGACCGTGTGCCGCAAGGAGTCGTAGACGTCCGTGAGGTAGCGCAGCACCAAGCCCTCGGACCGGGCCAGCTGGTAGAAGCCGATGTACTCGACGAAGTTCATCGCGCGCTCGTACATGTCCCGCACGACCGACTTCGGCGACAGCTCGTAGTCGTCGACCCACGGGTGGCCCTGCCGGTAACTGTGGAACGCACCCTGCAGCAGCTCTTCGAGCGGCTTCGGGTAGCTGACGTTCTCGAGCAGCTCCATCCGCTCGTCGTACTCGATGCCCTCGGCCTTCATCGCCTGCACGGCCTCGCCGCGCGCCTTGAACTGCTGCTGCGAGAGCACCGGCCGCGGGTTGTCCACTGTGGATTCCACAGTGGACACGACGTCGAGCGCGTAGCTCGGCGACTCGAGGTCGAACAGCTCGATCGCGGCCAGCGCGAACGGCGAAAGCGGCTGGTTGAGCGCGAAGTCGAACTGCAGGTCGACGGTGAGCCGGATGATCCGGCCCTGTTCGTCCGGTTCGGACAGCCGTTCGACGACGCCGGCGGCGAGCAGCGCGCGGTAGATCGCGATGGCGCGCAGGATGAGCTTGCGCTGCGACGCGCGGTCCTCGTGGTTGTCCTCGAGCAGGTGCCGCATCGAGTCGAAGGCGTTGCCCGGCCGCGAAATCACGTTCAGCAGCATCGAGTGCGTGACCTTGAAGCTGGACGTCAGCGGCTCCGGGTCGGCCGCGATGAGCCGGTCGAACGTGCTCTCGGTCCAGTTGACGAACCCCTCCGGCGCCTTCTTCCGGACGATCTTCTTTTTCTTCTTCGGGTCGTCGCCCGCCTTCTCGAGGGCCTTCGCGTTCTCGACGACGTGGTCGGGGGCCTGCACGACGACGTAGCCGTCGGTGTCGTAGCCCGCGCGCCCGGCCCGGCCGGCGATCTGGTGGAACTCGCGGGCCTTGAGGTGCCGCTGGCGGACGCCGTCGTACTTCGTCAGCGCCGAGAAGACGACCGTCCGGATCGGCACGTTGATGCCGACGCCGAGCGTGTCGGTCCCGCAGATCACCTTGAGCAGCCCCGACTGGGCCAGGGTCTCGACCAATCGGCGGTACTTCGGCAGCATGCCGGCGTGGTGGACGCCGATGCCGTGGCGGACCAGCCGCGAGAGCGTCTTGCCGAAGCCGGCGGCGAACCGGAAGTCGCCGATCAGCTCGGCGATGGCGTCCTTTTCGGCCTTCGACGTCACGTTGATGCTCATCAGCGTCTGCGCCCGCTCGATGGCCGCGGCCTGCGAGAAGTGCACGACGTAGACCGGCGCCTGGCCGCCGTTGAGCAGCTCGGACATCGTCTCGTGCAGCGGCGTCAGCGCGTACCGGAAGGTCAGCGGCACCGGGCGCTGCACCGACGTGACGACGGCCGTCGGCCTGCCGGTGCGGCGGGTGAGGTCCTTTTCGAAGAAGGAGACGTCCCCCAGGGTCGCCGACATCTGGACGAACTGGGCCTTCGGCAGCTCCAGGATCGGCACCTGCCACGCCCAGCCGCGGTCGGGCTCGGAGTAGAAGTGGAACTCGTCGGCCACGACCTGCCCGACCGGGGCGTCCGCACCGAACCGCAACGCGATGTTCGCCAGGATTTCGGCCGTGCAGCAGATGATCGGGGCGTCCGGGTTGACGCTGGAGTCGCCGGTCATCATCCCGACGCTCTCGGCGCCGAAGATGTCGATGAGCTGGAAGAACTTCTCCGAAACGAGGGCCTTGATCGGCGCGGTGTAGTAGCTGCGGCGGCCCTGGGCGAGCGCGGTGAAGTGCGCGCCGACGGCGACGAGGCTCTTCCCGGAGCCGGTCGGCGTCGAAAGGATGACGTTCGATCCGGAGACGACCTCCATCACCGCCTCCTCCTGCGCCGGGTACAGCTCGATGCCCCGCTCGGCCGTCCAGGTGGTGAAGGCTTCGAAGAGGGCGTCGGGGTCGGGATCCGCAGGCAGGAGGTCTGTGAGAGTCATCAGGCGTCCATCGTGCCATCCGCTCGTCGCAAAGTCGGCAGGGGCGATCGCATCGCGAGTGCGAAACCCGTAGGCTTCGCGGTACCGCGCGGCGACTGGGTGCTACTTCCGGTCCCGCGCGCACACGGGCGGTACTCCGGAGGGCTTAGGAATGGCACAGGACATCATCCCGATCGAACTCGGCCTGCCGCAGGGCGACGTCGTCACCCTGTGGGCGCCGCGCTGGCGGGAAGACGGCGAGGAGTGGGAAGCGTTCCTCGGCGACGAGGACGACCTGTACGCCTTCGCCGACGCAGCTCACCTGGCCGCCTTCGTCCGCACGTCCGAGCGGCACGACCTGCTCGACCACCCGGCCTGGGACGCCGTGCCGTCGCTGAACGTGCCGGAGCTGATCCCGGACGAGGACCACACGTACGACCTCGTGGGCGTCCCGGAGCTCGTCGCCGAGGAGCCGGACGTCTGGCACATCGCCGAGCTGGCGGAGATCGTCGGCATCGTGCGGTCGCTCGCCGACGTCTGCGACCTCGAAGAGGTCCACGAGATCCTCGACTCGACCGAGGGCTTCTCGCTGCTCGACCAGGGCACCCTGCCGTTCACCGGCAGCGTCGGCGGCCAGGTGTGGAACGACCTGTCCGAGACGGTGTCGCAGAAGTGGGACACCGTGCTCGACGCGATCGACGGCCTGGTGACCCAGCCGGAGGTCGACGAGAAGGTGCTGGAGCAGACGGCCGAGGAGCTGGCGGCGTTCCACGAGGAGTCCGCCGAGGCCGAAGCCGGCGCCGAGGGCGAAGAGGACCTCGAGGCCATCGACACCCTCGATTCTTCGGACGACGAAGACGAGGAAGAGGACGAGGGCCCGGTCGGCTTCTGGGCCGAGGTCGGCATCGACCCGATCAAGATCATCACGTCCGGCGCGGAGTACTACACGCTGCGCTGCTACCTCGACGACGCGCCGGTGTTCCTGGGCACCGAGGGCGAGATCGACGTGTTCACCTCCCCGGGCGCGCTCGCCCGCGCCCTCGCCGACGGCAAGGACCTGGCCGACACCGACCTCGCCGACGTGTCCACGTGGGACGAGGTCCTGGCGAAGGCGACGGCGGGCGAGCTCGAGATCGAGGTCGACCCGGAGAACACGTACGTCCTGACGGGCCTGGACGCGGACATCGCGGAGGGCCCGGAGGCGATCGACCCGACCCAGCTGGAGCTGGCGGTCGAGCTGATCACGGACGCGGCGGACTGGGCGGGCGACGACACGGCCGAGACGGAGCTGGCGAGCAACGAAAGCCTGGGCTGGCTGGTGTCGTTCGTCCTCCGCCCGGACCCGACGCGCCTGGAGCCGTCGGCCCCGTTCGACGCGGAGCAGGGCGCTTGGCGCAAGCTCGTCGAAACTTTCGAGAACCGCCTGACGGTGGCTTGAGTTTTCAGGCTTTCGAAGGCCGCCTCCCGTACTCGGGGAGGCGGCCTTCGCCGTGTCGACCCCCCAATCACGCGAGTCGACTGCTCAATCACGCGTGTCGACCCTTGATCGGCTCACGCCAGCCGACCGCCTGGGTACGCCGGCCGACTGTCTGAGTACGCCAGCCGACCGACCGGGCACGCGAATCGACCACTCCACAGCCAAGGCGAGATGTGGACAACTCGGCCGAGCGCGCCCCTCGCCCCCAGTTTTCGTCGTGGGCGGCCGATACGCTGGAGACGGGGGGCGCCCCCGCGGGCCACGGGGATGATTCGGCCTCCGCGCCCGGGCTCACAGCCCGCGTGATGCCCCTCTGATCACGCGAGATGCCTTTCCCAGCACGGGTGATGCCCCTTTCCGCCCATACCGAGAGGGTCAGCTCGCTTCCCCGCACGGTCGGCTGGCGTCTCCAGACGGTCGGATCGCGTACCCACACGGTCGGATCGCGTACCCAGGCGGTCGGATCGCGTACCCAGGCGGTCGGCTCGTGCTCCGCCGGGCATCTCGTGTGACTGGGCGGGCATCACGTGTGATTGGAGGGTCGTCTCGTGTGATTGGGGGGACGACACGTCAGTCGGTGGGTTCTGCGCGGACCGGGACCACCAGCACCGCCAGGGCCGGGAAGACCGCCGCCACGCAGAACGCCAGTGCGTAGCGGCTGTCGCCGATCACCAGGCCCAGCAACGGCGGTGTCAGCGACGCCGCGATGTTCTGGCCCGTGTTCTGCGTGCCCATCGCGCGGCCCGACCAGGCCAGGCCCGCCAGCTCGGCCGAGGCCGTGAAGCCCAGGCCGTTGTCCGCCACCGTGATCACCGCCGCCAGCGCCAGGGCGAGCAGCACCAGCCAAGGCCAAGTGGCGTCGCCCAAGGCGACCAAGAGCATGACCAGGCAGCTCAAGACGGCGAGCTGACGCATCGGGCGCAGGCGGCTGCCGACCCGGTCGGACCACCAACCCGACCCGAGCCGGCCAAGAGCGCCCAGCGCCTGGACCGCCGCCAGGTACCAGCCCGCCGACAGCGGGCTCCAGTGCTGCACCGACACCAGGTACACCGGCGCGAACGCCGACACCGCGAACTGCGGCACCACCAGCAGCGCGCTCGCCCCGTGCACCCGCCAGAGCGTCGCGTGCCGGTACGGCGAAGACGGCTTCTCCCCCGAAGCCGGGCGAGGTGGCCGGGGCGGGTCCGTCACCAGCCACGCCACCAGCAGCGCCACGGCGATCGCCAGCCCGGCCGGCAGCAGGACCGCCGCCCGGAAGCCGAAGTGCGCGGCCAGCGGGGGCAGCCCCAGCGCCGCCACGCCCACGCCGAGCGGCTGGGCCGTCTGGCGGATCCCCATCGCCACGCCCCGCTCGGACTTCGCGAACCAGCCCATCACCACGCGGCCGCTCGCCGCGTTCACCGAAGCCGTACAGGCGCCCGCCGCCAAAAACACTCCGAAGAGGAGCCCGACCGGGTGATTTCCTACCCCGGCGTACACCAAGAGTAACCCCGAGATGCCCAGGCCAAGGGCCATGATGAGGCGCTCTCCGTAACGGTCCGCAGCCGCGCCCCACACGATCAGGGTGAACAACAACCCGATGCTCGGCGCCGCGACGACCGTGCCGGCCTCGGCCAGCGTCAGCCCCTCGGCGGCACGCATGGCCGGGACCAGGAACGGGAGGCCGTAGAGGAACGAGCAGCTCGCGGTCTGCGCGGCGAGGCCGAGCGCGAGGATGAGCCACCGTCGCGAACTCGCCTGGAGCTGCTCACCCGTATCGCTGCCGACCTGCGCCATCTTCGCCACCGTCTCAAACTATGGGAAGTTGTTCCTACATAGTGAACGATAGTTGGCACAGCTAAGGACCGCAAGCACGGTGCGGTCCGAAGCGGGGTGGGTCAGGTCAGCGCGGCGTACCCGGGCTTGATGACGTCGTCGATCAGCGCGAGCCGGGCGTCGAAATCGATGAACGCGGATTTCATCGCGTTGATGGTGAACCAGCGGAAGTCGTCGATACCATAGCCGAACGTCTCGTGCAGCGCGGCGAATTCGCTGGTCATCGTGCATCCGCTCATCAGCCGGTTGTCCGTGTTCACGGTCACCCGGAAGCGCAGCTTGGCGAGCAGGCCGATGGGGTGCTCGGCGATCGAGCGGACGGTGCCTGTTTGGACGTTCGACGTCGGGCAGATCTCCAGGGGGATGCGGCGGTCGCGGACGTACGCGGCCAACCGTCCAAGGTGGACCGTGCCGTCCGCGTCGGTCTTGATGTCCTCGGCGATGCGCACGCCGTGCCCGAGCCGCTCGGCGCCGCAGTGCTGAATCGCTTCCCAAATGGACGGCAAACCGAAGGCTTCGCCCGCGTGAATGGTGAAGTGCGCATTGTTCTGACGCAGATATTCGAACGCGTCGAGATTGCGGGTGGGCGGGAATCCGTCCTCGGGACCGGCGATGTCGAACCCGGCCACGCCGGTGTCCCGGTAGCGGACGGCCAGGTTCGCGATCTCGAGCGCCCGGGCGTGCTGGCGCATCGCGCAGAGCAACGTCGCGACGCGGATGGTGCCGCCGTTCGCGGCCACTCGCCGTGTGCCCTCCGTGAACCCCGCCTGGACAGCCTCGACCACCGCATCGAGTGACAGACCGCGTTCGACGAACAACTCCGGTGCGTAGCGCACCTCGGCGTAGACGACGCCGTCGGCGGCCAGGTCCTCCACCGCCTCCGCGGCCACCCTGACCAGCGATTCCTCCGTTTGCATCACGCCGCAGGTGTGCGCGAACGTCTCGAGGTAGGAAACGAGTGAGCCGGAGTCGGCCGCACGGCGGAACCAGGTGCCCAGTTCGGCCGGGTCGGTGGTGGGCAGACCGGCATAGCCGGTGGCGTCGGCGAGCTCGGCGACGGTCGCCGGGCGCAGGCCGCCGTCGAGGTGGTCGTGCAGCAGCACCTTGGGTGCGCGGCGGAGTGTCTCGGTGGGCAGAACAGGGCTTTCGTCAGGCATCCCCCAACGGTAACCTCGTTGTCATTCCCCTACATGGCCGTAACTCTCAGGCTCGGGCTAACCCTCAGCGTCGAGGATCATGTCCCGAATCGGCCATCCGGGGGCAGCCTCCGTAATAGCCTCTTCACGGGGGCCATACAGACAGCAATTTTTGCAATCGATAAGCTTCGTGGCACGTCCCTCCATTTCCCCGCCGACGAAGGACACACAGCAGTGACCACTGACAACCACATTGCCGCCCCGTCCTTCGACCGGATGCGCAACATGCTGGTGCGCGCGGCCGAAGTGCGTGAGAGCGAGCAGCAGCAGATCTTCGACGCGCTCGACGACATCTACGCCCGCCTCGCGCCGGTGGACTCGCTGGGCGCGGTCCGCAAGCGGCTCTCCGAGATGCCCGACCGCACCGAGGTCAGCGTCCTGGCCGAGCGCCTCGACGAGACGATGTCCCGCCTCGAAGCGCAGGACGCGGCCATCGCCGCCCTCACCCGCGCGGTCGAGAGCATCGTCGACAAGCTCGCCAAGCCCTTCGCGCAGCTCGACGGCCGCCTCGACGGCGTCGCCGCGCGCTTCGAGGGCGTCGCGGGCCGGATGGACGGGCTCGAGGACAAGCTCCAGAACATCCACCGCCGGATCGACGAGCTGGGCGGGCACCTCGACAAGCAGGACGCGAAGATCGAGTCGCTGCCGCAGTCGGTCACCGGCCCGGTCCGCGAGCGGATCGAGCAGACCGAGGCGGCGCTGCGCGAGCGCGTCGACCACGCCGACCACGAGCTGCGGGGCAAGGTCGACGAGCTGAGCCGCGTCACGCAGGAGCGCGTCGGCGAGCTGGGCCGCACGACCCACGAGCGGATCGACGCCAACACCGAGGCACTCAAGGTCGCGCTGACCGAGACCGGCGAGATGATCGACGCGTCCGACCGGCTGGAGAACCTGGGCAACCGGCTCGAAACGGTCACCACCCGCCTCGACGACCTGGCCGGCCGCCTCGACAAGGTGGAGGACGGTTTCCTGTCCGGCATCGGCGACCTCGACGGCGCGCTCAAGGCGGGGCTGTCGAAGGTCGAGGGCACGCTGTCGAAGCAGCCGGACACCGACTCGGTGGACTCGCTGGTCCGCAAGAGCAACGACGAGAGCGTCCGCCGCATCGGCGGCCAGCTCGACGAGGCGATGGCGACGTTCGCGGAGCTGATGCTCGGCGGCGGCCCGGCGGTCCAGCAGATCTCCCCGCCCCCGCCGGCGCCGCGCCAGCCGCGTCGCAGCTCCCGCAACGGCCGCGCCCCGAAGCCGGCCGACGTGAAGGGCAAGCCGGGCGAAGGCGCGGAAGAAGCCACGGAGTAGGGCTCACGCACAAAAGAAGGCCCCCGCCGGATCCCGGCGGGGGCCTTCTCATGTCACTCGGACGGGTGATCATCTTGGCGACGATCATCACAGTCGACCTAGCCGCGGATGGTCTCCACGACGATCGGGCCCGGCTCCGGAGCCGACGAAGCGATCGTGAAGCCGCCCTCGAGAGCGGCCAGCGCCGCCGGGACCGCGTCGGGTGTGTCCGTGTGGAGTTCCAGCAGCGGGTCACCCTCGGCGACGCGGTCTCCCGGCTTGGCCAGGCACAGGATGCCCGCCGCCGCCTGGACCGGGTCCTCCTTGCGGGCGCGCCCCGCGCCGAGCCGCCAGGCCGCGACACCCACGGCGTAGGCGTCCAGCGATGCCAGCACGCCCGAAGCCGGAGCGACGACCGTGTGCACGTGAGAGGGCGTCGGCAGCGGCGCCGCGGGGTCGCCGCCCTGGGCCGCGATCATCCGGCACCAGACCTCGTACGCCTCGCCCGAAGCCAGCACCGCCCCCGGGTCCACGTCGAGACCCGCGAGGGCCAGCATCTCCCGCGCCAAGGCCACGGTCAGCGCCACCACGTCCGCGGGACCGCCGCCCTTGAGCACGTCGACCGCCTCCGCGACCTCCACCGCGTTCCCGACCGCCCGCCCCAGCGGGACGTTCATGTCGGTCAGCAACGCCGTCGTCGGGACACCGTGGTCCGCGCCGATCGACGTCAAAGCAGAAGCCAGCGCCCGGGCCTGGTCCAACGACTTCATGAACGCGCCCGACCCGAACTTCACGTCCAGGACCAGCCCGGACGCGCCTTCGGCGATCTTCTTGCTCATGATCGAGCTGGCGATCAGCGGGATCGACTCCACCGTGGAGGTGACGTCCCGCAGCGCGTACAGCTTCTTGTCCGCCGGCGCCAGCCCGGACGTCGCCGCGCAGACCACCGCGCCGACGTCCTCCAGCTGCGCCTGGATCTCCGAAGTGGACAGTGAAGCGCGCCAGCCCGGGATGGACTCCAGCTTGTCGAGCGTCCCGCCGGTGTGGCCGAGCCCGCGCCCGGACAGCTGCGGCACGGCCGCGCCGCACGCCGCCACCAGCGGCGCCAGCGGCAGCGTGATCTTGTCGCCGACCCCGCCCGTCGAGTGCTTGTCCACCGTCGGCCGGGACACCGCAAGCGACAACCGCTCGCCGGACGCGATCATCGCGTGCGTCCACCGGGAGATCTCGGCCGAGGTCATCCCCCGCAGGAAGATCGCCATGGCCAGCGCCGACATCTGCTCTTCGGCGACGTCACCGCGGGTGTAGGCGTCGACGACCCAGTCGATCTGCTCGTCGGAAAGCGTGCCACCGTCCCGCTTGGTCCGGATGACGTCGACCGCGGCGAACGCGCTCACGGCAGGTCGTCCGGGCCGAAGGCGTCCGGCAGAACGTCGGACATCGGCAGCACCCCGCTGGGGGTGTCCACCAAACAGGCCGACCCGCCCAGCTCGAACAGGATCTGCCGACAACGCCCGCACGGCATCAGCAGGTCACCCGCGCCGCTGCGGCACGCCACGGCGACCAGGCGGCCGCCGCCGGAGAGCCGCAGCTGCCCGGCCATCGTGCACTCGGCGCACAGCCCGAGCCCGTAGGAAGCGTTTTCGACGTTGCACCCGGTCACGACCCGGCCGTCGTCGACGATCCCGGCCACCCCGACGTGCAGGCCCGAATAGGGCGCGTACGCATGGGAAGCCGCTTCGATCGCCTGAGAACGCAGCGCGTCCCAATCCACAGAGGACAAAGTGGTCATCAGTCTTCACCCCGTCGGTACGGCTGCCCGTCGGCCTTCGGCGGCCGCAGCCGCTGCGAAGCCACGGCCAGCACGATCAGCGTCACGAAGTGCGCGGTGTACGGGATCAGGTCCGACGGCAGCGTGTCGTTGGCCCAGTAGATCGCGTACAGCACGCCCGCGCCGACCACGCCGAGCCCGGCCGCGATCCACTGGCGACGGAACAGCTGCACGACGACGATCACGGCGACCAGGATCACCGCGCCATAGAGCAGCGCCAGCACCGCTTCGCCGCCGCCGGCGAGCTGCAGGCCGTCCGCGTAGCCGAACAGCGCCGCGCCGCCGAGCAGGCCGCCCGGGCGCCAGTTGCCGAAGATCATCGCCGCCAGGCCGATGTACCCGCGGCCGTTCGTCTGGTTCTCCAGGTAGTCCGCGCCACCGCGCAGCAGCACCAGCGAGGCCCCACCCATGCCGGCGAACGCGCCGGAGATGATCACGGCCACGTACTTGTGCAGGTACACGTTCACGCCGAGGGACTCGGCCGCGACCGGGTTCTCGCCGCAGGAGCGCAGCCGCAGGCCGAACCGGGTCTTCCAGAGCACCCAGAAGCTCACCGGCACCAGGATGATCGCGAGCATCGTCAGCGGCGCCACTTCGGTGACCAGCCCGCGCAGGATGCCCGCGACGTCGGAGATCCCGACGCGCTGCTCCTTCTCCAGGTCGCCCAGCCAGTCCGAGAGGAACGTCGCCGAGTAGGTGTCGAACTTCGGCACCACCGGCGACTGCCGCGGGTTGCCCGAGATCGGCGCGAAGATCAGGTTCGCCAGGTACTTCGTGACACCCAGGCCGAGCAGGTTGATCGCGACGCCGGAGACGATGTGGTTGACGTTGAACGTCACCGTCGCCACCGCGTGCAGCAGCCCGCCCAGCGCACCGAACAGCAGCGCGGCCAGCAGGCCGGACCACGCGCCGCCGTAGTACGAACCCCAGGCGGCGCCCCAGGTGCCGAGGATCATCATGCCCTCGAGACCGATGTTGACCACGCCCGCGCGTTCGGCCCAGAGACCGCCCAGCGCGCACAGCAGGATCGGCAGCGCCAGGCGCAACGCCGTCGACGCAGTGTTGGACGACGTCAGCGCGGCGACGCCCGTGGAGTACGACGCCGTCGAGATGACCGCGATCGCGATCACGGCCCAGATCACGCCGCGCAGCCAGCCGGGCACCCGGCCCCGCTTGCGCTGCACCGGCATGGTCGAGCCGGATTCGGGAGCGACGTCGGTGATCACACCGCACCCCCTTCGGCGACCGTGGAACCCTTGCGGCCGGCGAGTGCGCGCCCGACCTTGCGTTGTTCGGCCGCGAGGTCGGCGCGCCGCACGATCTCGTACGCCACGACGACCGACAGCACGATGATGCCCTGCATGATCGTCGCGATCTCCTTGGACACGTTGATCTGCTCCAGCGACACCGCGGAGGTGTCCAGGAACGCCCACAGCAGCGCGCCGAGCGCGATGCCGCCGGGGTGGTTGCGGCCGAGCAGCGCGACCGCGATGCCGGTGAAGCCGTACATCTGCGTCGCGGTGATGCCGTAGCTGTAGTCGCGGCCGAGCAGTTCCGGCATGGCGACCAGGCCGGCGACGCCACCGGAGAGCAGCATCGCAATCAGCGTCATCTTCTTGGCGCTGACGCCACCCGCGGCCGCGGCGGTGGTGGACTCGCCGGACGCCTTCAGTTCGAAGCCGAACCGGGTGCGGTTGAGCATGAACCAGTAGGCCCCGCCGATGAGCGCGGCGATGACGACGAAGCCGAACAGCGTGCCCGAGCCGAGCGGGATGCCCGGGATCCGGCCGGACGGCTCGATCACGCGGGTGCCGATGTTGTTGCCGCGCTGCACGCCGAACTGGTCGGCGTTGATGAGGAACGCGATGATGCCGGCGACGATCGCGTTGAGCATGATCGTCGAGATGACCTCGCTGACCCCGCGGGTCACCTTGAGGATCGCCGGGACAGCCGCGTAGGCCATGCCCGCGACGACCGCGACCACGAGGATCGCGACGACGTGGATGACCGGCGGCAGTTTCATGGCGCCGCCCGCGATGGCCGCGACGACGGCGGCGAAGCGGTACTGGCCTTCGACACCGATGTTGAACAGGTTCATCTGGAAGCCGATGGCGACCGCGAGGCCGGACAGGTAGTACACCGTCGCCAGGTTCACCGTGTCGACCGCGGTCGAGCCCTTGAACATCTGGCCGATCATCGTGCCGTACGCCTGCAGCGGATCGGCCCCGGAGATGATGAGCGCGATCGCCGACAGCAGCACGGCGAACACGATCGCCAGCAGCGGCGGCAGCAGTTTCGTGCGCCAGGAGGTCATTCTTCGTCACCCTCTCCCGCGCCGGTCATCGCGGAGCCCAGTTCCTGCGGGGTCACCGTCGCCGGGTCGGCCTCGCTCACGAGGCGCCCGCGCAGCATGACCCGGATCGTGTCGGACAGGCCGATCAGCTCGTCGAGGTCGGCGGAGATCAGCAGCACCGCGAGCCCGGCGGCGCGGGCCAGGCGGATCTGCTCCCAGATCAGCGCCTGCGCGCCGACGTCGACACCGCGTGTCGGGTGCGAAGCCACCAGCAGCACCGGGTTGCCGGACAGCTCGCGCCCGACGATCAGCTTCTGCTGGTTGCCGCCCGAGAGCGCCGCGGCCGGGACGTCGATGCCCGGCGTGCGGACGTCGTAGTCGCGGACGATCCGCTCGGTGTCGGCGCGGGCGCCGGCGATGTCGAGCAACTGTCCTTTGGAGACCGGTTCGCGGGTCTGGTAACCGAGGATCCGGTTGACCCACAACGGTTGCGTGAGCAGCAGGCTGTGCCGGGTGCGGTCTTCGGCGATGTAGCCGATACCGGCCTCGCGGCGCGCCAGCGTGCCCGCCTTGGTGAGGTCGCGCGCCTTGCCCTCGGCGTCCACCAATTCGATCGTGCCGCCGGTCGGCTTGCGCATGCCCATGATCGTCTCGACGAGCTCGGTCTGGCCGTTGCCCTCGACGCCGGCCACGCCGAGCACCTCGCCCGCGTGCACGGTGAACGAGACGTCGTCGAGCGCGTTGCGGCCGGAGCCCTCGGCGCCCAGCGTCAGCCCGGTCAGCCGCAGCACGTCCCGGTCGGTGACCGTGGACTCGCGGGTCTCCGGGCTGGGCAGCTCGGAGCCGACCATCATCTCCGCGAGCTGGCGGGAGGTGATGGTCTTCGGGTCGGCGGTGCCGACGGTGGTGCCGCGGCGGATCACCGTGACGGTGTCGGCGATCGCCCGGACCTCGTCGAGCTTGTGCGAGATGAACAGGAACGTGTAGCCGCCGGCCTTCATCTCCCGCACGGTCTCGAAGAGCGCGTCGACCTCCTGCGGCACGAGGACCGCGGTCGGCTCGTCCAGGATGATGATCTTCGCCCCGCGGTAGAGCACCTTGACGATCTCGACGCGCTGGCGGTCGGCGACGCCGAGCTCCTCCAGCAGCGTCTCCGGCTTGGCGTGCAGGCCGGTGCGCTCGGCGAGCTCGGCCAGCCGCGCGCGGGCGGCGCGGCCGATGCCGTGCAGGCCCTCGGCGCCGAGGAAGACGTTCTCGCCGACGGTCAGGTTGTCGGCGAGCATGAAGTGCTGGTGCACCATGCCGATGCCGGCGCGGATGGCGTCCTGCGGGTTGCGCAGTTTCACCTCTTCGCCGTTGATCGCGATGGTGCCCTCGTCCGGCGGCTGCATGCCGTACAGGATCTTCATCAGGGTGGACTTGCCGGCGCCGTTCTCGCCACAGATGGCGTGCACCTCGCCGGCGGTGACGGTGAGGTTGACGTCGGAGTTGGCCACCACGCCGGGAAAGCGCTTGGTGATCCCGGTCAGCTGGACGGCGGGGGCGCCCCGGTCGGGGACGGCCTCGGCCGGGGCCTCGGCTGTGCTCATGGGCGGGAGAATTCCATATCTCTGGAACGCGTGAGGGGCCCGGAGGAGAATTCCTCCGAGCCCCGGCACGCGTTGAGCTACTTCTGCGGCTTGTCCGAAACGGTGATCGCGCCCGAGATGATCTGGGCCTTGTACCCGTCGAGGACGTCCTTGATGTCGTCGACCTTGCCGCCGGAGGTGGCGTAGCCGACGCCGTCGACCTTGAGGTCGAACCGCTTCGGCAGGACCGTCAGGTCACCCTTGGCGACGGCCTGGATGTAGTCGAAGACCGCGACGTCGACGCGCTTGAGCATGGACGTGATGATGACGTCCTTGTCGGCCGCGACGGTCTTCTGGTTGTACTGGTCGGAGTCGACCCCGATGGCCAGCGCATTGCCCGCCTTGGCGGCGTCGAAGACGCCCTTACCGGAGGCGCCGGCGGCGTGGTAGACGACGTCCGCGCCCTTGGCGATCTCGGCGGCGGCCTTCGCGTTGCCCTTCGGCGGGTCCTGGAACCCGGAGAAGTCACCGGCCGGGGTGAGGTACTCGTCCTCGATCTTGATCTTGGACGAAGCGGTCTTCGCGCCCTGCAGGAAGCCGGCCTCGAACTTCTGGATCAGCGGGGTGTTGACACCGCCGACGAAGCCGATGTGGCAGTTCTTGCTCTTGTACGCGGCGGCGACGCCGGCCAGGAACGAGCCCTGCTCCTCGGCGAACACCAGCGGCGTCACGTTCGGCAGCTGGATCGAGTCGTCGTCGACGATCGCGAACTTGGTGTTCGGGTACTTGGCGGCGACGGCCTTGACCGAGTCCGCGTACGCGAAGCCGACCGCGACGATCGGGTTCAGGCCCTGCGAAGCCATCTGGTCGAGGCGCTGCTGCTTGGCCGACTCGGCCTCGCTGGCGGAGGCGGTGCTTTCGCTGACCGTCGTCACGCCGAGGTCGGACTTCGCCTTGTCGGTACCCGCGGCGGCGGCGTCGTTGAACGACGCGTCACCCCGGCCGCCGACGTCGAAGGCCAGGCCGATCTTGAGCTTGCTGCCGTCGACCTTCTCCCCGGCGGCGGTCGAGCTGCTCGCCGCGGCGGGTGCGGCGGGCGGCTTCTGCGCGGTGACGCAGTCCGAGCCACCCGACGAGCTCGCGGTGTTGTTCGTGCTGCCACCGCCCGAGTCCTTGGCGCACCCGGCCAGGGCGAGCACCCCGGCCATGGCCGCGGCGGCCAGCGCGGTTCCACGCATGCGACGCAACGTGTGT
Organism: Amycolatopsis sp. CA-126428; assembly: GCF_002904335.1. Taxonomy (GTDB): domain Bacteria; phylum Actinomycetota; class Actinomycetes; order Mycobacteriales; family Pseudonocardiaceae; genus Amycolatopsis. Next base: position 58,863 of record NZ_PPHF01000123.1, on the reverse strand, counting down.
CTCCCTCCCCGCTGATCCAGCGGATGGTCAAGGGCACGACCCGGCCCTACTGCCGGGTCGACCGCCAGACCGTACCCGGCGGACAGGAATGCGCCATAGGAAAGGCACGCTACGTAACACAAACGTTTACTCACGAGTCGCGCGCGCGACGAACCGGACACCGAATGTGATCATCCGAACGGACCAGCGGCCGGGCAAAAAGCGGCCCAGCGGGCCACCACCAGGGCTTTCCGTGGCCCGATGGCAGCCCGCAGCGGCCATTCGGGCTACTCAGGGGCAGGTCGACGCGCCCGCGGCGGCGACGCAGAGGCGGGCCGCGAATCCGCCGCTCGCGGCCACCGGAACGGTGAGGACGCCGCCGGATGTCACGCGCTGTGTCGTCACCTGAAGCTGCCCGTCGGCGCCGTCGCCGTAGATCTCGGCCAGCCAATCACCCGGAGGGAGGAAATCGAGCGGCGCGTCGAGCCGGGTCGCCGGCCCCGCCGCCAACGCCCCGACGTACCACTGCGCGCCGCCGCGGCGGGCGATCACCGCGAGCTTCCCGGGGTCGCCGGCCAGCAGCCGCGTGTCGTCCCACGCCGTCGGGATGCCCTTGAGCAGCCGCTCGGCGACGGGGTGGGCGTCGTAACTCGCGACGCTGTCCGCGAAGTGCTGGACGCCGGATTCGAACAGCACCGACAGCGCGAGCTCGCCGCCGTCGCTGGTCGGCCGGACGCCGGAGAAGGTCACCGGCGTGAAGTCCATCGAGCCGGACAGGTTCCGCGTGAACGGCAGCGTCAGGTAGTGCTCGATCGGGAACGGCACGCGCCCCGGCTTCGGCTTCGTGCCCTCGGCGCCCTTCACCGCCTCGACGCTCAGCACGTTCGGCCAGGTCCGCTGGATGCCCCGCGGGATCGGCGCGCCGTGGAAGTTCACCATCAGGTGGTACTTCGCGGCCGCCGCGAGCACCGCGTCGTACCAGCGGGTGCGGTCCTGCCGTTCGGACTCGACGAAGTCGATCTTCAGCCCGGCCACGCCCCAGTCGGCGTACTGCTTGAAGTTCTTCTCCCGCTCGCTGTCGGTGTCGGTGATCTTCGCGTCGGCCCAGAGCCAGATCCCGATGCCGCGTTGCTTGGCGTAGGCGACCAGGTCGGGCACCCAGGCGGCGTTCCAGCCCGAGTCGACGAGGTTGTCCGCCCAGCCCTCCTTCGCCGCGAGGTCGACGTACTTCTCCTGCAGCGCCAGGTCGCCGGTGCCTTCCGACCACCACGACCACGCCCCCGCGCCGGGCTTGATCCACGACGTGTCGGCGATCTTCGCCGGGCTCGCGAGGTCGGTGCTCAGGTCGGACTCCGTGACGGTGGCGAGATCGCCGACGATCATCGCCCGCCACGGCGTGGCCAGGGGTCCCTTCGCGACTTCCGCCGGGTCGCCGAGGGTCAGCCGGAAGCGGTGCTGCGGGGTGAGCGTCAGCCGGGAGCCCGCGTAGCTGCCGTTCAGGTCGGATTCGAGGACCGAAAGCCAGGTGTCACCGACGTGGAACAGCGCCGGGTAGCCGTACTCGATCGGGTCCTGCTGCGCGACCGGCTTGTGGACGTGGATGCTCTCGTAGTCGCTGCGGCCGTTGTCGAACGGCAGCAGGAAGGAGTCGGCGGTCTGCGGGACGGCGAACTCCGACGCCTCGCCCACGACCGTCACCCACTTCGGGGTGTCGAAGACGTACCGGTAGGCGACGCCGTCGCGGGAGACCCGGACCACGACGGCGAACGCGCCACCGGGCCCCTTGACGTCGAGCGTGGTCTCGGCGGCGTCGGAGGTGTGCCGCAAGCGTTTGCCGGTGGTGGTCGGGTACTCGTCGTGGATCGGACGCTGGCTGAACCCGGTGACCTTCAGCCCCTGGGTGAGGTCGCCGTTCGCCGTCTCGACGCCGAGCGCGGACGGCTCGAGCACCGTCGTCGCACCGCGGGTGACCGACAGCGTGAGCCGGCCCCGGTCCAGGGCGATGTGCGCGGCCGGCGTGGGCGCCAGCGACGTCCCCGGCGCGGTGAGCGTCCAGGACGTCACCGGCGCGGGCTGCCCGGCGGCCGGCAGCCCGACCAGCGCCACCCCGGCGGCCAAGGCGGCCGCCGTTCCCATCCGCTTCTTCATGCAGGGCCCCTTCCCGTAGGTGGGGTCGTGAGTGGGAAGGCGGGTTCTAACCCGCCTTCCCACTCACGACGGGTCAAGCGCAGGTGAGCCGGGCGCCGGCCCAGTCGCTGCGGTCGTAGGAGTTGCCGTCCCCGCCGTCGGTGACGACGAGCCGCAGGTAGCGCGCCCCGTGCAGGTCAGCCGCCAGCGGCGTCGCCGGGTCCTGCCAAGTGCGCACGCCGGTCGAAGCCGCCTTCATGCCGTCCGCGTAGACCTCGAACGTCGCCGAGCCCTGCTTGTTCGTCGCCTCGCGCTCGTCGTCGACGCCGACGTCCGCGGTGAACGCCGTGCAGCGCCCGCCCAGGTAGAAGACGACTTCGCTGGGTGCGTGCGCGCCGAGGCCCTTCGGGTAGACGACGCCGTTGATCGTCAGCGGCTTCCCGTCGCCGGCCGGGATGCTGCCGTTGGACATGTCCCGCTCGACCGGGCCGTAGCCGTTCTTCTCCGCCGCCCAGCGCAGGTCGCTGGCCCACGCGGACGCAGTGGGCGGTGCCGCCGGCACGGTCAGCTGCTGGTCACCGGTCCAGGTGACCGGCCCGAACCCGAGCGCGCGGTAGGTGACGCCGCCGTGCAGCACCGCCGTCGTGCCCTCGGTCCCGGCGGGCGGGGTGACCCGCCAGCGGCCGGCCGCGGTCTCGCCGGTCCCGAGCACGACGGCCCGCGGCCGCGTCACCTGCTCGACGTGCCACCCGGCGGGTGCGGTGAGCGTCACGCGCGGGTCGAACACCGGGACGCGGGCCTCGTCGGTCGCCGACACCGTGACCTCGAACGGCTGCCCGGCGGGCGTGATCTCGCCCGGGACGCCCGGGACCGGCGGAGCCAGCTCGATGCCGGTGCTCACCAGCGGCGCGTTCCGCCACCACGAGCCGCCCGCGTGGACCCGGTAGACGACGGTCGCGTGCGGCGGGACGACCGCGGAGAGCCGGCCCGCCGTCTGGAGGTCGCGGTGCGCCCAGAGGTCTCGCGCGCTGTACCCGGCGGCCTTCGGCAGCCCGGCGGCCGCCGCGGTGGTGCCGATCATGGCGGACGACGTCGTCTCGTTGAACAGCGCGACGGCCACGTCCCCGTTCGACAGCGGCTTGGCGAACACCCAGTGTCCGTCCTGGTTGGACAGCACCCGCGCCTGGACGCCGCGGCGGTCCTGGTCGAGCGCGATGACCCCGGCGTTGCGCAGGACGTCGAAGTTCGCCGGCGACACCTTGCGCAGGTCGGCCCCGATGAGCAGCGGCGCGGCCATCATCGCCCACAGCGAGAAGTGCGAGCGGTACTCCCCGGTCGTCATCCCGCCGTTGCCGACCTCGAGCATGTCGGGATCGTTCCAGTGCCCCGGCCCGGCGTACGGCGCCAGCGGCGCGTTCGCCTTGAGGATCTGGACCATCTTCGCCCAGTTGTCCTTGATGTCGCCGGTGGTGCGCCACAGGTGCCCGACGTCGCCGCCCCACGTCCACGGCTTGTTCTCGCCCCACTCGCAGAGCGAGTACACGATCGGGCGACCCGTCTTCTTCAGCGCGTCGCGCATCTTCGTGTAGCGCTCGAGCGCCGGGCGGCCTTGGTTGTTGCAGTTGTCGTACTTGAGGTAGTCGACACCCCAGTCCGCGAACGTCTGCGCGTCGACGTCTTCGTGGTCGAGCGCGCCCGGCTGGGTCTTCGCGCAGGTCAGCGTGCCCGCGCTGGTGTAGATGCCGAACTTGAGGCCCTTCGCGTGGACGTAGTCGGCCAGCGCCTTGATGCCGCCGGGGAACCGGGCCTTGTTGGCCTGCATGCGCCCGTCGGCGTCGCGCTCCGGCTCGGCCCAGCAGTCGTCGACGTTGACGTACTCGTAGCCGGCGGCCTTGAGTCCTTTGTCGACGAAGATGTCGGCGGTGTCGCGGATGAGCCGCTCGTCGACGGCGCAGCCGGTGGTGTTCCAGTTGTTGAAGCCCATCGGCGGTGTCAGCGCCAGTCCGTCGGGCAGTGCCTGCGCGGGCGTGACCGACACCACGGGCAGCAGAGCCGCGACGGCGATCACCAAGCCGAGTCGTCGCACCAGAACGTCACCCCATCGTGAGAGATCCGATGTTTGCCCGAGCGACGCTAGGGACGACGTCGCAGATGGTCAATGACACACCACGATCACCAGCCGTTCGGCGTAGCGCATCAGATATCAGATCTCTCAGAGGTCTGATGACCGTTCATCGGGACACTCCTGGGCGCCGCGCCACCGAGTGCGCTGCACCACACCGCCGGGTGGCGGTGCGGGAGTACCGGTGTCTGGTCCATCACAGAGGGGAACCCGGAGGTGAGCCGCCTTTCGGGTGCGGGTCTAGCATTCGATTCATCCAGGCTCGATGACGTTGATCTCGGCACAGCCGCCGTTCCCGCGGCGACAGCGGACCTCACCGGCCACCGGGCGCACAGTCAGACGTTGGAGGCCGTTCACCGATGTCCACCACGGCGAGCACTGCCAGCGGGGTGGGATCGCCCCCTCCGGGGGCGGGAACCAACACTGCGGCAGGGGCGAGCGATCGGGCGGGTGCCTCACGCCGGCAGGGGACCTTCTACCGGGGCGACCCCGGCATGTGGTCCTGGGTGCTGCACCGCATCACCGGCGTGCTCACATTCTTCTTCCTGTTCGTGCACGTGCTCGACACCGCGCTGGTGCGCGTGTCGCCGAACACCTACGACCAGGTCATCGAGACCTACAAGACGCCGATCGTGAACCTCCTGGAGGTCGGCCTGGTCGGCGCGGTGCTGTTCCACGCGCTGAACGGCATCCGCGTCATGCTGGTCGACTTCTGGTCGAAGGGCCCGAAGCTGCAGAAGGCGATGCTGTGGGTCATCGGCGTCGTCTGGGTCGTCGTGATGGTCCCCGGTGCGTTCTTCATGCTGAAGCGCACCGCCGAAATGCTCTTCGGGGGTAACTGACATGGCCGACCTCGCCCTCGCGAACCCGCGCGCGCCGAAGCGCCCCGCCGCGCGCCGGAGCAACTTCGAGCTCTACAGCTGGCTGTTCATGCGGATCTCCGGGCTGGTCCTGGTCGTCCTGGTGCTCGGCCACCTGCTGATCATGAACATCCTCGACGGCGGCGTGCACCGGATCAACTGGGGCTTCGTCGCCGGCCGCTGGGCCTCGCCGTTCTGGCAGTTCTGGGACCTGCTGATGCTGTGGCTCGCCGAGATCCACGGCGGCAACGGGCTGCGCACGATCATCGACGACTACGCCCGTAAGGACAGCACGCGGTTCTGGCTGAAGATCCTGCTGTACGTCTCGATGGTGCTGATCCTCGCCGTCGGCACGATGGTGATCTTCACCTTCGACCCGAACATGCCCGCGAACTGACCCGGAGACTTCCCACCATGCAGGTCCACAAGTACGACGTGGTGATCGTCGGCGCCGGCGGCGCCGGGATGCGCGCGGCCATCGAGTCCGGCCAGCGCGCCCGCACCGCGGTCCTCACCAAGCTCTACCCGACCCGGTCCCACACCGGCGCGGCCCAGGGCGGCATGTGCGCCGCGCTGGCGAACGTCGAAGAGGACAACTGGGAGTGGCACACCTTCGACACGATCAAGGGCGGCGACTACCTGGTCGACCAGGACGCCGCCGAGATCATGGCGAAGGAGGCCATCGACGCGGTCCTCGACCTCGAGAAGATGGGCCTGCCGTTCAACCGCACGCCCGAGGGCAAGATCGACCAGCGCCGCTTCGGCGGGCACACGCGTGACCACGGCAAGGCCGCGGTCCGCCGCGCCTGCTACGCCGCGGACCGCACCGGGCACATGATCCTCCAGACGCTGTACCAAAACTGCGTCAAGTACGGCACGGAGTTCTTCAACGAGTTCTACGTGCTCGACCTCGTCACCACCCCGGACGAGAACGGCAACCCGGTCGCCTCCGGCGTCGTCGCCTACGAGCTGGCCACCGGCGAGCTGCACGTCTTCCAGGCGAAGTCGATCGTGTTCGCCACCGGCGGCGCGGGCAAGATCTTCAAGACGACGTCGAACGCGCACACCCTCACCGGTGACGGCCTCGGCATCATCTTCCGCAAGGGCCTCCCGCTGGAGGACATGGAGTTCTTCCAGTTCCACCCGACCGGCCTCGCGGGCCTGGGGATTCTCATTTCCGAAGCCGTCCGCGGCGAGGGCGGGATCCTGCGCAACGCCTCCGGCGAGCGGTTCATGGAGCGCTACGCCCCCACCATCAAGGACCTCGCGCCGCGCGACATCGTCGCCCGCTCGATGGTGCAGGAAGTGCTGCAGGGCCGGGGTTGCGGGCCGAACAAGGACTACGTCGTCCTGGACGTCACGCACATCCCCGAGGAGACGCTGAACGCGAAGCTCCCGGACATCATGGAGTTCTCCCGGACCTACCTGGGCGTCGACCCGGTGAAGGAGCCGGTGCCGGTCTTCCCGACGTGCCACTACGTGATGGGCGGCATCCCGACCAACATCCACGGCGAAGCGTTGCGGGACAACGAGAACGTCATCCCCGGCCTGTACGCGGCGGGCGAGGTCGCCTGCGTGTCCGTGCACGGTTCGAACCGCCTGGGCACGAACTCGCTGCTCGACATCAACGTGTTCGGCCGCCGCGCCGGCATCGCGGCCGCGGAATACGCGCTGGCGCACGAGCACGTCGAGCTGCCTGCGGACCCCACGAAGCTGGTGGAAGACCAGCTCGCGGGCCTCCTGTCGGAGCACGGCGACGAGCGCGTCGCCGACATCCGCAAGGAAATGCAGCAAACGATGGACTCGCACGCTTCGGTGTACCGGACCGAGGACACGCTGAAGCAGGCGCTGACCGACATCCAGGCGCTCAAGGAGCGGTACCAGCGGATCACCGTGTCGGACAAGGGCAAGCGGTACAACACCGACCTGCTCGAGGCCGTCGAGCTGGGCTTCCTGCTGGAGCTGGCCGAGGTCCTGATCGTGGGTGCGCTGGCGCGCAAGGAGTCCCGCGGCGGTCACGCCCGCGAGGACTACCCGACCCGCGACGACACGAACTTCATGCGGCACACCATGGCCTACAAGCAGGGCTCGGGTCTGTCATCCGACATCCGGCTCGACTACAAGCCCGTGACCTTCACCCGCTACGAACCGATGGAGCGGAAGTACTGATGACCACCGCTACTGAAGCTCCGGCCGCTTCGTCGGACTCGGACCACACCCCGATCACGGTCACGCTGAAGATCCTCCGCTTCAACCCGGAGGTCGATTCGGAGCCGCACTGGGAGTCCTACGACGTCCCGGCCCAGCGCACCGACCGGCTGCTGAACCTGCTGTTCTACGTCAAGGACTACATCGACGGCACGTTCTCGTTCCGCCGCTCCTGCGCGCACGGCGTCTGCGGGTCCGACGCGATGCAGATCAACGGCATCAACCGCCTGGCGTGCAAGGTCCTGATGAAGGACCTGCTGTCGGCGTCCGGCAAGCCGACGGTGATCACGATCGCCCCGATCAAGGGCCTGACGACGTTGAAGGACCTCTACGTCGACATGGACCCGTTCTTCGAGGCCTACCGCGCGATCAAGCCGTACCTGATCACGTACGGCAACGAGCCGACGCGCGAGCGCATCCAGTCCCAGGCCGACCGCGACCGCTTCGACGACACCACGAAGTGCATCCTGTGCGCGTGCTGCACGTCATCGTGCCCGGTGTACTGGAACGACGGCTCGTACTTCGGGCCGGCCGCGATTGTGAACGCCCACCGGTTCATCTTCGACTCCCGTGATGAGGGGGCGGAGGAGCGGTTGGACATCCTCAACGATGGTGAGGGTGTTTGGCGCTGCCGCACGACGTTCAACTGCACGGACGCGTGTCCCCGTGGGATCCAGGTGACCAAGGCGATCCAGGAAGTTAAGCGCGCCCTGCTGTTCAAGCGCGTCTGACGTTGTAACGGCCGAAGGGCCCCTCCGCTCGGCGAGTGGAGGGGCCCTTCGGCCGCCCTGCCGCGGTAGAAAGACAAAAGACTGTCCTCGCCGGACGGGCAGGCTCTGGGATGGCCGCCCCTCGCCGCCGCTGTCTCTCGTTATCGAGGTGGGTCGCTGGGTGGTCATCCCGTCGCCTGATCGAGGCCTATCACTTTGAGCCGGGCCCGCAAGCTTGCGCTGTCGTCTCGCCTTGGTCTGTGGGTTGCGGGCCCGGCTCAAAGTGATTTTGCGGCCTCAGGCGACGGGATGACCACCCTGCTCCTTTACTGGGCGTTGCGCCCTTGGGTCAGTGCACCGCGTCCAGGGCGTCTACCAGGCCGTGGCCGTAGTACGAATTGTTCTTTGCCGGGCCTGTGCACTCCGTTTCCGTGGCTGCGCACTTCACCGCGTCCGCCTCGCCCTCCAGCACCCGGGCCAGGATCTGCGGTGAAATGCCCCGGAAGCGCGATGCGATCAGCGCCGCCACGCCTGCCGCGTGCGGGGAGGCCATCGATGTGCCGCACTTCGAGCCGTACTGGCCGCCCACCACCGTCGACAGCGGACACGACGGGCCCGCGCCGTCCGGTGGGATCTGGACGAAGTCGCCGCCCGGGGCTGTTACGTCGATCTTGCCGTAGTTGCTGAATGATGACTTCGTGCCCGCGTAGCCGACCGCCGACACCTTCACGACGCCGTCGATCGCCTTCGGGAGGATGCCGCACGTCGAGTCGACCGGGTGGGGGCGGTTGGGGTCCGTTGTCTGCTTGGTCGTGTCGAAACCGGAGTTGCCCGCCGCCGCCACGTTCAGGACGCCTCGGTGCGTTGAGAACGCCACCGCGCGGCGGACCGCTTCGAACGCCGCCGCGTCGCCCGGCTGGTTCGGGCAGTAGAACATGCCCGGGTCGATGTAGTAGCTGTTGTTCGTCACCGCGAACCCGTGCTCGGCCGCCCAGACGAACCCGCAGACCGCCGACTCCGGGAAGATGTAGCCGGCGTCGTTGACGACCTTCACCGAGGCCAGCCGCACGCCCGGCGCGATGCCCGTGAAGCCCGCCGCCTTGTCCTTGCCGGCGATCGTGCCCGCCACGTGCGTGCCGTGGTCCGACGTCGTCGGGGCCCACGAGGCCGGTGTCAGGTCCGGCGCGCCCGTGATGCAGCCCGCCGAAGCGGCCGGGTCGACCGCCGCCTTCAGGGCCGGGTGCGTTGCCTCGATGCCCGAGTCGAGCACGCCGACCGTCACCGCGCGGCTGCCCTGGTAGATCTTGTTCGCTTCGGGCGCGTGGATCGCCTTCATGTCCCACTGCTGCGCGGACAGGTCACCCGCGGCGGCGACGGAGCGCGTGTCCTCCAGCGTCCGCACCGCACCCAGCGAGCGAGCCGAGGCGGCGGCGCCCTGGGAAGCCACGTCCTTGCCGCCCGAGTAGGCCCGGTAGACGCCGATCTTCTGCTGGAAGTCCGCGTTGCGCGAGCTCGCGATCGCGACGCCGATCGGGGCGTAGTAGGCGACCTTCGTCCCGCACTTGGCCGCCAGCTCCTTGTCGACGGCCGACGCGCGGGTGCCCGGCTGGTACGTCACGACGTAGGTGTACGGCGTGCTCGTCGTGTCGCAGGCGGCCGGCGCGGCCTCGGCGGCCGGGGCCGCCGCGAACAGGCCGCCCCCGACGGCCAGCACGAGCGGGGCCGCCATTCGGCGTAAACGGGACATTCCACCTCCAGGGTCTGTGGCGTCAACCTAAACCGGCCCCGGAGGCCGCGCCACCGACCAAAGTCAGGAGGAGACGCGCGAAGTGGCGCGCACGCCACGCCAGCCCAGCACGCCGATGATCGTGCCCAGCACGAACGACACGACCGTCAGCACGGCGTGCACCACGAAGTACGCGGTGGGCGAGCCGTCGGGGGTCCAGGCCCGGTCGCTGTCCCACAGGTTCTTGGCGAAGGTGATCCAGATGATCCACGACCACACACCGAAGGCCAGCAGGAACAGCGAGGTGCCGCGTGAAATGCGCATGCCCCTGAGTATGCGACGCGGGCCGCGGCGCTAGATTGCGTGGGTGCACTCTGTTGTCTCCCGGTCGCTCAAGGTCTTCACGACGACGCTCGCCGCCGCCCTCCTGGCCCTGAGCACCCCGGCGCTGGCCGCCGCCGCGCCGCAGCAGGGCCAGTGCGCGAACCGCCAGGCTCCGCCGCCGCCGGTCGACACGTCGGAGAAGCCCGCGCCGGGCAAGCCGGCCCCGGCGCCGCTGGCCGTGCCCGCGGTCCCGGTCGGCGGCAACCGGATGGCCGAGTGCGGCCTGGTCACCCCGGACGGCGCGCTCAACCCGCCGGACGGCAACACCGCGGCGTCGTGGCTGGTGCAGGACCTCGACACCGGCGCGGTCGTCGCGGCGAAGGACCCGCACGCCCGGCAGCGGCCCGCGTCGCTGATCAAGACGCTGCTTGCGCTGGTCGTCGTCACCCAGCTGGACCCGCAGCAGACGATCGTCGCGACGAAGGAGGACGCGGAGCAGGAGTGCACCTGCGTCGGCCTCGTCGCCGGCGGCCAGTACACCGTCGACCAGCTGCTGCACGGCCTGCTGATGCACTCGGGCAACGACGTCGCGCACGCGTTCGCCACGGCGCTCGGCGGGGCCGACTCCGCGGTGGTGAAGATGAACGCGCTGGCGGCGAAGATCGGCGCGCTGGACACGCGCGCCGCGACGCCGTCGGGCCTGGACGGGCCGGGCATGTCGACCTCGGCCTACGACCTCAGCCTGATCTTCAACTACGCGATGAAGCAGCCGGAGTTCGCGAAGGTCGTCGGGACGAAGAACTTCGAGTTCCCGCCGGCCGGCGGGAAGCCGGCCATCCCGATCTTCAACGACAACAAGCTGCTCGGCGTCTACCCCGGTTTCCTCGGCGGCAAGACCGGCTTCACCGACGACGCGCGCCACACGTACGTCGGCGCGGCGCAGCGCAAGGGTAAGCGCCTCGCGGTCGTCATGCTGCGGGCGGAGCAGAAGCCGACCAAGGTGGTCGACCAGGCGGCGAAGCTGCTCGACTACGGCTTCGCGCTGGAGGACGACCGCGCCGCGCCGGTCGGCCAGATCACCTACCGGCCGCCCGCCGCGGCCCCGTCGAACGGCGATCCGTCCGTGCTCGCCGACGGCGGCACCGGCAACGGCGGCACGTCGGCGGCCGCGCCGGCGGCCAAGGATGACCCGTTCGGCGTCACCGGCTGGATCCTCACCCTGGTGGTGTTCCTGATCATCCTCGGCGGGTTCGTGGTCGGGCACCAGCGCAAGAAGGCCGCGAGCTAGCGGAAACCGGGCCCCGGCTCCGGCGTCACCCGGTCGGTGGTGATCGCGCCGCCGCAGTGCGCGCAGGCCACGAACGTCCCGGCGATCTCGCCGCAGTCGTGGTGCCGCAGGAGGATCGGCGGTCCCTCCGGTCCGGCGAGGTGCTGGTCGCCCCACTGCATGAGCGTGACGACGGCGCCGAAGAGGTCCCGCCCGGCGGCGGTCAGCACGTACTCCGGCACCGGGTCGACGCGCTCGAGCACGCCGGCGTCGACGAGGGTCTTCAGCCGCGCGGACAACGTCGGGCGCGGGATGGCCAGGTTGCGCGCGAACTCGCCGTAGCGGCGCACGCCGAAGAAGGTCTCGCGCAGGATGAGCAGGCTCCACCGCTCGCCGACCAGGTCGAGCGCGCGGCTGACGGAGTCCGCCGTGAACCGGTGGCCGATCACAGCTGTTCCGTCCGGGCCGGGACCCCCAGCAGGAGCTTGCCGGGAAGTTCGTAGCTGGCCGGGTTGACCTGGAAGTGCGCGGTCGCGGTGTGCGCGTCGCGGAACCGGCGCTGCAGCGGCGAAGTCTCGTAGATCGCCGAGCCACCGCCGAGGTCGTACATGCTTTCGGCGACCTTCGCGGCCGTGCGCGTCACGTGCGTCGCGGCCAGCCGGAGGCCCAGCTTGAGCGCGTCCGGCACCGGTTCGGTGCCCTGCGCGGCCCGCCAGGCGTCGTCGATGCTGCTGTAGAACAGCAGCCGGGCCGCACGCAGGGCCGCTTCGGCCTCCGCGACGGCGGCCTGGGTCCCCGACCGCTCGGCGAGCGACCGGCTGGAGCCGAGCGGTTGGCGCGCCGAGGCGAGCTCGACGAGGTCGTCGATCGCACCGCGCGCGTTGCCCAGCGCCGCGGCCGCGACCGACAGCGCGAAGAAGCCGAAGAGCGGAAACCGGTGCAGCGCAACGGCTTCCGCGGGCGGGCCGGCCATCACCGAGAAGACGCGGTGCTCCGGGACGAACAGTTCGCCGGCGACGCAGTCGTGGCTGCCGGTCCCGCGCAGGCCGTTGGTGTGCCAGGTGTCGAGCACTTCGATCTCGGCCTTCGGCAACGCGGCGACGTAGAGGGCCTGTTCATGGACGAACCCGGCGAAGAGCCAGTCGGCGTGCGGGATGCCGCTGCAGAACGCCCACCGGCCGGAGACGACGTACCCGCCGTCGACCTTCTTGCCGGTCCCGCGCGGCGCCCAGACGCCGGCGGCGACCGTGCGCGGGTCTCCGAAGACCTCCTCGGCGCATTTCCGCGGGGCGTAGGCCGAAAGCAGGCTGCTCGTCACGGCGATCGAGACGCACCAGCCGGCCGAGGCGTCCCCGCGCGCGACCGTCTCGGCGGTTTCGAGGCTGACGGCCGGCGGGGCTTCGGGACCGCCGAGGTACCCGGGGACGCCGGTGCGGAACAGCTGGGCGCCGGTCAGCTTGGCGACCAGTTCGGGCGGCAACGCACGCTGCCGCTCGGTGACGGGCGCGAGGGTCTTGGCGAGGTCGGCACACTCGCGGGCGGCGTCCAGCAGCACGAAACCCCTCCGGTTCAGATTTCTTACCGGTTCAGTTTCTTTACCGGACGGCCGGCTGTCAAGACTTGCGGCGGCCACCCAGCCACGCCAGCAGCGCGCCGGCACCGAAGGCGCTCGCGACGGTGCCGAGGCCCGGTCCGCGCTGCACGGTGACGCTCTGCTCGAGCCGCACCGGCGGCGGGGGCGCGATGACCTTGCGTTCGTTCTCCTTCGCGGTGGCCGTCCACGCGGTGATGAGTAGCAGGAAGCGCGAAACGAGGTTCGCGAACACGAGCAGACCGATGACGGGCCCGAACAGCGCGGCCGACGGCGACTTCGTGACACTGGCCAGGTAGAGCGAGCCGACCTGCTGCAGGATGACGAACCCGACGGCGGCGACCACCGCACCCTTGACGGCACTGCGCAGCGCGACCTGCTCCCGGGGCAGCCGGGCGATGACCCAGAGGAAGACGAGGGTGTTCGCGGCCAGTCCGAGCACGATGGTGGCCCCGCGAAGCAGGACGATCGCCCAGGTGGCGTGCTCGAGCCCGACGAGCTCGAGCAGGAACTGCCCGACCCCGCCGCCGACCGCGGTCAGCGCGAAGGAGACAACGAGCGCGACGCCGAGCCCGATCAGCGCGACGAAGTCCTTGAGCGTCTGCTTGACGAGCGGCTGCGGCTGCTTTTCCTGGCCCCACTGCGCGGTGAGCGCGTCCCGCAGGTTCGACATCCAGCCGATGCCGGAGTAGAGGGCGATGAGCAGACCGAAGATCCCGATCCCGCCGCCGGAGTCGAGCGCGCCCTTGACGATGCCGTTGACGAGGTCTTTGAGGCCTTCGGGCACGGAGTTGTTGATACCGTCGGTGATCTTCGTGATGATCGTCTGGTCGTGGTTGACGACGAGCCCGACCACGGCGAAGGCCACCATGAACAGCGGAAAGACGGAAAGAACACTGAAGTAGGTGATGGCAGCGGCGTAGTGGTTGCCGTACCGCTCGGTGAAGGCGTCGTTGGCCCGGATGAGGTGATCGAGCCACGGGTACTTCCGCCGCAGCCGCGGCAGGAGCTTTTCCTTCTCTTCATTCGCCACCGTGAAACGCTAACCACGCTTGGTGAACCCCGCAACGCGAGCGGCTGGCACGGGGGAGGTCAGCTTCCCTTCATGGTCCACACAGTGCCCGCCCGGCGGTTGTCCACAACGTCGACCGGATGTGGACAGGCAGCTCGTTTCCGGCCGGGAAGACCGGGTTCGTCGGTGGGCGCCGATAGACTGGACTTGGGCACGCCCCCCAGGGAGGGCGGGGGAGTTTCGGGTCTGCGCCCCGGCCCTCGGCAGCACAACCTCGTGGAAGCTCGCCCCGCATTCGCTCGCCAGGGCTTCGAGGCGTTCGGGAAAGCCCGCGCGAACCACCAGCTGCGGCACCACCACGTCGTGCCCCGCGCCGAGGTGCGTGCGCGCGGCCGCCGCCGCGATGTCCCGCGCCAGCAGGCCGGCTTCGCCCGGGGACGCACGCCGGCCGCCGATCATGGCGCGGATGCGGTCCACGTCCAGGGCCAGTGCCGGTGGGTGGTCGGCGGCGTAGCGCCGGGCGAGTGTCGACTTGCCGCTGCCCGGCGGGCCGTTGAGCAGGATCAGCTTCACCGCACCGGCGGCAGGAACCCGATCCGCTGGTACGTCTTCGCGAGCGTCTTCGACGCCACCTCGCGGGCGCGTTCGGCACCCGCGGCGAGGACCTTGTCCAGCTCCGCCACATCGTCCAAATAGGACTTCGCGCGGTCCTGGATCGGGGTCACCCACTCGATGAACACCTCACCGAGGTCCTTCTTCAGGTCGCCGTAGCCCTTGCCCTCGTACGCCGCTTCGAGGTCCGGGATCGTGCGGTCGGTCAGGGCCGAGTAGATCGTCAGCAGGTTCGAGACGCCCGCCTTGTTCTCGACGTCGAACTTGACCTCGCGGCCCGTGTCGGTGACCGCCGAACGGATCTTCTTCGCCGAGCGCTTCGGGTCTTCGAGCAGCTCGATGATCCCGTTGACGTTCGACGCCGACTTGCTCATCTTGGCCGTCGGTTCCTGCAGGTCGTAGATCTTCGCCGTATCCTTAATGATGTACGGCTCCGGCACCACGAACGTCTTGCCCAGCCGGTTGTTGAAGCGCTGCGCGAGGTCGCGCGTCAGCTCCAGGTGCTGGCGCTGGTCCTCGCCGACCGGAACGGCGTCCGCCCGGTACAGCAGGATGTCCGCCGCCTGCAGGACCGGGTAGGTGAACAGGCCGACGCTGGAGCGGTCGGAGCCCTGCTTCGCCGACTTGTCCTTGAACTGCGTCATCCGGCCGGCCTCACCGAAGCCCGTCTGGCACTCCAGCACCCAGCTCAGCTGGGCGTGCTCCGGGACGTGGCTCTGCACGAACAGGGCGCTGCGCTGCGGGTCGATGCCGATGGCGAGCAGCTGGGCGGCCGAAACGCGGGTGCGCTGCCGCAGCACCTTCGGGTCCTGCTCGACGGTGATCGCGTGCAGGTCGACCACGCTGTAGAACGTTTCGTGCGTGTCCTGCAGCTTCACCCACTGGCGCAGCGCGCCGAGGTAGTTGCCGAGGTGGAACGAGTCGGCGGTGGGCTGGATCCCGGACAGGACCCGCGGGCGGCGCTCTGCTGCGACGGTCTGCTCTTCGGACACGTCAGGATTCTTCCAGGCCGGGACGAGCGACGGGCGCCGAGGGCCCTCAGGCGTTCGGGCGCGGCGTGAGGAACGGCCGCGTCGGCGTCATGTCGGGCTCGCCGAGGACGGCTTCGGCCATCGCCGTGACCGGGTCGGGAACTTCCGGCACGGCGGGGGCCGCTTCGGCCAGGCGCGTCTTGCGGCGCTGGCGCAGCACACCCAGCGTCATGCCGATGATGCCGAGCGCGACGGCGACCACCCCGACGGGGCCGAGCACGCCGAAGCTCGCGGCGTTGGTATCGGCCTGTGCTGTCGTCGTGACGGCGGCGAACGCGCTGCCGCCGCCGGCCAGGAGCAGGCCGGCCGGGACGAGCGCGACCACCACGGCCGCGCGGAAACCGCGCAGGGTGGACCGCAACAGGGTTCGACCTGGGTTGCGCACCGGAGTGCCTCCCGCGAGTAACGCTCACCCATCCGAGTGAGGCGTTGCGTGCTACTGGTCAGAAAACTACCGAGCGTGTCAAGACCTGCCGGTTCTGATCAACTCGGAAGCGAGGGTAGCCCTCATCTATTAGGACGCTCCGAGCAGCCCCGGCGTTCACTCGGGTGACAGGACTACTACATGGAGTAGAGCGGAGCCGGAGCGTGGCCATTTCGGGTGGCGCCCGTCCTGTTCGAGAGCCTTCACCCGTTCGAGCGAGCTAGCGGCGGAAGTCGATGTCGTAGGTCGCGGTGACCGGCGCGTGGTCGGACCAGCGCTGGTCGTAGGCGGCGGCCCGTTCGACCACGACGTCGACGACCTTCTCGGCGAGGCCGGGTGTCGCGAGCTGGCAGTCGATGCGCCAGCCGGAGTCGTTGTCGAAGGCCTGGCCGCGGTAGGACCACCAGGTGTACGGGCCGGGGCCTTCGGGATCGAGCCGGCGCTGGACGTCGGCGTAGCCGGCCTCGGTGTAGACGCGGCCGAGCCAGGCGCGTTCTTCGGGCAGGAAGCCGGAGTTCTTGCGGTTGCCGCGCCAGTTCTTGAGGTCGACGGTGTCGTAGGCGATGTTCCAGTCCCCGACGACGACGGCTTCCCGCCCCGCCGCGGCGGCCTTCGCCCGCAGTTCGGCGAGGTAGGGCAGGAACGCGGCCATGAAGCGTTCCTTTTCGTCCTGCCGTTCGGTGCCGACGTCCCCGCTGGGCAGGTAGAGGCTCGCGACGACGACGTTCGGCAGGTGCACCTCGAGGTACCGCCCGCTGTCTTCGAATTCGGGCTCCCCGAAGCCGATCCGCACCTCTTCGGGCTCGACCCGGCTGTAGATGGCAACACCGTTGCGGCCCTTCGTGGCCGAAGGCGCGTGCACGGAGAACCACCCCTCGGGGTCGACCACGGCGGCGGGCAGCTGACTGGCTTCGGCCCGCACCTCCTGGCAGGCGACGACGTCGGCCTTCGTGGCGGCGAGCCACTCGACGAAGCCCTTTTTGGCGGCGGCGCGAAGGCCGTTGACGTTCACGGTGGAGACGGTCAGCACGCGTTGCACGCTACCGACCGGCGAGCCGGCGCCGGGCGCAGCGGGTCCCGAAAACCGGTGCGGGGAGCCGGGCTCGCTCTGCGAGACTGCCGCGCATGGGCGAAGCGGGGAGCCGGTTGACCGTGCTGGGGAGCTGCGGCGCGTGGCCGGAGGCCGGCCGCGCCTGCGCCGGATTCCTGCTCGCGCACAACGGCTTCCGCGTGGTCCTCGACCTCGGGTACGGCGCCGCACCGCGCCTGTTCACGCACTGCCGCGACGGGTTGCCCGACGCGGTCGTCGTGACGCACGAGCACCCCGACCACTGCGCGGACGTGAGCGCGCTCGGGCGGGCGTGGCACTACACCGTCCAGGCCGGCGCGCCCGCGGCACGGCTGCCGCTGCACTGCACGCCCGGCACGGTCCGCCGGCTCGAGGCGATGGAGCCCCGGCCGCACCCGGAGACGCTGTTCGAGGTGCACGACCTCGCCGAGCCGGCCGACGTCGGACCGTTCCGCATGACGCCGTACCCGCTCCCGCACCACCAGCCGAACTTCGGCGTGCGCCTCACGGCGCCCGGCCTGACGGTGGCGTACACCGGCGACACGGGACCCTCGCCGCTACTGGCCGAGCTCGGCCGCGACGCCGACCTGTTCATCTGCGACGCCACCCTCCGTACCCCACCACCGGAGGGAGAGCCCCGCTACCTGATGACGGCGGCCGAGGCGGGCCACTGGGCCCAGAGGGCGGCCGCCCGCCGGCTCCTGCTCACCCACTTCTGGCCGGGCACCGACCGCCCCGCGGCGGCCGAGGAGGCCCGCGGCGAGTTCGGTGGCGAGGTGCTGGTCGCGGAAGAGGACTCCGTGATCGAGCTCTGACGCCCGCTGGAGGGAGGTGGCGGCCGGCCCAGCGCCGATGGGTCGCCTCCGATGGCAGCGCTCGCACCGCTTAGGGGCGGCGCGCTGCTCGACCACCGCGAGCCCGAGCGCACCCAGAGAATGAACCGGCCGCTCGATGGCCGCTCCGAGCACGCCCCGCTGCGCGCCTATCCAGGCTCCCGGCAGGCCCCCCGAGCGGCCCACCGCGCGCCCAGCCAGCCCGGAACGCGGATCTCTCGCCACGGCCCACCCGGCACCGACACATCTCCCCCGTCGCGCTCCGACCCCCGTCTGAGCGCGGTCCCCAGGGCTCGATCCCACCGCCGCCGACCCGCACCGCCCGAACTCCCCGTCCGGCCCGCGAGACTCCCCCTGGAGACCCCGCGGACACCTCTGGCTCGTCCCGCGATTCAGTTGTCGCCCGCCCCCGGACGCTTCCTCCTTCCCGGCGGCCCCACGCCGCCACCTGCGGTTTTTCCTGTGATCAGTTCTAGCACCCACCACCGACAAAACCGGGCCTTGACGACCGAAGCTACGAATCATAGCTTTAAAGCTATGCCAAGTAGCCACCATGTCGCCTAGGGCCGGCCTGACCACCGACGCGGTGGTCGACCTCGCCATGGCCCTCGTCGACGAGTCCGGACCCGACGCACTCACCCTCGCCAAGATCGCCGGCCGCGCCGGGGTTGCCGCGCCCTCGCTCTACAAGCACGTCGAAAACCTCGCCGATCTCCGGCGGCTGATCGACCTCCGCGTCGTCAAGGAAATGGCCGAAACGCTCCGCACCGCCGCCACCGGGCGCGAGGGCGGAGACGCGATTGCCGCGGTCGCCGACGCCTACCGCCACTACCTGCAAACCCACCCGCACCGCACCGGCGCCCTGACCGCCGCACCCGACCAGGGAGATACCGAACTCAGCACCGCCACCCACGCCGTCGCCGAAGTCGTCTTCGCCGTGCTGCGGCCGTTCGGCTTCGACCACGCCCAATCGGTCCACGCCACGCGGTGCATCCGCGCCGCCGTCCACGGCTTTGCCGGGCTCGAGGCCTCCGGCGGCTTCGGGCGCCCGGAAGACGTCGGCGAGAGCTTCGAAGTGCTCAAGAAAATGCTCGTCCAGGGCCTCGAAACCTACGCAGAACAGGGAAACCGATGACCTTCATCCTCGCCGTACTGCTCTTCACCGTCGGGCTCGGCGTGCTCGACGCCCGCTTCCCCTGGACGGAGGCCGGCCGATGATCGCCGGGCACTTCGGGCTGGCCGCCGCCGTCAAGGCGGGACGGCCCGCCATCCCCGTCTGGACGCTCATGCTCGCCACCGCCTGGCTCGACGTCGTCTTCGTGCCGCTCTACCTGAGCGGTGTCGAGACGATCGACGGCGAGGGCTACGGCGGCGGCGTCATCCACGCCGACTACACGCACTCCCTCGTCGGCGCGCTCGTGCTCGCCGCGCTGTTCGGGGCGGTCGCCGCCTACTGGCTCGGCCGCGAAGCCGGGCTCGTCCTCGGCGGGGTCGTGTTCTCGCACTGGCTGCTCGACCTCGTCGTGCACCGCGCCGACCTGCCGATCCTGCCCGGCAACGCCGGCGATCTGCCCACCTTCGGCTTCGGGCTCTGGCGGCTGCCCGCCGTCTCGGCCGTGGTCGAACTGCTGATGCTGGCGATCGGTGTCGGCCTCTACTGGCGGGCAGCGGCGAAACGCGATCCGAAACGCGCCAGGACCCTCGGCCTGTCGGCGGCGGCGTTCGGTGTCGTCACGCTCGCGGCCGACCTGCTGGGCGTCTGAAAAAATCAGCAGGCGGAGCCCGCGACGGGCTGGGTGAACTCGGCCGCCACCCACTTCGTGTCGGCCACCTTGCGGAAGCCGTTCTGCACGCCCGGCATCGCGTCGAACTGGGCGTCGCGCAAGTACTTGCCGACGACCTTCGCGTGGCCGTCCGCCGCCTCGCGGGCGTTCAGGACGTCCGCGGTCACCGTCACCTTGCAGCCGGTGGCCGACGCCCCCGACGCCTGCTTGCCCGTGTTCATGGCGTAGACGATGACGACCAGGACGAGCGCGCCCAAGATGAGCAAAGTCTTCTTCGACATGCCTTCCTCCAACCCGCGAACCCCGCCCCACCGCCAAGGGTAGGCAATCCTTTACCCGGACGGCAGCGCCGGACGTCGCAACCACCCGGAGGCGCCAGTGGCCCGGGCACGAGGTGACACCGCGTGATCAACCGAAAAGCCCCTTCCCGGCGAACCGGGAAGGGGCTTTCGCAGCAGCGAACTCAGCCCTGGGCGATCTTCTTCGCCAGGTTGTCGTCCAGCGTCGAGAGGAACTCCTCGGTCGTCTGGAACGGCTGGTCCTTGCTGATCAGCAGCGCCAGGTCCTTCGTCATCTGACCGCTCTCGACGGTCTCGACGACGACCTGCTCCAGCGTGTTCGCGAAGCCGATCAGCTCCTGGTTGCCGTCCAGCTTGCCGCGGTGCTCGAGGCCGCGGGTCCAGGCGTAGATCGACGCGATCGGGTTGGTCGACGTCGGCTTGCCCTGCTGGTGCTGGCGGTAGTGCCGGGTGACCGTGCCGTGCGCGGCCTCGGCCTCGACGGTCCGGCCGTCCGGCGTGCGCAGCACCGACGTCATCAGGCCGAGCGAGCCGAAGCCCTGCGCGACCGTGTCGGACTGGACGTCACCGTCGTAGTTCTTGCACGCCCAGACGTAGCCGCCCTCCCACTTCATCGCCGCGGCGACCATGTCGTCGATCAGGCGGTGCTCGTAGGAGATGCCCTTGGCGTCGAAGTCGGTCTTGAACTCGTTCTGGAAGATCTCCTCGAACACGTCCTTGAACTGGCCGTCGTAGGCCTTGAGGATGGTGTTCTTGGTGGAGAGGTAGACCGGCAGGCCGCGGTCCAGGCCGTACTGCAGGGACGCGCGCGCGAAGTCCTCGATCGACTTCTTGTAGTTGTACATCCCCATGGCGACGCCGCCGCCCTCGGGGAACTTCGCGACCTCGAACTCCATCGGCTCGGAGCCGTCGTCCGGGGTGTAGCTGATGGTCAGCGTGCCTGGGCCGGGGACCTTGAAGTTGGTCGCCTTGTACTGGTCGCCGTGGGCGTGGCGGCCGATGATGATCGGCTTCGTCCACGTCGGCACCAGCCGCGGGATGTTCTGGATGACGATCGGCTCGCGGAAGATCACGCCGCCGAGGATGTTGCGGATGGTCCCGTTCGGGGACAGCCACATCTTCTTGAGGCCGAACTCTTCGACGCGGGCCTCGTCCGGGGTGATCGTGGCGCACTTGACGCCGACGCCGTGCTTCTTGATGGCGTTCGCGGCGTCGATCGTGACCTGGTCGTCGGTGCGGTCCCGCTCCTCGATACCCAGGTCGTAGTAGTCCAGGTTCACGTCCAGGTACGGGTGGATCAGCTTGTCCTTGATGAACTGCCAGATGATGCGGGTCATCTCATCGCCGTCGAGTTCGACGACGGTGCCCTGGACCTTGATCTTGGCCATGAGCAGCGGTGCTCCTTCCGCGGATCTTCGCGTTCTTCGATACGTCTCGCCGGTAGCGGTACAAGCGTACTGCTTGACGCACCTGGATGGTTCAAGTAGTGGTCGGCATCAAGTCTCCACCCGCGCTTTGTGGCCCGGATCACCGGGCGGGACCCCGATCCGACCGCTTGCCGAGCGACCGTAGGCGTTCGGCGGTGAACCAGGGCACGATGCCACCCGTGAACCCACCATGCGGGAGGTGACGGCCATGTCGACCCATCGGTACGCCGACTACGAAGACGACTACGAGAACGACTACCCGGACACCGGCGAACCCGACGTGCTCGACGAACGGCCGCGCCGGGGCGCCGCGCACGTGGTCAGCGCGCTCGGCGGGCTCGTCCTCACGCCGGTCGCGCTGGGCCTGCTGAGCTGGGGCGGGCTGCGCCAGCAGCAGCTGATCCAGGCCACCCTGAGCACCAACCGCGACCCGCTGGGCATCGCGCTGCTGGCCGGCGGGGCGATCCTGCTGCTGGTCGTCGCCGCGCTCGGGGCGCTGTCGGCGGTCGGCCCGATCCTCGGCGGCCTGATCTACGGCGTGCTGCCCGGCGTCGCCGCGATGGCCGTGCCCGAATGGGGGTTCCGGCTGGTCAACCTGATGCCGAAGAGCGACATCGCGTACGGCGTCATGGACTTCCTCTTCATCGGCGGCCTGCTCGGCGTGGGCTTCCTGCTGGTCGGCAGCGGGCTGGCCAACGCACTGGTCAGGCGGCGGCGCGAAGGCTGACGCACGCCGATGGCATCATCGGCGAATGGGACTGTTCACCGTCGCGGAAGCGCGCGACGAACTGGCGCGCCTGCGGCCGGTCCTCGACGAACTGGTGCGCGTCCGGGCCGACGCCGCCGAGCTCGCGGCGTCGCTGCGGCCGGGCGGCCGCGCCACCGCGCTGGGCGGCCTGCCCGAGTGGAAGGCCGCCCAGGCCCGCCTCGACGACCTGATGACGACGGTGCAGCGCACCGGCGCCGAGCTCAAGGGGTTCGCGCCACTGCTGGTCGACTTCCCGGCCGAGCTGGACGGCACCGACGTCCTCCTGTGCTGGCTCGAAGGTGACCGCGAGCTGGGCTGGTACCACCGCACCGACCTCGGGTTCGCCGGCCGTCGTCCGCTGAAAACCGCTGGTGGCCCCGGCTAGGTTGGGTGCGTGACCGACGAATCCCGGGCGGCCTTCTTCGACCGCACAGCCGAGCAGTACGACGACGACCCGTTCCACGGATCGGTGGCGGAAGCCCTGGTCGAGCCGCTCCCCGACGCTCCGGGTCTCGTCCTCGACGTCGCCACCGGGACGGGCGTCGCGGCGTATGCGGCGCTACGGCTGAAGCCCGCGCGCGTACTGGCTGTCGACTTGTCGCCGGCCATGGTCGCGCGGGCCGAGGCCAAAGCGCCCGCGCAGGATCCGGACGGGCGGATCGAGTGGCGGGTCGGGCCGGCGGTGCCGCTGCCGGTCGAGGACCACTCGGCCGACGTCGTGCTGTGCGCGTCTTCGCTGCACTTCCTGGGGGCCACTGCCTTCGCCGACTGGCTCCGCGTGCTGCGCCCCGGCGGCCGGCTGGCGTTCTCGATCGTGTCGGGGGCGCGGTTCAAGCCGTCCGGGCCGTTCGCCGAGTTCGTGCCGGCGGACCTGTCCTTCCCGACCGGCGAGGCCGGCGCGGCGGCGCTGGCCTCGTCGGCGGGTTTCGCGGACGCTTCGGCGCGGACGTTCACCGTCGACACCGGCGACCGGATCCGCAGCGTCTTCCTGGTGCACGCGACCGCGCCGTGACTCAGAGGTGGAAGTGGACCTCGCCGCGGGTGGCGGGGGCGTCCGGGGCGCCGCAGCGCTGGACGAACGTCGCGTCGACGTCGGTCGTGCGGCCGTCGGCGTCCTTGTCCAGCCGGTCGATGGTGAAGTCCGCGTAGTCGTCACCGCAGCCGAAATGGGTGCTGACCACGAAGATCCCGGGCGTGGTCAGTGCCGGGTCGCTCTGCCCACGCCAGCGGGCGCCGGTGTAGGTGCCGGTGTGGAGTGCTTCCCCGGCCGGCGCGCTCAGCTCGACGCGCATGTCCTCGAAACCGGACTGGACGTCGATCTTCAGCCTGCCGTCGTACTCCCACACGGCGATCTCGTCACCAGGCGCCGCGTACTGGGCGCTGCCTTCCAGCGGCCAGGCGCCGGCTTCCGACGTGTAGGCGACCGTCTGCAGCGGGTCCGCCGAGGCGACCGGCACGAGCGCCGCGCCCAGCCCGGCCGCCGCCGTCAGGACCACGCACGCACGACGAAGTGAATTCACGGAACCTCCCCATCCCGAGCCGCTCTCCGCGGCACTGCCGATCATGGTGGCAGCTCACCCGGCCGGGGGATAGAGCAGTTTTACTCAGCGGTGCAGCGACGCGCCCTTGAGGATCTTGTCCACGGCGTTCTTCGGCCCGTGCACCGCCAGCCCGGCCAGCGCCAGCTTCTCGCCCGGCACCTCGCGGACCGCCGCGCGGTTGTCGGCGTCGTTGCCGGTGTGGAACAGCTCGTCGGTGAAGATCGAGAACCGCAGCCCGCGGCCCAGCGCGCGCCCGTGGGCCGCGGTCAGGACGTCCGCCGTGCCGGAAAAGACCATGATCGGCTGGCCGAACATCGGCAGGTACTCGGTGCCGTCGGCGTCGGCGTACGGCTCGCCCATCAGCTCGGGGGTCACGTGGGCGATGCCGCTCACCAGGAACGCGGTGACGTTCAGCCGCTGCCAGGACGCCAGGTCGTCGCGGAGCAGGACGGCGATCTTCGTGTCGAAGGAACTCATACCCCCAAGACTCGCCCGGGCGCGACGCCCGCGTCTTGTACGTTCTTGACATGGCGGACGTCGCGGCTTGGCGGCCGGCGGTCCCGGGGATCGCCGAGGTCTTCCACGCGCGCTTCACCACGCACGCCTACCCGCTGCACACGCACGACACGTGGACGCTGCTGATCGTCGACGACGGTGTCATCCGCTACGACCTCGACCGCCACCACCACGGCGCGCTCGGCCCGGCGGTGACGCTGCTGCCGCCGAACGTCGCCCACGACGGCCGCGCCGCGACCAGCCACGGCTTCCGCAAGCGCGTGCTCTACCTGGACACGCCGGTGCTGGGCGAGGACCTGATCGGCGCGGCGGTCGACCGGCCCAGCCTCGCCGACGGCCTCCTGCGCACCCGCATCCACCAGCTCCACGAGTCCCTCGCCGAGCCCGGTGACACGCTCGAGGCCGAAAGCCGGCTCGTGCTGGTCGCCGATCGCCTGCGCACCCACCTGGGCAAACCGGCGTCGCCCGAGCCGAAGCACGGCCTCGCCGACGATCTTCGCGACCTGCTGGACGCTCATCTGCCGGAAGCGCTGACGCTGGCCGAAGCGGGCGAGACGCTCGGCGCGCACCCGGCGTACCTCGTCCGCTGCTTCGGGGCGCGGTTCGGCCTGCCGCCGCACCGCTACCTGACCGGCCGCCGGGTGGACCGGGCCCGCCGGCTGCTGCTGGACGGCACCCCCGCCGCCGAAGTCGCGACGGCGGCCGGGTTCACCGACCAGGCCCACCTGACCCGGCACTTCAAGCGGTACCTGGGCACGACGCCGTCGCGCTACGCGAAGGGGTAGCGCCGGTCGTCCCCCCTGCCGGAGAAGCGGGTTGTGTCAAGATGACGGCATGTTGCGCGAACTGCACCTGACCGGCGACCCGGCCGCCGACAAGCTGCTGAACGACGACCCGTTCGCCCTGCTCGTCGGCATGCTCCTCGACCAGCAGTACCCGATGGAGCACGCGTTCGCCGGCCCGCGGAAGATCGCCGACCGGATGGACGGCTTCTCCCTGACGAAGATCGCCGAGACCGACGTCGAAGCGTTCGTCGAGATGTGCGTGGTGCCGCCGGCCATCCACCGCTACGGCGGCTCCATGGCCCGCCGCGTCCACGCGCTGGCCCAGCACATCATCGAGAACTACGACGGCCGCACCGAAGGCATCTGGCTCGACGGCCGCCCGAAGCCGGACGGTCCCGAAGTCCTCAAGCGACTGAGGGCCCTGCCCGGTTTCGGGGAACAGAAGGCGAAGATCTTCCTGGCCATGCTGGGAAAGCAGCGCGGCATCCAGCCGAAGGGCTGGCGCGAAGCGGCCGGCGCGTACGGCGACCGCGGCTCGCGCCGGTCGATCGCCGACGTCACGAGCGCCGAGACCCTCGCCGAAGTCCGCGCGTTCAAGAAGGCCGCCAAAGCCGCGGCGAAAACGGGCTAACGCACCCAGACGCGCAGCGGGGCGGTCCCGAGAAGTTGGACAGCCCGACCACGCCGTCGCCGCGGTGGGCGACGACCAGCGCCGGGCCCCGGGACAGCACCGCCACCGAGTCGTCGGCCGGGAAGCCGTGGCCGGTCGTCCGCCGCCAGCCCGGCTCGGGCACCCCGGGGCCGCACGCGATCCACGTCGCTTCGAACAGCACCGAGAACCCCGGCAGGTCCAGGGTCGCGAAGCTGTCCTTGACCGAACACCCCGCGGAGCCGTCGACGAACGGGAGGATGTCGGCGGCGGTGGCGTCCGGGGTCAGCGTCACCGCGTCCGGGTAGTACGCCGGGGTGCGCGTGCGGCTGGTCCACGCCCGCGGGCGGAACCGCCCGGGCCGGACCAGATCGCACCACGCCGCGTTTTCCGCGACCGTCCACTTGAGACCGATCACGCCAGGCCCGCCAGCTTGTACAGCACGAGGCTGCCCGCCACCGCGACGTTCAGGCTCGCGCCGATGCCGACCATCGGAATTTCGACGACGCTGTCGAGCAGGTCGAGGGCGTCCGGCGGGATCCCGGTCTGCTCGTGGCCGAGCACGGCGATCGTGCGGCCGCGGGCGGCGGGCAGGTCGGCCAGCCGGACGGCTTCCTCGGCCAGTTCGACGCCGACCACCCGGGTGCCCGCCGCCCGTTCGCGCGCCAGCCAGCCCGGTGGGTCGTGCACCCAGTGCACGCAAGCGGGACGCCGCAACGTGTTTCCCCTCCGCAACGCCTCGGGCACCCAGGGGAACCGCGGCACGGCGAGGCACGCGCCGACGGCGTCACAGGTGCGTAGGAGGGTGCCGAGATTCGCGCCGTGCAACGGCCACAGCGGGGCGGCCACCAGGTGACCCCAACAGGAATGTGCCTTGCTCCGCCGGGTCTTCCGCAGCTCTCGGGGCGTGCGGACCCGGACCGAAGGGCTCACCGGCGCCGAGGCGCGGCGCCTCCGAATTCGCTGATCATGCCCCGGAGTCTAACCCGTTCGCGGGGTCCACGGGACGGGTTTCCGCTCCTAGCATGGACACGGAGGTGAAGCCCCATGCACGCAGGAGTAGGAGACGAGATCCAGGTGCACGGCCGCACGGTCGGAGCGGCCGAGCAGCGCGGCGAGATCCTCGAAGTCCGTGGCCCCGACGGCGCCCCGCCCTATCTGGTGCGGTTCGCCGACGGGCACGAAGGGCTCGTCTACCCCGGGCCCGACTGCGAGGTCCAGGCGCACGCCGGCTAGCCGGCGGCGACCTGTTCCCGAGGCTCGCGGACCCGCCCCCACGCCGAGCCCACCAGCAGCAGGGCGACGAGGGTCAGCGCGGCCGCGACCTCGGGCAGCAGCAGCGGGCCGCCCGACGCGAGCACCGCTCCCCCGACCACGCCGGACAGTCCGACGCCGAGGTAGATCGCGGACGCGTTGAGCGAGAGCACCAGCCCGGCGTGGCCCGGCGACAGCTCGATCAGGCGGTGCTGCACCGGCGGGTTGAACGACCACGTCGCCAGCCCCCAGACGAACAGCGAGATCCCGGCCGCGACCGGCGTCACCGTCGTCAGCGGCAGCAACGCCATCACGGCGGTGACGACCACGGTGACCACGAGCAGCGGCGTCCGCGAGCCCCAGCGGTCGGTCGCCCGGCCACCCGCGAAATTGCCGATCGCGCCGCCGACGCCGTAGCAGAAGAGCAGCACCGTCACGGTCGTACCGTGCACGCCCGCGGTCGCCGCCAGCAGCGGCGAAACGAACGTGTAGACCATGAACGCGGCCAAGCAGGCGAGCACCGTCGTGGCCAGCATGACGAGCACCCGCGGGTCGCGGCCCGCGGCGAAGCGCTCGGCCAGGCCGACCCGCGGCGGCGCGGCGACCGTGGGCAGCGCGAACCGCACGGCCAGCGCGCTCACCAGCGAGAACGCGGCGACCAGCGCGAACGCCGGCCGGTAGCCGAGGTGCTGGGAAATGAGACTGCCGAGCGGGACGCCGAAGATGAGCGCGACCGTCAGGCCGCCGAACACCAGCGCGACGGCGCGGCCCCGGCGCTCGGGGACGGTCAGCTCGGCCGCGACGGCGCTCGCCGCCGGGGTGAACACGGCGGCGCCCACCGCGGTCACCACCCGGGCGACCAGGAGCGAGCCGTAGCCGGGTGCGAGCGCGGCGAACAGGTTGCCGGCGCCGGTGACGGCGAGCGCGGCGACCAGCAGCGTCCGGCGTTCCCAGGTGCCGGTCGCGGCGGCGAACAGCGGCGAGCCGATGGCGTACGCGATGGCGAACGCGGTCACGAGCTGCGCCGCGGCCGTGGCCGAGACGTGCAGCTCGCCGGTCAGCGCGGGCAGCAGCCCGGCGACGATGTAACCGCTGGTCCCGACGCCGAAGGCGCCGAAGGCGAGGACGGAGATCCTCGACGGAGCAGGTGCGGACATGGGCGGAGCCCCCAAGCGAAGCAGAGATTGGTTCGACGAACGTCGTAGTTCGACAGTGACCGTACTACTTCGCTGCCACAATTTCGACCGGCGTCGTACGATGGACGCATGGCCAAGCACGCGACCCTGCCGCCGCTCCACTACCCGGCGCGGGAAGAGATCACCGTCGAAGGCGTGCTCCGCGCCCTCGCCGACCCGGTGCGGCTGGCCATCGTCCGCCAGCTGGCGGCGACCGAGCGGGAGATTTCGTGCAGCGGCCTCACCGTGCCGGTGACGAAGTCCACACTCACCCACCACCTGAGCATCCTGCGCCAGGCGGGGGTCGTGGTCGGCCGCCAGGAAGGCACCACCCGGTTCAACTCGTTGCGCCGCAACGATCTCGACGCCCTGTTCCCGGGCCTGCTGAACGGCGTTCTCGCCGCTCAGCGCTGATCATCGCGCCTGTGGTGTGGATCGTCACCCGATATCGGGATGACAACCGCCCCCCTCGCTTGTTGGACTGGGGCGTAGGCAGCTCACGGCGCTGGGGCCGAATGGCTGCCTCTCTTTATGCCCCCTTACTGAACCGATCCAGAGATCGGCTCGGTAATCGTTTACCCACCCTGGAAGGAGTGCCGTGCCCGTCGCGCTGCTCGCGCTCGCCATCGGAGCTTTCGGCATCGGGACCACCGAGTTCGTCATGATGGGCGTGCTGCCCCAGGCGGCCGCCGACTTCGGCGTCGACATCCCGACCGCCGGCCACCTCATCTCCGCTTACGCACTCGGCGTCGTCGTCGGCGCCCCCCTGCTCACCGCGGTCGCCGTCCGGCTGCCGCGCAAGACCATGCTGCTGGCCATGATGGGCCTGTTCACGGTGGGCAATGCCCTCTTCGCGCTGTCGCCGAGCCAGGAGTTCGGCATCGCGTTCCGGTTCCTCGCCGGCCTGCCCCACGGTGCGTTCTTCGGCGCCGGGGCCGTGGTCGCCTCCAGCCTCGTCGGCCAGGGCGAGCGCGCCAAGGCCGTGTCGCTGATGTTCCTCGGCCTGACCCTGGCGAACGTCATCGGCGTGCCGCTGGGCACGCTGCTCGGCCAGCAGGTCGGCTGGCGAGCCACCTTCGGCGTCGTCGCCGTGATCGGGCTGGTCGCCATCGCGGCCATCGCGAAGCTCGTCCCCCACCAGGGCAAGCCCACCGCCGATGCGTCGCTCAAGAACGAAATCGGCGCCTTCAAGCGCCCTCAGGTGCACCTGGCGCTGGCGATCGTCACGTTCGGGCTGGGCGGCGTGTTCGCCTGCCTGTCGTACATCACGCCGATGCTGACCGACGTCGCCGGCTACTCGCCGTCGAACGTCACCCTGCTGCTGTCGCTGGCCGGGGTCGGCATGACGATCGGCAACCTGCTCGGCGGCCGGCTGGCCGACCGCGCGCTGATGCCGAGCCTGTACATCGCGCTGCTGGCGCTGGCGTCGGTGCTGGGCATCTTCACCATCACCGCGCAGGGCAAGGTCGGCGCGGCGATCACGATCTTCTTCGTCGGCGTCGCCGGGTTCATGATCGGCCCGATGATGCAGGCGCGGATCATGGAAAAGGCGGGCGGCACTCCGTCCCTGGTGTCGGCCGCCGTCCAGTCCGCGTTCAACATCGCCAACTCGATCGGGGCTTACCTCGGCGGGCTGGTGATCGCGGGTGGGCTCGGCCTGGTCGCCCCCAACTGGGTCGGCGCACTGCTCGCCGTCTTCGGGCTCACGCTGGCGATCGTTTCGGGCACTTTGGACCGTCGCGAAGCCCGCGCCGAACAGCGGGAACTCGCCCTCGCGTCCTGAACCCTGCCGCCGCTGGTCGTGAGTGGTAAGGCGGGTTCTAACCCGCCTTACCACTCACGACCCGAGCGGGCCGCCGATGATCGTCAGGGCGACGTACAGCACCGCCGCCGCCAGGCACGTGAACGTCACGACGTCGACGAGCTTGCCCCGGATCGCCAGGAGGCCCGCCCTGGGCGTCGGCAGCGCCAGCCGCAACACCGCGGCGAGGAGGAGCGCGGCGCCGATCAGCGCCGCGCCCTCCCGCCAGTGGTACTGGAAGATCCGCAGCGCCGCGACGGCCACCACCAGCAGCACCGCCGCGAACGGCAGCTGGCTGAACCGGCTCTGCCTGCTCCGGCGGTCGCCGATGTCCCGCCGGTCCTCGGTCACGGTCATCAGCCTTGGACCGAGCGTTCCGCCGCCTCGACGACGTTGCTGACGAGCATCGCCCGCGTCATCGGGCCGACCCCGCCCGGGTTCGGCGAAATCCAGCCGGCGACCTCGGCGACTCCCGGGTGGACGTCGCCGGTGAGCTTGCCGTCCACGTGGGACACGCCCACGTCGAGGACCGCGGCGCCCGGCGCCACCATGTCCGGCGTGATGATCCCCGGCACCCCGGCCGCGGCGACCACGACGTCGGCGCGGCGGACCTCGGCGGCCAGGTCGCGGGTGCCGGTGTGGCACAGGGTCACGGTGGCGTTCTCGCTGCGGCGGGTCAGCAGCAGGCCCAGCGTGCGGCCGACGGTGATACCGCGGCCGACCACGGTGACGCGCGCGCCGTTCAGCTCGACGCCGTGGCGCTTGAGCAGCTCGATGATCCCGTACGGCGTGCACGGCAGCGCGCCCCGCTGGCCCAGCACGAGCCGGCCGAGGCTGACCGGGGCGAGGCCGTCGGCGTCCTTCTCCGGGTCGATCCGCTCGAGCACCCGGTTCGCGTCGAGGTGCTTCGGCAGCGGCAGCTGCACGATGTAGCCGTGGCAGGCCGGGTCGGCGTTCAGCTCGTCGATGACGGCTTCGAGCTTCTCCTGGGTGATGTCGGCCGGCAGGTCGCGGCGGATCGAGTTGATCCCGATCTTGCCGCTGTCGGCGTGCTTCATCCGGACGTACGAGTGCGACCCCGGGTCGTCGCCGACCAGGACGGTGCCGAGACCGGGCGTCACCCCCTTCGCGGCGAGGGCCGCGACGCGGGGTTCGAGCTCCGCGAAAATGGCGTTCTTGGTGGCCTTGCCGTCGAGAATCTTCGCCGTCACGGGCCCCATTCTGGCAAAGCGGCGTCCGCGCGTCGCTTCCAGGCGCGGGTGGTCGCAGCCCGTAGAGTGATCGCTACCCCACACGGTCCATTCGCGACGATGCCCGCGATCAAGCTGTGATCTACCGCACGTCGCATCACCCGAGGTCAGAGCCTGTGCCATCGGGTGACCGGGCGGCAAAACCCACATGCGGGGTGCACTCACGCGCGCGAACAGTCAAAATGTGCGGGTGGCACAACCGACGACGCAGCTGAACGCGACCGAGCAGGACACCCTGGTCAAGCAGATCGGACTTGCCCTGCTGCGTGCCGCCCCGCGCGACTGGCGCAAAGTCACCGCGGAGTACCGGGCGCTCGGCAGGTACCACGAGCTGACCGGCGAGATCGTCACCGAGGACGGAACGGTGCACGAGTGGCTCGCCACCCATGACATCGCGACCCTGTTCGGCAGGCTCCGCGGTGGCATGTACCGCGACGGCCGCGGAACGTGGTTCAACGCGCGCTACCAGCTCGACCACCCGTCCAGCTACAACCTCGAGTACAACCGTGACGAACCGGTGTGGAACCTCGCGCCGCCGCCGCAGGCCTACTCCGACGAGCTGCGGATGTTCCCGCGCACCGAGGAGAACGTCCCCGAATGGCTGATCCGGCGGATGTCGGGGCTCGGCCCGGAGCAGCCGGGGCCGCACTTCCGGATCGCCCGGATCTTCGACACCGTCGGCCCGGCCGGCCGGCCGGTCATCAACCGCCCCGACCTCGAGGTCGAGGAGCAGGACAGGCTGCTGGAGTACCTCGAGCACGCCCCGCTGGTGGTGCCCGAGCGCGGCTACGACATCGACCGGCTGGCCGCGACACCGGAAGCGACCGTCCCGGTCGCCTTCCACAGCGACGGCCAGTGGATCTGGCCCGCCGCCGTCAACTTCTACCTGCACAAGTACGGCGTTTCGCCCGAACCGGACCTGGTCGAGCACGTCCGGGCGACCGGCTTCGCGCTGCCGCCGGTGGACGAGCCGACGCTGCAGGCCGCCGCCGCGTACCTCACCCGGGGCAACCAGCCGCCGCCGCAGCAGCAGCGCCCGGCCGGACCGCCGCCCCAGGGGCCGCCCCCGCAGGGCATGCCGCCCCAGGGCCCGCCGCAGCAGCAGGCGCCCGTGGGCCCGCCGCCCGTCGCGCCCCCGCCCGTCGCGCCGCCGCAGCAGCACCAGGAACCGCCCGCGCCGGTGGAGGCGCCGCTCTCGGTGCACGCGCCGGCCGAACCCGAGGCTCCGGCCGAAGAGCACGAATACGCCGAAGCGGGCTTCGACGAGCAGGAGTTCGAAGACCGCTTCGCCGAAGAGGACCACCAGTACGGCGACGAGGAGTACGCGCAGCAGCCCGAGCACGCGGGCGTCGCGAACGGTTCGGCGCCGGAGGCGGGCCGGGTGCCCGACCTGGAAGAGACCGCGGAGTACGTCCCCGACCAGCCGATCGGGCAGGAGCAGCAGCCGCACGACGGCGAGCCCTTCCCGCGTCGCGACGAGGAGCACGCCGCCTTCCAGCCGCCGCGGGAAGACGAGCACGCCTTCCCGGCCGAGCAGGCGTTCGAGCCGGGTCCGGCCCGGCACGACGAGGAACCGGCGGACGCGGCGTTCGAGTCCGGTCCGCCAGCGCCGGACGACGAGGCTGGGCACGCGTTCGACACCGGCCAGGCGGACGAACCGGCGCACGCTTTCCAGTCCGGCCTGCCGCCCCGCCAGGAGGACGAGCCGTCGCACGCCGGCTTCCAGCCGCCGGGCCACGAGGACGAAGGCGCCTTCCAGCCGCCGCACCAGGACGACGAGCACGCCTTCCAGCCCGGTCAGCCGCCGCGCCACGACGACGAGCACGCGCACGCCTTCCAGGCCGGCCAGCCGCACCACGACGACGAGCCGTCGCACGCCGGCTTCCAGCCGCCGCGACACGAGGACGAGCACGCCTTCCAGCCCGCGGGCCAGCCGGCCCGGCCGGACGGCGAGCCCCCGTTCCAGCCGCCCCGGCGTGAGCAGGCCGCGTTCGACCCCGGGCCGCCGACCATGATCACCCAGCCCGAGGTGCCCGGCGTGCTGCCGGTGCCGGAGCCGGCACCTCAGCCCGCGGCCCAGGCCGAGCCGCCCGCTCCTCCGCGTCCGGGCCGCCGGGCGCTGCGCCGCGAAACCCCGGACCACCCGGTGCTCGCCGGCCTGCAGGCCAAGCTCGACGAGCTCGACGTCCCCGAAAGCGGCTACAAGCTGGGCGAACCCGCCGAGCACGGCTGGAGCGTCGAAGAGGTCGACGACGGCTGGCGCGTCGGCTGGTACGACGGCAAGCTCAGCAACCCCGCGGTGTTCGGCGACGCCGAGGACGCGGCCGCGTTCATGCTCGGCAAGCTGCTGCTCAACCCGGAGGGCCACGTGCCCCCCGAGGAGCCGCCCGCGCCGGAGCCGGAACCCGAGCCGGAACCGCCGGCCCCGCCGCAGCGGGTCGTCGCGACGGTGTCGCCCGAGGTCGCGACCGGCTCGTACCAGGTCCGCAAGCCCGAGCCGGTGCCGCCGCAGGAGCAGACGGCGTTCACCAGCGCCGAAGAGCTCTTCGGCGACCTCGGGGACGACGAGCCGCCGGCCCCGCCGCGCCAGCCCGCGCCGGTCCCGGCCGGGCCGCCGCCGATGGCCCAGCAGCAGGCCGGCCCGCCGCCCGCGGCGCCCGCACCGCCCCGGCGCGAACCGCCGTCGGCGCCGACGGTCCTGGCCCCGATGCCGCAGGGTGTCCTGCCGGTGCCACCGCCCCCTCCGGCGGGTGCGCCCGCGCCGCCGCGCCGGGACGAACCGGCCCGCCCGGCCGTCAACGGTGGTGGCGGCGGTGGCCAGCAGCAGTGGCCGATCGGCCCGATGGCCGGTGAGCCGCCGCTGACGCTGTTCCGCGGCAAGGAGCTGCGCGAACTGCCCGCGGGCAGTGAGCTGGACCGCTTCGGCGGCCCGAACGGCAACCTGACGTACGCGGCGGGCACGCCGTTCGCCGAGCGGTCGCTGGTGCCGGAGTGGGTCAACCGCCCGTACCACGTCTACCGGGTGCAACGGCCGCTGGAGGCGCTGGCCGGCGTCGCGATCCCGTGGTTCAACCAGCCGGGCGGCGGGTCGGCGTACCTGCTGCCGGCGTCGATCGAAGAACTCGTGGCCGAGGGCGACCTCATCGAGCTCGACCCGGGCGAACCCCCGATCGATTGAGTGCTCGCGAAGGCCCCGGCAGCGCGCTGCCGGGGCCTTCGTGGTTTCAGCGGATGACGAGCCCGTGCGCGGCGGCGAAGGCGATCGCCGTTTCGACGTCGACCTCCGCACCCCGCAGATCGGCCTGGACCAGGGCGTTCGCGTCGAGCCGCGCCCCGCGCAGGTCGGCGCCCTCGAGCTTCGCGCCCTGCAGGCGGGCGCCGGTCAGATCGCTGCCGCGCAGGTCGGCGCCGGTGAGATCGGCTTCCATGAGGTTGGCCTCCCGCAGCCGCAGGCCCGACAGCCCGAGCTTGCGCAGCCGCGCCTTCGCCAGCGACGCGAGGGAGAGGTCGCATTCGGTGAGCGCGATCCCGCCGAACCCGCTGTCGGTGAACGACGTGCCGAGCAGCGAGCACGCCGTCCAGCGGCTTTCGGCGAGCACCGTCCGGTCGAAGGTGCACGAGCGGAACGCCGACGCGTCGTGCCGGGAGCGCGACAGGTCGGCCCGGCTGAACACGCAGTCGTCGAACGTGCAGCCGCGCGTCCGCAGCCCGCTCAGGTCCGCGCCGGTGAAGTCGCACCCGGTGAACCGCCGCTTTTCCCACCACTGCCCGGACAACACCGCTTCGCGGTAGTCCTCCCCCGTCTCCAGCACGGGCCCAGGGTGCCACACCCGCGATCAGCCGACCGCACCCTGCACGTAGTTCATCGCCGCGACGTACTCGGGCAGCTGCGCGCGGCGCGCCAGCTCGGCTTCGTCCAGGTTCTCCAAGCGCGTCTGGATCCACCAGAGGTTGCCGAAGGGATCACGCACCCGGCCGACGCGGTCGCCGAAGAACAGGACCGTCTGGCGGGTCACCTCGGTCGCGCCCGCTTCGATCGCGCGCCGCTGGGTTTCTTCGCTGTCCGGCACGTAAAGCCGCAGGAATGCGGGAGTGGCGCCCCAGCCGTCCGGCGAGTCGAACGCCATCACCACGGCGTCGCCGATGCGCACCTCGGCGTGCCCGATCTTCCCGTCCTCGCCGACGACCCGCCCGAGTTCTTCGGCGTCGAAGGCGGCCTTCAGGAAGCCGAGCAGACCGGCGGTGTCGCGGCCGATGATCCACGGGGTGACCGTCGTGTAGCCGTCGGGAACGGGGTTGACCATGTTTCCTCCTCGATTCGTCGCTTCGAACCTAGAACCGAAATAGGACAGTTGCCGGCCGCTGCATACTGGCTTCATGGGAACTCCGCTGCGGCCGGTGGCGGCGCGGTCGGTGTACCGCGCAGTGGCGCCGCCACCCGCGCTCGCGGACGTCCTCGCCTGCGGCTGGGACGGGCAGACCGGCTGGGCGCGCCCCTTGCGCGTGCTGCCCGACGGCTGCGCGGACCTGGTCTGGGACGACACGGCGCTCACGCTGGTGGTCACCGTCAGCGCTCCTCTGCGGCTGTGGATCCCGGCGTCCTCGTCCCGGGTCGGCGTGCGGCTGCGGTGCGGCGCCGCGGCTGCCGTGCTCGGCACGCCGATGCCGGAGCTGCCCGCGGGCGCGACCCGCTTGAGCGATCTCTGGGGTGCGGACGCCCGGCGAACCGAGGAAATCCTTGCTGCGTCAGAGAATCCCCGGGTTCAGCGTGGAGTTCTCGAAGAGCTCGTCGGCCGGCGAAGTGCGGCGCCGGACCGGCGGGTGCTCGCCGCGGTCCGCGCACTCGGCGTGGCATCTCGCGCCGCGGACGTCGCTGACGCCGTCGGTGTCAGCGAACGCGCGTTGCGGCGACACCTGGTGGACGCGGTCGGCGCCGGGCCGAAGCAGCTGCACCGCGTCCGGCGGTTCCAGCGGTTCCTCGGCCGGCTCGACGCACTGGCCACGCGGCGGACGTCGCTGGCCGGCGTTGCCGCCGACCTCGGGTACGCCGACCAGTCCCACCTCGGCCGCGAGTGCCGCCGCCTGTCCGGCTCATCCCCCGCGGCGCTGGTGCGGGTGGCCGAAAAGTTCCAGACGGCGTCCGCGCAC
Organism: Amycolatopsis sp. CA-126428; assembly: GCF_002904335.1. Taxonomy (GTDB): domain Bacteria; phylum Actinomycetota; class Actinomycetes; order Mycobacteriales; family Pseudonocardiaceae; genus Amycolatopsis. Next base: position 22,591 of record NZ_PPHF01000123.1, on the reverse strand, counting down.
CGGGGCCACGATCGCGGGCATGACCTTCCACGTCACGATCCAGGTGCGCTGTGACGACATCGACGTCAACGGGCACGTCCGCGGTCCGGCGTACCTCGCCTACGCCGACCACGCACGCTGGGCCTGCACACAGGCCGCGGGCGTCGACCCGGCAGCGCTGACCGCGCGCCGGCTCGGCCCGGTGAACCTGGAGACGACCGTGCGGTTCCACCGCGAACTGCTTCCCCACGGCGAAGTCGACGTCAGCTGCGTGTTCCACTGGGGTACCGGCAAGACTTCGCGCGTCACGCAGGAGTTCCGCACGCCGGACAGCACGCTGGTCGCCGAAGTGGCGAGCTTGTCCGGCCTGCTGGACCTCGACCGGCGGCGGCTGCTGCCCGATCCCGGCGCGTACTGGCGGGAGCTGGCCGCGCGCCCCGGACTGCTCGGCCTGGCCCCGAAAACCGCGTGATCTTTCCCTGCCCGCTCACTACCGTGACGCCATGCCCGACGAGCACTACGCCGACGCCGGCCTCGCCTCGCTGTACGACGCCCTCAACCCACGGGAAAGCGGCGGCGACTACCGGTTCTACCTGCCGATGATCTTGGCCGCGGAGTCGGTGCTGGACGTCGGCTGCGGCACCGGTTCCCTGCTGCACTGGGCGCGGGAGTCGGGCCACGAAGGACGGCTCGTCGGGCTCGATCCCGCCGAGGGCATGCTCGTCCAAGCCCGCCGCCGCACCGACATCGAGTGGGTGCACGGCGATTTGTCGACCGCGTCCTGGGACGCGGAGTTCGACTTCGCGGTGATGACCGGGCACGCGTTCCAGGTGCTGTTGACCGACGATGAGGTCCGCACGGCGTTCTCCGCGGTCCGCCGGGCCTTGAAGCCCGGCGGCCGGTTCGGCTTCGAGACGCGCAACCCGGCCGTCCGCGCCTGGGAACGCTGGACACCTTCGAACGTCTGGGAAGCCGGGGATGTCCGCTCGTGGAACGACGCCGAGCCGTTCGAAAACGGCTTGGTCAGCTTCAGGACGACGTACGAAAGCCCGAGCTGGGAGGAGCCGCAATACAGCGAGAGCACGTTGCGCTTCCTCGATGTCCCCACGCTGAACGGGTTCGTCGAGGAAGCCGGGCTGGTCGTCGACGAGCAGTACGGCTACTGGGACCGCTCGCCGGTGACGGACAGCAGCCCGGAAATCGTCACGATCGTCCGGCGCCCCCTTACCTGAAGTCCCGCGACTTCGCCTTGATGCGCATCGGCAGCGGCTCGACGCGGTGGGCGAGGACGCTCACCACGCCGTCGGCCTTCTCCACCACCCCGCGGATCAGCAGCGCCGGGCTGCTGCGCGCGACGCGGTGGTAGCGCTGCCAGAGCCCGAGTGTGCAGATCACGTTGACCATCCCCGTTTCGTCTTCGATGTTGAGGAAGGTGACGCCGCCCGCGGTCGCGGGGCGCTGCCGATGCGTGACCGCGCCGCCGATCAGCACGCGCGCGCCGTCGTCGAGGTCCGCCAGGCCGCTCGCCGGGACGACCCCGAGCTCGTCGAGGCGGTCGCGGATGAACTCGGTCGGGTAGCTGCCCGGCGACACCCCGGTGGCCCAGACGTCCGCCGCCGCGACGTCGAGCCCGTCCATCCCCGGCAGCACCGGCGCCTGCGCGCCGACCAGGCCGGGCAGCCGCTCCGGGCGTTCGCCGGCGACGGCGCCCGCGGTCCACAGCGCCTGACGTCGATCGCCGCCGAAACCGGCGAACGCACCGGCCGTGGCCAGCGCCTCGATCTGGGGCGTGGTCAGCCGCACGCGGCGGGCGACGTCGGCCATGTCGCGGTATTCGCCGTTCTCCGCCCGCTCGGCCACGATCCGCTTCGCGAGGTCTTCCCCGATCTTGCGCACGGTGCTCAGCCCGGTCCGCACGGCGTGCAGCTTTCCCTTGTCCGGCAACGCTTCCAGCGTCGCGTGCGGCAGGCTTCGGTTGATGTCCGGGCCGTGCACGGTGACGCCGTGGCGCCGCGCGTCGGCGACCAGCGACTGCGGTGAGTAGAACCCCATCGGCTGCGCGCGCAGCAGGCCGGCCAGGAACGCGTCCGGGTGGTAGAACTTGAAGTGAGCACTGGAAAAGACCAGGTGCGCGAAGCTCAGCGCGTGACTCTCCGGGAAGCCGAAGTTGGCGAACGCCTTGAGCTTCAGGAAGATCTTCCGCGCCAGCTCGTCATCGACCCCGTTCACGGCGGCGCCTTCGAGGAACCGCTGCCGCAGCAGGTCCATCTTCCGGTCCGACCGCTTCGACCCCATCGCGTGCCGCAGCTGGTCGGCCTCCGCCGCGGTGAAGTTCGCGACGTCCAGCGCGATCTGCATCATCTGCTCCTGGAACAGCGGCACGCCCTTGGTCTTGTGCAGCGCCTTCTCCAGCAGCGGGTGGTCGTAGGTCCACTCCTCGCGGCCCTGCTTGCGGCGGATGTACGGGTGCACCGAGCCACCCTGGATCGGGCCCGGCCGGATCAGGGCGACTTCGACGGCGAGGTCGTAGAACTCGCGTGGCTGCAGCCGCGGCAGGGTCGCCAGCTGGGCGCGGCTTTCCACCTGGAAGACGCCGATCGCGTCGGCGCGGCACAGCATCTCGTAGATCTTCTCGTCGGCGAGGTCGAGCTCGGCGAGGTCGACCTTTTCGCCCTTGTACTCCTCGACGAGGTCGATCATGTAGTGCAGCGCGGACAGCATGCCGAGGCCGAGCAGGTCGAACTTGACCAGCCCGGCGGCGGCGCAGTCCTCCTTTTCCCACTGGATCACGCTGCGGTCGGCCATCCGCGCCCACTCGACCGGGACGACCTGGCTCACCGGCTCGGCGCACATGACCATGCCGCCGGAGTGGATGCCCAGGTGCCGCGGGAAGTCCTCGAGCGCGAAGGCGAGCTGCAGGACCTCGTCCGGGATGTCGTGGTCGTGGTCCTTTTCGGTGTTCTGCAGTGAACCCCAGCGGTCGATCTGCTTGCTCCAGGCGTCCTGCTGGCCGGGTGAGTAGCCGAGCGCGCGGGCGGCGTCGCGGACGGCGGACCGGGCGCGGTAGGTGATCACGTTCGCGACCTGGGCGGTCCGCAGGCGGCCGTGTTTCCGGAAGACGTACTGGATGGCCTCCTCGCGGCGGTCGGACTCGATGTCGAGGTCGATGTCGGGGTAGCCGTCCCGGTCCGGGGCGAGGAAGCGCTCGAAGAGGAGTTCGTAGGCGACGGAGTCGACCTTGGTGATGCCGAGGGCGTAGCAGACGGCCGAGTTCGCGGCCGAGCCGCGGCCCTGGCACAGGATGTCGTGCTCGCGGCAGAACCGCACGATGTCCCAGACGATGAGGAAGTAGCCGGGGAAGCCGAGCTCTTCGATGATGGCGAGCTCGTGCTTGATCTGTGCCTTCGCCTTTTCTTCGTGCGGCTTGCCTTTGAAGCGCTCCTTCGCGCCTTCGTCGGTCAGTTTTCGGAGGTACGTCGTTTCGGTGTGGCCCTCGGGGACGTCGAAGGGTGGCAGCTCGGGGGCGATCAGCTTCAGCGGGAACGCGCATTCCATGCCGAGCAGCGCGCTGCGCCGGACGGCGCCGGGGTACCGCCGGAACAGGACGTCCATTTCGGCGCCGCTGCGGAGGAAGGCCGTCCCGGCGGCGGGCAGCCAGCCCTCGAGTTCGTCGATCCCCCGCCGGGCCCGGATCGCGGCGAGGGCATCGGCCAGCGGAGCCCGTTCGGGCCGCGCGTAGTGGGCGGCGGTGGTGGCCACGGTCGGCAGGCCCAGGTCGCCGGCGAGCTGCGTCAGGAGGTCGTTGTGGGTGCTGTCCAGGGGCTGGCGGTGGTCGGTGAGTTCGACGTAGACGTTGTCTTGGCCGAAGCGGGCTATCAGTTCTTTCAGCTTCTCCGCGGCGGCCGCCGGGCCGTGCGTGACGAGGGCCGAGCGCACCGCGCCTTTGCGGCAGCCCGTCAGCACCACGCACTGCCCGGCGACCTCCTCGGCGACCGCGCCGAGGTCGTAGCTGGGCCGGCCCTTCTGGGCCTGGTGGTGGATCTGCCCGGCGGTGATGGCGCGGCAGAGGGCCCGGTAGCCCTGGTCGCCGCGGGCGAGCAGGAGGAGGTGCTCGCCTTCCGGATCGGGAACGCCGTTCTGCGGGCTGCGCAGGCCGAAGCTGAGCTCGGTGCCGAAGACGGTGTCGACGCCGAGTTCCCGCGCGGCCTCGGCAAAGCGCACGACGCCGTACATGCCGTCGTGGTCGGTGAGGGCGATGGCGTCGAGTTCCAGGCGCGCGGCCTCTTCGACGAGTTCTTCGGGGTGGCTGGCGCCGTCGAGGAAACTGAAGTTGGAGTGGCAGTGCAGTTCGGCGTAGGGAACGCGGACGGTTTCGGCGCCATCGTCGTTGCGCCGGGCGGGGAGGTCGCCGGGTCTTTGGTACCCCTCGCGGCGACGGCCCCAGGCGGGACTGTCACCGTGATCGCCCGGTGGCACCCCGCCGGCGAGGGTGCGAGCGAGGTCCTTCCAGCGGACGGGCGGGTTGTTCCAGCCCATTCAGTGACTCCCGGGCTCGTCGTGCCACTGGTCGTGTCGCTGGTCGTCGGCAGCGCGGCGGCGGCGGTGCCAGTTGGTGGGGTGGTTCCAGCGGGAACGGGCCTCGGCTTCGGTCGTGGGGCTCGGGTCTGGGGCTTGGGCGCGGCGGTCTGCGTTGGTGGGGTGGTTGAAGCGGCTGCGCGCCTCGGCGTCGGTCATCGAGCTCGGGTCCGCGTTCGCCGGGCGGTCCCACCGCACGCGAACCTCGACCCCGCTCATGCGGCAGCCGTTTTCCCGTGACGAGCGCGGGACCGGGAGCACGATCACCGGGCAGACCCAGTCGTCGTCGGCGGGGGTCTGCGGGAGCTGTCCGCGGACTGTCCACCTGTCCGGTGTGTCCGCCTGCTCCTCGGTGGCGGGCTCGGGAATCTCGCGCAGCCACTCGCGCTCCTCCGATGTCCCGCTGGGCATGGCCCCGGGTTCGGCTCGCAGCCAGTTGCGCAGCTTTCGTGCGTAGTCCTCGTCCATGCTCAGTCGTACACTCCCTCGACCGTCCACAGTGGATTTTCCGTGCCCGCGCAGTGCACCAGCACCGCCTCGGGCGGCTCGTCCCCCTCACCGGCCAGCACCAGCTGCAGCCGCGCCCTCCGCGGGCCCGGGCGGCGGCGGTCGCCCGTCAGGGGCCACGGCCCCGCCCAGCCCACGACCTCGCGGCCCGCGCCGCCCGCGATGGTGAGGCGTCGCGGGGGCGCCGTGACCTGGTCGCGGGCCGTGATGCCGACGGCCCGGCCGCCGTCGTCGAAAACCTGCGCCGGTACCGGCCGGTCGAGGACCGTCGCCGGGGACGGGGACGGCAGCCGCCCCGGCCAGGTCGCGTCCGGCGGTGCCGTCCGCTCGCGCGGGTCGCCCCAGGGCACCAGCCGGACGCGGCCCGCGGGGTCGCGGCCGCCGTCGAGCACCGGGGTGAGCACGCCTTCGGGCCCGAGCAGGCCCTGGACCCGGACGAACGCGCGGGCGGCGCGCTCGTCGTCCTCGTCGGACCCGCCGTTGCGCCACAGGTCGAGCTGCAGCGACCGCCCTTCGACGACCTCCTCGGGTTCCAGCCGCAGCCGCACGACGCCGGACGTCGGACGCTGCCCGGGCGCGGCGCGCAGCCAGCCCTCGAACTGCCAGCGCACACGATCGGCGACGCCGGCGGGCGTCAGCGGTTCGGCGCACCGCCACGCCCGGCCGAGGTGTTCGCCTTCTTCGGTGACCGCGTAGATGCCGAGCCGCGTGCAGGCGAGGCCGTGCCCGGCGAGGCCCACGCAGAACCGCGTCGCGAGCCCCTTGGCGAGGAACGCCGCGACGTCGACCCGCTCGACAACGGGGTCGAACTCCTCGGCCAGCGCCAGTTCGGGCGGCGGTCGGCGACGCAGCGGCGGCCGTTCGGACCGGCCGCGCGCCAGCCGGTGGGCGAGCAGCCCGCCGGCACCGAAGCGATTGGCGACGTCACGTTCCGGCAGGGCGGCGAACGCACCGAGCGTCTTCAACCCGAGGCGGCGCAGCAGATCGACCAGCTCCGCGCGGTCGGCACCGGGCTGGTCGAGCTCGGTGACGGGAAGAGGGGCGAGGAATTCGGCAACCCGCCCGGGCGCGACGAACGCACCGCACCGCGCGGCGAGCGTCGCGGCGAACAGCCCCTCGGCGACACCGACCTGACACTCGACCCCGGCCGCGGCGGCGACCTCGTCGAGAAGCCGTTCGACGAGCGCGTGTTCCCCGCCGAAGTAGCCGGCGGCGCCTTCGACGGGAACGGCGACCAGCCCGGGCCGCACGACCTCGACCCCGACAACGAGCCCTTCGACGGCCCGCGCGACGGCTTCGAAGAGCCGCGCGTCCCGCCCGTCATCGGCGACGAAGACGGCGAGTTCCGGACAGTTCGACTGGGCATCCCGCCGCCGCATCCCCCGCCGGACACCATTCCGCCGGGCAACGGCGTTGCAGGCGACAACCCGGTTGGCGCTGAAGACGGCAACGGGCAGGGCGGCATCAACCCCACCAACGGCCGCAGCGGCGACGGCGGGCCAGTCCGGACACCAGAGGACGAGCATGCGGGCGGGGGTGTCGGGGGCGCTGCGCTGGGACGGGACGGTCACGTGACCTCCCGAACCCGCCCGCCACCCCGACGCGGGTGGGGGTGATGGAGTGGTCGGCTCGCGTGCCTGGATGGTCGGCTCGCGTACTCGGAGGGTCGGCCCGCGTACCCAGACGGTCGGCGCACGCATCCGGAGGGCCCGCCCGCGTGCAGCGAAGTTCGGCCCGCCCACCCGAAGGGGCGGCCTACGTACCCAGGCGGTCGGCTCGCGTTCCCAGACGGTCGGCTGGCGCACACGGACGGTCGGCCGGCGTGCCCAGGTGGTCGGCCCACGTACCCAGGCGGTCGGCTCGCGTCCCGGGACGGTCGGCCAGCGCACCCGGACGGTCGGCCGGCGTGCCCAGGTGGTCGGCCCACGTACCCAGGCGGTCGGCCAGCGAATCCGGAGGGTCGGTTCGCGTGATTGGGGAGGTGACTCGTGTGATTGGCCGGGCATCTCGCGTGACTGGAGAGGTCACACGCGTGATTGGCGGGGCATTGTGGGTGAGGGTGCAAGGTGGGGCGCGGGTGCGGGGTGGGGGTCATGCGGTGGCCTCGCGGAGTGCGGGGGTGGGGAGCGCCCGGGTGACCTCTCCGCCGGTGGCCGGGAGGTGGAGGTCCGCCGTGAGCGGGCGGGCCGCTGAGCCGCGGCCGCGGGCTCGGACCCGCACGCGACGGGACTCGAGGTGGCCGTACCCACCCGATGGGCCTGACCAGGGCTCACGACGGCACGACAGCTCCACGTCCGCTCCGGGCCAAGCCCCGGCCGACAACAGCACCGCGCCGCGGTGGCGAGCCCGGGCCGACAGCCGCCGGGCCAGCGCCGGCTGGAGCGTCTCCGACTGGACCGCCACCAGGTCGACGCCGTCCAGCAATGCCGCGATCACCGCCGGGAGCTCCGCCCCCGGATGCGGTACCAAGGCCAGGCGGCTGACGTCGACCCCGTACTCGGCCGCCGCCGCGATACCCAGGGACGGCATGCCGGCCACCGCCGCCCAGGAGCCCGCGGTCGTGGCCGCGGCGAGGAGGGCGAGCAGCAGCGAGGTGCCCCCGTGGACCGCCACCGTGCTCCCGCGCCGGAGCCCGGTGTCGGGCAGCAGCCCGGCCAGCGCCGGGACGACCGGGAGCACCCTTCCCGTCGTCCTGGCCCGCTCGGCCTGGGCCGCCACCCGGCTCGCCGTGCTGACCCCGGGCAGGGCCGCCAGCCGGGCCACCGGCGGCTCCACCACAGCAGTCACCGCACGCACCTCCCCACCACGGACTAGGGCCGGCGGTCGGGCCTCTCCCAAAACGCGACCGACGGCACTGGTTCGCCGCGGGGAAGGCGGCGGTTCCACGTCGAACGTCTGTTCGACTAAGACCAGTCAACCGCGAACCACCCGAGGTGTCAAGTCACCCACTAGTGGGGTGCGCGGCCTGGACGTCCACGCCCCCGGTCAGGGTGAACGCGACGTCGCGCACCAGTCGCAGGTGCGCGCCCAGCCAGGGCACCGGGGCATCGGTTCACCCCGCCACCGTAATGAATTTGCCCGCCCCGCCACCGGTCGCTAGACAGGCGGCGTGGAGCTCACCGACGCCCGCCCCGAAGACTGCCCCGAGCTGCTGGTCCTCCAGCGGTGCTGCTGGGTGCAGGAGGCCGTCCTCAACGACACCCTCGACATCCCCGCCCTGCACGAGACCCTCGAAGACGTCCGCGACTGGACGAAAACGTGGTCGGTGTGGGTGCTGCGGCAGGACCACCGGCTGATCGGCGCCGTGCGCGCCCGGCTGGACGGGGACTGCTGGGAGCTCGGCAGGCTGATGGTCGCGCCGGACCTCGCCGGGCGTGGGCTGGGTCGCCGGCTGCTCGCCCACGCCGAGGCGCAGGCGCCCGCGGAGGCCCGCCGGTTCGCCCTCTTCACCGGCGCGCGCAGCACCCGCAACATCGCGCTGTACCAGCGGGCCGGCTACCGGCTCACCGACGCGCCGGCGCCCGGCGGCCACATCGCCGGGGCGGTCTACCTGGAGAAGGACGTCACGCTGCGCGAAAAACCCGGTCCGGCCGCCTGACGCTGCGGCGTCGGCTAGATTCGCCGGTGGACTTGGGGGTGGCGATGACCGAACGGCGGAGACGGCCGATCGTGGCCGTCGCCTGCGCCGTCATCGCGGCGGCCGGAGCCCTCGCCGCCGGCTGCGGGGTTCCGGGTGCCACGGCCGCGGCCACGGCGCCGACGACCATCGGCGCCCAGTGGCGCTCGTTCCGCGCCGACGTCACCGGGATCCGCCCCGGTTCCGACGACCGCAGCCTCTTCGTGCAGGTCGCCTTGCCCGGCAACGACCCCGGCTGCGTCCAGGAGCCGCGGATCGAACAGGTCGTGGAAGCGAAGACCGACATCCGCGCGGACGTCGTCTACTCGACCCGCCCCGCGGCGGGCGGCTGCCAGGACAAGGTGCCCGCGGAACTGCGGCTGACGACGACCGGCCCGATCGCGGACCGGACGGTCATCCTCAACGCCGACACCGGCAACGCCTGGCACAAGCTGGGCGCGGGCTGGGGCCACTGCGACCGCCAGGGCACCTGTGCCCCGCCCGCCGACCACTGCGATCCGGCGTGGATCGGTGCCGCGGTGTCCGCCGCCGGTGCCGCCACCCCGGGCGCGACCCGCGCGTGCGTGCCGGACTGGCTGCTCCTCGACCTCCCGCAGCAGCGGTCCGAGCCGCCGTCCCGCACCGCCTTCCGCTGGAGCGACACGGGGTGGACGCCGTTCGCGACGGCCCGGTCCGCCGGCTGCGCGGAGATCCTGGCGGCCGAGCCGAAGTTCCCGGCCGCGCTCTGCAGGACGCTGCCCGCACCCGCCTAGCGCGGCAGCTTCTTGACGATCTCCGCGCCGACCGCCTGCACGGCGGCGTCGGTTTCCTCCTGCGGCATCGGCGAGTTCGAGAAGAATCCCTTGTCCCAGCCGGACACCTCGAGGATCACGACGGTCGTGCCCTTCAGGACGTGCAGTTCGGACCCGCTGAACGCGCTGTCGGTGGCGAGCCGGACCAGGACCGCCTTGTCGCCGATGCCGCGCACGTCCGTCGGCGGGAGCGCCGGCGCCTTCGGCTTGAACATGTCGTTCGCCTGCTCGCGCGCGCTCTCCCCCGAGTACCGGGTGATCTGGACGTGCATGGTGGCGTCGCGGACGTTCTCGTCCGGCCCCGGCTTCCAGCTGCAGCCCTGCTGCTTGATGGCCGGCAGGTCCTGGGTGCCCTGGCCGCCCAGGACGAAGCTCGGGAAACCCGCCTTCTCCAGCACCGGCGCCGGAACCTGGCACTCGGCGGGCACCGGCGACGACGGTGCCGCGCCGGTGCTCGCGAAGTAGTCGCCCGCGAAGATGCCCAGCGGAATGCCCGCGCCGAGCAGCACGACGACGCCGCCGATGATGCCGAGGATCAGCCCGGTCCGCTTCTTCTTCGGTGGCGGCACCGGCGCGCCGTATCCGGCGGGCGGGTAGCCGGGCGGCGGGTACCCCGGCTGCGGCGGATATCCGGGCTGCTGGGGATAGGCCGGTGGCGGATAACCCTGCTGCGGTGGGTACCCGGGCTGCTGCGGATAGCCCGGGTGCCCCTGCTGACCTTGACCTTGGCCGTACGGCGGCGGTTGCTGCATCGAGCCCTCCCCTCTCGAAGCGCGGGTCAGTGCGCGAAGTGGCGCGTCCCCGTCAGGTACATGGTGACGCCCGCCTTTTCCGCGGCCGCGATGACCTCGGGGTCGTGCACCGAGCCGCCGGGCTGCACGATCGCGCGCACGCCCGCCTCGGTCAGCACCTCAAGGCCGTCCGGGAACGGGAAGAACGCGTCCGACGCACCGACCGAACCCTTGGCCCGGTCACCCGCCCGGGCCACCGCGAGCCGCGACGAGTCGACCCGGTTGACCTGGCCCATGCCGACGCCGACGGTCGCGCCGCCGGTGGCCAGCAGGATCGCGTTCGACTTGACCGCGCGCAGCGAGCGCCACGCGAATTCGAGGTCGCGCAGGGTCTGCTCGTCGGCCGGGGCGCCGGTGGCGAGCGTCCAGTTCGCCGGGTCGTCGCCGGAAGCGTCGATGGCGTCGGCGGTCTGCAGCAGCACGCCACCGGAGATCGGGCGGAATTCGATCGGCGACGCCGGGGCGGCCGGCAGCTTCAGCAGCCGGATGTTCTTCTTGCGCTGCAGGATTTCCAGGGCCTCGGCGTCGAAGTCCGGGGCGAGCACGACCTCGGTGAAGACCTCGGCGATCTGCTCGGCGGCCTCGCGGCTGACCGGCCGGTTCGTCGCGATGACGCCGCCGTAGGCCGAAACCGGGTCGCACGCGTGCGCCTTGCGGTGCGCTTCGGCGACGTCGACGCCGATCGCGAGACCGCACGGGTTGGCGTGCTTGATGATCGCGACGGCGGGCTCGGCGAAGTCGTACGCGGCGCGGCGCGCGGCGTCGGTGTCGACGTAGTTGTTGTACGACATGGCCTTGCCGTGCAGCTGCTCGGCGTGCGCCAGGCCGGGCCGCTCGCTCTTGTACAGCGCGGCCTTCTGGTGCGGGTTCTCGCCGTAGCGCAGGACGTCGGCGCGTTCCCAGGTGGCGCCGAGGAAGTCCGGGAAGCCGGCGTCGGCAGCGTCTTCGTCGGGGGCGTACGCGCTGGCGAACCACGAGGCGACAGCCGTGTCGTACGCCGCCGTGTGCGCGTACGCCTGGGCGGCGAGGCGCTTGCGGTCCGCGAACTCGAAGCCGCCGCCGGCGACGCGCTCGAGCACCCAGCCGTAGCGGGCCGGGTCGACGACGACCGCGACGCTGCCGTGGTTCTTCGCCGCCGCGCGGACCATGGCCGGGCCGCCGATGTCGATGTTCTCGACGCAGTCCTCCGGGCTCGCGCCGGACGCGACGGTCTGCGCGAACGGGTACAGGTTCACGACGAGCAGGTCGAACGCCGCGATGTCCAGCTTGCGCAGCTGCTCGACGTGGTCGGGGTTGCCCTGGTCGGCCAGCAGCCCGGCGTGCACGTGCGGGTGCAGCGTCTTGACGCGGCCGTCCAGCGACTCCGGGAAACCGGTGACCTGCTCGACCGGCGTGACCGGGACCCCGGCGTCGGCGATGGCCTTCGCCGTGCCGCCGGTGGAGACGATCTCGACGCCGGCCGCGTGCAGGCCGGTCGCGAGGTCCAGGAGGCCCGCCTTGTCCGAGACGCCGATCAGCGCCCGGCGGACCGGGCGCCGTCCCAGGTCAGTGCTCACGAAATGTCACCTTTCGTCCGTCCACGGTGGAGCCACCGCGGCCGAGTCGCTCGATCGTTTCCACCAGCAGCCTGCGTTCGACGGCCTTGATCCGTTCGTGCAGGACGTTTTCGTCGTCGTCGCTCTCCACGACGACCGCCTCCTGGGCGATGATCGGCCCGGTGTCGACCCCGGCGTCCGCGAAGTGCACGGTCGAGCCGGTGACCTTGACCCCGGCGTCGAGGGCGTCGCGGACCGCGTGCATCCCGGGGAAGGACGGGAGCAGCGCCGGGTGCGTGTTGATCACCGTGAAGCGGCCGAGGAACTGCTCTCCGAGGATCTTCATGAACCCCGCGGAGACGACCAGGTCGGGCCGGTACGCCGCGACGGCCTCGGTCAGCGCCTTGTCCCAGGCGGCGCGGTCGGGGTGGTCGGCGACGCGGACGGTGAACGACGGGATGCTCAGGCGCTCGGCGCGGGTGAGGGCCTCGATGCCGGTGCGGTCGGCGCCGACGGCGACGACCTTGGCCGGGAAGCCGGACCGCCCGGTGGCGTCCAGCACCGCCTGCAGGAGGGTGCCGGAGCCCGACGCGAGCACGACGAGCTTCACCGGAGTGGGCAGGTCCAACCGTTGAGACAGAGCGGGCTCCTTGCCGCGGGCGGTGCGCAGCCGGGCGCACGGCGCTTCACCAGGTCACGTAAACCCTAACGGTCGCCCTCGTCCGGCTCGACGTCGCCGCAGGTCTCGGTGCCTCCGGTCACAGCGCAACCGGGTTCGGGGGCCGCGTCGGGGACGTCTTCGGCCGGTTCTTCGAGCCCGAGCTCGGCGTCGGCCTCGGCTTCGAACTCCGCGTCCTCGGCGGAAATCTCCTCGTCCTCTTCGGACGCTTCGGAGTTCTCGGCGGCTTCAGCCGCTTCGAGTTCCTCGACGGCTTCGGCCGCTTCTTCGGCGTCGACGTCGTCGGCGTCCTGGAAGGCCTCGTTGTCTTCGAGCGCTTCGGGCGGCGGAGCGGGCGGCTCGTGCTCGCCCGCGAAGAACGTGACGAACGACCCCGGGATGACGATCCAGCAGAACGCGACGATCGAAGCGACGCCGACCGGGACGCTCACCGGGTCGAACGGGCCGTCGCCGAGGCGGCCGCCGGCCAGCGTGCCCAGCACGACGCAGCCGAGCGCGACGACGGCACCGGCGACCGCGACCGCGCGGATGCGCTGCGCCGGATCGGCGTCGGCCTTGCGCAGCGACCAGCCGGCCAGCGCGCCGGCCGCCGCGGGCAGCACCAGCAGCGCCGGCCACCAGGCCGCGTGGTGCTCGGGCAGGCCGCCGAGCAGCGGGACGCCGGGCACGGCGCCGCCGCGGTAGGCGAACACGCTGACGGAGAGCGGCCCGATCGAGAACCCGGGCCCGGTGATGAAGGACAGCGCGGCCGTCACGGCGTTCGGCAGGTACAGCAGCGAGAGCAGGAAGAGCCCGGAACTGGTGCCGAAACCGGGTTCGTAGGTGCCGGACACCGTCGTCCACGACAGCCCGGTCGCGACGGTGAACACGGCGGCGCCGCCGGCCACCAGGATCGCCAGGCTCATCGCGCCGACGCGCAGCCCGCGCAGCGCGAGCGCGTCGACGCGGTCGGCGACGGCGTCCGGCAGCCCGCACGACCGGGTGATGCCCGCGCACGAAGCCGCGGCGGCAAGCAGCCCGGGCACGGCGAAGGCGGCCACCGGGTTCGCCGTCACCGGCGAGCCCTGGGCGCAGAGCGCGACGACGAGCCCGAACACCGCGTGCGCACCGGTGATCGTGAGCAGCACCGGCCGGGCTTCGCGGAACGTCCGGCAGCCGAGGCGGCGCGCGGCGCCGGACGCCGTCCGCGCGGCGAGCGCGACGACACCCAGCGTCGGCAGCAGCGGCAGGAACCCGAGAGGGTGACCGCCGATCCCCAGGCGCACCTGGTGCGCGGCGAGCCAGCCGGGCCCGGCGGCCAGCAGCACGCCGGTGTCGGAGAAGGCGGTGCGGCCGGCGGTGAGGGCGACCAGGGCCAGCACGGTCGCGACGGCGGCGTAGCCGGTGACCAGCGGGCCGAGGGCGGCGGCGAGCAGCACGCGCAGCCAGGACACCGGGGCGGGTTCGACGCCGGATCCGGGCTCGCCCACCGCTTCACCCGGCGGGTGGGGGTCGTCGGTGAGCAGGTCCATGATCCGCACCCTGGCATCCGGGCTGCTCCGTCCGGGTGAGCCACGCCGCCGCCGGGCGCGGGAGCTCACCCGGTCGGGTCTCCCCCGACGCAAAACACCCGCTGTGACACCGGGTGTCACAGCGGGTGTTCGAAGTGGGGCTGTGTTCGAAGTGGGGCTGCGTCAGTTCGACTTGCCGAAGCCACCGGGCGGCGTGCCCGGGTTCTCCGGCGGCGGCTGCTGGAAGAACTGGCCCTGCTGCGGGGCGTACGTCGTGGCCTGCTGCCCCGGCGGCGGCGTGGTCGACGGCGGGTTGGGCGAGCCGTACTGGCCCGGCTGCGAGAACGGCGCCGACGGCTCGCCGGTGGGGGCGACCGGGCCCGACCCGTGGCCCGGCTGGCCGAACTGCTGACCGGACTGGCCGAACTGCTGCTGCCCCGGCTGTCCCGGCTGGCCGTACTGGCCGCCGTAGGACGGCGCGGCGGGCTTCGGCGACGGCGGCTTGATGACGTCGTGCGCGATCAGCAGCGCGCCGACCGCGACCAGCATCTGCAGGATCCCCAGGATCAGGATGACGGTGACGATGCCGGGCGAAGTCTGGAGCCCGACGAGGGTGTCCAGGACCTCGAGCGCGCCGAGGACGCTGAACAGCGCCGCGAACGGCAGCGTCTTCGGGCCCTTGGGCAGCGCGTGCAGCGCGGCGAGCAGGCCACCGCCGAGCAGGAACGTTCCGCCGAGGCCGACTTCACCGTTGTCGGAGAAGCCGAGGAAGTACTGCACCAGGCCGAGGCCGGCGACGACCAGGGCGAGCAGCAGCGGCAGGTTCTGCGGCAGGCCCGCCCCGCCGGAGGGCGCCTGGTGCGAATGCGGCTGCGGCTGCTGTTGTTGCTGCGATGGGAAGCTGCTGGACGGCGGTCCGGGGGGCTGCTGGCCGCCACCCTGCTGGGGGTAGCCGGGCCCACCGCTGGGGAAGGTCATCGGATGCACTCCTGTCGGTTCGACCGGCACTCCGGGCGCGCGGGCTCCCGGAAGAAGACGAGGCGGCTTGTGTGCGCAGAACGCTAGCGCACTCCACGGCCGTCAGCCCACCAGACGTGTGAATCTCCCGCGCGGTTCCGGCCGGAACGAGGAAAGGCCGGGCACCTTGTGGGTGCCCGGCCTCACCAGGAGTTACGTCGTCAACCTCAGCCGAGGTTGTTGTACAGCTCACGCGCGAGCACGGCGGTCTCGCTCGGGGTCTTGCCGACCTTGACGCCGGCGGCCTCGAGGGCCTCCTTCTTCGCGGCCGCCGTGCCGGAGGAGCCGGAGACGATGGCGCCCGCGTGGCCCATGGTCTTGCCCTCGGGCGCGGTGAAGCCCGCGACGTAACCGACGACCGGCTTCGTCACGTTCTCCTTGATGTAGGCCGCGGCGCGCTCTTCGGCGTCGCCACCGATCTCGCCGATCATCACGATGACCTTGGTCTCGGGGTCCGCCTCGAACGCCTCGAGGGCGTCGATGTGCGTGGTGCCGATGATCGGGTCACCGCCGATGCCGACCGCGGTGGAGAAACCGATGTCCCGCAGCTCGTACATCATCTGGTAGGTCAGCGTGCCGGACTTCGACACGAGGCCGATCTGGCCCGGGCCGGAGATGTCGGCCGGGATGATGCCGGCGTTCGACTTGCCCGGGCTGATCACGCCGGGGCAGTTCGGCCCGATGATCCGGGTCGTGTTCCCCTTGGCGACCGCGTGCGCCCAGAAGTAGGCCGAGTCGTGCACCGGGATGCCCTCGGTGATGACGACTGCTAGGGGGATCTCGGCGTCGATCGCCTCGACGACCGCGTCCTTCGCGAACTTCGGCGGCACGAAGATGACCGACACGTCGGCGCCGGTCTCCTTGATGGCCTCTTCGACCGTGCCGAAGACCTTGAGGTCCTTGCCCTCGACGGTGACGGTCTGGCCGGCCTTGCGGGCGTTGACGCCGCCCACGATGTTCGTGCCGGACTTCAGCATCTTGGTCGCGTGCTTCATGCCCTCGGAGCCGGTGAGCCCCTGCACGATGACCTTGCTGTTCTCGTTCAGGAAGATCGACATCTTCACGCACCTGCCGCGGCGAGCTCGGCAGCCTTGTCGGCCGCGTTGTCCATTGTGTCCACCACGGTGACCAGCGGGTGGTTCGCGTCGGCCAGGATCTGGCGACCCTCGACGACGTTGTTGCCGTCCAGGCGGACGACCAGCGGCTTGGCGGCCTCGTCGCCCAGGATCTTCAGGGCCTCGACGATGCCGTTCGCCACCGCGTCGCAGGCGGTGATGCCGCCGAAGACGTTGACGAAGACGCTCTTCACGTCGGAGTCGTTGAGGATGACGTCCAGCCCGGCCGCCATGACCTCGGCCGACGCGCCGCCGCCGATGTCGAGGAAGTTCGCCGGCTTCACGCCGCCGTGCTTCTCGCCCGCGTACGCCACGACGTCCAAAGTGGACATGACGAGGCCCGCGCCGTTGCCGATGATGCCGACCTGGCCGTCGAGCTTGACGTAGTTGAGGTTCTTGGCCTTGGCCTTCGCCTCGAGCGGGTTCTCCGCGTCCTTGTCCACCAGGGCCTCGTGGCCCGGCTGGCGGAAGTCCGCGTTCTCGTCGAGGGTGACCTTGCCGTCGAGGGCGATGATCTTGTCCTGCGGGTCGCGGACCAGCGGGTTGACCTCGACCAGGGTGGCGTCCTCGGAGACGAAGGTCTCCCAGAGCTTCACCACGACGTCGGCGGCTTCGTCGATGATGTCGGCCGGGAAGTTGCCGGCCTTCAGGATCTCGAGCGCCTTCGCCTTGTCGACACCGGTGATCGAGTCGACCGGGATCTTGGCGAGCGCCTCGGGGCGCTCGACGGCGAGCTGCTCGATCTCCATGCCGCCCTCGGAGGACGCCATCGCCAGGAAGGTCCGGTTGGACCGGTCCAGCAGGAAGGAGAAGTAGTACTCGGACGCGATGTCCGAGGCTTCGGCCACGAGCACGCGACGCGTGATGTGGCCCTTGATGTCGAGGCCGAGGATGGCTTCCGCCTTCTCCTTCGCCTCGTCCGGGGTCTGGGCCAGCTTGACGCCGCCCGCCTTGCCGCGGCCGCCGACCTTCACCTGCGCCTTGACGACGACCTGGTTACCGATCTGCTCCGCGGCGGCCTTGGCTTCTTCGGGGGTGCTAGCCACCGAGCCCGGCAGAACCGGTACTCCGTGGGCGGCGAAGAGATCCCTCGCCTGGTACTCGTAGAGGTCCACTACTCCAGTCTCCTGACGACACGCCACTGCAGGTGGTCCGCGACCGGACCGCGCTGTCGGACCAGTCGAGGTTAGCGACCTGCGCAGACGCAGGGGACTCCGCACCTGGTGAAGTCGGTCACCGTACGCGGTCAGACGGTGCTTCACCGGTGTGAGACCGCCCACCGGCGAGCCGTTTCACCACTTCCGAGGCGGTCTCGGCGGTGAAGACGGGGACACCCCCGAGCGCGTCCTCGAGGTCTCCGGGCGGGGCGGCGCCGAGCACGCCGACCGCGTCCGGGTCCTCTTGGTCGGCGGTGCGGAGGATCTGTTCGACGGTGGCCACGGGCCCGGCGTGGACGACCTCCACGCCGTCGTCGCGCAGAGCGCGGCCCAGCGCGACGGCGGCCGGGTCGGGACGGGTGAACTCGACGAGCAGCACCCGCAGCCGGTCACGACGCACGGCGTTCACGGTGCACGGCCTTCCCCGGGCGCGCGGCCTTCCCCGGATGCGCGGCGTTCAGGGCGTTCCTCGGGCGCGGCGTTCACGGCGCATCGCGTTCCCCGGGCGCGCGGCGTCCAGGGCGCATCGCGTTCCCCGGACGCACCGCGTTCACGGCCGTCCTCCGGGCGCGCGGCGTTCACGGCCTTCCGCGGGCGTGCGGCGTTCCCCGGCTGGGGACCTGCCGGCGGCCGACATGCCGGCGGCGGCGAGCAACGCGGCCGTGGCGGCGAGCGCGACCCAGAACCCGGCGGCCGGGCTCGCCCCACCGAGCGAGCCGCCGACGAGCGGCAGCTCCGCGGCGTGCAGCGCGGTCAGCAGGGCGGCGCCGGCGAGCAGGGCGGCCGCCGGCTTCGGCCGGGACCGCGTCGCGAGCGCGGCCGCGCCGACGACGACCGCGGCGGCGGTCAGCAGGCCCCACGACGGCGTGTCGAGGTGGGACCAGAGGCCGGCGGCGACGTAGCCGGGAACGGCGAAGACGGGCAGCCCGAACGCGGCGACGGCCAGGATCGCCCCGGCCGCGGCGGGCGTGAGCGTCCGGTGGTCCGGCTCGGTGTCGTCCCCGGCGTCTTCGCGTTCGACGACACCGGTGCCGACGGCGGCGAGCGCAGCGAGGGCGGCGAGCACGAGCGCGGCGAACGTCCAGGCGGCGCCGGCGCCGAGGTCGTAGCTGAAGACGGGGGCGGCCGCGCCCCCGAAGCCGGCGAGGTTGCCGGCCTGGGTGGCGGTCAGTGCGGTGTTGAGGACGGCCGTGCCGGCCAGGACGATCCCCGCCCAGGCAACCCCGAGCACGGGCCGCGCGACGGCGGCGGTCTTCGGCACGAGCACACCGGCGGCGGGGACGGCGAGCACCAGCGCGGCGACGAGGAGGAACCAGCGCGCGGGACTGTCGGCGGCGGCGCTGACCGGCGTGGTGGCGCCCGGGTTCAGCGCGGTGACGGCGACCTGCGGTGCGAAGGCGCCGACGAGCGCGGCGACGACGGTGGCGAGACCGAGCAGGCCGGTGGTGAGCCGCCACCAGAAGAGGCCGGGGAGCTTGGCGCTGCCGGCGAGGTCGGTTTCGGCGTTTTCGGTGCGTTCGGTCAGCCGCGTGCCCGCGAGGCCGGCGACGATGGCCGTCGCGACGAGCGCGAGCGCGGGTCCCCAGGTGACGTGCAGATCATCCCGGAAGAGCCCGGCGAGAACGGGCGGCGCGGCCACCCCGAAGGCGGCGGCGGCCAGCCCGGCGAGAGCACCCCGCGCGACGTGCTCGGCCGGAGCGGCGAGCGCGAGCACGGCGGCCAGCGGCAGGGCGGCGGCGATCAGGAGGTACCCGCCGAGCGCGGGCCAGGGGCCTTCGAAGGCGGCGCGGGCGAGCAGGAAGCCGTTGTCGGAGTGGACGGGCGCGGTGAGCAGCCCCGCCCCGGCGACGACGGCGAGCAGCGGGACGAGCAGCCGCCACCGCCGTCGTTCGGGTTCGTCGTGGTTCCGGAGGGCCCGCCAGGCGACGACCCCGGCGGCCGCGGTCAAGACGTGCCCGGCGACGAGCAACCAGAACCCGCCACCGACGGCGGAGCTGCCGAGGAACCGGTCGGGCAGGTAGAGCTCGGGCCGGATGGTGAGCGGACCGTTGGCGGCGAACTGCAGGTCGAGGACCAGCCGCCCGGGAGCGAGGGCGGCCAGGCCGAGGACGAGGCCACCGCCGAGGCCGGGTTTCCCGACGGCGGCGAACCAGATGGCGGCGACGGCGGGCGCGAGGGCAAGGAGGGCGAGCCAAGGCCAGCTGATGAACCCGGGCCCGGCGGCGGGCGAGACGGGAACGACGGCGGCTGCAGCGAGTGAGACGGCGCCGAGAGCGGCCAGGATCAGGGCGGTTTTCAGGGCGGTGGACGGGTGGGTTTCCGCGTCGTCGGCCCAGAGGTCTCTGTCGTTGCTGGTTGAGGATTGTGGCGCGGTGCGCTGGGCTGCCGGCTTTGGCTGCGGCGGGTTGCCGGACGGGCGGGCAGTTCGGCCGGGGGACGCGGGCTTGGCGGAATCGCCTGCGGGGGCGGCGGAAACTCCGGGCGTGCTCCCCGCAGCGGGTACCGGCCGTGTTGGCTCGCCGGGCTGGTCGGGGTGCGGTACGCCTCCCGCGGCAGGCACCGGGCGCGTCGGCTCACCGGACTGGCCAGGCCGGTCAGCGCCAGCGGAACCAGCCGCAAACGCACCGGAGCTTCCGGGCGCACCGGCCATGCCTCCTGCTGCGGGCACCGGGCGCGTCGGCTTACCGGACTGGCCAGGCTGGCCGGGGTCGGCGGAACCGCCCACAGATGCAGCCGAAACTCCGGGCGCACCGGCCGCAGGCACAGGGCGCGTCGGCTCGCCGGACCGGCTGGCTCCGGTGGAACCGCTCGCAGACC
This sequence comes from Amycolatopsis sp. CA-126428, assembly GCF_002904335.1. Taxonomy (GTDB): domain Bacteria; phylum Actinomycetota; class Actinomycetes; order Mycobacteriales; family Pseudonocardiaceae; genus Amycolatopsis. The sequence continues at coordinate 2,501 of NZ_PPHF01000123.1, read as the reverse complement.
CACCAGAGACGCCGGGCGCACTCGGCGCGCTGCCGGCGGCGGGTACCGGGCGCGTCGGTGCGTCGGAACCTTGTTGACTCCGGCCCGTGCCCGGGGCGTCCGGCTTGGGGTGGCCCGGACCGGCTGCCGGTGGGCTCGGGGCCGCCTTGCCCGGACCTGGTGGCTCGGGTTCTCGGCGGGGGCCGGGGGTGCTTCCGGTGGGGGGCTCTGCGCGTGGGGGCATATTGCCCGCGACGCTAGCAAGCTCGCGCCGCCCGGGAGCCGTGGCGGGGCGCGAGTCGTCGGATGCGCTTCAACCCTCCGCCGCAATTCGTTATTCCGGCCTTCGGCGGCCCAAGGGGGCCTTCGGAGACCCCTGAAGGCCCCGTTGGGCCTTTCGGTGGACCTTCACCACCCGTCAAGCCTGTAAGGCAAGTCACACCGAACGCCGTAAACCCCCTCTAACTTTGGGTGATTTACACAGGTGAGCGGGGTGCCGGTTCCACCCGATCGGCCGACAGCGGGGGCACGCCTTGCCGACAGCGGTACCCCTTCGTTACTGTCCCGGGGTCCCCATTACAGTCAGGTCACGAAGTAGGACGCGAGCAAACCACCCCCGAGGTTGGCTCACCGGGTTCCCCCGCCCACAGTCCTCGACCCGGCTCCCCGACGATGGAAGGCCCTGTCTTGGCTTCACACCGCTCCCCCGGCGGCCAAGCTCCTTCCCCGGCATTGAAGGACGCACTGGAAGGTGCGGTCGTTCGTGTCCGGGGTGCGCACCGCATCGCCCCGCCCTCTTCGGCCCTTCGCGGCCGTGTCGTGGTTGCCGCTGTTGCGGCTGGTGCGTTCGCCGCTGCTGCTGCGGGCTCGACCCTCAAGACAGTCACCGATTCCGACACCGCCATCACGCCGCTGGCCAACAGCCAGGACGCCAGCGCTTCGCTGACCGCGGGAGGTGCGGGCTCCGGGGGCGCTCCGGAACTCCTGCCCACCGGCCACACCGTCGACGCCTCCGCCGAAGCCGCGAAGCTCGCTGACAGCGCTTCTGTCACGCAGGCTCGCGAGCAGCGTGAAGCCGACGCCGCCAAGAAGGCCGCCGAAGAAGCTTCCCGCCCCAAGACCTGCCTGCCCGCGCACGGCACCTTCACCTCGGGCTTCGGTGCCCGCTGGGGCACGAGCCACCTCGGCATCGACATCGCCAACGCCATCGGCACCCCGATCTACGCCGCCTCCGACGGCACCGTGATCGAGGCCGGCCCCGCCAGCGGCTTCGGCCTCTGGGTGCGCGTCCAGCTCGACGACGGCACGATCCAGGTCTACGGCCACATGAACAGCTTCTCCGTCAAGGAGGGCCAGAAGGTCAAGTGCGGCCAGCAGATCGCCGAGATCGGCAACCGCGGCCAGAGCACCGGCCCGCACCTGCACTTCGAGGTGTGGCAGAACGGCACCAAGAAGATCGACCCCCGGCCCTGGCTGGCCGCGCGCGGCATCGTTCTCTGATCCGTTCGCTCCCCGCGCGGGAGCAGGCACCACCAGCGCGTACGACAGCGGAAACCCGGCCGTAGAGCGACTACCCGCTCCGGCCGGGCCACCGTGGGCAGCGGCAACCGGCGAAGAGCGCTGAGAACACGCGCTCCGCTGAGCCGCTCGTACGCTGAAACCGGTCACAAGATCAAGGTTGGCCGCTCCGGGCCAACCACAAACACTCATATCGGGTGAGTCTTCGCTCCCCGCCCACGGCCGCCGGACGCCATCGAGCGGTTCCGGCGAAGTCCCGGAGCCGACCGCGCAGACGCTGTTCGGACGCAGCCCGTCCAGGTCGATCTCACCCGGCAGCGGAAACGCCCCAGGCCGCCGCGAATCCCCGTCGGCGTCCGCAGCCACGGAAGATCCGCTCCAGGTCGCCCACAGGCGCCTCAGCGCCCGCAACCGCCTACCGCTGCCCGCCCGGTAACCGGCGGATGAAGTAGGCCACCGCGACCTGCCACACCGAGCACAGCTCCGCCGGCCGCCGGACCGGCAGCCAGCCCCAGGGCACGGCTCCCCCCGCGCCCCCCGCGGAGCGGACACGCGCGGCACTCCGGGCTCTGGTCGTCCAGCGGCGTCCCCGGCCGCAGGTGACACAGCGCCCGTCCGCGCCGAGCTCGTGCTGCCTGAGCAGCGCTCGCCAGGCGGCGGCCAGCCGGCACGCCTCCGCTCCCGCACGCGAAGAAGTTCCCGAAGCCCCCGAAGGTTCCCGACCCCGATCCGGAACCGTCGACCCCAGGACTCCTCGCAGGTATTTTTGTACCCCTTCGGCCAGCAGCCCAAACAGCACCGCGTCCACACCGCATTACCCCCTCCGTCGAACCTTTGTTCGATCGCGGGGTCAGTTCTACCGGGTGGGTACGACGATTCCGGCGGCGATCGGGGAGATCGCCGCCGGATTCACTCGGACGAGTGGCGCTAGATGTGATGTTCAGGGACGTTGTCCCGAGTTGAGGTGACCGGTGACGGCCTGTCGTGCAGACAGGTGAAGGCCT